>NZ_OZ156463.1:0-2003671 GCF_964212635.1 Candidatus Thiodubiliella endoseptemdiera
GCTGTGTTGCATATTGATTAGTGTAGAATGCTAGTCTGTTTTAAACTATCTTAACCTATGGGAAATAAACTAAAAATAAAAACAGATGATTTAAATCTTAGAGATTTACTAGGTAATGGTAAAAAATACTTTGTGCCAAAATTTCAAAGAGATTATTCTTGGGAAAATGAGCAGTGGCAAGATTTATGGGAAGATATTGCATTTATTTGTGATGATAATAATGATGATGAATATCATTATATGGGGTATTTGGTTTTACAAGAGAAGGACGACAATGTGTTTATTATTATTGATGGGCAGCAGAGATTTACCACATTTTCATTGATTGTTCTAGCGGCTATTAAAAGATTAAAAGAGATTAATGACAATGAAAGGGCTGCATTGTTGTTAGAAACCTTTATAGGCACTAAAGATTTAACTTATTTAAATACAGAAAACAAGTTAAAACTTAATCGTAATAATGATTTTCATTATAGAAAAGCAGTTGAGGGGCAGCCAATACAGAGCAGAGGTGCTAAAAAAACTATTAGATTGATGCATGATGCATTAGAATTCTTTTATGGCAAGTTTTGCAGTTTCTCACAAGGTGAAAACATTAATTCTTTAATTGAGAGTGTTGCCAGAAAAACACTTTTTACTACTATATTTATTGGCGATGAACTCAATGCATATAAAGTCTTTGAGACGCTAAATGCTAGGGGTGTTAAGTTGTCGTCAGCGGATTTATTAAAAAATTATTTATTTTCTATTATTGATGTTGATAAAAATATGCCAGACAACTTAATTGATGAATTGGATGAGAAGTGGGAAAAAATTGGTGAAAATATTTCTGGTAAAAACTACACTGATTATATTTTTACAGAATGGAATAGTCGCCATAAAAGAGTGAGGAAAAACCAACTCTTTAAATCAATAAAAAGCAAAATTACAACCAATGATATTGCTAACAAGTATCTAGATGAACTGAGTAATAATTGTTATCTTTATGCGGCATTAGTTAATCCTGAAGATGAATTTTGGAAGGATATAGACATGTATCACGACATCAGGAGAGACTTATTGTTTCTAAGAATGTTTGGCATTAGTCAGCCAACAAGCCTGTTGTTTGCAAGTTATTTGTCTTTTAAGAAAGATTTTCATATTATTTTAAGGTGGGTTAAGGTTTTATCTTTAAGATACAATGTTATTTGCAGGGAGCATACTGGCGAACAAGAAAGTTTGTATAGTGATATTTGTGTTTTAATTTCAAACGGCTGCAATATTAATGATGTTAAAGAAAAGTTGCTAACTTTGTATCCTAATGATGAAAAATTTAAGTTAAATTTTTCTAACAAAACATTCCCGACGAAACAATCTAATAAAAAGGCAAGATACTTATTGGCAAGGTTAGAAGAGTTTGAGGGAGAGACATCTATTGATGAGGCTGTATTGACTATTGAGCATATTTTGCCTGAAAACTCTGATGAAGATTGGATAAAATATTTTGATGGTGATTGGCAAAAATTTAACCAACGACTCGGAAATATGGCGTTGATTGATACCCATCACAATATGTCGCAAGAGCCATTTGATGAGAAAAAACCAGTGTTATTTAATAGTGTATATAAAACCAATAAAAATATTAATGATTATTCGGAATGGGATGAAAGTGCTATTAACTCAAGACAAAATTTATTGGCAGAAGTGGCTTGTAATTTGTGGAAAATTGACTAACTCAAAAGCCTTTCCAATACAAACTTAGATCCAAAATAAGCCAATAGTAATACACCAAACCCCATCTGTATAGCAGTGATAGCTTGTTTTCCGCGCCAGCCAAAGATTTTGTGTCCAAAGATTAATGCAGCGAAAATAACCCATGCCATTAATGAAAGCACTGTTTTGTGAATAAGGTGTTGTGCAAAGAAATCGTCAATAAAGATGAAACCGGTAATCAGTGACAAGGTTAGCAGGTAAAAACCAGCTCGTAAACCTTGAAACATCAGTCTTTCCATGGTTTGCAAGGGAGGTAATTTTTTGATAAAACTATTGATTTTTTTAGCATGCAAGTAATTTTCTTGAATTTTTAGTAACACCGATTGACACACTGCTAAAGCAAGCAGGGCGTAAGCAGTGATGGATAAGAATACATGTGAAGCAACGCTTAAAGAGATGATTTTGCCAATAGTATCGGGGAATAAAATGCTAAAGATGAGCGATAAAGCAGCCAGTGGATAAACCAAAATACCAAGTGCATGTACGGGTTTGGAGATTGAAGATATGAACAATAAAATCGCAATTAACCAAGCGGCAAAAGAGGCGCTATTGGCAAGTCCAAAGAAGATGCCGTTAGTCGTCCAAAAGTTTGTGAAGGTTAAAGCGTGGGTGATGATGGCAAAACTAACCAATAAAAAAATGCTTTTTTGATGTTTATGCTGAACCTTGTCTTGTGTAAAAAAACGCATTAATAATAGGGCGGCCAATAAATAAGCAACAATGGCGAAATAAGATAAAAACATAATCAACTTTGTTAGGTAAATAATAAGTCATTATAATAGGATACTTCTACTTTATTAATACAAAAAAAATGTTTGACAATTTAACCGATAGACTTACTAATAGCTTTAAGGTCTTGCAAGGCAAAAATAAACTCTCCGAATCCAATATTAAAGATGCTATTCGTGAGGTGCGTCGTGCTTTATTAGAGGCAGATGTTGCGCTTGAAGTTATTAAAATATTCCTCGACAAGGTGCAAGAAAAAGCCATGGGCTTAAAGGTTGGCGAGGGGTTAAACCCATCACAGGCGTTTATTAAGCTGGTTGAAACGGAATTAACGCAAATTATTGGTGGTGAGAATAAAACCTTAGATCTTAAAGCACAACCACCAGCAGTAGTGATGGTGGCAGGCTTGCAAGGGGCCGGTAAAACCACTTCAATTGCCAAGTTGGCGCGTTATTTAAAAGCCCGTGAAAACAAAAAAGTCTTGGTGGTAAGTGCTGATGTTTACCGTCCAGCGGCGATTAAACAGTTGGAAGTGTTAGCAGAGCAAGTTGGCGTGACATTCTTCCCGTCTAACATTAACGAAAAGCCAGAAAAGATTGTTGCCAACGCCAAGAAACACGCACAAAAGCAATTTTTTGATGTGCTTTTAGTGGACACCGCAGGTCGATTGCACATTGATAGCGAGATGATGGAAGAAATTCAAGTCTTACAGAAGAAAGTTAATCCGATTGAAACCTTGTTTGTGGTTGATGCTATGACCGGTCAAGATGCAGTACACACCGCTAAAGTCTTTGCTGATACTTTGCCACTCACAGGCGTTATCTTAACCAAGACTGATGGCGATGCACGAGGTGGTGCAGCACTTTCCGTGCGGCACATTACTGGCAAGCCGATTAAATTCTTAGGTGTGGGTGAAAAAGTTGATGCACTAGAGCCGTTCCACCCTGATAGAATTGTTTCACGTCTATTAGGTATGGGCGATGTACTTTCACTGATTGAAGAAATAGAACAAAAAGTTGACCATAAAAAAGCCCAAAAATCTGCCCAAAAAATGGCAAAAGGACAGTTTGATTTGGAAGATATGCGCGACCAACTCTTGCAAATGGAGCAAATGGGTGGCATGGAAGCCTTGATGGATAAAATGCCAGGCATGGGAAAAATACCTCAGAGCGTTAAGAATCAAGTAATGGGTTCAATGGAAACCAAAAAAATGGTTGCCATGATTAATTCTATGACACCCAAAGAGCGCACCCACACCAAGTTGATTAAGGGTTCTCGTAAAAATCGCATTGCCAAAGGTTCGGGCACTGGACCGCAAGATGTTAATAAACTGCTCAAACAGTTTGAGAAAATGCAAAAGCAAATGAAGAAAATGAGTGGTGGAAAAATGCAAAAAATGATGGCAAAAATGGGCAGTATGCAAGGTGGTGGCGAGGGAGGGATGCCCGATTTATCAAAAATGAAATTACCCCCGATGGGTGGCAGTAATAAATTTCCTTTTTAGCTTTAAAAGTAGCGAGAGATAAATAGTTTGAATCAGTGTAATCGGTGCTTTGTTAGTCGCACTCCTGAGTAATATTCTCATCAATTAAGTGATGCGATAGCGAGCAGATTGAGCGTGTGCCTGCAGACCTTCGCCATCAGCTAAGGTAGCGGCAATTTCACCGAGTATGTTTGCACCTTGGTCAGAGACCATAATTAAACTGGATTTTTTTTGGAAATCATAAACGCCAAGTGGTGATGAGAAGCGAGCAGTGCCTGAGGTGGGTAGCACATGATTGGGGCCCGCACAATAATCACCGAGTGCTTCGCAGGTATTTCTTCCCATAAAAATAGCGCCAGCATGCTTAATATCATCAAGCATGGATTCTGGGGCTTCGACAGAAAGTTCCAAATGTTCGGGGGCAATTTGGTTAGAGATAGCGATAGCTTCAGCCATATCCTTGGTTTGAATTAAAGCACCACGGTCTTCAAGTGCCTTGGTAATAATATCTTTTCTGTTCATAGTAGGCAAAAGTTTGGCGATACTTGTTTCTACTCGGGTGATAAAGTCTGCGTCAGGGCACAATAAAATAGATTGTGCGTCTTCGTCGTGTTCAGCTTGTGAGAATAAATCCATGGCAATCCAATCGGGGTTGGTTTTGCCATCGCAAATAATCAGTATCTCGCTGGG
Organism: Candidatus Thiodubiliella endoseptemdiera; assembly: GCF_964212635.1. NCBI lineage: Bacteria > Pseudomonadati > Pseudomonadota > Gammaproteobacteria > Pseudothioglobaceae (SeqCode) > Candidatus Thiodubiliella > Candidatus Thiodubiliella endoseptemdiera. The sequence goes on from NZ_OZ156463.1 coordinate 4,652, forward strand.
TCCAGCAATCATATCAATACCAACTTGTCCGAATACTGCGCGTTTGGCAGTGGCAACATAAATATTACCTGGACCAACAACTTTATCCACTTTTGGCACTGTTTCCGTGCCATAGGCGAGTGCTGCAATTGCTTGTGCACCACCAATAGTAAAAACACGAGTAACGCCTGAGATGTAGGCTGCCGCCAATACCAATTGATTGATAATGCCATTTGGTGTTGGGACAACCATAATTAATTCTTCTACTCCTGCGACTTTGGCAGGAATGGCGTTCATTAATACTGAAGAAGGGTAAGCAGCTTTGCCACCTGGAACATATAAGCCAACACGGTCAAGTGGAGTAATTTTTTGCCCCAACATTGTGCCATCATCATCGGTGTAAGTCCAAGTCTCTTGCACTTGTTTTTGGTGATAATTACGCACTCGGTCGGCTGCGGCAGTCAGTGCAGATTTTTCTTTTTCATCAAGTGATTTGTAGGCATCTTTAAGTACAGGTAAATCAATGGTTAAGTCTGTCATACTATTGGCAGATACACCGTCAAATTTAACGCTGTAATCAATTAAAGCCTTGTCACCTTTGGCTTTGATATTGGCAATAATGTCATCCACTGTTTTGGCAATATTAGCGCTAGATACACCTTCCCAAGCGAGCAAGGCAGAGAGTTTTTCTTGAAAGTCAGACTGACTAGAATTCAGATTGTTAATCATAGATTTTTTTTAATGCTATTAATCCAAAATTTAATTTCTGCATTTTTAGTTTTGAATGATGCAGCATTTACCACCAAACGCGAACTGATATCGATGATATGTTCAAGTGGAACAAGACCATTCGCCTTGAGTGTGTTACCCGTATCAACCAAATCAACAATACAATGTGACAAGCCAACTACAGGAGCAAGTTCCATTGCACCGTACAATTTGATAATTTCTATTTGCTGACCTTTGGCTTCAAAATAGCGTTTAGTAGAATTGACATATTTAGTCGCAATTTTTAAAGTATTTTGATTTAATTTTTGTTCATCGCTGGCAGCTACCATTAATTTACATTGGGCAATACCAAGGTCTAATAATTCCAATAAACCATCTGCACCGTGTTCAAGCAGCACATCTTTACCTGAAATGCCAAAATCTGCTGCACCATGTTGAACGAATACAGGCACATCGGTGGCACGAATAATGATGACTTTAACATCGTCAAGGCTGGTATCCAAAATTAGTTTTCTAGAATTCAATTCCTCATCAGAAATTTCTAACCCTGCTTTTTTCAATAGGGGTAGGGTTTGTTCAAGAATTCTGCCTTTAGACAATGCGATTGTTAACATAATTAATCCTGTACTCTCTCAATGCTAGCACCGAGTAATTTTAATTTTTCTTCAATGGTTTCATAACCACGATCAAGATGATAAACACGCTCAATGGTAGTTGTTCCTGTGGCTGCCAATCCTGCCAATACTAATGAGGCAGAAGCACGCAAGTCAGTTGCCATTAAATGTGCACCTGTGAGTGATTTTACCCCTTTACAAACAACGGTGTTGCCTTCTAAGGTGAGTTCTGCGCCCATACGCGTGAGTTCAGGAATGTGCATAAAGCGATTTTCAAAGATGTTCTCAGTAATAGTGCTATGGCCTTCTGCAATGGTATTTAGAGCGGTAAATTGCGCTTGCATATCTGTTGGAAAATTGGGGTAAGTGCTGGTTTTAATATTCACAGCCTTTGGGCGTTTACCTTTCATATCTAGTGTAATTGAACTTTTATCAGTTTTGATATCAGCCCCAATTTCAATCAATTTTCCAAGCACAGCACGCATCACTTGAGGGTTAGTATTTTTCACAGTGATAGAGCCTCTAGTGATGGCTGCTGCTACTAAATAAGTGGCAGATTCAATACGGTCAGGGCAAACAGAATACTGAACGCCTTCTAATTTTTCAACCCCTTTAATGATGATGATTGAGGTATTGATTCCTGTGATTTTTGCCCCCATTTTATTAAGGCAATGACATAAATCAGATACTTCTGGCTCTTGTGCAGCATTGTTAATTGTGGTTGTTCCTTTGGCAAGAGTGGCCGCCATAATTACATTTTCTGTGGCAGTCACACTGATTTGGTCAAAATGAATATTTGCACCGAGTAAACCTTTTGTTTCCGCATAAATATAACCATTTTTAACTTCAATGGTCGCCCCCAATTCTTCCAAGGCTTGCAAGTGAAGATTGACAGGGCGAGTGCCAATCGCACAACCACCTGGCAATGATACTTTAGCTTTGCCGTATTTCGTTAGCATTGGACCTAATGCCAAAATTGAGGCACGCATGGTTTTAACTAAATCATAATCAGCCACTAAATTAGTAAGCGTTGATGAGTCAACAAATAGCGAAGAATCAGATTCTAAAATAAATTCTGCACCCATACTCATTAGCAATCTCAAGGTGGTAGAAATATCGCTTAGTTGTGGTGTGTTATTTAGCGTGAGAGGTGTATCTGCCAAGATGGAAGCGAATAAAATGGGTAAAGAAGCATTTTTAGAGCCTGCAACTTTTACCGTGCCTTTTAGCGGCTTCCCCCCTTGGATAACGAGCTTATACATTTAATTTTCTACTAATTTTTTTAATCAGACTATCAAGACCTTTGCGTTTAATATGAGAATCAAATTGTGCTTGATAATTTTTAATTAAACTAACGCCAGAAAACATTAAATCATATATATACCAATGGTTTAAACGAATCATTTTTAAGGTAACTTTAACTGGATTTTGTTTTTTATTAAAAGAGATGATTAACTTAACAATCGCCTTATTATCTTTACGCTTTACATTGGGATTGACTGAAATATTGACACTCTCTAGTTGATCATAACTTCCTAAAATACCCGCATAATCCCTAATTAAAGATTGGGCAATATAACGCTGAAAAATATTTTTTTGCACATCATTAATATTGTCCCAATGCTTTTTTAATGTCAAATGCGTTGCAACATCTAATGCAATATTAGGCAATAATTTAATATTAATTAGTGCGTTGATATTCTTAGGTGTAGCCTGCTCTTTTTTTCTAAGTTCTTTCAATGATGACAAAGCACCTACTACAACATTGAGTGCGGCCGTATTTGGTGGATCAATAATATCAGTTAATATTTTTGAATGATTATCCGTCGCTAAAGTTGTATTGGCCACCAGAATAGACAATATAATAAGACTTGTTTTTACCATTGATTTAATATGTACTTTTAAAAGAAATTTTATTTTACCTGATGATAATTAAAGAAAAACTAAAAAATTTAACAACGCAACCTGGCATATATCAAATGTTGGATAAACAAGGTTTGGTGATTTATGTTGGTAAGGCAAAAAATCTAAAAAAACGCGTATCCAGTTACTTTTCCAAAACCCACCAAGACGATAAAACTAGGGTGTTAGTTACCAATATTAAAGATTTTGAAGTTGTCATTACCGACACCGAAACCCAGGCACTATTACTGGAAAACCAACTGATTAAACAACACAAACCCAGATACAATATTTTACTCAAAGATGCAAAAAGTTATCCTTATATTTACATCAGTAATGACAAACACCCAAAAGTAGGATTCTACCGTGGCACCAAAAATGAAAAATACCAATATTTTGGACCTTACCCTTCTGCACACATCGTGCGTGATTCCCTCATGCTGCTAAAAAAGATTTTTAAAGTCAGACAATGTGCCAACGCGACTTATCGTTCAAGGTCTCGCCCTTGTTTGGAATATCAAATCGGACTTTGTAGTGCCCCCTGTGTCAATAAAATTAGTGACGAAGATTACACCCAAGATATTAAAATGATGGGGCAATTTTTGTCGGGTAAAGGCGTGCAAACTTTGGACAATATCTCGCAAAAAATGCAAACCGCATCTAAAAATCAAGAATTTGAACTCGCCGCTCATTTACGCGACCAAATGATTGCTTTACGCACCATCCAAGAACAACACAGTTCACAAAGTATGGGTAATATGGATGTCGTCAGTATTGCCACGCAAGAGGGTGTGCACGCAGTTGAGGTGCTATTTGTGCGTTCAGGTAAGCAAATCGGACAAGAATGTATTTTTCCAAAACACGCTAGAGGCAAAACCACCGAAGCCGTCCTATCTGCTTTTTTACCGCTGTATTATTTAGGCAAAAACACGCCTAAACAATTATTATTAAGTGAAAAATTAGACCATAAAAAACTGATTGCTGAAGCATTATCTACACAAATTATTGATACACCGCAAAAAGATAAACGACATTTTTTAAAGATTGCCATGCTCACTGTCAAGGAAAATTTAAAACAACATTTAATCTCAAAATTCACCAAACACACCCAACTCACTCAATTGCAAAAAATCCTCAATCTTAAAACACTGCCCAATGTAATGGAATGTTTTGATATCAGCCACACGATGGGCGAGGCAACGGTTGCGTCCTGTGTGGTGTTTGAAAAAGGACTACCAATAACAAAAAAATACCGTCAATTCAATATCAACAATATAACCCCAGGCGACGATTATGCAGCAATGAATCAAGCTGTTTTCAGACGCTATTCCCGTCTGCTAAAAGAAAATCACCCCCTGCCTGATGTGGTATTTATTGACGGTGGCTTGGGGCAACTCAACCAAGCCATTATGGTAATGGACTCCATCGGCATTGAGTCCATCCAATTAGTTGGCGTGGCAAAAGGTGAGGGCAGAAAAGTAGGGTTAGAAACTTTGATCATGGTCAAAAATGGCAAAACCCAAAAAATCAATCTCCCCCCACAAAACCAATCCCTGATGTTAGTCAACCACATCCGCGATGAATCGCACCGATTTGCTATCAAAAACCATCGCAAAAAACGCGGAAAAAAACGCACCACTTCTCCACTTGAAAGCATCGAAGGTGTTGGAAAATTTCGTCGTACTGCATTACTTAACCATTTTGGTGGACTGCAAGAAGTACAAAAAGCATCTGTTAATGAAATTCAAAAAGTTAAGGGCATCAGTTTGTTGTTAGCGACTAAAATTGTAAAAAAACTTAGATAAAAATTAAAATTATGCTCATTAGAATACTTATTATTACCTTTGTTGTTGCCTATGTTATTTGGTTCATCAGCAACCGCGTTCTCGGTAAAAATCTCACACTTGCTAAAGTCGTTGCTGTTACTTTGGTGGCAACGAGTGCAGTGTATTTACTCCTTGGTATCTTGTCACACTTGATAGAGGGTTGATTTTTATGACTTTTATAACTTACATTTCTTTACTTTCTCTTTATTAGAGACCTTTGCATAAATATGAATAATCATCAAAACGCCATCTTTCATCAAATTACAAACTTTTTAAAAACACCCTTAGCCCTGCTAGGAGTGGATTTAAAAAATTTCCAATTTAATAGAGACCTTTGCATAAATATGAATAATCATCAAAACGCCATCTTTCATCAAATTACAAACTTTTTAAAAACACCCTTAGCCCTGGCTAGGAGTGGATTTAAAAAATTTCCAATTTAATAAAATCTGTCATTTTGCTAATCATCCCTATTTATGCAAAGGTCTCTATTAGATAATTTCGATACAGTCCTTGACTATGTTAAATACAATCTATGGGGTTTTCTTGGAAATTATTAACCTATTAAGGTGTTGGGTTTTTTTAATTAATGTTTCAGAAGCATTGGCTAAGATTGATAAATTTGATGCTTCCCATACGGGAATATCACGGTTGTGGTCGCCCATATAATCGAAATTTTTGTTACCGAAACGCGCTACTAATTTGTCCGCTTTGTTGCGGGAAGACAGGTTGAAATTTTTATCGCTTGCCATTACATCGTCAAATAATTTAATGTGTTTTGCAACGGCAAAGGCGTAAGATTTGTGCGAGGCGGTGGCGAGGATGATTTTATCGCCTTGTGTTTTACGGGTTTTGATATAATTAAGGGTGGTTTGATTGTAAGGCAGATTGGCGACATTAATATCAAAACGCTGAACCAATTGTTCTTTCAGATAGCCTTTGCCCCGCATAAACCAAAAAGGATATAGAAACACCAGCCAAGGTTGAGACTTTAAAACACCAATTGAGGATTCGTATAATAAATCAGTGTCAATCAATGTGTGGTCTAAATCAACGATTAATGGAGTCATTCTAACGCATTCCATTGTTCAAAATAGCGTTCTAAATCAGCTTCCAATCGGGCTAAACGAATCAGTGCTTCTTGAGACTCAGGTTGTTGAAAAAACTCAGGGTCGGAAAGTTGCAATTGTATCTTGCCAATTTTAGCCTCCGTTGTTTCAATTTTCTTTGGTAGTTGATTCAGCATTTGCTGTTCTTTATAAGTCAGTTTTTTACTTGAATTGCTACCCGTCTTTTTTTGCTGTTTTGGTTTGGATTTCAGGCTATCTTTATTGTTTAAATCCGTTTGCTTTTGTAGTAGATAATCGTCATAACCCCCTGCATATTGGTTAATCACGCCATCGCCATCCATAACCACAGTTGAGCCAACCACATTATTCAAAAAAGTTCTATCGTGTGAGATTAAAATTAATGTACCCGTATAATCTACCAACATTTCTTCAAGCAACTCCAGGGTTTCCACATCAAGGTCGTTAGTTGGCTCATCAAGCACTAACAAATTGGCAGGCTGTGAGAGAATTTTTGCCAACATTAGACGGTTTTTTTCACCACCAGAAAACATTTTAATTGGTGCCATCGCTTGCTTTCCAGTGAATAAAAATTGGCGTAAATAACCAATAATATGTTTGCTTTTACCACCGATATTAATGTGGTCGCTACCGCCCGAGACAAAATCCATAGCCTTCATATTCGGCTCTAACATTTCACGCATTTGGTCAAAATAAGCAAGTTTAATGGTTTTAGACCGACGAATAGTGCCACTAGTCGGCTGTAATTCATCCAATAATAATTTAATGAAAGTAGACTTACCCGACCCATTGCCTCCAATGATGCCAATTTTCTCCCCCTTTAAAACCAACATAGAAAAATCCTTGACCAACTGTAAATCGGCAATAGAATAATTGATTTTTTTCAGTTCAAATACCAATTTTGAGGCGCGTTTTTCGTCTTCTGCTACCGAGTGTATTTTGATTTTCCCTTGAGTTTGACGACGACCTACAAAAGACTGACGCATTCCCTCCAAAGCCCGCACCCGACCTTCATTACGAGTTCTGCGTGCTTTAATACCTTGACGAATCCAAACCTCTTCTTGGGCGAGTTTTTTGTCAAATCTTTTGTTGGCTAAGTCCTCTGAGTTGAGTAAATTTTGTTTGCGTTTAACATAATCATCGTAACCACATTCAAACACCGCTAAATTACCACGGTCAAGATCAAACACTTTATTCACAATGCCCGCAATAAACGCACGGTCATGGCTAATCAACACCAAAGTACCGTGGTAATCTTTAAGCATTTTTTCCAAATCAAGAATAGCAGTAATGTCCATATGATTAGTCGGCTCGTCAAGCAACAACACATTTGGCTCTTGTATCAAAGCCCGTGCCAACATCACCCGTCGTCTCCAGCCACCTGATAGCGTGGATAAAATAACCTTTGGATTGAGGGTAAAGCGGTTCAACAAGGTCTCAATTTTGTGCAAATGTTGCCAACCATCCAACTGGTCAATTTGCTCTTGCAACTGTGCTGCTTCGTCTAATTTTTCCTCAGTCATTAACTGCTGATATTGAGTTAAAATCTCACCAATATCCCCCAAACCCTCTGCCACAATGTCAAACAGATTTTTATCATTATCTTCTGGCGGCGTTTGTTCCAGATAACTAATTTTTATGCCATTTTTAATCTTTACCTTACCATCGTCAGGTTCAATCGCCCCTGCCAACACTCGCATAAATGATGATTTACCCTCGCCATTACGCCCAATAAGTGCAATTTTATCGCCTTTTAAAATAGTGGCATTTACCTCATTTAGAATAGGTTTTTCAGAAAAGTTTAAAGAAATATTGTCAAGTGTAATTAACGGCATAGGTTAAAATTATTTGTTTTTAATTGGTGAAACTAATTATGCGTTATTTTATTCAATTTTTACTACTGCTAACACTTATTAATCCACTCTATGCTGAAACTATTGATGCCACAATTTTCACCACTCCAAAACAAGAACAGCGTTACCAAGCGTTAATAGGTGAAATTCGCTGCCCAGTATGCCAAGGGCAAAGCATTGGCGGCTCAAATGCAAGCTTAGCACAAGACCTCAGGGCAAAGGTCAGGTCATTAATTTTGCAAGACAAAACCAATGACGACATTCGTCAATTTATGGTGGATCGCTACGGCGATTTTGTCGTCTTTAAGCCCCCTATGAATGCAAATACCTACCTTTTGTGGTTTCTACCTTTTGCCTTTCTAGCATTTGCCATGTTCCTGCTTATGCGCTCATTCGGTCGTAAAGAACCCGCCATTAATCTGGACACCAGCAAAGCTAAAGAACTACTTAAATGAATAAACAAGCACTTAGCGATTTAATGGTAGAAGCCTATGCGCGTCAAAAAACAGGTAATTTATCAGAGGCTATTCAAGCGTGGAATGCTCTACTCAATCACCAAGATACAACCCAAGATTTAACAGCAAATGCTCATCTAAACTTAGGTAATTTGCACCAATTACAAGGCAACGATGATTTGGCGATTGAAAGTATGTCAAATGCGATAAAAGCCAACCCAAATAGTGCTGAGGCGTATTTTTGTTTAGCAACAATGGCACAAAACCAAGAAGATTTTACCGCTGCCGCCAACTATTTAGACCAAGCATTAACATTGAATGGCAAAGACAGCGGCGCATTCAATAACCTTGGTAATTGCTACGACAGATTAGAAAAACCCCAACAAGCTATTAAAGCCTATACGCAAGCGCTAAGATTAGACCAAAATTACATCGCCGCCGTTTACAATCGCGGTAATGTATTTTTAAAGTTAGCAAAACACGATTTGGCACACAAAGATTTTACTAAAGCAATTAAATTAGACCCAAATTTTTATCAAGCCTATTATAATCGTGGCACTTTACTTAAGTCTATGGGAAAATTAGCAGAATCTGCAAGCGATTTGAATAAAGCAAAAAAATTGGCGCAACAAGATTTAGAAAAACAAGCAACACAATACTAGGACATATATGAGCAATCAAGACGACAATAAATTAATTACCGAAAGAAAATCAAAATTAGCGTTATTAAGGGCGGCGGGCATAGCGTTTGCTAATGATTTTAAGCCTGAACATTTGGCTGCAGATATTTTGGCAGAGTTTGAGCAATATTCAAAAGAAGAGTTAGATGAGAAGGGTGTAGCAGTATCAATCGCAGGGCGAATGATGCTTAAACGGGTGATGGGTAAGGCAAGTTTTGCACATATTCAAGATGTTAGTGGTCAAATCCAGTTGTTTGTTACTCGGGATGAATTGCCAGAAAATTTTTATAATGAACAATTTAAAAAATGGGACATTGGTGATATTATTGGAGTCAAGGGTACATTATTTAAAACCAAAGTTGGAGAATTGTCAGTACGGGTTAGTGAGATAAAATTACTCACCAAATCATTGCGTCCATTGCCTGAAAAATTTCATGGGTTGAGCGATCAGGAAATTCGGTATCGCCAGCGTTATGTGGATTTGATTGTGAATAAAGAGGCACGGGATACTTTTAAGCGTCGTAGTCAAATTGTGAATTATATTCGCAACTTTTTTAATGGCAATAATTTTATGGAAGTAGAAACGCCAATGTTACACAGTATCCCAGGCGGGGCTACTGCTAAGCCATTTGAGACCCATCATAATTCATTGGATATGCCAATGTTTTTGCGTATTGCCCCTGAACTTTACTTAAAGCGCTTGATTGTTGGCGGTATGGATAGGGTGTTTGAAATCAATCGTTGTTTTAGAAATGAGGGGTTATCTACTCGCCATAATCCAGAATTTACTACCATTGAATTTTATCAAGCTTACGCAACTTATCACGATTTAATGGATACGACTGAAGACCTGTTTAGAGGGATTGCTGTTGATGTTTGTGGGAATGCCGTCATTAATTATCAAGGCGATGAATTTGACTTTTCCAAGCCATTTGAACGCATTAGCGTATTTGATTCAATTCTCAAATACAACCCAGATTTATCTGCCGATGATTTGGGCGAAGATAAGGCGGCTGATACTGCTAAAAAATTAGGTATCGATGTTAAAGACACTTGGGGGCTGGGGAAAATCCAAATTGAGATTTTTGATATCAGCGTTGAAGAAAAGCTAATGCAACCAACTTTCATCACCGAATACCCGACCGAAATCTCCCCACTTGCACGACGCAATGACAACAATCCGTTTATCACTGATAGATTTGAATTGTTCATCGGTGGGCGTGAAATTGCCAATGGTTTTTCTGAGTTAAACGATGCACAAGACCAGGCCGAACGCTTCCACAAACAAGTGGCAGAAAAAGACGCAGGCGACGATGAGGCAATGCATTATGACGCTGATTATATTCGTGCCTTAGAATACGGCATGCCACCTACCGCAGGTGAAGGCATTGGCATTGACCGTTTAGTGATGTTGTTCACTAATTCGCCTTCTATTCGTGATGTGTTGTTATTTCCACACATGAAATTAGAGAGTAAATAATGGGAATTTTTACTAGAGATTATGTGGGTGAATTAAAATGGGAAAGTATTAAAAATACTGGAGATGGAAGACCGCAATATTCGAGTAGAGCAAAAGTATTTGGCGGATGGCTTGTTAGTATTATGGGTAATGCATCAATAGGAGGAAATGGAGCAACATTCATTCCCAACCCTGAACATAAATGGATATTAAAACCATGTCAAAAGTAACGAACCAAGATTCCTATCAATCAATACTTGCTACAGTGCAAGCCTTTCACGATAAGCATGATTTTAAAAACAATGGTGGTGAGGATTTGGCTTACCGTGTGGCGTTAATGGCAGAAGAATTGGGTGAAATCTCATCTTGTGTGACCAAAGGAAAGTCTAAACAAGATTTAGCTGAAGAATCAGCAGATTTATTGATTTTATTGATAGGCACCGCGATTAGTGCTGATTTTGATTTGAATGAAGCATTTTGGCAAAAGATGGAAAAAATCAATCAACGCAAGTCAAAAATGGTAAATGGCAAAATCCGAGTATCAGAATTTAAAGGAGTGTAGGGTGGCTTATGAATAATATTCTAACCATTGACGGCCCAAGCGGGGTCGGTAAAGGCACAGTTGCACGAATAATGGCACAAAAATTGGGTTGGCATTTATTAGACTCTGGTGCAATTTATCGTGCTTTTGCTTTAGCAGTTGACGCTAGAGGGATAGGTATTGGCAATGAAGACACTTTAGAAAAAATAGCGCAAACGCTTGACTTAACATTTAAAACCGAAGAGGGCAGTGAATTGGTTAGCGTGTTTTTAAATGGTAAAGATGTCTCTAAAATACTACGAACTGAGAAAACGGGCGAGATGGCATCCAAAATCGCTTCTATCGGCGTGGTGCGTGCTGCACTTTTAAAGCGCCAACAAGACTTTGCACAAACGCCAGGGTTGGTGGCAGATGGGCGAGATATGGGCACGGTGGTTTTTGTAGATGCGCCGTTTAAAGTGTTTTTAACAGCAAGCGCAGAAGAACGATCCAAAAGACGCTTAAAACAATTGCAAGCGCAAGGCACTATGGGTATAATATCGCAAATCTTGGCAGAGGTGGTGGCAAGAGATGAGCGAGATTGTTCTCGCAAAAACGCGCCACTTAAACCTGCAGATGATGCATTAATCATTGATACCACTGAGTTGTCGATTGATGAAGTGCTTGCTCAGGTGAGTGAATTAGTAACTAAAAAATGAAGTCTAAGCGGTTAGACTTTTAAAATAAATTAACCCGATAAATGCCAACTTATACCGTTGTTGGATTTTTTAGCGGTCAATATCGAGAAAATACAATATGTCAGAATCATTTGCAGACCTGTTTGAAAATAGTGTCGAACAACAAAATGTTAAAGTAGGTGCCTTATTAATGGGTACAGTAATCAATATTAATCGTGAAAAAGCGGTTATCAATGTTGGATTAAAATCAGAGGGTTTTATCTCTCTAGACCAATTTAAAGACCAAAAAGGTGAATTAGAAATTGAAGAGGGCGATGTGGTAGAAGTCGCTTTAGAATCTATTGATGATGGCTTAGGTCATACTTTATTATCTCGCGAGAAAGCCAAACGCATTAAGTTGTGGCAGACGCTTGAAATTGCAATGAATCAAAAAGAAGTGGTTACTGGCATTGTTACTGGTGCTGTGAAAGGCGGATTAACGGTTGACATCGGTGTTGTTAAAGCATTCTTACCGGGTTCATTGGTGGATACTCATCCAGTTAAAGATTTCTCATATCTAACAGGTCAAGAAATTGAAGCTATCGTTATTAAGATGGATGAAGTTAGAAATAACATCGTTATCTCAAGAAAAGCAGTAATGCAAGAAGCCAACTCTGCTGATAGAGAGGCACTATTGGAAGGACTTGAACAAGGTCAAGAAATTGAAGGTATTATTAAAAACCTTGCAGACTACGGTGCATTTGTTGACCTTGGCGGTGTTGATGGTTTATTGCATATTACCGATATTTCATGGCAACGAGTCAATCATCCATCTGAGAAATTGACGATTGGCGATAAGATTACTGTGAAAATCCTTAATTATGATAAAGAGAAAATGCGTGTTTCATTGGGGCTTAAGCAATTAACAGCAAGCCCTTGGGACAATATTTCTGATGTCTTGCCATTGGGTAAGAAAGTTACAGGTACAGTTTCTAACCTAACAGATTATGGTGCATTTGTTCGTATTGCTGAAGGTGTTGAAGGTTTGGTGCATGTGTCAGAAATGGATTGGACAAATGCAAATGCACGCCCTTCTAAGATTGTTAAACTTGGTCAAGAGGTTGATGTGGTTGTTTTAGATGTTCAAGAGTCTAAGCACCGTATTTCATTATCAATGAAGCAAGCACAAGAAAACCCTTGGGAAGCGTTCGAAGCGACTCATAATAAGGGCGACAAGATTGGCGTTACCGTTAAATCAATCACAGATTTCGGTTTGTTCGTTGGTCTTCCAGGCGGCATTGATGGCTTGATTCACTTAGCCGACCTTTCTTGGGAGAAATTACCAGCAGATGAGTTGGTGTCTAACTATTCTAAGGGTCAAGAACTTGAAGTTATTGTTTTAAACATTGACTCTGAAAAAGAGCGTATTTCTTTAGGCATTAAGCAATTAGAAGAAGATGACTTTTCATCTTATGCGTCTTCAAATAAGAAAGGTTCTATAGTTAAAGTAACGATTACCGAAGTAACATCACGCGGTGCAGTTGTTGCCTTAGCAGACGATGTGACTGGTTACTTGAAAGCGGGTGAAATTTCCGAAGAACGCGTCGAAGATGCGTCAACTGTCTTAAAAGTAGGCGATGAAATTGAAGTAGCGATTATTAATATTGACAGAAAGACGCGTAATGTGTCTGTCAGTATTAAAGCAAAAAATTCAGCAGAAGAAAAAGCAGCGATGGCAGACTACAATAAGCACTCTTCTAAAGAGGTAGAGGGTGCAACTTTAGGCGACTTGTTAAAGAAAGCCAAGAAATAACCTTTGAAAAAAACTGAATTAATCCTAAGTTTATCTGAGCAATCTACTACATTGCTTAAAGCAGAAGTAAAAACTTGTGTGGACACTATCCTTTTAACGATTACAGACGGTATCGTTAGTGGTGAAGGGGTTGAGATAAGAGGATTTGGCAGTTTTGCAAAGAAACACAAAAAAGCACGCATAGGCATCAACCCGAGAACAGGTGAAAAGACTCAGGTGGGTGCAAAAAATATGCCATTTTTTAAGCCAGGACAATCGCTTAAGGAAGTTGTAAATAATTAAAAAAATAGGTTTTACTTTACGGTATAATTTTATTTTTTTATGGGGCGTTAGCTCAGTTGGTAGAGCATCGGACTTTTAATCCGCTGGTCGAGCGTTCAAATCGCTCACGCCCCACCATATTTTTTTAGTTAGATAGTTAGTCGTATAACAATAAATATAAACATTTCTCTTAATAAAATGAGGATTGTTTATGAAAGTTATATCGATAATATCAACTAAAGGCGGAGTCGGCAAGACAACGCTTACTGCGAACCTAGCCGGATATCTATCTGGACTAGGCAAGCAAGTCTTAATGATAGACGCTGACCCTCAGCCTAGTCTATCTTCCTATTATGAAATTACAGAACAAGCACCTAATGGCTTGACTGAATTTCTGACGCATCCTGAAAATGCAGATAACTGTCTTAGTAAAATACACCAAGGTTGTGATTTAGTTTATTCGGACGACCATGACAATCAATTGCAATCATGGCTAGTTGGTAAAGGTGATGGTCGCTTCAGATTAAAGATTGCAATCAAGCAACTTACTAAAAAGTACGACTACATTCTAATAGACACGCAGGGTGCAAAGGGTAATTTGCAAGATGCAGCTGTCTTAGCAGCAGATGCTTTAATCTCGCCAATGCCACCAGAGATGGCAGTAGTTAAAGAACTGGAGCGTGGCACGCTATCAATGCTCTTAGACCTTCAAAGTTATAAAGAGATGGGCATTAATGTTCCAAATTTATTCGGTGTTATTTATAAAGTAGATAGAACAAAAGACGCCAAACAATTTGTTGAATATCTTAATAATTCCTCCAAAAATAAATCTTACACAATGCTTAATACGCAAATACCGCAATCAGTGGTATTTAAAGAAGCGACTAGCAAACAAATACCTGTTACTGAATTTAAAAATAGCAATAAAAAACAACGACAAAAGGCAAAAAAAAGCGCAGCATCAATTGAAGCCTTAGTCAAGGAGATAGAAGGATTATGACTGCTATTTTAGAATTAGATTGCCTTACTACCCTAGGAATAATAAGGACATTTGCCACAAACCACGGCTTGTATGGCATTGCCAGAGCAAAATCCAATAGTGTGATAGTTAGGTTAGAAAGTGTGATAGTTAGTCATTTCAAAACCCTTGCTAGGAACGGCTTGTATGGCATTGCCAGAGCAAAATCCAATAGTGTGATAGTTGGGTTAGAAAGTGTGATAGTTAGTCATTTCAAAACCCTTGCTAGGAACGGCTTGTATGGCATTGCCAGAGCAAAATCCAATAGTGTGATAGTTGGGTTAGAAAGTGTGATAGTTAGTCATTTCAAAACCCTTGCTAGGAACGGCTTGTATGGCATTGCCAGAGCAAAATCCAATAGTGTGATAGTTAGGTTAGAAAGTGTGATAGTTAGTCATTTCAAAACCCTTGCTAGGAACGGCTTGTATGGCATTGCCAGAGCAAAATCCAATAGTGTGATAGTTAGGTTAGAAAGTGTGATAGTTAGTCATTTCAAAACCCTTGCTAGGAACGGCTTGTATGGCATTGCCAGAGCAAAATCCAATAGTGTGATAGTTAGGTTAGAAAGTGTGATAGTTAGTCATTTCAAAACCCTTGCTAGGAACGGCTTGTATGGCATTGCCAGAACAAAATCCAATAGTGTGATAGTTAGGTTAGAAAGTGTGATAGTTAGGTTAGAAAGTGTGATAGTTAGGTTAAAAAGTGTGATAGTTAGGTTAAAAAGTGTGATAGTTGTCGATATAAGTCATTGTTTTTGCATTATAAAAACACCGTCTAAACTAACTAAACTTAATAACTTTATAAACTACCCGTTATTTTCATTTATCAAATAAAAAATAAAACCATGAACAAAAAAACAACTGAAATCAAAAGGTCTAATGCATTAATAAATGCTTTTTACAATATGTCGGTAGATACATACAAAGTATTTAGCCTAGCTGCCAGCAAATTCAAAGATCAAATATTTTATGATGATGGCATAACACAACAAGATATATTTCGTGTTGTAATTGAAAGGGAAGAGATTGAAAGTATTTTTTCTTCTTTTAGAAAAAGTCATTTAATCAAAAAAAGATTCAATCAGATTGCTAAAGAAACAAAAGCGAATAGTGCAATTGCAATTCCAATTACTAATGGTGATGAGGTGGGTTTTAAATTTATTCCCATTATCGACTCAATAGTACACAATCCTATCACACAACAAATTGTTATGACTTTTCGCCCAGAGGCAAAGGAACATCTAAATCCAGATTCAGAGAAAGGAAATTTTGATTTAGATGATGTTAAAAATTTGGGCTTTATTACTTCAATGAAACAAGTCCCTATTTACAACATTTGTCATAAGAATATAGGTTTAGGTTCAGTAACAAAAACAATTAAAGAGCTTAGAAAATTAACAAATACATCGGAAGATAAATATCAATTAACAGGTCATTTTATTAACAGGGTTATCAAATATCAAGTTGATGTTATTAATGAAAATTCAATATTAGAAATTGAAATCATACCAATAAAAACGGGTAGAAAAATAACTCATATTAAATTCAAAATGTTAAACAAAAGCAATCATCCACTCGAAGAAATCAATCAAGAATCGGACAATATCAAAGCACAATTAATTAATTTAGGGTTCAACAAAAGCAAACTCGAAACTCTTTTAAAAACACCATCAGAAATACTGATACAGGCAATTAATGAAACTCAAAAAGCAAAGGCAAAAGGATTTAAAAAATCAATGGAAGCCTGCTTTTTTTGGCAAATTAAGCATCTAAGTGAAAATACTGATACAAAAATACAACCATATCAATTGGTTCAATTATTCAAAGACAATCTGAGTATTGAGACAAAACAAGGTTTATGGAATGAATTTTATGCTCAATTAAATGAAAAAGAACAACAAACCTATTCTCAAGCAAATAAAAATCAAAATAAAACAATAAAACAAGCATTAGAAAATGACTTTAACAGTAAGTACAACAAATGGATTTATGAAACAAAAATTAAAAACAAAGGAGAAAAATGAAATTTTCACAAAAAATAAAGAATATAAGGCTGTCAAAAAATATGACGCAAGAAGCATTTGCTAATTTCTTAGGGATTGGTTACGCATCAGTTCAAAAGTACGAGAGTGGGGTTCGCAAACCTGATTTTAAGGCATTAAGAATTATCTGTAAAAAATTCCCGCAATATACACTCAATTTAATAATTGATGATATTGGTGCCAAACACAAGCAGGTTCAAGTCAAAGAAACAGAAAAGGAGAGAACATGTTAAAAGTAAACCAAAAACAAAAACCAGATATGGTTGATATTGAGGATTTAGTCAGCCCTGCTGCTTTTAATTCAGGCGTTAATTTAAAAGCTACACCTGAATTTAATGAACATGGGGACAACATTGACCCCATCATCAGAAAAATACCTATTCAAAGCATTGACGTATATGTATTTAACCCTCGTCAAGCAAATAATGATCACTTTGAAGCAATCAAAGAATCAATTAAAGAAATAGGATTGCAGCAAAGGTTTTCAGTGGTTAAAAATCCTGAGACAAAACGCTATACTTTGATTAAAGGTGGTAACACCAGACTATTAGCATTTAAGTCGCTATATCGAGAAACTGGCGATACTAAATTTGCTTCAATTGATTGTATCGTAGAGGCGTGGGAAGGCGAACTTAATAAAACACAGGCTGTAATCGCACATTTGGTTGAGAATGAGGCCAGGGGTGATTTGATATTAGTTGATAAAGCCAAGGCGTTGATTGAGTTGGAGCAGGATTTTAGGCGCAATTTAAATTATGAAAAAGAGTCTGAGGACTCCTCAGAATCTTTTGAACATCGAAAAGATAATTATAAAAAAACAGGTGCTTTTGTAGATTATTTAAAAGACAATGGCTATTCGGTCAGCGAAGGTCAACTAGGCTTGTTCCGCTTCGCCGCAACCAAACTCACTGGCAATTTAGATCACTTCTTAAACGAAGGCATGGGTTCGCCACAGGTTATTAAAATTCGTGCAGTGTATAACAATCTCAAACGCATATTGAAGGAAAACGATAATACTGATGGGTGCTTTATAGATGATGTTTTTTCTAAAACATTAAAAAAATATAACAAAACTAAAAATCCATTTGATTTTGATAAGTTATTAGATTTGTTGGTTGTTGATTTTTTGACTATAGAACCTTTTTTAAGTGTCTTTGGTAGCAACACAGAGTTTAAAAAGGAGTTGCTAAGCACAAGAAGGCCAAAGAAAAAAGAACAAAAAAAGATTACCCAAGAAGATACTGCTATCGATGATGCAAATAATGAAAGCAACGATGATAAAGATATCGATAACCAAGAAACTACTCCGTTTGCACCATTAATACCAATTGTAGATGAGGCAAAAACAATAAACGATATTGACAACACTGATGTTAATGAAAAACAAGGGCAAGAAGGCGCTGATGGTTTAGATTTTTACAGAAAGCAAGCTTACGGTTTAGTAGAAACAATCACTTCTAAACTTAATTTAAGCAATACAGTTATACGAATTAATCATGGATGTGGTTTTTTGTTGGTTGATATTGTTGATAAACCAGAAAACACTTTCGAAAGTTGGGGGGTTTGGTGGTTATTGCTAGGTTATTCACACGCTGCTGATGTGCTTAATCCAATAATAGATTTAAGATTATTAGGACTTGCTGATATTGAGCTTAATCAAGATTTATCAGCACTTTATGTAAACACTAATCTTTCAGATGTTGAGGCAGTTGATTCAAGTTTGGAGAAAATCAATCAATTATCTGAATTGTATGAGTTTCGTTCAACTAATTTACAAAGCGTTAAAGATAGGCTGGTGCCATCCTTGTGGCAAGATATTACTGGACTTGAAGCGGTTTGTTATCAGATTATGCGTCTTAGCATAAATGGAGATAGTGCACTTTGGGAATAATAATATGAATTTAATTGAAACAGTTAAAGGTTTACTTAGTCAAGATCTTGCAATAAAAACTTACGAGTGTATTGCTAATAACGATAAAGCGTTGTTATATCAAATGGGGTTGGATGATGAAGCTATTGCCTGCCTCAATAACAATGGCGAAACTAATATGAAGTTGGCAGTACTGGCTTTTGAACAAGCAATATCTGTGCAAACTTATGTTGACCCAGAAATCATTAGAAAGGCAATGGTTAATAACTCTAAACATTTTAAAGAAGAAACTCTAATTAATAATTTAGTTACATCTGGCGCAGGATATGAAATGATTAGGCATTTTATTAAGGTTTACACAAATCGCAAGCACACAAGGTTGCGCCAAGTGTTTAGTGTTAATGATTCAGATATTAATAAGGATAAAAATTCAATTACAGAGGAAGTTGCTGATAATCTTTTTGCTAGTTTTGAAAAAGAAAATAGAGCGATTAATATTCAGGACATATTAAACTTTTCAAATGAAAAAAATTATTCAATGAGTTCTATATGGCGTGAATTAAAAATATTTATTAATAACAATGATACTAAGTAATGAACATGATGACATTTTAGAAATGAACATGGTGGAAGATTAGTAATGAGCATGGTGGTATTTTAGAAATGAGGTTGTTCTCCCTTTAAAGGGCTTTTAAGGGTAAGGGGAGCATAGCTCCCCAGAGGATAAGAATTGTCACAGTCGTTTGGTAGTAATTTTTGAGACAGAAAATAAAAATAGATTAAGGATGAAGTATGGAATTGGATTTAAAGAAATTAAGGACTGAGGCAGAAAGTGCTCAATTGAAATATGAGACATTGAGGCAGGAGAGTGTAGATTTGAGGGATGAGTTTAAGGCTGAATATCCAGCGAAGGTTTGCCCAGTGTTTCTTGGACGCAATCCCGATAAGTCTTTGACGCCACTTTTTTGGCGTTATTCTTCTACTGTCAAGGGGAAGAAAGGCTTACGCCCTAAAGTCGATGACTTTTGGGCGTTGATTAGCAAAATGAATGAGTCAGACAGAGTCAAACTTGCAGATTTTGAAGTAAATAGAATGCGTATAAATTACCAACTTAGTGTTGTGGCTTACAAGATTTCAAGACTAAAGCAGTTTATAGGTGACTTAAATAATTGGGAAAATAATATAAGGGGATGAGATTGTGGCAAAAACAGAAGATAAAAGTTTAAAGCATCAAAACAAAATAAATTTTATTATTGATGAATTAAACAATAGACCTGATGCAGTTGATGTTATTTGTAGGATGTTAGATTTTGAAAAAAGATATATATTGCCAGTGAGCATTCATTTTCCAGGCATTGAAAGGACTCTGAATATTGACGAATTTTTAGAAAACTGGAAGTCTGAAAACCCGCAAGCACTTAGTGAAATAGAGTTGTTATGGAGTAAATCTGAGCTTAGTACAGACAGGAAAGGTAATAAAAAAGAATGCCCAAATGGTTTTGTGATTAAAAATATAAGGCAATCTTATTAATGCTGATATTTTTGCTTACAAGAATTTTTTGTTTAAATTATTATAAAAAATTAGGAGATAGAAATGAAATTATATATTTGTGAAAAACCAAGTCAAGCAAAAGATTTGGCTAGAAATTTAGGTGTTAGCGACAAGGGTAATGGATTTATTGGCGATAATTCTATTGTCGTTACTTGGGCAATAGGGCATTTGATTCAACAGTTAGAACCTGATGAAGTTGATGTGAAGTATTCAAAATGGAATATGGAGCATTTACCTATTGTGCCAAGGGTTTGGAAAATGAAACCAAATCCTAAAACTAAAAAGCAGTTAAATGTTATCAAAGGATTGCTCCAAAAGTCTAACCATGTTGTGATTGCAACTGATGGAGACCGTGAAGGCGAGGTGATTGGTCGTGAGTTGCTTGATTATTTTAACTGGACTGGGCGTATTGATAGACTTTGGTTAACTGCACTTGATGACAACAGTATTCAAAAAGCATTAAATAATCTAAAACAAGGTCCAGAAACTGAACCTTTGTATGCCGCTGGTCTTGCACGAGCAAGAGCCGACTGGATGGTTGGCATGAGTGCCACACGGGCGCTTAGTTTAATGGCTCAGGGAAAAGGATATCGGGGTGTGCTTTCAGTTGGCAGAGTGCAAACGCCAACACTTGCTATTATTGTTAATCGTGATATTGAAATTGAGAATTTTAAGCCTAAAGATTATTATGATATTTTAGGTGTATTTAGCGGTGTAAAAGCCAAATGGTGGTTTAACAATGATGAGTTCTCTGATGAAAACGGGCGTTGTCTTAATAAGGATTTTGCACAAAGTGTTGTGGACAATGTTAAAAGAGGTGGTAATGCTGTTGTCGAACAATTTGCGACACAACGCAAGAAAGTGTCTCCACCATTGCTTTATTCACTCTCGGCATTACAACAAGAAGCCAGTAAAAGATTTGGTTTTGGGGCAAAACAAGTGCTAGATTTAGCACAGTCGCTTTATGAAAAACATAAGGCGACTACTTATCCTCGTTCAGATTGTCAATATTTGCCAGTATCGCAGTTTTCTGAAGTTAAAGGTGTTATGAGTTCTATTAGTAGTATTAATAGTGATATTGGCAAATTAATCGCTAATGCTGATTTAACAATTCAATCTAAAGTATGGAATGACAAAAAGTTAAGCGCTCACCACGGCATTATTCCTACCGAGAATGCGCAAGTGAATGTGTCCGATATGACCACAGAGGAAAACAAACTTTATGATTTAATTGTTAAAAGTTATATTGCTCAGTTTTATCCAAACTATGAATATGATAAAACCAGTATTGAAATTAATGCTAGTGGCAAAATGTTTACTTCAAGTATTAATGTTGATATTAATTTAGGATGGAAAGTTGTTACAAGTTCTCAGGCAGAGTTAAAGCAAGGCACTGTGCCAAAATTCTCACAAGGGCAAGTGTTAAATGTTGAC
Organism: Candidatus Thiodubiliella endoseptemdiera; assembly: GCF_964212635.1. NCBI lineage: Bacteria > Pseudomonadati > Pseudomonadota > Gammaproteobacteria > Pseudothioglobaceae (SeqCode) > Candidatus Thiodubiliella > Candidatus Thiodubiliella endoseptemdiera. The sequence continues at coordinate 26,423 of NZ_OZ156463.1, forward strand.
GCAGTAGATGTTGAGACTAAGCAAACAAAGCCATCATCAAGATACACTGAAGGAACACTTATTGCTGCCATGGAAAAAGCACATTTATTTGTTACTGATCCAAATTTAAAACAAGTGTTAAAAGGCAATGAAGGGATAGGCACTGAAGCTACTAGAGCGAATATTATTGATTTGTTGAAAAAGCGTAACTTTTTAACGGTCAATAAAAAACAAATAATATCAACTGATACAGGTAGAGCATTGATATCTGCTGTGCCAAGTGCAGTTAAAGACCCAGGTATGACAGCGATTATGGAAAGTTCTTTATCAAAGATTGCTACAGGGGAATTAACGCTTGATGCTTTTATGGATTGGCAGGTTGATTGGTTGGGTAAATTAATTGAATCAATTAAGTCGCAAACAATTAGTATTGAATCAAATGTTAAAACGGTTGAGTGTCCAGATTGTGGCAAAAATATGTTTTTACGCAAGGGGAAGAAAGGGCAGTTTTGGGGGTGCAGTGGGTATCCAGACTGCAAGACAGTGGCACAAAACGATAATGGCAAGGCTGTGTTTGAAAAAGATATGCCAGACTGTCCCGATTGTGGCAAAAAATTAAGAAGAGTCAAAGGTAAAAAAGGCTTTTTTTGGTCGTGTAAAGGCTATTTTGATACGCCAAAGTGTGAATTTATAGCCCAAGATAGGGCTGGAAAGCCCGTTTTTAAATAAAACCAATATAATTATGAATGAATATATAGCAAGTCTAATTGAATATGCGACAATCTCTGGGACACTTCTAGTGCTTACGATAATAGCAATTAGTATTCCAAGACTACTAACAAAGAATAAATCTTTTATGGTAACTTTTGGGTTTGTTGTTATGAGTGCAATATCGGTGTTTACACTGGCGATGATGGGTGAAATTGATAGTGAAAAACAGCAATATATTTTAAATAAATTGAAATCAGGAGACTTAATATTAATGTGTAAACAAAATGGGAATTTATATTCAGAAGTGAAAAATATCCCAATTTCTCTATCCAATTTCGTGTTTACCTTTAAAGATGGTTCTTTCATTAATTACGATGCTTGCAAAACAAGAAAATCAAAACAATCAAAATTAATGAAGGTCAAAAATGAATAATCATAGCGAAGAGGCTACAGATAGGCCACAAACATTGCGAGAACTTATTATTAAAAGGGATGTAGATATTGAATTTAATATCAGAGTAATAGATAGGGCAATTGCTTTTTTAGAGTCTAGCTTATCAGTGAAAGATTGGCTAGATTCAGAGGTTAAAAATAATGGCAACCATTCAAATCATTAAAAAATCAGACGACAATAACGAATGTTGGTATAACGAGTGCGTTGGTCAAAATTTTAAGGTTATAGAAGAGCCAAAATTTACGGGTGCTCATAAAAACTCAATTATTGTCCAAACCCCATCAAATCACGATGGCTGGGTTTGGAGTGGTGATTATAAGGTTGTAAATGATTAAAAAGGAGGTAGGTAATGTTTAAAGAGAGAGAAAAATTAATAAAGGCGGATGTAAAAATAGAAAGGATTGGTAACGGCTTCATCGTTGAAAGTCAGGATGCTGAGAGTACTGGGGATTACCCCAATTCAACAAAATATTACAAGGAGAGTATAAGGGATATTATAGAGTCGCTAATTTTGGAGATACAACAATGTCTGATTTGAACAAAGAGTGCGAACTTGGAAACTATGATAAAACTATATTTACGCTCAAAATAGATTTCTCTGCAGGAACTGATGAAATCTAGCGCAAAACAAAAATAGGACTTACAACAATGCTACCATTTTTTAGTTATTACGGAAGTAAATATAGATTAAGCAAATCTGGCTTTTATCCAAAACCCAATGGTGTGGTGTGTGAGCCGTTTGCAGGTTCTGCAACTTACAGCGTGTATCACGATGTTGAGTTTGCGCTACTGATTGATAAAGACCCCGATATTTGTAGTCTTTGGAGGTATTTAATTAATGCAACTGAACATGATATTAAAAGTATTCCCAGCGACCTAAATGATGAAATATTCAAAAAACTGGGTTGTGAGCAAAAAAACCTAGTGGCTCGTTGGGTGTCTAAAGGTAGGGCTAGACCTAATGCAAATACACTGGGAGATTGGTATCATAAATATAAATCAAAACATGGATGTATGGTGTGGGGCGATGGCGTTAAACAACGCATTATTGACCAATTGCCACTCATTAGAAAATGGAAAATTATACAAGGTGATTATACTGATGTACCCATAACAACAGATATAGGAACATTCTTTATTGACCCGCCGTATTCTGGCGATTGTGGTAACAAATACAAATACAATAATAAAAAAATAAATTGGAGTAATTATGTTGAATGGGCAAATAATTTACCAGATTCATCAAGGGTTATTATTTGCGAAAACAAAGATGCTTGTATTGATTTAAGCGACATCAAAGGCAAGCAAAAACAAGTGCGAACTTATACAGCAAATGTGCATAAATACAATACAGAAATTTGTATCACTAGGAACGAAAAAGATATAAAAAAGAAGAATGGGGCATTTACTTATTTCTCTTTATTTTCAGGTATTGGTGGGTTTGAGGTGGGTATTCAGAAGGCAATTCCGTATGCAGAATGTGTCGGATTTAGTGAAATAGATCCCTATGCAAAATCAATTTATCAAAAACATTTTAAAACACACAAGGATTATGGAGATGTCAAAAAAATTAACGAAAACGAGTTGCCAGAATTTGACTGCTTGGTGGGAGGATTCCCATGTCAGCCATTCTCACTCTCAGGAAAACGCAAAGGGTTTGACGACACACGAGGAACATTATTTTTTGACATTGTCAGAATTCTTAAAGCAAAACGCCCAAAAGTGTTTGTACTTGAAAATGTCCGAGGATTGTTATCACACGATGAAGGACGAACCTTTGGTGTCATTATCAAAACATTGGATGAACTTTGGTACGATGTCCAATGGCAGGTGCTTAACTGCAAACATCACGGAACACCGCAAGATAGAAATAGAGTGTTCCTTGTTGGATATTCTAGAACCTGTGAACAAAGTATCAAAAAAATATTACCTATCCGATACTCAGGCTCAGAAACTTCTAAACTATCGGAGCAGCAAGCAATGGCCAATACCCTTAGAAAACAATACGCAGACGGAAGCAGGCAAGGTTCGTACATTATTGAAAGTGGGGGACCACAAGTGTTAGGGAATGTTAACCCATCCAATACTGGTATGAACGGTAAAGTTTATAACCCCCTTGCACTTGCACCCACACTCACTACAAACAAAGGTGAGGGGGTAAAAATTTTTCATTCAGAGAGAATTTACACATCCCCAGGTAGTAACGAAATGGGTGGCAATCTGGGTCTAATATCAAGAGAGGATGGCATTAGTTATGCATTAACAAAAACACACACCAACCATGTTGTTCATATGACACCTCCGCTTAAATCTCAAGGTGGTGGACTAGGGGCGAAGACGGGATTGTATTATGTCAAAGACAGAGTTAGGAGATTAACGCCGATTGAGTGTGAAAGATTGCAAGATTTTCCTGATAGTTGGACTGGGTTTGGCAAAAACGATGAAACTATATCAGATGGACAGAGGTATGCGTGTGTAGGTAATGCAGTGAATACCAAGGTTGTAGAGGTTATTTTTGACAAATTAAAACCTGTTTTGGTTGATAAAAAAGCAGAAGAAAAGATATCAATACCAAAAGTGGTTAGTTTTAGTGGTGGTAGAACCAGTGGAATGTTGTTGTTGCAACTTTTAGAGCGAGGGGAGTTGAAGCAATGGCGTGGTGATTGTGTTGTATTCAATAATACTTCTGCTGAACATAGTGCAACTTATGCTTTTGTATCAAGAATTAAGAAAATCACAGAAGAGCAATATAATATTCCATTTTTCATGACCGAGTTTTGCACTTATGAGGCAAAAACAAACAGGGGTTATGTTCGGAGGAAGACTTATAAATTGGTGAATGATTTGCCGTATTGTGAACGCAATAATATTAACGGCTATAAGTTTAAAGGCGAAGTGTTTGAAGAGTCAATCAGTCAAACTGGTGTATTACCTAGCACTTATCAAAGAAATTGCACTATAAATATGAAAATCTTAACGACCAATAACTTTTTAAAAGATTGGATGGCTAGTAAGCCTTATATTGATCAACAAGGAGAGCCTTCAAAAACTTCAAATATTAGTGATACTGATATTGTTAAAAAACACAGAAGGTATAATGGCGAACTGAGTGATGAAGCGATTATAGATAAGAAAACTTTTGTCAGGTCTTGCCAAACCTTTCGACCTAAGCAATTTTTCAAAGATTATACCTCTGCTGATATTGATTATAACAACGCTTATTTGCAAGAAAAAGTTGCTGCCCATGGTTGCATTCTCCTACTTGGTAAAAACGCCATTAAATATCACAACTATCTCGGCATTCGTTTTGATGAACAACATCGTGCCGTAAAAATTAGGCAAAGAATTAAAGACGCTAAAACAAACCTTTCTAGGAAGAGTGGTAAAAAAATTAGTAGTGCAAAAACACAGCCACCCTTTGAAAATGCAAACATGCCTCTGATTAAGGCAAGAATTGACAAGCAAAAGGTCGTTGAATTTTGGACAGACCCTGCAAGATCTAAATATGATTTAGATTTGCCTTACACAGGAGAATTATCTAATTGTATTCACTGTATGCTAAAGGGAAAATCTACAAATATGTTAATTGCCAAGCGCAATACTCAACCTATAGATTTTGACTTATTAACGCCAAATTCTATAGAGTGGTGGGCATGGATTGAAGGAAAATATTCAAGAAAAGTGATTAAAAATACTCAAAATGAATACACACATATCGGTTTTTTTGGCGTTAGCCAAGAGTATGTATATCAAACATGGGTTGACAACCTGGAAAATAGTAACGAAGAAGACTTGATGAAATCGTCAAAATCAGATGCATGGGTTATGGACTGCAATTGCACCGATTAATCGTACAGTAAAACCCCCATCCAAAAATAGAAAACAAAAAACACAGAAAACTCAACTAATATAATGAAGACATTAAAAAAATGCGAAAAGTATTTAATAACAGTAAAGTGTAATGATCCATTTATAACATCATCCTATATTCAAAAGACAGAGGGGGAGGTTGTTGATTTATTTAATAACTTATATTTTTGGTTTGACGATGCGTATGGTCAAGAGTGTTTTATCGCATGCAATGCCGATAATGTGATTTCTATTGAGGATATGCCAACTAAACTCCCTGCCATTATTCAAAGTTAATGTTTCAACCTAGCACCAAGGTTAGCCAAGATTAGCAATAGGTTGATGGTTTTTATTTTTGGATTTGGTAAAAACACACATATTTATAAAATTGCCAGAGTATAATGAATTTCAAATAATAATTTTAGAGAGCGCATCACTTAACGATGCAACCTTAAAGTCCTCACTTAGAAACGGTGGGGCAAAGTTAGATTGAAAGATTGCCTGTTAGTTATATATAACAGTCTCTAGCGACTATCCGATACGATGAGTGTTGTGTTAGTTTTTTAGCAATCTCAAAGTTGGTGTTTTTTATAAACAATCCTAACCAACTTTTCAGCTAGAGTTATTAATGATCACTTTGTGTGTTATTTTTTCAACTCTCTTATTTCAAAAGAATTTAGATAATGAAAATTATCTGATACTTGACATATTGTCAATTACATTTGTAATTGATTGTGTGTCATTTCCATGCGGAGACAGATTTATTCTCCGTAATGGGGATGAACTGTCTTCGTTTTTCGGCAATTATGCCATTTATAAAAAAGGAGACTACTATGTCTAATCAAGAAAAAAACCAAAAAAGTAACGAAATTAAATACTACTCGTCAGTTCATGCTGAGACGGGGTTTTTAAATTCACTAACGCTAATTGACAGTGAGCACGGAAGTGATTACTATGCAATGAAGTTTGCGGCTCAAAGAGGTAACTCTAACAAGCCATCAAGAGCAGCACACAGCGTTAGAGTTAATGGTAAACAAGCCAAGGAAGTGATTACACAAATCGCCGACAAGGTTAATGCCCAATTAGAGGCCAACAAGAAATTGTGGGATGCTGAAAAAGGTAAAGAGGCTTTAACAATTTTAATCACTTTAAACATTAGTGATACAATTGCAAAAAGCTATATGAATAAGCACACGGGCAAAGAAGTCAATTATATTGATGGTCGTTGTACTAGTATTGCCTATGTTCGCATTGGTGATGAAGTGATTTTTCAAAAAGAAGTTGTAAAAGCTGAGACTACTGAAGGAACTCAAGAAGTTGAGGTCGTTGTAGATGATGCTGAGGCACTTGGTATTACTGAGACTGAGAAAACTCAAGTAACTGGTACTGATGCAACTAATGTTGAACAAGTGCAAGATGTGACCGACACCCCTGAGGTTGATGTTGCAACTGGCGAATTGGCAAAAGAGGTAACTCTTGACCCAACAACTAAAGACTTTCAAGAGCGTAAAGTTCAATTGAAAGAACAAGGTTACACTTGGGACGCTGATAAGAAAGTTTGGAGTTTGTAATAATGCTGAAAAGTATTTTTTACAAGCTAACCAAGCATTTTGGTAATGTTGGTTCAACATTGATTGCAGTAGCGTTAGTTGCTATAATCATTGAAGAGGTTAGGTTATTTCAATCTATCAGTTTACTGGTAATTGGTATAATGACTATTATTATTACATCTTGGTATTTATCAAAGGAGGAAAATAATGACTAATCTAGACATTATGTTAGGCATCTTTTTGTTGATTGTTATTTTCACGGTTTCAGTAGGTTCATACATAAACCGTAGAAATAGTAACAAGCATAAGGTAACTTAATCCCAAAGAAAAAACAATATGTTCACTCTCTCAAGAAAGAGGGTGTTTTTAAGTGCATTCATTAGTGAGTGTATTTAAAAACACGAATTAAGACCGTAGCACTTCACGCTACAACTTAACCACTTGTACAAACACTGCAATCATGCAGAAAGTGACAACCGATGAGGTTGATGTTTGTTTAACCCATAGGGATGTTTACTCCTTATGGGGGTAAGCGTCTCTTTTTTAATAACAAAAGGAGAGGTAAAAATGAAAACAATTAAAAACTTTGTTTTAATCACACTTGTTTGTTTGACTCAATTAGTATTAGCGTCAGGTAGTTACACAGACAATGCACGAGTAATTTCTGTAGAGGATATTTACAGGGATCACACTATCAAGCACCCATATCAAGATTGCTACACTAAGGAATTTCGTCGAAAAGTGAGTGATGATTCTGTAACCAATGAAATTTTTGGTAGTATTATTGGTGGTGTTATTGGTAACCAGTTTGGCGGTGGTAGAGGTAAAAAAGTTATGACCGCTGCTGGTGCTTTATTGGGTGCTTCAATCGCTCATGATGGCAAAAGAAAAGGTTATGAGACAGTTAATAAGCAAGTATGTGAAACAAAATATACTTATAGTGTCGAAAGGCGTTTTATTCACTATTTAGTTAAATACGAATACAGTGGACATGTGTATTTATTTACAACAGGCAAAAAGCCAGGGGCAAACATTCGTGTTCATGTCCGTATTACGCCAAAGTAAAAAAAGTTAGGGAGGGTCATGAAAGTGATTTCTCTAAAGTTTTAAATGATATTTTAAAGTTTTAGAGAGATTATTTTGTAAAAAGTAGTCTCTATCATGAAAAGCTATCCCATAGCACTTCATCAAACTGGCAACTGACCGTAGTTGAAGAAGTCAAACGGTCCCCTTTGTGCATTGAGCGATTGCTTAAATTGTGCCTACAATAAGTTTTGTTCCCCACCAAGAAAAACGAGTCAATAAATACAACCTTTGGGAAGAAGTTGTTTTGACTATGGGGAAGCTTTTAACTGATTGCAGTTGAATAGCGAAGATGCTTAAAAACTGAAAAACAGTATTACAGCCAAATGTTAAATAAACCGCATTCTCTCTTGAGGGTGTTTTTAAGTGCATTCACAGAGTGCATTTAAAAACACAAATGAAAGAATTAAGACCACTGCACTAACGCAGTAACCCTTAACCACTTGTGCAAACACTACAATAACGTAGAAAGTGGCGGCGATGAGCCGATGTTTGTTTTAACCCATAGGGGCACTCCCTATGGGCAAGTGTCTATTTTTTAATAACGAAAGGAGAATGTACATGTGTGAAAAAAAATAGAAAATACGGATGAAAAAGTCCTATGGACTTTTGAAGAGTGGAAAAAAGAAAATGATTATTTGGATTTGGTGGAGCAGATTATTCAGTTACCTCTACCACCTCTTACAAAATATGCCATGATAATGACATCTCTTAAAATAGATGCCATGATGATGAGGTTTTACTTGGATTATTACTTTAAGAAAACTGAGTGCCACTTGGATGAGGGTAGCAAGATAATTGATTTCTATCAGTGTGTTGACACACTTATCGACCCAAAAGTGGTGGAAAAAATAGAAAATACGGATGTAAATATCCCTTGGAATTTTGAAGAGTGGCAAGCAGAAAATGGTGATTTGATGGTAGATATTCATTTAGATCAACACCCTCTTGAAAGAGATGCCATGATAATGGGGCTTTATTTGGATTATTACTTTAAGACAACTGAACACTGTCAGTGCTGTCAGTGTTTTGAGCCACGTGTTGAAAATGGATTCAACGATAACAAGGACAAGGTTTTATTAACCCAAAATGAGTAAAAAAATAAAAAATAAACAATAAAAAACCCACTTTTAAGTGGGTTTTTTATTGCCTAAAATTTTGCACACCAACGCTTGGTGTGCATAATCAATGATTTTTTTAGAAAAAGAGGCATAATTATAAAAATGAAAATAACAACAAATAAAAAAATAATAAATATTCTTGCCATTACTTGTTTATCTTTTATTTCACAAGTTGCACAAGCACAAGAGGAATTTAATCAATCACAAAAACAAAAATTGGATAATGGAATAAAAATAGACCGCTACACAATTATTAATACAACTGCAACACCTGCACAGGCAGACCTGTTGAGTGTTGTTATTAGCGTTAAATTTGCCCAGCATGTAATTACAGTAAAACAAGCAATTGAAGAATTACTTATCAAATCGGGTTACAATCTTAATAGTAATTACGAGTCTGAAAAAATTAACAATTTTCAACTGCCAGAGGTTCATAGAGAGATTGGGCCATTGCCATTAAATAAGGCAATTAAAGTTTTATTAGGTCCTGCGTGGGATTTTCAAGTAGATGAAGTATCTAGGTCTATTCAGATTGTCCAAATTGGAGATACTGCACTCCATGTATTAAGCCCTGATGCAAAAACCTTGCTTGAAAGTGTTATAAAGCCTGATATTCTAGATGAAGTGGTTGCTGTGTCAATTGATGATGAATTGTTAGCCGATGCTTTAAAGAAAATCCTGCCAGTGGGGTGGAATGTTCGATTAGAAAGCGAAGAGTTGGGGCAAAAGGTTGTAAGCACAATATCAGACGATTTAAAGCGTGCAACAGTTATCAAACAGATACTTTCAAATATCGGTGCTAATGGATATTTCTACAAGAAATTAAAAATGTTAGTTGTTCGTGACAATACCAAGGTGATTAAATAATGAATAAAACAATTCTAATGACTGCGATAATGCTATTGTCGTTAATTATCTCAGGTTGTGGTACAAATGAAACCAAGGTAAGTGTAGATGATACAATTAAAAATATACTGTCTAAAGAACAGTCGCCAATTGTATTTGAATCTGAGCCAACACCTGCATTCATTGTGGTGAAAAGCCCGAAAGATAAGAGGCTAGAGAAAATTGTAAATATTGCTACCAATCAACCTATAAATGTCATTGCTGCCATAGATGCTGCTGATAGTACTTTGTCAGTATCAGCCGATGAAAAAGTAGATTTGAAAAAGATATTTATTGTTAAATTTAACAACCAATCAATGGGCAGTTATTTTAGATATTTAGAAAACATCACAGGCTATGCACTAGAGTTAAATGATGGTGTTGTTTATGTGCGTTCAACACAATTCAAAATTTGGAATTTGCAGTCATTATCAATGGTGGATGAGGTTAGAGAAACCAGCGCCAAAAAGGATATTCAGTCAAGTGAAGGCAATGATGCTAGTAAAGTCTTAACTACACAAACAAACTGGACTGCTATCATTAATCATGTCAAGAATATTATGAATGGGGGTGCGAGTCAAACAATTCAAGGCAGCAGTAAACAAACCACTATTTTCAGAGATAAAACTCCCGTTATTGTAACCGATAATCAACAATTAGGAACTATATCAGCATTTGGTTTGCCAAGCAGAATACAGCAGGTTGATCAATGGATAAAGCGCTTAATTAGTGCATCGAACAGACAAATTCATCTACAAGTTCAAGTGCTTGATGTCATAGTGGATGATTCGGCTGGGCAGGGCATCAATTGGAATTTAATTTCAAAGCAAAGTTCGCAGATAAAAATTAGTAACGCCTCACAACAAAGTTCAAGTGGTGCTGGTATTGCTTCAATTGGAACAGTCGCAGGCACAGTCATTGATTTAGGTAAAAAAATATCGCTTGACTTTATGCTCAATTTACTCAGAAAGCAGGGCAAGGTCAAAGTAAGCAATCAGCCAAACATAACAGTTAGCAATGGTCGTGAAGCATACATCACGACTGGGGATGAGTTTAGTTATGTTGAGTCAATTAATGCACAAAAAGATGCACAAGGGCAAGTAACGATTACTTCAAATGTAGATCGAATGAGTGTGGGTGTTGATATGCGAGTAACGCCTAAAATATTAGAGGATGGTCGTATAGTTGTTAAGATTGTTCCCGTTATATCAAGTGTTAAATCGTTCACAACACTAACAACAGGTGCAGGCAATTCACTTCAAAAGTTTGAAACCCCTAACATCGCTCTGCAAAAGTTAACCACACAAGTTATTGTTGACTCTGGAAAAACAATCCACTTAGGTGGGCTTATCGCCTCTAAAGTGGCAAGTGCTTCCAAGGGGTTGCCTGGTGGTGGTTGGATGGATTTTATGTTCAAGGGGCGTAAAAGTTCTTTGGAGCGTAGAGAAGTCGTTATTCTAATTACACCAACGATTGTTAAGTAAGGGTTTTATAGTTTAGATAATAATTATGATTTAAAGATTGTGACAGAAGTAGAAGAGAGTATTTTGGGTCAATATTAGAGTTTTTGAATTCTAAGATTGACAAATTTTTTTAAAAGTAAAAAGGAGGGAGTAAATGTTAAATATTAATAAGGTAGTCATTGCAGGGCATGTTGGTTCTGTAGAAATTAGATATACGGGTGATGACAGTGTGGTGCTTAACTTATCAGTTGCAACTAATAGGCGCTGGACAGACAAAGACGGCAATAAAAACGAAGCTGTTGAATGGCATAGAGTGATAGTTTTTGGCAAACTTGCAGAGTTAGTCAAAGAATGGGTGAAAAAAGGCACTCAAGTATATGCCGAAGGTGTGTTACGCACTCGAAAATGGCAAGATAAAGATGGCAATGATAGATGGACAACAGAAATAGTACTATCTGGATACAACGCCATATTACAAGTTGTTGATAAGAAAGAGCAAGAAGTAAAAGAACCACCAAAAGTTGAAGAGGCTGATACTAATGGTGCAGCAGAGCAAACGCCTGATGATATGAGTTGAATTATCCGAAATTGAGAATAAGCACTAGCATGAATCAATCCAAATAATTGTGAGTGTCGGATGGGTGCGAAGCCCTAATCTATTAACTATCAAGGAATAAAAAAATGAATAAATCTGAATTAATTGATGCCATTGCATCAGAAACAAACCTTTCTAAAGCAGACGCAGGTCGTGCATTGAATGCAATAACGAAGGCTATTATTGACACTATGTCCAAAGGTAATAATTAATAAAGTGTTTAAGTCTGGCGCTCAATTTTCTAATAATGGAAATAACTACCATATTGTACATGATCATATCGTTGTGCTTGATGGTGAGAATAGGGCTATTGATGAAAATCATTTCATCTATTCAAAACAGAAAATTGCCAGTGGTTTGGAAATTGGTTTTCTAAGCGATTATAAAGTAGTTGAATGCCAAAACCCAATTGGGTTTTGGCAAACCATATTAAATAATTATGACTTTGACTATTCAGGTAATTTTAAATACCAATTTAATCTTGTTGGTAGCGACACTGAATTATATTTAATTTCGTTTGATACCAATAAGGGTATCACATTGCATGCAGATGTTAATCTTGTCAATCTTAGTGATTTTGAGTCTATTGAAGTTGATCCAAATCGTTTTAATAAGTTTGACATTATTAAGACTAAACAACAAGCAAAACAAGATAAAGTCAATTTTTGGCGTGGTCTTATTATTAAGCACATTGTGTTTTATATGGTTATTGCAGTGAGTGTATTCTCGTATTATCAGTATCAACACAGTGTTTTTAGTGAAGGAAGAAATTATTCGGATTCTTTGAAAATGCAGATGCATTCATTGAGTGATGAGATAGAGGGTATTAAAGAAAATGTAATCACATTAGAGACGAACAATCAGCGGTCTCATATTGTCAATTTGTTAAATATTTTGAGTGGCAGTATTGTTATTCAAGAAAGTAGTCTTGATTTAACAAAATCTTTTGCAACGATAACCATTGATTTCTCTGATTTAGAAATGATGAAGTATATTGCTCAATCCAATAATGTTGCATTAAAGATTGAAAGAAATTTTAGTAAAAATACAGCAAATATTACTTGGGAAAATAGAGGTAATCAATGAAATCCGTGATTCTAAACTTACCTATATTTATCTTACTCAATAAATTTAAGAATTTAGCGATATTGATATTAGTTAATGCAGTGGTTATATCCATCATTTTTAATGCCGTTAGTGGTTTATACGGTATTAATTCAAGCAATTTAGAGCAGAAAAACAATCGGTTTAAGGATTCTATTAGTAATTTGTCGTCTCAGTTAAATGATTTGAAAAGTGCCAATACAGTTGATAAAGTTAACTTAGATCGACAAGTGGTTATTTTTAAAACAATTGTTTCGGCATTTAGTAATGTGAAAACATCGGCTTTTAAAGAAGACCACAAGGGCTTTATTTATGCAATCAGTGGTGAGACTAGTGGCATTGTATTTCTAGCCTACAAAATTAATCAAGCCATTGACAGTTTGTTTATTAAAGCGCAAGTTAAAGACTTGTTAATCAAAGGTAAGACCAGTGTTTTAAAAGTGAGAATTTTCGGAGTGATTAAATAATGATTAATATTAGAAACAACAGTATTTACCTTGTAAGTGTCATGAGTGTATTGATTGCATTCAGTAGTGTTACTGTGGTAGATGCACAAACACCTATTGAGACACAAGTGAAGCAAATGGATAATTTAAACGATCTCAAGTATCAGTTAAAAAAGACCCAACTTGAGGGGCAATTGGCACAAGCAAAGAAAGCGTGCAAACTTAACGACGGTTGTTTAAATAATAGTGCTATCGTGCCTATCATCAAAACAATTGCATCAAGAACAGAGAGCGAAAACCAAAAAAAATCAAATAATACCAACAATATCGAAAATTTATCTAATTTATCTATTGTGGCAATTGTCAATGGCAGGGTGTTCTTTAAAAATTATAACAACTCCTTCAAAGTAGGAGACACCCTAATTTCTGACATTAGAATTGAGAAAATAACAAATTCATCGGTTACTTTGATGAACGCTAGTAGCAGCGTGCAAAAAGTAATAAACATTGATTGGAGTATGGATTAAATGGATATTTGGCAACAATTAAAACCTCAATTAGAAGCACTGTCTGTAGAAACAGATAGTTTAAGTGAGGTCTTGTTGCATGATAATGATGAGGTCATGCCGCATTTGTGTCAAAATTTAGGTATTGACACAATCAAACAGGTATTAGAAGGTGCTACAAACTTAGATATATTGGTGTTTGACGAAAAATATGAAGGGGCAGTTGTTATTGGCAGTAGCACTACTTATTTAATTGTTGAGCATAATAACGAATATTTAGCATTTAGCGCCAATCCTTTTTCCAGTCTAAGTAATTTTGAAATTCGTAGCGCTTTAAGTAGCGCTTTAATAAATAGAAAATTAAAAGGAAGTATTGGCTTTATTGAGCCTAATCACCCACTGCTTAATTCACAAGAAAAAGAATCAAGTAGTGGCATCAATTCAAGAGTGATTGTTGAGTCACTTCTTAATGAAGCCATTGAACTCGGTGCTAGTGATATTCATATCGAGCCGAGAAACGCCACACACTGCTGTTTCAAATTCAGAGTAGATGGTATGAAAATTAACTCAGGAATAGCAGATGTTAGTAATGTTAATTTTCAAGCGGTTGCCGCTGAGATTAATAAATTGTTTGATATTGATATTGGCACTTACAATGCAATCCAAGAGAGACAGGCTGAAACCTCTAAAATTAATGTTTTTGACAGTAAACAAAAATCTGTTAATTTGAGATTGCAGTTAAACCCATTGCATGTCAGATTTAAAAAAGGCACACAAAAAGGGAAGCACATTCCGAATTATGTCATTCGTTTAATTGGTGCCACTTCATTTAGAGCCTTAGATGAAATAGGTCTTACAACATCACAAGTGGACAACATCACCGAGATATGCAAACACAATAATGCAGGGATTTTTATTGCGGGTCCAACAGGTTCTGGCAAAACAACACTGGCTTATGCTATTTTAGCCACAATACACAACCAACGACCTGGTATTAGTGTTATGTCAGTTGAAGACCCTGTTGAAGTTGATCTACCCAAGACCCAACAAATGAACATTACCAAAACGATTGGTTTTGACAAAGCCTTGAAAGCAATTCTAAGGTCAGACCCAGATGTTGTATTTTGTGGGGAAATTAGAGATAAATCAACAGCACACCATGTGTGTTCTATCAAAGAAGTGGGAAACGCTATTGTAACCACTATACATGCAGATAAAGCATTCGATGTAATTGATCGCTTAAAAAGTACCAGTAGCCAGGAGAGTTTTGCTGTTGCCCTTGATATTATCGCAAAGACGGTATCAGTGATTATTATGCCTAGGTTGGTTCGTAAGGTATGTCAACATTGTGCGGTTGAGATTAATGCCGAAGAAGATGAACTTTTTGAGCAGTATAAGTATTATTTTGATAATGCTTCAGTTAACATCAAACAAAAAAATGGATGTGAATATTGTAACAACAATGGCTACAAGGGTCGCACTCAAGTTGCTGAGGTATTTGTTATTGATGAGAATGTGCAACAAATGATTATCAGCAATCAGTCAAGTGAAAAGATACACGCCGAGGTATTAAAAATTCAAAACAAAGATATTTATTTTAATGCAACAAGTCTCGTTGCAAGCGGCACTACAACATTGGATGAAATAACCAGAATACTACCCTCTAGGTTGAATTTTGGTTAAGAGTAGAGAAAGTAGGGCAGAGAAAGCAGGGTATGGAAAGTAGGGCATGAGTTCACTCATGAGTCAAATATATTTAATTATAAAAAGGAAAAAAATGAACAATTTAAAAACAACGAATAACAATAAAAAAGAAGGTGGATTTTCAATTATTGAGTTAGTAATGGTTCTCGCTATTATCGCCGCTGCTACGGCAGTGGTTTTATTTGCAGGGAGTAAAATGTTTGGTCAAGCGAAGAAAACACAAGTGATTAACGATACAGCGGTTGCAATCCCTTCGGCTATTTCAATATGTTCTTCTATTCACAGGGGAGTTTTATCAAGTTGCAATAAAGACAGTTTAAGAAGAAAATCACAGACATTAGAATCAACTACTGCCTGTGGAGACATTTGGACTGTGGTTGCCACAGCAACAAAAGTGGTGCTAACTTACCCATTGGATTCTTGCGAGAGTAAAAATGATATTGGTAACGAAGTTGTTGAGTATGTTAAAGAGCTTCCTAGAATTGATGCAACCAATACCAATTACACCGCTTCATCTTCAGATATAAAAATAACTTATCTAAAAAAATAATCATGCATTATAAGGTTGCATACACAGTTGCCGATATCGCCGCATCAGTGATAGTTGCCATTGATGATAGCAATAATATTGATGCAGATATTGCCAAGAAACTAGGAATCACTCCCTCTCAAATTCTAAAGAAGAGTAAAGAATTTGGTGCAATAAGGCAAATTATTAAAGAAGATGATTTGTTGATAATCTTATCAACTTTAGAAGCGGTGTATTTGTCAAAGTCAAAAACTTTGGAGCAATCATTAATAGATACTGTTCTTGATTTTTATCCAAATGATAAGAATTTGCGACAACTAACTAAAATTTGGATATTAAAAAGTCATTCTTTAACTGAGATGCTGAGTGCAATTAATGTTGATGTTGTCATTGTCATTCTCTTAGAATCGGGCAGTGCTGGCAATATGTCTCAAGCGCTAAAAGAGGCTAAAAAATATTGTAAACTATCCAATGAATCCAAAAAACTTTATAAAACTGGCGCCATTCCGAATGTAATGTTTAGCGCTTTGTCTATTGTGTTAGTTTTAGGTATGCCATTTATGCTTGCAGAACCTTACAATAAAATTGTGCAGATTAAAAAAGTTGCTGAACCCGACATGATAGCATTTATGAACTTTGTAGTTGCCAATATTAGCAGTATTGTCCTTGTTTTAGTTGCAATAATAGCCTTGGTTGTTTTTTCATTCGTCAACGAGCGCTTATTTGATAAGTTGAAAAAAATAACACCTTGGCGTGTTATCAATGACTTGAAAAATTTAGAAAGTGCAATGAATTTTTTGCCAATTTACACCACACTCAAGAGCATTAATTATTTAGATGTTGATGTCGTCAAATTTTATCAAAAAATTCAAAAAAAAGTGGGTGGCGAATTGACTGATGGCATTAATCAGGGTCAATCATTGTCTCAGGCTATAATCAATACCTCGTTATCACAAAGATTGTCGAAGCAATTATCGGTCATATTTGAGATTGAAGACCAGTCTATAAAGAGTGAAGTGGCAGGTAGCACAATTGAGGCACTGAATGCACAAATAAAAAGACAAGCAAAAAAAATATCGATACTAATGCTTTTGATGAGAAATTTCTTTTTATTGCTCGCAATCTTATTCTTTATTGGTGTGTATGCAACAGGATTGTCACTATGAAAAACACAAACAAAAGCAATAAAAACAACATAAACAACACAATAACCGCAAACCAATCAATCAATAAACAAGCAGGTTTTTCATTAATGGAATTGATGATTGTGCTTGCCGTTATTGCTATGCTTACGCAAATTAAAATCACAGCAGATGCCAAGGCAGATATTGCACAACAATCAATGGCAGATGTCAAAAGAACCATGCAAGAAATCGAATACATTCAAGCCGCCGCTAGTGGCTATCTTGCCGATAAAGGCACATGGCCAGACTTTGCTAATAGTTGCAACAATGCGATTAATGTACTCAAAAATGACCCCGATTCCTATTTGAACTATATCACTACCACCAGCCCTTACAATACGCAATATACAACAAAGTGTAGCACAACAAACTTTACCGTCAATGTGAGAAGCGATAAAGATTTTGCCGCACCATACATTGCCGCACAGCATCCTGGGTCAATACTTCTGTCAGCACCAAATGATGACACAACCGCCAGTTCGATTCCTAGGCCGCTATCGCTCTCACAGTTTCTGCATTTAGATGGATCAAGAGCAATGCGGGGTGATTTGAATATGGGTGGTAATGCTATCACCGGGGTATCGGATATAGAATTTAACGGTCAAGATCTTAAGTTAGGCATTGGTAAATTTGTTTCAATGAGTTCTTTTTCGTTTAACTCTTTAACCGCTATAGTCAACAAACCTAATTGCTCTCAAGGGAGTGTCACTGGCGCACCAAAGATTATTTTAAGAATACATGGGTTTGAAACAACAGAAGGGGGAGCGTCAGGCATTAGAAATATATCTTGGGCCGCTAGATTTAAAGATATGAGTACATCACAATGGCAACTTGATACGACAGGATTAAATGCGATTACTGGTG
The DNA here is from genome assembly GCF_964212635.1 of Candidatus Thiodubiliella endoseptemdiera. NCBI lineage: Bacteria > Pseudomonadati > Pseudomonadota > Gammaproteobacteria > Pseudothioglobaceae (SeqCode) > Candidatus Thiodubiliella > Candidatus Thiodubiliella endoseptemdiera. The sequence continues at coordinate 44,450 of NZ_OZ156463.1, forward strand.
TTGCTGAAACATTTTGTGATTATGGCAGTTGGAATCGATGATGGATAAAATCACAAAAAGATTTGATGCAATTGCCTATGTGCGACCGACTGAAAAATGCAATTTGCGCTGCAAGCATTGTTTTATTCCACCTAATCCAGCAACAATGTCCGATAAACAAATATTGGATATACCTAGACAATTGAGTGATGCCGGGGTAACTGGCAATGTTCTGTTGCAGTGGCACGGTGGCGAGCCATTACTTATTGATCCAACAAGGTGTGAAAGGTTGGTTATTGGACTTAACGCCAACAAACAGAATATTAACTTTTTACACGGTGTTCAAACTAATTTAGTTGTCTTAAGAGGTTTTAGCAAAAAGAAGCGTGATAAATGGTATCAAGTTCTGTCCACATTTTTTGATTTAGATTTAATAGGTGTTTCTTTTGATAGTTCCATTCGAGGTATTAATTTAAAGTCGGAACAGTTTTATGAATATTTTGAAGCGTCAATTGGTGAGATAAAAAGTAATCAATATTTTAAAGATGATTTTTCACCTGCATTAACCATAACTGCGGCAAAACCTTTTTTAAAAATTGTAACAAACTTTAAAACAAGTATGTTATTTTTTGAATGGCTTTATTTACAGCAACTGCATAAAGTACATATTGAAAAGCTAACCCCTACCGGTGATGCGATTAAAAACTGGAATGAGATTGGTGTTAGCAACCTTGAGTATTCAAAGGCAATGGGTAAATTTTATTTGACTTATAGGCGTTACAAAGACTTACACCCTGAAAGTCTATTGGCAATTTCACCATTTTGTGATTTTGAATATGCCATTCAATGTGGTGTGCAAGGCAATATTTGTGCCACTGGTGCTTGCCAAACCAGTATGTTTACATTTTCCAGCAAGGGTATGATAAAAACTTGCACAGCAATTGCAGGGCACAGTGAAGCTCAATTGGAAAATTATCAAAACAAGGTGAAAGCAAGGTGTTCTGAGTGTGAATTTAATAATATTTGTAATGGCGGGTGCCCTGCTCATCACAATGTTATTGATGGTTCTGGTGAGTGCTCTGGTGCTTATCAACTGCTCAAAAAAATTAAAAATATAAATATAAATACAGGGGAGTCATTGTGATACACGAAACGACAGAAGTGCTAAACAGAAGAGATTTTTTATCAAAATCATTTAAAGCAATGGTGGGAGCATCAGTAGCGATTATGGCAACCAAAGTACCGGCTTATAAAATTGAGCCAGGGCAAGACAGCACAGATGTTGTTATCGATATTTTTACTGGTGGTACCGATGTTATCCCACCCCCAATCCATTCTAGTGGTAGAAGTTGGAGATAAAGTGATAAGTTTAGACAGCATCAATTTAAATCAAAATCCTGATTTGATACAGCCACCAAAGGTTGATGATAACATTGTTCGTATTAGGCTTATTGCTGATAGCAACGACATAATTACTGCTGATATTATTGATGTGGCACTTTCTTATTCCATTGCAGGCATTGAGGTTATTTTAGAAATACCATTTGAGACGAGAACCGAGTTTAAAAACAAACAATTGGCATCGCTTATCTCCAATGGCAGTTGGTCTTTATCCTTACTACCTCCTATTGAATATAGTGAAGTATTGGTGAATGAATACTGTGAAGAGGTGGTTGAGTGGTATCAACTATGGCATAGCACAACAATGCGTAATTTTGAGCAAACCATCTACCCAGTCACCCCTTATTGTGAGTACCTTGCCACGAATTATTTAATTGATAAAAATGCAGAGGGGTTAGTAGCCAATGATATTCAAACGCTAAGAGATTTAAGTGCCAATCCAAGCAATCCGTATCTTTTGCATTTTATTGACAATATGCAAACGGGTATTGCGAGTGAGTTTAAGCAAAAATTGCAAGACTTTATTAAAAAAAATGACCCCAGTTTTTATCAAGATATAGATTTGTTATCCTGTATTGAAAATATTGCATAATTATCATAAGTAGTTATGGTATAATTTACCTACAAATTAAATAAAGGAGTATTAAGGTGAAATGTCCACATTGTGACCAAGAAATTGATGAAGGGTTATTAAAAAAGCATTTTAGCAGCATTGGAGGTAAGAACTCTAAGAGAAAAATAACATCAGAGCAGCAAGCAAAAATGCAAGCTGGACGAAAAATAACAAAGGAGGATAAGGATGCAAAAAATTAAAATTAAAATTATACCGTTAATTGTTATCACACTTGTTTTGAGTGCCTGTGGTAGCGGTGGTAGCGACAATGGCGGTGACAACAACCTTCTGAAATTAACAAGCCCAATAGTTGACAGTACAGGTATTTTGGCGCACATAGCAGACACAAACCTGGGTTCATGGGGGTCAACCACGCAACAACATCAAAACTATAATTTAAAAAGATGGGATTACGAAACAACCTTAATACCGGTCAAACACAAGAATGAGTCTTTGGTTATCCAAGCCATGGATGAAATAGAAGACAAGCTTGGTTATACAATATTTGATAGAACCAGTCTAACCAATGTTACTGATGATGCCGTTACTCGTGGTATTATCGTTAGCATAGGCACTGCAAATTATACAAATGCTATTAATGGGAGACCAGCGTTTCAATCGGGAGTATGCGGACTTGCTTCAAGAGGCATTCCATCAAATGAAAATCCAGATAATTCTCATCTACCATATTATATGTATGATGTTAATGGGGCAATTAACGCAAAGATTTATATACATTTAGGATCCCCTTTTAAACCGTTAAATGAGTGTTATAACCGTGCTGTAACTCTACATGAATTTGCTCATGCGTTAGGGTTTCATTCTCATTTCAAAGGTGGCTTTTACGGTAATATCAGATATGTCACACTTGAAGATGGCACAGAGGCTTATTACGATGAAAATCCAAACGATAATTTTTGGAATGTGTTGAAAAATATTTATAACAACAATATTAACACAGCCAAAGATGATTTAGTTATTACTCGGTATTTTTAAATTTAGAAATAAAGATGCGGTATTCGGGCTTTAATTTACATATTAGATTAACAACGGCATGTAATGCTGATTGCAGTTATTGTAGCTGTGAGTCCGATGTACCTTCGGATAGAATGCCAATTAAAGATCTAAAGAAATCTTTAAGTTTTGCACTGGGAAACTTTTTATCAAGAACATCTGAAAAAAAATACTGTGGTGCAGAAGTTATCGGTGGTGAGGTAATGATACTGCCTACAAACTATTTAAAGCAGGCCGTTGAGGCAATAAGGTTGATTGTCGGTGATAAAGTCAAACGGGTTAGTGTAAGTTGTCAAAGTAATTTAATAGGATCTAAAGATAAAATTAAGTCATTAGAGGGGATGATTGATGATTGCCGTATCGGCACATCAATTGATTCTTTTACTGACAAAAGAACGATAAAAGGTGATGCGGATAAATATAGAAAGTTAGCTGCAAGAGGTGCCAATTATTTAAAAGAAATATCAGGCGACACAGGCAGTGCTGTGATTGTTTGCGACAAAGATAATATTGATAAAATTATTGACGAATACAGAATTGCACAAAAAGCTAAAAGAGAAATAACTATCCGTCCTGTTTTTGCAGGTAAACACACTATTGATTATTTGGATCCAAATTTGTTGGGCAAGCATTGGAAAGAATTAATTGATACTTGGTTTATGGAGGGCGATACGGTTGTTGAGCCACTTCATCGTATGACCAAGTCAATGCTTGGAATGCGCACTGAAGAGGTGGGGTGTCCGTATTGGCGTAGTTGTACGGCTAACAGTCTTAATATTGAACCTAACGGTGATATTTACACTTGTCAAGAAATGGCAGATGTTGGTGCTGGTAAGCTTGGTAATGCAATTCGTGGAGAGTGGGATGATGAGATGTATTTAACACTCAGTAAACGCCAAACAAATATTGATCAAGCGTGTCAGCAATGCCAGTGGTATAAATATTGCCAAGGGGGTTGTATGATGGAATCATTCACAGAGACTGGTAGTTTTTATTCACGACCTAACAATTGCACGGCATGGAAAATTATATTTAAAACACTCAATGACAACATCCAAAAACATGGACAAAAAACATCTGTTAATTGGATTAAAAAAATAGAGGCTTTAGAGTATTCAAGAATTAATCACTCAGTTGATAACCCAGTTAATCATTCAATAGCGGTAATAACGCAATGACCCAAATTAATAGGCTATTCATAAATACCACTATGGCATGCAATATGGATTGCCCAAGGTGCTATATTCCCAAAAATTTAAGAGATAATCACACTTCAAGGCTTGACTGTGATTATCTTGCCAAAACCCTTCAACACGAAAGTATTAGCCACGATGATGACACGATTGCAATTTACATGGGAGGAGAACCCAGCATTATCGGTGAGGAAAAATTGAGAGCGTATATGACTGTCGCAACAACAGCATTGCCTAACGCAAGACACACAATTGTTACCAATTTATTTAGTTTGCCAAATTGGTTGTTAAAAATGTCTCAAAATGAGTTTTGTCATCAAATTGAAACCACCTATGCAATGGGAAAAAAACAAACCCTTAACGGCAATGAGAAAAAATACCAACAAAGTTTTATTCAAAACTTACGCACGGTTACTCAGGCTGGCATTAATTGCACAGTCAATGTTGAAGTTAATATTGAAACAATCAAGGCGGGAACAAGTCCAATTATGGAAGTTATACAAAGAACAGGTGCTAAAGATTGGGCATTCGATTGTTCCATTAACTTTGATGAATTTAATACCAATCCGATTTACGATAGTTCCGGTTACCCCATTTTACAAAGCAATACCACTTTAGAAGAATACTGGCATTTTGTTAATAATATTAAACGCAATATTAAACAAAATAAGGCGGTAAGTGATGTGAGAATTGCCCCTCGTTCTGATGGCTTCAATATAGCAGAAAGTAAAGGCTTTTTAACTATTAATCCAAACAATACAGTAACAACCAATCCTTTGTTTTCAACAATGAAAAAACTACAATACCCAACTATTGATGCACTTAACGAATCTGGAATGAAAGAACAACACCAAAAAAGAGCAATTCACCGAATACGCCCCTGCATTGGCTGCAATGAGTTTGATGATTGCCAGGGTTTTAGTGCTCATGTGCCGATTCAGCAAGATGGCATTTGCGCTGGAGGTCTTGAATGCCAATAGAAGTAAATAATGAATTACTTAAACTTATGAAACTTTTTGATTTTAAGTTAATTGAGTGCTCGTTCAAAGGAGAGGTAACAAGATCGATGTTTAAGGTTGTTTCTAAAATAAGTCAAAAAGATGTCCAAAAACTATTTTTAAAACTAGGTTTTAATGATGTACATGAGGATCTTGTAAATATATGCTCAAATTTATCTTTGTTAGCGATTGGCACAGACAAGTGTGGCGATAATAAAGCACTAAAACTTTACTTTAAAAATATACAAGAGCGTTTTATTAATATAGCAGGTGATAAATCTTTATTACTTTTTGAAATCGCAAAACAAAATAAACTTGAGGTGATGTGTGCTTTAAATTTATACAAAGATAAGCAGAGTGGACTAACCAAAAAAATTTACCTAGACATACCAGAACAGGAGTGTAACTTGCAAATAATAGAACTAAAAGATTTGAATAAAAAATTATTAAATGCTTTGCCAGATTTAATGAATCAACTTAATTTTAATCTTGAAAAAGTAAATAAAATCAACAATACAATAGCCGTAATGCATGAAAATGATGTGCCACTTACTTGTATCGGGGTAGATATTGACTCAAGCGAAATAAAACTTTATTTTGACCATGGACAATAATAGACGACTTTTTCATATCAATGTGACTCGACAATGCCAACTGGCTTGTTCTCATTGTTACATTGATCAAGATATTAGAGACAACGGGCAATCAATGTCAGTAGATAAAATGCAAGAAATAGCAGAGGTCATTGGCGATACTTGTGCCGATGTGCATATCATTGGCGGAGAACCCACTCTTGTTAGTATCGATACGCATAAACAATATTTATCAATCTTATCAAAACTCAAAAACTCAAAAATAATGATTGTAACAGCATTACAAAATGCACGAGCAGTCAAGGTGGCTAAGTTGTATCAAAATATAGCAACTTCTTATGATCCAAACGCACGAACTGAAATTAATAACGACCAGTGGTTAAACAGAATCAAAACATTGAGAAAAAACGGTAACAATGTCCATGTGTGCACCTCTCTTAGTCAATCAGTAATTGACTATGGTGTCAACAAAGTATTAGATGAAATTTACGAATTTGGTTTTAGGTCTGTGCATTTGGCAGCAATGGTGCCAACTATAAATGCACTAGAAGAAACGCCAGACCCAATAGCAACTTCTGAAGCAATGATAGAATCAGCAGAATGGGTGCTTAAAAAAAGGAAAACCAATCAAAATAATCAAAATAACAACGAGAATATTTTTGTCTCCCCGTTTGATGGTTTGTTACAAGGTATGAGCAATTATGATGGGCTTAGATGTCCCGCCGGGGAGCAATGTGTCAATATAGAACCTAATGGTCAAATACATGCCTGTGTTGCCAAAGGTGGCGAGGTTAAAGATATTATTGATAACAAGCAAATTAAATCCACTGAAGAGCAATTGAGCAGCAATGATTATATAATTGAAGTTGCACAACACAACCGATCGAGAGTAGAGTGTTTTGGCTGTGAATTTTGGACGACTTGCAAAGGCGGATGTAGAGTATTAGCAAACACTGATATTGCAAAAAACTCAGCCGAGTGTGCAGGGTTTAAAACTTTTTTAAAATATGTAAAAGACAAAGAGACTGATAATTATGATTGAAACAGGCAGACTAATACTAACCATGATGCCAAGTTTGTATTGCAAACTTGATTGTCCTCATTGCTATTTAACCAAAGAACAACGAAAATCCAAAGCGTGTTTAACATTGGAGCAAATCAAAATCACAGTTGAAAAAATCAAAGATTATTATCATGACAAAGACATTAGTAATGTAGCAATAGATATTTATTGGTATGGCGGTGAACCAACAACAATGGGTGTAAAGCTGTTTAGTGATATGTGCGATATCATTAATAGTGCATTTGAAAAATACAAGGTGCGACACACACTACTCAGTGCGTTAATCGGCGTTGATTTGAATGTCTGGATTCCAGTTATTAATAAATATTGCAATGGCATGGTGCAAACATCTTACGATAGCCTTATGCGAGGTGTTCGTTATGATGAAAAGTGGCAAAAACAAGTCCAATATCTAGTTGCCCAAGGTCTGAAGGTGAGTACACTGAGCGTGTTCAATGAATTAATTTTAAAAGATGGTGCAAACAACACCTGGAATAAATTATCAAATTTAGGCATTAGCCAAACTGGCTGGCTACCGTTCCAAAAAAACACCCGCAATAATGCCACTGGTATGTTTATTGAGCATTCAACAAGTATGAATGAGTTCTCAGATTTTATGATTGAATTTAATCAGTTGAATCAATTCAAAAAACAAGGTAATCGGATGCTAATTAACAATGAATTATTTATTAACTCAATGGATACCAATGGCACTAATATGTCAAATACTGGTGCACAAACAGTATTTTTAATGCCCAATGGCGATATGGTAATGCCCGATTATGACAAAGACAATGTTGAGTATATGAGTCCGTTCGGCAACATATTAACCCAGTCCTTTGGTCAAGTATTAACCAGCCAATCCCGCAGAGATTGGATACGCAGACAAATTAATCGCAACAACAACCCAGAGTGCCTAAAGTGTGACAGTTGGGACTGCTGCCTAATGGAGTTTTGGAAAAACAACAGCAAAGACGACGATTGTTACGGAGCAAAGCGTTATGTCGATTGGGTCAAAAAGTCCTCACATCAAGCACCAACACTTATTGAAAATATTGCTTGAGTGATTTTTTTTATTGACGCTACCTGTATAGTGAGACCTTTGCATAAATCAACCCAAACCCACCAACATGGTAAAATAACACCCATCTAAAAACAGCCACAAAAATCAAAAAAATGTCCTGGAAACAAACAGCCCAAAACTCATTTGCAGACTCTCTTGTCGTTGAACACAAATCCCTATCAGAACCAGACGATGTGCATAACATTATCAATTGGCCTGAGATAGAACAAACACTTTCAAACCTGTATTCATCCAAGCGAGGTGCGCCCAGCTACCCACCACTAATGATGTTCAAGATTCTCATTCTTCAAGCTTGGTACGGACTAAGTGATGAGGCATTAGAGAAACAAATTGCCAGAGGAGACCTTTGCATAAATATGAATAATCATCAAAACGCCATCTTTCATCAAATTACAAACTTTTTAAAAACACCCTTATCCCTGCTAGGAGTGGATTTAAAAAATTTCCAATTTAATAAAATCTGTCATTTTGCTAATCATCCCTATTTATGCAAAGGTCTCAGTTAATTTAACGGAACTAAATATATGACAGGTTATAGAGCAAACTCGAAATGGAATGATCTGAATGAATTACTTTGTTTACAAGCATATAAGAAACTTGAGGAGAATAACTTTCCCAAGAAGTTGCTAACTGAACTAGCAAAAAAAATTGCTTATCAATCAGGTTTAACTTTAGGTTCTGTTAAAGCTAAAATAGGCAATTATAAATCTGTTGCAGGTGTAACTGGACACTCAAATGCATCTCAAAATACTTTATCTATGTATAATAACTACAATCACCTTAATTCATCTGAAATTCAAGAGTTAATGCAAAGTGATAAATACTTATAACAAAAAAAATCCAGCGGTGCAGCAAACATGGCACGCCATTTTGCTGCCGCAAAAGCCGCACCATGTTTGCTGCACCGCTGATTTTAGCGTTATGCTTTTAATACACAAGGAAGGCTAAATGTCTATTTCAACTATTAGTAGTAACATCTCAAGAGTACAAAAAGAGATTGCTGATATTGCTCATAAAGTTAGTTTAGAAACAAAAAAAGAAACAGCTTGCCAAATCCGTATTGGGCAGATACAGAGGTCAATTACAAAAAATACCAGTGATAGTTTGCGGAAAAGCAAAGCGAGTGAAATTGAGCGGAAACAAAATGAAATAGCGAATATTCATGTTAAAAAGGCTGATTTAGCCAAAAAAGATTCGGATAAAACAGGAAAGCTACTAAAGTTAAAACAGGATTTGGCAAAAGAAGAAGAAAAGGAGCGCAAAAAGCATGCTACCTCAGCTGAAAAAGAAAGAAAAAGGTTAGTTGATTTAGAAAAACGGCAACAAAAGGAACAGCTGGCTTATCAGAAAAAATTACAAATTGAAATTCAAAATACAGCTCGTATGACGGATATTGTTGAAAAAAATATTGTTCACTCTTCCGGTTTATCTTCAACAGTTGAATATGATTTATTCATTTCTCACGCGTCAGAAGATAAAGATGAGTTTGTGAGATCTTTAGCAGAAATGCTAGAAAATATTGGAGTTAAAGTTTGGTATGATGAATTTACATTAAAAGTTGGTGATAGCTTGCGTAAGAAAATTGATCACGGGCTTATAAAATCAAGATTTGGTACAGTTATCTTGTCATCTTCATTTTGCTCAAAAGAATGGACTCAATATGAATTGGATTCAATGGTAGCAAGAGAAATGAACGGACATAAAATGATTCTTCCAATTTGGCATAAAGTAACAAAAAATGACGTGCTTAATTTTAGCCCTGCACTTGCTGACAAAGTAGCACTAAATACATCCATTGATAGTATTGAAGAAATTGCAGGTAAGTTAGCAGAAGTCATATTGGAAAAAAGCATAACAAAAAAATCCAGCGGACGGCTCTAACGGCGTGGCAATAATGGATTAACTCGTTATCCGCCTGCGGCGTCTAACAAGCCAATCAACCCGACCTAGAGAATTTAAAATAGAGTAAACTCTAAATAAATTACTAGGCGGGTTATTGCCACGCCGTTAGGCGGCTTAATCCCTCCGCTTTCTATTTTTTAAAAAATAAAGGCTGGAGAAATAAAATGTTCAAAATAATTACAATATTTATCTTAAGCATGTCTATTATTGGCTGTATGACGCCGAAAGAGGCGGCATACATTATGAATTCCTTTTCAGATGGATATAATAAAGGTAGAAATTATTCAAATATAACCCCTTATACTTCAAGCCCTCCTGTTCCCATCACTTTTGGCATTCCACATAAGAAAAATAATAGTTATAACGATTTTTATAACAATTCAAATACAAATAGTAGCTACAAAAGTTCATTTGGAAATCAGTATCAATATGATTTAAGCAAACTAACTGACAGGAATCGATACAGCACCGATATGAGTGCTCAAACACGCGACCTCACCAATCCTTGGAAAAACTTAGAAAGAGGTATGGGTCAATATGGTGGTGGAAGATATAGAGACTAAATCTTTGAAATAGAAATATGTTAAAATATTCCTAAAATAATTGGGGTCAGTGTGTGATTAAATGAAAAATATTATAAAAGCACCTAACAAATCACTCCAGCCGACCGCTAACGCGGCAGCTGAATTCAAGCGTTAGCATTCTTAAACCGGAGGAAGCATGGATAAGCATGATGAAGTTTCAATAGCTCATATGACAATGATTCAAGGCATTGTCACTCGGCTTGAGACAAACTCCTTCACCTTAAAAGCAATAGCAATGACATTAGCTGTTGCTGTCCTCGCTTTTACAGGCTCAGTAAAAAATCCTAACTGGGTATATCCACTTTCAGGATGCTTGCCAGTAATAGTGTTTTGGATAATGGATGCAAAATATTTATGGCTCGGCAGGTTGTTTCGAAGATTATTCAACGCTGTCCGACTTCATGAAGTGGACACACCATTTGAAATGAATATAAAACCATATATAAAAGATGAACAATCAGTACTAAGAATAGCACTCTCTTGGTCTGTTTGTTGGTTTTACTTCTCAATAATAATTGCTTTTGCAATTGTAAGTTGTTTTTTCTTTACTCACGGAGGCTCATAATGGCTAGAAAATGTTTTTACAGTTTTCACTATGTACCTGATAACTGGCGCGTTTCAAAAATACGAAATATCGGCGCAGTAGAAGGAAACAAACCCGCATCAGATAATGACTGGGAAACGGTAACTGGTGGAGGTGATAAAAATAAAAAAATAAAAGACTGGATAGCGGGTCAAATGAAAGGAAGAACATGTACAGTTATCTTAGTCGGTTCAAACACGGCTAATAGAAAATGGATTAAGCATGAAATCAAAGAGTCGTGGAATGAAGGGATGGGAGTATTAGCCATTCATATCCACAATATAACTGATAGCAACGACAAGCAGAGTTCAAAAGGTTCAAATCCGCTATATTATGTAACGCACGGACCAACAAAGAAGAGACTATCTACAATTGCTAAAACTTATGACCCGCCAAGAACTACTAGCAAAGGGGTTTATGGGTACATCGCTGATAATATTGAGGATTGGATTGATGAAGCTATAAGAATACGTAAAGCAAACAATTAATGCTAACAAATAGCTCCAGCGGACAGTTTAAACTTGTTTTGCATTCGCAAAAACGTGCCACTTTAAACTGCCGCTGAGCTAGGTCGTTAGAGCCGACCGCATTAATTACACCAGCCTAATTTTTTACCACCATCATAAACATAGGCAAGTTTTTTATTTAATACTTGTTTTTCTAAACTATCGCCATCAATCAGCACATTGGCAACAATCCTAAAGTATTTGCCTCTTGCAATATTTGTCAATTTAATCACTTTGGCTTTTAACAACAAATTTCTAACAAAATCTCTGGCATTAATCGCTAATTCTTTCTCTTTTTTACATTTACCCCTAATCTCTGGGGTATCTATACCATTCACTCTAATAGCAATATTTTGACCAATTATTGGTGGCAAGCTATCAATATTGACCCTAAATGTATCTCCATCATAAACACTAATTACTTTTGATACAATTAGTGGGTTATATTGGGGGTTAGCGTAGCTATTAAATACCATTAAGAAGGCAAGCAATAGCATAAGGCTACACTTGCCAAAATAAATCACCATCACTTAACAACCATACAAACTATCACAACTACTTTTTTTGCTTCTCAATGGACTGTAATAATCAGATGATGGGCTGCCATAATACTTATTAGAGCCTGTGCTACCAGTATATGGATTGGTATTTCCATAATATGAGTAGTTATCTTCTACTGTGTTATTTCTATCACTTCGCTGATAACCTTTCACATAAGTTCCATTACTTTTGTAGTATCCATTAACATATCCTGCAATAGATTGAAAAGAAAGGCTTATTAAGCCCGCCAATAACAATGATTTCATTAACTTCATAATTTACTCCTTTTTTAATATTAAAAAAGGGAATTATCCCCTTAACTTGACAAGACAAATCAAGCCTCTTTCATTGTAGGGTTGCCTTTTCTATCTAAACGCATTACAAACTTTTTGTTTAATTCTGCCTTGGTTGGTTCTTTAGGGCGTTTGTGTTCTGTTGCATTTGGCTTTAGTAGGGCGTTTGCCACTTTGTTTAGGATTTTTTGGTTCATAATGTTATCTTCTTTTTCCGCTTATAATGGAAAAGGGAAGCGATAAACTACCAAATGAATCGTTAAAAACATCAATATCTGTAATTGTTTTTACAGAATCCATTTTAATACTGCACTGTAAGCGTCTTTGATTTTTACTGTCTATTTTTGGGTTAAGTATCAAGTGCTGTAAGCGGTTTTGTAGGGTTAATTTCTGTTCTTTCGCCCATATTCTAGCCTCTTTATGTTTCCCTTCTTTAAAGTCTTTTAATCCATCGTGAAAATCTTGAATTTCTTTAAATGTTACATCGCCTAATAAAACATCTTTGTGTTCTAGTGTCAATACAAACATAGATATTTGGTAGAAATTCTTTTTTATTTTATCTTGTTGGTAATGTCCAACAATTACTCTGTATGGTGTATGGTGTATTATGGACTCCCAAAAATTACGTGCATCCGATAAAGCAATGGTGTTTGAGCCTGTTGCCTTGATTGAGGTCGGTATTTTTAAATGAATGTCATCATCAGCCCCTATATCAAAGCGTTCGTTAGAACTACGCTTTCTATCAGCCGTTGCATAACTAAAAATATTGTTTGAGGCTTTAATAAAGTTCTCAAAACTTTTTCCGTGCATTTGATGATTAGTCTTAGACATCATAACATCCTTACAATCTTGAAGGCTAATTCTGTTTTAGACAATGACCTTACCCCCGCTGTTTGTGAGGTGATGTCCACCCAGTCAATTTCTGCTAAAATTTTTCTGATTCCCTTTGTTTTTTCTTTAATAAAATAATGGGTTGTTTTGCTTAATTTTTGTATGTCTTTAAAAATGACACGACCAGCATAATAGCCTACACGCCTTATAGCAAAATCAGCATTTTCGGCTGACGGTAAAAAATCCATAATATGCTCTATTTTTGGTGCCTTTATCAACGGTCTAATTTTATTATCCCTTGTCCATATTTGCCAAGCACAAGGAACATCGTAAGACTTACCGTCAAAGATAAAAGCATTATCTGGTAGTGTAACATCCTCAGTAATATGAAAATTCCTATTTAACCTATTTTGAACGCTGATTTTACGAAAGGTTCTAGGGACGATAAATGCTATTTCATCAGCATACTCAGCAGAAACATTAAAAAACTTAACAGCCAAGGACGAATTTTTACCAAACGGGGGGTTTCCTATTACAATTTTCTTAGAATAATTGCCATCAAATATTCTGTGGCTATCCTTGAGAAAATCACCTCTAATAACTTTATCGTGTTTAGGTTCAACATCTATTGCTCTTACTTCTTTGTTTAGTTGTAACAATGGCGTTACAAATGAGCCTGTACCAGCAGAAGGCTCAATAAACAGGACATCTTTATCGTTATAGCGATTAGACATCTTAAACGCCAATTCTTTCGCTATTTTATCGCTTGTATAGTATTGCCCTAGTTGTTTCTTTATCATCTAGCCAACCCCCTATAAGTGACAACTTTGCCAAACATATTGCCAAATAAACTATCTAACCTGTCTTGTGTATCAATCTGACAGTTTCCCTCATTAAGCCTAAAGGTAAATTCATTGGTATAACTTTGTAAATGCTTAGTAGAGAAGTTGTGATATATACCATTATAGCCTCTTTTTAACACAGCCCAAACACTCTCTATGCTATTAGTGTGTGCCATACCTTTTACATATTCTTTAGCAGAGTGATTAACTTGCATTCTATCGTATTTAACGCCTTTATAACCTCTTAATTCATCAGTCATAAGCAAAGCATCTTTACTGACATTATTGGATAAAACGGCTTGCAATGTATCGGTTTTAGTGTTGTTTATCACTTCTGCTTTAACATTACCGTTTCTCTGCTTCATACCCATAATGATACTTTTATTTGCACCACCTTGAGAGCCTTTTATTTTTTTATTCTTATGTTTGTTTGCCTCTTTACCACCAACATAAGTTTCGTCCGCTTCAACAATACCACTTAACAAACTATTATCACTAGAACAAGCAAGCCTTAGTCTGTGCATCATATACCACGCTGTAGATTGTTTAATGCTTAACTCTTTGCTTAATTGCATACTTGACACTCCTTTTCTTGAGGTAAGTAATAAATATCCTGCAAATAGCCATTTACGAGGGTCTATTTTGTTTCTTTCAAGTGGAGTATTAGTAAACACATTAAAGTAACTTCTGCAATCACCGCACCAATAATTTACCCCGTCTTTTTGAGGTTTAATTTTACTATCACAACCACATTTACTGCATACTTTTTTACCTTGCCAAATAGTTTTTTCAAAGTATTTTATAGCGCTTTCTTTTGTTGGGTATAACTCCATTAGGTTAAATAAACTTAGTGTTTTTGCTTTTCTTTTATTATTCATATTTGTATTACAAACTTGTTGTTTAAATATGTGATAATTATAATGTATAAAACATTATTTGTCAAGTTTTGTAGTAAAAATATTTGATTATTTTGTCAAGTTAAAGGGATAATTCCCAATAATAATATAGATTTATTTTATAGAAATAATAAATTTGTATTCTTGTTTTTAAGTGATGTGCAAATATAAAATAGACATGACTTAATTTAACACCACTCCTCAATTAAATTTATATTATGGCTTTGCGGTTGATTTTCTTCATTTTTGATTTTATTAACCTTAATCACTACTGGTATTTTTGCCATTAATCCTGCCAAAATACATGTTCCAGTTGCTAAATTCGGAATAGAATCAGCGGAAACTTTATCTAAATAAGAAATGGTTTTCTCAACCGCCAACAAATCATTATTGTTTATCAGTCTATGTAAAAAATAATTATGTAATTGAGATATAATTGTCGTTGAAATATCTGATGGTCTTTGACTGGCAATAGTCATAAAAACATTAAATTTACGACCTTCTTTTATTATTTCTTCAAAAGTTTCAAGGCGATAGTCCTTCCACTCTTTGCTTTCTCTATTGGAGTTACTGGAAAGAATATTGTGCGCCTCGTCTATGATTATGTGTAATGAGTGGCTTTTATTGTTGTCTTTTTTCTTTTTATCATACAACTCTTTTACTAAAAGCATTGGCAGCATTTTACGAATATCCATATTAACATTTCGTAAAGAAACAACCGTTAAATTCTTTTCATTTTCATTTGACTCATCGTCCTTTATTGTTAAAACCTTTTCTAAATCTAATATTCGTTTTTCAAGCCTTTTTATAAGAGGGGATAGATGCTCTCTATTTGAAAAACCTCTAATCATTTCATTAAAATATTTTATGATTATTTTTAGTCCTATTTTTTTTATTTGAGATAAGTTGTCAATATCTACTGTGACATTGCTAAAAGCATCCTGTATTTTTTGCTTAAAGCTGTCGCTACCAGAAAAAACCCCTTCAAGACAAAAACTATAATTTTCCGTTCCTCCAGTTAGATTGTTTTGAAAATATTGAGCCACATTTCTTATACTTTCATTATTTAAAAAATTAGCTAATTCGTATAAAAATTCTACTGGTATTGCTTTATCAATATTTGAGCCACTAACAGATGTAGATTGTATTATTAAGTTTTGGATATGAGTAATAAAATCAGTATCATTTAACTTGTTTTCTATAATTTTATCTTTAATCGCTCTCTTGAGAAATGGCTGTTGGGTTTTTTCTGTTGCTTCTAAGAATATAGACCAAAAAGTAGCATTTTCTATTGTAGATTTTGTTATTGGAAATTTATCTCTTTTATCATCTTCTCTGACTTCTTTGGTTGTCAAATCATAAGAATTTTTACTTTCTTTACTAACAATCGCATCTTCAATATATTCACCGTTAAAATCAATAATTATAAATTTAGCGTTATTTATAAAGTGTGTATTATTTTTGTATTCTTTAAACAATTGGCGATATATCTTTGCCAAAGTGTAAGACTTGCCACTACCAGTATTGCCGAAAATTCCAATATGACTGGCAAATAATTTATTAATTCCTAGTGATATATCGACCCCGTCATCAAACTCTAATTGCCCAATTTTTATTGGCTTATCTTCACTATCTACAAATTGATGAATATTGTTAAACTCTTCTTTGGTAATTAAAAAACAAGTATTTTCTATTAGAGGTAATTCTTTAATACCTCTTTCAAATTTTCCGTTCTCTAAATATCCTAAAATTTTAATATTTAGAATCCTGTTAATTTTGTCTTTATTATTTGTGTAATTCTTTTGGCTATTATCTTTATTTTCCTTAATCAATTCACCTTCAATTTTTCCGATAATTTCTTCAAAGTCTTTTTTAATTTTTACATACCCACCAACGGATATATTTTGAATAATATCGCCTTTATATAGAATAGATGAAGTATTTTTTCCTGTATCAATTCTAACCTTTACTGCCTGACCAATAACTTCGATAACACTACCAACTCTAAAAATTGAATTATCTGCAAGATAGTTCTCTGTAGTAATTCTATTCGTCATCTTCCTGTTGATTAATTTTAGTATTGTCTTGTGATTTTTGATTCTCTTTGTTAAGTTGCTCAGAAAAGAAATTATTTATCTCTTTAAAATCATATTTTTTTTCAGCAAGTAGATAAATATTATTATTTTTAGCCTCATCTTTTAACTTTTTATAAATCTCACTATTATTGTCATGCACAAATATATATACAATGCTTGTTGGGTTTGTATTTGCAACTCTTAATGTCAATTCTCTAATATGTTCGTCTGCAAATGAAAATCCCATAACAAACAAAATGCTGTTTTCTTTCTCTAACTCATTGTTGTATATTCTTAGCAAATCATAATGAGTTTCATTTAAAACCGTGGCTTCAAATTTCTTTTTTGATGGATTGACAATCATCAGTTTGTCATAATTTTCTTTAAATTTATCATCAAGGGATTTTTCTATTTCACTTACCAACTTTAAATCTTTATCTAATTCTATATTTTTATCTTCTGCACACCAAGAAACAGAGCCGTGCAATTTAATGATATTGAATACTGGTATTTCCGAAGTATTTTCATAGTGAAGACTAGTTTTGTAATAAGATTTCTTAAAATTACCTACGCTGTATTTAGAGTTAAATCTTCCATGAAATCCATCATTGAACTCAACACCTGTTTCCTCTAAGGCAATCTCTGAAAAAATATCAACATTGGTAGTAAATATATTTACCTGCTTTGAGAGTAGGGAAGATTCCCTCTGTAAAATTAATGCATTAATAGTTTTATAAAACTCTTTATATTGACTCAATACATCTTGACACTCTTGTGAGCGTTCTAATAATTCTCTATTATTCGATATTGACTTATCAAAATATTCTTTCTTGATCTTTATTTCTTCATCTGTATTTTCTAACTCTTCAGCCTTTGACAATTTCTTTTCAATATCAGTTAGTGTTTTAAAAAACGGCATAGAGACACCAGACCCAATAAGGAAATTTATATTGGCACTTGCTATACTTTTCTTTATATTCTTATCGTTATTCATATTTATAAATTATATCATTTTGCTTAAAATTTCCTACATACCGCATCAACCACCTAACACAACCCTAGCCAAGGACTCTTCTCTAAATCTTGGTTTCAATTTCACTTGAAGTTACATAACTCACTTTTACCTTGTAGCCTGAAACAGTGCTTTCTGTTGAAGCAGAATTTGCTTTGATGGTATCAAGAAATTCCATTAATTCATCAACGGTAAAAAAGAGTAGTTTTTCTTTTTTGATTTTATCCTTAAATTCATTTGAAATATCATTTTTTATTTTGTTTAGATGTTGTCTTTCAGATGAAAGAATAATGACATAGTCAAAAGAAGCAGAAAAACATTTTGTGATATTAGAACTTTCCCAATCATGACAAACAAAGAATTTAGAAGACAAACATCGCAAACATTTACAACTTTGGCATTGGGACAAACTAAATAAAGCTTTTATTCTGGTTTGAACAATCCACATTTAAATGCATTTAAACCTGCAACACAACACATAATTAATTGTGATATTTATAGTTGCACCATTAAAGACGCTTTCATCATTTATCAAAATAACAAACATAAGCGTTTGCCTTGACTCAGAATACCAATCATCAAAAAAAGGCTAAAGGGCTAAAATGGCTTTTTGGAAGGGTAAGGGATAGATTTTTCTTAAGGAAAAATCCTTACCTAGAAAGGTCTCAAAAAGGGCTTGCACTTCTCTCCTGGGAAGTAGTCGTTCCGTGCAAATGGCTTGACCACCACAAAAAAAATATAACATCCAGCCACTGATAAACAATCAGTAAAACCAGTTAAATTTTTGCACACCACTCTTTGGTGTGCAAAATAGCAACAAATTTTTTTAAACACATTATATTGTTCATAACTTAAAAAATTAGATTTTTAAAAATGAATCACAAAAAACCGATCACAACTATTATATTTTTATTTTTAGCCAGTTTGTTGCCTTTAACTGCCATTGGTTCTGCATCTAATGCCAATGAGTTGTTAGCATTAAAAAAACTAGAACAATATATTAGTAACGCTTCTCATTTAATCAATGACGCAGAACCAATGCAAACAGAGGGGTCGAGATATAAATTTGATTATTCTGCATTGAGCCAAGATTTAACTGCTATTAGCAAAAGCATAAATAGATTTATAAACAATAATCAAAAAAATCAAGCGCCAAGAGTTATAGCGCCGTTAGTTCGAGAATATTAGCGTGGTTGGCGTTGGAGTAATTGCTTTTAAAGCATTTATTGGCACATTTTTTTTATTTTGGTTTTTAAGCGTTGTTTTAATGACACAAAAGGCAATGTCAAGCAACAGAATGAGCGTTAGAGAGGCTGGCATGTTATGGATGAGAGCATTGTTTGTTGTGCTTTTAGTAATGGTGATGCTGGCTATAGATTTTAGTAATACCAGTTCATAGATTTTGAATAAATTTTAAATAAAGGAAATAACAATGATAAAACAATATAAATACTTAATGGCAATGGCAAGCGGCATCAGTATGGAGGCATTTTCAGCCATACCAACAAAAGTTGGGACAATAAATGTCAACTCAGATGATGTCATGGCAACAATATGGGAAGTTGCGCAATTATTTTTCTATTATGGGGCATGGATAGCTATCGGAGTTGCTCTTATTGGCGGTGCGTACACGATTATTGGCGCATCTTTTGATGCCAAGAAAAAAGGTGATTCGGGCATTCTTTGGTCAACTATTGCCAATCAACTGGTGGTAATCGTAGTAGTGATGGTGATTGCTATTCTAATTATCAGTTATATGGATATTTAGAAATGAAACTAATTGAAAACATAGGGATTTATAAGTCATGTTCTTTTATAGAATTAACGGCTTTGTTTTCATTTGCATTTTTTGTGCTTTTTATTGCAGTGTTATTGCTATCTATTCCAATTGGTATTGGTTTGGCAGCCTCCAGCATTTTATCAATTTTTATGGTGAGCCTTTTATTAGCGCCATGGTATCAAAACAAAAAACGAAATTTACCCGAAAGATTTCACATGAAAAAAATTGCGCTTATTGTTAACGGTTTTTTTGGTGTCAATGTGCAGAATAACACTGTGTATTCATCATTTAGTCATCAGTAAATAAAATATGACGAATACTAAGGACAAAATTATTGATGCAGATAAAGCAACAAAAGTTAAAGAGAGGCATTTATTCTCAATAATTATGGGACTGGTTGTCGCAATTATTATCTTAGTTTTCGTTGTGTTAACATTATCAATAAATAGGACATACCGAATTTCTTTGCCGCCAGATCTTCAGTTCGGAGCGGTTGTAAACACTGATGAAATAGATAGTTTTGAAATTTATTCTTTTGCAGGGGCAATTACTCAGCAATTAAATCTATGGAAAAATGGCAAAACAGACTTTAGAGTAAATATTGATAAGTTTGCGGCGTATATAACACCAGAATATCGTGCATATCTTTTAGATGAATACAAAAATCTTTTAAACCTTGGTCAGTTAAATGACCGTGAACGCTCATTAGAAGAAGAAAATATGTATCAAGCAAACAATGTAACAAAACAATCTGATAATTCGTGGAGGGTTAATATTACTTTCCACCATCAAGAACATATTAACAATAAGCGATTTAAAGATTTAAGAATTCAACATTTTATTAAAGTTGTTTATAGGAACATTGACACAGAGTCAAACCCTTGGGGGCTACAACTTGATGTCCCCTGGGAAAAGCCAATAAGATTAAGGGGTTTAGATGATAAGGGTTAAATTACTATTTGCATTGATAGTATTGTTAAATTTAACAAATGCAAATGCTGAGTTGCGCTTGTTAGATTTTCTTGGTGAGCCTATTAAATTGACACTTTTTGTCAACCAAGAAGTGCAATTAAATTTTGAAAAACCTTTGGACAGTATTGGCACCCCTGATGCAATTAAAGATAAACTGCAAACGCAGTTAATTGACTCAAGGTTGTGGATAAAGGCAACAAAACCTTTTAAGCCAATACGAGTGCTCGTAAAAAACTCAAAAGGCAAAATTAGTGTATTTTTATTATCCTCTATACCACATACCAAAAAAATACAGCCGCATCCCATTAAATACAATGTAATTATCGAGAGAACACAGGCAAATCAAGATAATAACGAGCCGCATGCAAAATTCAATGCTAAGAATGTAAAGAATTTGAGTTATGTTGATTTGACTAGGTTTGCAGCACAAACTTTTTATGCGCCAAAAAGACTGATTAATAAGATTGATGTTGTTAGAGTGCCCGTTAATACCAAAAATCCAATAACATTGTTCACTTGTTCAAAAAACTTAGCATGTAATGGCAATGTATCGGCTGTTCTTCTTGCGTCTTGGAGGTCGTCTTATAACAATTCTTATGTTAGTGCTATTCTTTTAAAGAACACAACCAATAGACAGATTGTATTAGACCCTAGAGATTTACTTGGAAACTGGAAGTCTGCAACTTTTCATTTTAACCGACTTGGTCGAGCTGGAAGCCCAACAGATACATCCGTTGTTTATTTAATTTCATTGTCATCATTTGAGCAAAGTTTGTGAAAATTATTAAAGGTATATTGGCTTTTATATTGATAGTGTTCTTAGCGAGCATTTACTTGTATCTGAACGATGGCGATACGAGTGTTGCAACAACAAATAAAGAAACTCAAGGTGATAAAGTAAATAATAAAAAAGAATCTCAGGAGCCAACGAATGAAGAGTATAAAACGCTCCAGGGTGATAAGGATAATGTTGTGGAAAGCAATAATGCTTTAATGGAAAAATTTAGTCAATTAAAAAATCAAGTCAATAGTTTTGTAAATGCGCAAAATAAACCAAATTCCAAAACAAATGAAGTTCAAGACAACACTGAAGATATTGTTGCAAAGGTTGTATCACTTGTAAACAAAAATCTTGGGAAAACAGCAAAAGATTCCAAGGGCTATAAAATTAATAATCCAAACAATCCTGCTTCAGTTAATCAGATTAAGTATAAATGGACAAAGTCCCTGCGTTCTGGTGTATTTGACGAAGACGGAAACTTTGTACCATCTCCATATTTAAAAACAGAAACAATTGAACCAGTTTTTAGAAATAATAAAGACGAAAATAATGAAGAAAATGCCAAGGTAATACTAAGACCAGTTTATACAATACCGCCTAACAGCGTTTTATCTGGGGAACTTGTAACAGGACTACTTGGAAGAATACCAGTTGACGGACAAGTAACCGACCCCTTCAGATTTAGCATTAAGATTATTGATAAATCTTTTTACGCAAACAGGCACACAAACAATGTTTTACAAGATGTTATCGCCTCTGGTTCCGCCAGTGGAGACTTATTATTATCTTGCGTTAGGGCTACTATTGACTCAATTACTTTTATATTTGAAGACGGCACAATAAGCAACCATGAAATTAGTGATGTGGCTGAACTTACCAATGAACACGGGGTTCCTTGTATCAAAGGTAAGCTTGTTAGTAATGCGGCGCAATATTTAGGTGCGTCATCAATTTTATCTGGGCTATCATCTGCCGCTAAAGCGATTGCTGAAGCGCAAAAAACAACAACAAATAACTCTAACGGAAGTTCATCATCATCGGTGACAGGGTCGCCATCAAAACTAGCAGCATATAGCACTTTGATCGGTGGTGTTGATGATGTAAAGGATTGGTATGACAAACGAGCAAAATCGTCTTTTGATGTTATTGTTGTTCCTTCAGGAGAACGGATAAAAATATTAACAAAAGAACAGGTCAACATTGATTACGACCCCAATGGCAGAAAATTGAATCATCAATTTGCAATAGGAGGGGGAGGTAATGAAACACTTGACTAAGTTACTATTGACACTACCAATAATATTTTTATTATCTGGTTGTGATAGTAGTTTAAAACCTGAAAACCAAGGTAACAAAATGGAAACATTTTTTCAAAACAACAATATAAAACTGCATCATCTGAAAAAACAAGGTCTAAACGCAGGGTTTATTAGAACACAAGAAACCGAGCTTGAAAATAATTTCCCCAAATTGCCCAATCCTGTTTTGAATATGTTTATATACCCGCACATAACTAAATATGACAACCCTGTGCCGGGCTACACTACAAACTTCAGACTCTATGAAGTAGATCATTATGCCTTGCCAAATGAGGATTTATAAATGAGATTGATGGATGCTTTAAAATCAAAAAAACCCCTCACTAAAGCAGAATTAGGTAGTCCATTAATATCAGACTCTAATAGGGATAATTTATTCGCCCCTTCGTTTGTTGATTTGTTGCCAGTAAAGTGCCATCTCAGCGATGGCATATTTCATTTTAGAAATGGAGGTCTTGGTAGTATTTTTAAGATTGAAACAATCAGCCTAGAAGCAACAACTGAAGAGTATCAACAAGAGGTTTTAGAGGCACTAACTTTTGTTTTGAAAAATGCCATTTCTTATGAACATATTGATTTTTGGTTGTCTCAAATGTTTATCGTTAAAAAGCAATCAGCAAAAGAAGTTTTAAATCAGATTCATACGCATTGCAACAATAATAAAGACGAAAAGACTAATACAAAATTCGCTCAAAATTATCTCGAATCAATGGACAGCCATATTCAGTCTTTATCTAATAAAAATGGGGCATTTATTGACAAAGAAACGGGAGAGCCTTGGTCATTGTCACAGTTAGAAATTTATTTCTGTTTTTGGCAGGAAAAAAGCATTAGCATTCAAGACTTAAACAAAGAATTTGGCGTAATTAATGATGCAATTGTGAGGATTGAGCACGCATTAGTTCAAGCGAAAATAAAACCAAAGCGCATGAACGAACAAAATTACATTGACTTTATTAGTAGTTTTTTTCATGATAAGAAAATTCCGTATAAACAGAATGCATTAAATATCTTGGATGAAGACTTATCGCAGATTGCTCTAAATCATCCAAATATTACAGTCCAAGAAAATGGTATTTTTTGCTTTGAACATGATGAGAAAGTTAAGTACGCTACTTATATGCCACTTGAAAAAATTGATGATGCAAACAAAATCAATATAGGTCATTTAAGTGCTGAAAATAAAAACACAAAACTGTCATTATTTGATAGATTGCCTGTCGGCAGCATTTGGTCACAAACAACTATTTACATCTCTCATGACAAAGCCGATGAGTATTTGGAAAAAATTAAAAACAGTTCAATCGGTAAAGACACAAAGTCGAGTCAAAATTCAGATGATGCAGAGAGCGCTCAAGTTATCGCTGCACAAGGCGACTACATTGTCAGATATGCCGCTGGTCTTTTTTTATTTAACAATAAAGAAAATAAATTAAAAGAAGAGACAAGAAAGGTCAATTCTATTTTTGGCGCATTGGGTCTAAACTTACTAGGGCTAAAAGAAAATCCTTTATCTCAAGACGATTTCATCAGGTCACTACCTTTTTGTTTTGATTATGATTTGGATTTAAAGTTTTACAAAAAACGCGCCTCATTGCAACACATTTCCACAGTAGCGGCACTGTCTCCATTTTATGGCAGGAGCACAGGTACAGGTTCAGCAGGAGTGGTTAAATTTAATCGTGGTGGCGAGCCCTTGATGTTTGATCCCGTGATTGACAAAAGCCAAAACGCTTTCGGGCTTCTGTTCGGTCCATCTGGCACTGGTAAGTCGGCTTGGCTGATTGAGTTCTTATTTTCAATGATGGCAATCCATAATCCAAAACATGTGTTTATTATTGAAAAAGGCGACAGTTTTGGACTGTTTGTTGATCATTGTAAACAACAAGGATTGAGCACCAACAAAGTAATTATTAAAGCAAGTTCTAAAAATATTCATTTGCCACCTTTTGCTAATGCGACTAGGTTGATTCTTGATAAGAATTTAGATCAAGAAAGAGATTTGCTTGGCGAGTTGTTAATTATTGCACAGCTAATGATAACAGGTGGCGAAGCAAAAGAGTCTGAAAAGTTTGAGCGCAGCGATTGGGATACCGTGGGTAATGCTATTCAGTTAGCGGCAGAAAACACACTTAGTGATGGTAGAGACACAACACTAACAGAAGATGTGATTAATGCTTTGAATGAATTAGCAGGCTCTAATGATTTAATGGAGTCTGAGAAAGAACGCATACGGAAAATGGCGAAAAGTATGCGTGTGTATATTAATTCTGAATTTGACAAACGAATTTTTAACACATCGGGAGAATTGTTTCCTGAATCAGACATTACTCAGCTTGATGTTGGTGTGTTTGGTTCGGATGGGTATGAATCAAAATTAGTCGTGGCTTTTGCTTCTTTAGTTAATGACATCAACAGAATTGCTGAACAAAATCAGTTTAGTGGCAGACCAATATTTTTACTAATTGATGAAGCGCATCTTTTTACAAAACATCCTCTTATTATTAGCTGGATTTTGAAAATGGTAAAAATGTGGCGTAAGTGGGGTGTTTGGGTTTGGTTCGCAACACCATCTTTGAAAGATTACACCGATGCAGCTAGTTCAATGTTTGATACTATTGAATGGATTATTTGTCTAAAAATTAAAAAATCAGAAGCAGCAGAATTAGCAAAGTTAATTGATATGAGCGACGAACAAAAGAAATTGATTGCATCAATAAGTGGTGCAAAAGGACAGTATAAAGAAGGCGTTGTAATTAGTGATCAATTGAGCACTCTTTTCAGAAGTGTGAGTATGCCCTTAGCATTATCACTTGCAATGACAGAGCAATCTGAAAAAGCCACAAGACAAAAGATAATGAGAGAGCACAATTGCAATGAAATGGAAGCTGCATATATGATTGCTGATGAGATATTAAAAACAAGGACAAGGATTTCAGGTTAATTATGAAAAAGGTTATAATCACATTGTTTTTATTATTTGGAACAACACAAGCAACACAGGCCAATGCAAATGAAGCTTGGATTTTTGGCACCAAAAAACAAGTGTTTACCCAAGCCCATAAAATAGAAAATTCTTGGGACATTAAATATTATTTAATTGACGGTGGTATAGGCTTTGAAGCAAAAATTAGTCAAGGATTAAGTGCTAATGAAAATAAAGCAATGCAACAGGTTAAGCAACGATTTGCAAAATATAAATCACAGTGGGTTTCTAGTGCAAAGAGAGCGTGGCAAGGTGCAATTAATGCACAATCACTTAATATCGAAAAAGTGCCAGCAATTACTTTTGATAAAGGGAAAACAGTAATTTATGGTATAACAGACTTGTCAGCAGCACTAAGAATTTATAAAGGGGCGATAAAATTAAAATAATCATACTAACACTTTTCCTTTTTGCTAATGTAGGTGTCGTTAATGCAAAAACATTTAGTGTCGCCAATTTATCTAGTAGCGCAATCTCTAAAGACTGTTTAGATTATTGTGTGGATGGCGTTTGTTTTTGGTTGGTTTGTGGGTTTTTTGGTTGTAAGATAAAGACAACGCCACATATCAATCATAATTTGCCAGACTTCGTAGTTAGTAGTTATAACGAGCCAGGGTATAATCCATTTTCAGAAGTGCAATCTTTGGATTTGATGCCAGGGATTCAAGGTGGTAATTTAAGCACTAAAGGCAAGAGATCCAATAGTGCCATTAAATTTAAAGAAGCGAGCGTCATAGGCAATCCTGTTGCTTATGCGATGGGAAGAGCAAGATATTTTTGTAACTCTAAAGTTAAGCCTTATATGCCATATTACCTATCCACTTTAGATGAAAAAATGTGGCGTAGCGGTTTAAGTGACATGTTCTATCCTAGCACATGGGCACCTGGTATGAATGAGGTTAGTTCGAGCAAAGGTCAAACGGATAAGTTTTTAAAGTCTTGGGGGTCTTTATACCCAAGAATTGGTTTTTTAAATCAAACAAATGAAGTTAAGGCGGCATCAGTTATTGCCTCTAGGGGACTTGAAGTTATAACCGAAGGTGGCTTGAGAATCCATCAATCAGCAGGGTGCACCAATTCTGATTGCATGAAAGAAAATGGCAAATGGCAAATGGTTTCACCAATTGAAGAAAATTCCTGCCGTGCCTTTGGTGTTGAAAGTGTCGAAACATTAAAAGATAAAGTTGATGAGGACGGTCAATATGGCTGGACAGCGTGGCGAAACTATGGCTGTTGCATACCAAGGTCAGGCGCATTCATAGGCTCATCGATTAGTGGTTGTTTAAATTAAAAAAAGATTAAAAAATGGAGATATATACATGAAAGGACATAATAATACTAATAGACCCGGACCTTTAAGAAATTCCAACTCATTGGAGTTAAATACTAAGGAAGCTGTAGCGCTTTTTTATGGCAGAAAAAAGACTGAAGAATTAAATGCAATCGTTGGGTTAAATGTATTTTCAAGCAAAATTAAAGACATCAATAATGCAGCTCACAATAATGACCCATACGCTGACTTTTTCCTATTAAAAATTGACACTGCGTTAAAAGAGACAGAGAAGCGCCTAATTGATTGGCAAAATGACTTTACAGAGTTAAGTGATAAGTCGTTAATAAAAATCAATCAGGGTGGCTCAACTAAGCCGGTTACTTTGGAAACAAGTTTTTCAAGCGTGTATGCTAATATAGCCTTAAGTCTTTTAAAACGCGCTGATAATTTGATGCTAACAATCTATGCTTTGAAGCACATAGGTATGATAAATAGAGCTAAGTGTAATAAACACATAACTGAAGTGAATAGAATGATGCGCAAAGCTTTTTTGTCCGCTGATGGTTATAAATATTTAAATATTAATAGAAGGGATGTTGAGCAAAAAACAGCGAGATACCATCAGGCGCATATTGCAATGAAATTTAAAGAAGAGCTTCCTCATGAAATTTTAAATAAGAGTTTAAGAGCTGAACACGCACCAAATATTGTTATTGATCCAAATGACATTTTTAAAAAACCAAAAAAAACAATAGGAAAAAAAGATGATTAGCAAAAGTGCAGTTATAGACAAAATACTCAAGCAATATATGGGTGCTTATGACTTTGTTTGTGGTGAGTATTTTACAAACAAAACAAAACCAGCCCTTAAAAAGTTAGGAAAATGTTCAAAGACGGCGGATGATTTTATAGATTTGTTCCTAGATTCAAAAATATCAAGAGTCCGTGTAACTTTCACTGATACATCTGAAAAGTGGGACCCATGCTATGAGCCTTTAATAGTGTTTCTTTCTGATCGAACACATTGGGATTTTTGGACAGAGGGTTTTAATGATTATTTGATTAGAACAGAGGGTGGTAACAACAACCAAAGTTCTGTGTTATTTGAACTAAGAGAGCCACTAAGTCAGATGGAAAAAAGCGATATAAGACAATGGATTTTAGAGGAATAATCAATTTTTTTACAAAGAGTAACAAAGTTGATAACTGCGAACAGATACAATCCGCTGATGTGTTATTGCTTAAACACAAAAGATTAGTTAGTAACATTTACCACCATTCTCATGTGCCAGAAAAACATTTTGAGAGCCTTTATCTTTATTCCATAAAACGCCTTGCAGTTTGGGTGCAAGATTTACCCGCAAGTCAAAATCACCACCATTCTAACAATGGTGGTTTTTTATTGCACACACTTGAGGTTATTGAAATAGCACTTAAACAACGCAATAATAAAATGCTGCCTATCGGTTCAAGTGTTGAAAAACAGAATGAAAAAAAAGATTTATGGACATTTGCTATTTTTGTGGCTGCACTGTTACACGATATTGGGAAGACTGTTAGTGATGTCAATATCATGCTATACGATAATCAAAAAAAGGAACTTGGCAGATGGTCTCCTTGGTTCGGTAGCATGTCAAATGTCGATAAGGCAAAATACTATCAATATCAATATAACAGCAATAGAAAGTATCAGCATCATAGTTTATTACCCTTGTCGTTTTTAAGTCAATTTATCAATCCAACCGCAATTGATTGGTTGCAAAAAGAGAGTGATTTATTTACGCTGCTTTTATTTACGCTGCAAGGCAGAAATGCAGAAGGTGCAATGATTGCAGACATTATTAAATATGCAGATTCTGAGTCTAGTGCCAAATCATTAGCAAGCAGCATTGGCACTGGTAGTGCACGCAATCCATTAGAACCGCAACCGAAATCACTAGCAGACAAGTTGCTTGATACTATGCGTCATCTAGTGTTAGAAACTGACTTAAAAATAAATGCACCAGGTGCTGTAATGTTTACCACTACTACTGACATATATTTTGTGTCAAAAGTTATGATGGATAAAGTTAGAAGCAGCCTAGATAAAGACAAGCAAAAAGGAGTGCCTTTCGATAATTCGCGAATGATGGACGAGTTATTGCAGTTCCATATTGTCACACCAAATTCAGAAGGTAAGGCAATTTGGAAATGCGTGTTAAGCGGCGGTGGATTTAAAAAACCAGTTAATCTTACAATGTTAAAAATGCCTCTTGAAAAAATATATTATTTTGAGAGCGGTAAGGATTTCTCACACTTCTCTGGAGACATTGAAGAAGATGGTGTGGTTAAGGATGATGATGCAAAAAATATAATAAAGACAGATAATGACAATAACAGCAATCCAACTCAATCTGACCAATCTAATGACGGTAGTGAGGGTGGTAATGAGAATAATGCAATAATAAACCTTCCGATGCCGCCAGGGTTTGAAACAATTGTTGATGACAACAATAACGATGACGGTAATCAAGATAAAGAAACACCAAAAAAAGATAAAACAACCTCGCAAATACAAAAACCTAAAAAACCATTAGAAAAAGAGAAAATAAACACTAATCGGAGTCAACAACCAACACTAGAAACAGAACTTGGCAAGGGGTTCCTTGCATGGCTTATACAATCCGTCAACAATAGAGCCATTGCGATAAATACCACTCAATCCAAAGTGCATATTATTGAATATAAAGGCAATAAAGCTTTATTTTTAGTCAGCCCTAAAATCTTTAAAGAATATAATATTGACCAATGGGCACAAACCCAAAAGCAATTTGGGCGTTTAAAAAGCAATTTAAAAACGCACACAAGTGAAAACATTTGGCAGGTTAAAACAAAAACTCAACGAAAAAATAAGAAGCCATCAACAATTAGAGGGTATTTAATTGTAAACCTTGATGGGTATAATATTGATAACTTGCCAGAAGCAAATAAATATCTTGACTTAATTACCCAACAACCAAAGGACAATAATCCCGATGAATAGTGTTTTTGCAATATTTAGCCTTTTTTTGGTGTTTCTCTTTTTGTAATTGTCCTAGTATCGATTGGCTTTGTTAAAAAAAATCAATCGATTGCGTTATACAAAACGAGAGGCGTTATTCACTAAAGCGGAAATAAATTTTTTAAAAACATTAGAAAAAATTGTTGATTCGACAAACTAAAAAATAGTATTTACCAGTTAACCTAGTAAATACTTCAAAGCACTGTCTAGACCTATTATTCATTGAGGAATAGACTAGTATGTTAGTCCCTTTTAATTTAAGAACCAAGGTATAAATTATGAATATTAGAAAAAACAGAAAAGACATGGAAATACGGGAAAAGTTGGGCAAACAAAACAATAAAGTCTTGCATCGAGCCTACAGAAACACACCACTCACAAACAAACAAAAACAAGACAACAGACAACGCTCATCTGTTCGCTACATTGTTGAGCGAACCTTTGGGCTGCTCAAACTTCATCACGGCTTAGGCAAGGCAAGATACCTTGGATTAGAGAGAAACAAGACCCGAGCACAACTGATTGCCATGAGTCATAATCTTAAAACAGGGATGAATATTTTTAAACAGATGCGAGAACTGCAGGATTGTTGCGTCTAATGGTTGAAATAAAGGTAAAAATAGGCGGGAAATCGCCAAGAAATGCAAACAATCGGCCTTGTTTTTGGGTTTTTGAAGAAAGTGAGAATAATTTTGAAAAATCTTTTTTGAAAAATTACAAAAGTTGGGATTAAAGCAATAAATTATGAATTACGCAAAGGTCTCAAAAAATATAATGGCACCCCAAAGACCCAAAGACCCAAAGTGTATAATATTGATTAATGCATAACTATCACATAATTAATCGCAAAGTCGCTTTATTGGTTACTATATTGCTGTTAGTCTTGGCAGGGTTTCAGTCCTTTCAGTTGGGGCAGAAATTCTTATATGGAGGAGGTGCAATTCGTCCTCTCACTCAGCAAGCGATGCATCAGGAAAACAGCACGCCGAGATTAGACTTGCCTGATAAGTTGTTTGGAAGTGTGGGTTCAGCTATTAAGCCCCATAAGCTGATTAGGAAAACACGCCTGAATTTAACTTTGATTGGAGTTTTAAGTCAACAAAAAAATGCTTTGGCAATTATTAAGCAGGACAATAAAGAAAAAATTTACAAAATTAATGATGAAATTAATGCGGTGGCATATGTTAAAGCCATTTATTCAAAATATATTGTTATCAATCATAATGGTAATGATGAGAAATTGAGCATAAAGCATAAAGCAGTTCCTATGGAACGGGCAAAAAAAGAACGCAAACCAAGAAAGAAAAAAATGGCCAACGCTCAAAAAATCAATGACAACTCAATTGATCAAAATGGAGTTATCGTTATTGAAACTAGAGATAAGTTAAAATTAAAAAAAATACTTGGTAGCCCAGAAAAGATGTTGTCTGTTATCTCTGTGCAGCCTAATTATAGAGATGGCGATCTATATGGGTTTAAGCTTAATCCTGGGAAGGAAAAAGTTTTGTTTAAAAAAATTGGATTGCAATCTGGCGATGTTATTTTAGAGGTTAACGGGATTTCGTTAGACAACTGGTTTAAACTGGTTCCCGCAAGACTGGAAATGTCGAAACAAAACTTTGATCTAGTAATTAAACGCAAAAATCGAATGCATTTTTTATCCATCAACCTAAAATAATGAAAAAAAAATCAATTACACTTATCACTCTTTTTACTACTGCTTTTTTTACCTTGTCTGTTAATGCACTAACACTTAACCTAAAAAATGTGCGTTTGAAAACTTTAATTAACACCGTTTCTGAGGTAACAGGAAAAAACTTTATTGTCGATCCGAGAGTTAAAGGCAAAATTAATGTCGTTAGTACGCAGGAAATTGATGATGATGAGTTCTATCATTTGTTTTTATCAATCTTACAAGTGCATGGTTATATTGTGATTGAAGGTGAAGGGTTTTCTAAAATTTTGCCACAGTCTAATACCAAAAATAATTCCGCCCAACTATCAAGTTTGGCTAATGACAGTATTGTTACCACTGTTATCCCAATTAAAAATGTGGCCGCTGGTCAAATGGTTGCTATTTTGCGACCTATTGTGTCCAAATATGGGCACCTTGCTGCTTACACCCCTTCCAATACCATTGTTGTCATTGATACGCGTGCTAACTTGGTTCGTTTGAAAGAAATTATTAACCAACTAGATACAGAAATTGATGATGACTATGAATTAATGCCTTTGGTGAATGCTTCTGCAGATGAAGTGGCAAAAATTATTAAATCCTTATTGCCTAAAAATGTAAAGCAAGCGGCTAACCCGTTAACCATTGCAATTGATAAAAGCAACAATCAATTGATTGTTGGTGGCGCACCCGCAAAGCGACTTAAAGTGCGATTCTTGGTCAAAGAATTAGATAAAGAGTCTGATAGAGGTGGGGATACTGTGGTGGTATACTTGAAATACGCCAAAGCCAAGGACATTTTGCCCGTTTTGCAGAGTATTGGTAAACAATTGATAGAAGGAGGTAAAAAAAGCATTAAACAAACCATTAATATTCATGCGGATGATGCGACTAATTCTATTATTGTTACCGCACCTAGTATGATTTTTAACAATATTAAAAATGTGATCTCTAAATTAGATATCCGTCGTGCACAAGTTTTGATAGAGGCTATTATTGCTGAGGTGAGCATAGATAATATTGAAGAGTTTGGCGTTCAGTGGGCCTCTTCTGGTAATGACGGAAGGGCGGTTGGGTTAATCGACTTCACCGGCTCTTTATTGTCAGCATTGTCCAGTAGCAAGCCTACACTTAACAAAGGTGCCAATATTGCCATTGGAAAATATAATTCCAGCACTAAAAAGGGCTTTGCTGCCATTTTGACGGCACTTAATCAGCAAGGTGATGTCAATATTCTATCCACACCTTCAATTGTGACTATTGACAATGAAGAAGCCTCTATCCTGGTAGGCGAAGAAGTGCCTTTTATTACCAATAAACAAATTGTCAGTGGCAATTCAAATCCTTTTCAAAATTTTGAACGCAAAGACATTGGCATTAAGCTCAAAGTAAAACCGCAAATCAATAATGGCGATACCATTAAATTAGAGATAGAGCAAGAAATATCCAAGGTAACCAAACAAGGAGCCGCCTCTGATTTGGTCACTTCAAAAAGAACGATTAAGACCTCTGTTATGGTAGCTGATAATAAAATATTGGTGCTTGGCGGGCTGATTGATGATACTGTTGTTACAACGCAATCAAGCGTGCCGTTGTTGGGCGATATCCCCATCTTGGGTGAGTTGTTTAAATATTCAAGCGAGAAAAAAGTGAAAAAGAATTTATTGATTTTTATCCATCCTACCATTCTGACAGACCAGTTGGTTGCTGATCAAGTAAGTATGGAAAAATACAACTATATTTATCAGAAACAACTCTTGAATGGCGGCGCCACATTACCCAAGCGCCTAGAAAAATCAACGGATTTCCCAAAATCAATAAAACTACCCGTAGTGAGAAAATCAATAAAACCCTTAACATTTATTAACGAATACAAAGATGAATATGATGAATATGAGGACATAGAATATGGTGAATAGCACTTTATTGCCCTTTACATTCGCAAAAAAATTTTCAATTTTGCTTGAAAATATAAATGATCAGCAAACATTAAACTATCATCAATTGCCTAAAACGAGCATCTTGGCTGAAATACAGCGTAAATTTGGCGATTACCAATTAAAAAACATCACCTTAGAGCAATTTAGACAAAAAATACAGCAAAGTTATGAATTTAGCTCTGTGAAAAACCTAGATCATTTTCAGGACAATGCAGAAAATGATGACACTTTAGATGCGATAGCAATGGAATTGCATGAGCCAATGGAATTACTTAATAGTGATGATGAAGCGCCTATTATTCGCTTATTGAATGCTTTATTTGCACAGGCTATTTTAGAGAAGGCTTCTGATATCCATATAGAGTCTTATGAAGATCGTATTCGTATTCGCATTCGCATTAACGGCACGCTCAAGCAAGTATTAGAGCCGAATGCAAAAATTGCGCCTTTGCTGGTATCAAGAATCAAAATTATGGCAAAACTGGATATTGCTGAAAAACGCCTACCGCAAGATGGGCGAATTGCTATTCAATTAGGCGGTAGAGCAGTAGATATGCGTGTTTCTACTATTCCCTCGGGTCGCGGAGAAAAAGTGGTGTTGCGTTTGTTGGATAAACAAGCGGGGCGTTTGCAACTCAAGCAATTGGGAATGTTAAACTCAACTTATGATGCTGTGTTGAGTTTAATCCATCAACCACATGGGGTGTTATTGGTAACTGGACCAACAGGATCAGGTAAAACTACTACATTGTATGCGGCACTGGCAGAATTGAATAACGCCAGTCTAAACATCACCACCATTGAAGATCCTGTGGAATATTTTATTGATGGCATTAATCAGACGCAAATTAACAACAAGGTTAATATGACCTTTGCCAAAGGTTTGCGAGCCATCCTCAGACAAGATCCTGATATTGTCATGGTGGGTGAAATTCGTGATAATGAAACTGCACAAATTGCGGTGCAGGCCAGTTTAACGGGTCATTTGGTGTTTTCAACCTTGCATACTAATACCGCAGTTGGTGCCATTACACGTTTACGAGATATGGGCATAGAGCCATTTTTACTTTCTTCTAGCCTTAGTGGTGTGCTGGCACAACGCCTGATCAGAGTTTTGTGTCATCATTGTAAACAACCATATGACGCCGATGTAAGAGAGCAAGAAAAGCTCAGTATTCATAATCCTGTAACTATTCATCAAGCAGTAGGCTGCGAACACTGTAATTATACTGGCTATCAGGGGCGCAGTGGATTGTATGAATTGTTAACCATTAACGCAGAAATAAAGACCCTGATTCACAATCAAGCCAGCGAAGATCAAATTTTGAGCGCTGCTTGCAATCATTCCACCTTATTTGAGCAAGCCAAACAATTGGTATTAAAGAGCGATACCAGTCTTGATGAGGCAATTAGAGTTGTTTCGTTATGAGTATTTTCGAATATAAAGCCATTGATGCCAACGGTAAAAAAAACACAGGTTTTATTGAAAGTGATACTGAAAAATCCGCCCGCCAACAACTACAGAGTCAACAACTTACTTTATTAGAGGTCAGCAAAAGTCAGCGTAAATTGGGGCGGGCAAACACTTGGTTTGAGGCTAAATTGAGCGTTGCTGATACGGCTATTATTACACGCCAACTTGCCTCATTATTGCAAGCAGCAATACCCATTGACGAGGCTTTAAAAACCATTGGATACAATAGTGGCAAAAAACACATTAGAAAAACGGTTGGGCAAATACGCTCTTCAGTTGTTGAAGGTAAGAGCTTGGCAGAATCTTTGACATTCAACGCCAAAGAGCTACCTTCGTATTTTATCTCCAGTATTGAGGCAGGTGAACGCACAGGTGAATTAGGGCAAGTATTAGACAAACTTGCTAATGAAATTCAAAATCAGGAAAAATTTAAAAAGAAAATATCCGCCGCCTTGATTTACCCCATGATGATTAGCATGGTGGCTATTACGGTAGTGGTGCTTTTGTTGATTTTTGTAGTGCCACAGATTGTGAGTGTGTTTGATGACTCTGATCAGGCTTTGCCACCACTTACAATTGCGGTGATTTCGGCAAGCGATTTTCTTGTTGATAATATTGAGTTAATCGTTAGTTTGTTAATTGCATCATATATTGCTGCTAAATTAGCATTGAGACATGAGAATATCAAAAATGCATGGCAGCAATTTTTAGGCAAAATACCCGTCGTGGGTTACCTGCTTATTAATGCTAATGCCGCACGCTTTTCTCGCACCTTTGCTTTATTACACGAAAGTGGCACGCCTGTGTTACTTGCTTTAACCAATGCTGCCAACTCACTCAGTTATTCACCCATGAAACAAGCGGTGCTTATTGCAACAGAAAAAGTGCGAGAAGGCAGCACGATCTTCAAAGCCTTGCAAACACAAAATGCTTTGCCATCTATCACGCTTTATATGCTTGCTAGTGGTGAAGCCAGCGGGCAATTAAGCGAAATGTTAAACAAATCGGCCGAAAATCAAGAGGCAGACTTAGACAACTATACGACTAAAATCATCAGTTTATTTGAACCTTTGATGATTTTATTGATGGGAGGTATTGTATTGTTAATTGTTTTAGCTATACTGTTGCCAATTTTTGAACTTAATCAAATTGACTTATAAAAATGAATACTAAAAAAACAAAAAAACAAGCGGGCTTTACTCTAATTGAAATTATGATTGTGGTGGTTATCATTGGCATTTTATCCTCAATTATCTTGCCAAAAATTATCGACAAGCCGAATGAAGCGCGTGTACAAAAAGCCAGAAGCGATATTCAAACCATCAGTTCGGTGTTAGATTTATACAAATTAGACAAATTTAATTATCCAACAACGGATGAAGGTATTAGTGTTTTGGTGGGGCAATATCTAA
The DNA here is from genome assembly GCF_964212635.1 of Candidatus Thiodubiliella endoseptemdiera. NCBI lineage: Bacteria > Pseudomonadati > Pseudomonadota > Gammaproteobacteria > Pseudothioglobaceae (SeqCode) > Candidatus Thiodubiliella > Candidatus Thiodubiliella endoseptemdiera. Next base: position 81,104 of record NZ_OZ156463.1, read on the forward strand.
AAAAACTACCTAAAGACCCTTGGGGTAACGATTATTACTATTTAAGCCCTGGAGAGCATTCAGATTTTGATTTGTATAGTTCCGGAGTGGATAAAAAATTAGGCGGAGGCGATGACATCAACAACTGGCAATAACAAGGGCTTTACTCTGATAGAGTTGCTGATTGTTCTATTGATTGTTGGTATTATGGTTTCTGTAGCGGCCATTAGTATTAAAAAAGCCACGCCTTCAGACACGCAAAAGTTATTTAATCAGATGAAAATCCAATTCCATTTGATGGCTGATTTTTCGCAATTAAAAAATGTGGATTTACGCATTAATATCGACACTATCGGAAAAGATGGCAATATTTACTATCACACTAAAATCCAACAACTTAATCCTGATAACGGCAAATGGGAGGAAAACAAAACCCTGTTTCCAAAGAGATTAAAATGGAAAAATAATGCAGTGTCTATGAGTGTAGAAGCGGTCTTTTTTATGCCCAATGGTTTTATCACTCCTGCCCTTGTTAAGTTTGAATCTGAGGATGAAGCCTATCAATTTAATAGTAGCAAATTATGAAGCAAAATATTCGAAAAATGGGGTTTACTTTGATTGAAGTACTGGTGGCACTTAGTATTGTCAGCATTGCATTAATTGCATTGATTAAATTGCAATCACAAAGTGTTAAAAACTTAACTTATTTCAAACAAAAAACTCTGAGTAATTTAGTGGTATCTAATTTGGCAGTGGAAAAACGCTTGGTCAAGCCTGCGTTAGGTTTTGCCAATGGCACTTATGTATTAGGTAAACAGACTTGGCATTGGAAAACACACACAAAACCAACACCAAACACCAAAATTATTCAAGTGTCGATCTCTGTTTTTAAAGACAAAGTGCAACTTGACGCTAAAAACCCTTTGTCAGCATTAGAAATTTATGTGCAAAAATAACATTCGTCAAACTGGGTTTACCCTAATAGAATTGCTTGTTACTATAATGATTTTTGCCATAATTTCAACTTTATCTTACAATGCATTACATACCTCTATTAAGCAACAAAAGGCACAAGAAATTCATCATCAGCAATTGTTTGAATTGCAAAAAACATTGCACTATCTGCAACGTGATATTACGCAAATATACCATCAGGAGATTGTCTTGAGCAAATCTGGATTTGGAATAACAAGTATTCAAAACCAAAAATTACTCAAGCTTAATTATTCAGTCCGTGAAAAAAAATTAATTCGCCAAGATCAAACTGACGCACAAAATCCTGTTACCTTAACGCTTATTAGTGACATCAGCAAGGGTAGCATTCGAGTGCTAGATAGCAATAATAAATGGCATGTGAATTGGCACAAAGGTGTCGCCTCTCCAAGAGTAGTTGAGATTAAATTTGAGCACCCTGGCTGGGGAGAAGTTAAAAAACTGGTATTTATTGATGAATAATACAGCATGTCAACAACAAGGCGTTGTGCTTATTGGTGTGCTTATCGTTGTGGCATTGATCAGTGCAATTACAGCACTCATTTGGCAACAACAGCACAAAAATTTTCAAACTGTCAAATATACTCAAACCCAAACTCAAGCCTTGAATTATTTATATTCTATGGAAAGTTGGGCAAAAGTAATTTTATTGAATGATAAAAAAACCAATATTGATGCATTAGATGAGGATTGGGCATCAGAAATTCCCCCTATCCCCATACCTGGTGGACAGATTCACGGAAAAATCAATGATTTGCAAGCAAAACTGAGTATTAATAATATTGTGAACACCAAAAAACCTAATAATATTGTTTTCAACAACGCTTTTTCTCTGTGTTTGAATCGTCTCAATGAACAATTAGAACAAGTCCAAATGTCGGATTTGATTTTTGCCTACATTACTGAATTATTGTCCGACACTCCGACACTTGCATTTAAATTTAAGCATATCAGCGAACTTAAAAACATAGTGGGTATGCAAAGGCAAGAATATTATAATATCAGTCCTTATCTAAACGCTTTACCAAAAGATACGCCTATTAATATCAATACTGCCGGAAAAGAAATTTTATCTTGTCTACACCCCGGTTTGTCTGAATACTCTGTTGAAGCATTGATTGCCGAAAGACCTTTTTCCAGCCCTGAAGAAGTCTTGAAATGGTTGCCCAATATATTACCTAATAACATGGTTAACGAAAATACTTTCCCTAAATCTTTAAGAGCAACCAATAGTAAATATTTTTTATTGGAATCCAGCGTTAAAATAAACGAAGATACTCTAAATGCTAAAACAATTTTCCATCGAAATGGTGCTAAAATAGATATTGTTAATCGCAGTTATTATTAGAGACCTTTGCATAAATATGAATAATCATCAAAACGCCATCTTTCATCAAATTACAAACTTTTTAAAAACACCCTTAGCCCTGCTAGGAGTGGATTTAAAAAGTTTCCAATTTAATAAAATCTGTCATTTTGCTAATCATCCCTATTTATGCAAAGGTCTCTATTAATGAGATCTTTGCATAATTATGAACATTATTTACTACTCTAAAGCGCAGGTATTTTCTAAGCCGATTTCCAAGGCTTGTGTGCAGACCGTTATTGCAATTGACAGTCAATTGGTATCCACTCATCAAGTGACTTTGCCAAAGATGAGCGCCACTAAAGCTCGCAAAGCCATTCCTTTTGCTTTAGAATCTGAATTACTTGATGATATTGATACATTGGTATTTTTTCCCAAAAAATCCCTCCAGCCTAATCAATGGGATGTTTTAGTTGTTGCGCAAGAGGTGCTTAATACTTTAACAGAAAAATTACAACAAGCGCAATGTCAAGTGATTGCCATTGTGCCTGATTTTATATTGCTTCCTGTTGCAGAAAATACCACCTACATTGTGCAAGAAAATTTGACTACTTATCGATGCGGTAATTTTCAAGGCGGTTGCTTAACTCAGAATTTGTTTCATTCACTATTTGACAACGCCACCGAATTAACACCAACAGGCAGGCGTTATTATCCTGCTAACAACATAAACCTTCTGAGCAACAATACACATAATTTAATGAAATATGCACGCCCTTGGCGAATTTCTGCTGTAGTGACACTAATTACACTGGCATTGTCAACCACACAAGTAGTGATGAGCAATGAGCGCCTTACCAAACAACTCAAAGCGCAAAAATCTAATAACGAACAACAATTTCGTTCACTCTTTCCAGATATTAAGCGTATCATTAATATGCGGGTACAAGCGAAACAAAGGCTGGCAAGTGCCACTAAACAAAAATCGGCTTACACCCAAGATTTTTTAACTCAATTGTCCAAACAAGTGCGTGGCAATACTCAAGCGTCTAAAGTAATTTTTAAACAGAAAAAACTCACCATGCACCTTCTAAAATGAACTGGCACACTCTCAATTCACGCGAAAAAAATAGCGCTATCATAGTCGCCATTATATTCATCATTGCGCTTTTATATGCTTTGGTTTTCTCCCCTATTTGGCAACATAACGAGCAGTTGCAACTTGAATTGGAGGCAGAAAAAAATCTTGCCACTTATCTACAACAAACCCAGCAAAAACTAGTTTCATTGCCAAACTATCCTACATTATCTCAACAACAAGCAGAGCAATATATTAATCAAACTTTTAAAGCACAAAGGGTCCAACTGAACGGTGTGATTATGCAACCTAAAAAAAGTATTGTCAGTATCAATAAGATAACCTTTAAAAAATTACTCAATAGCCTGAAAACACTTAAAAATAAATACGGCATCCTTACTGTTAAAGCCAATATAAAACGCATCAAGTCCGGTATCGTAGATGCCCAATTAACGCTTAATTTTTAGTGCTAATTCTTGCAGATATTATCATTGCACTTATTTTGGGGCTGTCTATTGGCAGTTTTTTAAATGTCATTATCTATCGACTCCCTATCAATATTAATGGTAATAAAAATATCAATTTAATCAGCCCAGCCCGCTCATTTTGTCCTCATTGTAAGCAGACATTAAGCGTGCTAGAACTTATACCAATTTTTAGTTTTTTATGGCAAAAAGGCAAATGTAAATACTGTCAAATGGCAATCAGTTGGTATTACCCACTCATTGAAACAATAAGCACCTTGGTCAGTGTACTCATCATCCTATATTTTGGACTAACAATACAAGCAGGGCTATATTTGTTGCTGGTATATTTGCTAATTGCTTTATTCATCATTGATATAAAGAACCAACTATTACCTGACTTACTCACTCTCCCGCTAATGTGGGTTGGTTTTCTCTATCAAATGCAATTTGGTGATTTGTCAGCAGGCGTCATTGGTGCAATGTCTGGTTATTTGTTATTATGGTCGCTATATTGGGCATTCAAACTATTACGCAACAAAGAGGGTATGGGTTATGGTGATTTCAAACTTACTGCTGCTTTAGGTGCTTGGCTTGGGTGGCAGCAATTGCCTTATTTGTTACTTCTTGCCTCCCTATTTGCAATCGGCTATTTTTTATTAGCAACACAGTACAAAACCAATCAAGCTTTTGCCTTTGGTCCATTTCTAATCAGCGCCTTTGTTATGCTACAATTATTATCAGTTAACATGTTTAGTCCCCTACAATGGGTCATGACAACTTAAGCATGTTTAAAACCATGTTAAAGTACCGTTATGACAATAAAAAACAACAGATACTTGGCTGATAAAAAAAATGGCGTTTGTTTTACTTTAATTTTCTTTGTATCAGGGGAATAAGTTATTTTTCCAAAATATATTGGAATATGGTATTATATAAAATAATTAAGACAACAGCACTGACGCTGTAACCTTAACCACTTGCACAAACACTACAATCATGTAGAAAGTGGCAACCGATGAGGTTGATGTTTGTTTAACCCATAGGGACATTAACCCCCCCCTATAGGGATTATAATGTCCTTATGATTTTTTAATATAATTGTCATATAGGAGAGTAAAATGATAAGTATAGATAATGAGAAACTAGAGAGTGTTTTCCGTGATATTGGAGTAATATTTGCTTCAAGTGGAACAATCGGATTCTTTTTCAAGTTTTCACTATTTGGCAGCATTTTTGCTGTTGTTATTGGAGTTTTTTTTATATTATTTGGAATCAAGGAGGATGGTCATGGAACTGGAAATTAATGAAATTTATTTTGCGCTCTCTATGTTATTTATACTAGGATTCTTGTTAATTCTCAGAGGAATATCAATAAAGCAACACAAAGGTAACAACCACAAGCACGCTTAAACTTCGTTTAAGTTATTAACCAACCCAAGAGGGAGATACCTTCCTCTTGGGTTGGTGTCTCTTTCTATTTTAGGAGAAAGAGATGTATAAATTCAAAGGCACACTTGTTGTGCGTAAAATCTTTGGTAAATATGGCGAATTCGCTATTGGCTCAATACAAACGCCAATTGGTGATTTTTCTGTCAAACAAGCCGAACTTGATGAGTATGAAGAAGGTACTTACGAGGGAAGATTTGTTATATCAAGAATTCAAACAGTATCGGGCGGTTTTGGCACTAACAAGTTAATACTTGAGTCCAGGGCAACACTAGATGCAATTCATATTGATGAAATTGATGAAGCACCAGTGGAGATAGTCACTGAGGCAGATCCAATTACTGAAGATAGTAATATTGATTTTGATCAGGTGGAAGCCAGCACAAAATCAAACACAAATGAAGACTTACACAACTTATTCAATGAGCGAGAAATTGCAACTATTGGGCAAGGTGAGAAAGTTACTTTAGATCCAACTAACGATAGAGGTATTTTGCGACAACAGCAGAATTACCTTAAATCAAACAGTTGGAAATTTAATATGCAAGAACAAGCATGGCATTTGCCATAATTGTTGTTGTTTTTACAGGAGAGTTATTATGAAGGCTAGAGTTTTGAACAATGAAGAGCAGTTCTTTTTTGCATCTATGATGCCAACAAGGCTGTCAATGAAAAAAGTAGAGGAACTCGATGCTTTTTTCATTGCACTAACAGAAGCAGAACGAAATGAGCTAGACGAATATGAAAGGCGCGTCCAACTGTTCTACAGAATGGTTAGAGTATGGGCTGGATTTTCCGGCTATCTCAGCAATGGTTATGACAATTACGGCAAACCATTAAAATAGTTTGTTTGAGAATATCCTCTTTTTGAGGGTGTTCTTAAGCACATTCAAATGAGTGTGCTTAAGAACACAAATTAAGACCGCAGCACTAACGCTGTACCTTAACCACTTGTACAAACACTACAATCATGTAGAAAGTGGCAACCGATGAGGCTGATGTTTGTTTTAACCCAAAGGGCATTTTACCCTCTGGGTAGAATATCCTTTTAATATAAGGAAATATTATGGAAATCAAAAAGGAAATAAGCGAGTACCAAAGGATCGCTAATACAATGGTTGCAAATTTATCAGAAGCAGAACTTGAATTTTATTTATGCGTTGCTAAAGGTAATAAAGGTTGCAATATAGGTAAGCCAAATGATTTATTTACTGAAGATGACGGTAAGTTTATTCACATTCAAAAGAACTTTGGACATCCCGGATGTGGAATAAAACATTTTGACTTAATGTCTATCAACGCAAGAGACGAGGAGCATAAAAAATATCTGAAAGAAAAATACGAAAAACAGTATTGGCATTGTTGGATTGATGCAACTGGCATGAAAGATAAAGATGGTAACCGCATACCTTGTAACACTCACGCAACGATGTATCGCCCTTCTGGCGACATTAAGAGTGAGTGGGATGATTGGAAAGAGTGGGGTAATCACCGCATATTGGATTCAATTCCCGAACAAGATAAAAAAACAATCTCTTTTGAAGAGATTTGGAACCTGATCAAGGTTTAAATAGTTATAAGTTATACTTTTCACCCTCTTTTTGAGGGTGTTTCAAAGTGCATTTATTAAGTGTATTTTGAAACATCAAGTTTAAGAGCCGCACGAACTCCAAATCCGTGCACCTTAAAAACCCTAACTTGCTTTGCAAGGCTCGTTAGGTAAAAGCCAATGGTATTAATTGAAATATTTGGCGATTGTTTAAAGCGATGAGTTTTAGATAATTGATTGATATACCCAGCAGGGGCACCAGCCCCTGACGAGGGGATGGTGTCCTTTTTTTATTCAAACAAGGAGACACCATGACTAATCAACAATTAGACGAGATGGGCGTTACGAGAAAAGGATTTAATGCCTATGAATCGTTCTGTTTTGTATGCAAGTTATTAGTAATTTCAGCGGCTTATGTGCTACTGCAATGATTTGCTAAATACAAACCTTTAGAATGCTCTCTTAAGAGAGAGTGTTCTTAAACGCATTCAGTGTGAATGTGTTTAAGAACACAAATTAAGACCGTAGCACTAACGCTACACCTTAACCACTTGTACAAACACTACAATTCTGTAGAAAGTGGCGGCGATGAGTCGATGTTTGTTTACCCAAAGGGGACATATCCTTCCCTTTTGGAGATTGATATGTCCCCTTTGAATTAAAGGAGATAATCATGAAGAAAATGATTTACATTAAACAACAACCTAGTGTGTTTTGCGATAGTTTTGTTGCCAATGATGCTGGCATTTTATTTGCTAGTTTTTGGGGCAGAACAACCTCATTACAGCAATTTTTAGCAAGAATGGAAATACCAACTCACGAAGGTGGTATCAATGAATTAACTTTTGAAATTTCAAAAGATGAGTCATCAACATTCTTTTTACAGAATACTAAAAATATGCAAAAACTTTCAGGGCGTGTTTCTGGCACTATCTACGGCAAAGATTTGTCACATATTTTTATTTACGACAAATCTACCGTAAAGATTGATTACAGTAGTTATAAAGCGACTATTTTATATTTTGATGATACTCAAATAGATAATTCTTCTATTTGGAAATTACTCAAAGAACTCTCTCCTATTCCTTTACTTGATATTTGGATGAGTCAGATTATTCGTGTATGTCATCAAGATGGCTATATTAATAATATTGATGGATTTGGTGGTGTTAGCGCATTAATAGTAGAGTTGTTCGAAATTGATTTTGAAGAGTCCATATCAAGGATGATTAAAGATCAAACTTTGTTAGTTGCGTAAGTATGTTTTTATATAAATAAAGGAGGCTATATTATGGCTTTAATGTTTCAAAGATTAGCGAGAAACTTCGCTAAAAATGGATATTTTCCAACTGATGAAAAAACTACTGAAGGTATTTTATCTAGGTTAAGTTTTGACATAGAGGGAAATAAAAATAAACAAGGCGTGGTTAGAATGTTAGACCCTTGTTGTGGAGAAGGTGTTGCGTTGGCAGAGTGTCGTGAGTATATGAATACTTATTACACAAGTCATAACAATACAAAAATAGAAACAGTAGGTATTGAAATTGATGAAGAGAGAGCTTATCACGCAAAATCTATGTCTAGTTTAGATACTGTTGTTCATGGGAACTTGAATGATTGCTATATTGTTTCCAGACAATTTGGATTGTTATTTTTAAATCCACCTTATGGTGATATGCTTGCTGATAAAGCGAGTTTATCTGAAGATAGTGGTAGAGTGCGATATGAGACTATGTTTTATGAAAATACTAATAAACTGTTACAGTTTGGCGGTGTTTTAGTTTTTATTGTGCCTAATAATTGTTTGGATAAAAATTTAGCAAAAATGATTGCTTCACATTTTGACCAGGTATCTGTATATGCGGCACCTGAACAAAGATTTAAACAAGTTGTTATTTTTGGTGTTCGTTGTAAAGCTAAAGTTGCTGATAAAGTGGTGGTTGATAAATTACTTAAAGCAGCAGAAGATATAACGATACTTAAAACTTTAACAGCTCAACCTGATGAAGATATAGAAGGTTGTTTTTATCCGTTACCACTTTCGTTTGGAGTATTAAAACTCAATCAAATTGAAATTGACACTAAGCAGTTGGCTGATGAAGTTGTTAATCTTGACAAGAAAGATAGTTTGTGGGGTAATTTTAAAACACACTTTAATAGTGCAAATAAAAATACTTACAGACCGCTACACCAAATGTCTGACTGGCATCTGTCCTTAGCTTTAGCTGCTGGGCAAGTGTCTGGCGTTGTTACTTCTAAAGATGGACGATCTCTATTGGTTAAGGGTCGCACATTTAAGGACAAGAAAGAAACAACAGAGACGCAAGTAAATGAAGCGAGTGGAAATATTAGTGAAAAAAGAACATTAACTGATGTTTTTGTTCCTAGTATTAAAGCGATTGACTTTACAAAAGATAGTGATACTTTTGGCAAAATAATCACTATTAAATAGAAAAAGACAGTTGAATCATCCTCTCTTGAGAGGGTGTTTCAAAGTGCATTTATTAAGTGCATTTTGAAACATTGTGTTAAACAAATTAAGACCACAGCACTGACGCTGTAACCTTAACCACTTGTACAAACACTGCAATTATGCAGAAAGTGGCGGCGATGAGCCGATGTTTGTTTTAACCCAAAGGGGATATATCCTTCCCCTTTGGGGAATTAATATATCTCCTTTTAATAAAGGAGAAAATTATGCCAAATCATATAATATCAACAATGAAATTGACATTTAAAGATAAAGAGGCTAAAGATGCGTTTTTAGCTGATTTTAAAGCGGTAGAAAACAACCTGTGTGCAACAGTTATGCCTTATGAAAACATCCAGCCTTTGGATAAAGATGGCAGTCCACCATTAGGCATTACACCAGGTAAGCACTGGGCAAATATGACTATGCCAGACGGGTCTGTTGTAGAGTTAACAGACCTACCTTGGAGTGCTGCTCTTTGGGGCACAAAGTGGGGGACATATGATGTTGAGGTTTACGAAATAGAAGATACTTATATTGCTATGGACTTCAATACAGCGTGGTCGCAAATTGGCAAAGTCTGTATGGAGGCTATTGTGAAAAAGTATAACTTTATTGAAATGAGCTATACTTATTATGATGAAGGACTGGCTTTTTCAGGAGTAATAACCTATGACTCAGGCTCTGAATGCTTAAATTTAACTGGCAATCCAGATATTTGTTATGAATAGCTGGATAGAGTGTTTACTACCAATTCTGCAAGAATACGCAGGAGAAGAGGCTTTGGACGGAGATGGAGTAGATAATTTGTGTGAGATTATAAATCTAAAGCTTCAATTCCATCAAGGAAATATTACTATGGCAGAATATGAAAATAGAATAAAGCAATACCAAAAAGAAACACATTGGTGTGATGTAGAAGGAGTAAAGAATACCAACAGTAGTATTGTTGGGGCTGAACTTTTAATTCAAAGTCTTAATTATTTTTCAAGCAGTCATAAATTAAGTTGGGATATTTTTGAGACAGTAAGATATTCCAAAAAAGGAAAATTAATTATTGATTTGGAGTTATTAAACGCCATTGATGTTTACGATAAGTTTGATTGTTTGGCAATCAATACTTTGAATGAATTTCAAAAAATAGCCACAAATAAGTATTAATTTATTTTATAACCCACAAGGGATGCACTCCCTTGTGGATTGCGCCCTTGTTTTTTAGGAGACTATTATGGGAGCATATTTAAGATGCAAATTAGTTGATCCAAGTCAAGCTTTAGCTGCTGATGACTTTGTTCAAACAATAAAAGAAAATCAAGAGCTAATGAAACTTGGTAGAGGTGTATATTTTACTTGTATTAAAGACATTAATGAAGTGGAGCAATCCGACAAGTCAGAACAACATAAGAAAAATATTATCGCCATGTTAAAAGATGATATTGGTAGAGTTAATTACAAAGTAAGTGGTTTTGAATCTGAAGATATTGACGGTATGTCAATGCATAAGTTTTATCATTTATTAGCCGGTATATTTATTCAAATAAATAAAAAATTTAAAATGAAGTATCTTCACACTTCTTGTGCGTTAGATATGACATTTCGTTTTTTTTGTTTTGATGATATGAAAGCAATGACACAAAGTGGAAAGTTGTTATCTGGAAAATCAATTGATTTAAAAGGATATAAAGAGAAAGAAGAAATTCTTAAAAGTATCGCTATACCTTTTTTTAAAGGAGGTAATCATGGAGATTTATAAGACAACCTATGGCGATATGGATTGGGATAAACTTAAAGAGCTAAAGAAACAATTAGATGTATTGGATATTAATTGTCAAAACTGGACAACAGACCAAACTTCAATGATTGAAGTTGATGTTACTTCAGAAGATGCTTTAATTGTATTATTAGACTTAAAAATTATTAATAAATACTTCTATGATGAATTAATTGGTCAAGTGCAAACCTTGTTTTTATCATAAAAGAACAATAATAAGTTGTAACACCCTCTCTTGAGGGGGTGTTTCTAAGTGCATTTGTAAAGTGCGCTTAGAAACACTAATTATTAAAAGATTAAGACCGCAGCACTAACGCTGCACCTTAACCACTTGTACAAACACTGCAATTATGCAGAAAGTGGCGGCGATGAGCCGATGTTTGTTTTAACCTAAAGGGGCATTTATTCCCTTTAGGGGTGAGTGTCTCTTTTTTAAATAATAGAAAGGAGAAATATATGAGAAAAACAGATGCATACTATAAAAAAAGATGGTCAAGTAAAGCCAATAAAGTTTTAAAAGGTTTGATTATTGAAAAAGTGAGATGGATGACACCAAAAGAAGTAATCGAATATGGTTGGATGGGTAGCGCACCAGTCATTGAATTTACAAATGGAATATTCATTATTGCCTCAATGGACGATGAGGGGAATGATGCTGGTTCATTATTTACCAACCATAAAGACTTATCAATTTTGCCAAGAATATAGGAGATTATTATGTTTATAGCAAGAATAGCCTATATTCAAGAAAAACAACTAGATAAATTAAAAGGTGTTTTAAATGAGTTAAATTTTGATTTTGTTGAAAAATTAGAAAGTGAGATGAATCCAGAAGTGTGGGTTGAACATAGTGACTTGTTAGTTAAAAGGTTACTAAAAGCTGGCTACTTATCTAAGAAAGATAAGTTAGAACTATCTAAAGAAAATAAGGCAAGTAGTATTACCGAAATACTATTTTTCAGTTAGGAGTGTGGTATGAGTTTCAATACTATGGAAGAGTGTAAAGCAAGTTACCAAAGATATTTAAAATTATGTGCAATAAAAGTCGGTGATACTATTGATACTGTTAATGGCAAGTGTGTTGTTAATAATATTGAGGTTGATGGATGTAATTTTTTTATATTTAGATGTGGCAAGTTCGATAAAACAGTTTATGAAAAGGCGGTAGTTTTTTCATAAGCATAACAATGTTTAGTTAATCAAAAAAAACTAAGCATTAACCCATAGGGTGCAGCAACCCTATGGGGAAGTTGCGCCCTTTTTATAATAAAAAAGGAGCAATTATGCTATTAGAAGAAACAATACAACAAAAACTTGAAAAAATTAAACCTTTTTTAAGTAAACAACAATGGTCTGCCATTAGCAATGATGTTGATGGATTAGAATATGAGTTTAAGGATGTGGTGGATAGGCTGTTTAAGACTATTACAACAATGGCAAAAACATACGAACAAGATGAAAAAGGTGATGACGCTATTTGTTATTTACATTATTTTCATGGTAATTCTGATTGGTATATTGTTGAAAAAGATTCATATATAGATAAAGATAATGGCGAAACAATAAGTGAACAATTGCAGGCTTTTGGCTATGCTGTGTTAAATGGTGATACGCAAAATGCAGAATTGGGCTATATCAGTATTAAGGAATTAACAAAACTTAATGTTGAGCTTGATTTTTATTTTGACACTACAACACTAGGAAAAATTAAAATAAATTTAGTTGAAAATAGTGAAGTTCCTGAAGTTGATACCATTGAAGATTTAAACCCAAATGAATTGTCGTTAACACAGTTTGTCAATGATTTTGGTGATAGTTTGTTAAGTCGAGTGGCAGAGCAAGCACCGCCATTATTTGATGGCTCTTACCCAGATAAGTGGGACAAGACAATGAATAGCCTTAAACGCCAGCCATTTGATGCACAGAGAGAGATAGTTGCAAGCATTGCATCGCTATTTTTTACACATGGGCAACCTGCTGGCGTTATTAATGCAGAAATGGGTACTGGTAAAACTATGATGGCAATCTCATTAGCGGCAGTAACTGCTAGTGAAAACATGAATAAAAATTTAATTGTTTCCCCGCCTCACTTGGTTTATAAGTGGCGTAGAGAAATATTGAATACTATTCCTGATGCTAAGGTTGTAACTCTCAATGGCCCTGATAGTTTGGCTAAGTTGATTAAGTTGCGATTAGAGATTGAAGCTGGTGATTATAAAAAATCATCTACTACACCTTGTTTTTACATTATCGGTAGAGTAAGAATGCGTATGGGATTTAATTGGTCTGTTGCGACAAGAAAAACTCTAGTGCCAAGGTTTACTGAGAAAGACGAAGAGGCGTTGCCAAAACTGAAGGGCTTTGTGCGCGCTGCAACTTGTTCGGTATGTGACAAGCCACAGTATGATAAAGAAGGTGAAATTATTATTGCGACTAGCAATGATAAAAGAGCCGATTGTAAACACTGTGGCAGTCCATTGTGGACATTGCAAAGAGCCAATAAAAAGGCAATGACACAAAGAGAAATATTAAACAAAGCTTTATGTCAAATACCCACTATCGGTAAAAAAACCGCTGATAAGTTACTCAATCAATTTGGCGAGACACTTATCAAAGGAATGCTTGCAGATAACATTTATCAGTTTGTTAATTTGATGGATGAAAATGGTGATTTGGTGTTTTCAGATCGTCAATCGGTTCGGATGGAACGGGCTTTAGCTAAGACTGAGTTTGGTTTTGGACAAGGCGGCTACCAGCCTACCGAGTTTATTAAGCGATATCTACCTAGTAAGTTTTTTGATATGTTGATTGTCGATGAGGGTCATGAGTATAAAAATGGTGATTCTGCACAAGGTCAAGCCATGGGCGTGTTAGCATCAAAGGTTAATAAAACTTTGTTACTAACAGGCACATTAATGGGTGGATATGCCAGCGATTTGTTCTATTTGTTGTGGCGTATTAACCCTAGCAAAATGATTGAGTGTGGCTTTAGTGCTGAATCGTCAATGGGTGCTGCTTCCATGGCATTTATGCGTGAACATGGTGTTTTAAAAGATGTTTTCAAGGAGAGCGAAGGCAATTCTCATAAAACAGCACGAGGTAAGAAAATAACAGTTCATACTTCTAAAGCACCTGGCTTCGGACCAAAAGGTATTGTTGATCATGTATTGCCAATCACGGCTTTTTTAAAGCTTAAAGATATTGGGCAAAATGTATTACCTGCTTACACAGAGGAAATTATTAATGTTCCAATGACGCAAAAACAAGGTCAGGTTTATAAAGAAATGTCTGAAAATTTGGGCAATGAAATGCGTAAATGCTTATCAAAAGGTGACAATAGTTTGTTAGGCGTTGTCATGAATGTGTTATTAAGATGGCCAGATACGGGCTTTAATGCTGAGATGGTTGTTCATCCAAGAACAAGAGATACACTTTGTTTTGAGCAGCCAATATTTGACGATTTAACTTTAGCCCCAAAAGAGCAAAAAGTCATTGAATATGTCAAGAAGGAAAAAGCAGAAGGTCGTCGTGTGTTGGTTTACACAACTTACACAGGCAAAAGGGACACAGCGGCACGCTTGAAACGATTGTTTGAGAATGAAAATTTAAAAACAGCCGTTTTGCGTTCAACTGTTGGCACTGATAAGCGGGAAGACTGGATAATCGATCAGGTAGATCGTGACATAGATGTTATGGTTTGTAACCCCGAGCTAGTTAAGACGGGTTTGGACTTGTTAGATTTTCCAACAATTATCTTTATGCAGACTGGCTACAATGTGTACACAGTTCAACAAGCATCTCGCAGGTCGTGGAGAATTGGTCAAACGCTAGATGTTAAAGTCGTATTCTTTGGCTATGAAGAGACGGCACAGGCAACTTGTATGCGCCTCATGGGTAAAAAGATTGCTGTTAGTCAATCAACATCGGGCGATATTCCTGATAACGGCTTGGATTCACTTAATACTGAAGAACAAAGTATTGAGATGGAATTAGCTAGAGCGTTGATGAAGCGATAAAGCAACTTAAAGAGAATTTATACAAAGAAGAGAATGGCATTTATGTTATTCAAGATTTTGATATAGATATTCAGAAAGTTTAATTTTTAAAACCCAATAAAAAACCCAGGCATTTGTCTGGGTTTTTTATTGCCTATTTAATTGGCGTTAATGTTGAAAACAACAGCACACCAATACTTGGTGTGCTAAATCAATGAAAGTTTTCTTTAATTAAAGATAATACAGTTTTTAAAATCAAACAATGCCTTGCCTATGAAGATAACATACGAAGAATATATAGGCAAGCGAAAAGCCTTTAAAGAGTCAATAAAAGAACTAACATTTAACCCTTTAAAAATGCCTTATAAGCACCTTAAAAAGTTTGTTATTAGGCTGTCTATAGGCATTGCAGTTTTATCGTTTTCAATAGGGCAGGCTTCAGCAAGCCCAGTTGTAATTTATGACAACGGAACAACTATTGATGCACAACAATTTTATCCATTCAAAAAACCAAACGCAAATGATTTAAAAAATATTCCACGCTATACAAAAAAATCAATACAGCGTTTCCCAGTAACAACCTCATTAATAAAGGTTGGTAAAGTTAAGAATAGGAAAATTGAAAACAGAATGCCACGGGCAGTTTGTGTTGTTGGAGATGATAAACGCTCAAAAAGATGGATTAAAAAAAATCGATCAAAACTGAAATCTATTAATGCTCTTTGCATTGTCGTCAATGTTAAGTCTAAGACTCACCTTCAATCCATCAAGGCACTAGCACCAAATGTTGAATTTCAGGCACTAAATGGCGATATTTTCGCTAAACAATTGAGAATTAAACATTACCCTTTTCTTTTAAATAAAGAAAATATCCGACAGTAATAATAACAATGTCTAAAAAAAATTATCCAATTGAATCACTCCTAAGGCCAGTCTTAGAAATTCCTGTTGCGGGAATTGGTTTTTTAATTGGTTTTTCAGTTGTGATTTGGCACAATATATTTTTGTTAAGTTTGAAAACTGCAATTATTATTATGCTGGTTTTATTTTTAGCAGCTTTTTATCGATTTTCACAAGGCTGGAAAATTTATCGTTATCAGAAAGGCTTGATTAAATTGCCGTTTTACAGTCTTTCGCCAAAACAAATACCTGTTAACAAAAACTATCTATTTTTAGGCAGGGGGTTCGAATGGAACCAGTCACACACACAACGAGTTGAAGATACTAAGCACTCTAAAAACAAAGAATATTTAACACCATCGGCAATGTTTAGATTTATCCGTAAAACAGAAAAAACATCGCTATTTATTTATAAAATATTTCATAACGATAATTTTGCTAACCCTTACAAACCCCTACCACCTGTTGGCGGCAATCCAGTGTTACATGCTGTTGGTATGTTAGAAGGTGAAAAAGATATTTATGAGTCTTTGGGCGAACGAGTAGGACATAAGCTGGTATTAGGCACGACTCGTGTTGGGAAAACGAGACTTGCTGAGATATTTATCACTCAAGATATTCGCCGTGGTGACACTACAATTGTATTTGACCCCAAAGGCGATGCTGATTTAATGCTAAAGACTTATGTTGAGGCAAAACGCATGGGGCGACCTGTTTATATTTTTCATTTGGGATTTCCTGAAATCTCCTGCCGCTATAACGCCATTGGATCATTTACAAAAATTACCGAAGTTGCTGGCAGAATTAGTGACCAGTTGCCTTCTGAAGGCAACGCTTCAACTTTTAAAGATTTCGCTTGGGGTTTCGTTAATATTGTTGCAAAAGCTCTAGTAAAGTCAGGAGACAAGCCTGATTTTGTAAAAATACGCAGATACATTAATGATATTGATCCACTCATCAAGCAATACAAAGAGAAGGTGCTGCTTGTTGAACACCCAAATATTGACGACACTTTGTCTATGCTGGCAAATAAATTCTTAACCGATAAAGAAGGCAATCCAAAAAATCCGCCTGGCGGAAAAAATAAAGAATGCTTTCTTGTCAGCTTATGGCAAAAAGAATACAATATTGATGACCCTGATTTAGAGGGTATTTTGGCAGTGTTTCGTTATGATAATGCGTATTATTCTAAACTTGTCGCTTCGTTACGACCGCTGTTAGATAAACTCACCTCAGGTGACATATCTGAATTGTTGTCACCCAAGGAAGATGATGAAGACAACAAAGACAATCGACCAATTATCGACTGGACGCAAATTATGCGTCAAAAAGCAGTCGTTTATGTTGGTTTAGATGCGCTTAGCGATTCAACAGTTGCACACGCAGTTGGTACCGCAATGTTTGCAGATTTAACTTCAATTGCAGGAAAATTTTACAAATTCGGTACAGCGCATGGACTGCCTAATACAGATAATGCACCAAAAAACACATTATCGATACATGCAGATGAATTTAATGAATTAATAGGCGATCAATTTATCCCAATGATCAATAAAGCAGGTGGTGCAGGCTATCAAGTTACAGCCTATACTCAAAGTGGATCTGACATTGAATCTGGTATCGGCAACAAGCCTAAAGCAGGTGTTATTTTAGATAACTTTAACACGCTAATAATGCTCAGGGTTAAATCAGAAGAAACAGCCAATATTCTCGTTACTAAAGTAGCAGAATATGAGGTCAATCAATTAACAATCATGGCGCAAGCAACTGATTCAGCAAATCCTGATAGCGATGTTGCTTTTACATCGGCAGTGCGTGAGCAAATAACAACACAAAGAGTGCCTGCCATTAATACCAATGATATGCTTAATTTGCCAAAGGGTCAGGCGTTTGCAATGATTGAAGGGGGGCAACTATATAAATTAAGGCTGCCTTTGCCAAACAAGGAAACATTTACCAAGAAATCAGGCATTCCCAACAAGTTATCTGAAATGTCAGCACAAATGAAACAAAGTTACAGCAGTCAAATGAATTTGGTTGATATTAATACGCCAATTGCATCTAAAGAAACCGCTTAATGGATTGGTGAGCAATGAATGCAAATAACAACAAATCCGAAAAAAGACCAGGTAAGTTTGCTAAATTGCTAAATTTTATTTTTAGTGTGTTTAGTGTATTGTTAATTAGTATCTTTTTAAGTATTTTGATTGAATGGCTGGGCATCATATTTGATTGGTGGGAATTACCCAAGCACTATCATGCCAAGAGTATGTTTGACGCTGAACTTAATTGGGCATTGGGTGACTTTTTATCAAACAATACTTTTTACAAAAATACATTTTTGCACATTTTCGAAAAGTCTTATTATTGGACAGTGCAAAGAACAGGTTTGGAGTGGTTGAGTAATAATTCTGATTATTTAGTACAGTATATTCTAGCTGCAATTTATATTATTCAAGTTGTTGTTATTAGATTAATTGTTATTATTTGTGCCATTCCCGCTTTTATTATTCTTAATGTTTTCTTTATCGCAGATGGGCTCTTTATCAGACAACTAAGAAAACTATCGGGCGCAACTGAGAGTGCCTACATATATCATCACTCTAAGAGATGGATCAAGCCCTTAATTGGTTTTCCAATTGTGCTTTTACTTGCCTCACCATGGCCTGTGCACCCATCAATATTTATATTGTTCGTAAGTATTGTGCCTGGGTTTTTTATATGGATGAGTGTGGCTTATTTTAAGAAGCATTTATAGTCAGAACAAAACTATCACACCAAGGTGCGGTGTGTAGAATTAATGCAATTCTCACAAAATCATGAATAATACGCTAAATTAATTTAAAACAATAGAAGGTTAAGTAAGATGGATGACAAGCACGAAAGTAATAGTAAAACAGACCAATTTGGCGAAGAGTTAAAACCAAAGGGTAGTAGAAAAGTCTTTATCGTAAGTATATTGGCGTTTTCTCTTGTAGTTATAACGGCTGCTGCATATTTTTTTCTCATTCAGCAGAAACAGAATGGCAATGAGGCGATTGCGTATCGGGACTCTTTAAGCTCAATCCTTAAAAAACCCAGTAACAATAATAACAATAATGGCGGTGTTAAAAATACAGGCATTAAAATTAACCCAGCAACCAATAAACAAAGTGATAAACCTGAATCCAATACCTCTTTAAAAGACAACGGTGGAATAGCGGAATCTTTTAAAGAAGCATTAGAGTTAATGCGTAAAAAACAGCAAAACATAATAAATAAGCTAACCAAAGCCAACCAACAATCCTTAAATGAAATTAAAGATAGTATTGCTGAAAACCAAAGAAGCAATAAATTAGATCAACATCGTCTTATTGAAAAAACAAACCAAAACCAACAGACAATATTTGAAAAGTTGCGTTCGTTATTTGAAGCCAAAAATAAAAAATCAGAAGCAGAAAACTTTGCAACATTAAAACCAAAAGTAGGATTTGAATTAGTCGGCATTAGTTTGTGGGACTCAGTGCCAAAGGCAGAAATAAGATACCAAGGACACATATCTATTGTGAGCATAGGTAGCATAAGGCTCAATTGGAAAGTTATAGATATAAATTTTGATAAAGAGCAAATAACGGTCATAAAAAATGGACAAAAGGCCGTATTGGAGAAAATAATATGATTAACTATGGCGTTCAAACAATAGCTGTAATCAGAAGAATACTAATCGGTGTTACTACATTCTTTCTTTTACTTGTAGTCTCAATAAATGTTAATGCTGTCAACAAAACAAAAATAGACAACACAAAGATAATCTACACTAGCGTTACAAAACAACAGTTAATGGAAACAGAAGTGAAGTTTTTTGGCATAACAAAGGAAGAATATACCCGTGCTAAAACCTATCAATCTTTAGCACTTGAGATGGACAAGAACAACACGCTTTCGACTCTAGAAATTTTAGGAGTCTATGCTGAAACAGAGGCAGAAAAACGCAAATATGCACGTAAATTTGCTAAGTTGTTCCATCAATACACAGATAAAGTTTTGAGTTTTCAAAAATTAGTCATGCAAGAGAATAAAAGACTGACAGGCGATCAATCTATGTTTGACTATACACGAGTCCAAAAAGAAAAATTACAGTCAAAAAGAATATCAAAAATTATAGACATCAACGATTGCGACGACCTTTGTAAAGCTGATGTAAAAAAGTTAATCGAAGTTGCTTTTATTTTTCCAGTTGACCTATATTTTAAAAATACAACCAATTTAGAAATCCAGAGATGGGCATCAGAACTAGCGATTAAAAGTGATGAGGTTGACCAAGGTTTTATCACTCTTAATCACGCATATTAAATTAAAGATAGGAAATAAATATGAGCAATATGCCAAACACACCAAGAACAATTATCATTACATTCTCAGTAATAATGATGAGCAACATTTCTGTTTATGCTATAGATAAATATCAAACCCCTTTTTTTGATACCAACTCTAAATTGTTTTATGCGATTGGCGGTGCTAACCGAATACGACCGCCATTGACACCTAATGCAAATGTAAAAATCGGGCTAGGTGGTACTGCTAATCTTGGATATTCATGTGGAAAGTTTGATATTAGTGCAGCATTTAAAAACACTATGGACAACTTTAAAAATGGTGTAGATGATGCCGTAAATGCAGTGACTAACTCAGCCAATGCTGCTATCAGTTCTTTACCGGCTTTAACACTACAAAGAGCAATGCCTGGATTGTATGATATGTTTCAAGAATATAAACTTGATGCAGAAACTGAGATTAACATTGCTAACAAATCTTGTGAAGAGATGGAAGTAGAGATTGCAAAGGGTGAAAATCCGTATGCCGACTTTTTTCAAAATTCTAAATCTGAGGCATGGAGAGAAGAAGCAGACAAAGGAGCGCTACTAACAAAAACGAAAGAAAAAATAGAAAAAACTGCTGGAGATAATGGTATTACTGAATTTGGTGAGAAGGTAGGGGGCATAGGTCAACCACCAATGAAGGTTGTTGAAAATGCAATAACTTCTGGTTATAACTATACGCAAGGCAATACTAACAACCCCACTCAAGCATCTAATGCACCTGCTGATACTGAACTTGGACAAACCTTTCCTGATAGTAGTAGCGCTGTCATTTGGGCAACAGATGTGCTAGGCGAATTTGAGATTAACAACAAATTACCAATTACAAAAATTGGCTCAGGTTTACACCCTAAAGTTAAGCAAGAAAAAGAATTAGCAACAAGTCAATTAAACAATGGCGAATTTGATAAACTTGGATTTGGGTCAGAAGTCCTTGATAAAATCAAAAATTTAAGCATTAAAGACCAAAGCAGTGTTTATTCTAATCTAATAGATGATATTGCCATTGCGAGAACCATCAAGAAAGGTTTAATTGTCAGAAGATTGCTTTTATCTGGCAATCAAGCAGAGACATCTGATGAAAGGGATAAAAAAATCGCACTACTTGAGCGAGATATTGAATCACTTATGTTCGAGCGAAGAGTTAGGCAAGAACTCGCAAACAATACCATACTAGAAGTTTTGAAAATTAGAGCGCCTGAAGGCAATACAGATAACTTTAAAGTGCCAGATAATAATCCTTTTTTGTAGTGCGTAATCTACCAGAGATAGGATAAAAATGGATTTCTCAACAACAATGGATTCGCTTTCGTGGGAATTTTATAACAGGTTCTATCGGGTGCTAGTTGATTATGGTATTGTGTATTTGCCGTTATTAATATTTTTATATCAGAACTGGCTGTCTGAAGATATTTTAGGTACAGATGCCAACCAAACAATAGTTGCAATGTCAGTCAAAAGAATGTTGGTCAGCGTCAGCATATTCTTTTTTCTTTTTTACCTAGCATTCTCTCCAATAGTGCCTCTATCAGATGTTAATAATTTTAGATCAGCAGACCCGATACCCGCCTATGATTCTGATTTTAATAGGAACTTAAAAAAAGCAGGTGATAAATTTTTAGCTCATGATATTGAAATTAAATTACCTCTGCTATGGGCAGGCATGGCAATTTTTACGCATAGTATCACAAAAACCTTTTTGGATTCATTGCCGAAGACGGCAGGTGACATTCGGGGGGCGATGGCGACAGTGATTAAAAACAGTTCAATTAAAACACCTTTTGTTAGGAATCAGTATAGTCATTTTTATAATCAATGCTTCTTGCCTGCTCAAGGTAAATTTAATTTTATGAAAGATAGGGGTGATATAACTGTCAATGATTGGTGGGGGAATGATGCTGAATTAAGTGATTATAACTGGGTAGGTGGTAAGTATTATCTCGAGACTGAGGGGTTTTACAAACCCTGTCCAGTTGGCGGAAAATGTGAGAAAGACCCAATGATACCAGCTGGTATTACAGCAAAGTTTACTGGCATTGATGTTAGTTGTGAATGGCTTTGGAGCACCAATGGAGGTTTAAGAAAAAACCTAATCAAAGAGTTTAAACTTGACTCTAGTAACTCAGATTTTTGGATTAACAATCAACTTAGACATCGTTTAAACAACAATTCAGGCGTAGGAATACAAAAAGACCAGGCTGTAAAAAACCTTGAAGAGGGGTCGTGGTTTAGTCTGAATAGTATTACCACTATAGTCAAGCAAGCACTCGCTATAATTGGCGCTTGGATGACAGAATTCGTTTTAGAGATTGTATCGACTGCTATTATTGCATTCCTACCTCTAGGGAAAGCAATTGCATTGGCATTTTTTGTAATTATCTTGCCTATTACTATGCTTGTATCAGCACTCAGAATTGATATTTTTATCAGATTTTTGATGTATTACTTTACTATTAGTTTTTTAACTGTTATTTGGGCAATTGTTGCTTTTATTGACAATAATATTATGAATATTCTAGCTGGAAAAACTGGAGAAGGTTCGGGGTCTGGCGTTATGGAAACCGCATCTCAAATAGTTGCACACACAACGCTCACGGGTTCTTTGATTTCAATAGCGACCACTTATCTTTATTATCAGGCAACCAAAAAATGGCTGGCATTAATGGCAATGGCAGGCGCTCAAGGAGCGAAAGAAGCCTCTAGTGCAATGAATGAGGTGGGGAGTACTGGAAAAGAAGCAGGTGACACTGTTGGAAATAAAATTAAAAAATAGTATTTTTTTTTCATCACGATTTTGAGTAAAATTAATGATAGAAAGTTCTGCCAGGAAATCTCTGAGCTCCATCAAGTCCATTTTGATAAGTTTTAGACTTATCAATAACTCCATCCTCTTCAAAACCATCATCACTAGACTCATGCGACATAGAATGTCCGTCTGAAAATTGACCCATAAATTCAAGTAACTTTATCACAAGCCCTATAAATCCTAAGAAAAGTGCCCACAACACCAATAGTGCCTTCCAAGTAATTAAAGGTGCTTTTTCGATAAATAGTAATAGGTTTTTCATAATAATTCTCTAAATAATAATCTTTGTATGGCATCCATTATACGCCAGAGCAAAAAATAATCAAGACTCTAACCGCAAGCCGCAGTGCTACACTGATTTTTGATCACCAATCAAAATAGAATAGTCAGCAATTTAGTATTTTAAAAGACCTGTGTAAGCAGGTCTTTTTTTTGCAACAATCTTTCTGAGTTACAGCAAATCCACAGCCTGCCTCATATCATCCATACTTGGATGCACATAGCCAAGTGTTGTGTGTACATTGCTATGCCCTAGAAGGTTTTGCACTGTTTTAATGTTGGTTTGGGCGTTGTTGGCTAGTTTTGTAGCAAATGTATGACGAAAACGATGCGCAGAAACTCTTAAATTTAGCATTTTAGATGTTTTTACAAAAAACCGAGCCACATGCTCCTCGTTCATTTTATTTGTCTTGTAACGGGGCTTTATTAAAGTGATGTTAAATATTTGACTATTTTCATCTTGAGCGGGAACAATACACACGGTTTTTTGTTTCACTAACAAAATACTATCAATAACTTGCTGATTGATTGGCACTGTATATTCTCGTTTGGTTTTTGAACTGTCTGCCCTTAATACAAGGTGCCTGTTGTCCAAATCAAAATCAGACCAAGTCAAGCCAACTAATTGTTTGCGGCGAATACCTGTGTAATGTAGAGTGGTGATGACACAAGACCAGAACCAGCCATATTCAATACTATTACAAAATGTAAACAAGTCTTGAATTTCTTGTTCACTTAACAAATATCGCCTACTGGGATAATGGACAATAGATTTTATTTTTGTAAGTGGATTTTCTTGAATCAACTCAAATTTTATAGCTGTTTGTAGCAAAGCTCGAAGGTGCCTACGATAATTGTTCCAATTACCTTTACTTGAACGACTTAAGATGTCATCCCTCCATTTTAGAATGGTTTCATGCTCTATAGCTGAGATGTGTTTAACACCCGTGTCTTTAATAAATATTGATACGACAGAATGGTATTTATCTATTGTTGCTTCAGATAATATGTTTTCTCTTGTGTGTAACTTAACTAATTCTTGCAATTTCATATGTTTTCCTTGTATTATTAAAAGTGATACAAGTAGCCAATAAAAATAAAGTGAGTTATTGAGTCATTTTTTAGAGAATTAAAGCAAGACTGATGAGTATTTTATTATAAAAAGCAAGATGTCACTAAAGCTTTTCAATTAATTGATTTAAAGTTGTGGGCAGAATAACGCTTGCCGCTTGCTATATCTTTGAATTTTTAATAATAATACTTGTATTTTTAAAAAGTTAATATATAATTGACACAAAGAGAAGTGAATAATATTTATTGTCATATATCTCTAATTGAAAAATAGCGGGAACGGACTTTTAATCCGCTGGTCGAGCGTTCAAATCGCTCACGCCCCACCATACACCATAAGGGTTTCAGAGATGAAGCCCTTTTTTACGCACGAAGCAAAAGCCGACAATTTAGGCAATAGGGTTTAAATTAACTATTTGAGACCTTTGCATAAATATGAATAATCATCAAAACGCCATCTTTCATCAAATTACAAACTTTTTAAAAACACCCTTGGCCTGCTAGGAGTGGATTTAAAAAATTTCCAATTTAATAAAATCTGTCATTTTGCTAATCATCCCTATTTATGCAAAGGTCTCTATTTTTTCTAAATGCTTGGAACGCATTGTCATTTTTAAATCGCTATGACCCAGTGTTTTTTTGAAGTGAGAATATCACCGCTGTTCATCATAAAATGACTGGCGAATGAATGCTTTAAAATGTGGGTGAGTTGTCCTTTTGGTAGGTCAATCTAAGTTTGATATTACACGCTTAAAAGTCATATGACCGTCGGTGAGTGGGTGGTGGTTTTAACCTCATCGGCTAGTGATTGGCCGATTGGTAATTGACGCACTTTGCCACTTTTTGTGCCTGATAGGGTGATACGGTTGTTATTTATCTTACTGGCTTTTTATGGTAAAAAAGTAGACGGCACTTCTGAGATTGTATCAAACAATAACGGAACAGGGGTTGCTTATGAAGAAGTTACTTTAGGAGTGTATCAGGATTCGGGGCTTTTGACTCAAGAACATGGAGCGGTGTTGCACGGGTAATGTAATCTAGTAAGTCATAAAAAATACCGACTTTTTAGTCGGTATTTTTTTTCCCATTCTAAAATCCACTAATTTTATAAAAAATCACTGCAAAGCCATTGAGTGGAAAAATTACCTTGACAAGGTCGAACCTTGTCAGTTAATTTTTAGCAATTATTACATCTTTTTTTTGGTTACCTCCCCATTTTTTTAGGTATCATTAAACATTACATCACATCACAACCAACAGGACAACCCCATGTCAGGGCAAACAAAATACTTCATCAGCAACACCAACGGCTTCTTTGTCAACTGGTATTCCGATATCACCGGAGTTGAATCTCACGGACAAGCATTAAAAGCATCTGGCAATAGTGGAGACGATGCCGTCTATGTAGGACAAGGCACCAAAGTCGATGCAACAGGGCTTACTTCAACAGGTGGCAATGATTCAATTTATTTAACCGGCACTTTTAACAACTACGAACAAACACTAGATGGCAATACCTACACCTTCAAAAGAACGGTTACTATTAACGATACTGAATACCAAGAAGAAGTCTCCTTCACAGCCTCTAATGGCGACAAGGTTTATTTTGCAAATGGTTTTTTTAAGATTGATATAGCAGGCAATGATGGGCTATCAAATGCAGGCGTTTTTCAGAAAATTAAATCCACTGATATTGACTCCAGTTCAAGCACACCCACCGACCCTTTAACCAGTCAACCCGCCATTGACAAAGGTGGTGCTACTAAAGTATTTATTTCTGATAACAACGGTGAGCACATTACCCCTGGTGTCAAAGGCTCAGTATTTAAGATATCTGGCAATAGTGGCAATGACACAGTTTATGTTGCCAAAGGCACAAAAGTTGATGCAACAGGACTCACCTCAACAGGTGGTAACGATGTTGTTTATTTAACCGGCACTTTTAACAACTACGAACAAACACTAGATGGCATTACCTACACCTTCAAAAGAACGGTTACTATTGGCGATACCGATTACCAAGAAGAAGTCTCCTTCACAGCCTCTAATGGCGATAGGGTTTATTTTGCAGATGGTTTTGTTAAGATTGATATAACAGGCGATGATGGGCTATCAGAAGCAGGTGCTTTTAAGAGAATTATATCCACTGATATTGACGGTAGTGAGTCAACTCCAGGTTTGGGGATTGGTTTAAGTATTACTGATGATTTAGCAGAAACAAGCATCATTAACAAGGCAAAGGTAGGCACAGATATTACCTATACTTTTACTTTTAAAGATGATGTTACTGGTTTTGATAAAACTGATATTGAAGTGACAGGTGGAACAAAAGGTGCTTTCAGTGGCAGTGGCAGTGTTTATTCGTTAGTAGTCAGAGTGACAGATAACTCAACAACTGACTTATTTGTTGGTGTGGCAAAAGATGCGGCAATTGGAGGAAGTATTGGCACAGAATACGCTAGTAATAGTCATAAAGTTGATACCGTTGTACCCAGCAAACCCATAAGTTTAGATTTAGCCACAGAGGACGATTCAGGCACAAGTAATAGTGACAACCTAACTAATAAAACCTCAAACCTCACCATCACAGGCAGTGCAGAAGTCGGTGCTACTATAAGATTATACAATGGTACCAACACAACAGCCATAGGCTCTGAAATAGTAAAGGCTAATGGCACATTCTCTATTGATATCAGTTTAACCCAAAGCACAACTCCACACAGCATTACCGCAAGAGCAACAGATGCTGCGGGTAATGAAAGTTTGGTTTCTGATGCTTTGGCGATTACTGTGGATACTACTACTGCTACTCTCACCGCACAAGCAATGAGCGTTATCTTGGGTGAAGACTCTAACCTAGTAATTGACTTTAGTGAAAACATCAAAGCCGGCACAGGCAATATTGTCATTCATAAAGCCAGCGACAATACCATTGTAGAAACCATTGCTATTGACAATAGTAAAATTAGCATTGCTAACGATAAACTTACTATTAATCCTACTGCTGATTTAACTGAAGGCACTTATTACATCAAAATGGCATCTGGCGTAATCACCGATATGGCAGGCAATGTCTTTGCAGGTATCACTAATTTAGGTGCTGACACCACTTGGGCATTTAAAACCAAAGCACTTTTTACCACAGTTATGGTAGAAGGTTTGAATGATGGTTATATTAACTACTCTGAAAAATCTACTGTTGAAATATCAGGTGTAATCACTAGTGGAGGTGATAATCCTACCATTAATAAAGTTGAATTTTTTAAAGACGGTTCAAGCGATGCCATAAAAACAATAAACAATGTTTCTGTTGATAATAATAAAATTTGGAAAATTGAGAATAACGAGTTAGTGGCGCTTAATTTAGACGATGGCTCTTACACGCTTAAGATTACCTTAGCAGATGGTGGCACATCCGTTACATCAATTTTCCCAACCAGTGGTTCGATAATTATTGACACCTTAGCACCAACGGCATTAAATGTAACGGCAACACTTATTTCAAATACAGATTCTGATATCACAGTAACAAGCACAGATTCTAGTGTGGGTTATTTGGTTCACAACTCATTGTCTGGCGATGCGATTAATACAGTTGCTAAACTTGAGGCTTTAGTAGCTGGCAATAAAGTCAATAAAGTAACGGGATTAGGGGGTGATGCTCGTAGTTTTAACCCGCATGATTTAATAGAGGGTACTTATAATTGGTATTTAGCTGACCAAGCAGGAAATATTTCAGCTGAATCTAATGATGTGGTAATGGACAACACTGCCCCAATCCTAACAACACAAGCTTCGGCCGAATTGGGTGAAACCTCAGACCTGATACTTGATTTTAATGAAGACATTCAAGCAGGTAGTACAGGTAGTATTGTTATTAAAGGTAGTGATGATGGAGTAATAGCAACCATTAATATTGCTGAGACAACTAAATTCAGCATTGCTGGCGATAAACTCACCATTGATGTGTCAGCATTAGGTTTAACTGATAATAAATTAACCCAAGGCAGTTACTATATCACCATGGATGCAGGCACAGTAACTGACATAGCGGGTAACGATGCTGCTGCCATTACTAAAGATACTAACCAATGGGCATTTGAAACCAAAGCACTTTTTACCACAATCGCTTGGATAGGTGCCGATGATAACTACATTAATAACACAGAGAAAGGAACAGACTTACTCTCAGGTGTTGTTATCAGCACAACCACAACCCCAACGATTGAAGAAATTAGATTTTACGAGGTAACAAATGGTGTAACTTCATCAACTGCTGCCTTTACCATTGCTAAATCAAATATTACCCAGCCTGCAACAGTAAGCGGTGTTGCTAAATCTTGGTCTATTACAGATGCCAATATGCCAGATTTAGCAGATGGCAAAACTTATATCGCTAAAATTGACTTAAAAGACGGCAGCACAGAAGTTACTAAAACCAGCAAAGCAGTAACTTACGACTTCACTGCCCCAACAGTTAGTAGCGTAGTATTTACTAGTAACCCAGGTGCTGATAAGACTTACAAAGCAGGTGATACTGTTGAAATAACGGTTACCATGAGTGAGAATACAACCGTAACTGACAGCCCAAGAATTGCACTATTATCTGGCAAATATGCAACTTATGCATCGGGTTCAGGTTCAGATAAATTGATATTTACATATACCGTTGCAACTGGTGATACTGATGCTAATGGATTAGCAATTGTTGCAAATGCGCTCAATTTAAATGGTGGTACGCTTACAGATACTGCAGGCAACACAGCAGTAATAACACACGCTGCTGTAGCCGATAATGCTGAGCATATGGTTGACACTACGCTACCAACACTCATTATTAGCAATAATATAACAGGAGACGCTGGCATTAATGCCAATATCACCTATACCTTTAGCTTTGGTGAAGCAGTTATAAACTTTGACGAAACTGATATTAGCGTAAGCAACGGCAAGAAAGGCTTGTTCACCAAAGTGAATGACACACGCTACACCCTAATCGTTACTCAAACAGGCTCAGCAAATGACATAACCGTTAGCGTTGCTACTGGTGCAGCAAAAGACAGTGCAGGGAATCTCAGCATTAGCGCACAATCCGTACAAACAACAGATTTAGAAAGACCCACCATTGCCATTAGCATGGACAACACCAATTTTTTGAGAAATGGCGACACCGCAACCGTTACCTTTGATTTTAGTGAAGCACTGGCAACAAGCAGTTTTAACCTTAATGACATCACCACAGCCAATGGCAACCTCACTAATTTAAGCATTGATAGCACCAATCTTAGTCGTTATACCGCCACCTACACAGCAACAAAAAACATAGATTCTATCCATATCAGTTTTTTCATTACCACAGGCTGGACAGATATCGCCGGCAATACGCCCGCAGCACCTATCCAAGTATCTGTAACCTCTGAGCATCAATCTTCGCCTATCTTAGCTGTCAAACAAGGTGAAGACCAATACCTTAATGCAACAGAATCCACCATTAACATAGAAATTGCCTTACAACCAGATGCCAAAAAAGATGACAAAATTCAGCTTAAAACCAGCTCAAAAACACTGGGCAATCCTTATATTATTACACAAGCTGATATTGACAATGGCAAGTGCCTGATTGAGGTTAATAAAGCAATCTTAGGCGGTGATGGCACAGAAGTCGGCATCATCGCATTTATGCAAGACCAATCAGGCAATGTCAGTAAAGACAGTAATGTGCTATTAATCACCATAGATGAAACACCGCCATTACCCATTGCCAATAGTTGGTGGCATATTAACACCCCGCCAACGGGACAAAATGCCTTTATATTAGGTGATCTCATTGAACTCAGTCTTACCACAGACGAATCTTTAAAATTTGGCAATACCACTGGTTCTCAACTCATAATGGACGACAAAGTATTTACCCTTGACACATTCAAATCCAGTGCCACTAGCAACAAACAACTTGTCTTTACCCATCAAGTCCAAGCCAATGAAACCATGGCACGGCAACAAGCCGTTATTAGTGCCGATAAAATCACCCTCAACGGAGTTACCGACCTAGCAGGAAACACACTTGATCTATCCACTTTAGCAGAAACAAGCCTCTACTCATCTGCCATTTTTTATCAACCTAGCACCCATCCTTTTGACAGCATCAACACCACTAACAACGCCACCCCAACCTTCGCTGATATTGACCAAGACGGCGACCTAGACCTCATTATCGGCAATGCCACAGGCACATTGTCGTATTACCAAAATAAAAACAACAGCGGCACCAACAGTTTTACCAAAATAACCCTAAATAACCCCTTCCAAAACATTCAACATACCAACGCCACCCCAACCTTTGCTGATATTGACCAAGACGGCGACCTAGACCTTATTGTTGGTGCCGGCGATGGCAAACTCTATTTCTACAAAAACACCCAACAAAGTTTCAACCTCGTTGCCTCAAACTTCAACCCATTCAGCCACATCAGCATCGGCGCAAACGCCACCCCAACCTTCGCCGACATCAACCAAGACGGCTACCTAGACCTCATCATCGGCAACACTACAGGCAAACTAACCTATTACCAAAACACCAAAAATACCTTTACCAAAGTCAGTGCCATCAACAACCCTTTCCAAAACATTACTCACGCTAACGCCAGCCCAACTTTTGTTGACATCGACCAAGACGGCGACTTAGACCTTGTAATAGGCGATTCAAATGGCAAACTGCACTATTACCAAAACACCATCGGTGTGTTCACTGTGCAAACTGGTAGCAATAACCCAATTGCCAATATTGCCGTTAGTAATAACGCCAAACCAACCTTTGCCGACATAGACAGCAACGGCACCTTAGATTTAATCATAGGCGATCAAAACGGCTTACAATACTACCAACGCCAGCACTCAGAAGTAATTGATACCCTAGCGCCTAGGGTAACCCTTCTGATTAAAAACACCACACTACTCAAGGGTGAAAGCACCCAAGTGATATTTAATTTTAGTGAAGCTGTGAAAGGTTTTAGCCTGAGTAATCTCAGTGCTGACAACGCTACATTCAGTGCTGACAACGCTACATTAGGACAGTTAAAACTCAATCCTAATCGCCACAGCACCCAGCCATTTTCTTATATTGCCACCTTGACCCCAACTGACGACATCAACAAAGACAAAAACCGCATTACTGTAAATACCAACTGGCACGACCTAAACGGCAACACACCCGCCGCCAGTCTAACCTTAGGCAATTATCAAGTCTTCACCGACACCAACCGCATCAAACCACAAGGCTGGAAGAGTAATCAACTTCCTAGCGGACAAGAAGCGTTTGCCCAAGGCGATACTATTACCATTACCTTAAAGCTAACGGGTAATATCAAGGTTGACAACGAGCAAGCTTATTTGATTATTAGCGGTAAGCGTTTTGAGGTTGATAAAGCAGCTTTTGACGGTGCAACGGATAAAACTGTTTTGACCTTTACTTATACCGTGAAAGCGGGAGACACTTTAGGTTTGTCTGACTTTGTTGTTGATAAAGAGCAGGTCTTTTTAACAGGTGTTACGGATGCTTCGGATAATGCTATTGATATAGCGACAATGCCAGATCAGGTGCAGTTAGGATTAGGAGGGCAGGGCTTGTTTAAATTATCTGCGTCACTTACACTTAATAATGATACACCTACAACTGATGGCAAAGCAATACAACAATTTTATGCAGATATTAATGCTGATGGTTATATGGATGTTATTTCAACGCATAACTATGCAGCCATTCTAGGTAAACTCTATTTTTATTTCTTCCAAGGTTCTGCCGACGGCTTGCAGTTTAAAGAAGGGGCGGGCACACTTTTTTATCAATCGGATTCTCTTGACTCTGATCAGGTGAAAGGCGGTGAACTAAATTCAGCTGCTTTTGCTGATGTTGATAGCGATGGCGATTTAGATATGCTGGTCGGACAGACATCTGGCAATCTAAGATATTTTGAAAATGCAAACGGTGTTTACAGTTTGAACGATGGACATTCATTATCCCACATCAGTCATTTCGGCATCACCACCCCCACCTTCGCCGACATCGATGCAGACGGCGATGCAGATGTCGTCGTCGGTGACTCCCGCGGCGGCCTGCGCTACTTCACCAATCACCAAGGTGTATTCACCCAACAAACAGGCACAAACAACCCCTTCACCATGGATGTCGGCGAAAACAGTAAACCCGCCTTCGCTGATGTCGATGCAGACGGTGATTTAGACCTGCTAATAGGCAGCAATTCTGGCTGGCATTATTATAAAAACATCAACAACATATGGAGATTGCAAACAAACGAAAACAACCCATTCAATAACTTTAAAGAAGGCACCCCCAATTTTGTAGATGTTGATTTTGACGGCAAGATGGATTTAGTCGTTACCACAAAGCATAAAACCTATTATTATCACAACATCCAACGCCCCATCATCGATACCACACCCCCCGAAGCCCCCAGCATTAAAATCCACGACACCTCCCTCGCCACAGGCGACACCACCCTAGTCGAATTCCATTTTAAAGAAAAAGTCCTAGACTTTACAACAGATGACATCACCGCTGAAAATGCCAGTCTCAGTGAATTTAGGCAAAACACAGGTTTAGGTCCCTTCGTCTGGACAGCAATCCTCACCCCCGATACAGGCATTACAGACAGCATAAACACCCTTACTATTGGCACCGATTGGCACGATGTCGCCGGCAATAAGCCCAGCCAACCCAGCACCTCAGCCAACTACAAAGTCATCAACCAAGAGCCACCCAAAATCAGCACCACCACCACCGACTGGGTCTTCAACACCCCACCCGCAGGACAAAAATACTTCTCCATCGGCGACACAATGACCCTCACCCTAACCGTCAGCGAAGCCGTCCAAGTAGCTGATACCAGTGCCTACATCACTGTTGCCAACAAACGCTTCAACATCAACAAATCCGCTTTTGACACTAGTACCGATAAAACCAAACTCAGTTTCGACTACACCGTCGTTAAAGGCGACCACCTAATTATTGGTGATTTCATTGTCAATAATACCCATTTAACAGAGATAACTAACGCCTCAGGCGTAGCAGTCAACAACCTAACCACAGAATTAGCTCTATTAAAGAACAGCGACGCCTTCGAACGCAAATCCGGCGCAGAAAACCCTCTAAAATTCATAAACGGCTACCTCGCCAGCAACTACACCTCAGTCCACTTCATAGATTTAGACGATGATGGCATCCAAGAAATAGCCTACAGTGCATGGAAGAGTGTAGGTGAAAATGACTATAGCCAAGTTTTTTATTACAAAAGAACAGACGGCCAAAGCGCTTTCACAGAAATCCCCAGCAGCAATAGCCCCTTTAAAAACCTTGAACGCCAAAAAGTAATGACTTTTGCCGATATGGACAAAGATGGCGATTTAGATCTCTTAACAAATAGCGGCTATTACAAAAATAATAATGGCACATTCGTAAAAATAGAAGTTAATAACAGCCCTTTCGCAACTGTTAATTTTGGCAGCAACACAATGCACACCTTAGTAGATTTAGACAATGATGGCGATATCGACCTAATAACCTCCAATTCTGACGGCGGCGTCCTCTCCTATTATGAAAACAACAACAACACTTACACAATAAAACTCACTCATCCACTCACCGGACTAGATCTAGGCAGCATCGTCAAACTAACCTTCAAAGATTTAGACGGCGACGGCGATTTAGACCTAATATCAGGCAGCGACTACGATGCAAACAATGAGCAAGCCATCAACTACTATAAAAACACTGGCACCGCCACCACCCCTCTTTTCAGCAAACAAGCCGGTGCAAACGATTTTTTTGACAACATCGAACACAACCGCATTCAAATAGGAACTCCCGAATTCGGCGACATTAACAACGATGGAATACTCGATTTTTTCAGTGCAACAGGCAGAAATGTCAACGAAGGAACAAACCTACTCTACTACGCCCAAGGCACCACCCCCATCATCAAAGTCAAAACCATCCACCACCAAGACATGGACGCCATCATCACCTACACCGCCAGCGACAAACTCGCCGAACACTTCAACTGGAACGGCCTCACCCCCGACAACAAATACAGCTCCCTCAAAGACGCCACCATCACCAATTTTGACCTTTCCAACGACACCCTTAATATTTCCTACGCCCTCAAAAACCTAGATGAAAACGCCAAACTCGGCGCCATCACCCTCAGCAAAAGCGGACAAGACAGCATCCTAAGCGTCGGCAGTTTTGATTTTGATATTACCTTAACAGCGGTAGATATCAACACCACTAACCTCAGTCATCTAGTTGACACCGGCACCATCCTTATCTAACATTATTTTCTTGACAAGGCCGGACCTTGTCAGTTGAACTTAACAATAAAACCAGAAATTAATCAACTTATTTGCTATAGACTTAAAGACATTGACAATAGAATGATTGCCGGTTACTGGGAAGGTGATTTAATTACAGGTTCTCAAAATAAGTCTTGCGTAGGTACCTTGGTTGAGAGAACAAGTGGCTATTTAGTATTAAGCAAAATGAACAGTAAATCAGCACTGATAATCTTATTCTTACATAAAGCAAGATAATAAAAAACCCGCCTTATTAAAGCGGGTTTTTTATGGAAAAATATCAACCAAAATAGAAACAATTAGGGTTAGAATAAAGCCCCTTGATTAGATACCAAATTGGTAATATTTTCAGGGTTTACTAAGTCCAAAAACTTGAACTTGAAGGAATAAGTTATGTATAATACAATTTAATTTTTATAAAACAGGACAACCCCATGCCAGGACAAACAAAATACTTCATCAGCAACACCAACGGCTTCTTCGTCAACTGGTATTCCGATATCACCGGACTTGAATCTCACGGACAAGCATTAAAAGTATCTGGCAATAGTGGAGACGATGCCGTCTATGTAGGACAAGGCACCAAAGTCGATGCAACAGGGCTTACTTCAACAGGTGGCAATGATTCAATTTATTTAACCGGCACTTTTAACAACTACGAACAAACACTAGATGGCAATACCTACACCTTCAAAAGAACGGTTACTATTAACGATACTGAATACCAAGAAGAAGTCTCCTTCACAGCCTCTAATGGCGACAAGGTTTATTTTGCAAATGGTTTTTTTAAGATTGATATAGCAGGCAATGATGGGCTATCAAATGCAGGCGTTTTTCAGAAAATTAAATCCACTGATATTGACTCCAGTTCAAGCACACCCACCGACCCTTTAACCAGTCAACCCGCCATTGACAAAGGTGGTGCTACTAAAGTATTTATTTCTGATAACAACGGTGAGCACATTACCCCTGGTGTCAAAGGCTCAGTATTTAAGATATCTGGCAATAGTGGCAATGACACAGTCTATGTTGCCCAAGGCACCAAAGTTGATGCAACAGGACTCACCTCAACAGGTGGTAACGATGTTGTTTATTTAACCGGCACTTTTAACAACTACGAACAAACACTAGATGGCATTACCTACACCTTCAAAAGAACTGTTAATATTAACAGTACTGATTACCAAGAAGAAGTCTCCTTCACAGCCTCTAATGGCGATAGGGTTTATTTTGCAGATGGTTTTGTTAAGATTGATATAACAGGCGATGATGGGCTATCAGAAGCAGGTGCTTTTAAGAGAATTATATCCACTGATATTGACGGCAGTGAGTCAACTCCAGGTTTGGGGATTGGTTTAAGTATTACTGATGATTTAGCAGAAACAAGCATCATTAACAAGGCAAAGGTAGGCACAGATATTACCTATACTTTTACTTTTAAAGATGATGTTACTGGTTTTGATAAAACTGATATTGAAGTGACAGGTGGAACAAAAGGTGCTTTCAGTGGCAGTGGTAGTGTTTATTCGTTAGTAGTCAGAGTGACAGATAACTCAACAACTGACTTATTTGTTCGTGTGGCAAAAGATGCGGCAATTGGAGGAAGTATTGGCACAGAATACGCTAGTAATAGTCATAAAGTTGATACCGTTGTACCCAGCAAACCCATAAGTTTAGATTTAGCCACAGAGGACGATTCAGGCACAAGTAATAGTGACAACCTAACTAATAAAACCTCAAACCTCACCATCACAGGCAGTGCAGAAGTCGGTGCTACTATAAGGTTATACAATGGTACCAACACAACAGCCATAGGCTCTGAAATAGTAAAGGCTAATGGCACATTCTCTATTGATATCAGTTTAACCCAAAGCACAACTCCACACAGCATTACCGCAAGAGCAACAGATGCTGCGGGTAATGAAAGTTTGGTTTCTGATGCTTTGGCGATTACTGTGGATACTACTACTGCTACTCTCACCGCACAAGCAATGAGCGTTATCTTGGGTGAAGACTCTAACCTAGTAATTGACTTTAGTGAAAACATCAAAGCCGGCACAGGCAATATTGTCATTCATAAAGCCAGCGACAATACCATTGTAGAAACCATTGCTATTGACAATAGTAAAATTAGCATTGCTAACGATAAACTTACTATTAATCCTACTGCTGATTTAACTGAAGGCACTTATTACATCAAAATGGCATCTGGCGTAATCACCGATATGGCAGGCAATGTCTTTGCAGGTATCACTAATTTAGGTGCTGACACCACTTGGGCATTTGCAACCAAAGCACTTTCTACCACAATCGCTTGGATAGGTGCCGATGATAACTACATTAATGATAGTGAAAAAGACGCAACCGCACTCTCAGGCAAAGTAACTGGAATAGGTACTTTAACGATTACCAAAATTGAGTTTTTTGAAGGTAGTAATACAGTAGGCACAGCAATAACTTCAGGATTACCAGCTGTTGCAGCTGACGGCACCTGGACACTCGCACATTCTGCTATGCCATCTGAATTAGCCGATGGAAAAACCTACACGGCTGCAGTAACGCTTAGTGATGGCACCAATTCAACAACTATCACTAGCACAGCAGTAACTTATGACACCATTAACCCAACCCCAATCACGACCAATCCATGGACTTTAAGCGATATTCCAGCAGGACAATCTGCTTTTAAGGTAGGGGATGTTATCAGCCTAACACTGACAATGAGTGAGACCTTGAAACTTAATAACACCACAGGCTCTAAAGTGGTCATTGCAGGCAAAGACTTTGTTTTGGATAAAACCGCCTCTACAACTGCAGGTGATAAGAAACTGGTGTTTAAATATAGCGTTCAAGCTGGAGATAGCATTGCCACTACAGACTTTGATATTGACAATCCAACAAGCGATATTACGCTAAATAATATAACAGATGTCGCAGGTAATGCACCAGTATTTACCGCTGATAGAGTAGTGTTGGCTAAGACTAAGCTTGAGTATATTGAAAAAACAGGTTTGGGTAATAATCCTTTTGAGGGTATTGATGTGGGGTATGTTTCTGTGCCAATCTTGGCTGATATTGACGGCGATGGCGACCTAGATTTGGTGGTGGGTGAGAGTAATGGCACCCTTAAATACTATCAAAATACAGGCACTACTTCTAGCCCCGCTTATGAAGCAAAAACTGGAGGCAATAATCCTTTTAATGGCATTGATGTGGGAGGTTATTCCACGCCAAACTTGGCTGATATTGATGGCGATGGTGATCTAGATTTGGTGGTGGGTAAGGATGGTGGCACCCTTAAATACTATCAAAATACAAGCTCTACTTCTAGCCCTGCTTATGAAGTAAAAACTGGAGATAGCAATCCTTTTAATGGCATTAATGTGGTAAATTATTCCTCACCAATCCTAGTCGATATTGACGGCGATGGCGACCTAGATTTGGTGGTGGGTGAGAGTGATGGCACCCTTAAATACTATCAAAATACAGGCACTACTTCTAACCCTACTTATGAAGCAAAAACTGGAGATAGTAATCCTTTTAATGGCATTGATGTGGGGAATCTTTCCGCACCAACCCTAGCCGATATTGATGGCGATGGCGACCTAGATTTGGTGGTGGGTAAGGATGATGGCACCCTTAAATACTATCAAAATACAGGCACTACTTCTAACCCTGCTTATGAAGTAAAAACTGGAGATAGTAATCCTTTTAATGGCATTGATGTGGGGGATTTTTCCAAACCAACCCTAGCCGATATTGACGGCGATGGCAACCTAGATTTGGTGGTGGGTAAGGATGATGGCACCCTTAAATATTATTACAATCAACATCAACAATCTTTTTTTGTAGATGGACAAGCCCCAACTCTAACAACACAAGCTTCGGCCGAATTGGGTGAAACCTCAGACCTGATGCTTGATTTTAATGAAGACATTCAAGCAGGTAGTACAGGTAGTATTGTTATTAAAGGTAGTGATGATGGAGTAATAGCAACCATTAATATTACTGAGACAACTAAATTCAGCATTGCTGGCGATAAACTCACCATTGATGTGTCAGCATTAGGTTTAACTGATAATAAATTAACCCAAGGCAGTTACTATATCACCATGGATGCAGGCACAGTAACTGACATAGCGGGTAACGATGCTGCTGCCATTACTAAAGATACTAACCAATGGGTATTTGCAACCAAAGCACTTTTTACCACAATCGCTTGGATAGGTGCCGATGATAACTACATTAATGATAGTGAAAAAGACGCAACCGCACTCTCAGGCAAAGTAACTGGAATAGGTACTTTAACGATTACCAAAATTGAGTTTTTTGAAGGTGGTAATACAGTAGGCACAGCAATAACTTCAGGATTACCAGCTGTTGCAGCTGACGGCACTTGGGCACTCGCACATTCTGCTATGCCATCTGAATTAGCCGATGGAAAAACCTACACGGCTGTAGTAACGCTTAGTGATGGCACCAATTCAGCAATTAGCACTAGCACAGCAGTAACTTATGACATCATTAACCCAACTCCAATCACGACCAATCCATGGACTTTAAGCGATATTCCAGCAGGACAATCTGCTTTTAAGGCAGGGGATGTTATCAGCCTAACTTTGACAATGAGCGAGACCTTGAAACTTAATAACACCACAGGCTCTAAAGTGGTCATTGCAGGCAAAGACTTTGTTTTGGATAAAACTGCCTCTACAACTGCAGGTGATAAGAAACTGGTGTTTAAATATAGCGTTCAAGCCGGAGATAGCATTGCCGCTACAGACTTTGATATTGACAACCCAACAAGCGATATTACGCTAAATAATATAACAGATGTCGCAGGTAATGCACCAGTATTTACCGCTGATAGAGTAGTGTTGTCTAAGATTGAGTATATTGAAAAAACAGGTTCGGGCAATAATCCTTTTAATGGCATTGATGTGGAGTATTATTCCGCACCAGTCCTAGTCGATATTGACGGTGATGGTGACCTAGATTTGGTGGTGGGTGAGATTAATGGCACTCTTAAATACTATCAAAATATAGGTACTACTTCTAACCCTGCTTATACAGCAAAAACTGGAGGCAACAATCCTTTTAATGGCATTGATGTGGGAGATTATTCCACGCCAACCTTGGCTGATATTGATGGCGATGGCGACCTAGATTTGGTAGTGGGTGAGGTTTATGGCACCCTTAAATATTATCAAAACACAGGCACTACTTCTAACCCTGCTTATGAAGCAAAAACTGGAGATAGCAATCCTTTTAATGGCATTGATGTGGGAGATTCTTCCACGCCAACCTTGGCTGATATTGATGGCGATGGCGACCTAGATTTGGTGGTGGGTAAGGATGATGGCACCCTTAAATACTATCAAAATACAGGCTCTGCTTCTAACTCTACTTATGAAGCAAAAACTGGAGATGACAATCCTTTTAATAGCATTGATGTGGGATATTCTTCCTCACCAACCCTAGCCGATATTGACGGCGATGGCGACCTGGATTTGGTGGTGGGTGAGTTTTATGGCACCCTTAAATACTATCAAAATACAGGCACTACTTCTAACCCTGCTTATGAAGCAAAAACTGGAGATAGCAATCCTTTTAATGGCATTGATGTGGGAGATTATTCCGCACCAACCCTAGCCGATATTGACGGCGATGGCGACCTGGATTTGGTGGTGGGTGAGTTTGGCGGCACCCTTAAATATTATTACAATCAACAACCTGCTTCTGTAGATGGACAAGCGCCAACTCTAACAAC
The DNA here is from genome assembly GCF_964212635.1 of Candidatus Thiodubiliella endoseptemdiera. Taxonomy (NCBI): domain Bacteria; kingdom Pseudomonadati; phylum Pseudomonadota; class Gammaproteobacteria; family Pseudothioglobaceae (SeqCode); genus Candidatus Thiodubiliella; species Candidatus Thiodubiliella endoseptemdiera. The sequence goes on from NZ_OZ156463.1 coordinate 121,710, forward strand.
ACAAGCCAGCGTTATCTTAGAGGAAACCTCAGATTTAGTGCTTGACTTTAGTGAAAATATTAAAGCAGATACGGGCAGTATTCTCATCAAGAATAGTAGCGATGTAACAGTAGCAACTATTAATATCGCTAGTGATACAAATAAATTTAGCATTGCTGGCGATAAACTCACCATTGATGTGTCAGCATTAGGTTTAACTGATAATAAATTAACCCAAGGCAGTTACTATATCACCATGGATGCAGGCACAGTAACTGACATAGCGGGTAACGATGCTGCCGCCATTACTAAAGATACTAACCAATGGGTATTTGCAACCAAAGCATTTTTTACCACAATCGCTTGGATAGGTGCCGATGATAACTACATTAATGATAGTGAAAAAGACGCAACCGCACTCTCAGGCAAAGTAACTGCAGGCAAAGTAACTGGAATAGGTACTTTAACGATTACCAAAATTGAGTTTTTTGAAGGTAGTAATACAGTAGGCACAGCAATAACTTCAGGATTACCAGCTGTTGCAGCTGGCGGCACTTGGGCACTCGCACATTCTGCTATGCCATCTGAATTAACCGATGGAAAAACCTACACGGCTGTAGTAACGCTTAGTGATGGCACCAATTCAACAATTAGCACTAGCACAGCAGTAACTTATGACATCATTAACCCAACCCCAATCACGAGCAATCCATGGACTTTAAGCGATATTCCAGCAGGACAATCTGCTTTTAAGACAGGCGATGTTATCAGCCTAACACTGACAATGAGTGAGACCTTGAAACTTAATAACACCACAGGCTCTAAAGTGGTCATTGCAGGCAAAGACTTTGTTTTGGATAAAACCGCCTCTACAACTACAGGTGATAAGAAACTGGTGTTTAAATATAGTGTTCAAGCTGGAGATAGCATTGCCGCTACAGACTTTGATATTGACAATCCAACAAGCGATATTACGCTAAATAATATAACAGATGTTGCAGGTAATGCACCAGTATTTACCGCTGATAGAGTAGTGTTGGCTAAGGTTGGGTATATTGAAAAAATAGGTTCGGGCAATAATCCTTTTGAGGGTATTGATGTGGGGTATTATTCCACACCAACCTTGGCTGATATTGACGGTGATGGCGACCTGGATTTGGTGGTGGGTGAGATTAATGGCACTCTTAAATACTATCAAAATACAAGTTCTACTTCTAACCCTGCTTATGAAGCAAAAACTGGAGATAGTAATCCTTTTAATGGCATTGATGTGGGATATTCTTCCTCACCAACCCTAGCCGATATTGACGGTGATGGCGACCTGGATTTGGTGATGGGTGCTTATGGCACCCTTAAATACTATCAAAATACAGGCACTACTTCTAACCCTGCTTATGAAGTAAAAACTGGAGGTAGCAATCCTTTTAATGGCATTGATGTGGAAAGTGAAAGTGAATCCTTACCAACCCTAGCCGATATTGACGGCGATGGTGACCTAGATTTGGTGATGGGTGAGAATGATGGCACCCTTAAATACTATCAAAATACAGGCTCTGCTTCTAACCCTGCTTATGAAGCAAAAACTGGAGGTAGCAATCCTTTTAATAGCATTGATGTGGGGCTTTACTCCAAACCAACCCTAGCCGATATTGACGGCGATGGCGACCTAGATTTGGTGGTGGGTGAGAGGAATGGCACCCTTAAATACTATCAAAATACAGGCACTACTTCTAACCCTACTTATGAAGCAAAAACTGGAGGTAGCAATCCTTTTAATGGCATTAATGTGGGGAGTTTTTCCGCACCAACCCTAGTCGATATTGACGGCGATGGCAACCTAGATTTGGTGGTGGGTGAGGAGAATGGCACCCTTAAATATTATTACAATCAACAATCTTTTTTTGTAGATGGACAAGCCCCAACTCCAACGGCTACTAACTCATGGACTCTAAGCAATATTCCAGCAGGACAATCTGCTTTTAAGGTAGGGGATGTTATCAGTCTAACTTTGACAATGAGTGAGACCTTGAAACTTAATAACACCACAGGCTCTAAAGTGGTCATTGCAGGCAAAGACTTTGTTTTGGATAAAACCGCCTCTACAACTGCAGGTGATAAGAAACTGGTGTTTAAATATAGCGTTCAAGCTGGAGATAGCATTGCCGCTACAGACTTTTATATTGACAATCCAACAAGCGATATTACGCTAAATAATATAACAGATGTCGCAGGTAATGCACCAGTATTTACCGCTGATAGAGTGGTGTTGACCAAGACTAAGCTTGAGTATATTGAAAAAACAGGTTCGGGCAATAATCCTTTTGAGGGTATTGATGTGGGGAATGTTTCTGCGCCAACCCTGGTTGATATTGATGGTGATGGTGATCTAGATTTGGTGGTGGGTGAGGTTGCTGGCACCCTTAAATACTATCAAAATACAGGCACTACTTCTAACCCTGCTTATGAAGCAAAAACTGGAGATGACAATCCTTTTAATAGCATTGATGTGGGGATTTATTCCGGACCAACCCTAGCCGATATTGACGGCGATGGCGACCTAGATTTGGTGGTGGGTGAGAGTGATGGCACCCTTAAATACTATCAAAATACAGGCACTACTTCTAACCCTGCTTATGAAGTAAAAACTGGAGATGACAATCCTTTTAATAGCATTGATGTGGGGGATTTTTCCAAACCAACCCTAGCCGATATTGACGGCGATGGTGACCTAGATTTGGTGGTGGGTGAGAAGAATGGCACCCTTAAATACTATCAAAATACAGGCACTACTTCTAGCCCTGCTTATGAAGCAAAAACTGGAGGCAATAATCCTTTTAATAGCATTGATGTGGGAGATTATTCCACGCCAAACTTGGCTGATATTGACGGCGATGGCGACCTAGATTTGGTGGTGGGTGAGTTTTATGGCACCCTTAAATACTATCAAAATACAGGCACTACTTCTAACCCTGCTTATGAAGTAAAAACTGGAGGTAGCAATCCTTTTAATAGCATTGATGTGGGGGATTTTTCCAAACCAACCCTAGCCGATATTGACGGCGATGGCGACCTAGATTTGGTGGTGGGTGAGAATAATGGCACCCTTAAATACTACTACAATCAACAGCCTTCTTCTGTAGATGGACAAGTTCCAACCTTTACAGAAAAAACCAGCGATACCAATGTCTTAGGCGAGCCTTCAAATCTAGTAATTGAGTTTTCTGAAAACATCAAAACAAATGGTGGCATTGTTGAAATCTGGAATAGCGCAGAAAAAGTTGCAACTATTAGCATTACTAATGCTAATATTAGCGACACAACACTCACTCTTAACCCAAGTAGTTTAACTTCAGGTGTTTATTACATCAAAATGGCATCAGGCGTTATAACTGACACCTCGGGTAATGACTTTGCAGGTATTGATAATACCTCAGGTAAAACTTGGGCATTTGCATATAATTTTTATATCGGCACCGATAACGCCGATACTATAACGGGTAGTGCAGGTGACGATACTATAAATGGTGGTGCAGGCAACGACACTATAAATGGCGGTGCAGGCAGTGATATTTTTGTTTATGCAAGTACAGATAATGGCGAAGACACCATAACTGGCTTCATATTTGGTGCTGGTGGTGATAAATTAGATTTAAAAGATTTTATTACCGCTAGTGGTAACCAAGCGACACTTTTTGCTAATATTGATAAATATATTACAGTGTCAGATACTGGCACTGCAGGTAGTGCCAAACTAACGATTGATGCTGATGGCACGGTTACAGATGATGTTGCTGATTTGGTTATCAATCTACAAGGGGTTTCTGGTATTGGTGGCTCCTCTACTCCTGACACAGTTGCATTAGGGCACTTTATAACTGATAATCTTATTCTTGTATAAAGAGACCTTTGCATAAAGTAAGACACCCATAAAAATAAAAACCCGCCTTATTAAAGCGGGTTTTTTTATGGAAAAATATCAACCAAAAATTTAAAAACTTGAACTTAGAGAGACCTTTGCATAAATATGAATAATCATCAAAACGCCATCTTTCATCAAATTACAAACTTTTTAAAAACACCCTTGGCCCTGCTAGGAGTGGATTTAAAAAATTTCCAATTTAATAAAATCTGTCATTTTGCTAATCATCCCTATTTATGCAAAGGTCTCAATAGATTTACTTGCTAATGTTGCTACTAGGTTTATCCATTGCCAATTTTAACAAAGTTGCTTTTTGGGATAATATTGATAAAACACTCTTTATCAAAATTGATGTTGCTGATGTTAGTAGCGCTGCAGCACTAAGTGATGGCACGAATGCTGATGTTGCCATTGTGCTTAACGACACATCTGATATTACTGCTTTATCTGACTTTTCAGCGTCTAATTTAATTTTGTCATAATCTTGTAAATCAAAGTTATTTAAAATACCGACTTTTTAGTCGGTATTTTTTTTGCTCTAAATTTTAGAAAGTAAAATCGATCCATTAGTGCCACCAAAGCCAAACGAATTAGAAACCGCAATATTTATTTTCATTTCTCTCGCTTCATTCGCACAATAATCTAAATCACAACTAGGGTCTTGATTGATAATATTGATAGTCGGTGGTACAACTTGATCTTTTAGTGCCAAAGCCGTAAAAATTGCTTCAATGCCGCCAGCAGCACCGAGTAAGTGTCCTGTCATTGATTTGGTTGAGCTCATAACTACCTTGTAAGCATGGTCGCCAAGTGCTACTTTGGTAGCATCAGTTTCTGCTTGGTCGCCCGCAGGTGTTGAGGTGCCGTGTGCATTGATATAATCAATTTGATTAGCAGAAACACCTGCATTACGCATAGAATTTTTCATACATCTGGCCGCGCCTTCGCCGCCCTTTGATGGTAAAGTCATATGATAAGCATCACCGCTCATACCATAACCCAATACTTCAGCATAGATTTTTGCACCACGGGCTTTAGCGTGTTCATATTCTTCTAATACCACTACGCCTGCACCATCACCGAGTACAAAACCATCGCGGTCTTTGTCCCAAGGGCGAGAGGCGGTTGCAGGGTCATCATTGCGAGTGGAAAGGGCACGCGCGGCGGCAAAACCGCCTAAGCCACAATTCGTGGTTGACATTTCTGCACCACCTGCAACCATTACATCAGCATCACCATATTCAATCAATCGTGAGGCATCACCAATATTATGTGTACCTGTGGTGCAGGCGGTAACAATGGCAAAATTTGGACCTTTAAGTCCGTATTTAATGGAAAGATTACCCGAAATCATATTGATAATAGAGGAGGGGACAAAGAAAGGAGAGATGCGTCTTGCACCTTTCTCTCTGAATAAGTCTGCTGTTTTTTCAATTGTACCCAAACCACCGATACCCGCACCGATTGCAACACCAATGCGTTCTGCATTTTCTTCGGTTATTTCGATACCACTATCTTCAATCGCTTGAATACCTGCTGCCATACCGTAGTGGATAAAAGTGTCCATTTTTTTGGATTCTTTAAGGGGTAAATAACCGTTGATATCAAAGCCTTTAACTGAGCCACCAAAAGCAACAGATTGACCTTCGGTTTCTATGTTGGTTAATGTGTTAATGCCTGACTTACCATTGAGGATATTGTCCCATGCATCCGTTATCGTTGACCCAACAGGGGAGACGATACCCATACCTGTGATTACTACTCTTCTTTTGCTCATAATTTTATCTTTAAGGTTGTAAAAAAAGCGCCAAATAAGCGCTTTTTTAGTTTAAATCAATAAACGGAAATTACAGAGTTTTATTTACATAGTCGATGGCTTGCTGCACCGTTGTAATGTTTTCAGCTTCATCATCAGGAATTTCACAATCAAATTCTTCTTCAAGGGACATAACCAATTCAACCGTGTCTAAAGAATCTGCACCTAAATCATCAATAAAAGAAGCGTTATTGTCAATATCACCACTTGCGTCTAACTGCTCAGCTACAACTGCCTTTACTCTGTCTTCAATACTCATTTGTTATTTCCTGTGTTGTCATTAAAAAGTTACATTTTATCGTAAAAAACCATTTGTGCAATGGTGTTTTGCAACTATTTTTGATACCTGGTTGGGTCTGCAATTCCCGCCGCTTTAAAACCGAGTTTTCGATACTCGCAAGCATCACAAACCCCACAAGCATCACCTTTATCGTCTGCTTGGTAGCAGGTGGTCGTCATAGCATAATCTACGCCAAGTGCTACCCCTTTTTGGATTATTTGAGCCTTGTGCAGGTCTATCAATGGTGTGTGAATGGTGAGTTTTTGTCCTTCTACCCCTTGTTTAGTGGCTAAATTTGCCATTATTTCAAAGGCTTTGATGTATTCTGAACGACAATCTGGGTAGCCCGAATAGTCCAACGCATTGACACCGATAAAAATACTTTGACACTTTAATACTTCTGCCCACGCCATTGCATATGATAAAAAGATGGTATTGCGTGCAGGTACATAAGTGATTGGAATTTCATTACTTTCTTTAAATTTTGGCACTTCAATGGCACTGTCTGTCAGTGCCGAACCACCAATATCGTTTAAACAGATGTTCATTATTCTGTGTTTTGCCACAGCAAACAGTTTGGCAATTTTTGTAGCAGCATCAAGTTCTGATTTTTGCTTTTGCCCATAGTCAAAACTCATCGCATAGCATTCAAAGCCCTGTGATTGTGCAATGGCGAGGGTGGTGGTGGAATCTAAACCACCCGATAGTAAAATAACGGCTTTTTTAGACATTGGCAAGGTTGCCTTTTTCTTCCAGCCATTTTTTACGGTCTGGGGCGCGTTTTTTGCTTAATAACATATCCATCATTTCTGTAACTTGCAATGGTTGCTCAAGTGTTAATTGGATTAATCGACGGGTATCGGGCAACATTGTGGTTTCTCTGAGTTGTGAGGGGTTCATTTCACCCAAACCTTTGAAGCGTTGCACTTGCACCTTGGTGCGTTTATTTTCTTTTTCTATTTTATGGATAGTGGCATCTCGTTCAGAATCGTCCAACGCATAATAAACTTGCTTGCCCGCATCAATACGATACAGCGGCGGCATTGCGACGAAAATATGTCCTTCTTTCACTAATTTTGGAAAATGCTTAACGAACAGCGTGCAAATTAGCGTGGCAATATGGGCACCGTCTGAGTCTGCATCTGCCAAGATACAGATTTTGCCATATCGTAGCCCTGATAAGTCTTCACAATTTGGTTCTAAGCCAATGGCAACGCTGATGTCGTGTATTTCATTACTTGCCAATACTTGGTCTGAATCTACTTCCCAAGTGTTCAGAATTTTGCCTCGCAACGGCAAAATGGCTTGATATTCTTTGTCACGGGCTTGTTTGGCAGAGCCACCCGCAGAATCACCTTCTACCAAAAATACTTCGGTTTGACTGAGGTCATGGCTGGTGCAATCTGATAATTTACCTGGTAGGGCAGGACCACTTACAATCTTTTTACGAATGATTTTTTTGCCTGTTTTCATACGCGATTGGGCGTTCATAATTGTCAATTCGGCAATTTTTTCGGCAACAGAGGTATGTTGGTTTAACCAAAGGCTAAAAGCATCTTTCACCACATTAGCAACAAAGCCTGCACATTCTCTGGAAGATAGTCTTTCCTTAGTTTGTCCTGAAAATTGCGGGTCTAATATTTTGATAGACAACACATAAGCAATTTTTTGCCATACATCGTCAGGGGTAAGTTTGACATTTTTTGGCAGTAAACTTCTAAATTCACAAAATTCTTTTAATGCGTCTGTCAGTCCAGAGCGTAATCCGTTGACATGCGTTCCTCCTTGAGAGGTGGGGATAAGATTGACATAACTTTCGCCAATAATATTAGTATTGTATTCCGTCCAAGACAACGAACAATGCATTTGTTGTTTATCAGATTCGTAAGTTACCACGAATGGCACTTCTGGTAAGCAATCCAATCCATCAAGTGAAACTGATAAGTAGTCCTTTAAGCCTTCTTTATAATTCCAATGATCTTCAGTGTCATCTATTTCATTACGAAAACTAACATCTAAACCTGGACATAACACCGCCTTTGAGCGTAAGTTATGTCTTAATTTACTAGTAGAAAATTTAACTGTGTCAAAAAATTGTGCATCTGGGATAAATTTAACCTTGGTGCCTGTATTATTTTTACCAACCGTGCCAATTACTTCAAGTTGGGTTTTTATATTGCCATCAGAAAAAGTAATATAATGCTCTTTAGCGTCTCGTTTAATCCAGATTTCCACCAGTGTTGACAAGGCATTTACCACTGAAATTCCTACACCGTGTAAACCGCCAGAAAATTGATAAGAGTCATTTGAAAATTTACCACCTGCGTGTAGTTTGGTGAGAATCACCTCAACACCTGAAATACCTTCTTCTGGATGAATGTCAACTGGCATACCGCGACCATTATCTTCCACTGAAACAGAACCATCTTTATAAAGCACCACATTGATTTTCGTCGCATACCCAGCTACTGCCTCATCAACACTATTGTCAATCACTTCTTGTGCTAAATGATTAGGTCGTTCGGTTTCTGTATACATCCCTGGGCGTTTACGCACTGGGTCTAAACCTGATAATACCTCAATGGAGGATGAATCGTAGTTACTCATAATTATTTTGGAATATTTTAATTTTTTTTGTTTTACGCAAGGGTCTTATGCTGAGTTTTATTTTGAATCGCTCTTACCTGATTAAGTTTTACCGCCTATTTTCATGCTATGGAATTAATTAATAAGTCTGATTGAGCGATATTTTTCTTTTATAATTTTACGATACTTGCTGCGTTGATTTAGTTTTGTTACTTACACCATCTTCAAGTAAGATAATTTCATTTTTCGCTAAATTAATACCTTGAGACCTTTGCATAAATAGGGATGATTAGCAAAATGACAGATTTTATTAAATTGGAAATTTTTTAAATCCACTCCTAGCAGGGCTAAGGGTGTTTTTAAAAAGTTTGTAATTTGATGAAAGATGGCGTTTTGATGATTATTCATATTTATGCAAAGGTCTCACCTTGAGAATACGCTTTTTTAAACCATTTTAATGCTTGTTTTTTGCTTTGTTTAACACCTTTACCGTTTTTATACATTTTTGCAATATTGTATTGTGAGACAGCGTGATTTTTTTGTTCAGCTAAGGTGAACCATTCTTGAAAGGCTGAGTCAAAATCTCCTTTCTTATAGTCGTGCATACCTGAAGAAAAATCAGCTTGAATAGTGAAAGATAAAGATAAGGAAAATAAAAGTATAAATAGTTTTTTCATAATGTTTTAGTATTGATATTGAATTTTCTGCTAATTATAAACTATTTTATTAATACGCACTTGAAGAATAATTTTGAGACTTTTGTCTAAAATTAATGACAAATTTTATTAATTTTGAAATTTTTTTTTAAATCCACTCCTGGCAGTGCTAAGGGTGTTTTTCTAATCATCCCTATTTATGCAAAGGTCTCTACTTCTTAATAACTTTAACCAATCACAATATTATCTGTTGTCAAACTAGCCAGTGTTGACTCAGCACCCGTAATCCCTGCGCCTGTCAAAGTAATCGCAATATCTGGAGAAGTGAAACTAGAACCACCATCAGCATCAATCTTAAGTGTGATATCGCCACCATCAGCAGCACCATTACTATCTGTGACTTCAATAAAATTAGCCAAAGTGCCACTCGTTTCACCCGTAAGTAAATCACTCAAATCAAGCTTATCACCACCACTACCAATCACAAAATCACTAATCGTATCATTGCCATCAGTCGTTGAATTGTAATCAAAAGTATCAACACCACCATTACCTGTCAAAGTATCAGCGCCAGCATTAGCAATAATAATGTCATTACCACTGGTACCCGTTATCGTATTAACACCTGAAGTACCAACAATCAGATTACTTAGTGATACTGCATCATTACCTTGAGTACCTTCCAACACAATACCCGATGCTGGCTTAGTATAGTTAACATTCACAGTATTGCCATCAACAATAGCAGCACCATCAATAGTCAACACAACATTCTTATCACTGATTGCAACACCAGTCACATTCCTACTACCACCCACATCAACACTAAAGGCTGAAGCATCTGGCACAGCTAGAGTGTTAAGATATTCATCAAAGGTGATTGTCACGGTATTGCCACTGACCGCTGCACTCTCAATGGTTGGCGTAATAGTATCAATAACATAGTTGGCTGAGTTTTTAGACGATTCTGGTGCATTGTTCGCTACATCCGTCCAATTGGTGTTAACAGTGATCACATTATTGTCGGCGCTCATATCTGTTGTTGGCGTAAAAGTAGCTGTGTAGATTTTATCGTCAGAATTGTCAATGCTCAAGTTAGAGATTGTGCCGTTAGAAGCGGTAATATCAGTAACATCAAAAGTATTAACATTCAGTCCACTAGCAGCATAGAATGCATTGCCATCTCCCCAGCCTGCACTGATAAAGTTTGAGGTAGTTGCAAGTGTAGCAACACGATTTGCGTGTCCAGAAGTACGCTCCAGACTATAGATAAAATACGACTGATATTCAACGCCGCTACCATCGGATTTATCTTGCAAAGTTACGACAAGATAACGCGCTAGACCAGTCCCTGAACCGCCAATAATCCAAGTGTTTTCTAATACATTAGATTTGACAATATGATCATTGCTATAAACTATTCCATTGTCACTATTTACAAAGTTATCTAGACTGGTAATAATCACATCAGCTGCTTTACCACTGGTACTCCAAGTATTCCAACTAGTGGATCTAATCACAGCGTCAATTGCTTGTTTGGATCCAAGTGCTTCACTAAAAGTAAAGGTTACTGTAGAGGTTTCACCTGCTAATAACGCAGTATCGCTCATCACAATACTATTTAAGATTGGATGCACACTATCAATTGACATGGTAATCGTGTTATTTGTATCAGAACCATCAGCATTATTATTACCTGCCGCATCCGTAAACTTACTACTAGCAACCGACACCGAACCATCCGTTGTGCTATCTGCTGTTGGTGTAAATGTCGCTGTATAAACCTTAGTCTCACCAGACTTAAGCGCAAAACCAGACAACACACCACCTGTTACAGTCACATCACTCGCAACAAAATCAGTGGAAACTTTACTTAGGGTAAAGGTAATCATTGCAGTCTCGCCTGCTTTTAAAACACTCACATCACTTGTGATTGCAATGGTTGGCGCAACCGTATTAACAACATAGTTGGCTGAGTTTTTAGACGATTCTGGTGCATTGTTCGCTACATCCGTCCAATTGGTGTTAACAGTGATCACATTATTGTCGGCTCTCATATCTGTTGTTGGCGTAAAAGTAGCTGTGTAGATTTTATCGTCAGAATTGTCAATGCTCAAGTTAGAGATTGTGCCGTTAGAAGCGGTAATATCAGCAATATCAAAAGTACTAACATTCAGTCCACTAGCAGCATAGAATGCATTGCCATCTTTCCAGCCTGCACTGATAAAGTTTGAGGTAGTTGCAAGTGTAGCAACACGATTTGCGTGTCCAGAAGCAGTGTTTCGATCATAGATAAAATACGACTGATATTCAACGCCGCTACCATCGGATTTATCTTGCAAAGTTACGACAAGATAACGCGCTAGACCAGTCCCTGAACCGCCAATAATCCAAGTGTTTTCTAATGCATTAGATTTGACAATATGATCATTGCTATAAGCTGTTCCTTTGGAACTACTTACAAAATTATCTAGACTGGCAATAACCACATCAGCTGCTTTACCACTGGTACTCCAAGTATTCCAACTAGTGGATCTAATCACGGCGTCAATTGCTTGTTTGGCTCCAAGTGCTTCACTAAAAGTAAAGGTTACTGTAGAGGTTTCACCTGCTAATAACGCAGTATCGCTCATCACAATGCTATTTAAGATTGGACGCACACTATCAATTGACATGGTAATCGTGTTATTTGTATCAGAACCATCAGCATTATTATTACCTACCGCATCCGTAAACTTACTACTAGCAACCGACACCGAACCATCCGTTGTGCTATCTGCTGTTGGTGTAAATGTCGCTGTATAAACCTTAGTCTCACCAGACTTAAGCGCAAAACCAGACAACACACCACCTGTTACCGTAACATCCGCCGCAACAAAATCAGTAGACACTTCACTTAGGGTAAAGGTAATCATTGCAGTCTCGCCTGCTTTTAAAGCACTCATATCACTTCTGATTGCAATGGTTGGCGTAACCGTATCAATCGTTAACGACACTGAATTATCAGCATCAGAACCATCAGCATTATTATTACCCGCTGCATCCGTAAACTTACTATTAGCAACCGAGATTGCACCTGAACTTCCGCCAACTGTTGGCGTAAAGGTCGCTGTATAAACCTTAGTCTCACCAGACTTAAGCGCAAAACCAGACAACACACCACCTGTTACCGTAACATCCGCCGCAACAAAATCAGTAGACACTTCACTTAGGGTAAAGGTAATCATTGCAGTCTCGCCTGCTTTTAAAGCACTCACATAACTTGTGATTGCAATGGTTGGCGCAACCGTATCAATAGTAACTGCAGAACTCGCTGCAGAAGTTACAGTTTCTGATGTACCCTGTGCATCCGTATAACTCGCAACCACCTTAATAAATTTACCAACTTCTGCTTGTGTTAATGTAAATGTAGAAGCTATTGCACCACTAATAGCAGTATAAGTACCATTCTCAGTATCAGATACCGTCCATTGGTAAGTAGCAGCAACAGATGAGCCACCCGTTGTGCCATCTGCATCAGTAATTGTGCCTGCCGCTAAAGTTTGACCCTGAGTAGTTGTACCCGAGATTGCAGCAATAGCACCCACATCATTTGTATTAGCAATTGTAGAACTCGCTGCAGAAGTTACAGTTTCTGATGTACCCTGTGCATCCTTATAACTCGCAACCACCTTAATAAATTTACCAACTTCTGCTTGTGTTAATGTAAATGTAGAAGCTATTGCACCACTAATAGCAGTATAAGTGCCATTCTCAGCATCAGATACCATCCATTGGTAAGTAGCAGCAACAGATGAGCCACCCGTTGTGCCATCTGCATCAGTAATTGCACCTGCCGCTAAAGTTTGACCCTGAGTAGTTGTACCCGAGATTGCAGCAATAGCACCTGCATTATTTGTATCAATCGTTAACGACACTGAATTATCAGCATCAGAACCATCAGCATTATTATTACCCGCTGCATCCGTAAACTTACCACTAGCAACCGAGATTGCACCCGCTGTTGTGCTACTTGTTGTTGGTGTAAATGTCGCTGTATAAACCTTAGTCTCACTAGACTTAAGCGCAAAACCAGACAACACACCACCTGTTACCGTAACATCCGCCGCAACAAAATCAGTAGACACTTCACTTAGGGTAAAGGTAATCATTGCAGTCTCGCCTGCTTTTAAAGCACTCATATTACTTCTGATTGCAATGGTTGGCGTAACCGTATCAATCGTTAACGACACTGAATCATCAGCATTATTATTACCCGCTGCATCCGTAAACTTACCACTAGCAACTGAGATTGCACCCGCTGTTGTGCTACTTGTTGTTGGTGTAAATGTCGCTGTATAAACCTTAGTCTCACTAGACTTAAGCGCAAAACCAGACAACACACCACCTGTTACCGTAACATCCGCCGCAACAAAATCAGTAGACACTTCACTTAGGGTAAAGGTAATCATTGCAGTCTCGCCTGCTTTTAAAGCACTCATATTACTTCTGATTGCAATGGTTGGCTTAACCGTATCAATCGTTAACGACACTGAATCATCAGCATTATTATTACCCGCTGCATCCGTAAACTTACCACTAGCAACCGAGATTGCACCCGCTGTTGTGCTACTTGTTGTTGGTGTAAATGTCGCTGTATAAACCTTAGTCTCACTAGACTTAAGCGCAAAACCAGACAACACACCACCTGTTACCGTAACATCCGCCGCAACAAAATCAGTAGACACTTCACTTAGGGTAAAGGTAATCATTGCAGTCTCGCCTGCTTTTAAAGCACTCATATTACTTCTGATTGCAATGGTTGGCGTAACCGTATCAATCGTTAACGACACTGAATCATCAGCATTATTATTACCCGCTGCATCCGTAAACTTACCACTAGCAACTGAGATTGCACCCGCTGTTGTGCTACTTGTTGTTGGTGTAAATGTCGCTGTATAAACCTTAGTCTCACTAGACTTAAGCGCAAAACCAGACAACACACCACCTGTTACCGTAACATCCGCCGCAACAAAATCAGTAGACACTTCACTTAGGGTAAAGGTAATCATTGCAGTCTCGCCTGCTTTTAAAGCACTCATATTACTTCTGATTGCAATGGTTGGCTTAACCGTATCAATCGTTAACGACACTGAATCATCAGCATTATTATTACCCGCTGCATCCGTAAACTTACCACTAGCAACCGAGATTGCACCCGCTGTTGTGCTACTTGTTGTTGGTGTAAATGTCGCTGTATAAACCTTAGTCTCACTAGACTTAAGCGCAAAACCAGACAACACACCACCTGTTACCGTAACATCCGCCGCAACAAAATCAGTAGACACTTCACTTAGGGTAAAGGTAATCATTGCAGTCTCGCCTGCTTTTAAAGCACTCATATTACTTCTGATTGCAATGGTTGGCTTAACCGTATCAATCGTTAACGACACTGAATCATCAGCATTATTATTACCCGCTGCATCCGTAAACTTACCACTAGCAACCGAGATTGCACCCGCTGTTGTGCTACTTGTTGTTGGTGTAAATGTCGCTGTATAAACCTTAGTCTCACTAGACTTAAGCGCAAAACCAGACAACACACCACCTGTTACCGTAACATCCGCCGCAACAAAATCAGTAGACACTTCACTTAGGGTAAAGGTAATCATTGCAGTCTCGCCTGCTTTTAAAGCACTCATATTACTTCTGATTGCAATGGTTGGCTTAACCGTATCAATCGTTAACGACACTGAATCATCAGCATTATTATTACCCGCTGCATCCGTAAACTTACCACTAGCAACCGAGATTGCACCCGCTGTTGTGCTACTTGTTGTTGGTGTAAATGTCGCTGTATAAACCTTAGTCTCACTAGACTTAAGCGCAAAACCAGACAACACACCACCTGTTACCGTAACATCCGCCGCAACAAAATCAGTAGACACTTCACTTAGGGTAAAGGTAATCATTGCAGTCTCGCCTGCTTTTAAAGCACTCATATTACTTCTGATTGCAATGGTTGGCTTAACCGTATCAATCGTTAACGACACTGAATCATCAGCATTATTATTACCCGCTGCATCCGTAAACTTACCACTAGCAACCGAGATTGCACCCGCTGTTGTGCTACTTGTTGTTGGTGTAAATGTCGCTGTATAAACCTTAGTCTCACTAGACTTAAGCGCAAAACCAGACAACACACCACCTGTTACCGTAACATCCGCCGCAACAAAATCAGTAGACACTTCACTTAGGGTAAAGGTAATCATTGCAGTCTCGCCTGCTTTTAAAGCACTCATATTACTTCTGATTGCAATGGTTGGCTTAACCGTATCAATCGTTAACGACACTGAATCATCAGCATTATTATTACCCGCTGCATCCGTAAACTTACCACTAGCAACCGAGATTGCACCCGCTGTTGTGCTACTTGTTGTTGGTGTAAATGTCGCTGTATAAACCTTAGTCTCACTAGACTTAAGCGCAAAACCAGACAACACACCACCTGTTACCGTAACATCCGCCGCAACAAAATCAGTAGACACTTCACTTAGGGTAAAGGTAATCATTGCAGTCTCGCCTGCTTTTAAAGCACTCATATTACTTCTGATTGCAATGGTTGGCGTAACCGTATCAATCGTTAACGACACTGAATCATCAGCATTATTATTACCCGCTGCATCCGTAAACTTACCACTAGCAACTGAGATTGCACCCGCTGTTGTGCTACTTGTTGTTGGTGTAAATGTCGCTGTATAAACCTTAGTCTCACTAGACTTAAGCGCAAAACCAGACAACACACCACCTGTTACCGTAACATCCGCCGCAACAAAATCAGTAGACACTTCACTTAGGGTAAAGGTAATCATTGCAGTCTCGCCTGCTTTTAAAGCACTCATATTACTTCTGATTGCAATGGTTGGCGTAACCGTATCAATCGTTAACGACACTGAATCATCAGCATTATTATTACCCGCTGCATCCGTAAACTTACCACTAGCAACCGAGATTGCACCCGCTGTTGTGCTACTTGTTGTTGGTGTAAATGTCGCTGTATAAACCTTAGTCTCACTAGACTTAAGCGCAAAACCAGACAACACACCACCTGTTACCGTAACATCCGCCGCAACAAAATCAGTAGACACTTCACTTAGGGTAAAGGTAATCATTGCAGTCTCGCCTGCTTTTAAAGCACTCATATTACTTCTGATTGCAATGGTTGGCGTAACCGTATCAATCGTTAACGACACTGAATCATCAGCATTATTATTACCCGCTGCATCCGTAAACTTACCACTAGCAACCGAGATTGCACCCGCTGTTGTGCTACTTGTTGTTGGTGTAAATGTCGCTGTATAAACCTTAGTCTCACTAGACTTAAGCGCAAAACCAGACAACACACCACCTGTTACCGTAACATCCGCCGCAACAAAATCAGTAGACACTTCACTTAGGGTAAAGGTAATCATTGCAGTCTCGCCTGCTTTTAAAGCACTCATATTACTTCTGATTGCAATGGTTGGCGTAACCGTATCAATCGTTAACGACACTGAATCATCAGCATTATTATTACCCGCTGCATCCGTAAACTTACCACTAGCAACCGAGATTGCACCCGCTGTTGTGCTACTTGTTGTTGGTGTAAATGTCGCTGTATAAACCTTAGTCTCACTAGACTTAAGCGCAAAACCAGACAACACACCACCTGTTACCGTAACATCCGCCGCAACAAAATCAGTAGACACTTCACTTAGGGTAAAGGTAATCATTGCAGTCTCGCCTGCTTTTAAAGCACTCATATTACTTCTGATTGCAATGGTTGGCGTAACCGTATCAATCGTTAACGACACTGAATCATCAGCATTATTATTACCCGCTGCATCCGTAAACTTACCACTAGCAACCGAGATTGCACCCGCTGTTGTGCTACTTGTTGTTGGTGTAAATGTCGCTGTATAAACCTTAGTCTCACTAGACTTAAGCGCAAAACCAGACAACACACCACCTGTTACCGTAACATCCGCCGCAACAAAATCAGTAGACACTTCACTTAGGGTAAAGGTAATCATTGCAGTCTCGCCTGCTTTTAAAGCACTCATATTACTTCTGATTGCAATGGTTGGCGTAACCGTATCAATCGTTAACGACACTGAATCATCAGCATTATTATTACCCGCTGCATCCGTAAACTTACCACTAGCAACCGAGATTGCACCCGCTGTTGTGCTACTTGTTGTTGGTGTAAATGTCGCTGTATAAACCTTAGTCTCACTAGACTTAAGCGCAAAACCAGACAACACACCACCTGTTACCGTAACATCCGCCGCAACAAAATCAGTAGACACTTCACTTAGGGTAAAGGTAATCATTGCAGTCTCGCCTGCTTTTAAAGCACTCATATTACTTCTGATTGCAATGGTTGGTGCAACCGTATCAACTTTAAAATCACCTATTTTCTCTATCGCTGGGTTACCAGCAGTATCTTTTATATTGACTTTATAGCTGTAAGTTTGTCCATGGGTTAATGCTTGTAAATCTGTGGCTGCAACAGTAATGGTTGCACTATTGCTGGTAACAGTACCTGTATAAGTTTTTTGGTTAATAACTAGTGAGACTTCTTGATTGTTTTCTACACCAGTTGTAGCAACTGTTACAGTGCCATTGCTGTTGTCTTCAACAGCGTTTAAAATATCTCCCCAGTTTAGTGTAATGTCTCCAATAGTTGGCACAACACCATCAACATTACGGTCTAATTCAACAGGATAAGTACCTGTGGTGGCAACTATATTACCTGCTACATCGGTTACCCCTGTCAAGGTAATTGCACTTTCATTGGTAATCTCAAAATCTGCTTTATTGATACTATCATCGACTTTGACAGTGTAAGTAAAGAATAATTGTTTTAACTCATCTACTGATGCCCCTGCTTTGGCGGCACCTTTGCCGGTATCTAGTGTAAATTCCTTATTACCAATGGTCACTTTGCTACTGGTAGCATTGCTTAACGAGAGTGCTTCATTGGTTGTCATGGTTAACTCAATAACATCATCCACTTTAAAGCCTGATTGCCCATCTGTTGGTGAGTTGACTGCCCAGCCTGTTATGATTGGGGCAGCAGTGTCAATTAAAACAGGGGTGGTGTTGCCACCTGTGCTTGTGCCACCACCTGTTGAAGATAAATTTATCTCAATCGTATAGGTCTCACCACTGACTAAAGTCGGTATTTTACTATTGGCTAATGTCCATTCGGTACCATTGGCAGATGCAAAAGTGGGTAGGTTACTGGTATCTACAACTTTGTCATTGGCTGTTCCACTGGCTGCTTTAAATGTAATAGCACTGATAACAACGCCTGCTGCACCGCCAGAATTTGTTAATGTGCCTTGAATGGCAAGTGTGCTAGATTCACTGGCATTGATGCCATTGTCGCTAACAGAGTTGCCACTTGCATCTACCCATTGTGCTGTGGTGGTGAATGAAGAAACCAGAAAGCCCCAACCACTATTGCTGTCAATACCCTCATAATTATTACCTGCAGTATCTTTAAAAGTGCCTGCATCAATTTTGACATAGTAATTCTTATTGACTATTAAATCACTACCTGGATTAATAGTGATAATTTTTTTGGTGCTATCAAGGCTAACTTGGTTAGCTATATCAATCGTAATAAGAGTGTCAGAGTTGGCTTTATCATAAATGACAATACTGCCTGCTGTGTTTATTGTAACTGCCTCTAAAAAGGTCATCGTTAAGTTTTCATTAGGTGCCATATTGCCACTGAGTTCTGCTACTGGGGCTTTAGTGTCAATTGCTTGCTCGTTATTTGCTGCTGTTGTGCTGTAAGCATTGCCCGCACTGTCTGTAATTGCAGTATTAGCAGACACTGACACGGTTAAGTTAGAACCTACATCTAGGTCACTGCTAGGTACAACGGTCAAGGTATAGACTTTACCTGCATCAGCAGGTGTTGTGCTGGCAATTAAATCAGTACCTGTCTTAATAGCACCATTGCTGATGTTGATAACACTTTTATCAAAACCTGTTACTGCTTCACTAAAGGTAAAGGTATAGGTGATTGTATCGCCAGTTTTAAGGGTTAAAGCATCAGCCTTGTCATCGCTGATAATCAAAGTTGGGGCTTGAGTATCAAAACTTTGATTATTGCTGGCAGCAACTGATTTTAGTGCTGTGTTAACTTTAGAAGTAGCAGCATCAACGGCTACTGTAAGGCTTATTATGCCTTTGCTGTTTGCAGGAGGGGTTAGTGCTAAAGTATAGACACTTTCACTACCATTAACAGAGGTAAAAGTACCTTTTGTACCGCCTGTAACTGTAATATCAT
Organism: Candidatus Thiodubiliella endoseptemdiera; assembly: GCF_964212635.1. Classification (NCBI taxonomy): domain Bacteria; kingdom Pseudomonadati; phylum Pseudomonadota; class Gammaproteobacteria; family Pseudothioglobaceae (SeqCode); genus Candidatus Thiodubiliella; species Candidatus Thiodubiliella endoseptemdiera. The sequence continues at coordinate 141,270 of NZ_OZ156463.1, forward strand.
TTATATCAAAATCTGTAACTGCTTCATCAAAAGTAAAGGTGTAGGTGATGTCTTCACCATTTTTTACGATGTTACTTTTATCGTCTGTGATTCTTAAACCAATCCCCAAACCTGGAGTTGACTCACTACCGTCAATATCAGTGGATATAATTCTCTTAAAAACACCTGCTTCTGATAGCCCATCATCGCCTGTTATATCAATCTTAACAAAACCATCTGCAAAATAAACCCTATCGCCATTAGAGGCTGTGAAGGAGACTTCTTCTTGGTAATCAGTACTGTTAATATTAACAGTTCTTTTGAAGGTGTAGGTAATGCCATCTAGTGTTTGTTCGTAGTTGTTAAAAGTGCCGGTTAAATAAACAACATCGTTACCACCTGTTGAGGTGAGTCCTGTTGCATCAACTTTTGTGCCTTTGGCAACATAAACTGTGTCATTGCCACTATTGCCAGATATCTTAAATACTGAGCCTTTGACACCAGGGGTAATGTGCTCACCGTTGTTATCAGAAATAAATACTTTAGTAGCACCACCTTTGTCAATGGCGGGTTGACTGGTTAAAGGGTCGGTGGGTGTGCTTGAACTGGAGTTAATATCAGTGGATTTAATTTTCTGAAAAACGCCTGCATTTGATAGCCCATCATTGCCTGCTATATCAATCTTAAAAAAACCATTTGCAAAATAAACCCTGTCGCCATTAGAGGCTGTGAAGGAGACTTCTTCTTGGTATTCAGTATCGTTAATAGTAACCGTTCTTTTGAAGGTGTAGGTATTGCCATCTAGTGTTTGTTCGTAGTTGTTAAAAGTGCCGGTTAAATAAATTGAATCATTGCCACCTGTTGAAGTAAGCCCTGTTGCATCGACTTTGGTGCCTTGTCCTACATAGACGGCATCGTCTCCACTATTGCCAGATGCTTTTAATGCTTGTCCGTGAGATTCAACTCCGGTGATATCGGAATACCAGTTGACGAAGAAGCCGTTGGTGTTGCTGATGAAGTATTTTGTTTGTCCTGGCATGGGGTTGTCCTTTGGTTGTTATAACTGATTATTATTATACATAATTTACTTATTCCTCTAAGTTCAAGTTTTTAAATTTTTAAATTTTTGGTTGATATTTTTCCATAAAAAAACCCGCTTTAATAAGGCGGGTTTTTGTTTTTATGGGTGTCTTACTTTATGAGACCTTTGCATAAATAGGGATGATTAGCAAAATGACAGATTTTATTAAATTGGAAATTTTTTAAATCCACTCCTAGCAGGGCTAAGGGTGTTTTTAAAAAGTTTGTAATTTGATGAAAGATGGCGTTTTGATGATTATTCATATTTATGCAAAGGTCTCTAGAGATTTAATGTTTAGAAGGTTTATTGATTTGTCTCTATCTGAGAATGTGCCAGACCATTCCAGCATTTGGCGTTTTAGGCAATTACTCAATACTGAGAAACTGTTAGAGCCATTACTAGAGCAAATCAACAATCACTTAGAGCAAAATCAATCATTGTCTCGCTAGGCTCAATCAACATCATTGACGCTACTGTCATAGAAGCCAAACAATCAAGAAAACGCAAGGGAAAACACGGCAACAACACCCAAGACCCTGAAGCCGCTTACAATGTCAAAACTGCCGCTGATGGCAAACGCAAAACCACCTATGGCTTTAAGATGCATGCAAATACTGATGAGGATGGCTTTGTTAAAAAAATGACGTTTATCTCTGGCAATGTGCATGACTCACAAGAATTTGACAAACTACTTGATGAGACCTTTGCATAAATAGGGATGATTAGCAAAATGACAGATTTTATTAAATTGGAAATTTTTTAAATCCACTCCTAGCAGGGCTAAGGGTGTTTTTAAAAAGTTTGTAATTTGATGAAAGATGGCGTTTTGATGATTATTCATATTTATGCAAAGGTCTCTTGGTGTTAGCAAAACCAAAACCTGCGGGCAAGTCTTTGCTGATAGCGCTTACGCCAACAAAAGAAATGACAAAAAGTTGGGCAAACAAAACAATAAAGTCTTGCATCGAGCCTACAGAAACACACCACTCACAAACAAACAAAAACAAGACAACAGACAACGCTCATCTGTTCGCTACATTGTTGATCGAACCTTTGGGTTGCTCAAACTTCATCACGGCTTAGGCAAGGCAAGATACCTTGGATTAGAGAAACAAGACCCGAGCACAACTGATTGCCATGAGTCATAATCTTAAAACAGGGATGAATATTTTTAAACAGATGCGAGAACTGCAGGATTGTTGCGTCTAATGGTTGGAATAAAGGTAAAAATAGGCGGGAAATCGCCAAGAAATGCAAACAATCAGCCTTGTTTTTGGGTTTTTGAAGAAAGTGAGAATAATTTTGAAAAATCTTTTTTGAAAAATTACAAAAGTTGGGATTAAAGCAATAAATTATGAATTATGCAAAGGTCTCAAATAAATTAAATATAAAAAAACCCCGTTTAAACGGGGTTTTTTTTGAGGTAAAAAATTTATTTTACATCATGCCTGGCATACCACCCATACCACCTGCATCACCACCAGCCATCGCTGGAGCATCTTGCGGTGTATCGGTAATCATTGCTTCAGTGGTAATCATCAAACCAGAGATACTCGCTGCATGCTGTAGAGCAGCACGGGTTACTTTGGTTGGGTCGAGGATGCCCATTTTTAACATATCACCATATTCGTCAGTACCAGCATTGTAACCATGATTACCTTTGCTATTGACTACTTCATTAAGCACAACGGACGGCTCTCCACCACCATTGGAAACGATTTGCCTAAGCGGTGCTTCCATCGCGCGTTTAGTGATGTCAATACCGATATCTTGGTCGTGGTTGTCGCCTTTGAGTTTGTCCAACGATTTAATCGCACGAACCAAGGCAACACCACCACCCGGAACGACACCTTCTTGCACAGCGGCACGGGTTGCATGCAATGCATCATCAACACGGGCTTTCTTTTCTTTCATTGCAACTTCAGTGGCAGCGCCGACTTTAATCACCGCAACACCGCCTGATAATTTAGCCAATCGCTCTGATAATTTTTCTTGGTCATATTCAGAAGTTGTTTTTTCTAATTGTGCTTTAATTTGCTTAACACGACCATTGATAGCATCTTTTGTGCCTGCACCATCAACAACAATGGTTTTGTCTTTGCCAACTTCAATGCGTTTTGCAGAACCTAATTGGTCTTCAGTGATAGTTTCCAGCGATAAGCCAATTTCTTCTGAAATCACCACACCACCTGTTAATACCGCAAGGTCTTGCAAAATTGCCTTACGACGGTCTCCAAATCCAGGGGATTTAACGGCAACCACTTTAACGATACCACGCATATTGTTCACTACCAAAGTAGCCAAAGCTTCGCCTTCAATGTCTTCGGCAATCACCAATAACGGACGACCCGATTTTTGCACGATTTCTAATGCAGGTAATAAATCACGAATGTTTGAGATTTTTGACTCATTCAATAAAATTAATGGCGTATCCAAATCTGCACTCATATTGTCTTGATTATTAACAAAATAAGGCGATAAATAACCACGCTCAAACTGCATGCCTTCAACTACATCTAATTCATCGTCAAGACCTGAGCCTTCTTCGACGGTAATCACGCCTTCTTTACCAACTTTTTCCATTGCTTCTGCAATAATATTACCAACAGATGTGTCAGAGTTGGCAGAAATTGTACCAACTTGTGCAATTGATTTTGTGTCATTGCAAGGTTGTGATAGGTCGCGTAACGCTTTAACTGCTGTTTTTGTGGCTTTATCAATACCACGCTTTAGATCCATCGGGTTCATACCTGCAGAAACGGCTTTAACACCTTCGCTAACCAAAGCCTGTGCAAGCACAGTCGCAGTCGTCGTACCATCACCAGCGATGTCATTGGTTTTAGAAGCGACTTCTTTCACCATTTGTGCACCCATATTTTCAAACTTGTTTTCAAGCTCAATTTCTTGAGCCACAGAAACACCGTCTTTCGTGATGGTGGGTGCACCAAATGAACGGTCTAAAACTACATTACGGCCTTTAGGGCCAAGGGTTACTTTTACTGCGTTAGCTAAAATATTAACGCCATTCAGCATTAAATTTCTTGCGTCAATTCCAAATTCTATATCTTTTGCACTCATCTTATTCTCCTTTATTCAACAACGGCAACAATGTCGCTTTCGCTCATTACCAATAGGGTTTCACCCTCTACGGTGATTTCTGTGCCAGCAAACTGACCAAATAAAACCTTATCTTTAACTTTAACATCTAAGGCAATTATATCGCCGTTATCTGTTTTTTTACCTTTACCAACAGCGACTACAATGCCTTCTGATGGCTTCTCACTGGCTGAACCAGGGATAATTAAGCCGCTAGCTGTCGTTTGCTCTTCTTCTGATCTACGGACGACCACGCGGTCGTGAAGGGGGCGAATATTCATTTTTTTCTCCTATTTTAAATAAATAATTTTAAATTTGTGTTCCTATGGTGCCTTTTAGCTTTTGCATGGCTTTATTTTCAAGCTGTCTAATGCGTTCAGCAGAGACACCATACTTCTCCGCTAATGTATATAGGGTCGTTTTTTCTTCTTTCAAGTACCTTGACTGCAAAATATCCAAACTTCTTTCATCTAAAGACGACAATGCCGTGTAAAGTTGTTGCTGTTGGTGCTTTTGTGTGTCATCATTCAGGGCTAATTGCTCAGGTGTTTTGGTATTTTTATCGGTTAAATAATGTGCGGGTGCCGTGCTGCCTTCTTCATCTAAAATCTCAAATGCGACATCATTAAACTGTAAACGCGACTCCATATCCAACACATCTTTTGGGCGTACACCCAAGTCATCAGCGATTTCTTTTGCTTGTTCGGCATTTAAAGAAGTGTAAATATTAGCCTTGGCTTTTTTCAGTTTAAAGAACAATTTGCGTTGTTCTTTGGTGGTTGCTACTTTTACAATTTTCCAATTTTTGAAAATAAACTCGTGAATTTCAGCCCGAATCCAATACACTGCATACGATGCAAGACGCACATTTTTATTGGGATTAAACTTTTTAACCGCCTTCATTAACCCGATAGTGCCTTCCTGAATTAAGTCCGCTTTTTCCAATCCATACCCCTTGTAACCGTGTGCAATAAACGCTACAAAACGCATATGTGAGAGCACCAACTTTCTTGCCGCTTCTAGATTATGATTTTCAAATAAATCCACTGCCAACTCGTGCTCTTCTTCTGCTGATAAAATCGGTGGGTACTTCTGAAAACTAAGGTCTTTAGATGTTTGAATAACAGGGGTTGTTGGCTTTTGACTCATTGTTATTTAATCAAGGTTTCAAGCAGTGCTTGATGCCTGCTAGACTGTTGCTCAATGCTAAATCTTTGCGAGTGAATGATGGTAGAAATGTCCTGCAAAGCCGTATCAAAATCGTCATTAACCACCAAATAATCAAACTCATCATAATGCCGTGTTTCACTTACAGCGTCACGCATTCTACGGTCAATGATAGACGAATCGTCCTGCCCTCTATCTGTTAAACGCGCTCTGAGTGCTTCGATAGAGGGCGGAATGATAAAAATACTGATAATATCTGGGAAACTCTTTTCCACTTGTCTAGCACCTTGCCAATCAATCTCTAAAATCACATCTTGCCCGCTTGCCAACAGGTCTTTAACTGTTTTTTTGGCACTGCCATAATGGTTATCAAATACTTGTGCAGATTCAATAAAACCATTGTCTTGCTTGATTTGGTCAAATTCTTGTTTAGAAACAAAGAAATAGTTTTTCCCATGCACTTCGCCAGCACGGGCATCACGCGTGGTATGTGATACAGATACACATAAATCAACTGTGTCCGCTACTAATTGCTTAACTAAAGAAGTTTTTCCGCAGCCCGATGGGGCGGCAATAACGAATAAATTAGCCATAATTATTGCGCCTTATAACCAGCGATGTCATCAGCACCTTCTTCAGAGAAAAAGTACTTTTCCATTTGCTCTTTTAAATAAGCTTGTGCTTTTTCATCAAGCATATTCAGGTTGTTTTCGTTAATCAGCATCGTTTGGTGGTCTAACCACGCTTGCCAACCTTGTTTAGACACATTTGCTAAAATACGCCGACCTAATTCCCCTGGGTAGGGGGCACGGTCTAGGGCTTCTAATTCTGCGTTCATTTTTACACAATTTACTGTATTCATAATTTTCCTATTTTAACCTCAAGTATCCAAAGACTGGCAAAGTAAGTCAGTGCCGAGCCACCAATAACAGTGCCAATCGACAATACTCTATACCACACATCGTTGTTTAGATAATCGCTAGGCGTTTGATCGAAATTCAATATATAGGTAATCATTATAATCGTTGACAATAACACTTTAAATGCCATTTGTATAAAATCGGTAGAAAAGCAGAAAATATCGTCTTTTCTTAAATAATAATAAAGCAATACTGCATTAATCAATGCGGACAGTGAAGTGGCAATGGCTAACCCTATATGGGCATAGTGATAAGCGAAAAAAATATTTAAAAAGACATTGGATACCATGGCAATTACACCGACTTTAACTGGCGTTTTGGTATCACCCCGAGCCAGAAAAGCAGGGGCCAAGATTTTAACCATGATAAATGCCATCAATCCTGCAGCATACGCCATCAAACTGAGAGAAGATTGCTGTGCTGCATAAGGGGTAAATGCATCGTATTGAAACAAAGTAATCAACAAAGGCTCTGCTAATAATACCAATCCCGCACACGCAGGTGCTCCGAGTATCAGTCCGATTTTAAGAGCGTAATCAATGGTTTGAGTGAATTTTTGTTCATCTTGATTGGCATAGTGATTGCTGAGTTTGGCTAATGCCACTGTTGCCAAGGCGATACCAATCAATGCCAAAGGTAACTCTAATAATCTGTCTGAATAATATAACCAAGTAACGCTGCCACTTACCAATACCGTGGCAATCATTGTGTCAATTAATAGGTTGATTTGAGAAACTGAGACGCCGAATAGGGCGGGTAGCATTCTATTTTTTAAGGTTTTTACGGCTTCGTGTTCGCCTTTGACTAAGCGAGGCATTTTTTTGAGTTTAAGCAAGAAAGGGATTTGAAATAACAGCTGTACTATGCCACCAATCAACACGCCCCAAGCAAGTGCCATAATTGGGGTTTCCAAGTGTTTTGACAAATAAACTGCGGATAAAATCATCGAGATATTTAATAAAACAGGGGTGAAGGCGGGCACGGCGAACCGGTCGTAGGTATTGAGAATACTACCTGAAAAAGCAGTTAGAGAAATTAACAGTAAGTAAGGAAAGGTAACTCTGAGCATGTTTGATGCTAAGTTAAATTTAGTCGGGTCGGCATCAAAGTAAAAGCCCCAGGCAAACATAAAAATAATGACAGGGGCGATAATGACAGCAATCAGCGTAAGAATAACCAGCACTTTTAGGAATTTAGTGCCAATGTGATTGATTACATTTTGCACTTCTACTTCGTTATGATTGGCTTTAGCCTCGGCAAGAATAGGCACAAATGCTTGTGAAAAAGCCCCTTCACCAAATAAGCGTCTGAGGAAGTTAGGAATTCTAAAAGCCACTAAAAATGCGTCTGTTAAGCCATTAGCACCAAAATACCGAGCAACAAAATAATCACGCACCAAGCCTAAAATACGCGACAAGAAAGTCATTGTAGTAACTACACTACTTGAGCGTAAGAAGGATTTATCTGCTGACACTATTCCTCGTTAGGGCCACGCATAATGCCCGCTTTTGAACTGCGGATACATTTGACGAATTGCATTACTTCAATATGGTCAGATTCTGTTTCCTTTAACTCCTTTAAAGATTGGTCAAGCAAGCCAGAGCCCCGATAAACTACTTTAAAAGCGCGTTTAATAGCGGCAATCGCATTTGGAGTAAAGCCACGACGACGCATACCTTCTGCATTGATACTGCGAACTCGAGTTTGCACGCCCGAGGCCAACATATAAGAAGGGATATCTTTATTTACCTGACAGCCCATACCCACATAAGTGTGCATACCAATCATACAATATTGTTTTACCAGTGTAAAACCGCCTAAAATTGCCCAATCTTGAATACGCACATGACCTGCTAATGAAGCATTGTTTGACATAATAATATGGTCGCCAATATGGCAGTCATGGGCAATATGCACATATGCCATCAGCATATTTTTAGAGCCAACACGGGTAATAGATTCTTGTTTTTCTGTGCCACGGTTGATGGTGCAGAATTCACGAATTAAATTGTCATTGCCAATAATTAAATTAGATTCTTGCTCAACTTCATAAGTAATGTCCTGTGGATCGCCACCAATTGAGGCGAATGAATAAATATGATTATTTTTGCCAATTTTAGTAGGACCTTGAATAACAGCGTGAGATTCAACAATTGTACCTGAGCCAATTTCTACATTAGCACCAATGATAACATAAGCACATATTTCAGCATCTTTATGGATTTTTGCAGTCTCATCAACAACAGCACTTGGATGTATTGCCATAGTTATGACCCCTTTAGTTTGCTGCTTTCTGTGTGCACATCAACTCAGCAGAGGTAACAACTTTATCATCCACCTTGGCAACACACTTAAACTTCCAGATACCGCGTTTAACTGCCATTACTTCCACCTCTAAGCGTAATTGATCACCCGGCTCAACCATACGCTTAAAACGCACCTTATCAACTCCGACCAGCATATAAATTTGCCCATCAATCGGCTTACCCACTTCGGATTTAAATGCCAAGATGCCTGTTGCTTGTGCCAAGGCTTCAATAATCAAAACACCTGGCATAATAGGTTGTGCAGGGAAATGGCCAGTGAATTGTGGCTCATTATAAGTTACATTTTTAAGGGCAACAATTGACTTCCCAATTTCTAGCTCTAATACTCTATCAATTAATAAGAAAGGGTAGCGGTGAGGTAGGTAGTTTTTTACATCTTGAATATTCATTTCCATGATTATTTTCCTTTTAGATTCTTTAATTTAATATTTAAATATCTCGCAATTTTATCAAGTTTTGACAACCACATTTGCACTCTTTTCCAATCTGAGTGTAGAGAAATAGAAGTAAAACCAGTGTAATGCCCTGTACTTAGGCTCTTGTCCACCGTGCTTGAACCTGTAATTATCGTGTCATTTTCAAGGTGCATATGGCTGGCAATCACTGCACCGCCACCTACTTGACAGTGTTTACCTAAAACAGCACTACCACCAATGGTAACCCCTGCGGCAATCGCTGTGTGTTCACCAAGTGTGACATTATGGGCAATATGTACTAAATTATCAAGGTGAACACCATTTTGAATCTGCGTGTCTTCCAAAGTGCCTCTGTCAATCGTGGTATTGGCACCAATATTCACATTACTACCAATCACTACATTGCCCAAATGTGCGATATTATGCCAATGCTTGTCTGCATCTAATGCGTTGCCAAAACCTTCTGAACCAATTACTACCCCTGCGGAAATAATAACATTATCGCCAATGGTTGTGCCTTGCAGGATGGTTACATTCGGCTGAATATTAGCGTTATTGCCAATAGTAACACCTTGCTCAATTACTGTATTGACACCGATAATGCAATTTTTGCCAATTACCACATTTTCGCCAATGGTGCAGTTGTCAGCAACATTCTCGCTGTTAATGACAGAACTCGGATGAATGCCATTAAGATGGATATTTTGTTGTTTAAAATAATGTGTGGCTTTAGCAAAGGCTAAATAGACATTATCAACCACAAGGGCATTAGTAGGGCAGTCGCTGAGTAAATCTTTAGGAACAATGACAGCGCCTGCTTTTGAAGCGATTAAATCAGCTTTGTATTTGCTACTTACAACATAAGTTAGTTGGTCTTTTTGGGCGTTAGAGCTGGTAGCAAGGCTGTTGATTTCCAAAGATGCATCACCAATGATTTCAGCATCTATAAAAGTAGCAATATCCCCCAGTATGTGCATTGCCTAGAGGTTAGAAGCTTGTGCCAATTGTAAATTCAAAGGTTTTGGTTTTGTCGTCTGTTTTCTTTACAAAGGGTTTAGCCGCATACATGCCTAATGGACCGATAGGGGTCAACCAAGTGAACGCCACCCCAGTAGAAGCACGAAAATCTTTTCCATCAAATCCAGAGATTGTTTTACTAATAGCGCCTGCGTCAATAAATGCACTTATACGCATATTTTTACTGTCTTTTACAAAGGTAAGTGGTGAAATAATGGACATGCCTGTCAATATAGATAATTCACCACCTTTGGCCTTGTTATTGTCATATGTTTCGCCAAGGGAGTTGAAGTCAAAACCACGCACAGAGGAACTACCACCGCCATAATAACGCTCAAAGAATGGTAATTCTTTATTGCCGTAGCCTTGTGCCAAACTTATTTTTGCATTTGTTTTAAAGGTTAAACCTTTAGCAAAAGGAGTGTAATCTCTGGTTGAGGCATTGAGTTTATAGTATTTGAAATCAGCTACTGGCAGTGCTATGCTAGCAGTAAGGCTTTTACTGCTGCCTTTGGTTGGGAAGTTATAATCATTAAGTGTATTACCACTCCAGTCAAGACTTAATTTAACTTCAGTTTTGTCATTACTGGCGCATTGAACTTGCTCATAAGCAGCAGTTTTAAAGGTGTCGCCACAAGTAACTTTTCTAGTGGAGAGCTTTAAATCTGCGCCGATGCGCGTATCTTTAGTAATTGGAATACCATAGCCTATGCTACCCCCCGTTTCGTTAATCTTATATGAGGCAACATCAAGTTTTGCACCGTCAGTTTTTTTGTTAAATACACCATAACTAATACTGTGCTTATCTTTGGTGAAGTAAGGATCTGAAAAATAAAAACTCATTTCTTTTACTGCGCTAGATTGTAATATTTTTGCGTTTAGTGTATTACCAGTACCTAAAAAGTTTTTCTCTCGTACGCCAATATTAAAGGCAGTACCAGAGCTATTAGAATGAGACATTCCAATAGAAAGATTTCCCGTTTTAGTCTCATCTACGAGAAAATTTAAATTAATTTTATCTTTAAAACCATTTGGTTTAGATATATTCATTTTTACATCAGAGAAAAAACCCAGTTGCTTGATTTTGGTAATCGAGGCTTCTAATTTTTCATCTGAATACAACTCACCTTCTTGAATGCTAATTTCTCTTCGAATTACTTCGTCTTGCGTCCTAGTATTGCCAGTAATGGTGATACGATTAACATAGACTTTTCTGTTTAGTGTAATCTTAAATTTTAAATCAACATTATTTGCAACTCTATTTTCAGAAGTAAGTGCATCAACTTTGGCAAAGGCGTAACCTTGGTTAGTGTAAACATTAGTAATTGCTTTCATGCCAAAAATAATTTTCTGCCGTTTAAATAAATCACCAGTGTTGATTTCAAGTAATTTTGATAAATCTTTAGTGGTTTTGTCGAGTAAATCACCAGTAAATTCAATCTTACCAATTTTGTATTTAGCGCCTTCATTTATCTGAATACTGATATCAATACTCTTTTTATCATCAGACAATTTATTTTTAACCTTGGTTACTTTAAAATCTAGATAGCCCAAATTAATATAATAGGATTTCAGTGTTTCAAGACCTGCGTCAAGAGATAATTTAGAATAGTGATCTTTTTTAGTAAAATAATTTAAAAGCAACCAGTCTGGCTCACCAATTTCAAATAAATCTAGCAAATCTTCTTCTTCTTGCGTTTTATTGCCATTGATGTGTATTGATTTAATGAGTGCCACTTCGCCTTCAGAGATATTTAATTCAATACCCACTCTATTGTTACTGTCAATTTCAACTTTTTTGCTAATTTCAATACTGTAATAACCCTTGCTAATATAGGTCGCCTTAAGTTGCTCAATCAATTTATCTAGTTGCCTTTTGTTAAAAGTCTTTCCTTGGGTTAAGTTCATACCAGATAGAACTTGCTTAATGGAGTCTTTGGTAATTACTTTTTCTGAATTATTAAGGAAATCTATATATTTAATGTGTGGATTCTCTACTAAAGTAATTTTTAAAGTTTTATCAATTTGCACCACTTCAATATCTTTAAAAAACTGTGTCTTATAAAGCGTTTGAATAATCTCCCTTGAAGTTTGTGCACTATAATCATCACCTACTTCAACTGGTAAATAACTGAGCACTGTGCCTCTTGAAATAGCGTCAAGCCCTAGAATTTTAATATTTTTAATTGGTGCTGCGAAAGTGAGTGAAGTATTTAATAAGCCAATGGCTAACGCTGCTTTAAGAATGTTTTTTTTCATAGATGAAAATTAATAATGAATAAAGCCGATAATTATACAAGATTTGACACTAATTAGTGTTGCGAGTGAGAATGCCCTGCGTCTTTAAGGCGTGTTAAGTAATTTTGCCAGCGAATATCGTATTCTGTAGCAAGGTTATAAAGGTGTTCCCAAGAATAAATACCACTATCGTGACCATCGCTAAAAAATAAAATAATTGCATAATTTCCTGTTGGCTCAATACGAGTAATAGTGACATTTTCTTTACCAATTTGCAAAGTTTCTTGTCTTGGTCCATGTCCAACTACCTCGGCAGAAGGAGAATGAGTGCGTAAATATTCCGTTGTTAATGGATACTCTTTATCATCAAAGGTAACGGTTAACAGGGTTTTTTCTTTATTTAGGGTAATATTACTGGGTGCTTTCATAAGATTTTCCGTGGGAATTAATAATGAGCAATATTTTAACGCACAAACAGATAAAATAACCACATGAAAATTAATTTTACAAAAATGCATGGCTTAGGCAATGACTTTATGGTTATTGATGCAATTAATCAAACCATATCATTGTCTGAAATACCTATTGGTGAGCTTTCAGATAGGCATTTCGGGGTAGGGTTTGATCAGTTATTGTTAGTTGAAAAAGCAATTAAAGATGAAATGGATTTTAAATATCGCATTTTTAATGCTGATGGCTCAGAAGTGGAGCAATGTGGCAATGGTGCACGATGTTTTGCGCGTTTTGTTGGTAAAAAAGGATTAACAAGCAAGAATCCGATTGCAGTTGAAACTCAAAACACAGATATGTCTTTATTAATTAATGAAGATGACACGGTTAAAGTGGATATGGGTGTTCCAGATTTGAGATATGAAGAAGATCAGATAATTCCAGTAAATGAATTCAGAGAAAGGTATAGAATTTTAAGGGAGAAATACCCAGGTTGTGTGTTATCAGTAGGCAATCCACATTATGTAATGGTTAAAGATGATATTCGGAACATTAATATTAGAGATATTGCAATGGAAATTCAAGATAGTGGATTTTTTCCACAAGGCATCAATGTTGGCTTTATGCAAATAGATGATAGAGGTCAAATACAGTTGCGCGTTTATGAGCGCGGCGTAGGTGAAACATTATCTTGTGGTTCAGGCGCGTGTGCGGCCGTTATTTACGGTATTACATTAGGATTATTAGATTCCCAAGTCAATGTTAATTTTGAGCATACCAATAGCAATGTACTCGTGGAATACACTGCAAATGAGCATGTGTTTTTGTCGGGAGAGGCTGAATTTGTATTTGAAGGAGAAATAGAGATTTAACAATCAACTAAAAATACTTGCTTATCTTCAAGTCGAATCATACTCAAAGCCCCACCCCAAGCGCAACCTTTATCCATTGGATAAATATGGGGTTGAGTAATGTCTGCTAGCGTTGACCAGTGTCCAAAAAATATGTCGGTTTTTTCCAGCAATCTGTTTTTATGCAAAAACCACGCTTTAAAGCCCTTTGGTGCAGTTTCAATACCCATTTTTTCTTTAAATTCTAGTGTGCCATCGGCTTGACAGAAACGCATTCGCATACAGGCATTAATCGTATATCGACAGGCATCCATTTCGCTTAAATCGTCTGTCCAAGTATATGGTTGATTATCATACATATCGTCAATAAATATCCCCGTTTGATTGCCCTGTAAATGTTTTTCAACTGTGGCTGTTTGCGTTAGCAGGGTAGATTTGTCCCAAATCGGTGGAATGCCTGCGTGCACTAATAGGGTGTTTTGATGTTCAATTACTAAGGGTTGTTGGCGTAAAAAATCAACCAATTTTGCCGAATCTTTTGCATCCAAAATATCATTAAAAGTGTCTTTATTGCTCGGTGTTCTACTGTCAAATGCACAGGCCAACAGATGAAAATCGTGATTGCCTAATAGCATTTTGGCATTATCACCCAAGTCTTTAATAAAGCGTAAAGTTGCTAAAGATTGAGCGCCACGATTAACCACATCACCTAAGAAAAATAATCGGTCTTTATCGGTAGAGAATTTGGCTTTTTTGAGCAATAATTGTAAAGCGTCAAAACATCCCTGAATATCGCCAATTAGGTAGTCACTCATTGCAAGGTGTAAGGTTCGCTGAGGACAAATTCGGGAATGGGTGCGTCAAAATGTTCACCATCATCATTAATCATCCCGTATTCACCTTTCATTGTACCTGTTGCAGTTTGAATAACCGAGCCTGATGTGTATTGAAAGGCTTCGCCTGGCAATAAATAGGGCTGTTCTCCAATCACGCCCAAACCCTCAACTTCTTCTATATGTCCCATCTCATCTTGGATAATCCAGTGCCTATCCAGCAGTCGTGCGCCAATTTTACCTTTGTTAATAATAGTAATTGTATAAGCAAAAGCAAATTTGTGTTCAGCAGGAGCGGTGTGCTGTGGCAATGGCACGACTTTAACAATAATTTCAATTTTATTTTTCATTAATGTTCTCGTAGTCGTTGGCTAAGGTAATAAAATCCTGTACTGCAAGCATTTCAGCGCGTTGTGACAGGTCGATGGCAGTTTGTGCTTGTGTCAAGTGTGATTTTAAACAATTTCTCAGCGTTTTTCTGCGTTGTGCGAAAGACACTTTAACTATTTTTTGAAAAATAGACATATTCCTCACTGCTGTTTTTGGCAAAGGTTTGAGATAGGCAATAGCAGAATCTACTTTCGGTGCAGGCTCAAATGATTCAGGAGGCACAATAAAAATAAGTTCCACTTCAAAAAATGCCTGAATCATCACGCTCAATCGCCCATAAATTTTTGAGCCATTACCTGCTACCATTCTTTCCACTACTTCTTTTTGCAACATAAAAGTCATATCTACCACTTTATCACGGTTTTCAAGCAAGTGAAAAAGAATTGGCGACGAGATATTATAAGGCAAATTGCCTACCACACGAATTGGCGTAGGCAAGGTGTTTAAATCAAATTTGAGTGCATCGCCTTCGTGAATAACCAAATTATCTTTGTTAAAACCCTTTAGAAAATCAATCAAATCTCTGTCAATTTCAATCACATTTAATATCTTGACACACTCTAATAACAATAATGTCATCGCCCCTTGTCCGGGACCAATTTCAAGCAAGTTATCGTCAAATTTTGGTGCAATCACCGACACAATACGACTAATAACCGTCTCATCAATTAAGAAATTTTGCCCAAAGCGCTTGCGTGCTATGTGTTTATTTGCCACGATTAATCAAATCCTTGGCGTAAGCAATTGCTGTGTGCAAACTGCCCATGCTAATATTCCCTGTACCCGCAAGATTAAGTGCCGTGCCGTGATCCACCGAAGTGCGAATAAACGGCAAACCTAAAGTAACATTCACCGATTTTTTAAAGCCTAAAGTCTTTAATACCGGCAGGCCTTGATCGTGATACATTGCCAACACACAATCCACCCCCCGCAAGGCATCAGGCGTAAAAGCTGTATCCGCAGGTACGCTACCAACAAGATTAAACCCTTGTGTGTTGAGTTTTTTAATCAACGGATTGATAATTTCAATTTCTTCTCTGCCCAAATACCCATCTTCACCTGCGTGAGGATTTAGCCCACAGACCACAATTTTTGGATTTTGCAAACCGTAACCCTGTAAAGAATAATGAATAATGTGCAAAGTTTGCGTTAAAGAATCGGTTTGTATGTTTTTTGACACTTGGCTTAACGGTATGTGCGTTGTCGCCAACGCCACTCGCAATCCTTCAGTTGCCAACATCATCACAGTTTTATCGATATTAGCGCGTTGCGCCAAATATTCAGTATGCCCACTAAACCCCTTGCCATTTTTATCTTGGTAAATATTGGCTTGGTTGATAACTCCTTTATGCAAAGGTCCAGTAACCAACGCCTGCGCTTTTTTATCAAGGCAATATTGTGTGGCTAAATCCAATGTTTTTAACACATAAGCAGCATTATCTTTATTCAATTTCCCTGCCACCACTTCATCCGCTATTTTCACAGGATAAACACACAATGATTTATCCTGTGAAGTGCTTTCTGTCTCACTAATTTTCAGTGTTAAACCGAGTATTTTTGCACGTGTAAGCAATACATCGGGGTCGGCAAAAACCAACAAATCCTGCGCAGTTTTTTCTTGGGCAATCATCACTGCCAAATCAGGACCAATTCCAGCGGGTTCACCGGGGGTAAATATAAGCATTGTTCTGTCTTTTAATAATTAATAATGTGTTAAAATTTTTTGCTTATTATAAAGGTTTAAAATGGGTTAATTAGTGTAAAATTTCAAGGTTACGGATGAAGTTCCTAATTAATTTTTTTTACAAGGTTTAATATGAATTTAACAATAAAAATTGCTACAATATTAGCTTTACCACTACTATCGTTGTTTTCAAGCGCAGCACTATTTAACCAAGGTCAACAAAATTATAAAACTGCTTACACTTTTCAGCAAGTCCAAGGTTTGTCGCTTGATAAAAGAGCACTTTTGGGCGGCAAGGTAATTTCTTCAGCGAAGGTGAGTTTATCAGCACAAGTTTCGGGCGATGTTCTTAGTGTTAAAGGTCAAGAAGGAGATATGTTCCACCAAGGTGCGACCCTTGTCACTCTTGAGCAAGAGTCTATTCAGGCACAAAGAGACGCAGTTTATGCAGAAATAGAATCTGCTAATGAGGCCCTTAAAAACGCAGGTGTGCAGTATTCACAGTCTATTATTTCACCAAATTCAAGTGGTATGTTTGGGGGTGCAGGTAGTATGTTTTCAGTATTCACAGATCCGATGGTGAGAATGAGTGGACAGGGCAACCCTGATTTTGACAAGTATGCACGACGCACTTCTCGCTACACTACTTATCAACAAGCAAAACACAAGTTAACACAAGCACAACTTAAACTTAAACAAATGAACGAACGCCTTAAAGATGCAAATATCACCGCCCCTTTTGATGGTGTTATTGTGGTTAAGAATGTTAATCAAGGCGATGTTGTTCAACCGGGGCAAGTGTTAATGAAGTTTGCTAATATCAAAGACCTGCAAGTTGAATTAAATGTACCTTCTCGCTTAGTAACCAGTTTAAAGCTTAATAAAAAATACCGTATCAAGTTAGATATTGCCAATGCTGTTGTTAATGCAAAATTGGTGCAAATCTATCCAATGGCAGACAACAACAAGCATAGTGTCAAGGTAAAGTTTGATTTGCCTGAAAACACACCTGTTTTAGCAGGAGCTTATGCAGAGGTAGAGATTTTTGAAACAGACTCAGGTGTTTTAACACCGATCATTCCAGAAACAGCGATTATGTGGCGTTCAAGTCTGCCAAGTGTGTTTATTGTCAATCCACAAACTAACAAAACTGAACTTAGATTTGTGCGTCTTGGTGAGCAAGCAGGCAAAGGCAAAAAAAGCGTTTTATCAGGTATAAAGATTGGTGAAAGGATTGTTACCAACCCAAATATCTTAATGATTTCAGGGATGGATATTTAATTTATGTCAAACCACGAACATATCGATCTCTCGAAAGATAAAAATATCAATGTAGATGTAATTCTTGATGATGTAAAAGACTACGAATTAGGTATTGCGGGCAAACTAACTAAGGCTTTCATCACTTCACCACTCTCTATCATCTTGTTCTTTGCTATGTTTGGTGCAGGTATTATCGGATTGATTTCCACTCCACGACAGGAGGACCCACAGATTTCTGTGCCACTAATTGATGTATTTGTTGAATACCCAGGTGCCTCTTCGGAAGAAGTGGCTAATATCGTGGTTAAACCGTTAGAACGAATGATGTCTAATATCTTAGGCGTTAAGCATGTTTATTCTGTCAGTGACAAAGGCAAGGGTGTCATCACCATTGAATTTGATGTTGGGCAAGAAATGACAGCTTCTGTGCTTAAGGTGCGTGACAAAATGTTGGCAAATCTTGAATTTATGCCACCTGGGCTAAAGCAACCTCTAGTTAAACCCAAGGAAATTGACGATGTTTCTATTATCAACCTAACTTTATGGTCAAAAACCGTTGATGATGGACAATTACGCGCTCTCGGTTTAGAGTTGTTACAACAACTTGAAAAAGTCCAAGACACTAATGCAGGCTTTGTTGTTGGCGGACGAAAAGAGATTTTCCATGTTGATATATATCCGGGCCGTCTTGCAGGGTATGGTATTTCTGTTCAGCAGATTTCCAACACTATTGGCAGTGCCAATGTCAGTGCCAATACGGGCAATATTGAACTGAATGGTTTGAAAATGGAAGTTTATTCAGGGGATTTCTTTAAAAAAGTAGAGGATATTGAGAACTTGGTGATTGCCGTAAAAGACGGTAAGCCTGTGTATGTCCGTGATGTGGCAGATGTATATTATGCACCAGAAGAGGCACACCATATGGTTAATCATTATAGTGGTGTCGCTAATAAAGACGCAGTAAAAGCAATAGGTGAGCAGGCAGTAACGATTGCCATTGCTAAAAAATTCGGCACTAACGGTGTTAAAGTTGCCAGCGATATTTTAGCCAAAGTTGAAGAATTAAAAGGGCGCCTTATTCCAGATAATGTTGAAGTTAGTGTTAGCAGAAATTACGGAAAATCAGCTAAGGACAAGGTTAACGCATTAATCAAAAAACTTTTTATTGCAACTGGTGCTGTAACTTTATTGGTTTGGTTTACACTTGGCATCCGTCCTGCAATTGTAGTAACACTAGTCATCCCAGTGGTGTTGCTAATGACTATTTTCTCAGCTTGGATGCTGGGTATGACTATTGATAGGGTAAGTTTGTTTGCGTTGATTTTTTCTATCGGTATTCTGGTAGATGATGCTATTGTGGTTACTGAAAATATTTATCGCCGGTGGCTGATTGACGATAAAATTACTATTGCTACTGCGATTGATGCGGTGCGTGAAGTCGGTAATCCGACTATTCTTGCGACCTTTACCGTAGTTGCCGCTTTAGTTCCGATGGCAGCGGTAAGTGGTATGATGGGGCCTTATATGGCGCCAATTCCCGTCTTAGGCTCGGTGGCAATGATGTTCTCATTGTTTGCTGCATTTGTATTTACACCTTATTTTATTATGCAGTTCGTGCCACCGATTAATGTACTGCACAAAATGCACGAAAAAGAAGAGAAAGAAGGCAAAATATTACACGCTTTTTTCCACTCAACCATTGCCAAGTTATTCAATATCAGAAATTACGGTATGGGCTTTTTAATTGGTTTAGTAGTCGCATTCTTTCTATCAATGTCAATGTTTTACACCACGGCAGTGCCAGTGAAAATGTTGCCATTAGACAATAAATCAGAGTTTGGCGTGTCATTAGATATGCCTGATGGCACAGCATTGTCAGAAACGGCTTCTACCTTGCACAAAATGGCGCAGATCTTGCGTAAGATGCCAGAAGTGGTTTCTATTCAATCTTATTCAGGCACTGCCAAGCCATTTGACTTTAATGGCTTAGTACGACACTCTTATTTGCGTCAAAACTCGTCAGAGGGTGAATTGCAAATTCAATTAGCAGAAAAGCACGAACGCAATCGTTCTAGTCACGAAGTGGCACTTGAAGCACGACAGTTAATCCGCCAAGTAGCGTTAGATGCAGGGGCAAATTATGCTGTAGTTGAAATGCCACCAGGTCCACCAGTATTACGCCCTGTAGTTGCGGAAGTGTATGGACCCGATAAAGAAACGCGTCGTAAGTTAGCCAATGATTTAACTAAGATGTTCAAAGAATCAGGCACGATGACCGACATCGATAACTTAATGCGTGATGAGTATCCAGTGATTAATTTCCAAGTGGATACTGCCAAAGCCTCTCGTTTCGGAGTTAGTGTCCGCACCATTAAAGAAACTTTGGCAATGGCAATGAGTAATTTTAATGTTACCACTATCCGTCTCAAAAATGCATTAGAGCCTTCTCGTGTTTGCCTGCAAGTACCATTAGCAAGACGCTCACAACTGTCTTACCTAACGCAATTACCTGTGCCATCACAATACGGTGGTATGATTCCAATTTCTGAATTGGGTGTTTTTGTTTACAAAAAACAAGACGATTTAATATTCCACAAAGATTTAGCCGATATTGAATATGTTTTGGGTGAGCCAATTGGCCGTCTCAGTGCGCCAATTTACGCAATGTTTGGTGTTGACGATTTATTGTTAGATTATCAGACAGTTGATGGCAAAGTGCTACAAGGTGAGTATCTAGGCCCGCCAGAAGACCAAACTAAGCCAAGTTTTGAGTGGGGTGGTGAATGGACAGTTACTTATGAAACTTTCCGTGATATGGGTATCGCATTTGCCATAGCACTCGTGGTTATTTATATGTTAGTCGTTTGGCAATTCGGCAATTTCATTATCCCAGCCGTGATTATGGCACCTATTCCCTTAACCTTGCTCGGTATTGTGCCAGGGCATTGGTTGATGGGTTCAGAATTCACTGCTACTTCAATGATTGGCTGGATTGCCTTAGCAGGTATTATTGTGCGTAATTCCATTTTATTGGTAGATTTTACCGTGCAAGAATATGCCAAAGGTAAGTCATTCTTTGATGCTGTAATTGATTCTTGTGCTGCAAGAACCCGTCCAATTATGATTACCGCTTTCGCTTTAGTTGGTGGATCAAGCGTTATTTTATCCGATCCAATCTTCCAGGGTATGGCAATTTCACTACTGTTTGGCGTCTTAGTCTCAACCGTCTTAACTCTAATCGTCATCCCACTCGGCACACTATCCGCAGGCGAAGCCTCTTGCCGTGCTATTGCTGTTAATATGGGCTTACTACCAGGTGATTCCGACTCTGACGCAAAATACAACATTAGGAAGAAGGCTGCCACTAATAGCAACAAAGAAGAAAGCAAAGTCAATGCCAAAGAGTGGGTGCAAAATCTAATAAATAAAGATAATGCCACTAAGAAAGACACAGATACAAAACCTGAGTCCAAGTCCAAAAAGATTGACACTAATGGTTTCCTGAAAAAAGAACACAAGGACGATATTTGAGTGACTGTCTGACAAACATAAGAGCAGAAGTCAGGAGGATAAGGGATTAGTATTTTCTATTTGTTAGGTATTAGAAAAACCCGATACCTAAACTAGTAGGTATCGGGTTTTTTACCACTCATCTAAAAGAGACCTTTGCATAAATAGGGATGATTAGCAAAATGACAGATTTTATTAAATTGGAAATTTTTTAAATCCACTCCTAGCAGGGCTAAGGGTGTTTTTAAAAAGTTTGTAATTTGATGAAAGATGGCGTTTTGATGATTATTCATATTTATGCAAAGGTCTCTAAAAGTAAAATTCACCCAATAGTTTTCCCGGCTGCTTGCAAATCAGCATGATAGGATGAACGCACCATTGGACCGCTGGCGACTTGTGAAAATCCCATTGTTGTGGCAAGAGTTTTGTATTCTTGGAATTGTTTGGGGGTGATGTAGGCTTCGACGGCGAGGTGGTGTTTACTTGGCTGTAGATATTGGCCGAGGGTGAGCATATCGACATTATGGGCTCGTAAGTCGGATAGGACATTGAGCACTTGTTGCTTGCTTTCGCCGACGCCAAGCATTAAACCTGATTTAGTGATGACTTCGGGGTGTTGTTGCTTGAATGATTGTAGCAATTTTAAAGAATACTCGTAACTTGCGCCTGGACGCACTTTTGGATATAGGCTTGGCACGGTTTCAAGATTGTGGTTAAAGATATCGGGTGGGCAAGTTTGTAGGACTTCAAGGGCTTTGTCTATTCTGCCACGGAAGTCAGGGGTTAGGATTTCAATTTTGACGGCGGGGGTGGTTTGTCTGATTGCGTCAATGCATTGTTTGAAGTGGTTTGCACCACCATCTCGCAAATCGTCTCTATCTACCGAAGTGATTACCACATATTTGAGCGCCATTTTTTCGATGGTTTCTGCAAGATGTTTTGGTTCGTCTGCATCAAGTGGCTTAGGTTTTCCATGTGCGACATCGCAGAATGGACAACGACGGGTGCAGATTTGCCCCATAATCATAAAGGTGGCAGTACCGTGGTTAAAGCATTCAGCAAGGTTGGGGCATTGTGCTTCTTCGCAGACGGTGAATAGCTTTTGCGAACGCAGAGTTTTTTTGAGTTTGCTGACTTTTGAGCCACTGGCGAGTTTAATGCGAATCCAATCAGGTTTTTTGATTGGCACGCGCGTTGCGTCAGGCTTAATCCTTAATCGTGCAGTTTTTGATTCGCCTTTTAGGGCTTTGATTTTAATTTCTTGTGACATGGCGGGTTAATAGTTGCGTGAGTTCGCTACCGATGGTTTTAAGTTGTACATTATCCGTTAAATCGGCGAGTTGTGTGACGGCTAAACCTTGATATCCACAAGGGTTTATCTGTGAAAAGGGGGACAGGTCCATATTGACATTCAAACTCAATCCATGGTAAGTAGCGCCATTTTTTACTTTAAGCCCTAATGCAGCAATTTTGGCGTCTTTGACATAGACGCCGTGCGCACCTTCTTTTAAATGCGATTCAACCCCGTAAGTGGTGAATAAGTCCATAATGGATGATTCTATCAATGACACCATTTTTTTAACACCAATACCTAAACGACGCAAGTCAATCAGACAATAAACCACTAATTGCCCAGGTGCGTGATAAGTAATTTGTCCGCCACGGTCGCTCTGTACCATAGGAATATCGCTATTTTGTAATCGGTTCTTAGATTTTCCTGAGATACCTTGGGTGAAAACAGCAGGGTGTTCAACAATCCACAATTCGTCTTCGGTGTCACTTTGACGCTCGGCAGTAAAGACTTTCATTGCTTCCCAAGTCTGGGTATAGTCTTGCAATCCAAGGTGAATGGTTTTCATTTTTTACAAAATGTAGGCGATTAAAGGGTGGTCTTGCAGTTCTTTATTGATGGAATTGAGTTGCACCACGCTAGTAGCAGTAATTCTTACGGTGTAAGAGATGTAACTGCCTTTTGAGCTTTTTCTGCTGGTAATTTGACTCGGGTGAATTTCCCCTGCATGGCGTTCAATAATACAACACATTTCAGTATGTAAGTCTTTGCGGTCTTTACCCATTATTTTGATAGGGTAGTCGCAGGGGAAATTAAAAATTTCTTCAGGAGTTGGTTTTGCATTTGGCTTAATCATAATTGAGCAATTTTAGTATCTATTGCTATAAAATAGGGACAATTTTACTATTTTCAAGTCCAAATGCGTCCAGAACAAGTCAGTATTATCTTAAATCAAGAATTTGAATCTGTTACCAAAGGTCATCATACACCTGTAATGCTGTGGGGTGCGCCAGGGATTGGTAAGTCACAAATCATTGCACAGGTTGCGACTGAGCATAAAGTTGGAATGATTGATATTCGCCTATCACAGATGGAGCCGAGCGATTTGCGTGGTATTCCTTTTAAAAATGGCGAGCAAGTAGATTGGGCAATCCCATCATTATTACCTAATGCAGAGCGACATGGCGAGAAAGGGATTTTATTTTTAGATGAGATTACCTCTGCACCGCCGACGGTATCTGCAGCAGCTTATCAATTGATTTTGGACAGGCGTTTAGGGGATTACACTGTACCTGACGGTTGGGTGATTTTTGCTGCGGGAAACCGCCAAGGCGACAGGGGTGTAACTTATTCAATGCCTGCACCACTTGCCAACCGTTTTTCGCATTATGATTTGGAGGTTAATCTTGATGATTGGGTGGCTTGGGCGTATAAAAACAACATTGATGAGCGTATTATTGGTTTCTTGCGTTATCGTCCTGAGCATTTATTTGAGTTTGATTCTGCACATAATCCAATTGCTTTTCCATCACCAAGAACTTGGGAATTTACTCACCGTGCCTTACAAAAATTTGAAGACAATTTAAATCTATTCAGAGCAGCAGCAACTGCCTGTGTAGGTGAAGTGGCAGGGGTTGAAGTTACCACTTTTATTGAACACTTAGAAGATTTACCCAACCTTGATGCGATTGTAAAGGGCGAATCTGTGCCTATTCCTGATGCGATTGATTTACAATATGCGATTTGTTCTGCTTTAGTAGGTAGGGCAATCAGTGTTAAAGGGGCAGGTAATGCACAGAAAGTTTGGGGTAATATCCTTAATTTTGCCAAAGATTTTCCACAAAAAGAGCTCGGTGTGATGTTGGTGTCTGATATGCAACGCGCTATTGGTGAAGAAATTTTTATCATTCCTGAGTTTGCAGACTGGGCAACAAAGATTGCTGATATTATATTTGATTGAGACTATACTATACGAGACCTTTGCATAAATATGAATAATCATCAAAACGCCATCTTTCATCAAATTACAAACTTTTTAAAAACACCCTTAGCCCTGCTAGGAGTGGATTTAAAAAATTTCCAATTTAATAAAATCTGTCATTTTGCTAATCATCCCTATTTATGCAAAGGTCTCTATACAAAATGATTAACTTCAACCAAAATAATACCTACCCAACAACGCCATTTTTACGCTCAGGTTTTAGAGTTTTTTTTATGGCAGCAGGTTTAGTTGCCGTTATTTCAATGGTGTTGTGGGGGGTGTTTTTTCATACTACTTTGTTGACCAGCCAGATTGATACTGTTATTTGGCATGCCCATGAAATGATTTTTGCTTATGCAATGGCAGTTATTGTTGGATTTTTATTAACTGCTGTGCAAAACTGGACAGGGATTCAAACACTTATTGGAAAGCCTTTATTGGCACTTTTTGCCCTCTGGGCTTCGGCTAGATTTTTGCCTTTTGTTGCCGATAAATATTTGCTTTTTCAAGCAATTATTGATATTAGTTTTTTGTTATTTTCCTTGATTGCTATTGCTTACCCGATTATTAAAACCAAACAATGGAAACACATCGGGGTCATTGCTAAATTGTTGTTTATGGTAATAGCACATAGTTTGTTTTATCTTGGCTTATTGGGCTTTGTTGAGCAGGGCGTCACTTGGGGGCTGTATTTAGGGTTTTACTTAATTTTAAGTCTGATTCTTATGATGATAAGGCGCTTGATACCTTTTTTTATTGAGCGAGGACTGGGGCTTGATTATGAACTAAAAAATTCTAAATTTTTAGATGTTTTAAGTTTGATATTGATGGTGGTTTATATTCCCGTTGAAGTGTTTTTCAATACCCCTATCAGCACTGTTATTGCGACACTTTTAATTGTTATTCACAGTATTAGACTAATATATTGGTATCATCCAAAAATTTGGACAAAGCCTTTATTGTGGGGGCTTTACTTGGCTTATGGGTTGCTAATATTGGGCTTTGGCTTTAAAGTGTTATCTTATTTTATTATCCTGCCACCTCATTTAGATGTTCACAGTTTTGCCTTTGGCATTGGCTTGATTACGATTAGTATGATGAGTAGAGTCAGCTTGGGACATACAGGTAATAATGTTTTTAACCCACCTAAACAACTCAATATAATTTTCATATTATTACTTCTATCCTTTATATTTAGAATTATTTTTCCAATGTTGAGTATGGCGTATTACAGTGAATGGATTTTAGTTGCACAGGTTTTTTGGATTAGTGCTTTCACTTGGTTTTTGTGGATTTATGCACCTATGTTTTTTAAAGCTAGAATTGATGGGAAATTTGGATAATGGGGCTGTTGAATATTGAAATCACAATCTATGAAACACATAAAAAAAATGCATTATTTTCTGTATTCCCTAAATCGCACTTTCAACATTCAACAGTCCCATAATGAAAATAGCCAATGAACTTTTAACACTCGCCAGAGAGCATCATTTTTCTCTATCATTGGGGAATAAGTGTGTTAATACAGCGAAATCAGGTGATACTAAAGCAATTAAAGATTTATGTCAGAAAATTTCAAAAACATTTAGAAATGATTTTTCTGCACATTTTGAAACGGAAGAATTAACAATTTTTGCTTTTTTAAAGGATAAATCAATCAAGCTTTCAGTCTTGTGTAAACAATTGACTGATGAACATCAACAACTATATCAATTAGCAGAACATTTAGATAGCCACACAGAGCAACTATTAACCTTTGGTAGTTTATTAAAATCACACACTCGATTAGAAGATAGAATGTTATTCCCTCAGGTTGATTTGTTATCAGGCGATGAAAAGAAAATTATTGCCAAATCCAGTTTGCACCAATAATCAAGGTATAACCACATCTTTTGATTTTTTTCAACACTAATTGGTAGAGCGATTAGCGTTAAAAGAAAAAATACTCAACAAGTTTGGAGCAATATTCTCAATTTTTCCCGTGATTACCGACTGGGCGAGCAAAATTGCTGATACTCTATTTGATTAAGATTGCCCGTATTTTTTTAACGGCACTTTGTTTTAGGGTAGAATAGTTATCTTTTGCAAAAAATAACTATGTTAGAAAAATTTAGCGTTACCAACTTTAAAAATTTTAACGAAAAATTAACACTTGATTTTGCCGCCAGTGATTATCAATTTAACCCGCAATCTATTAAAGACGGTATTGTTAAAACTGCGATTGTCTATGGTGCTAACGCCTCTGGAAAATCTAATCTTGGCTTTGCAATACTGGATATCGTTCAACATCTTACTCGCTGGAATAATAGCGATATACATTATAATCATTATTTAAACAAACTCAATAAAACGCCTTATGCAGAATTTGAATATTGTTTTAAATTTGGGCAAAACAAGGTAATTTATCGTTATTCAAAAATGGATCACAATACTTTATTAGATGAATCTCTACACATTGACGATAAAGAAGTTTTATCGGTAAGGCGTATTGGAGTCAAGGATGTTAATTTTTCTCTACAAGGTACAGAAAATTTAAATAAGGATATTATTGATAGTGATAAGTTGTCCATTATTCGTTATGTACAAGAAAATACTGTATTAATTGATAGCGAAGAAACGCAAATCTTTAAAGAATTTCATGGGTTTGTTAATAAAATGTTGTTTTTTCGTTCCGTGGAAGAGCGTTCTTTTATAGGGCTAAAAAATGGAGAATATAATATATTTCAAGATATTATCAAAAAAAACAATGTGCAGGATTTTCAAGAATTTTTAAATGAGGCGGGTATTGCTTGTCAATTAAAGACTGCTAACGATCTTTTTGGAGAGCGGTTAGTTTTTATGATTGGCGATGAAGAGGTTGATTTTTCCTCAATAGCCTCATCTGGCACATTGGCTCTATCTTTATTTTATTTTTGGTATCAACGCATTCAAGTCAATAAAACTTCTTTTGTATTTATTGATGAGTTTGATGCGTTCTACCATCATAACTTATCTAAGTTTGTTGTTAAAAAACTAAAAGAAATTGATGTTCAGGTTATTTTTACTACACATAATACCGACATTATGAGCAATGATTTGTTACGCCCTGATTGTTATTTTATTTTAGCCAACAACCAAATTACCCCCATAAATAAACTAACTGATCAAGAATTACGCGCAGCCCATAATTTGCAAAAGCTTTATAAAGCCCACGCATTTGAATAATGGCAGACAATTCGATTACTTTGTTTGTGTTTGAAGGAGAGAAACAAGAGCGTCAATATTTACATATTTTTCTTGAGGCTTTATCTATTAATGTTAATCGAATAGAAATTGCATTTTGCACGCATATTTATGCATTGCATAAGAAGTTAGAAGAGAGTATTAATTTAGACACTTTTGAGTTATTAAAGGAAGAATGCACTGCATTAAAAAATTCAACAGATTACGATAGAGATGACATTGCTAGAATATATCTATTTTTTGATTATGATGGACATGTGTCAGGAGCAGACGATAAGAAAATACAAAAAATGTTAAAGGTATTTGATAATGAAACAGAAGAGGGAAAGCTTTTTTTGAGTTATCCAATGCTGGAAGCCTTAGGCGATAAGTCTGCTAATTTTAAAAATACTATCACAAAAATTCAAACTGGAGGCTTGTATAAAAGCACGAGCAGAAGCGTTGGAGAGTTGGCGGAACTGCCTATAGGTGAATTTAAAGAATTGGTATGTAAACACCTTAAAAAAGCCAATTATCTAGTCAATGGAAGGCACCAAATTCCTAGTAATTTAATTGAACAATTCGATATTTTTACCCAACAACTCAATCAACACATTACCCCAAATGGAGAGGTTATTGTATTAAGCGCTTTGCCTTTATTCTATTTAGACTACAAAGGTGTAAACAATATCGCTTTATGAGTAAATCAGATTATCATTTTTGGCAAGACACATCGGTAAAACCTAAGGAAAAGGTTAGAGTGATTGGTGGAGATGTTATTCAACCAAAGCAAGAAAATGACTTTGGCACTGAACTGGATCTGATTAAAGCTAAACTTACCAAAGCACGCACGCAACTGATACTTGACAGTCCATTTTTGGGTAATTTGGTATTGCGTTTACCGTTGGTAGCTGCGTATTCTTGGTGTAAGACCAGTGCCACGGATGCCAAAAGTTTTTACTATAACCCTGAATTTATTAATTCACTCAATAATCATCAAATAAAATTCGTTCTTATTCACGAGGCGCTACATTGTGCGCTGACTCATTTTGCTCGACGAGGCAATCGCACCAAGCATAAATGGGATTTGGCTTGTGATTTTGCCATCAATCCCTTGTTAATTAAGGAGGGCTTTCATCCGCCATTAGAGGTGCCAATTTTTCAACAATACGAAGGTATGATTGCTGAAGAAATCTATCCGATGATTGATGATAATCTTAATCAGGAGCCGATGGATCAGCATTTATATGACGACCAAGCGAATGAGGATTCTAAACAATCTGATGGTGGAATGCGTGAAGAAGATTTGCAAAAAGAACAACAACAAAATAATTCAGAATCTAAATCTGACAATCAGCAGGGCAGGGGTGCTTCACAATTAGCACAACAGCCACCAAAGTTACAACCTGACGAAGTAGAAAAGCTGGCAACACAATGGCAAAAAAATCTAGCCTCTAGTGCACAATTGGCACAACAGGCAGGCAAATTAGATGGTGAATTTGCAAAATTAATTGACTTTTTCTTACAGCCACAAGTATCGTGGCAGTCGCTATTAGCCCAGTATATGTCCACTTTTGCACGAGATGATTTTTCCTATACTCGCCCTTCACGCCGCTCAGGCGATGCTATCTTGCCCTCACTTAAATCACATCAAATTGACATCACTATTGCCATTGACACTTCTGGCTCAATCTCACAAGAGGAAATCAATGAATTTGTCTCGGAAGTTGATGCTATCAAAGCCAATTTGCGTGTCAGTATCACTCTCCTTGCCTGTGATGATAAACTGTCAGACCATTGCCCTTGGCGTTTTGAAGCATGGAATGAACTACAATTCCCAGCATCATTGGGTGGCGGAAAAGGCACCAACTTTAACCCTGTTTTTGACCACATTAACGCGCAAGACAACACCTGTGATGTGCTTATCTACTTCACCGATGCCAAAGGCATATTCCCTGAAACAGAACCAAACTACCCAGTTATGTGGCTAGTCAAAGGCAAAGAACGCACTCCGTGGGGTATTCGTATTCAGCTCAATTAAACTATGAAAGACTTTACCGCCACTGAACTTGAGATTTATTTAAAAGATAATCAACCTTTGCTATTAGATGTACGAGAGCAATGGGAATGGGATAAATGCCATTTTGAAAATTCTAAATTATTGCCAATGGGGCAAATTATGGCGAATATTGATTTATTGGACAAAACACAGGAAGTTATTGTCATTTGTCACCACGGTATTCGTTCTATGCAGGTTGCACACTACTTTAGCTCTATTGACTTTGAAAAAGTGATTAATTTACGCGGGGGCATTGATGCTTGGGCAAAGCAGATTGATAATTCTATGACGCTTTATTAACTATAATGAGACCTTTGCATAAATAGGGATGATTAGCAAAATGACAGATTTTATTAAATTGGAAATTTTTTAAATCCACTCCTAGCAGGGCTAAGGGTGTTTTTAAAAAGTTTGTAATTTGATGAAAGATGGCGTTTTGATGATTATTCATATTTATGCAAAGGTCTCTATAATGATTGACCAATAAATTAAACGATATTTTTATGAATAAAATTAAACAAATGTTTGAGTTACAACAAAAACTCAATGATGCCACCAATGGACTAATCTGGACAGAAGGTGCAACCAAAGAGGGGCGACAAATCTCTTGGCTACGGTGTATTTATATGGAAGCAGCTGAGGCGATTGACTCCTTTAACTGGAAACATTGGAAAAATATTGAAGGGCAACCTGATTTAGACAATGCCAAGGTTGAATTGGTGGATATTTGGCATTTTATTATGTCTGAAGCTATTCATTTTGGCGATACTCAATTCGCTGAAGCCTATGAAGGTATGCAGGCTGACAGGGAAATTAATCCAGAAATGATGATTGAGATTTTAGAAAAATTGATTGCCGTTGCTGCCACTGCGAATGTGGATAAATCACAAAATGGATTGTATGAAATTACTGGCTTGTTCTTTAAAGCATTAGCAACAATGGGTATGGATGTGCCAGAACTTTATACCCGCTATATCGTTAAAAATCAACTTAACACTTTTAGACAAGACCATGGCTACAAAGACGGCTCTTATATTAAAATGTGGTCTGACAGCAAGGGCAATAGCGTTGAAGACAATGTAGTTGCATTTAATATTATGGATGAAAATCCTGAGTTTAGCCCCGAAGAACTCTATCAAAAATTAGAGGAAAGTTACGATACCTATGAGTATCAACTGTTTTGAAAACCTGAAGAACTCTATCAAAAATTAGAGGAAAGTTACCCACAGTAGAACTTTAAATATAATTACACAAAATATTGCGCATGTTATAACAATCTTTGTGGTGGCAGGTTAGCCGAAACTAAGCAAACGCTTTATTATTGGCGAAACCTATTTTGATTGGATTACCTTGGATAAATAACGGAGAATTTAAATGAGTGCAGAAGTAACATTATTTGTAGGTATCGGTGTTTTATTGGTTATTGCAGTTATCGGTAGTAATTTTTAAAAAATAGCATCTTACATACAGATGATTAGTTTTAGAGAAGTAAGAAACAACTTAAAAGACACAATACAATATTCTTTTAACGGAATATCTTTGAGGGGTGGCTTATCTAGGCTTTGGTCTAGAAGAATTGATGATAAAAATCGTTTAATTTATAAATTTAACAATAACCAATTAACTATTATTGCCTGTAGATACTATTATGATAAAGCTCACTGAATACAGTCACGGCCAAGGCTGTGGATGCAAAATATCTCCGAAAGTATTAGATACTATTTTAAAATCATCAATCGATGAGTTGAAGGATCCTAACTTATTGGTGGGCAATCATTCTCGTGATGATGCAGCGGTGTATGATATTGGTAATGGTGAGGCGATTATTAGCACTACTGATTTTTTTATGCCGATTGTTGATGACCCTTTTACTTTCGGGCGTATTGCGGCAACAAATGCCATTAGTGATGTTTATGCAATGGGCGGTACGCCGTTGATGGCTATTGCAATTTTTGGTTGGCCATTGGGTAAATTACCTGCAGAAGTAGGGCAACAGGTGATTGAGGGCGGGCGTAGTGTTTGTCAGGAAGCGGGTATGATATTGGCTGGTGGACATAGTATTGATTCGCCTGAACCGATTTTTGGCTTAGCAGTGACAGGTAGGGTAGCGGTTAAACATCTAAAAGAGAACTCTACGGCAAAAATTGGCGATAAAATTTATCTGACTAAAGCACTTGGTATTGGTATTTTAACCACGGCACAGAAACAAAAGAAAATCACAGATGAAGATGAAAAACGCGCAATTGACACAATGTGCGAACTTAATGATATTGGTGCAAAATTAGCAAAAATAGAGGGTGTGAATGCTATTACCGATGTGACAGGATTTGGACTCGGTGGACATTTGTCCGAAGTATGCTTAGGTTCTAAGGTATCTGCTACCATTGATTATGACAAAGTGCCAACTCTGCCAAATATAAAAGATTATTTAGCTGATGGCTGTTCGCCAGGGGGTGCACAACGCAACTTTGACAGTTACGGGCACAATCTTAGTGCAATGGAAAGCGAAGTGCAATCTATTATTTGTGACCCACAAACCAGTGGAGGGCTATTGATTATGGTGGCAGACAACGGACAAAGCGAGTTTCAGCAAGTAATGCAAGGTGCAGGATTTGATTTGACTGCTATTGGCGCTATTGTGGCAAATGATGACAATCAAGCAATCGTGCAAATCAATGCCTGAACTCACTCAAATTACGGATTTCGGCCGTTTATTTGCTAACGACACCCCTTTATTTGACACCAGAGCACCGACTGAGTTTGCGCAGGGGGCTTTTCTACATACTTATAGTTTACCGCTGATGAGTGATAAAGAGCGAGAGTTAGTAGGCACTTGCTATAAAAATAAAGGGCAAGATGAGGCGATACTCTTGGGGCATGAGTTGGTGCAAGGCGATATTAAGGCGCAACGCATTAGAAAATGGCTTGAATTTATTGAAAAATACCCAAATGGCGCACTTTATTGTTTTCGGGGAGGTTTGCGTAGCCAAATAACACAACAATGGATTTTTGAAGCTTCAGGTATTGATTATCCACGCATTAAAGGGGGCTACAAGGCGCTACGCCGATTTTTAATTGATGAAACTGACCGTATTATGGGGCAAGTTACCCCGATTGTGATTGGCGGGCAGACGGGTTGCGGCAAAACGCTGCTATTGGATAAGTTGAAGAATAAGATTGACTTAGAAGGCTTGGCAAACCACCGTGGTTCTGCCTTTGGCAATACCACCACGCCACAACCGACACAGATTAATTTTGAAAATGCATTGGCAATTCAACTCATTAAACAACAAAATCAAACGCTACTTGCTTTTGAAGACGAAGGTTCAAATGTTGGTAGGGTGCATATTCCACAATGTGTGCAGGCAAAGACTTCTACTGTTGAATTGGTGCTACTTGAAGCCACTGTTGAAGAGCGTCTTAAAATCAGTATGGATGCTTATGTGATTAACCTATGTGCAGATTTTATTGCCAAAAATAATGAAAAAGGGGTTGATAATTTTGCCAATTATTGGCTAAAAAGTTTAGAAAAAATCCAAAAACGCTTGGGTTTAGAGCGTTATCAATCTATGTTAAATTTGCTCAATAATGCGCTCTCACTTTATAAAGAGCAAGGTGATAGCACGGGTTTTCATCCTGTGGTAGAAGAGTTATTAGTCGGTTATTACGACCCAATGTATAATTATCAAATTCAGAAAAAGATGGATAGGGTAGTGTTTAAAGGTAGTTCTGACGAAGTATTGTCCTATCTAAATGACAAATCCATTTACTAGAGACCTTTGCATAAATAGGGATGATTAGCAAAATGACAGATTTTATTAAATTGGAAATTTTTTAAATCCACTCCTAGCAGGGCTAAGGGTGTTTTTAAAAAGTTTGTAATTTGATGAAAGATGGCGTTTTGATGATTATTCATATTTATGCAAAGGTCTCTACTAAAAACTACGCAATCCAATCTTGATATCGGTAGTTGGCTTAGCTTGACAGGCAAGGATTTCCCCGCGAGACAGTGGCACTAAACAATCTTCATGCATTACATCCCCTGCCAAAAGTTGCAATATACAAGTACCGCAATGCCCTTGTCGGCAGGAATGCTCTACCAACACATTGTGTTCTTCCAATTCGGTTAAAATTGATTTTTCACCATATACATACAGTGATTCAGTCTTGCCGCTGATGTTGTCAATGTCTATCTTAAACACTAATTAGAGCTTAAATTCGCCGAAATCAGTATCATCTACATCCATATTGCTATCAATGGCACTCACTAAATAAGAGGTGATTTCAGTTTCTTGCGGGGCAACTTGTACATTATCAGAGTCTAGCCAATGATTAATCCACGGCAATGGATTAGCGCGGTCGTCAAATATTGGTTCAAGCCCGATTGCTTTCATGCGAATGTTGGTAATATATTCTAAATATTGCTTTAGAATTTCAGCATTTAAGCCAATCATAGAGCCATCACGGAATAAATATTCTGCCCATTCTTTTTCTTGATTGCAAGCTTCCTTGAACATGGTAATAACTTCTTCTTCGCACTCAGCGGCTATTTTTTGCATATCAGGGTCGTCTTTACCACTACGCATCAAATTCAGCATATGTTGTGTTCCAGATAGGTGTAACGCCTCATCACGAGCAATCATTTTGATGATTTTGGCGTTGCCTTCCATCACTTTTCGTTCTGCAAAGGCAAATGAACATGCAAATGACACATAAAAACGCACGGCTTCGAGGATATTAACCGACATTAAGGTTAGATAAAGTTTCTTTTTTAAGCAATATAGATTGATATTAACCGTGGCAGCACCTATGGTCAAGGTGCTTTCCCCATGTAGTAAAAAGGCTTGTGTACATTTAATCAGTTCATCGTATTTTTCTGAGACACTTTCTGCACGCTTGATAATTTCGTCTGTCTTCATAATATCGTCAAATACCACGCCCGGTTCATTTGTAATTGCACGAATGATGTGCGTATAAGAACGCGAGTGAATGGTTTCAGAAAATGACCAAGTTTCAATCCAGTTTTCCACCTCAGGCAGTGATACAATTGGTAAAAAAGCAATAACAGGGCTTCGACCTTGCACGGAATCTAACAAAATTTGGTATTGTAAATTAGAGATGAAAATGTGCTTTTCATTGGGCAATAGCTTGGCAAAGTCAATCTTGTCCTTGCTTACATCGATTTCTTCAGGTCGCCAAAAGAAGGAAAGCTGTTTTTCCGTTAGTTTTTCAAATACTTCATATTTTTGCTTATCAAAACGCGCCACATTCACGCTATTGCCAAAAAACATCGGCTCGGTAAGTGTATCGCTCACTTCTTTGGTAAAAATACTGTATGACATTTTCTTTTATCCTCTTTTATTTGAGACCTTTGCATAAATATGAATAATCATCAAAACGCCATCTTTCATCAAATTACAAACTTTTTAAAAACACCCTTAGCCCTGCTAGGAGTGGATTTAAAAAATTTCCAATTTAATAAAATCTGTCATTTTGCTAATCATCCCTATTTATGCAAAGGTCTCTATTTATAGTTTGCAAACACCATCTGCACACCCATTTTCATCTTCTTTTTCTGGCTTATTTTCGTTCTCACCACTACCGTCGCGTGTCGTATGATAATAAAGCGTTTTAACACCGTATTTATAAGCCTTTAATAAA
Source organism: Candidatus Thiodubiliella endoseptemdiera (assembly GCF_964212635.1). Classification (NCBI taxonomy): domain Bacteria; kingdom Pseudomonadati; phylum Pseudomonadota; class Gammaproteobacteria; family Pseudothioglobaceae (SeqCode); genus Candidatus Thiodubiliella; species Candidatus Thiodubiliella endoseptemdiera. The sequence goes on from NZ_OZ156463.1 coordinate 176,685, forward strand.
TCTATTAAGAACAATTTCATTGGCACTTTTCCGCCTTCAAATTTAGAAGGGTCATAGTGTGTGTTGGCGGAAATCGCTTGATCAACAAACTTTTGCATAATCGCACACAATTGTAAATAACCTTCGTTGTCCTTAATATCCCATAATAATTCATATTGATTTTTGAGGTTTTCATATTCTGGCACCACCTGTTTTAACAATCCGTCTTTGGATTGTTTAACGGTTATGAAACCTCGTGGTGGCTCGATGCCATTGGTAGAATTTGAGATTTGTGATGAACTTTCACAGGGCATTAATGCGGTGAGTGTTGAATTTCTAAGTCCTATTTTGACAATATTTTTACGCAAAGTTTCCCAATCTAATTGCAAAGAAGTATGGCAGAAAGTATTTATATCTTGCTTGAAAGTATCGATTGGCATAATGCCTTTTGCATATTGTGTTTGGTGAAATAAAGGACATTTACCTTTTTCTTGAGCCAATTTATTAGAGGCTTTAAGTGAGTAGTATTGCAATGCTTCAAGGGTGTTATGAACCAAATCATTACCCGATCCATCAGAGTATTTAGCACCATTTTTTGCCAAATAATAAGCCAAATTGGTTATTCCGATACCCAGCGTTCTACGGTTCATACTGGCTAATTGCGCTGCCTTAATTGGATAATCTTGATAATCTAAGAGAGAATCTAGGGCGCGAACAATAATTTCGGTAATTTCTTCCAATTCATCCAGACTGTCAAGTGCACCCAAATTAACTGCTGATAGTGTGCATAAAGCGATCTCACCATTTTCATCTTGCACGGAATACAAGGGTTTGGTTGGCAAAGTAATTTCCATACACAAGTTGGATTGACGCACAGGGGCAACTTTGGAGTCAAATGCACCGTGAGTATTGCAATGATCTACATTCTGCACATAAATACGCCCAGTATTGGCGCGTTCTTGCATAAAGGTGGCGAACAACTCACGCGCCTTGATGGTTTTCTTGCGAATAGAATTATTTTGTTCGTATTGCTCATATAAGCGTTTGAATTCGTCTTGATCTTCGAAAAATGCTTCGTATAAGCCCGTTGTTTCATCTGGTGAGAATAAAGTAATGTTACCGTCTTCAACAAATCGTTGATACATCAAACCATTGAATTGCACACCATAGTCTAGGTGACGCACTCGATTTTCATCCGTACCTGCGTTGTTTTTAAGCACCAATAGGTCTTTTACTTCTAAATGCCAAAATGGATAGAATAGGGTGGCAGCGCCTCCACGCACACCGCCTTGGGAGCAGGATTTAACCGCTGTGTGGAAGTGTTTGTAGAAAGGAATGCAACCTGTGTGCACTGCCTCACCGCCACGAATAGGACTGCCTAGCGCACGAATTCTACCCGCATTCACACCAATACCTGCTCGTTGAGACACATATTTAACAATTGCCCCTGCGGTGGCGCTGATAGAGTCTAAATCATCGGCTGTTTCAATCAAAACACAAGAAGAAAATTGACGCGTTGGAGTGCGAACACCTGACATAATCGGTGTCGGCAAAGAGATTTTAAAAGTGGAAACTGCGTCATAGAAGCGTTTAACAATGTTCATTCGCATGTCAGCCTCATATTCTTGGAATAAACACATACCTACCAACATATATAACTGCTGTGGCGATTCAAAAATCTCACCTGTGGTACGGTTTTGCACCAGATATTTTCCTTCTAATTGCTTTACTGCTGCATAAGAAAACTTCATGTCGCGTTCGTGGTCAGTGTGTGCATCTAACGCTTCAATCTCTGCTTTGTTGTATTTTTCCAAAATATCTGTGTCATAAATACCCGCATCAGTGAGTTTAGTCACATGTGCAAATAAGGAAGGTGGGGTAAAAGATTGGAATGATTTTTTACGCAGATGAAAGATAGCTAGACGGGCCGCTAAATACTGATAATCAGGTGCATCAGTAGAGATTAAATCAGCAGCTGATTTAATGATGGTTTCATGAATGTCTTCGGTCTTAATATTTTCAAAAAAAGCCAGTTGTGCACTGATTTCAACTTGGGAAACACTGACTCCCTTCAAACCCCTAGATGCCCACTCAATTACACGGTGAATTTTCTCCATATCTATCGGTTCTTTTTTGCCATTTCTCTTGGTAACTTGGATATTTTTATTCATCTGCTTTTTGGGTTAAAACACTACAAAAATTAATTAGACGCTAATGACCTTTTAGGTTAATGCACCTGCAGTATTGCCGATGATAAGGTCTAGGTCACCATCTTGGTCAATGTCAGCGAAGAATGCTTGTCCGTGAGATTCAAGTCCGGTGATATCGGAATACCAGTTGACAAAGAAGTCGTTGGTGTTGCTGATGAAGTATTTTGTTTGTCCTGGCATGGGGTTGTCCTTTGGGTGTTGTTAATATTTAATATTTTATATGATACTTTAAAAAAAATGGGTGGATATAGCAGAAAGTTTTTATAAGAGACCTTTGCATAAATATGAATAATCATCAAAACGCCATCTTTCATCAAATTACAAACTTTTTAAACTAGGAGTAGATTTAAAAAATTTCCAATTTAATAAAATCTGTTTCCCATAAAAAATCGTGAAAATTAACTAAATTGGCGAAGCGATAAGTTGAGTTTCATCCAATCCATTTTCAAGTAGTAATTCACCTAAATAAATCAATACTTCAGCTGGTGCTGAAATATAAACATCTGCCTGATTGACAACCTTAATATCTAAGGAGTCAAAAATCTGTTTAGCTACTTTGTGACAATCATTTTTGTTGGCGCGATTAAAGGTGCAGGCAATGGCTGTATAAAAATATTCATCCATTACCGCCTCCCAAGAACGCGCATGATTATCTAGGTAGGGTGCTTTCTCATCGGCAGGGTATGCCCAGTAAAAATGCATAGGATTAGACATTTCTAATGAAAAAGCATGTTCTATTAGGCTTCTAATCGGTGCAAATCCGCCATCCCAAGCGATAAATACCATTCGCCGTGTTGACTGTTCTTTCAACACAAAAATACCTTTTGGACCTTCTAAACTAACGACCGCTTTGTCTTTAAGTCTGCCATTAAAAATTTCACTTGCAAAAGCATCATGCACTCCATTTCTAATGTGAAATTCCAAATCCATCCCATAACAAGGGCAGGAGGCAACAGGGTAGCGGTGTGTTTTATCATTAAAAGACAACTCAACATCTTGACCTGCCATAAACTTCAATGTTTTTGATCTTGGCGTCCTCAGGCTTAAAATTGCCATATTTTCATTGACAAGGCGAATATGTTTAACCTTAACATCAATTTCTTGAATGGCAATAGATTTAACATCGCCAATTAACTCTACTGCCACCTCAATATCAGTAGTAGGCGCATTACAACACATTAAAAAGGTATTTTTTGCCATTTGTTTATCTGTCAACACGAAATCATGGTGTTTTATCTGTTTAATCTCACCTTTAATAAGCCTAGCTTCACAAGTGCCACAAGAGCCATTACTACAATCATAATGCATTGCTACGCCGTGTCTAAGTCCACTTTTAAGCACAGATTCCGTTACAGGACACTCAAAAACCCGCTGATGATTCTGCAAATATACATTGAATAAAGTATTCATTTGTGTCAGATTTGAGTTGGGTTAGATATTGACAAGGTTAGACCTATAATTGACAAGGGGAAGTGAAAAATCTTTGTTTTCTTGGGTTCTAATAATATACAATTTAACATAATATAAATTATGCGAAGTTAATTAATTTTGGATAAAATAATGTTGGAAAGTGCTTTTATATGGTCTTGGCGGTTGTTTAGTGCGGGAATGTAACTAAATTCTTTTCCACCAGCTTGCATAAAATAGCCTCTATTTTCTTCGTTAATTTCTTCGATGGTTTCTAAGCAGTCAACTGAAAATCCTGGGCAAATGACTTGTACATGTTTGGTGTCGGACTGGGCTAAGGACTCCAAACTGGCTTTTGTCTGCGGTTTTAACCACTCTTCACGGCCGAATATAGATTGAAAACATAGTTGATACTTATTTTCATTTAAATCAAGTGCTTCGGCGAGTAATTTGGTAGTGTTAATGCAGTGATCGTAATAAACATCACCATTATCGACAAAGCGTTGAGGTATGCCATGAAATGATATCATTAACTTGTCGGGTTTACCGTGCTTTTGCTGGTGTTCAATCACGGAATTGGCCAAAGATTGAATATAGCCTTCGTTTTGATGGTAATCATCAATAAATACCAGTTTTGGTGTATTTTCCCAGTTTTTAAGTACCATATTGACTACATCACGGGTTGAGCCTGTTGTAGTGTCTGAATATTGCGGATACATTGGCAAAACCACGATTTTTTCACAGCCTTTGAAGTTTAATTTCTCTAGTGCCAAATCAATCGATGGATTACCGTAACGCATCCCTACTTCCAGCTCTAAATCACCAAAATCATTGGCAATGAATTCTTGGATACCTTTGGCTTGTAAATTGGTAATATTTAACAGCGGAGAGCCCTCCCCAAAACTGTTCCAAATCTTGGCATAATTGAGGGCAGATTTTGCTGGACGAATATTTAAAATAGCCACATTTAAAGCCAGCCACCATATTAATTTATTAGGCGGCTGAATAACGCATTCATCTGATAAAAACTGCTTTAAATATCGTTTTAAAGCAGGCTTTGTTGGGGCATCAGGTGTGCCTAAATTAGTCAGTAAAATACCAGTTTTCATCTAAAATCCCTCTAAATTACGGTCTATAAAATCATGAACAAAATCATGTTCTTTTGCAGAGTGGAAGCGATCAACTTCTTTGCCCCTGACAAAGGCAATCACCGTTGGAAATCCACGCACCGAATACTGCCCTGCAATTTTCATATTTTCATCTTCTGCCTCAAGTTTTGCCAATAAAAATTCATCGTAATTATACTCTGCTATAACACTATTTAAAACAGACTCTAAAATCTTGCATGGTCCACACCATTCTGCAGAAATATCCAAAATCACCAATTGTTTATGTGACTTTTTGATGACCAATTCTTGAAAAGAGTCAATTGTAACTTTAATTGGAGTGATATTAGTCATAAATAATTAAAAATCAATAGGTTGAGACCTTTGCATAAATATGAATAATCATCAAAACGCCATCTTTCATCAAATTACAAACTTTTTAAAAACACCCTTAGCCCTGCTAGGAGTGGATTTAAAAAATTTCCAATTTAATAAAATCTGTCATTTTGCTAATCATCCCTATTTATGCAAAGGTCTCAGGTTATGTATAAAAAAACTAAAATTTATTTTTTAAACGATTATTGTCATCGGCTGCCCTTTGTATTAATTCATTAGTAAAGTTGTTTAAATATAGAATTTGGCGGTCATTGTCAAAAAAAACTTTAAAAAGTCAACCTTTAGGAATTTTGGCAACAAATTTCCCAGTTAGTCGATATTTTTGTTTTGGGCTCTTTGGTTTTTCTGGGATAGTTAATTCTAAAAAATTAGATTTAAGCAATGGGTTTAAAATATCATTTTTGAATTTTGACTTGTTGCTTCTTTTTGAAATTTCCATCAACTCTGTAGCTGTATTTTCAAGCTTGCATTGCTTTAAAATTTCAATGTGATTTTTTGTTAAATATTCAAAGTTATAACTTAGTCCCAACTTAGTCCCTGATATATCTTTATTTACTGATATATAGGAGTTTTCTATGAAGTCAAATCCTCGTTGTTTTGCATCAATTTTGTTATCAGAATTCCTCTTAAAATCTTTAACATTGTCTTCAATAGACTCTGTTTTTTTGATATTATTGTTTGAAAACCAATCCATAGTCCCTACTCCTACTCGCTCAATATTTGCTCTAAAAACAATTGTAAGCGTTCTGATTCTGGATTATTAAAGAATGCATCCGGCTTATTCTCTTCAATAATCTGCCCTTCATCCATAAAGATAACACGGTCAGCTACTTTCTTAGCGAAACCCATTTCATGCGTTACACAAAGCATTGTAATGCCCTCTTTGGAGAGTTCCACCATCACATCTAGCACTTCTGCAATCATTTCTGGGTCAAGTGCAGAGGTTGGCTCATCAAATAACATTATCCCAGGCGAGGTACATAGTGCTCTGGCAATTGCAACGCGTTGCTGTTGCCCGCCACTGAGCTGATTTGGATACTTTTCAGCTTGGTCCCTAATACCCACCCTATCCAATAACTGTAAGGCCTTATCTCTTGCTGCTTGCTTGCTTTCATTATGCACCCAGATAGGTGCTAAAGTCAGGTTATCAATAATACTAAGGTGTGGAAATAGGTTGAAATGCTGAAACACCATAGAGACTTCCGATCTAATCTGTCTAATCTTATCCACATTGTCGCTAAGTACTGTTCCGTCAACGGTAATAGAACCCTCTTGGAACTTCTCTAAGAAATTAATACAGCGAATTAGTGTGGACTTGCCACTGCCTGATGGTCCACAAATGACGATAATCTCACCTTTTTTAACCTTGAGATTGATATTCTTAAGTGCGTGAAAATTGCTATACCACTTGTTTAAACCGTTTATTTCAATAATATTTTCATTCATAATATTTATTTTTTGTGTTCTGTGTTGTATTTAAGTTCTAATTGTCTTGAATATCGGCTCATTGAGTATAGGATAATCCAGAGCACTATCATTACGAATACATAGCCCTCAGTGCTTCTACCAAGCCACAACTCGTCGCTAGTCGTCAAATGTACCATAGATAAAATATCAAATAATCCAATGATAAGAACCAGCGTTGTATCCTTGAATAATGCAATAAATGAGCCAACAATATTAGGTATTGATATTTTCAATGCTTGCGGTAGAATAATCAAACCTGTTTTTTGTATGAAGCTCAGTCCCATTGCATCTGCTGCCTCATATTGCCCTTTAGGAATGGCCTGCAACCCTCCTCGAATTACCTCAGCGATATATACTGATTGGAATAAGGTAATACCGATTAAAGCACGCAACAGTTTATCCATATCCATTCCTTCCTTGAAAAACAACGGTAACACAACCGATGCCATAAATAAAATGGTGATCAATGGCACACCACGGATAAACTCGATATAAACCACTGATAGCAGTCTAATCACCCGCATTTTAGACTGCCGCCCGAGTGCCAATAAAATACCAATTGGAAATGAAGCCACAATACCCACTGTAGCCACCACAATAGTCAGCATTAAACCTCCCCACTGATGAGTTTCAACGATTTTAAGTCCAAAACCACCATATAATAAAAAAAATGTAATGATTGGGTAAATAACAATTAGACCAATAATGATTTTGACTCTGTGTGCATAGTGTTTAAGCGATTTAGACACAAAAACAAAACTTAATGTTAGTGCCAATACTAACTGCGGACGCCAAATCTCTTCTGGCGGGTAAAAGCCATAGATAAATAAGTCAGATTTTTCAATGATATAACTCCAGCAAGCACCTTCTCTACCGCATTGTTCGTTGGTTACCTGTGCAAAAGTCGCATCAAAAAACATCCAATTCGCTAAAGGAGGCACTACCAAATAAATAAAATACAATGCAATTAGCGTAAATACACTGCTAGAAAGGCTATAGAACAGATTTTTCCTAATCCAATGAGAGGCACCTGTCTCTGATTTTGGTGTACTTCTGCTTAATTGTTGCTCAAAAGTAGCCACGCTATTGCCCTTTAATGCTCATTTGACGGGTAATCAGATTTAACACCATGGAAACGACCAAAGATATTGTCAAATAAACCGCCATTGTCATCAAAATAATCTCAACAGTCTGCCCCACTTGATTGAGTACTGTGCCTGTAAACACACTGACAAGCTCAGAATAGCCAATAGCTGCTGCTAATGAGGAATTCTTGGTTAGATTCAGGTATTGGTTAATAATCGGCGGAATAGCTACTCTGAGTGCCTGTGGCAGTATCACCAAGCGTAATGATTGCTTTTGTGTCAGTCCCATTGCCATCGCTGCTTCTTTTTGCCCTTTAGATACTGATTCAATACCTGCACGAATGGCTTCGGCGATATAAGTCGCCGTGTAAATGCTGAGTGCAAAGGCTAATGACAGGAATTCTGGAGATAAACTCATTCCACCTTTGAAATTAAAGCCTTTTAATGCAGGATAATCAAAGGTTAGCGGAGAACCCAGTATAAAATATACCGCAGTCGGTAGTCCAGCCACCAATAACAATGAATAACCCAGCGTGTTTACCTTAGTCCCCACCTCATCTTGTCGCTTATTATAATAGCGTTTTATTGCTATTTTGAGCATAACGCCTAATATTAAAGCAAATATCACCCACATAAATCCATCGGTAGCCATCGGCTTAGGCAAATAGATGCCACGCAAATTTATAAACACTGAACCAAACAACTCGAAACTCTGTTTTGGGTGTGGAAACACTGTCAAAACAAGGTTATACCAAAAAAAAATCTGCAATAAAATTGGGATATTTCTAAACAATTCGATATAACCATTTGCCAATTTGCTAATCAGCCAATTGTTAGACAATCGAGCAATACCAACGATTAAACCAATGATACTGGCAAAGACAATGCCCACTGCAGACACCAAAATCGTGTTTATCAGCCCAACATAGAAAACCCTAAGGTTTGTTGAGGTGGAAGAATAATCTATCAAATGTTCGGCAATATCGAAGCCTGATTCAGCTTCCAAGAACCCAAAACCCGTCTGAATCCCTCTGCTTTCAATGTTAGAAAGTGCGTTACCAGTGGCGTTATAAAAGAAAAATATAATTGCCAGCAACACAATGACTTGGAATAAGACAGCCCTTATCCTGTTGTTGCGTAAAAATGACATTATCTATCTGAACGGTGGAGAATACAGGATGCCGCCTTGTGTCCATAGTGCGTTTAACCCTCTTGAGATGTTTAAAGGCGTGTCTTTACCGACATTTCTGTCAAAACTTTGTGCGTAATTACCCACTTGAGAAATGATATTGTAACTCCATTTTTTATCTAAACCCAAGTAGTCATGCAATTTTCCAGAACGCCCTAACAAGCGAGATGCTTCAGGATTTTTAAAGGCTTTATCAACATTTTTTGAGGTAATACCCATCTCTTCGGCACTAATCATTACATTTAGCGACCATTTAACGATATTAAACCATTTGTCATCACCTTGGCGCACCACAGGACCCAATGGCTCTTTAGAAATAACATCTTTCAAAATGATGGCAGATGACGGGTTTTTTAAGGTAGTTTTTAACGCATATAACTGCGATTGATCCGAGGTTAATGCATCGCAACGCCCTGTTGCAAAACCTTTGATAGCTTGTGCCGCAGTATCAGAAATAGCTATCTTGTAATTCATATGATTGGACCTAAAATAGTCTGCTAATGTTAATTCAGTAGTTGTTCCTGCTTTCAGACAAAAAGTAGCACCATCAAGCTCTTTAGCGCTTGTAATTCCTAAAGATTTATTAACCATAAAACCTTGCCCATCATAATAATTAACCCCTGCAAAATTCATTCCCATGGAGGCATCTCGCGTGATTGTCCAGGTTGTATTTCTTGAAAGCAGGTCAATTTCACCTGATTGTAGTGCAATAAAACGCTCTTTATTGGTTAATGGCACAAATTTCACCTTGTTGGCATCCCCTAAAGTGGCGGCTGCAACGGCACGACACATATCTACATCAAGTCCTTTCCACTTACCAGCAGAATCTGTTGATGAAAATCCGACTAAACCAGTCGATACACCACAATTCAAAGTGCCTTTAGCTTGAACATTACTTAATATGTCCGCTTTTGTTTGTAAACTAATAACAGTTAATAGTGATAGTGCTACGGGTTTTAAGAGTTTTTGCATAATTATAAAATTATTGTTTAATATGCTTAAAAGTATACATAAATCGACATTCAAATAAGTGCTAAATGCCAAATCATTCCCTAAATTAAACCTAAACTACCCTGAAAGTTACCCATTCACCTAATCATTATTTATCCATTTTTATGTCAGTTTTTAAATTATTATTTTAATTAAAAATCAAATAGTTATAAGTTTATTATGGTTTTTTTACCACCCCTTATATTTTTTAACTAATTAATCGCTTTTTGCAGTGGGTATAATTACCTACAATTAGTTAAAAAATACACTTAGGCGAAATGGCAACAAAAACAAAGGAATATCTGGCGGAAGTCCGCAAGAAGACAGGGCTCTCAGACTATAAAATATCTCAAGAATACGATATTAACCAGTCTAATTTAAGCAAATATAAATCGGGTAAATCTGCCCTATCTGAGACACATGCCTGGTTGTTTGCTTCTATTTTGGGGCTCTCTCCTGCCGAGGTTGTCGTCAATACTAAAATTGAACAAGCTAAAATTAACAAAAATAAAGTAAAGCTCAAATTTTGGCAGGAACAGTTTGAAAACATTTCAAATGACTCAGAGTCTTTAAAAATTAATATCGCCCAAATTAACCCCATTGTTGGCGATATAAACAATAATGCCAAGCAAATCATTGATTTATCTCTTAAAGCCTTTGATTCAAGTGTTAATCTGCTACTTTTTCCCGAATTAGCACTCATCGGTTACCCGCCAGAAGACTTGTTGTTACGAGAAGGTTTTATTGATCAAGTAGAGCATGCTATAGAACACATCCGTACCCAACTCCCTGAGTCCATGAGTATAGTATTTGGCGCCCCTACTCGCTCTGCTGGTTTCTTATACAACAGTGCTTACCTGATACAATACGGGAAAATCCACACTTACCATAAGCAATACCTGCCTAACTACGGCGTATTTGATGAAAAACGCTATTTCAAACAGGGCAACAAGCCTTTCGTATTTGAGTGTGGCGGTCGTCGCATCGGTTTAGTTGTCTGTGAAGATGCTTGGAATGCTGAGCCTGTCAGTATGGCAGTTGATTTTGGTGCACAAACAATCATTAGTTTAAACGCCTCCCCTTTCCAAGTTGGCAAACATGAAGAGCGCTTAAAAGTTATTAAAAAAAGGGTTTTGGAGAACAAAGTAGATTTTATCTATGTCAATATGGTTGGCGGGCAAGATGAACTCGTTTTTGACGGCGGCTCATTTGCAATGAACGCAGACGGTGAAGTTACCCAGCAATTTCCCTTTTTTCAGGCAATAACACAGAATTTAAATACCTTGATTGAAGTCAATACTAACGAACCCGTAGAAAAAACCCTCTATGACGCCCTAGTCCTTTCTACAAAAGACTATATTAACAAAAATAGTGTCTTTAACGGTGCAATCATTGGCTTGTCAGGTGGTATTGATTCTGCCTTAACCCTTGCTATTGCTGTTGATGCACTCGGTAGCAACAATGTCCAAGCAGTGATGATGCCCTATAATTATACTTCTAGCATGAGTTTAGAAGATGCTAAAGCCCAAGCCAGCAGTATGAGCGTGGATTACCAAGAAATCAACATCCATCCAATGGTTGGCAGTTTTAATATGCAACTCAGCTCCCTATTTGTGGGTACAGAAATAGATGCCACCGAAGAAAACTTACAGGCCCGTATTCGTGGCACGCTATTGATGGCTATTTCCAATAAATCAGGAAAAATTGTCCTCACCACCAGTAACAAATCTGAGATGGCAGTCGGTTATGCCACCCTATACGGCGATATGTCTGGCGGTTTTGCCCCACTTAAGGATATTGCTAAAACCATGGTTTATCGCCTTGCCAAATACCGCAATACCCTCAACTATGTCATCCCTGGTCGTGTCATTGACAGAGAACCCTCTGCCGAACTCGCCCCCAGTCAAATAGACAGTGATTCCCTTCCTCCTTATAATGAGTTAGATGCCATATTAATGTTGTTCATCGAACAAAATCAGTCTGTAAGCCACATCATCCGACAAGGTTACAATCCAGACACTGTCAAAAGCATCAGCCAAATGGTGTTAAACAATGAATACAAACGCCGCCAAAGTGCCCCAGGTCCTAAAGTTAGCCCCAACGCCTTCGGTAAAGAGCGCCGTTACCCAATGACTTCTAAGTTTCAGCCTTAAAGTAATGGACAATAAAAACTCAATTCCTATAACTAGAGACCTTTGCATAAATATGAATAATCATCAAAACGCCATCTTTCATCAAATTACAAACTTTTTAAAAACACCCTTAGCCCTGCTAGGAGTGGATTTAAAAAATTTCCAATTTAATAAAATCTGTCATTTTGCTAATCATCCCTATTTATGCAAAGGTCTCAACTATAAGGTTTTTTTGAGACTCTTGTTTAGATATAGCCACCTAACACCATAGGGTTTTGTGGCTGTTGAGCGGCATTGTATCGCACTTCTTGAAAAACACAACACATTCAATAGAGAATATAGCTATGAGCAATCACCAATTCCTGAATAGCAAACATTAGTTTTTATCTTTGCATCTAAGACTTAACAGCCAAAAAAAATGGCCTTAACCGAAGTCAAGACCAAAATGACCCTGTGAATTGGGTCGATAAGTCTAAAAGCAACCACACTCCTAAACTCAGAGGTTCTTCTGTAAAGTCAGAGAACAAATACATTTTAATGCATAATTATGCTTAAACTTCTTGAAAATGAATTTTATTTATTTTTAAGGCGGTATCTGCCCCGTTACTTACCTCCCCTTGTTTCAAAACAAAAAAACATCCTAAAGGGTGATTTTTTTGGTTTTGAACTAACTAACTTTAAGGTTGTTAAAGTATGATATTTTTGGTAAGGAGTTCAAAGTCAGCAGTTTTGATAAAGAGCATTTTGCTAGTGTTATCCCAAAAAGCAACTTGAGACCTTTGCATAAATATGAATAATCATCAAAACGCCATCTTTCATCAAATTACAAACTTTTTAAAAACACCCTTAGCCCTGCTAGGAGTGGATTTAAAAAATTTCCAATTTAATAAAATCTGTCATTTTGCTAATCATCCCTATTTATGCAAAGGTCTCTTTATTAAAATTGGCAATGGATATTCTGCGGAGTTACTCGCAGTATCTTTGAGCGTATTGCCAGCTGCTTATGACAGTTGTAAAAGTAGAGACAGAAACGCCCTATTCAATAGCATATTCAAAAAGTCACTTTTATAAGTAGCACCGGTCAAGACAGAGTTAGATTTATCTAGGTAAAAAATATCATTGTTATCTGTTAGACGGTCAATAAGACCATTCTAATCAGCAACTATGTTATCTTCAAAATTTGTAAGTCTTAATAAGGCTTTTTTTGTCTTTTTTTATTAATAATATAATCTCGCTGTTAATTTCAACGATGTTGAGGACTACATGTCCGTGAACCTTACACCAAGCAGGTATATCGTGCAATACACCAGGGTCGGTGGCAGTTATTTTAATGGTATCACCTACTGCGATTTCCTCAATGGTTTCACCTAATCTGATGACAGGCATTGGGCACAGCAACCTCTTAACATCAATATCAATCTGCATTAACCCATTCCTGTGGTTTTAGATAATAATCGTATAATTTGGCTTCAGGACTGCCCGTTTCAGGCTCGTATTGGTATTCCCAACGCACCAATGGGGGTAATGACATTAGGATGGATTCGGTGCGCCCACCTGTTTGCAGTCCGAATAGTGTACCACGGTCATAAACTAGATTAAATTCAACATAACGACCACGACGATAAAGTTGAAATTGACGCTGGTGGTCAGTATATGGGGTGTCTTTGCGTTTTTCTATGATTGGGCGATAAGCGGTGATGTAGCTGTTACCAACGCTTTGCATAAAAGCGAAACAGTCTTCAAAACTGCCTGTGTTTAAGTCATCGAAAAACAATCCTCCAATACCGCGTTGTTCGTCACGGTGTTTCATATAAAAATAATCATCACACCATTTTTTGTATTTTGTGTGTGTACCTTTGCCAAAAGGTATGCAGGCATTTTTTGCACTTTGATGCCAGGCAATACAGTCTTCGTCAAAGCCGTAATACGGGGTTAAATCAAAGCCCCCACCAAACCACCAAATTGGCTCTGCACCATCTTTTTCAGCGATGAAAAATCGGACATTAGCGTGTGAAGTTGGTGCGTAAGGGTTGAGCGGATGAATGACCAATGAGACGCCGAGTGCGGTGAAATTACACCCTGCTAATTCAGGTCTAAGTGCGGTGGCAGACGCAGGCATATCATCGCCGTGAACGATGGAGTAATTAACCCCTGCTTGTTCAAAAACTGCACCATTCGTCAGCACTCGGGTGAGTCCGTCACCTTTACCATTAGGCTTTTCCCACTTGTCTTTGATGAACGATGCTCTGCCATCAACGACTTCTAACTGGGCGCAGATATCGGCTTGTAATTCTAATAAATAGTGTTTAACTTGCTCAATCATCGTAATCGCTCTCCTGTTTGTAAATTAATAATATGTGAAGCCTTACTATTATCCCTTTTTGGAGTAAGGATATAATCTAATTGCTGCTGAAAATCAATATTTAATTTAAGAACGCTATTAGCGCCCTGCTTACCACTAATATTCGCACTGGTGGAAAGCAAGGCACTGTTGCATCTTTTGCATAAATCGGCAATTAATGGATTATCAGTAACACGCACCGCAACAGTATCAAACTCGCCTGTAATTAAAGGTGAAACACTGGGATTAGCTTTGAGTAAGTAAGTAGTTGGGTGTCGTTGTGGCTGAATTTTTAACAATAAATTAATATCTTGCACAAATGCTAAGAGTAAGCGAATATCGCTGGCAAGCAGAATAATGCCTTTTGTAACACTTCTGTGTTTAATCCGCAACATCTTTTGTATAGATTGCTCACAAATAGGCAAACAACTCAAACCTTGAAGTGTATCTGTCGGAATGCTAACCACCCCGCCGAGTGTTAGAATTTTGGCAGTTAATCGGGTTTGGAAATTCATATGCTTTTCTTGGCTCGTGGGTGACATTTATCATAGACTTTGCTTAATTCTAAAAAGTCTAAATGGGTATAAACTTGCGTGGATTTGATACTTTTATGCCCTAAAAAATCTTGCACGGCACGCAAATTATGACTGGATTGCAGGAAATGTGTCGCGGCCGCATGACGAAGCATATGGGGGTGGACACTGACTTTGATGCCGACTTCTATTGCGCGTTTTTTTATCATTAATTCGATTGCTCTGACGCCAATTCTTTGCCCTTTATTGTTTAAAAATAAAGCATCTTGGGTAACACCTGATTTTTGCAAATAACTGGTAATTGCTTTTTGTGCTGCTTTGCCTAATGGAGTATGACGCATTTTTGAACCTTTGCCTATAACCTCTACAAAACCTTCTGTAAGGTCAATTGAATTAGTATTCAAACCCACTAACTCTGACACCCTAAGCCCACAAGAATAAATCACTTCAATAATCGCAATATCACGCAGTTCTAATGTGGTTTGCGATCTTGGTTTTACCAATAATTCTATGTGATTGTAATCAAGGATTTTAGGTAAAGCCTTGTCAATTTTTGGCGATTGCAAACCCAATGCACAATTATTCAGCAAGATATTATGATTAACTAAATAAGTAAAAAATCCACGCACAGAAGACAAATGGCGACGGATGCTACGGCCATTATTGCCATGACTGCGTAAATTCATTATTAATAAATTTAGGTGTTCTATGGTTACTTCTGCCCAACTTTTAATCGCTTGTTGCTGTAAAAACTCTACCAATTGTTGCAAGTCTTCTTTATATGCCCGTTGAGTATTTAGCGCATAATTACGCTCAATATCAAGATAGGAAATGAAATTGTCAATATTTTTTTGCATTAACGCTTGAATTTTTATTTTTTGACTATATTAAGGTATTTTACTTAAACTAACAATAAGATTATGGCAGAAAAACAAACACATTCGTTTCAAACGGAAGTCTCGCAACTATTGGATTTGATGATTCATTCTTTGTATTCAAATAAAGAAATTTTCCTTAGAGAACTGGTTTCTAACGCATCTGATGCGATTGATAAATTGAAATTTGAATCGCTTTCAAATGACATGATGGTGGAAGGAAAAGAAGATTTATCGGTTTATGTTGAAGTCAATAAAGACAAAAAAACTATTACCATCACCGACAATGGCATCGGTATGACTGAGTCAGAAGTCAATAAAAATATTGGTACGATTGCCAATTCTGGTACTAAAAAATTCTTAAAAGGAATGAACGAAAAACAAGCACAAGACTCTAATTTAATTGGTCAGTTTGGTGTCGGTTTTTACTCTGCATTTATCGTTGCTGACAAAGTAACACTGACCACAAGAAAAGCAGGAACCAAAGGGAAAAAAGGCACACAATGGACTTCTGCTGGTAAGGGAAAATACTCTATTGAGAAAGTTGATTGCCCTGATTTTGGTACTTCAATCACGCTACACATTAAAGATGATGAAGCCGAGTTTTTAGATGACATGCGTTTGCGTGGCATTATCAGCAAGTATTCTGACCATATTACCGTGCCGATTATGATGATTAAGCACTCAAAAGACAGCAAAGACATTGAATATGAAGCTGTGAATAAGGCAAATGCTTTTTGGGCGCAGGATAAGGCCGATTTAAAGCAAGAAGATTATGATGAGTTTTACAAATCATTAACTTTTGATTTTGAAGCGCCATTGACGCAATTACACAATAAAGTGGAAGGCAACCTCAATTACACTTCCCTGCTTTATATCCCATCAAAAGCTCCATTCGATATGTGGGAGCCGAAGCGTAAAGGTGGTATTAAATTGTATGCTAAACGCGTGTTTATTATGGAAGATAACGAAGAGTTAATGCCACTTTATCTGCGTTTTGTTAAAGGTGTGATTGACACAGCAGACCTTTCTTTGAATGTATCAAGAGAGATTTTACAGGGTAGTAAAGTCGTTGATACTATTCGCAAAGCGTCGGTTAGTCGCATCCTTAAAGAGTTAGAAAAAATGGCAAAAAATAAACCTGAAAAATATGCGGCTTTTTGGCAAGAATTTGGCATGGTGATGAAAGAAGGTGTAGTTGAAGACTTTGCCAATAAAGATAAAATTGCCAACTTGTTGCGTTTTGCTACCAATAAAAGTGATGACAGCACGCAAACTGCCACACTTGAATGCTATGTAAAAAGTATGCAAAAAGAGCAGAAAGCCATTTATTACATCACTGCTGAAACTTATGAAGCCGCTAAAGGTTCACCGCATTTAGAGATTTTCAACCAAAAAGACATTGAAGTTTTACTTCTGTCTGATCGTGTTGATGAGTGGATGGTGAGTAATTTTGGTGAGTTTGATGGCATTCCACTTAAATCAGTTGCAAAAGGTAATTTAGAAGATTTAGATTCCAAGGAAGAGAAAAAAGAAAAAGAAGCCGTCGCCAAAGACTTTGAAAAAGTCATTGTTGATATGCAAAAAATCCTTGAAAAACAAGTTAAAGAAATTAAAGTTTCCTCTCGTCTAAGTGAATCGCCCTCTTGTCTTATTGCCGATGAAAACGAGATGGGGGGCAATATGGAACGCATTATGAAATCACTCGGTCAAGATGTACCTGACACCAAACCGATTTTAGAAATCAATCCAAAACACCCCTTGGTGAAAAAACTCAAAATTAAAGTTGATGAAGATTTGGTTCATGTGTTATTCGATCAAGCTGTGTTAAGCGAAGGCGGGCAATTACCTGACCCTGCTGAGTTTGTGAAGCGAATGAATAAATTGATTAAGTAATTCATTTTTTAATCCATAAAAAGCCCGATTTATTCGGGTTTTTTTATAGATATATTGTTTTTTACTGGGTGGAATTTTTTGTGACTGTCTTTTTATATCCACCACTAGAGACCTTTGCATAAATAGGGATGATTAGCAAAATGACAGATTTTATTAAATTGGAAATTTTTTAAATCCACTCCTAGCAGGGCTAAGGGTGTTTTTAAAAAGTTTGTAATTTGATGAAAGATGGCGTTTTGATGATTATTCATATTTATGCAAAGGTCTCCACTAATAAACTTATTCTTCATTGTTTCTCAAACGGCTTAATATTTCTGAGAATACCTCTAAAAATAGCTACCTCTTCTTTTTCAGGTTCTGCTCTACCAAAAAATCGTCTTAGGCGACGCATCAATAAAACTTTAGGGCGTTTGTCTTCAAAGTAGTCAATATGTTCTAACATTTGGGTGAGGTGGGTGTAGAAGCCTTCCAATTCTTCATAACTGGCTAATTCATTGGTGCTTTCTTCAAATTCTATGGTGGTGTTATAGACATAGTTTTGGTAGGCGAAAACTTGGATAGCGGAAGCGACATTAAGTGAGAAATAGTTTGGGTTGCCAGGAATGGTCATCAGGATTTGGCACAGGTCTAATTCTTCATTGGTTAAGCCGAATTTTTCGGTGCCAAAGACAATGGCAACTTCTTGCCCTTCAATGCCTGTGGTTTGTTTGATTTCACTACACGCGCCAATAACATCCATCTGCCTCCATTTAATATTGCGCTGACGAGCACTGGCACCGATGACTAAATGTGTTCCCTGTAGGGCTTCTTCAAGAGATTCACAGACAACAGATTGTGATAGGACATCATCTGCACCACTGGCTCTAGCGGTAGCAACGGCAGATGGGTAGCCTTTTGGGTTGACTAAATACAACTTAGAAAGGCTCATGTTTTTCATTGCACGGGCGGCAGCACCAATATTACCTGGTTCAGTGGTGTTAACCATAACCACACGGACATTATCAAAGGTATAATTCGTTTCTTTTGTCATTTTGTCTATTTATTATGCATCCTACGCTTACTATTGCCATTAAAGCTGCTCGCAAAGCAGGTGATATCATCTTACGCTACCACAATCAGATTGATATTTTAACGATTGAAAACAAAGCGGCCAATGATTTCGTTTCCGAAGTGGATAAGGCTGCTGAGGATGCCATTATAGACGAGTTGAAATATGCTTTTCCTGATCATTCGATTTTAGGGGAGGAAAATGGCAAGATTTTGGGTGATGAGCGTTTTCAATGGATCATTGACCCACTTGATGGCACAACTAACTATTTGCACGGTTTTCCGCAGTATTCAGTTTCAATTGCTTTGTATATAGATAATGAGGCGCGACACGCTGTGGTGTATGACCCGTTCAAAGAGGAGATGTTTACCGCTTCAAAAGGCGATGGTGCCTACCTCAATGAGCAAAGAATTCGTGTGAGTAATACGCGTGGATTTGAAAATACGCTAATTGGCACAGGTTTCCCTTTCAAAGCGCCACAGCATTTGGATGCTTATTTGGCGATGTTTAAAACTATTCATCCGCAGGTATCGGGTATTCGTCGTGCAGGTTCTGCGGCATTGGATTTGGCTTGGATGGCGGCGGGCAGAATGGATGGTTTTTGGGAGATTGAACTCAATATTTGGGATATTGCTGCTGGTGCACTCATTGTTAGAGAAGCGGGTGGTTTTATCGGTGATTTTTCAGGTCGGGGAAAATATTTGGAAACAGGTAATGTGGTGGCTGGTAATGAGAAGGTTTTTAAAGAGATATTGAAAGCCATTCACCCGCATTTAACGGCTGATTTACAGCGTTAATAAGACGATGAAAAAGTTTTTATTAGTGTTTTCTTTGTTTTTTCTAGCGTTATCGTTTGTTTCTGGATTGATACAGAAAATTTTTTATCCGCAATATATAGATGCACAAGGGGTGTTACATGAAACCTTGTTAACACCGATTGCTGCTTTTTCTTTTGTACTCAGCATAATAGGATTTTTGCTTTGGTTGATGCTGTTGCTTTTCCAGTTAATCAGGCGTTGGATAAAGTAAGTTGCTCGCCGTTCACTTTTTCACTTTTTTCACTCATTAAATACACAATCGCAGGGCTTTTACTTTCAGGTATTGGGTTTTTATCGGCATTTTCAGCAGGGTATGCAGTGCGTCTCATCTCAGTTTGCATTCGCCCTGGGTCTAGAGAATTGACGCTGATATTGGTTTTTTCCAATTCTTCTGACAGGGTTTTACTCATCCCTTCAATGGCAAATTTACTCACCCCGTACGCCCCCCAATAAGCCCGTGCATTACGCCCTACCGATGACGATAAAAACAGCACGCGAGCATCTGCAGACTTGTTCAAAGCAGGGATCAAGAATTGAGTAAGCATAAATACAGCGTTCACATTGATTTGTATTACTGAATACCACAGTTTGATATCGTATTGTTCAATTGGCATCATTGTGCCGATAATGCTAGCGTTATGAATAAGCCCGTCCAGTTGGTTAAAATTGGCAAAAATAGCTGCTTGTAATTGCTCATAATGTTCGGGTGTTGCTCCTTCCAAATCAAACGGATAGAGAATTGGCTCTTGATGCCCTGCATCCAATACTTCATCATACACAGCTTCCAGCGAACCGAGGTCACGCCCGAGCATAATCACAGTTGCACCGGCTTTGGCTAAATCCAGCGTCATCGCCCTACCAAAGCCACGATTAGCACCAGTAACTAGAATTACCTTACCTTTTAGTTCATTTGTTGTGATTTGATAATAAGTTGAGATATTCATACTATTTCCTTTTTGCTTTGTATGCCTAGTGCTTTGAGTTTTTCTGCGCGACTAATCAGATTTCCTTTGCCTTCAGAGAGTTTACTGCGAGCGTTTTGGTAGCTGTCTTGGGCTTTATTTAATTGTTTTTGCATATCGTCCATTGAGCTAATAAATCCAGACAATTTGTCATACATTGCCCCTGCTTGACGCACGATTTCTTCGGTATTTTGATTTTGCCGTTCTGTATTCCAGATGTGGTGCACAGTTTTTAGGCTCATCATTAGTGTTGAGGGTGAGACTAGGGCGACATTTTTCTTTAACGCATCGTTAAATAAATTGGGTTTTTGCTCCAATGCTACTAGCAAAGACGCTTCAATCGGGAAAAAAACAAAAATGTAGTCTAAGGTATTCACCCCTTCCAAATTTTCATACGCTTTAAGTGAGATATTTTTAATGTGCTTATCAATCGATTTAATATGCGCA
This sequence comes from Candidatus Thiodubiliella endoseptemdiera, assembly GCF_964212635.1. Classification (NCBI taxonomy): domain Bacteria; kingdom Pseudomonadati; phylum Pseudomonadota; class Gammaproteobacteria; family Pseudothioglobaceae (SeqCode); genus Candidatus Thiodubiliella; species Candidatus Thiodubiliella endoseptemdiera. The sequence goes on from NZ_OZ156463.1 coordinate 197,566, forward strand.
TTAATCGCATCAGTATCGCCAGAAACATAATTTTGATAATCTTTAAGTGAGACTTTTGAGTCAATAATAATGTCTTTATTGTCAGGCAAATGCACTACCACATCGGGTCTTAAATTTTTACCCTCTTCGTCTTTTAAGTTAGTCTGTATATGGTATTGTTCATTTTTATTGAGCCCAGAGTCTTCTAAAATAGATTCCAAAATCATCTCACCCCAATCGCCCTGCTGTTTGTTGTCATAGGTTAGTGCATTGGTGAGTTTTTCTGTGCCTTCAAGTGTATTTTTATGGGCATCGGCCAGTGTTTTTATTTGTTGCTCTAAGGCGCTTCGGTCTTTGGCTTGGTCGGTAGAAAGTCCTTCCATTTTTTTGCGAAATTCTTCGATTTGGGTTTTAAGTGGATTGAGTAAATTGGCATTTTCTTGGTTTAAATTTGCACTGTCTTTTTTCAGAACTTCGGCAGAAATCTTTGCAAATGCTTGATCCATTTTTTCTTTTGAATTTTGCACAAACTCAAAATTTTTGGCTTGCGCCTCCAATTCTGCTTCAAGTTTGATATTCTTGTCTTTAAACTTATTTAGCCACAAGAAAACAGCAAGTGCCCCCAATGCGAAACTCAGTAATATATCCATTAAATCAACTCCTGTATGTCTTTTGGGTGGTGAATCAAATAATCATAATCCCAATCTGGGGTTACTTTGCCATAACCATAAGTAACTGCCGCAGTTTTAATACCTGCATTTTTGCCTGCCAACATATCGTTTTTATCGTCGCCAATAAACCAACAAGTTGACGGTTTAACAGCTAATTGTGCGCAAGCATAAAGCAAGGGAGCGGGATGCGGTTTATTATACGCCAGTGTGTCGCCACAAACCACGACATCAGGGCTAATATTCAATTTATGCAACAATAAATGTGTTAAATTTTCTGGTTTATTAGTAACAATGCCCCATAATATTTTTTGTGCTTGAAGGGCTTTTATCAACCTCTCAATCCCTGCAAAAATTTTCGAATGTTTATCAATATTATCGGTGTAAATTTGCAACAGTTTTTGATGTCTATTAACAAACTCAGGATGCGATTCATCACAGTCAAATCCCATACTTACCAAAGCTTTTCCGCCAAATGCAACCAAAGGCTTGATGTCTTCATAAGGTTTTTCATCTACGCCATTTTCTAGCAATAAAACATTCAACGCATACGCCAAATCAGGCGCAGTATCAATTAGTGTTCCATCTAAATCAAAAAGAAGTGTGTTAGTCATTGCAAAAGTCGTTAAAATTTCAAGTTTATAAATTATAACGGCATACAGATGTTATTTATAAGATCTCTACTTTACTTTTTAGGGTCAATATCAGTTTCAATCATTTTGGTAGCGGTTTCACTGCCTGTGTTTTTTATGCCAGTGCAAACACGCTACGCTATTATAAGCAAATGGTCTGATTTTTGTATATGGTGGCTACGCATTACGCTGAACATCAAACTTGAAGTCATTGGCACAGAAAATATCCCTACAAAACCGTGTGTGATTATCTCTAATCATCAATCCACTTGGGAAACCATTGGTTTTCAAACGATTTTCCCGCATCACACTTGGGTGCTAAAACAAGAACTGTTGTGGATACCTGTCTTTGGCTGGGGTTTAGCAATGTTAAAACCGATTGTCATTAATCGTGGCGAAAAACTAAAAGCTTTGAAAAAAGTCATTAGAGAAGGTGCTAATAGAATTGCTGAAGGGCTTTATGTGGTCGTATTTCCAGAAGGAACGCGCCAACCTTATGGCAAATTAGGTGAATATCAAAAAGGCGGTATTTCTATTGCTAAAAAGACGGGTTGTGATATCTGCCCTGTCTATCATAATGCCGGAAAACTCTGGGCGAAAGGCGATTTTATAAAAATACCCGGCACCATTACCGTGGTGATTGGCAAGCCAATTAGTGTTGCAGGAAAATCAGCAGCAGTGCTAATTAAAGAAGCCAAAGACTGGACTGAAATAGAAGCCGCCAAACTTGCCTAACTGAGACCTTTGCATAATATAGGGATGATTAGCAAAATGACAGATTTTATTAAATTGGAAATTTTTTAAATCCACTCCTAGCAGGGCTAAGGGTGTTTTTAAAAAGTTTGTAATTTGATGAAAGATGGCGTTTTGATGATTATTCATATTTATGCAAAGGTCTCTAACTATATTGTTGGGCGTTAAATATCTGACAAAATAACTCAGCCGTCTTTTGCGTATCATAAAGTGCCGAATGCGCATTGGCATCCTCCCACTCAATATTCGCCACACGGATGGCTTTTGCCAATACCGTTTCACCGTAATACAAAGCAGACAGGCTAACAGTATCAATGGTTGAAAATTGATGAAATGGATTTTTTAACTTCGAACGCTCGCTTGCTGCGGTCAAAAAGCCTAAATCAAAAAAGGCATTATGCCCAACCAATATTGCACGAGTGCATTCTTCATTTTTTATTTCAATACGAACCGCTTGAAAAATTTCACCCAACGCCTCTTTTTCAGTAACTGCCATACGCAAAGGATTGTCTACATCAATACCATTAAATTTAAGTGCTGCCGGCTCTAAATTAGCCCCTTTAAAAGGACTTATGTGAAAATGCTTAGTGTCTTTTGGGTAAAATACCCCTTCCTCATTAATACCAATCGTAATTGCACAAATTTCAAGCATAGCATCGGTTTTACAATTAAAACCAGCAGTTTCAATATCAATCACTACAGGTAAATAACCACGAATCCGTTCTTTAATTTTCATAAGCTGACTTCCTTAATAAATATAGATGAATTGCGTTGATGGTCAAATAAAACTTGACGCTTCTTGGGTAATTCGCTAATTTTCACCTGCATAAATCCTTGTTTTAAAAACCATTCGGCATTGTGTTTAGTTAACGCAAATACTTTGGATAATTTATCTGTTGCTGCTTTTTGCATAATTTTATCCAATAATTTGACTGAAATACCTTGATTTTGCACCGCCTTTGATACTGCCAGTGCATAAATCTCACCTGCACCGCCCTCTTGGCAATGTTTTAATCCTGCGCAAGCAATCACAGTGTCCGCCTGCATCAAAAACACAAAATCAGTTATGCCATCCTCAATTTGAGCATAAGTTCTGGGCAAAATTTTACCCTCCTTAACAAAAGGTGCAATCAAGTCTAATATTTGTTGTGCAGCATCCAATTTAACTCTCCACTCAATCCAAAATACTGTTTTTACACACGCTACTTTTAGAGTTGGGCTTTTAAAAGGCTTAAAAAATGTTTCATTTTAGTCTAAAATTTAGTCCTTTATATCCATACCCAGTAATTATGTCTTCAAAATCTAGAAAATACTCCTCTCAAGTTGTTGATGGTTACGAGCGCGCACCCAGTCGTGCTATGCTTTATCCAGTCGGTTTTAACAAAGAGGATTTCAGCAAACCCCAAGTTGGCATTGCCTCCACTTGGTCAATGGTAACCCCATGTAATATGCACATCAATCAACTGGCAGATGAAGCAGAAAAAGGCGTGAATGCCTCTGGCGGCAAAGGTGTTATCTTTAATACCATTACCATCTCAGACGGTATTTCTATGGGTTCTGAGGGAATGAAATACTCTCTAGTTTCTCGTGAAGTGATTGCCGATTCTATTGAAACTGTTGTTGGTTGTCAAGGTTTTGATGGCGTGGTAGCCATTGGTGGCTGCGATAAAAATATGCCTGGTTGCATCATCGGCTTGGCACGCCTCAATCGCCCTGGTATTTTTGTTTATGGTGGCACAATTCAACCGGGTCAAGGACACACCGATATTGTCAGTGTGTTTGAAGCCGTTGGACAATTTGCCAATAACACCATTGATGCGATTGCACTAGAAAATATTGAAAAAACTGCCATCCCTGGTGCAGGTTCTTGCGGAGGAATGTACACCGCCAATACCATGGCAAGTGCCATTGAAGCCCTAGGTATGAGTTTGCCCAATTCCTCAGCACAAAATGCCATATCGGCAGATAAAAACAACGATTGTGTGCGTGCTGGCGAAGCCGTACTGCATTTATTAGACAAAGACATCAAGCCAAACGACATTATGACACTCAAAGCATTTGAAAATGCCATCACCGTCATTATTACCCTTGGTGGCTCCACCAATGCAGTGCTACACCTGATTGCCATGGCACACGCTGCGGGCGTTAAATTAACCTTGGATGACTTCACTCGCATCGGTAAAAATGTTCCCGTCATTGCTGACCTTAAACCCTCAGGTAAATATATGATGAGCGAATTGGTAGCAATCGGTGGCACCCTACCCCTAATGAAAATGCTACTAGACGCTGGACTGCTCCACGGCGACTGTATGACAGTTACAGGTCAAACTATGGCAGACAACCTAAAAGCGGTTAAACCCTATGCCGATTCACAAGAAATCATCAAATCCCTAGACCACCCAATCAAAGCAGATTCGCACCTACGGATTCTATACGGCAACCTTGCAAGCGAAGGTTCTGTAGCAAAAATCACCGGTAAAGAAGGCTTGAGTTTCCAAGGCACAGCAAAATGTTTCGGCAGAGAAGAAGACGCACTCAGTGCCATCCTCAACGACCAAATAACAGCAGGTGATGTCATCGTCATTCGCTACGAAGGCCCTGCTGGCGGACCTGGTATGCGTGAAATGCTCGCCCCCACCGCTGCCGTAATGGGCAAAGGCTTAGGTGGTAAAGTTGCCCTCATCACCGATGGTCGTTTCTCTGGTGGCACTCACGGCTTCGTCGTTGGTCACATCACTCCAGAAGCCTTTAAAGGTGGCGTCCTAGCCGCCGTTGAAGACGGCGATGAAATTTTAATTGATGCTGAAAATAATGTTTTAGAGTTAATTGTTGACCAATCTATTGTTGATGAGCGTTTGTCTAAATGGGTGCAACCAAAACCAAACTACACCAAAGGTGTATTGGCTAAATTTGCTAAATTGGCTAAATCCGCTTCTGAGGGTGCAGTAACTGACTAAAGAATAGTTTTTGTTAGTTTTTGTAAATGTAAGAGGTTCAACCTCTTACATTATTTATAAAAAGTGCTGATAATTGTTCGTTTTGGTGTGCTTAAACGAACAAGATAAAATCCCATAGGGGTGAAACCTTTGTAGCACAAGAAACCACCACAAACCCAAACTCCGTAGGAGTGAAACCTAAAATCTAAGATGCCAAATATCGACACCTTTAAAACGAGTGTATTCCTTTCTTAGAAAAATTTGAAATTGATTGTAATGAAAAATACTTATTTATAAGGAATGATTAATAAATTGTGTCGCACCTAACGGTGCTAATCTATTTGTTGCACTTATTGCTACAAAGATAATGCCCCCCCCTATGGAGCAAAAAATAAGCCTGTAGAGAATGATTTTGATAATGATTGCATTAATATTTTATAAAATAATACTCAAAACTTTTCGTATATCTCTAAAAATTTATTTTGAATTTCCTTATCTTTTCTTATCTCTATGATTTGAGTTGGGCATCTTAATTGTAACGCTATATCATGATTACTATTATTAGATTTAAACCAATCGGATTCAAAATATTGTTTAGGTATTAAGAGTTCCATTGCACCATAATAAGCAATATTCTCAGATGCTTGACCATCATCTTTAGGGGTAGAGTCTAACATCAAAAAAGAAACTAATTCTATAAATTCAGCTACATACTCAACAGTTTTCAAGTCACCATTTTCATTCATTAATAAATGATTTAGTTCTTTTGCAACAATAAAACGACTATAACAATAATTTAAATTTTTGTTAACATAAATATCCGCTGATTTTCTTTTTTCAACAACAAATCCATTTACATCTGGAGCCATATTATTGTCAAAATATTTTATACGAATAGACTTATTGATTTTTTGTTCAATTATATCAAGCAAACTCGTTCTATCTTCTTTAGCAGCCCAGCCAGAAGGATTATTTTGAGCAGTAATTGCTATAGGTCTTAAAAAGGTTAATTCGGGCGTAGCATCTGAATTATTTTTTTCAAAGTAGGAGGTTATACAGGAAAAAGAGGCAGAAATTGATTCCTGCCAAAGAGCATCAGACACAACTAAAAGTCAACAAAATCATTTAACATACCATCTTTGTCTGCCCTAATCGCCTCTTTTATTTGATTAAGTATTTCACTAGGAGCAGATGTGGCATTACCAAGTGCTAACTTTACATCAACTAATGTATCACCATCGCTTAGTTCAAAATACGCTTGTAGTTTTTTATTATTCATAATTTTAATTTTTGTTATAATATTTTTCTTGCTTCGTTGAGAGTGTCGTGAATGAAGTTTCGTTGCTACTTAGTCCAGTCAGCCCATAGTTTAGCTTCTTTAACTTTATCTGTCACTGAAAACTCCATATAGTAGTTAACTAAATTAGCAACTATTATACTAGATAATTAGACTATATCAACATCTAGTTAATAAAATAAATTGAAGATAGTTTAATAAAGGCTAACTAGCCGTAATTAACCTCCCATAGTTATACAATACTACCACTTACTAAGCCCTAATCCAAAAGTAAAGATTGCAAAGATAGCGCTACCCTTTGCCCCGTCTGTGTTTGCAAAAAATATTAGTTCCATCTATAGTTTGGCGGCTATTTTTTGTAAATGCAGACGGGGTAAAGGGGATGCTAGGTTTGTGGTTTCTATTTTTGGATTGGGGCTAAGGTAAATTTAAAAAAAATAATTTTATTCCACAGGCACAAACACCATCTGCCTATCATCTAGGTTGACTGAGGCAACTTGAATGGTAATTTTATCGCCAAGTTGGAAGGTTTTACCGGTGCGTTGGCCTTTGAGTTTGTGATGGATGTCGTCGAAGGCGTAGAAGTCATCTTTTAGATCGCGAATGGAAATCATTCCTTCGGTATAGACTTCAACGAGTTCAATGAAGATACCGAAACTGGCGATTCCTGAGATGATGCCGTTAAAGGTTTCACCAACTTTGTCACGCATGTATTCGCATTTGAGCCATTGTTCAACATCACGGGTGGCATCGTTGGCTCGGCGTTCTGTAACGGACATGTGTTCGCCCATTTCTGCCATTTTTTTACTGGGTTTGTGGATGTTTTTGTTGAGAACTCGGTTAATTGCACGATGAACGAGCAGGTCGGGGTAGCGTCTGATTGGGGAGGTGAAATGCGTGTAATCTTCGAAAGCTAAACCAAAATGACCTTCATTATCGGGGGTGTAAATCGCTTGTTTCATGGTGCGTAGGACGATTGTTTTAATGATATTTTCATCATCACGGCCTTTAGCATCTTGTAGCACTTGGGCAAAATGCACAGTTTCTGGTTGGTCGCCTCCTTTTAGAGTTAAGCCGACTGCGGTTAAAAATTGACGGGTAACTTCGACTTTTTCTGCGGTGGGTTTTGGGTGGACACGATATAGAAAGTCTTCTTCGTTTTCAGCGAGATATTTGGCAGTGGCTTGGTTTGCCATGAGCATACATTCCTCAATGAGTTTGTGAGCATCATTGCGGGAAGTAGCAACGATATTTTCTATTTTTCCGTTGTCGTCAAATAAAATTTGGGTTTCAATGCGATCAAAGTCCATTACACCACGGCGAGTTCTGGCTTCTTTTAGGGCTTTGTATAGATCATATAGTGCGTTTAGATTGTCCATAACGCTGCTGTATTCTTGAGTTAATACTGCATCATGGTCTTCTAAAATTTTTCCGACCTTAGTGTAGGTCAAGCGTGCATGGGAGAACATTACTGCTGGGAAAAATTTGTAGTCAAGTAGGTTACCTTGTGCGTCAATATTCATTTCACAGGTCATACATAGGCGTTCTACATCAGGGTTAATTGAGCATAGCCCGTTTGAAAGCTCTTCGGGTAGCATGGGAATGACGCGTCTTGGGAAGTAAACCGAGTTACCACGGTCAATTGCATCGATATCGAGAGCTGAACCTTCTACTACATAGTGAGAAACATCGGCAATGGCAACGACTAATTTCCAGCCGTTGTTGGTTGGTTCTGCATAGACGGCATCGTCAAAATCACGGGAGTCTTCGCCGTCAATTGTAATTAGTTTCATCTTGGTGATGTCAATACGCCCTTGTTTCTCTGCTGCGGTAACTTCAGTTGGTAGTTGGACTGTTTCAGCTAAGGTTGCTTCTGAAAAATCGACAGGAATGCCGTTGCGATAGAGTGCAGCTTCAGTCTCAACACCTTCGTCCATATAATCGCCAAGGATTTTGGTAATCTTACCCTCTGCAAGGTCTTTTAGTGTAGGTGCTTTGGTTAATTCGACCACAACCATTTGTTCATTTTTGTTATCAGGATTAACCTCTTGAATGATAATATTATTGCAAACGCGTCTGTCATCGACCACTATCCAAGATTCATTTTTGCCTATATGTAGCCGTCCGACAAAGGTGGTGCGGCTTTCAAGCACTTCTACAATCTCAGAATCACCTCGTGCATCTAGCATTCGCACTTTGACTCTGTCGCCGTGATAGACTTGCTTCATTTGGTAAGCAGAAAGGCGTAAATCTTGTTCGTAGTCGTCTAATACCACAAAGCCAAAACCTTTTGGATTGGCGGTGATTGTGCCAAGCATAATATCGCGTTCTGGGTCAAAAATATTATACATTTCTTCACGGTCTAAAGTCAGTTGCTGGTCTCGAACCATTGCTCTTAGGCGATGTGTTAGGGGTTTTTTCTGTTTACCATTCACATCCATTGCAACAACTAAGTCGTCAAATGACTGGGGTTTTTGTTGTACAAATTCAAGAATATATTCTCTTGATGGGATGGGGTTGTCGTATTTTTCTGATTCTCTATTTTTGTGTGGATCGCTCATAATTTTTTACTCGTCAAATGGGTGGTTTAAGATCAGAGTTTCTTCACGATCTGGACCAGTGGATAAAATATCTACAGGCAAGTTTGAAAGTTCTTCAATCTTGCGAATATAGTCTTGTGCTTGCTGTGGCAGGCTGTTAAATGAATCTGTACCAATGGTGGAAGTTTTCCAGCCTGGCATTACAATATAGATGGGTTTTGCATCGGCATAGCCTTGTGCATCGTAGGGCGGTGTGGTGATTTGCTTGCCATTCAATTCGTAGGCTATACAAATTTTGATGCTATCTAATGAATCTAACACATCAAGTTTGGTTAAACAGATACCAGTAACGGCGTTGAGATTAAATGAGCGATTAAGGGTTACCATGTCTAGCCAGCCGCAACGGCGTTGTCGCCCTGTCGTAGCACCAAATTCATGTCCAACTGTGCCCAGGACTTTGCCGATTGCATCACCTTTATCGGTGCTAACATCGTAAATCAATTCGGTTGGAAATGGTCCGCCACCGACACGGGTGGTGTAGGCTTTAACGATACCAAGGACATAGTCAATATCAGTAACACCGACACCTGATCCTGTTACTGCACCGCCTGAGGTGGTATTTGAGGAAGTGACAAATGGATAGGTGCCTTGGTCAATGTCTAGTAATGCACCTTGTGCACCTTCAAATAGGAGGTTTTCATTGTTGGCAATGTGTTGATGAATTTTCTCAGTAATATCGGTAATCATTGGAATCACGGTTTTGGCTTGTTCTAGGGCTTCTGCCAAGACTGTATCGTAATCTAAGGTTTGGGCATTGTAATAATGCTGTAGGGCAAAGTTATGGTATTCCATTACTTCTGCCAATTTCTCAGCAAAGGTGTCTAAATCTAATAAATCGCCTACACGCAAGCCACGACGCGCTACTTTGTCTTCGTAAGCAGGGCCAATACCGTTGCCAGTAGTGCCAATCGCAGATTTTCCTCGTTTGGCTTCTCTGGCGTTGTCTAGTGCGACATGGTAGGGCATAATTAACGGGCAGGCTGGCGAGATTTTGAGACGGGATTTAGCGTCAACGCCAGCAGTGTCTAATTCACCCAATTCTTTAATCAGTGCAGACATAGAAAGCACCACGCCATGACCGATGAGGCATTCAACGCTATCGCGTAAAATACCAGATGGAATAAGATGTAATACGGTTTTTTGGCCGTCAATTACCAAGGTGTGCCCTGCATTGTGCCCCCCTTGAAAACGCACCACGCTTGATACTTTGTCAGTAATTAAATCAACCACTTTACCTTTGCCTTCATCTCCCCATTGAGTGCCGATAATAACAACATTTTTTGACATAATTTATTTCCTAATTATTTTCTGATTGCGATAAAAACTTTAAATCAAATGAAAAGCCAGTTGCCGCCCTTGATTGCCCAAACGAAGCACTGAGTCCATTGTAGCGACCTCCTTGTGCTAACGCTTTGGAGTAATTTTCACTGTAAGCAGAGAAAATAACACCTGTATGATATTCATAGGTTTTGAGTTCGCCAAGGTCAAATACGACTTTAACTTCTGCGGCGTTCAGTTGGGCGCTGATATTGGTTAAATCTTGAATGGCTGCCTGTGCCTTAGGTAGATTTTTAAATAGTGCTGACGCTGCTTCTAAAACACTGGCATCACCTTCTAGCTGCATCAATGCACTAAACTTATCGGCATTTTTGAGTTTGTTGGTGTTTAAAAAAACAGTCAAATCAGGTATAGAACGCTTGACAAAGATGTGTCTGAGTGTTAATGCCAGTTCTTCTACCAACAATTCGTCTTCAATTAGTGCATCAAAGATGGCAATATTGCCCAAGCTTAACACAATGGGGCTAATCTCCAGTAGTTTCAAACTTGCTAACATCAATTCAATAACTTCAACATCAGCGCTAATATCTTCAGTGCCATATAATTCAGCCCCTGCTTGAATAGGTGAACGAGAGGCGTAAAAATCATCAGCTTTAGTTTGCAAAATGCTATTTACATAACAATATTTTGCACTTTTGCTGTTGTTGTTCTTGGCATCAATACGGGCAATTTGCGGGGTAATATCCGCATGCACACCTAGCATTTTTCCACTAGCGGGATCTAAAAATTTAAAGGTTTTCTGATTTACTGAGTCGCTGGTAAGTAGTAAAGATTCTACATTTTCTACCATCGGCGGAATTACCAAGCCAAAGCCTTTTTCCTTGTATAAATCCAACAATTGACGACGCACCAATTCAAACGCCAACGCCCCATCACCCGTTAATTCATCAATACCTTCAGGCAATTGCCAAGCACTCATTGTGATTACTTGACTTCTGGATTAAAGTGACGAAAAAACTGCGTATTTGGATTTAACACCATAATATCATTTTGACCTGAAAACGCTTTTTTATAAGATTCTAACGAGCGATAAAATGAATAGAAATCCACATCTTTAGTATAAGCTTGTGCATAATTATTGGCAGAAAGTGCATCACCTTCGCCTCGAATTTTTTCACTATCGCGATAGGCGTCTGCCAAAATAATCGTGCGTTTCTTGTCAGCTGCTGCTCGAATAATTTCCGCTTCTTCCGCACCTTTTGACCTAAATTCCTTAGCCACTCGTTGGCGTTCTGCTTGCATACGACGATACACAGAGTTAGACACTTCTTGCGATAAATCAATGCGTTTGATACGCACATCAACAATCTCAATACCAAATTCAGCAATATCTTTTTTCGCTAATTTGGCAATGCTTGACATAATTTCACTGCGTTCACCCGATACCACATCGGCAATGGTGCGTTTAGAAAATTCACTTTTCAGCCCCGTTTTAATAATTTGTGCCAAGCGGTTTTTGGTTCTTGCCATATTACCCCCCGTCGATTTATAAAACTGTTCAGCATCGGTAATACGCCATTTCACATAAGAATCCACAATCACATTTTTCTTTTCCCCTGTCAAAAACCGATCCGCTGGCGTGTCCAAAGTTTGGATACGATTGTCAAATTTCACCACATTATTCACAAATGGCATTTTGAATTTAAGCCCTGGCTCACGATCAACATACACGATTTCACCCAAGCGAAGTTTAATGGCTGTCTGTGTTTCACTCACTGTATATAATGCTGAAATGCTAATAAAAAGCACCAATACAACAATAACTATTCCTAATTTTTTCATTATCTAATCTCCCTATTGCGGAATACATTTCTAATATTACCGCCCTGCTTATCTTGTTCTGGCTGCACACCTTGCATAACAACCTCGGTGCTAGACCTATTGGCATTAATTAATTTGTCAATCGGCAAATACATCATGCTATTGGCTTTTGAATCTACCACCACTTTACTGGTATTCGCCAATACAATTTCCATCGTCTCCCGATATAGGCGCTCCTTAGTCACTTTAGGGGCTTTTTTGTATTCTGCTAAAATCTGCTTAAAACGCGATGCCTCACCTTCAGACTTAGAAACTACTTTCGACTTATAGGCCTTGGACTCTTCCAATATGCGCGCCGCCTTACCCCGAGATTTTGGCAAAATATCATTGGCATAAGTTTTTGCTTCGTTAATCAATCGCTGCTTATCTTCTCGTGCCTTCACCGCATCCGAAAACGCCGCCTGCACGGGCTCTGGTGGTTGTGCATCCTGCATATTAACCGTGGTAATAATCAACCCCGCCTGATAAGTATCCAATAAGGCTTGTGATTTTTCTTGAATATCATCCGCAATTGCCACACGACCGTCTGTTAGCACATAATCCATCGTATTTTTACCGACCACTTGACGAATGGCGCTTTCCACAGCGTGACGCAAAGTCAACCTAGGATTGGCCACATTAAACAAATAAGCCTGCACATCATCAATCTTATATTGCACCGCAAACTTGGCATCAATCATGTTTTCATCCTTAGTCAACATCAACGACTCAGACGACACATTGCCACCACGACGATTACTAACCGCATCCCGATAACCAATTTGTGCTGTTCTAATCTGCTCAACATTAATACGATTAAGCGTTTCAATTGGATATGGAAAATGCCAATGTGGACCTTGTCCAGTTTCTTCTTGGAAAGCACCAAAACGCAATACCACACCTTTCTCAGCGGGGTCAATAATATAGATACCTGATAATGCCCATAAAATAATTCCGACAAGGAATATATACTTAAGTCCACCTGTTGAAGGGGCGGTAGTTTTACCCGAACCTGATTTTGGTTTGCCGCCAATAATGCCACTAAATTTATCTTTAAATTCTTTAATTACATCGTCTAACTCTGGTGGGGTTTGACCATTGCCACCCCAAGGGTTTTTTTTATCGTCGTTCCAAGCCATGAAATTCCTCTGTGTTTTATAAAATCTCGGTTATTTTACCCAAAATATTAGAGGTTGAAGTTTCTATTATTATTAAATTTTTTTGTTCTAATGAGACCTTTGCATAAATAGGGATGATTAGCAAAATGACAGATTTTATTAAATTGGAAATTTTTTAAATCCACTCCTAGCAGGGTTAAGGGTGTTTTTAAAAAGTTTGTAATTTGATGAAAGATGGCGTTTTGATGATTATTCATATTTATGCAAAGGTCTCCTAATATATGTCTTATATAAATGTTAAAATTCACACTTATTTTTTAAAATTAAATACAGATATCAATTATGAGAAAGTTACTCGCTCTTTCTACACTACTTTTATTGTCAGGCGTTGTCAGTGCACAAGAGGCAGGATACACCGTTAATTGCAGTAGCACACCACTACTTTTCCCTAAACAAATGCTTTCTACCGACCCTGAAAATGTGGATGTAACTACAGATCACAGTGAAGGCAGTGAAGGTAACTATCTATTAACAGGTAATGCGTCTTTAAATACAACTGAATACTATCTATCGGCTGATAATATCAAACTGAATAAAGCCACTAAAACTTCAAGTGCCAAGGGCAATGTTAAATTCCAAGGCAAAGATATTATGCTTACGGGTGATAGCGTTGTCATTAAAAAACAGGATAATAAAATATTACATACTGCTTTTGAGCAAGCCAATTACCATTACCCAAAAGCCAAAATTAACGGACAAGCAGCAAAAATCGTTGACAGCGGTAACAAGCAAACTTTTGATTTAATGAGCTATAGTTTGTGTCCAATCGGTAATACAGACTGGCAAATGAAAGCAGACAAGGTAACGCTGGACACAAAAGCCAATTTGGGTGTTGCTGAAAATGTTACTGTTGAGTTTATGGGTATACCTATTTTTTACTCACCGCATCACGAATGGACATTAAAAGGCAGAAGTTCTGGATTTTTAGCACCAAGCATGGGTGATTACACCGAATCAGATGCCAGTGCAAGCAAAGGCTACCAAATTCGCGTTCCTTACTATTTTAATATTACTACCGATCGTGATTTTTTATTAACTTTAAACCATATTTCTACTCGAGGTAGTGTCGTTGAAGGTAAATACCGTCAACTATTAGATAAAGGTCGTATTGAAATTGAGGGACATTACTTAGATAAGGACAAAATCAAAAAAGACAATCGTTGGTTGCTGAATACAAAATTAGATTTATCCTTAAATGACAAGACTGAATTAAGCGTTATTACTAATCGTGTGTCAGACCGCGATTACCTTAAAGAAATTGCACACAAAAATACAGATGAGATTTCATTGATGTCGTCAGTAAATATGGCTTATGATGATAAAATTAAAAATATCACTGGTGGTGTTTTTGCAGAAAAGGAGCAATTACTTTCTGGTGATGCTGAATACACTCGTGCCGGTGAAATATTCCTTAATAAAAAGGTAGGGGGGGTGGGTAAGAGAGAGGCGAATTTTTCCATTATTACTACTCAGTTTGAACATAAAAATGCAAACACTACTAACAAGAAAGAGGGCTCACGCCGACATATTCAAGCAGACTTTAGTCGTCATATTGAAACCAATGCCTATTCAATAGAGCCCAAATTTACTGTTTCTAAAACTCACTACGCAATGAAGAGTGATGCCAATCAAGACCGTTCTATTTATAGTTTTGGCATTGACTCAAAACTGCTACTTGAAAGAAACACCAGTCTGTTTGGCAAAAGTTTAATACAAACACTAACCCCAAGATTGGCTTACAACTACACCCCTGGTAAAGACCAAAGTGCCTTACAAAATTTTGATTCTGAATATATGGGCGAGTCATATGAAAACCTATTTTCAGGCAAGAAATTTACCGGACTGGATAGAATTAGCAAAACCAACGATGTGGTGATTGGGCTTGAATCCAGTTTCATTGACAAAAACACGGGTGAAACTTACTTAACCCTAAAAATCGCACAAGCACATCATTTAAGCGATACAACAATGCAACTGGATGGCACATTAGTCACTCAAAATAAGAGGTCAAATATCGCAGCTGGTGCCGATATAACGCTGGATAAATTTACTTTTAAAAACGCCATACAATACGATACTTACACTAAATCAGTTGCAAGAAGTAACACTACTTTAAGCTATGTTTTAAATCCAAGAAAATTCATCTCTCTTACCCATGAAAATGATGCAGGCAAGAGGACAGCAGGTGTTTATGGTGCGTATCCAATCTCTCGGAAAGTGCATTTATTTGCAGGGGTTAATCGCTCTCTCAGTGACTCAATCACCAACAGAAAAACAGTCGGTTTCGCTTATGGATCTTGCTGCTGGGCAATACGCGTTGCACACTTTGACGAATACACCAGTGCAGGTATTCACGATAAAGTCACTAAATTTGAATTAGTATTAAAAGGCTTAGCGTCAAGCGACTCTGCCTTAGCAACGCGTTTAGAAAAAGAAATACCTAACTACCTAGTTGACTTAGAGAAATAAAATAATGAAAATCATATTCGCATTTTTATTAAGTTTGTCATCTGTAGCTTTTTCTACACCAAATAGCATCATTGCTATCGTCAATGATACCGTCATTACCATGGACAGCATCAGTGCTAAGATCAACAAAAAAACTACGGTAAAGCAAAAAATAGCCTTAGTTCAACAACAAATTGACATTGCCTTACAAAAAGAAAAAATTCAAACATTAGGTATTACCCTTAAAGCAGATGCCGTCAATAAAGTGTTGGACAATGTTGCCAAACAAAATGGCTTGACCATAGCACAACTTCGCTCTAACAATCAATTTGAACAAATTGTTGCCACCGTCACTCAAAATCTTACCCTTAATGGGCTTGAGAAGATGGTCTTACAACAAGCCAATATCACTCTAACTCAAGCAGAAATTGATGAAACACTAGCTAATAACCCTAAAAAATCAGCTGTAACAGCGATGGTACATCTTGCCAATATCAAAGCACAACTCATCCGTGTTAAGCAAATTGCTTTCTTTCAAGGTTGGATAAAAAGTTTACGCAAAGATGCTTACATCGAGATTTTTACAGACAAATTGAAGTAACATGTCTAAATCCATCGTCATCTTTGGATTTCACCCAATCCAAGCACAGCTCGAAACCACACCAGAATGTCTATTAAAAGTCTGGACATTAGATAACCGTCACGATAAACGCCTAAATACTATTGTCACGCAACTCAATCAACTCGGTGTCAATACTTTTCCAGCCAGCAAACAGCAATTAGATAAACTCACTAAAAATCAAACCCATCAAGGTATTGTAGCGGAAATATTATTACCCACCCTGCCCAACCAAGATGAACTAATGACTTATGTTGCTAAACTGGAAAAATCTGCTTTCATTCTAATTTTAGACTCAATTCAAGACCCGAGAAATTTGGGGGCTTGTTTGCGTAGTGCCAATGCAGCCGGTGTAGACTGTGTGGTGATTAACAAAGACGGTTCGGCACCAATCAATGCCTTGGTGCATAAAACTTCAGCAGGTGCACTTAATCAACTTAAAATATTCTCAGTGACTAATTTGGCACGCACTATTAAAGCACTTAAAGAAGTTGATATCTGGATTACGGGCTTAGACGGCTCAACAGAAACTTCACTCTACCAAGTAGATTTAACCGCAGCAATCGCTATTGTTATGGGTTCTGAGGGCTTAGGACTGCGTGTATTAACTAAGAAATCTTGCGACCAATTGGCAATGATTCCAATGCGGGGTAATGTGGAAAGTTTAAATGTTTCTGTGGCGACAGGTATCGCCCTATTTGAAGCCAGCAGACAACGACTAAATTAAATACATTTATGTTGCTATTTTTGGTAAAATTATTGAGTTTTTTATTATGAAACAAGGAATACCGGAAATAATTAAACTTTTTAAGTTCGCTGCTAAGGGGCTTATCTTTTCACAGCAATATCAAGTGAAGGATTTCCCCCGAATCAGCAAACTGGCAAGTAATTCAGAATCACCCGTTGCCGTTAAAGTTAATTTTAGCCTTGAAGAAGGCAGGATTCCTTGTATTAAAGGTGAAGTTAAGTTGGATTTGGCACTTACCTGCCAGCGCTGTTTAAATGAAGTTAGTGTTCATTTAACTCCTAAATTTCAACTTGCTTTTTTAAAAAACGAGCAACAAGGTGAGAAGTTAGCCCCTTGTTTTGAGATAATTCTGAACGCTGACGAAGAATTTTCGACCATAGAATTTATAACAGATGAAGTGTTAATCTCTGTGCCGATGACCCCCATGCATGAGCATGAATGTGTATCGTATCAGGATACTTTACCGGCAGAAGCGTGTAAGCGTGAAAACCCTTTTGCAATATTAGAACAATTAAAAAATAAAAAATAGGAGTATTAAAATGGCTGTACAAAAAAGTAGAAAAACCCCATCAAAAAGAGGCATGCGTCGTTCACACAACGCACTAGCGAGCCCTGCTTTATCCGAAGATCAAGAAACAGGCGAAACGCATTTGCGTCACCACATCACTGCTGATGGCTACTACCGGGGTAAAAAAGTGATCAATAAAGCACAAGAAGTGCCAGAAGTAGAAGCGTAATTCCCAATGACAATCAAGGTATCTATTGATGCCTCAGGGGGGGATTATGGGATACCTGTTACTATTGTAGCAGGTGTTAAAGCCTTGGGTGCATTTGCAGATTTACACCTAGTTTTTGTGGGGGATGCGTCCAGCATTCAAGCACAACTTGATCAACATCCTGATAGTAAAAAACTCGCCAAGCGTTTTAGTATTACTCACGCAAGTGAAGTAGTTGCGATGAACGAATCCCCTGCTATTGCACTACGCAAAAAGAAAGATTCTTCAATGCGTGTTGCTATTAATCTCGTCAAAGATAACACAGTTAATGCCTGCGTTAGTGCAGGTAACACAGGGGCGTTAATGGCAATTTCTCGTTTCGTGCTTAAAACCATCAAAGGCATTGACCGCCCTGCGATTATGGGGCGTATACCAACTATGGATGGACACACTCACATGTTGGATTTAGGTGCCAATGTTGATTCCACTCCTAAGGCTTTACTTGAATTTGCCATTATGGGTGCTATTGCCGTCAAACACACTGAAAATATTAGTGCGCCAAGTGTGGGCTTGCTCAATATCGGTGAAGAAGAAATGAAAGGCAATGAGAATATTAAAAAAACCTCGGAACTGCTTGAAAATTCAAACTTAAACTATGCTGGTTTTGTTGAAGGTGATGATATCTATAAAGGCACGGTTGACTTAGTCGTTTGTGATGGGTTTGAAGGTAATATTGCCCTTAAAGCTAGTGAAGGCGTGGCATCAATGATGGGGCATTACCTTAAACAAGCTTTCACTAAAAACCTTTTCACCAAAATTATCGCTCTCATTGCCACGCCGGTTTTAAAAGATTTTAAAGCCAGTCTTAATCCTGGTAAATATAATGGTGCCAGTCTATTAGGGCTTCGGGGTATTGTGGTTAAAAGCCATGGGGGTGCAGATGCAGAGTCATTTTTTCAAGCAATTAAAGAAGCACACCTTGAAGCCAACGCTAAAATTATTAAAAAAATTGAAAGCCAAGTGGCTTCGGAATTAGAATGAATAAATTTGCAAGAATTATCGGCACAGGCTCTTACTTGCCTCCCAAGATAGTAACCAACGACGACCTATCCAAAACTATTGACACCACAGATGAATGGATTACCAGTCGCACTGGTATTCAAGAAAGACGCGTGGTTACCAATGAAAGTACTTGCGATTTAGCCGAGATTGCTGCCAAAAACGCCCTAGAAATGGCAGGTATTGCTGCCAGTGAGTTGGATTTAATTATTTTAGCCACTACCACTCCTGATAAAATATTTCCTGCAACAGCAACAATACTGCAAAATGCACTGGGTGCTAATTGCCCTGCGTTTGATTTACAATCAGTCTGTGCTGGTTTTATTTTTGCACTCACTACTGCCGAGCAATATATTAAAACAGGGGCTGCCAATAAAGTCTTAGTGGTTGGCAGCGAGACTTTATCCCGCATTGTTGATTGGAACGACCGTGGCACTGCCATTTTATTTGGCGATGGTGCAGGTGCAGTTGTGCTTGAGGGTAGTGAAGAAACAGGTATTTTGCATTCAAAATTATTCAGTGATGGGCGTTATCTCTCTTCTTTGCAAGTTAGCAATAATCGTATTAACGAAGTCGGTATTATTGAGATGGCGGGTAACGAAGTCTTTAAAATTGCCGTCAGTCGTCTCTCTGCTTTGGCAGAAGACACACTCAAAGAATGCAATATGACAGCAGAAGAGTTAGATTGGATGGTGCCGCATCAAGCCAATATTCGTATCATTTCAGCCGTTGCCAAACGCATTAAAACCCCGATGGACAAAGTTATTGTTACCCTACCTAAACACGGTAACACCTCTGCTGCCTCTATTCCTTTGGCATTAGATGTGGCAGTGCGTGATGGACGCATTCAAAAAGGGCAAAAACTATTGCTTGAAGGAATTGGCGGTGGATTTAGCTGGGGCAGTGTTTTACTGCAATTTTAAATTACCAAATTTATGATTTGTACTCATAATGATAATGTGCATATTTCCCATACCCTGCGCGTGGCTGCAGGGCATTAAAAATAAAACCTCGTGGCTCAATATTATTTTGCTGAAGTCGTTTAACGGTAGCTTGAATTTCTGCCATTGAATGTGCGCTATAACGCAATAAAACAAAAGTTGTCCCGCACAAATTACCAATAATGGCGGCATCAGTAACAGCAAGTAATGGTGGAGTGTCAATTAAAATTAAATCATATTCTTTAGATAAATGCTTCAAATTTTTTGCAAAATTTTCGTGCAACAGCAACTCAGAAGGATTTGGCGGAAGATTTCCCGTGGTGATAATATCAACATTTTTAAAGCCACTATTGCGAACGACATTTTTTATGTCAGATTTTTGCACAATCAACTCACTTAAACCAGGACTACGCGAAACATTATATTCTTCGTGAATATGTCCTTTACGCATATCTGCATCAATAAGTAGCACTTTTTGATTAGATTGGGCAACTATATGAGCAAAATTGGTTGAAACAAAACTTTTACCAATGCCAGGAGATGGTCCTGTTATCATCACAATGTTGTTCTTGGCTTCAAGCAAGGCAAAATGCAGATTAGTGCGTAAACTTCTCAAGCCCTCAAGGGAAATATCTTTAGGGTCTTGTTCACATAAAATAGCATGCTTAACTTTACCCGTATTTCTGTCTTTACCGAGTAATACTTGTGCTGGGCTGAGTGGCACATTGGCGTACACAGGGATATTGGTATTTTGTTCGATTAAATCAGGGTTTTCCACGCCTTTATTCATAGCACGACGCACAAGCACCCATGCAATAGCCGCAAGCAAACTCAGTAGCGTACTAACAAAGACAATCAGTAATTTTTTAGGCTTAATAGGACGCTCAGCAGTCAAGGCACTATCAATAATACGCACATTGCCTACTGTTCCTGCTTTGACGACCTTTAATTCTTGGGTTTTATTTAATAATTGCGTATAAATTGTGGTCGCCACTTCCACATCACGAGACAGGCGCAATATTTCTTGCTGTGTTTTTGGCAGTCCGTGTGCTTTTCCGTTGATTCGCTCTAATTGCTCCTTGAGCTTAGCTTCTTGACTTGTTAGTGTTATCATAATCGGGTGAATATCGGTATATTTTTTAGATAAATCCGAACGCTTTACCTCTAATTCAGAAAGTTGTGTCTCAATAGTGATAATTCGATTAAGCAAGGATTGTGTCTCTAAAGTTAGATTAACTGAGCTTTTATTACCTCGATAATTATTGAGTTCGACTTCGGCTGCTTCCATTTCATCTTTAATTAAAGGGATTTGTTTTTGCAAAAAAATCAAACTGCGTTGAGCCTCTACTGAGGTGCGTTCAACATTTTGTCTTAGATAAAATGTTGAAATACTATCAATAATACGACTGATTAATGCTGAATCCGAACCTTCTAAACTAATGTTTAAAATACCTGTTTTCTTACCTATCTCAGTTACTTTAATGTCTTTTTTTAAGTCGTTAGCAATCTTGAAGCGATTACCCTTTGATAAGCTAAATTCAGTCCCTATTCTGGCAACTAACTCTGAAATAAATACTGTAACACCCTGTGCTTGTGCCAGTTCTCCTATTTTTCCTGTTAATAATGACTCGCCATTTGTATCAATAAGCTCGTATGTTTGATTTTCTTGTGCAACTAAGGTAATACCATCTTCTTGCAAAAGACGAGGTAGAGTAAGTTGTTCAATCTTAATGCGTTCACCGCCCCAAGCATAGCCAGTATAACTACTGTCTTGGGTAATGTTTTTGTCATTATTTCTGCGTGCAATAGCCGCACCAATAATCGGAAAATAATCGGGTTTAACTTGAATGTCTAAGTTAAGCCTGTCAATGGTTTTACCGATAATATTGCGTGATTTTATGATTTCAATCTCTGCTGAGGTAGGCGAGGCAGAAGAAAAATCAGCTAAATCACCCAAACTCAGCATATTACTAGATTTATCTTCGACTTGTAAAACCGTGTCGGCCCGATAGATTGGCGTGGCGACTAAGACATAAAATAAACTAATAACAAAAATGACAGCAGTAACAATCGCAATCAGCCATTTTTCTTCTACCAGAGTGCCAAATAATTCTTGTAAATCAATCTCATTTTCGCTATCAATAGATAGGTTTTGACTTGTGTGTGTTGAGGGTTCCATATAATTTAGTTACCTGCTGCTGCTTTTAAATTAGCCGATGGAAGAATATTGCTAATCACGCGATTCCATGAAGCAACACCCGCAGGTGCAATAAATACCACATCATTAGGTTTTAGATAAAATTGCCCTGCCAGAAGCATTGTATCGGCGGATTCACCATTAAATTGATAAATGGTTGGCTTGTTTTTATCGAGGCGACGGATAATATATATTTGCTGAGTATCGGCTGTGGCATTGTTAATACCGCCCAACAGTGTTGCATCTAAAAGACTCATTGGCGTGTTTGTAATTGCATAAGTTTTAGGTCTTTGCACCTCACCCATAATATGCACGCGTTTTGAATGGTATTCGCTAACGCTTACACTGATTTGAGGGTCGTTAATATATTTACTGAGTTTTTTAGTGAGCAGGATGCGAATTTGCTCAATGGATTTGTCAATGACTTTAACATTACCGATGTAGGGGTAAAAAATTTCCCCACTATTTTGCACAATTAAGCCGTTAGCCCTTCGATTTTTATTTTTATCACCATCAATAGTGCTTAAATTGTCATCACCCCAAACTTTAACTGTCAGTACATCCTGTCTGCCAATTTTATAGATAGGATTGTTTTCATGATTGGCATTCAACTTCTTAACCAATGCTGGGGTAATTAAAATGGTATCAGACATATCGCCATCATAGATATTTTTATCCATTTTCATACCTGGAGAACAGGCATTTAGTATCAATACAGCCGTGAATAATATCACAATTTTTGAATAATTCATTATTTTTATTTTTAATTGGAAAGAAATTATTTTACCGAATGTTGGGGTTATTTTACAATTTATTTACCCATTCATTAACGCCACGCTGAATCAATCTGAGTACTGATTCAAATTCATGTTTTGACTGTTTATAGGGGTCGGGAATTTCAAAATCACTCCATTTCCCCAATAAATGCACTCTGCCTCTTGATAATGGTGCAATATCATGTACTGCATCAATATGGTCTTTTTCCATCACCAGTACCAAGTCATATTCGCTCAATAATTCATCGTTCAATTGGCGCGCTTTATGCATGGAAATATCAACGCCTTGATCCAACATTAGCGCTTGTGCAGTTGCATCAGCACTATGCCCTACCAAAGCCCCTACTCCTGCTGATGCTATTTTTACCCCTTTTTGTTGAGCCAATCTATCACGCAACAACGCCTCAGCCATCGGACTGCGACAAATATTACCCACACATACCATTAAAATATTATCAAACATAGCGCGATTGAATACGACGATAAATAACGATATAAATCAACATAAATAAACACGCCCAGCCAATTAACGCCCACTTATTGTCAAACCAAAACACGGCAGGAATAATGCCCACCAAAGACAAGACCCATAAAAAAGGTGCTGTTAGACTGTTATTCATTATTTTATCGCCTTGAGGATGACGCTTTACTAAGATTTTATGTATCAGCGTATGCAAGTGGTAGGGGTCGGGTTCGCTAGCAGGGGTGTTGTGGATAATTTTCCTTCTATAAATACTAAATAATAACTCAAACATCGGATACATTAGTAGTAATAGCACAAACCAATTAGACAATTCATCGTGTCTGCTCACAAATACCAGACCAATCATCGACAACATTAAACCAATAAAATACGCCCCGCCATCACCCATAAACAATTTCCCCATTGGGAAGTTGAGTAAAAAGAAACCTAAAATAGACGCAATCAACAATAAATCAAGTTGCACTATCAATACATCACCTAATTGGTAAGCCACAATTGCCATCGCTGTTGATGCAAGCATCGCATAGCCCGACATTAATCCATTATAACCATCAATCACATTCACGCTATTCACCGCACCGCCAACCACTAACAGCGTAAACATCAAGCCGATTACCGGGTAAGACAATAAATTATCTGTCCACAGAAAACCCAATGAAGAAATACCAATATCAAGATATAAGAAAGCACTGCCAATAGAGAGCAATATAAACATTAAACGCCATAAGGGTGATATTTTGGCACTCAAATCTTCAATTAAACCGATAACAAAAATAGGCAATGAAATCAATAATATAGGCTGCAAAATGCTTTGAATATCGGGCGGTAGAAAATAACACCCAAAGGAGAAACTAAAGAACACCGCCAAACCGCCCACATGGGGTGCCGGATGATGGTGAAACTTTTGCACCCCGATTAAATCGTGCTGATTTAAAAACCACTGTTTTTTGTCTGCCAAAATGACAATCAAAACAGACAAAATTGCTGAAAATATTAAAGTAATTAGTGATGCTTGCAAAAAGAATTAATGAGAATAAATGAAGCAATTATACTTTATTGCTACCAACTTATAACTAAAGTTATTTAAAATATTGAAACACTTTTGAAATTGGTTTCAACATAAACATAAATAGATTAACAGGTAGCCCGTTATCTTTCCAAGACTGATAACTTTCTATATTTGCTTTAATAATATTCAACACATTTTTATTGCTCTCACCCCCAGTTCTCATTTTTACCAATACATAGGGCAGGTAGTGTGATGATATTTGATATCTTTCAAGAAATCTTAGCATTAATTCATAATCAGCAGCAATTTTATAACTCAAATTAAAACTACCGTATCTACTGTAAATATCTTTTTTAACAAAAAAAGTAGGGTGTGCAGGATGCCATCCTCTTTTAAATGCACCTTTTTTATAAGATGAAGACTTCCAAAACCTCACAACATTCTCTATTTTTTTTTGTTCTACATACTCTAAGTCCGCATACACACTATCAACTTCATATCGCTGAAACGCTGCTGAAATATTTTCAATAACACTGCTACCTGCATAAAAGTCATCGGCATTTAAAAATCCAATAACATCGCCAGTAGTCAAAGCAATACCTTTATTCATTGCATCATAAATACCAGCATCTTTTTCACTGACAAATTTTGATATTTTATTGCCATAATTTTTTACTATTTCAATAGTCCCATCGGTTGAACCGCCATCAATAACAATGTATTCAATATTTGCATAAGTTTGACTTAAAACCGAATGAATGGTTTCTCTTATAGTTTTCTTTGCATTAAAAACTACTGTAATAATAGATATTTTCATGTGTAAATAATATGTTTATTGAGACCTTTGCAGTGCGTATCCTCCCTTGCGGGTAAATAAGGATGATTAGAAAAATAACAAATTTTATTAAATTGGAAATTTTTTAAATCCACTCCTAGTAGAGCTAAGGGTGTTTTTACCCAGGGCTGCTTAGTGTTGCTAGAAAAGTTTGCAATTTGATGAAAGGTGGCACTTTGATGATTATTCATATTTATTCAAAGGTCTCTTGTTGCATAAATAGGAAATCTGCCTGAACATTTACCCCTGTTATCATCATAATACATATTGTAAACTCCTTTTAACTTAAAATTTTTATTAGACAGCTAATCAACAATACCATCTGCCAATGTCTGTTCAGTATAAAGCTCTATAAAAATAATTCGCAATAAATATATTTAAAGCGACCTTTGCAGTATATAACTTCTCTTGCGGATAAATAGGGTGATTAGTAAAAAACCATTTTTAAAAAATAATAATACAAAAACCAATCCTTATCCCCAATCCAAAAATAGAAATCACAAACCTAATACCATTTATAAAAAGTGCTGATAATTGTTTGTTTTAGTGTGCTTAAAAAATCAAGGATACTTATTGCTATCCTTGGTTTTTTAAGCACGCTAAAACGGACAATAATTAGTGCTTTTGTGTCATTACTTTTTATAAATGGTATAATACCACCCTTTGCCCCGTCTGCATTTACAAAAAATAGCCGCCGAACCTATGGGGGACTAATATTTTTTGCAAACACAGACGGGACAAAGGATAGCACTATCTTTGCAATCTCTACTTTATGGATTGGGGAATAATCATTTTCCCAATTTTGATAAGTTTTGGGTTAAAATTGATTCTATTTAGATGTAGATAAATTCCTCTGAATTATATAGTAGTGTGATGATTAAAATTAAATTCTCAATATTTTTTTGTACCTATTTAATTTAACCCCATGATGAGTTTTTTGAGTGTGGCAAGAATTCTAGTTAAAATAAATAATTTATTATAGCCTGGTGATATCAATAATTTAAAATATTCTCTAATTACATACGCATAATTTTTAAGTCTGTACTTGAATAAAATTTTCCTTCTACTTGCCGAATTAGGGCGTTCATAAATATAATAACAAACTTCATTACAAGGCTTACAAAGTTTTTTTATATTTATAGAAATAGTCGCCATAAATAAAGCGTCTTCACCATTTTTTAAATGAGTATCAAATCTAGTCTCGCCTATTATATTTCTGTGGATTAACTTTGCACACATGGGTGAATAATATTTACGAGTTTTAAACTTGGGCACCTCTGATTGAGAAAGTTTGTCGTATAATATTCCTACATAATGACTTGTTACAGTGTTAATGCTTTTCTTAAAATTATAAACCTTGGCAATTCCCATATATTCTTCTGTAGAAACCTCTAATAAATTGCTCAAATAATTGGGTGATACCAAATCATCGTCATCAATAAAAGCAATAAATTCTTCTTTAGAACAATCAATTAATTTATTTCTAGCATTAGAGACACCTAACTCTTTAATGTAGATATATTTAGAGTGAAAACTATACAATTTTAGTAAGGATAATATTTCATTTTCATAAGGCTGCTTACCCCCATTCAAAGCAATATAAACACAAAATTTATTCTTAGACAGAGTTTGAATGTCAAGAGAATCCAAACATTTTTTTAGATATTCTTGTGGCTTGTAAGTAGGAATAATAACTGCGATTTTTTTGTTATTTTTCATTTAACTGACTTTAAATTTTTGTCATCCTTAAACCAGAATACTTGATATGGAACAAGATGATTCTTGTATGGATTTGTATATGAAAGGTAAAAAGTAATTGCATACATTAATATTGAAAACAAAATTACTGCCAAGTAGAATTGTTTCTTTTTGAACTTGTATCTCAGTTCAGGAATTAACAAAATCAAATAAATAATAAAATAATAAGATATTCTTGCAGCCGCCTCCCCCATAAGAATAAATGCACTATACATACAAGCACCCACAATAAATACAGTGTAGTAAAACCTTGCTTCTATGGATTTAAAAGCATCAAAGAAAAGTATAAAAACAACAGACATTGACAATAAGAATACCTGCATGCTTGTTCCCGTTCCAGTATTGTAATCAGCATAAGAAGCATATCTAGGAATCTGTACAATAACATCAAGTAGAACAGATGTTACAAAAAATGAACTTATAATTAAAGCAATGGATGTTACTCTATTTAAACTGATTCTATTTAAAAAATAGATAACAACAGCAACAATTGCACTGTAATGAAACAGTGATGCTACTATTACTGTAGCAACATAGAAAAAAAATTTCCTTTGAAAAATATATTTAATTCCATAAAAAACTATGGCTATCGCACAATATTGTCTGATAATGCTAAAGGACATAAAATAAAAATACGGAATAGAGATAAAAATTAGTAGTGATAAAAAATAATCTTTACTGTAATTTTTTAAAACATAGTGAACACTATAAATAATGACATACGAAGTGACAATAAAAAATAACTGGGTAAAATCAATATAATTGGAGAATTTTGCTATATACTTGGATATAAGCTCAAATTGTGTATAATCTGTAAATGCTAAATTTGAGACTATTCTGTAATAATTCTCATAATCATAACCCACATCAAACCTAAAAGCAGAGAAAATAAATACAGTAAAAAACAGCACACCATATTTAAAATTTATTTTTTTAGTATTCCACAACCCGACAAATAGAATAATTAAATAAAAAAAAATATACGGCAGCATTATTGTCTCTCCCCAACATTAATCCTTTTTATTATTTTTGCTGGTAATTTATTTTTAATCATAATCCTTAATAAAACTAGGTAGTAAGCAAGCCGAATTTTTAATTTATATTGTTTGACTTTTTTTAAAATTCTTATTCTTTCTAATGTTGACTGTATCTCATTATTACTAGAGACTCCATCCATTGAAAAAACAGAAACAACCATTGGGATTTGCTTAAACCCATCCTTATTTTTGATATAAGCATTCAAGAGAAAATCATAGTCCCCTGCAATTTCATATTCCAAACTAAATGGATTTTTTTTCTGATAAATGGCATTAGTAAAAGAGCTTTGATGTCCCAATACTTGCCCATAGTACATGTTAGACAAATCCAAATTTGTCCTTAAAGATGTGTAAGTCCCATAATCAAGAACAGTATCTCCATATACGACCAACATATCGTTATCCAGTAAAGGAACCACTTTTTCTACGATACTTGTATCAAAAAAACCATCTCCCGCATTCATAAAATTCATCCAATCCCCGCTCGCCAAATTAACGCCCTTATTCATCGCATCATAAATACCTTTATCAGGTTCACTGACCCAGCGGGATATTTTGTCTTCATATCTTTTGATAACCTCTATCGTTCCATCTGTTGAACCGCCATCAATAATAATATATTCAATATTATCGTAGGTTTGATTAATAACATTTTGAATAGTTTTTTCCAAACCCTTGGCATCGTTGAATACAATTGTAATTATTGATATTTTTGGTGCTTTAATCATTTGCAGTTTCCTTAGTAAGTTTTGCAGTTATCTTTTGGATTAGGGTCTTGATAAAAATTTATATTTTTTTTAAAAATGGCGTCAATCTATTTTTTCTGTATCGCAGTACCCATAAATATACAATGCAATTTCGTTAATACATCCAATTTATCTTTATCGCTTTCCTTTTTAATCCTGACACTGATTTTATTGGCAACTAACATTATAGAGTCAACACATTGTTGAAAATTAATATTAACTTCTTTAACAGTAAGCTCACAGCTTTCAATACCAAATCGCAATAAATGCTGTTTATTCTGCCATTTTTTGCTACCTAATAGATGGAGTGCGGGTATATCATGCTCAATATAAACACTGGTACAGACAACATCGTAAGCGGGTGCTAAATTGATATTATCTATATCTTCATAAATTAAACCAAAGTTTTTAAGGTGTGCATCGCCATTTTGAATAAGGTTATTAATTACAATCATTTTAAAAAAAACTTTTAAGGCCGATTTTTTATATTTGGCAGTAACAAATGTTTTAATAACTTTTGCAATTTGCTCATAAGTACCTTCATACTTATCATCTCTTTGCCTTGCTAAAAGCACACACATATCTTCAAAACCCAAACATTTGCCATTATTCAATATATCAAATCGTTTCATAATGAATAATCGTTCATCATCAGAAATAAAGAAATCAGGCACGGGAATATTGGCACCTTGCACAATTTTCATGCAATAATATTCATTCAGTGCCAATTCTTTATAATCATCGCCCCAAGATTTGACGATATACTCTTTACAATTTAGGGTGGCTTTATCCTCTACTTTTGCCAATACTTTTGGTTGCACGCCGCTCAAGGCAGAGTCCAACGCAAACTTTGTTACCAACTCATTAAAAAGATTTTTATTATTTGGATGTATTAACTCATTCAATGTTATCTTATTTTCTATTTTTTGTGTATTGCTATAGGTTACTCTCGCATTAACAGCGGGTGCCATCGCCTTTAAAAGACCGAAATCATCCAACTTCATTATTTTAGCCAAATGTTTCTTAATCACAGAAAGTAAATACCCCTCGGGTAAATGCATTTCAAAGATAGGATGCAATTTATAATGGATATAACTTTTTTCTCGCACTGGCATTATCAATGAGACAAAATTACGCTTATCTTGCGTCTTATAATTATAGATATATTCATTATTTTCAAACAGTATTTGACCACTGAGATGCCGATTGACTAATACCTCTAAATTATCCATCTATCACCTCTTCAAATACTGGAAAAGCACTCATTTCCTTGAGATTAAGTTCATAACCTAAATAATCAACAATCTGCAAAACTTTCTTAAAACCAATTTCCCCGCTCACCCCATTTTCAAAACCACTTAAAGTGGCCCTAGAAATACAAAGGTGATTAGCCATAGTTTGTTGAGATATTTTTTGACCTTGTCTCAATTGTTTGATAAATTTTCCAAATTCTTGATAATTCATTATCGTGTCTTTATGACTAATATATTATGCATTTAACCATTTTGATATTTATTTGTCAAATATATTGTTCTAATTATTTTTTATTCTAATAGAGACCTTTGCATAAATAGGGATGATTAGCAAAATGACAGATTTTATTAAATTGGAAATTTTTTAAATCCACTCCTAGCAGGGCTAAGGGTGTTTTTAAAAAGTTTGTAATTTGATGAAAGATGGCGTTTTGATGGTTATTCATATTTATGCAAAGGTCTCTAATACCATTTATAAAAAGTAATGACACTAAAAAGTGCTGATAATTGCTTGTTTTAGTGTGCTTAAAAAAACCAAGGATGCTGCTGTACTTATGATGTAAATTCAAGTGTATTTAAAAAATCCTTATGCACATAAATATCATCCAAGTCTATAATTCTACCCCATAAAATATAATCATTTTTGAACATTAATTTTCTAATATTATCATCCCCATATCCTGTGCTTCCTGGAGGCGCATTTTCAATGGTTAAAACACTTATCTTGACTTCGTTAAAATCAATACCCTTAACGACATTTAATTCATGCCCCTCTACATCAATAGACATATAATCTATGTGGACTATGTTTTCCTTCTTTAAAACATCTCTTAATGGCACTACTTTTATAATAATATCTTCTGTCTCATGCCCAGCGTAGGTTTTATCCCTTGTTTTCTTTACAAATGAAAGCATATCTTCCCAGCCTGTAACATTTTTTACAACTGAAAAGGTAAGTTCGTCTGCCTTATCTGAAGCACCCAAGGGGAAAAATTTAGCCTTTCTGTGCTTCTCCCAAAGAGGTTGCATACTTGGTAAGGGTTCAAATACATATCCATTCCAGCCTATCTCTTCAAAATACCTTGTGTTATTTATATTTAAAGGATGATTTCCGCCTACATCAAAAAATACACCATCTTTCTTTTCTTTAAAAAAATTATTATAAATTATATAATCTTGGTTATGCTGAGAATATAATTTTATCGCTTCTTCTGTAGGAAAAAAATTTGTATTTGGGTGTACTCGTTTGAATTTTTTTAATATCCTATCTTGCTTTACCTTGCTCAGTTTATTATAAAAATTTGGGAAATGCTTTTTAAGTGTCTTTTTCATTGCTCTCTTAGGCTTTTTTTTTAATTAATACTATTTTCAAACTGATGAAAGGTAGTGTTTTGATGATTATTCGTATTTGGCTACACGCTACAAGGATTTCAATTATTTAAAATCTATGGAATATGCCATCTAATTGCAACATCTGACCAGAATTACTGTCTGAGAAACCAGGATCAAGTGAAACCAAAACATAGTCTTTAGAAGATAGAATCTTATATAACTCATCAAATAACAACTCATCCTTGTATAGTGGTACTAATGACATCTCTAACTGAATAGTATGGATACGGTCTAACGACATTTCAGCACCCTTTAAGACTTTACTTTCAAAACCTTGAGTATCTATTTTAAGATAAATATTGGTTTCGCCTACTGAAAGTTCACTCATTACACCGTCAAGCGTTTTTACATTAATAATTTCTTGCCCTATATATTTAGATTCTGGCGCTGATTTTTCATGTGATTTAAGCATATCTAAGATAGAACTGCTATAAGAATTACCAGCAATATTTATTTCTAATTGTTGCTCTATATCTCCAAGTGCACAATTAAATGCTTTCCAGTTTTTATCATTGTCAACTTTTTCTTTAAGTAATTTAAACTCTGAGCTAAGTGGCTCAAAAGAAATAATAGCACCAGTGTATCCAATATCTTGCCTCATTTGCTCACTAAATTGCCCAATATTGGCACCCACATCTAAAACCAACTGTATATCATATGATTTAAGCAAAGCCTTTCTTCTGGCTATTGGATGATTAAAATCAAAACGACTAACATCGTAGCCAAACTTCCATAAAATTCTTTTAATTCGGTGTTTAATATTCATTCTTCATGCTTCATGCTTCCTTTTAATATTTAAATTGGGTTATTTTTTTCCAAGCAAGCAAACTTGAATTTTACCACTTCATCCACAATTAATATTTGAAAAATCTCCAAATAAACATTGTTTTTGTTTTCATAAAAAACATCTTTTTTGTTTTGTTATTGAAAATATCAAATATATAAGATACACTCATTTGGGTAATTAATGTTGCAAATGCAGCACCTTGAACGCCATATTTTGGTATTAATATAAAGTTTAATATTATATTAATAACCACCCCAAAAAATGTTCTATAAAAAGAGATTAATTGTAAATTTTCACTAAGTAACCATTTTTCACTAGTTATGCCTAAAAAACCAAAAATTATAGACCAAATATGTATCGCTAATATACTTCCTGCTTGGTTATATTGCCCCCCATAAAGCAAATTTACAGCCCAATCACTCAAAAAAGTTGTGAATAATGCAATAACTATTGCCACCCATACCATTAAATTATAGAGTTTTTGTAGTCTTTCGTAATACAAAATTTCACTTATCTTTTTGGCGTTTATAATTGCTGGAAATACTGACATACTTATAGCCACAGGTATAAAATACCAAGCATTGCTCAACTGGACTGCCGCTGCATATTGCCCCACAGATTCATTGCCCAACATTTCTTTTATCATTACTTGATCTATCCTTGTATAAATTGAAATAACAATACCACCTAAAATCAAAGGCCAGCTGTGTTGCAATAACCTAACTGCTATTGATCTATTGAATGTTAAATTTTTTATCTGAAATGTTGAATTCTTTAAAAATAAAACTATAAAGCCAACTGCCAATACAAAACTATCAAATAAAACAACCCAAGCAAATGCTATCAGTGGTGCTTCGTTTAAGATAAAAACTATTTTTATAATAGAGGATATAAGTAGGCTAAATACATTTGCATACACCACATATTTACTCAACACTTTGGCTTGAAAATACATATCAACCACATTAAAACTTTGAAAAATAGTGGCTGAGGCAATAATAAAAACTAATAAATTTGTATAATTATCGTTTAAAGTAAAATTAACGGCTATTACTAAAATAACCAATGCAACAAATGCACCTATAACTTTCAACCAAAATGCAGTACTAATTAACTCATTTTGTCGATTTTTATCCTTAACCAATTCTCGTACTACTATTCCATCCAGTCCAAGAGTTGCAAATACAGTAAAAAGACCAGCAAAACTTTGTGCATAACTAAATAAACCAAATTGCTCAGGACCTAAATATCTAGCGACCCAAATACCGACAAAAATTCCAACTATTATTCTCAAGATTTTTTCAGCAAAAAGCCATGAAGTATTCTTGAAATACTTTATAAATCCCATGTAATTTTGCAGGTTTCTTAGTTTGGAAATCATTAATTATTATCCATTAATGGCAACTGTCTCATGATTTTCGTTACATTTGAGAGTCCTGCATAGTTGATGGTTATTTTCATAGTCGGTGGTTATTTTCATTTATTGTCTTGTTCTAAATACCATTGATAAGTTTGCGCAAGACCTTCTTCTAAAGTCACACTATATTGCCAGCCCATTTTAGACAAGCGAGCAACATCAATCAATTTTCTTGGTGCCCCGTCAGGCTTTGTGGTATCGAAAACAAGTTTACCCTTAAAGCCAACTACTTGTTTCATTGTCTGTGCCATTTCACGAATGGTTACATCCACGCCTGTACCGACATTAATGTGCGATAGCATTGGTTTGGTATTAGCTTGATAGGTTTCTTCATTCAGGGCTAGGACGAATAAGGAGGCTTGTGCCATATCATCAACGAACAAAAATTCACGCATTGCCTTGCCACTACCCCATACAATTACCTCAGCATCATTGTTGATTTTTGCCTCGTGAAAACGACGCATTAGGGCGGGGATAACATGGGAATTTTCTGGGTGAAAGTTGTCATTAATACCATATAAATTAGTGGGCATTACTGAGCGAAAGTCAGTGCTGTGCTGTCGATTGTAAGATTCACAAAGTTTGACACCTGCTATTTTTGCTAACGCATACGGCTCATTTGTCGGCTCTAAAACATCGGTCAATAATGCATCTTCACGCATTGGCTGCTGAACTGCTTTAGGGTAAATACAAGTGCTACCTAGGAATAACAAGCGTTTGACTTGGTATTCATAGGCCGAATGAATAACATTCGCCTCAATCATCATATTTTGATAGATAAAGTCTGCTGGATAGACATTATTTGCGTGAATGCCACCGACTTTTGCAGCGGCTAAAATAACATAATCAGGTTTTTCTTGTTGAAAAAATGATTGAACCTCCGCTTGATTAATTAAATCCAATTCTTTATGGGTGCGTGTGATTAGATTGTTAAAACCTTGTTTTTCTAATTCGCGTATAATTGCTGAGCCAACCAAACCCCTGTGTCCTGCAATATAAATTTTTGAGTTTTTATTCATTTAGAGACCTTTGCATAAATAGGGATGATTAGCAAAATGACAGATTTTATTAAATTGGAAATTTTTTAAATCCACTCCTAGCAGGGCTAAGGGTGTTTTTAAAAAGTTTGTAATTTGATGAAAGATGGCGTTTTGATGATTATTCATATTTATGCAAAGGTCTCATTTAGTTGTATATTTTTGCTTTGGGCTGTTGGGTTTATCTGGAATAGTGAGTTTTAACAGGTCTTGCTCCAACATAGGCTTTAAAATAGCAGATCGAAAATGTTCTCTGTGCTTTAAACCTAAGAAACTCATTATTTCAGTGGTATTTTTAGGTGTTTTACAATAAACTAAAAGAGCTTGCTCGGTAGCTTGCTCGGTAGCTTGCTCGGTAGCTTGCTCGGTAGCCTTTGGTGTTTGATAAAAAGTGGTTAATACTGCTGTCCACTCGTATTCAAATGTAGGTCGTGGTAAACCATGCTTTATGCATTGTTCAATAATATTTAAAGTGCCTCTTCCCCAGTTTTCTATCAATCCTGCTTTGTAAAATACAGAGGCTATAGTTGGGTTAAAAGGCTTTGACTGGTGTGGTTTATCAAATTTATCGATAGGGACTTCGGCACTCAGTAGTGCGCCATTGTATATAGCTAGTTTTTTGTCATACACTTTTATTTGTAGATTCGATGTATTGGAATAATCTCGGTGAATTAAAGCATTTATAACGGCTTCTTTTAGTGCGTCATAAGGGTATTCTAGTTTTTCTCTTCTGTGTACGCCCTCATAAGATATGTAAGCCTTAAGGTATTTAAGCCTTAAAATATCCATTATTTTATCAACCTGATTAATAAGATTACCTTCTATAATGTCGCTACTTTGTATCTCTGTTTCGGTTAAAAACCTACCTATTTTAGAATGAGATTGTATGAAGTATTGTTGGGGATTTTTAGCAAATAATAAAATTGCCGCTCTCTTTAAAAATTTACCATCATAAAGATTTAACTTTTGCAACAACGCCTTTAAGTTATTTTCTTTATCAATATCAGGCATCCTGTCTTTGGCTAATTTTTTAAACTTTGCTATCGTGTTTAAGTCAATCTCATCCAGTGTAAATTCTTCTACCGCTACATCATCCCAAGTTTTTCCATATTTTTTAAGCAAAAAATTTGTAAGATTGTTGCCATTTAATTCCAAGGTATTGCTGCCACTTCTTTTATAAAATTTACCATTAAAAGAAATGGGTGCATAAGTGCTGCCTACTTTTATTTCTATATATTTTTTTTCTTGATTTTTTTTAAGAAAAACATCCGCCAATAAACCCAACCTATTATTAATCTTATTAGGTAATATTTCAACAAGTTTATCAATACTGTCAATTTCGACAATTTTACTATTGTCGTCAATACCGATATAAAGGCAACCGCCATTACTATTTGCAAAGGCACAAATGGTTTTTAAATACTCATCTTTCCAAAGTTGCTTTAGTTCTACTGTTTGAGATTCTTTTAAATTTGGCATTACTTTTTATTATTCTTTCCCGCCGAAATCATCATTTTCAAGGTCGTATTGCACCATACCTGAAACCAACTCTTGAAAGGATACTTGACGCTCCCAACCAAGTTCTTTTTCTGCCTTGGATGGGTCGCCCAGTAACAATTCAACTTCGGCTGGACGGAAGTATTTTTCATTCACTTCTACCAGTATCTTGCCAGTATTGCTGTCAATACCCTTTTCAGCAATACCTGCACCCTGCCATTCAATATTTATATCAACTTCCTTAAAGGCGACTTCGACAAACTCTCTAACAGTATGAGTTTCTCCAGTGGCAATAACGAAGTCTTGTGGTTCATCTTGTTGTAGCATTAGCCATTGTGCATAAACAAAATCCTTGGCATGACCCCAGTCGCGTTTGGCGTCCATATTGCCCAGTTTTAGCACCTGCTGTCTGCCTTGATGAATGCGGGCAACGGCTTGGGTGATTTTTTTGGTAACAAAAGTTTCACCTCGTCTTGGACTTTCGTGGTTAAACAAAATGCCATTACAGGCAAATAAATCATAAGACTCTCGATAATTAACCGTTACCCAATAAGCATAAAGTTTGGCGGCGCCATAAGGGGATTTTGGGTAAAAAGGCGTGGTTTCACTTTGTGGCTCTGTGCCAGGGATGCCGCCAAATAACTCGGAAGTTGAGGCTTGATAATATTTACAGTTTGGACCTAAATCACGAACAGCGTCTAACAGTCTAATCGCACCCAATCCAACTACATCAGCAGTATATTCTGGCACTTCAAAACTCACTGCAACATGAGATTGCGCACCCAGATTATAGATTTCATCGGGTTTTATTTTCATCAGCAATCTATGCAGATTACTCGAATCGGTTAAATCGCCATGATAAGTGTGTAAATTTGGATGCTTAAAAATATGCTCAATGCGTTGTGTGGTAAAAACCGAAGCCCTGCGCAAAATTGCATGGACTTCGTAGTCTTTTTCTAATAACAACTCTGCTAGATATGAACCATCTTGCCCGGTAACTCCTGTTATAAACGCTTTTTTCACTGCTTAACTCCTTTGAAAATCATCTTTAAATCTTTCTATATCGTCTTCACCCATATAACCCCCCACCTGCACTTCAATAATGATTAAAACTTCATTGGTAGCGTTTGATAACCTGTGTTTATCGCCTGCCTTGATGTAGGTACTTTCGTTTTCATATAGAGTTAATATTTTATCAGCATTAACAACTTCTGCTCTGCCTTTGATCACTACCCAATGCTCGTTTCTGTGTTGATGACTTTGTAGGCTTAATCGCTTATTAGGCAATACTTCAATGCGTTTTATCTTATAGCCTTTTGCCTCTTCCAGCACCGTATAAGTGCCCCAGGGTCTATGCCCTGTTAGGTGGATATTGTGCAGTTCTGTGGTTTTTTTGACTTGTGCTACTACTTGCTTAACTTTTTGCGAACTGCCTTTTTTACTAATCAATAACGCATCCCCAGTATCCACTACAATAATGTCTTTTATGTCAATGGTGGCAATTTTCCTTTCTTCGCCATAAATCAGATTATTTTTAGAATCTATGGCAATGTGATTTTCATTAAGGGTATTGTTGTTTTCATCTTTTGGCAATTCATTAAATAAAGCATCAAAACTACCGACATCACTCCAGCCAATATTCGCTGGAATGACTTTGACTTTATCGCTTTTTTCCATCACTGCATAGTCGATACTATTTTCTGGGATGTTAGACATATCGTGATAATTAACCCTTATCATCTCACCCTTGTTAGCATTTTTAAATGCAGTTTGCGTGGCTTCATAAGTCGCTAAAGAATGGGTTCTAAGTTCGGCTAAAAATACACTCGCCTTAAACATAAACATACCGCTATTCCAATAATAATTACCTGCTTCTAAGTATTGCTCTGCTGTTTTCAAGTCGGGTTTTTCGTGGAAAGCAAGTACATCAAAATCATCGGCTTCAATATAGCCAAAGCCAGTTTCTGCAAAAGTCGGGGCGATGCCAAAAGTTACCAAATTATCTGACTGTGCTAATGTTTGCGCTTGTTGCAATACTTTTTGATATTTTGCCTCGTTCTTGATTAAATGATCCGATGGCGTTACCAACACCATTTCATCACCATCACCCTCATCTGCCAATGCCATACAAGCCAATGCGATTGCAGGAGCGGTATTTCTTGCTACTGGCTCTAATAAATATTGATTATTTGTTTGTTGTAATTCCGCTAATTGATCCAATGCTAAAAAATATTGTTCTATATTTGATACAATCATTTGACTGTCGCATATTTTTGAATTGCGTTCAACCGTGAGTTGAAAAAGTGATTTATCCGCAAATAATTTAACAAACTGTTTAGGCATTAAAGTACGACTAATCGGCCAAAGTCGAGTGCCACTGCCTCCACATAGGATAATATTAATCATCTTAAAATATCCTATTTTTAAGTTGCTGAATTAAAGTTTGTAAACGCCCTGCGTCCACACTAAGCCCATTTAAATCATTTGATGCACACTGATACAATCTTTCATATTCTGTTTGTGATGCTTCCAAACCTAGCAAAGTGGGATAAGTTGGCTTGCCTTTATCTGCATCAGAGTTTTGCCTTTTGCCCAATATCTCTTCAGGTGTTAG
Organism: Candidatus Thiodubiliella endoseptemdiera; assembly: GCF_964212635.1. Lineage (NCBI taxonomy): Bacteria > Pseudomonadati > Pseudomonadota > Gammaproteobacteria > Pseudothioglobaceae (SeqCode) > Candidatus Thiodubiliella > Candidatus Thiodubiliella endoseptemdiera. Next base: position 236,117 of record NZ_OZ156463.1, read on the forward strand.
CACATCTAAAACATCATCTTGAATTTGATATGCCAAACCAATGTGCTGGGAAAATTGATTGAGTATTTTCGCATCATTTTCATTACAATCAGAGATTAGCACGCCTAATTGCACTGCACAACTAAGCAAAGCACCCGTTTTCTTTTGGTGCATATTTTTCAAAGTATCAATATCAATGACTTGTGTAACTGCATTTAAATCAATTGACTGACCTTCTGCCATCTCAAAAGCAGCGTGAGTGAGTGCTTGAAGCGTGTTAATTCTCACTTCTACCGATAGTTGCTTACTATTCACCAACACCTCAAATGCTAGGGCTTGTAAGCCATCGCCCGTTAAAATAGCTTGTGCTTCACCAAATTGCTTATGGCAAGCGGGTTGATTGTGACGAATATTATCATCGTCCATTGCGGGTAAATCATCGTGAATCAAAGAATAAGCGTGGATTAATTCAACGGCACAGGCACTGGAATCTGCCAAATTAAGAGGTGTGCCAAAAGTATCGGCAACTGTGTAAGTTAAGATTGGTCGAAAACGCTTACCGCCTGACAAAACGCTATAACGCATTGCTTTGGTTAAACTGCCTTGATTAGACAGATATTTGTCTAAGTGCCGATTGACGCGTTCCGTGTAGTTCATTATGCGTCTAAGGGTTTCTCAGATTGATAGTTATCATCAGCACTGAGCAGTGCAATTTTTTGCTCGGCTTTGCTGAGTGCTACTTGGCATTGACGCGTGAGTGCAACGCCCTGTTCAAAGTATTTTAGTGAATCTTCTAAATTTAAGTCACCGTCTTCCATTGTTTGTACAATAGCTTCCAGTTCTTTTAAGCCCTCGTTAAAATCAAATTTTTTCGCCATATTATTTCTCTGAATGTAGATAGATAGCACATTTTAACATTGAGAGACCTTTGCATAAATATGAATAATCATCAAAACGCCATCTTTCATCAAATTACAAACTTTTTAAAAACACCCTTAGCCCTGCTAGGAGTGGATTTAAAAAATTTCCAATTTAATAAAATCTGTCATTTTGCTAATCATCCCTATTTATGCAAAGGTCTCATTGAATAATAACACTATCTATCATTGCTGTGCTTTAGTCCAAAAATCTGCTGTTTTTTTAAGTTCTGGGTTAATGCTTTGTGAGCGTAATACTAAAAAATCATACGCAATTCTAAAGCCTCGATGTTCTAGTAAAAACTGTATTTTTTTAGGCTGCATTTTTTCTAACTTGTGTTGCATCATCCATACATCTCGCATTTTTGCCGTTATATAACGCGGCATAGATACTTGCTTAATTTGATTGATAATCGCTTCATCACAGGCTTGTAATTGTGCCAAATGGAAAGAGCGTTGTTTCTTTTTGATTAAAGCAAAGCGTTCATTTTGTGCTTGCCATAAAAACACCGCAAATAAAAATACAGGGGTAACGGGTTTTCCTTGTTTAATACGCTCAGAAGTGTTATTACACGCCTTTTTAATAAAATCATTTTTATGAGTTTGTTTAAATAAATACCTAAGTAAACCGTATTTTTCTAATTGCTCATATACCGCAAATGAATATTCATTTTGAAATAATTTGATGCACTCTTCATACAGTCGAGCCGAAGAAACATTGCCCAGTAAAGGGGCTTGCTTAAGAATGGCAACTTTAATTTCTTCACTCATTTCTGAGCCGAGTTTTTCAGCAAAACGAATTGCACGAATCATACGCACAGGGTCTTCTGCAAAGCGTTTTGCAGCATTGCCAATTACATGGATTTCACCCGCTCTAATATCTTCCAAGCCACCAACATAATCAATCACTTCTTTTGTGTGAATGTCATAATACAGAGCGTTGATATTAAAATCGCGTCTTACTACATCGTCTTCTATTCTACCGTAGTGATTGTCGCGTACAATCACACCATTTTTAGCCGTTTTGACTTTGCCAGAACGGAAAGTAGCAACTTCAAGAAAATCACGCACACCAAACAACACATGCACCAAGCGAAAACGCTTGCCAATCAAACGCGAGCGTTTAAAGAGCTTATGTACTTGCTCAGGTTTGGCGCTGGTGGCAATATCGAAGTCTTTTGGCTTTAAGCCGAGTAACAAATCTCTGACACAGCCACCGACTAAATAAACCTCATAGCCTGCTTTGTAAATGGTTTTAATCACTTTGATTGCATTTTTATCTAGCAGATTATCATCAAACTCAATGTGTTGACGGGTAGGTTTACCATTGGCAAAACCATTGCTTTTTTTAAATATTTTTTTAAAGAAATTTTTCAAATTATAAGTTGACGGCAGGCTTTGGCGTCCAACCTTGTTTCTGATGTTCGGCGACGACAGTAGTGTAAACACCACCACGCACATTAAAGATGGCTTTCAAACGCATAAAACGCGGATCAGTTGCTGTCACCAAATGTTCTAAAATTTGATTAGTCACTGCCTCATGAAAAGCACCCTCATCACGAAATGACCAGATATACATTTTCAAAGATTTTAGTTCAACACACGCCTTATCAGCGATATATTCTAAATGCAGTGTGGCAAAATCGGGTTGCCCTGTCTTTGGACATAGGCAAGTAAATTCTGGCATATCAATTTGAATAACATAATCGCGTTCAGGATTTGGGTTATCAAAAACTTCTAAGGTTTTGCTAGGCTGTGATGACATTTGAATGATTTTTCCTTTAAAAAAAGGCTATTTTACACTTTCCTTAGCAAGAATCGCCACGCAGTACTTAACTTTTCATGTCGATATCCATACAAAAGAACAATGATGAAAAACACCAGTAAATGCACCCACCACAGTCCTATCCATGCGGAAATTTCACCGTGTTCTAAAGTTGATTTAGCCACCATTAAGGCATTGTTATACAAAATAAAGATAGCAACACCAAATAACAAACCTAAGTTTTTTCCGCCTCTTGGAGATGCCTTACCTAACAATACCCCTAAAAATGACAGAATAAAAATACTGAGCGGCTGTGATATTCGCCATTGAAATTCTGCCGTATCTTTAGAATCATTGGAATAAAGTAAATCAATCATACTTTTTGATTCTGTTTGTGCGAAGACAATATTGTCCTGGCGTTGTTCTCCATCCACAATCTGTAAATCATATAAATCAAAGTTTAAAATACGCTTGTTAGTATCGCCTGGAAAGCCGTGATAACGCACCCCATCTTTAAGACGAAGGTAGGCACTATTGGTATCTAAATTAGTATATTTTTGCGCCTCTTTTGCTAAAATGATAATCGGCTCGCCATTCGCCAAAGCGTAAATAAATACTTCTTCCATCGTTTGCTGTATTCCTTCGGTTCCATCTTTCACTTTGTTGGCGTAGAAAACAATATCCCCTCCTTTGAATTTTTGAAATTCTTTTTGCCTGATAAAGGCAAATTCTGAAGTGGCGTCACTGTGGCTCATAATCAAACTTTTTTGTTGTTTAGTCCAAGGTACCACCAGCGTCGTCAGCAATAAAATAAAGATAAAAATTGGCAATACCACTGGCTGGATAAACACCATAAAGTGCTTATCTCCCACGCCCAATGAGTTCATCACAATCGCTTCTGAATCTTTATAAAACTTATTGACTGCTAAAATAATAGCCAAAAACAAGGATAGAGATAAAATTAAAGGGATATCCCTAATCATATTTAAGGCAATTAACGGCAATAAATCAGTAGTGGGAATACCATATTTTAGGCTTTCTTTCACCATTAACACCACTTGATTACCAAAAATTACCAAGCCGATAATTAAAAAAATTGCACCTAACACTATCCAGATATTACGCATTAAGTATTTCGCAATAATGGTGTCAGTTGTGCGATAGACTTGTGTAAAGACAGAAATTTTCATGCCTTAAAGTATAACAATTTTTATTTCTTTTGTGCCATTGATGCAAAAAATTCATCATTGGTTTTGGTTAGTTTTAGACGGTCAATCAAAAACTCTGCTGCTTCCACAGTGTCCATAGGATGCAAAATCTTACGCAAAATCCGAATTTTTTGTAGTTCTTTTTCATCGGTAATTAACTCTTCACGGCGTGTGCCAGATGCATTAATGTTAATCGCAGGGAATATGCGTTTTTCACTTAAACGACGCTCCAAATGCAATTCCATATTACCAGTACCCTTGAATTCTTGATAAATCACTTCATCCATTTTAGAACCTGTATCAACTAAGGCAGTGGCGATAATAGTGATACTGCCGCCATTTTCAATATTTCTTGCCGCACCAAAAAAACGCTTTGGACGCTGTAAAGCACTCGCATCCACACCACCTGTCAATACTTTACCCGAAGATGGTGCAATGGTATTATAAGCGCGGGCTAAACGAGTGATAGAATCTAATAAAATAATTACATCTTTACCCTGTTCTGCACGGCGTTTGGCTTTTTCAATGACGATTTCAGCAACTTGCACATGGCGTTTTGCCGACTCATCAAAAGTCGAAGCTATCACTTCACCACGCACAGTGCGCGCCATTTCCGTTACTTCCTCAGGGCGCTCATCAATCAATAAAACAATCAATTCACACTCTGGATGATTACGAGAAATAGAAGATGCAATATGTTGCATAATCATGGTTTTACCTGCCTTAGGTGGTGCGACTAATAAACCCCTTTGTCCCTTGCCAAAAGGCGCAACCAGGTCAATCACGCGTGCGGTTAAGTCTTCCGTACCACCATTACCAATCTCTAATTCAATACGCTCATCGGGGTGTAAAGGTGTAAGTGATGCAAAAGGAATACGATTTCTTACCTTATCAGGCTCTTCACCATTGACTTCATAAACCTTGACCAATGCAAAATACTTTTCGCCCTTCTTTGGTGCACGAATTTTTCCTGCAACCACATCACCCGTGGATAAATTAAAACGACGAATTTGATTTGGCGATACATAAATATCATCAGGTCCAGACACATAAGAGTCATCTGCTGACCTCAAAAAGCCATAACCCTCTTGTAATATATCCAAAACACCATCACCCACCACTTCTTCGTCATTCGATGCCTTGTGTTTTAAGATGGCAAAAATAAGAGTTTGTTTTTTGGCTCTGGCAATATTTTCAATGCCAAGAGATTGTGCCAATTCTAATAATTCAGCAGCTGTAGAGCGTTTTAGTTCAGATAGTTTCATTATGTTTCCAAGTGTGGGAAGGTTAGCGTTAGTCAGAATGACCAACATAGAATATCACCCAGTTTTAACTGAGGGTTGTTAAAAAAAATGAGTTAGTTTGTAAGTTTAAATATTTGAATCAATAAAGGTGCTTAATTCAGCTTTCGAGAGCGCCCCCATCTTTGTTGCTACAACCTCACCATTCTTAAATAACAATATAGTTGGAATACCGCGAATACCATATTTTGGCGGAGTTTGGTCGTTTTCATCAACATTAAATTTAGCAATCACAATCTTATCCTCATACTCATCAGCGATTTCATCTAATGTTGGCGCTAACGCTTTACAAGGACCACACCATGGTGCCCAAAAGTCAACTAAAATTGTGGATGATGAATTAACTACATCAGCTTCAAAAGAATCATCTGTTACTACTTTGATTTTATCGTTCATATTTTATTTTTGATTGTTATTGCTAGGAAAAGCAATTGAATTTAGGGAGATTATAGTATCATTTTTGGCAACCAATCCATTATTTTACAATTTTTCTTGTAAATACTGCTTTAACTGCATTTTTTCTGCTTTACTGAGTGGCTTATGGTCTGCATTAGCAATGAAAAATACATCTTCCACGCGTTCACCCATCGTAGAAATTCGTGCATTAACCAAATAAATATCCAATTCATAAAAAATATGGGCAATATTAGACAATAAACCTTGTTTATCAATCACACTGATTTCAACTTTGGTCAAATTCCACTTGTCATTATGAGCAAAACTAATCGCCATTTTATGGTCAAAATGGCGATGGGTATATTTTTCGCTCATTTGTTTAACACTGGTATTACTTTGCACCAAACCTGCCAATTCTTCTTCTATCACTTGGTTAATGTCAGTATTTTTCAAAATCTCATCTTGTAAGACACTAATCGTGTTGTAAGCCATGTTATTCTTACTCGTCAGGATTTTTGCATCGACAATATCCAAGCCTAATTTTTCGATTACACTGACTAAATTAAAAAATAAACCTTTATGATCTTCGCTATAAACAAAAATATCCACCACACTGTGCTCTGATAGGTGGCTTAGAACTCTAATGGTTTTATCACTTTGTCTTGTCAATAACTGCAAATGCCACAGTATATCGTCCACCTGATAACGCAAGAAATAATCTTTTGGCAGACTATCTAATATCACATCTACCTGCTCTATATCGTATCCCTGCTGTATCACCGCTTCTATCAGCACTTGTTTAACTTCTTTAATTTCCCTATTGACACTCGGTGCTTTTGCATACTCTAATAACTGTTCTTTGGCTTTATAAAACAACTTTTTGAGCAAAGAATCTTTCCAGTCATTCCATAAATCAGCTTTAGTGGCACGGATATCCGCCACTGTAAGCAAATATAAAAACTCTAAAAATTCAACTGTTTTTACACTATTAGTAAATTTCTGAATCACTTCGAAATCTTCAAGGTCTTGTTTTTGTGCCACTGTTGTCATCAACAAATGTTGCTCTACAAGCCTTGATACTAAAGTAATATCCTTGGCTTTAAAACGATGATGCCCTAAGAAATCTTGTGCATCTTTTGCTCCTAAAACTGCGTGGTTACCACCCCGCCCTTTAGCAATATCATGAAACAGTCCCGCTAAAAATAACAACTCAGGCTTGGCAATATTTTGTGCAATTTCACTACATAAATCAAATTCTTTGACAAACTCATTAACAAAAAAACGCCTAAGGTTACGAATCACAAATAAGGTGTGTTGATCCACCGTGTAAGCGTGGAATAAATCGTATTGCATCAAGCCCGTTATTTTTCCAAAAGCAGGGATATAACGCTCTAACACGCCATAGCGGTTCATTAATTTGAGTGCTTTATTCACCCCTTTTTTCTGCTGTAATAACTCAATAAATAAGCGATTATTTTGACGTTTTTTGTAATAATTATTATCAATTAAATCGATATCTGTTTGCATCTGTCTGAGTGTATCCGCACTGATACCGCTGATATAATTGTGCTTTGCTATCAGCAAGAAAATCTCAATAAAAGCAGAAGGATATTGACTAAATACCTTGCTATCAGTCATATAAATATAACCGTGACTAATGGCAAAGCGTTCGTTCAAATATTGTGTATGCAATACATTTTCTTCAAATAATTGCAATAAAATATCATTCAGTCGTGTCACTTTGGTGGCTGTTTGATAATAATCACGCATCAATTGTTCTACTGCCATTGGGCCGCCATTGTTATCGTCAATATAACCTAATACCGTTGCCACCTCGCGTTGATATTGGAAAGCCACTCGGTCTTCACGGCGTTTAGCAATAATGTGTAGGGCAAAACGCACCTTCCACAAAAATGACTGTGCTGCTATCAATAAATCATATTCACCTTGGGTTAAATACTTTTTTTCCACCAAATCAGAGAGCAAATCCACATTAAAATACCATTTTGCCACCCATGCCACTGTTTGAATATCACGCAGCCCTCCAGGGCTTTCTTTCAGGTTGGGCTCTAAGTTATATGCTGTATTAGAATAGTTTAGATGACGGCTCTTCTGTTCTTTTTGTTTACCGACAAAAAAGGAACGAGACGACCAGTCGCTTGACTTAATCATCAATTTCATTCTTAAAAATAAAGATTCTTTGCCAATTAAAATACGAGATTCAGATAAATTCGTGGCAATACTCAAATCGTGAATATTCGCTACGCAGTCTGCTATATCACGAGTGGCATGTCCAACTTCAAGCCCGATATCCCATAAGAAAGTTAAAAATTGAGAGAGATTTTGTTGGTGCACATCGTGCGTACCATTAGGTATTAAAATTAACAAATCAATATCCGAATGCAAATGTAACTCACGGCGACCATAGCCACCCACCGCTGACAAGCACAACTGTCCACCAATCTCAAAAGCCTTCCAAATATCACGCAATAACGCATCTACCCCATCGCTACGCTTTTGCACTAAACTATCCACACTATCGGGATTTGCCAAAAAATCCCTCTGTAATAACGCTTGTAGCGCCTGATATCTGTCTTTAAAAGTGGCTAATTCCATTTTGATATCACTATGAGACCTTTGCATAAATAGGGATGATTAGCAAAATGACAGATTTTATTAAATTGGAAATTTTTTAAATCCACTCCTAGCAGGGCTAAGGGTGTTTTTAAAAAGTTTGTAATTTGATGAAAGATGGCGTTTTGATGATTATTCATATTTATGCAAAGGTCTCACTATATTAATCCAATGTGTCGTTGGGAATGTAGAAAATAGTGTATTTTTCACCAAAAAATAAGAAGAATAGCCAGTTATTTGACGAGTTTTTTTGGTGAAAAAAGTGCTGTTTTGTGTGTTTCATAAATTGTACTAGGTTAATTCTATGGTCTTATTTTATTTCTGTAATAATTTTTTCAAGCCTGGAAAACCTTTGCTAGACTCAGTTAAATGTTGTGTAATTAAATACTTAATCGGTGGAAAGCGTTCTGCAAAATTTAATACAAATCTTCTGACTTGTTTGGCAATAGGCGTGTCATTGGTGAATAACGCCACAATGCCATTGGTGCCGTAAAACATCACACGAGTCAGGTGTATTTGCTTTTTCTCAAACAAACGCAATAAAGCATTTGAACCAATATCTTGCCCACATTCTAATGCCTCTTTTACCAAAGTTGCTAAAATATCCTGTCCTCTTAAGCCCAAATTAAATCCATGCGCAGTTACCGGGTGCATCCCAACTGCCGCATCCCCAATCAAAGCAAAACGATCAGCAATAAAAGTGGCTGCATGCACACCCACCAAAGGATAAAAATGTCGCTCACCAGCTTGGGTTAATTGCCCCAACTCTCCTCTAAAATCTTGCGTCATTTTGGCATTAAAATCTGCTTCACTCATATCAATTATTGCCTGAGATTGCTCTGTTTTTACTGTCAACACCACTGAAGATTCGTTACCTATCATTGGCAACAACGCCAAAGTTTGCCCATAATCAAAACGCTCTAAAGCAATATTTTGATGACTTTTTTCATGCTTCATCTTAGTCACAACCATCACCTTGGAAAAATCTTTCATTGTTGATGGAATGCCAACTTTACGGCGAATACCCGAAAAACGACTGTCTGCTGCAATCACTAATTTTGTCTCAATCGTTGATTTGTCTGCAAAAATTACCTTGGAATGCGATTCACAATAATTCACATCCTTTACCATTGCATCAGTCATTATTGTTATATTATCTGCTTGTGATACACGCTGATACAACGCCTGTCGTATCTGATAATTCGGCACTAAATAACCCAAGGCTTCAATACCTGATGTCTCACTTTTGAAATTTAATAACGACGATGAATCACCGTCAAATACTTTAGCCTCTTTAAGTAAAGACACTTCATCCTGATCCACCAACGCCCAAACCCCCAACTTGGTCAAAGTATTCAACGATTGATGTGTTAACGCAATCTCCCTGCCGTCATAAGTCGGCTTAGAAATTGCTTCTAAATTAGACCTTTCCACCACCAAAACCTTGATATTCGCTTCTATCATCGAACAAGCAAAGCTCAGTCCTGCCGGTCCACCGCCAATAATCACAATATCGTAGTTAGTTTGCATTTTATTAGTTATTTTTAGAGATAATGGTAGGTATTATAACGACCAAGCGTCTGTTAATTGCAATTTATGCACTTGCCCAACCTTTTACTTTCTGAATTTTTTAGACCAGTATTTTGCTTTTTTATTTGACTTTTTAACCCCTTTGCCTACTCGATACATCTGCGCAACTTCGCGTTGTGCAATACGATGCCCTGCTCTTGCAGCAGCAAGAGTAAAATTATAAGCCTTGATTAGATTTTTACCAACCCCTTGCCCTTTTTGATAATGTCGTGCAATGTCCAAATAAGCGTCTAAATTACCTTGTTTAACCGACTTTTGGTAAAAAATATGCGATTGGCGGTAATCTTTCTCAACCCCTAAACCTTGATCATACAAACTTGCCAAGATATAAGCCACTTTATCATTTCCATTGTCATAGGATTTTTTATACCAATCAAAAGAGATCTCGTAATTAGGTACGATATCTTGCAAAACCAACCAACCTAACTGATATTGTGCGTCTGCATTGTCTTGTTCGGCACTTTTTAACAGCCAAGGTTTTGCTTTTTCAATATTATCTTCTTTTAAATAATCGCTGGCAATGCGATATTGTGCATCTGCATTACCCGATTTTGCAGCCATCAAAAACCATTTATTCGCCTTTTTTAAATCTTTTTTAGTGCCCTTACCTTGTTCATAAAATTCAGCTAAATTTTGTTGTGCATCTGCATAATTTTGGTCTGCAGATTTTTTAATCCACCTAAAGGCAATATTAAAATCACGCTTACCTCCAATCCCTAAATAATACATAGTGCCAAGATAATATTGTGCTTTGGCACTATTACTGTGAGCAGATTTTCTCAGTAGTTCGATTCCTTTTTTATCATTTTGCTTAACCCCCTTGCCCTGTATATACATTAAACCTAATGCAGTTTGTGCATTGATATTATCTAATTTAGCTGCATGGGAGAATAGTTTAAATGCCTTATTATAATTTTGTTCAACTGTTATACCATAAAAATAATCTTTACCTTGCTCGTAAATATCTTCTTTAGCTAATATTAAATAACTAAACAATAGCAATAATAATAATATTTTTTTCATAGTGTGAATTGTATATGAGAATGGTATTGCAGGCAATAAAAAACCACCCCAAAGGGTGGTTTTTTTAGCGATTGCTGAATTTAATCAGCAACTAACAAAACTGAAAATTACTTAGCAGTGTTATTGTTAGAGGCGCCTCTTGCTTGTGCATCAGCATAACCTTTAGCATATGCATCAGCTTGAGCCTTAGCGAAACCATCTGCTTGACCTTTAGCGAAAGCATCAGCTTGACCTTTGGCGGTTGCATCAGCAACACCAGTTGCACTACCGTCTGCAGAACCTGAACCGGTTGCGTTATTCTTGTTCTTAGTGTCAAAGTTCATGCCAAAATCAGTGTCATTCAACCAGTTGTTGCCGCCCTTAAATGGACCCCAGTTTTGAGCACCATTGAAAGGTCCTGCGTTAGAACCGCCATTGAAAGGACCCCAGTTATTACCACCAGTCATAGGACCCCAGTTAGAGCCGCCATTCATAGGGCCGAAGTTTGAACCTGAATCAAAAGGACCCCAGTTGTTAGCGCCACCCCAGTTATTGCCATTATAGCCATTAGAACCGTTGTTAAAGAAAGCCGAAGCTGATGTTGCTGCTACTAGAGCAGTAATTGCGATAATTTTTTTCATAGTATTCTCCCAAAATGAAATTTAACACATCGTTATTGATATGCTTTGATTTGCGTCAAGTATTTGCCTGACAAGTGCATATTATACGGTAACCATATCGAAAGTCAACTCTATATTAGAATATAATAATATTATAATATATAAGCCCTTACTATAAAAGGGTTTAAAAGAGACCTTTGCATAAATATGAATAATCATCAAAACGCCATCTTTCATCAAATTACAAACTTTTTAAAAACACCCTTAGCCCTGCTAGGAGTGGATTTAAAAAATTTCCAATTTAATAAAATCTGTCATTTTGCTAATCATCCCTATTTATGCAAAGGTCTCTAAAAGATAAAAAAAATTTAAACAAAATAAAAAAGTCATCTAATTCAGATGGACTCTTTAAAATTTGGTAGTCGCGAGTGAATTCGAATCACCGACCCCTACCATGTCAAGGTAGTGCTCTAACCAACTGAGCTACGCGACTAAAAATAGGTAATTATAAAGGGTTTTAAAAACAAGTTTTAATAATTTCTTGAATTTCACTGGCTGCTTGATAAGGATTGATAGCATTTTTAATCGGGCGACCAACAACAATATAATCTGATCCTGATTTAAATGCAGTTGCCACATCAACCACGCGTTTTTGGTCATCATCATTTGCCACGGGGCGAATACCTGGTGTTACCGCAATCAGTTTGTTATCTACAAATTCACGCAAAAATGGCACTTCTAAACCCGAAGACACTACGCCATCACAGCCCGCTTCAAAGGCGCGTTTGGCACGAGAAATTACCAAATCTTGCACATCACACTTAAAGCCTAAATCATCTAAATCACCCCTATCAAGACTGGTTAATGCAGTTACAGCAAGGATTTTAAGGTCGCCTTTATTCTCAGCTGCCTTTTCCATTAACGCTTGGTTGCCGTGAATGGTAGCAAAAGTTGCACCATAATCACTCAAACGACTAATTGTTCTACCTACTGTCTCTGGCACATCAAAAAACTTTAAATCTACAAAAACTTTTTTATCTTGTGCAATTAACCAATCCATCAACTGAAAATATTGCCCTGTCATCAGCAATTCCATACCGATTTTGTAAAAAGTCACATTATCATCAAGTTGCTTTACCAGCTCCTTAGCCTTCCCTATTTCTGGCACATCTAATGCAAAAATTAGCCTATCTTTCGGCTTAATGTCTTTTGTTTTCATGTTTTTTTCCTTTTAAAAAATACTCACACCCGGATATCCATTCTCATTCGCATCCAATGTTTTGATTGCATTATGTTTTTTTCACGCCTTTCCCAAATGCCAAAAAGACACCTGAGACCTTTGCATAAATATGAATAATCATCAAAACGCCATCTTTCATCAAATTACAAACTTTTTAAAAACACCCTTAGCCCTGCTAGGAGTGGATTTAAAAAATTTCCAATTTAATAAAATCTGTCATTTTGCTAATCATCCCTATTTATGCAAAGGTCTCACCTAAATTATACTGTGCTTTTGCTTACTCTTGATTGGCAGATTTTTCATATTACTCAAATTCCTGCCCAAAATCTTCATACGCTAAGCCTGATGTGTGTCGACCTTCAGCATCACCCTTCTGAGCCAATGTTAGTGTTTGTTGACAATCTTTCACAAATAATAGGTAATTTTATCTTGATTTTATCCCGCAATGATACGATAATGTATAAATGCCTTCGTAGCTCAGCTGGATAGAGCAGCCGCCTCCTAAGTGGCAGGTCAGAGGTTCGAATCTTCTCGAGGGCACCATTTTTCATAATCTGAGACCTTTGCATAAATAGGGATGATTAGCAAAATGACAGATTTTATTAAATTGGAAATTTTTTAAATCCACTCCTAGCAGGGCTAAGGGTGTTTTTAAAAAGTTTGTAATTTGATGAAAGATGGCGTTTTGATGATTATTCATATTTATGCAAAGGTCTCAATCTATTAATAAATAACCTTTAAGGTATAATTAATTATTTAACTGGATTTTCTTATGCATCAAGGTCAATGTTTGTGTGGTAAGGTGAAATTTCAAATTGCACAGAAAATTACGGATATTATTATGTGTCATTGCAGTGAATGTAGGCGTGTGCAAGGTAGTGCATTTGCCACTAATGGTAATGTAGAGAATAAAAATTTTAAATTTTTAAAGGGTGAGAGTAATTTGACTGAGTTTAAAGAAAATGACAATAAAAGTCGGTTCTTTTGTCAATCTTGCGGTGCACCAATTATGGCAAAACTTAAAAGCAACCCTGACTATATAAGAGTAAGGCTAGGCACAATGACCACTGAAGTAAGTGAATCTATTGAAAAACATATTTTTGTCAAATCAAAGGCAAACTGGGATACTATCTGTGATGATATTCCGCAACACAAGGAGTGGTAAATGAGTGGTAATAGTGTCGGTAAATTATTCACAGTAACAACTGCTGGCGAGTCGCATGGTGAGGCGTTGGTAGGTATTGTTGACGGCTGCCCGCCAGGGTTGATGCTTTGTGAAGCGGATTTACAAGGAGATTTGGATTTAAGGAAACCTGGCACCTCTCGTCATACAACGCAACGCCGTGAAGCTGATTTGGTGAAAATTTTATCGGGTACTTTTGAGGGTGAAACCATGGGGACGCCGATTGCACTCATTATTCAAAACACTGATCAGCGTTCTAAGGATTATAGTAATATTGCCAATACTTTTCGTCCTGGTCACGCAGATTACACTTATCAGCAAAAGTATGGTGTGCGTGATTATCGTGGTGGTGGTCGCTCTTCTGCTCGCGAGACTGCAATGCGAGTGGCGTGTGGCGGTATTGCTAAAAAATATTTAAAACAAGAATTTGGGATTGAGATTAAAGGCTATCTCGCACAACTTGGCCCAATTAAAATGGAAACATTGGATTGGAACGAGATTCATAACAATCCATTTTTTTGCCCTGATGTTAGTAAAATTACCGAACTTGAAAATTATATGGATGCACTGAGAAAAGCAGGTGATTCTATCGGTGCACGCATTAATATTGTTGCTACAAATATGCCAGTAGGATTGGGTGAGCCAATTTTTGACAGGCTAGAAGCCGATGTGGCACATTCAATGATGAGCATTAATGCGGTTAAGGGTGTGGAAATTGGGGCTGGTTTTGATTCTATCACTCAAAAAGGTACTGAGCACCGTGACAAAATCAGCACCAAAGGTTTTGAGTCAAATAATGCAGGTGGTACGCTCGGTGGCATTAGTTCTGGACAGGATTTATTGGTGTCGATCGCCCTCAAACCCACTTCAAGTTTGCGTTTGCCAATTGATAGTATTAATGTAGAGGGTAAACTGGCAGAAGTAATCACTACCGGTCGTCATGATCCTTGTGTGGGTATTCGTGCCACACCAATTGCTGAAGCAATGTTGGCAATCACATTGATGGACCATGTATTGCGTCATCGTGGACAAAATGCAAGGGTCAAATCATCAACGCCCATTGTGCCAGCCAAAAAATAAACCATTAACCACTCAACCCAAGGAAATTATGCTGTTCTCGCTTATCCATAAGTATCTCTCTACCCATCCAAAAAACGACCTTTTATCGGGCTTAACCGTTGCCCTCGCCTTAGTGCCTGAGGCCGTTGCCTTTGCTCTACTCGCTGGCGTTTCTCCATTAGTGGGTTTATACGCTGCTTTCACTATTGGCTTGGTAACTTCTATTGTCGGCGGTCGTCCAGGGATGATTTCTGGTGCTACAGGTGCAATTGCTGTGGTAATTGGCACTTTAGTGGCTGTACATGGAGTGGAATATTTGTTTGCCGCTGTAGTGCTAACAGGTTTGTTACAAATCGCATTCGGTGCACTTAAATTGGGTAAATTCATTCGCCTTGTACCACACCCAGTTTTTTTGGGCTTTGTAAACGGTATCGCAATGGTGATTTTCATCGGACAAATCAAACAATTTAAAGTAGGTGATGCCTGGATTACAGGTGAACCACTAATGATTATGCTGGCTATTATCATTGCAACAATGGCAATTATTCAATTCCTGCCCAAATTCACCAAAGCTGTACCTGAAATTTTAGTTGCCGTGATTGTCGGCAGTTTGGCGGTTATTTGGCTTGGGTTGGATACGCGCACAGTTGGTGATGTCGCTTCTATTAAAGGAGGGTTGCCTGCTTTTCATATTCCTGATGTGGCATTCAATTTAGAAACCCTAATGATTATTTTCCCTTATGCACTAACCATGGCGTTGGTGGGTTTGATTGAAAGCCTATTAACCCTAAATCTTGTAGATGACCTCACAGAAACCACAGGTCAGCCTAACCGTGAAAGCGTGGGGCAAGGCGCTGCCAACCTTGTTACGGGTTTATTCGGAGGTATGGGTGGTTGTGCGATGGTGGGGCAAAGTATTATCAATGTCAAGTCAGGTGGTCGTGGTCGCCTTTCAGGTATCGTGGCTTCCGTTGCACTGCTATTATTTATCCTTTATTTATCTGAATATATCGAAATGATTCCAATTGCCGTGCTGATTGGGGTGATGATGATGGTGGTTATTGGTACATTTGAGTGGTGTACACTCAGTTTGTTTGGAAAAATACCTGTATTAGATATCATTACAGGTATTTCAGTGGCAGTGATTACCGTTTTGACTGATAATTTGGCACTTGCAGTGATTGTTGGTGTGATTTTATCTGCTCTTTCATTCGCCTGGGAATCAGCCAGCAAAATTTACATCAAACAAAGTCAAAATGATAAAGGCAATAATGTTTACGAAGTCAACGGTACTTTGTTCTTTGCTTCAAAAGAGCATTTTCAAGAATTATTCAACCCCAAGGAAGATACAAATGATGTTTATATTGACTTTGGCAACTCCAAAGTGTTAGACCATTCGGCCATTCAAGCCATTGACAAACTTGCTACCCGTTACACACGCGTCGGAAAAACCTTGCACCTGCAGCACCTAAGTGCTGAGTGTCATTTACTATTAAAAACCGCTAAAAACTTGGTAGAAGTTAATGTTTTAGAAGACCCAACTTATCATGTAGCAGATGATAAGTTGGCTTAGCACTTGAAATTTTGTTTTAAAATCCATATAATAAAAATGACAAACTTGTATTTAACAAATATTGGAGATAAAACATGAAAAAAACATTAGTCATTATGACGCTATTAATATCAACAACACTCAGTGCACACGGTTATTCTCAGTCAAATTTATTTAATCATTCTATGTTTAATGATGACTTCTGGCATGATTTTAACCGTCAATTTCAACAATTTGACCATCAAATAAACAAACTAAAAAATGACACCTACGCCCTAAACTCCCATTCAAAACAGTATTTTGACAAGGGCACTAACAGTTATGTAATGGAGATTAAAACCCCAAACATTGATAAAGGCAACTTCAATATCTCTAGTGCTAACAACAGACTTATTATCAAAGCCAAACAAAATTCAAGTAGCAACAACAAAAGTTCATCAAGCAGTTTCTCACAAGTTGTCTCTATTCCCAAAGATGGCGATACAGATAATATCACTGCTGAGTTTAAAGAAAAAGTGTTAAAAATATCCATCCCAAAACTTAACAAACCCAGGTCTCAGATTAGAAAAATAACCATTCAATAAAAAATGAGAAATAAGGATTTCCTCATTTTCCTTTTTCGTCGCCCCAAAGCAGTTTGTGCAGTTGCACTTGCAGGCGTACATTAAGTTGGGCATCTAAAATCCATTGTGCCAATTCGCTTGGCATGACGGTGTTAAACACAGGGGAAAACAACACTCCCGCTGTTGCTTGATATTTGTTTAAAATCTCCACGCTCCAATCAAAATCAGCCTTTGAGCCAATCACAAATTTTAACTGGTCTTTAGTTTTTAACTTTTCTATGTTGTTGTATCGATTTTTATCCGACTCATTTGACGATGGGGTTTTAACATCCATCACAATTGACACACCTGGATTAATATCACCAATATCAATACTGCCACTGGTTTCTAATGACACCCGATAATTTTCTTTAACCAATCTATCTAACAAAATATGACAATTAGTCTGCGCCAACGGTTCACCACCTGTAACGCAAACATATTGGGTGTTGTATTTTTTGACCTTGTTTAAAATATCATCAATATTTAATAGGTTATTGCCTTTAAACGCGTATTCAGTATCACAATAAGTGCATCGCAATGGGCAGCCTGTCAAGCGTACAAATACAGTCGGTAGACCAACTTCACGAGCTTCACCTTGCAAAGAATAAAAAATTTCATTAATATTAAGCTCAATATTCATAATGCACGAGAAAATTTTCTAAAGGATTTGATGATTTCATAAATTAATACAACTTGTAATATTTTATAGAGACCTTTGCATAAATAGGGATGATTAGCAAAATGACAGATTTTATTAAATTGGAAATTTTTTAAATCCACTCCTAGCAGGGCTAAGGGTGTTTTTAAAAAGTTTGTAATTTGATGAAAGATGGCGTTTTGATGATTATTCATATTTATGCAAAGGTCTCTTATAAAAGAAAAATAGATATCTATCTGTATCACTTACAGAAGTAAATATCTTATCAATATCGTAACTTAACGGTGAGGCAAAATCAATAATAGTTTTTGCATCGTAATTAAAACCATTAATCAAAACATAAAACAACAAAACAATACCAACAAGGCGCGTTATCGAGCGAATAACACTAGTATTAAAAGTACTTGCCCAAGATTCAAAAGTTAAAATAAATCTGTCTAAGAAATTTTTAACTGTTTTGTTTTTTCTTAATTCTACTAAATACTCTTGATACTCGTTTATATGAAATTTTAAGGCTTTAATTTGATCGTTTTGTTTAAGTGCCATATTTTTAAATGAGACCTTTGCATAAATAGGGATGATTAGCAAAATGACAGATTTTATTAAATTGGAAATTTTTTAAATCCACTCCTAGCAGGGCTAAGGGTGTTTTTAAAAAGTTTGTAATTTGATGAAAGATGGCGTTTTGATGATTATTCATATTTATGCAAAGGTCTCTAAATATTAAAAATGTCTGGCGATTGGCAGAGGTAAGTACTATATCCTCATACATAATGCGCTCAATGATTGCATGGCTTAAATCAAGGCTACCAATGGTAGCATATGCAAAATTCACGATATGGTGTATGCGTGCATTAAAAAAATTAACATTTTTAATAAATTTAGCACCAAGAAAATAAGTAGATTGCGTAAATTCAGCATTAGAAAAATCAACATCTTGCATAAATTTAGCTCTAGAAAAAACAACTATTTGATTGAATACAGCAAGAGAAAAATTAGCATGTTGGGTAAATATAGCCTTATAAAAATTAGATTTTTTAACGAATGAGAAAGATCTAAAGTCAGCGTCTATTAAAAAAATACAGTACTTAAAATCTTCTGTTTTTAAGCGCATATCAACTTGTGATACCTCTTCAATTAGGTAGTAAGTTTTATTACCTTCATCTAGAAGATTTCTGTAACAAGGCTTAATAATGAAACGGCATCCATTTTTTTTGGTATTGATAAGATAGTCTGTATAAAAATTAGGATCTTTAACATAAAAACGCAAATATTCTTCTTTACCCTTAATAATTTTTTCAACACTAGTTAGTATAGGACTCATGACAAAAACTGCCCCTGTTTAAGTGTTTTAATTTGGTTACGCACACCTGCAGCTTGTTCAAATTTCAAGTTTTCTGCAAAGCTCATCATCTCTTTTTCTAATATTTTTAGTTCTTTGGCGAGTTGCACAGGGGTTAATTTTGTCATAATTGGGGTGTTATACTCACCTTTTGGATCGGAGACTATCGAATCAGCGTCTAAAATATCAACAATTGGGCGCACTACGCTTTTAGGGGTAATGCCGTTGGCTTTGTTATAGAGCTCTTGTTTTTTACGGCGACTGTCGGTGACATCCATCGCTTTTTGCATTGATTTGGTAATTTTGTCGGCATATAAAATCACATGGCCGTTGATATTTCGTGCAGCCCTGCCCATGGTTTGAATGAGTGAGCGTTCAGAGCGTAAAAAACCCTCTTTATCAGCATCTAAAATTGCCACCAAAGACACTTCTGGAATATCTAAACCTTCTCTGAGTAAGTTAATGCCAACCAATACATCAAAAACACCCAAACGCAAATCACGAATAATTTCCACTCGTTCAACAGTATCAATATCAGAGTGTAAATAACGCACTTTAACTTGATGTTCATTCAAATAATCACTTAATTGTTCAGACATTCGTTTGGTTAAAGTGGTTACCAAAACACGATCTCCTACTGCAACGCGTTTGCGTATTTCACTGAGCAAATCGTCCACTTGTGTTTCTGCACCGCGTATTTCAATCTCTGGGTCAAGTAACCCCGTTGGTCGCACCACTTGCTCGGCAACCGTGGTGGAAATATCCAACTCATACTGCGCAGGCGTAGCTGAAACCAGCAGACATTGATGCACTTTATCTTCAAATTCGGCAAACTTCAACGGACGATTATCAAGTGCTGATGACAGCCTAAATCCAAATTCCACCAGTGTGGTTTTACGCGCCCTATCGCCGTTATACATACCGCCAATTTGACTGGCTGTTACATGCGACTCGTCCAAAATTACTAATGCATTTTCGGGTAAATAATCAAATAGCGTTGGTGGCGGTTGTCCTGCCTCTCTACCCGATAAATAGCGTGAATAATTTTCAATACCATTACAATAACCCAGTTCAGTCATCATTTCAATGTCCATACGCACTCGCTGTGTGAGGCGTTGCTCTTCTACCAATTTATTTTGCGTTAAAAGTTCTTTTTGTCTAATTTTAAGTTCCGCTTTGATGTCATCAATCATATTCAAAATTTTAGATTTCGGCGTTACATAATGCGTTTGCGGGTAAATGGTAATGCGTTGTAAGCGTTTATATTTCTCACCCGTCAACGGGTCAAACCAGTAAATTGATTCGATTTCTTCATCAAATAATTCCAATCGCACCGCCTGCTCCTCCGAATCCGCAGGAAAAATATCAATCACCTCTCCTTTAACTCGAAAATGCCCACGCGTCAGACTAACATCATTCCGGGTGTATTGCATTTGCGATAAGCGCGACAAAATCTCTCGTTGATTAATAATCTCACCCACGCTCAAATG
Source organism: Candidatus Thiodubiliella endoseptemdiera (assembly GCF_964212635.1). NCBI lineage: Bacteria > Pseudomonadati > Pseudomonadota > Gammaproteobacteria > Pseudothioglobaceae (SeqCode) > Candidatus Thiodubiliella > Candidatus Thiodubiliella endoseptemdiera. Next base: position 256,658 of record NZ_OZ156463.1, read on the forward strand.
CAACAACATTTGCAGATAACTCTCAGGGTCGCCTAAGCCATAAATCGCCGAGACACTAGCAATGATAATCACATCATCCCGTTCCAACAACGCCTTAGTTGCACTCAAACGCATTTGTTCAATTTGTTCATTAATAGACGAATCTTTTTCAATATAAGTATCACTCGCTGGCATATACGCCTCGGGCTGGTAATAATCGTAGTAAGAAACAAAATATTCCACCGCATTATTCGGAAAAAATGCCTTCATTTCACTATATAATTGTGCCGCAAGTGTCTTATTTGGTGCCATAATCAAACTTGCTCGTTTGGTTTGTTCGATCACATTTGCCAAAGTAAAAGTCTTTCCAGAGCCTGTTACACCAAGCAATGTCTGAAATTTTTCACCCGCATTAATACCATCCACCAGTGTCTTAATCGCACTTGGCTGATCTCCCATCGGAGAAAATTGTGACCTTAATTGAAATTTCTTACCCATTAAGCAATTTTTTGATTATCATAAACGCTGAATTTTAACATTTTAAACACAAAGAAACTATGAACTATATTCTTTCAGACAGAGTTGGCAAAGTTAAACCTTCTGCCACATTAGCCGTTACCGCTAAAGCCAATGAATTAAAAGCACAAGGCATTCAAATCATTCCAATGGGCTCAGGAGAACCAGATTTTGACACACCAAAAAATATCCAAGATGCGGCAATTGCTGCGATTAAAAATGGGCAAACCCGCTATACAGCAGTTGATGGCACACCTGAATTGAAAAATGCGATTATCAGCAAATTCAAACGCGATAACGACTTGAGCTACAATAATAACGAAGTCATGGTATCCTCAGGCGGTAAACAAGTATTCTACAATCTGTGTCAGGCTGTGCTCAATACAGGCGACGAAGTAATCATTCCATCGCCTTATTGGGTCAGTTACCCCGATATGGTGATTTTGGCAAACGCCACACCAATCATTGTAGAAACAGGATTAGAACAAGATTTTAAAATTACACCTGAACAATTAGAAGCCAATATTACCAATAAAACTAAACTTTTTGTCATTAACAGCCCATCTAATCCGACGGGTGCTGTGTATAGCAAAACAGAATTACAAGCGTTGGCAAGAGTGTTGAGGAAATATCCACAAGTGCTTATTATCACTGATGATATCTACGAGCATATTCGTTGGGGCGTCAACAATGGCAAAGATGATTTTATCAATATCGTTATGGCGGATGCAAGTCTGAAAGAACGCACTATTATTCTTAATGGCGTGTCTAAGGGCTATGCCATGACCGGTTGGCGTATCGGCTATGGTGCAGGTCCAGAAGCCATTATCAAAACAATGAAAAAAATTCAAGGTCAATCCACCTCAAATCCATGTTCTATCGCTCAAGCAGCAGCATTAGAAGCTTTAAATGGTGACCAAGATATTATTGATACCATGGTAGCAGCGTTCAGTGAAAGACATGATTTCATCGTTGATACACTCAATGCAATTGACGGCATTGAATGCCCAAAATCACAAGGTGCATTCTATTCATTCCCACGCGTGGAAGGCTTAATCAAGCGATTGGAATTAAAAGATGATGTGGAACTTTCTACCTACTGCCTTGAAAAACTTAATATTGCTCTTGTGCCTGGATCTGCCTTTGGTGCTGCAGGTTATGTACGTTTTTCGTTTGCTACGAGTATGGACAATATTAAAATTGCTGTTGAGAAACTAAGTAATATTTAGAGACCTTTGCATAAATAGGGATGATTAGCAAAATGACAGATTTTATTAAATTGGAAATTTTTTAAATCCACTCCTAGCAGGGCTAAGGGTGTTTTTAAAAAGTTTGTAATTTGATGAAAGATGGCGTTTTGATGATTATTCATATTTATGCAAAGGTCTCATTTAAAAACCCATCAGGATTTTGACTTTGCCAACGCCAAGTGTCTTCACACATTTCATCTAACTCGCGTTCAGCCTGCCAGCCTAATTTCGTTTTGGCAAAACTTACATCGGCGTAGCAAGTAGCAATGTCGCCAGCACGCCTATCAACAATTTTGTAAGCCACAATTTTGCCCGATGATTTTTCAAAAGCCTTAACCATATCCAACACTGAGTAACCGTTGCCTGTGCCAAGATTAACGATGAGCACCTGTGGTTCGTCCAATGCTTGCAAGGCTTTCACATGCCCTTTTGCCAAATACACCACATGGATATAATCCCGAACGCCAGTGCCATCAGCTGTATCATAATCGCCGCCAAATACATTTAATTTATCAAGTTTCCCAACTGCCACTTGTGAGATATATGGAATAAGATTGTTAGGCACACCGTTCGGATTTTCGCCAATCAACCCACTTTTGTGTGCACCAATAGGGTTGAAATAACGAAGCAAGGCAATATTCCAGGCATCGTCTGCCACAAAAACATCTTGCAAAAATTCCTCAATCATCAACTTTGAACGCCCGTAAGGATTGGTGGCTGACAAGGGAAAATCCTCGCGAATTGGCACCATTTTTGGATTACCATAAACTGTTGCTGAAGAACTGAACACAAAAGTTTTACAATCAAAATCACGCATTACCTCAGCCAAAATAAAAGTCCCGCCGACATTGGTATCGTAGTATTTAATCGGCATCTCCACCGACTCTCCCACCGCTTTGAGCCCCCGCAAAATGAATCACCCCATCAAAATTATGCACTTCAAAAACTTTCGTTAGCCCTACTTTATCCCGCACATCCACCTGATAAAAAGGAATATCTACACCCACAATCCGCCTAACGCGCTTCAATCCCTCCAACGACGCATTGCACAAATTATCCACCACAATAATCTTATATCCCGCCTCAATCAACTCAATGCAAGTATGTGTACCGATATAGCCCGCACCGCCTGTTACTAGTATTTTTTTCATATGGTATTTTATTTAAAAATGTAGTAATACTATATGAGACCTTTGCATAAATAGGGATGATTAGCAAAATGACAGATTTTATTAAATTGGAAATTTTTTAAATCCACTCCTAGCAGGGCTAAGGGTGTTTTTAAAAAGTTTGTAATTTGATGAAAGATGGCGTTTTGATGATTATTCATATTTATGCAAAGGTCTCTATATTATTAAATTAAAGGTACTGGGTTTAATCAAAATAAACTAAAATATTCACTATGAAAATTCTTGACCGTTATATTGCCATGACATTACTCATTTACACTTTGAGCGTAATGGGGATTTGGGTGGGGGTTTATGCGTTGTTTAATTTTATTAATGAGGTGGATTTGATTGGGCAGCAGAATTATACGATTGTATCGGCAATTATTTATGTGGTTGCGGATTTACCTGCGGTGATTTACTCTCATTCCTCGGTAATCATTTTGTTGGGATGTTTACTGGGCTTAGGGCATTTAGCTTCCACTTCTCAGTTAATTGTTGTGCGTAGTGGCGGGCTTTCTATTATGCAGATTGTACAAAAAGTGGTGATAATTGCTCTGTTATTTATTTTTACGGTAATGTTGCTAGGTGAGTTTATCGCACCTGTTACCGAAAAATATGCAGAATCTTATAAAACTAAGTCATTAGGGTATGCCGTTTCTAATGTCAGTCGACAGGGTTTTTGGCTTAAAAATGACGATACAATTATCAATGTTAAAAAGAACTTTGGTGGTAATATTTTTGGCGATGTAACACTAATTAAAGTTAACGACAAATATCAATTAGACTCGGTTTTTCATTCTAAAAAAGCAGTATTTAATAAAGGCAATCTTAACCTTGAAAAAGCCAAACATTATCAATTAAAATTAGATGGAAAGTTGACAAATATTCAGTCTAATGATTATCAGCGTTATGATACTAGTGTGTCTTTTGACCAAGGGCTAATTGATTCCTTAAAGAAAGATCCGGAAGAATTGTCCAGCTGGGAATTATATCGACACATGGTGTTTTTGGATGACAATTATCTGGCTTCAGGGGCTTTTAAGGTGGAATTATACAAACGATTGGTTAAGCCGATTACTTTGGTGGCAATGCTAATGATGGCAATGCTGTTTATCTTCGGCTCATTGCGCGATGCGACACTCGGTAAGAAAATATTTTTAGGGGTGGTTATTAGTTTGTTTTTTGAATTGTCATCACGCATTGGCGGGGTAATCTCGTTGCGTTTTGACTATGACCCACTCTTCAGTGCCTCAGTGCCTACTATCGTGGCTTTAACGATTGCATTTTTACTATTGAAAAGAAAATCAGATGAGGTATAGGGTAATGACTGTCAATCGCTTATTATTCATGGTTTGTAGCTTTATTGTTGTATTCGATAACTTGGTATTTTGGGATAAATTATTCCAAAGGATTAATTTTTTTGAAGCATCTGGATTTGGATTTACAGTGGGTTTTATGGGTTTATTTTTTGCGATTTTATATATCGTATTGGTGTTATTCAGTAACAAGATTACACTCAAAGTATTTTTATCCATTATATTATTAGTCTCTGCCATTATTGGTTATTTTTCTAAGCTCGGCGTGGTATTTGACCAATTTATGCTCGCTAATATCATTGACAATATTAAAGAGCAGAATACCAAAGAAGCGTTGGAATTACTGTCTGTTCCGCTGGTAATACATATTAGTATTTTTGGGCTTGTGCCGATTGTATTGCTATGGATGGTTAAAATTAAACGACAGTCTTTTTTGATTGAAAGCAGAAATAGGGTTTTAGCAACGCTTGTAGTGGTAACAGTTTGCATTATGATGATTTGGGCTAATATGAAATCTGTCACCTATTTTGGGAGAGAAAATCGGGATTTGCGTTATTTTATCAATCCGTTATTTGTGATTAATGCCGGGTATTCTTATGTGGATGATGTTTATTTTCCAAGTCGTAAAGAATATTTTAAAGTGATTGGTGGTGATGCAGTTATTGAAGGTAAGCAGAAAAAAACTGTGGGTATCTTTATTGTTGGGGAAACCGCAAGAGCTGATCGTTTTGCTTTGAATGGCTATGACAAAGACACAAATCCGAGATTGTCCAAGCGCAATCTGATAAATTTTAGTAATACCGCTTCCTGTGGTACTTCGACGGCATATTCAGTACCTTGTATGTTTTCATTATTAGGTAAAGACGACTACTCGCCACAAAAGGCAGATAATCAATCTAATGTGCTGGATATATTGAAGAAAGCAGGGGTGAAAGTTTTTTGGCTAGACAATAATTCCAGTTGTAAAGGGGTTTGTGCTCGGATTGAAAATAGAAATATGCTCTCTGAAAATAAGTTGGATATTGCAATGTTGGATGATTTAAAAAATACCATTGATAAGCAAAATTCTGATGTGCTGATTGTGTTACACTCGCTTGGATCTCACGGACCAAGATACTATCGTCGCTACCCCAAAGCTTTTGGTAAATTTACCCCTGTGTGTGAAAATACTCCAGAAAAATGCAGCCATGAAGAAGTAGATAATGCCTATGATAACAGTATTTTATACACCGACTACCTAATTGACAGCAGCATACAACTGATTAAAGATAACTACACCAATGGCTTTGTCTTCTACGCCTCTGACCATGGCGAATCACTGGGGGAAAGAGGTGTATATTTACACGGACTACCTTACATTATTGCACCTAAAGAACAAACTCATGTACCGATGTTAGCGTGGTTTAGCGATGAAAAATCGGCTACCGTTGATAAACCATCATCTCACGACAACATTTCCCACTCTTTGTTAGGGTTGTTTAAAGTTAAAACTGAGGTTTATAACCCCTCTCTCGACTTATTTAAATAGCATTTTTTCTATCTTCAGAATAACACCATTAATAACGAACAACCTATATCTTAATTGATAGACAATAAGTGCACTCATAACACCAACAACGATACCTGCTACAATATCCAATGGATAATGCACCCCCTCAAAAACTCGTAAAAATGAGCTGATAATCCCGAAAGGCAATAGTATAGCACCTATTTTCCGTGTAGGCTTGAACAGCAACAAAGTACCAATAACGGCAAATACAAAAGTCGTGTGATCTGATGGAAATGAAGAATCGGCAATATGTTCCTTTAAAGTAACGCCGATATTATCCATAAAGGGGCGATTATGAAAATACAACAAGCCAATGATACGACTGATGGATAATGCCAAAATCGTACTCAAAAAAGCAAAAATGGTTTCGTTTTTATGTTGCATTACAAAATATAAATAAACCACAAGTGTGATTAGTAGATATGGAAAATACTCGCCCAAACCAATACCAATTGCATCAAGATATTGATTTTTTCCTGCAAATGCATTAATATATAAAAATAGTTCTTGATTCAATTCACTCTCCAATATTGTGCATATTATATAGTTACCTGCCCCTTATTACATTATAATAACACAATGAAATTTTTAATATTACTCTTACTTTCCACCTCAGTACTGGCACTTAAACCCCACACAGCAACTTACACTTTGTCAGTGTCGGACTTTGAAATTGCACAGGTGAAAATAGCCTTACGCAAGAAGGGGGATGTCTATACTTATACGCTAGATGCACAAACCGAAGGGTTAGCCTTCCTAATTAAAGACTATCAAATTCGCTCAAAATCTACTTTTACCCTTAACCAGTTTGGGCTACAATCGCAACGCTATCAAAATTTTGAACGCGATGGTAACCAAGTCAAAAAAGACATTGATATTTACCTTAAAAAAATGCAAGTTGACCCACTCAACCAAACCTTATCCATTAGCAATGCACTAGCAAAAAATTCAAATGAAAAGAATTTTTACTTGTTGTTAAATAACGGCGAAAGCATCGCCAAAAAATACTATCAACAAGTCCAGAATAATAGCAGCAACCTCATCCATGTCATTAGCTCAGACGGAAATACAGAGGTTTACTTCGCCAGAAACAAATACTACATCCCCGTCCTAATCCGCAACAAGGACTTCACCTATAAGCTTAATAGTGTAAATTTTAATTAAAATCTTTTACAAACCCTTGTCCGTTATGGTTAAAATACGCACTTAGTTTATGGCGGGAATAGCTCAGTTGGTAGAGCCCCGGATTGTGATTCCGGCTGTCGCGGGTTCGAGCCCCGTTTCTCGCCCCATATTCTAAAAAAGGGATTGCGCAAGCAATCCCTTTTTTGTTTTTGTTAAAAAATTAACTATTTTCAGCCATATATTGCAAAGCTTGGTAAAGGTATTCCACAGGAATGACTTTGATACCTTTAATGAGTTTTTTTGGGGTATTGGCTTTGGGGATGATGGCAGTTTTGAATCCGTGTTTTTGAGCTTCAGATAGGCGTTCGATAGCGTTGTAAACAGGACGAACTTCGCCTGTGAGTCCGACTTCACCGAAGGCAATCCAGTCTTTGGGGATGACTTTGTTCCTAAGGCTGGATGAAATTGTGAGCATTACTACTAGGTCTGATGCAGTTTCATTGACTTTGATACCACCAACCACATTAACGAAAACATCTTGGTCAAAAGTGGCAATGCCTCCGTGTTTATGCAAAATGGCGAGTTGCAGTGCTAAACGGTTTTGATCCAAGCCTACGCAGATACGCTTTGGGTTGCCATTAGCTTGATCAACCAGTGCTTGTAGTTCTATCATTAGAGGGCGAGTAGCTTCGCGAGTAACCATAACCATTGCACCTGGAAGTGGCTTGGTTTGATTGGATAAGAATATGGCAGAAGGGTTTTCCACCTGCTGCAATCCAGTTTCGCTCATGGCAAAAACACTGATTTCATTCACAGCACCAAAGCGGTTTTTAACGGCACGGATAATACGATAACGACCACCTGCATCGCCTTCAAAATACAAAACACAATCCACCATATGCTCTAAAATCCTTGGCCCCGCTAATGCACCGCCTTTAGTCACATGCCCAATTAAAAATAAAATGGTGCTGGTTTGTTTAGCATATTGCGTCAGTTGCGCGGCACAATCTCGTACTTGGGTAACGGATCCAGGGGCGGAAGTTGAACCATCGGTTGCCATGGTTTGAATGGAGTCAATAACGATAACTTTAGGATGTAATTCTTTGGCAAGTCGGATAATTTTCTCTAAATGGGTTTCGTTTAAAAACAACACATCTTCTTTAATACCCAAACGCACTGCCCTATCGCTTACTTGCTGTGCGGATTCTTCGCCGCTCACATATAAGACGGTATTCTCTTTGTTGATGACAGCCATGGCTTGCAAAATCAGGGTAGATTTGCCGATACCTGGGTCGCCACCGATTAATACTACTGAGCCATCTACCAAACCACCGCCCAAAGTGCGGTCAAGTTCCGTCAGCCCTGTGGTCAGTCTAGATTTTCTTTCAGATTTAATTTCAGAGAGTTTTTGCACTTTTGAAGGAGGTAAATCTTGTAGGCTTTCTGGTTTTGAAGAGGTAATCTTGAACAAAGCCACTTCTTCTAAAGTATTCCACTCTTTGCACTCTAAACACTGCCCTGCCCACTGATGACAAGATGCACCGCATTCTCGACAGAGGAATTCTGACTTAGTTTTTGCCATTTTTGTCCATTAATTTATCGATTTCTTGACGAAAAGCCTCAACATCTTGAAATTGACGATAGACAGAAGCAAAACGAATATAAGCCACTTCATCTAACAGCTTGAGTTCTTCCATTACCCACTCACCAAGTTTTTCAACAGGAACTTCGCTTTCAGATTGGGTTGTCAATCTATGCACAATATCACATACCGAAGTTTCTATCGCTTCAGATTCAACATTGCGTTTTTCCAAGGCCTTTAGCAGTCCAGAACGGAGTTTGTATTCATCAAATGCTTCGCGTTTACCATCTTTTTTAATCAATCTAGGTGGGTTTAAGTCCATCATTTCACAGGTTGGATAGCGTTCCCCACAGGCAGCACATTCTCTGCGTCTGCGAACCTGTGCCCCATTGTCAGATAAACGCGTATCTAATACTTTGGTTTCATCGGATTGGCAAAAGGGGCAATGCATTATTTTCTTTAACCGTAAACTGGGTGATTAGCACAAAGCGCTGCCACCTTAGTTTTAACCGCATTAATGACGGATTGATTGTCTAAATTATCACAAATATCACATATCATTAATGCCAATTCACCACATTCTGATTCGCCAAAACCACGGGTTGTTACCGCGGGTGTGCCGATGCGGATGCCACTGGTGATGAATGGGGATTGTGGGTCATTTGGTACAGCATTCATATTCACAGTGATATGTGCATTACCAAGGGCTGCGTCAACAGCTTTACCAGTTAAACCTTGCTTGATGAAACTGACTAAAAACAAATGGTCATCTGTGCCGCCTGACACCACATCAAAGCCTCGTTCAATAAACACAGTCGCCATTGCTTGTGCATTTTTAACCACTTGTTTTTGATAGAGTTTGTAGTCATCGCTCATTGCCTCTTTAAAACTCACTGCTTTGGCAGCAATAATGTGCATTAATGGCCCTCCCTGAATACCAGGGAAAATGGCAGAATTGAGTTTTTTCTCAATCTCTGCATTGGCTTTTGCCAAAATCAAACCACCTCGTGGCCCACGCAAAGTTTTATGCGTGGTGGTGGTGGTTACATCGGCAATGCCGACGGGTGACGGGTATTCTCCAGCGGCAATCAAGCCAGCAACATGTGCCATATCCACCATTAAATACGCACCGATTGAATCGGCAATGTCTCTAAAACGCTGCCAATCTACAATGCGTGAATAGGCGGAAAAACCAGCGATAATCATTTTTGGCTGATGTTCTTTGGCAAGTGCCTCTACTTGAGCATAATCAATCTCGCCGGTGCTTTCATCTAAACCGTATTGAATGGCGTTAAAGTTTCTACCTGAAAAACTCGGCGCTGCACCGTGTGTTAGGTGTCCACCATGTGCCAAACTCATCCCTAAAATCGTATCCCCCGGTATCAATAACGCCTGAAAAACAGCAGCATTCGCCTGTGAACCGGAATGAGGCTGCACATTGGCATAATCCGCATTAAACAAGGCTTTTGCACGGTCAATTGCCAACTGCTCAATCACATCTACATACTCACAACCACCGTAATAACGCTTACCTGGATAACCTTCTGCATATTTATTTGTAAGTTGAGAGCCTTGTGCTTCCATTACCGCAACTGAGGTATAGTTTTCACTGGCAATCAACTCAATATGTGCTTCTTGGCGGGCTTCTTCTTTGGCAATTGCGTTGGCGATATCGCTATCTACTTTGGCTAGGGTGTCAGATTTTTTGAACATAATTTTTCCTTTTTATTTGAATGGAATTATTTTAACGCACAAAACTAAATTAAAATAATCAATAGACATAAAAAAATCACAAACGCATGCTACATTTTGGAAAAATATCTCAACAGCAGTTCTTAAAAGAATATTGGCAAAAAAAACCCCTGCTGATAAAACAAGCCTTACCTAATTTTATCTCACCAATGCCTGCTGATGAATTGGCAGGTTTGTCCTTCGAAGAAGTTTTTGAATCCCGCCTAATCACTGGCTCAATAAAATTACAAAACTGGTCGTTACGCAATGGTCCGTTTAGTGAACAAGACTTTGCCGAACTGGCAGAACAAGATTGGACGCTGTTGGTGCAAGGTGTGGACAGATACATTGAGGAAATCCACGACCTCATTCAACATTTCGATTTTATTCCTCGTTGGCGTTTTGACGATGTGATGATTTCTTATGCAGCAAAAGGCGGTAGTGTTGGTCCACACTTTGATTATTACGATGTATTTTTACTACAAGGCAGCGGCAAAAGACGCTGGCATTTGAGTAGCAAAAATTGTGAAATGGATAATTATTTGGACAATGTGCCACTTAGAATTATGGACAAATTCAATGCTGAGCAAATCTTTGATGTTGAGCCTGGTGATGTTTTATATGTGCCGCCAAAGGTTGCGCATCACGGTGTCAGTTTGGATGATAATTGCACCACCTTATCTTTTGGATATCGTTCTTATAGCGCTGAAGAAATGCACGATTTCCTTGAAAAACCTTGCCCCAAAGAACTAGAAAATGCCTACTACCAAGACCCAGAATGGCAAGCCAACCAAAACCCAAATTTAATTCCAAAACCTGCCATCAAACAAGCGCAAAAATTACTGAAGATTAGTGCTGAACAATTCGCCGAATTTGTTACTAAACTCGATACAAACGATGTGAAAATCCTACAAGAATTTGAATACGACAATCCAAGCAAATCTATCACTTCACACCCTGCCAGTAAGGCTGCCTACATAAAAACAAATGGCAAACACCAAACTTTTCTCAATGGTGAACTTTTCAACAGGTCCGACCTGTTGAAAAATGGATAAACGATTAAATAGAGACCTTTGCATAAATATGAATAATCATCAAAACGCCATCTTTCATCAAATTACAAACTTTTTAAAAACACCCTTAGCCCTGCTAGGAGTGGATTTAAAAAATTTCCAATTTAATAAAATCTGTCATTTTGCTAATCATCCCTATTTATGCAAAGGTCTCTAAATAGTATGTCAATTTATTTAGTTTTTTTATCCATTATTGTCATTTGGTCAACCACACCCTTGGCCATTGTTTGGTCAACACTTGGTGCGAGCAACAGTTTTAGTGCTGCCTCTAGAATGGTAGTTGGGCTGGCGATTTGCTTGCTATTATTGCTCGTTAAAAGACAAAAACTCACCTTAACACCGATTGCAATTTGGAACTATATTTATGCAGGACTTGGCATATTCATCACCCTAAGTTTAGTCTATTATTCTGCACGCAATTTACCTTCTGGTATTATTTCTATCGTCTTTGGACTTACCCCTATCATCACTGGCGTGTTCGCATTGGTATTACTCAAAGAAACACTTTTTAGCATTAATAGGATAGTTGGATTGTTGTTAGGCTTGGGTGGGCTGATGGTAATTTTCGCACACACTTTATCTGAATCCAGAGATTTAACCAATGGACTGTCCATTGTTACAATAAGTATGGTTTTTCAAGCCTTCATTTCTGTCAAACTCAAACAAATCAATGCACGCATATCTGCTTTGGAAACTACCACTGGCGCTTTACTATTCAGTGCGCCTCTATTCGTCATTGTGTGGTTTTTTAGCGAAGGTGTTGTCCCTGCTGTTAATCTAAAAGCCACTTTATCCATTGGTTATTTAGCTTTATTTGGATCAGTTATCGGTTTTATGTCTTATTATTATTTAATTCGCCACACCAGCGTTAGGGTTGTTAGCATCATACCTTTAATAACGCCTGTATTTTCCCTGCTATTAGGGGCTTTCTTCAATAACGAAACATTGACACTAACACAAATTAGTGGCATTGCACTCGTTTTGATTGGCTTAGCCTATTACGAATATGGAAGTAAATAAATATGTAACGCTTGGTCTAAGATCTAACTGCTATTTTTTCGTAAGCACTGGCGAATCAAATTTCAACCCTTCCCACCCATAAATAATAAAATTACGAATATTTTGGTGCGCAGTGCCATTTGAGTCGGCAAGCACTTCTTGGTAATATTGCCCAAAGCAATGTAGAGTTTCAAGCTGAGTAAGTTGATTGATAGCACCAAAACAAAATAACTTGGCACTGCCTTGGTTTTCATCAGCAGCGTTTTGCAAATCACCATTGGTAAAAGATGCAGATGTGTAGTTGAAATTATCATCAATCAGCGTCATTAGGTCGTTAAAGTCCATTTGTGCACCTGATCTTAACGCTTCTAAATACGCTTCTTGTGTCATAATTTTCTCCTATATTGTCATTGGATTTGGCTTGCTGGCATCAACGCCATATTTCTCAATCGCTTCTGCAACAACAGATGCTTCCATCTCGCCTTCATCAACTAAGGCTTTAAGTGCAGCAATTGTTACATAATTTGCATCCACTTCAAAGAAATCTCGCAACGCCGCACGCGAATCAGAACGACCAAAACCATCGGTACCTAAAACTTCATAACGACCTGGAATATACTTGCGTACTTGCTCAGCATAGTTACGCATATAATCGGTGGTGGCAATTACCGGACCTTTAGCATCGGCTAAACACTGGTTAATATAAGGAATTTTTGGTGCATCTGTGCTAAATCTATTTTCTCTATCAATGGCTTGTGCTTCACGGGTTAACTCGTTAAAACTGGTAACCGACCAAATGTTAGATTTCACTCCCCAATCATCTGCCAGCATTTTTGCGGCTTTTTCAACTTCTCTCAAAATTGTGCCACAACCCATTAATTGCACTTCTTTATTACCAACACCAACTTCTTTAAGTGGGTAAATACCTTTAATAATACCCTCTTCCGTACCTATTGGCATTTCTGGATGTGCATAAAGTTCGTTCATAGTGGTAATATAGTAGAAAATATTTTCGTGCTTTTCATACATTCTTTCCAAGCCACTGCGAATAATAACTGCCATTTCATAGGCATAAGTAGGGTCATAAGACACGCAATTTGGAATGGTGTTTGCGACCAAATGTGAGTCACCATCTTGGTGCTGTAAACCTTCGCCATTTAGTGTGGTGCGTCCTGCAGTGCCACCGATTAAGAAACCTTTGGCTTGCATATCGCCCGCTGCCCATGCTAAATCACCGACACGCTGGAAACCGAATTTAGAATAATAAATATAAAACGGAATCATTGTCGTATTGTGCGTTGCATACGAAGTTGCCGCCGCAATCCAATCAGAAATAGCACCCGCTTCGTTAATGCCTTCTTGCAAAACTTGCCCTTTTTTATCTTCCTTATACCACATTACTTTATCAGAATCTTCTGGCTGATAAAGTTGTCCAGAAGCCGAGTAAATACCCAACTGCCTAAACAAGCCTTCCATGCCAAAAGTACGGGCTTCATCAGGGATAATTGGCACAATTTTAGGGCCAAGTTGTTTGTCACGCACGAGTAAAGCCATAATACGATTAAGTGCCATGGTGGTTGACATTTCACGCTCACCACTAGACACTAATAAAGCTTTAAAAATGTCTAATTCTGGGGCTCTTAAACCTTCTAATTCAAAGGAACGCACAGGTAATGAACCGCCTAATTTTTGGCGCTGAGCATTCATATAAATCATTTCTTTACTGTCTGCCGCTGGTTTGTAAAAGTGCAATTCATTTACACCCTCTTCGGTAACTGGCAGATTAAAGCGTTCGGCAAATTTTGCTACTTGCTCAAGTCCGAGTTTTTTCTGCGAATGCGTGGTATTTTGACCTTCACCTGCCTCGCCCATACCGTAACCTTTAACAGTTTTCGCAAGGATAACCGTTGGCTTATCACTACATTCTTTGGCGGCGTTGTAGGCTTGATAAACCTTGAATGGGTCATGTCCGCCACGATTTAAAGCATAAATCTCATCATCGCTCAAATGCTCAACCATGGTTAATAATTCTGGATATTTTCCGAAAAAATGCTTACGCACATAAGCACCATCTTTGGCTTTATAGGCTTGATATTCACCATCAACCACTTCTTCCATACGCTTTCTAAGTAAGCCCTGTGTGTCTTTTTCAAGTAACTTGTCCCACTCGCCACCCCAAATAACTTTCAACACATTCCAACCTGCACCACGAAACATACCTTCCAATTCTTGAATGATTTTACCGTTACCACGCACGGGGCCATCAAGACGCTGGAGGTTGCAATTAATAACAAAAATCAAGTTATCTAATTTCTCACGCCCCGCCATAGAAATTGCCCCCAAAGATTCAGGCTCATCCGTTTCCCCATCACCAATATAAGCCCAAACCGTGCGTTTATCCGTCTGTTTAATCTCACGATGATGCAAATATTTCATAAAACGGGCTTGATAAATTGCCATAATCGGTCCCAACCCCATTGACACAGTCGGAAATTGCCAAAAATCAGGCATTAACCAAGGATGCGGATAAGAACTCAGCCCATCTTTGCCCGCTTCCTGACGGAATAACAGCATTTGTGCTTCGGTAATACGCCCTTCTAAGAAAGCACGAGAATAAATACCAGGGGAAATATGCCCTTGAAAAAAGATTAAATCTGCCCCCTGCTCGGCATCAGGACCTCGGTAAAAATGATTAAAACCAACTTCATACAAAGTCGCAGAGGAGGCAAAAGAAGCAATATGTCCACCCAAATCATAAGGCAACTGATTAGCTTTAACCACCATTACCATCGCATTCCAACGCACAATAGCAGAAATTCTTTCTTCAATATCAGCATTAATATTAGTGGCAATTTCTTTGTCTTTAGCAATCGAATTCAAATACGCTGTATTCACACCCGTCGGCAAATCCATACCTTCTTTATGCGCCATATCCATCAACTGATTGAGTAGGAATTTTGCACGGTCATCACCCTCAATACGAGCGACGGATTTAAAGGCTTCTAGCCATTCTTGGGTTTCTAGGGGGTCTAAATCTTGTGTTGACATAATAACATTTTATTGTTAAATAATAATGGCGTAATTATCCCAAATTTACACAAGCTTATCGCCTTACTTTACAAAATATTTTGTCAGTAATAATGAGGTAAAAAACCCACTAAATGCAAAAGCAATTTGCATAGTTTCTTGTTCAGGGTATAAGCCATCGCCGAGAATCCCCCCTGCGAATAGTGCTAATAGGGGCAATATATATAATTGAAAGGCGCGATAAAACAATTCACTTGACGAAATTTCCAAAGTAACAAAATCACCAGCCATAACCCCCTCTTGCAAAGGTTTATTAAAAACCGAATAATGCTCAAAGTATTTTGCCAAAATCCCCGTGCCACACCCACTACTCGCCGAGCAAGAATGACAGCCTGACGCACGATTGACTTTAAGTTTCATCGTTTGAGGCTGGATTTCAATCACTTTAAATTGCTCTTTCATTTAGAAACTCTTTATTTTTTTGTCTTATTTTAGCATTAAAAACTAAAAAATCCAATACACCTTTTTTCCACCTTGACAAGGTTCGACCTTGTCAAGATTTATAAACTCCAGTGTATAGTGCTTTCAATACTGTTAATTGTCATTGGTGGATTAGGTGCGTTGGTGGTTGATGCCTAGTTTTATGTTTACTTCTTGTTCGGCATTTTTGCTGATGTAGTTGGTGCTGTTTCTGCGAATGTCAAATTTATATTCAAGATTGGCGAAGCGAGTGGGTTTTCCTCTTTATCCATGGGTGTTGTTTGTTTAATAATGAGAGGTTGTTATGCCATAAATTTTTATAAAATAACTGTTTTTTGCCGTGCTTTCAGGGATGCTGTTTGAATTTTTTGGTTGAGTGTTGAGTGTTGAATGGTTAGTTGGTAAAATGCGGTTTTTTTGTTGTTGAGGTTTTGTTATGTTGATTTCATCTGGGATTTTTAAGGCTTATGATATTCGTGGAGTGGTTGGGAGTGGACTCACGCCTGAGGTTGTTAAACTCATTGGTTTGGCGATTGGTAGTGAGTCTATTGCTAAAGGCGAGCGAGGTGTGGTGGTGGGTCGTGATGGTCGCTTGAGTGGCCTTGAGTTAATGGATGCTTTAAAGGATGGGCTTAAATCAAGTGGTTGTCATGTGGTGGATATTGGTATGGTGCCTACGCCGCTGGTGTATTACGCTACCTATACTAAAGCGGCAACTTCGGGGGTGATGATTACTGGTTCGCATAATCCACCTGAATATAATGGTTTTAAGATTATGATTGCAGGTGAAACATTGTCAGGGGAGAGAATACAGGCGCTTTATCAACGCATTAAAAATAAAGACTTTTCTACGGGTCATGGCACTTCGACTAAGGTGGATATTGAGCAAGACTATATAGAGCGTATTATCAGTGATGTTAAATTAAACAAGCCATTGCATATCGTGGTAGATGCTGGTAATGGCGTTGCAGGCAATATTGCACCAAAATTATTTACAGCCTTAGGTGCAAAAGTAAGTAAATTATTCTGCTTGGTAGATGGCAGTTTTCCCAACCACCACCCTGACCCGTCAAAACTTACCAATCTTGAAGATATTATCAAACAAGTTAAAAGTACCAATGCTGATATGGGGTTTGCATTTGACGGTGATGGCGATAGGCTGGGTTTGATTGACAATAAAGGCAATGTCATTTGGGCGGATAGGCAAATGATTTTATATGCTAGAGATGTTTTAAGTCGCAATGAGGGGGCAAAAATCGTCTTTGATGTTAAATGCAGCTCAAATCTACCAAAAGATATTATTGAACACGGTGGTGAGGCGATTATGTCACGCACAGGGCACAGTTTTATCAAAGCCAAACTCAAACAAACAGGGTCATTGCTCGGCGGTGAAATGAGTGGCCATATTTTCTTTAAAGAACGCTGGTATGGCTTTGATGATGCGCTTTATACGGGGGCGAGATTATTAGAAATCCTATCCAAAACCAACAAAACTTGTGCACAGGTTTTTGCACAATTGCCTGACAGTTTCAATACACCAGAAATCAATATTCACTTTGACAAACAAGGTCAGCAGTTTGAGGCGATGGATAAATTGGTTAAAAATATCAACTTTCCCAAGGCAAAAATCACCACCATTGATGGCGTGCGGGTGGATTATGATAATGGCTGGGGCTTGGTGCGCCCTTCCAATACCACACCCTGCTTAGTGCTTAGATTTGAGGCGGATGATGAGCAAACTTTGGTTAAAATTCAAGAGGAATTTAGGGTTTGGTTAGAGGGGAATGGTGTTTCAACTTCAGGTATTTTAAATCATCAATGAGGCAAGTCCTAGGAATGCGACAAAACCAATGACATCAGTGATGGTGGTGAGAATGACACCACCGGCAAGTGCGGGATCGATTTTAAACTTGACTAATAAAAGCGGTAAAAATGCGCCTGAAAAGGCGGCGAAAATGAGGTTGACAATAATCGCTAACGCAATGACGGCACTCAGTAGTAAATCTGTAAACCATAGATAAGTGGCAACGCCGATTACCACTGCCCAAATCGTGCCATTGAGAACGCCGATAGCGACTTCTTTGCTCATCAGTACTTTAAGATTGGAAGCGGTTACTCTACCAGTGGCAATGCCACGGGTAACTAAAATTAAGGTCTGCGTACCGGCGATACCGCCCATTGATGCAACGACTGGCATAAGGATGGCGAGGGCGATTTTTTCTTGCAAAGTGGCTTCGAATAATCCGATAAAAAATACTGCGATAAACACTGTGACTAAGTTTACACCGAGCCAAATACTGCGGCGTTTGGTGCTTTGCATTACAGGGGCAAAGACATCTTCTTCGCCGTCTAATCCTGCCATTGACATTACTGATTGTTCGGCTTCATCACGGATGACATCGACTACATCATCAATGGTAATTCGTCCAATTAATTCATTGTCTTCATCAACCACAGGGGCAGAAATCAAATCACGCTGTACAAATAAATTTGCTACTTGTTTTTCTGAGGTATTAACAGCAATTGGTTGCAGGTCTTTGTTGATTAGAGGGGCGATACTTTGTTCGGCTTCATTTGTTAATAGGGTAGAAATGTAAACTGAGCCAATGTATTTATAATTAGGGTCAACCACAAATATTTGATTGGTGTCAATCGGCATTTCTTTTAACAAACGCAGATAGCGAATGACAGTGCGAACACTAACATCATTACGAACAGTGATAATATCAATATTCATCAAACCACCTGCAGAATCCTCAGGATAGGACAATACACGCTTTAAATGTTCACGGTGTTTATGATCAAGTGTTAACAGGAGGTTGTGTAATGCTGATTCGGGTAAATTAGGCACGATATCTGCCAAGTCATCTGTGTCCAAACCTTCAGTGGCTTGAACGATGGCATCGACTTCCATCTCACTTAGTAGCTGGGTGCGAACTTCTTCGCTTAAATCTTTAAGAATATCGCCTTGTGTGCCAGTATCAATATTGAGCCAAAGTTGCGTACGGTCTTTTGGTGGGACGCCTTCTAATAGACGAGCAATTTCAGCCGAGTGTAGATTGGCGAGCTGGGTAGTGGCTTCTTCATACAAAGACGCCTCCAAAGATATCATTAATCTCTGTAGGCAATCTTCGAAAGTAGTATTTTCAACTTCCGACATAGGTTTCCCTTAAAATATAGAGCGTTACTTTCTATGATTGTTAAGCTTTTCTTTGTGCTTTCTGACTTGTGCGTCTAATTTATTCACCATTTGGTCAATTGAAACATACATATCCTTGCTTTCTGCTTTAGCAAATAAATCT
This sequence comes from Candidatus Thiodubiliella endoseptemdiera, assembly GCF_964212635.1. Classification (NCBI taxonomy): domain Bacteria; kingdom Pseudomonadati; phylum Pseudomonadota; class Gammaproteobacteria; family Pseudothioglobaceae (SeqCode); genus Candidatus Thiodubiliella; species Candidatus Thiodubiliella endoseptemdiera. The sequence goes on from NZ_OZ156463.1 coordinate 275,756, forward strand.
GCACCGCTAATATGAATAGTTGCTTCGGCTTTTTGCACATCTTTTTCTACTTCTAAAATCATATTAATATTAATTAAATGATCAAAGTGGTGTTTAATTTTGGATAATTTTTCTTCTGCGTGTTGTTTAATTGCATCGGTAATGTCAAGATGATGACCTGAAATACTTAATTGCATAGATTCTCCTCATTGTTGTTATACATTTATGTTACGAACGAATTGTGCCATAAACTCAACTGCATAATAAAGTATTTATTGGTTTTTTTAACAAATAAAAACCTTTACAAAAGTTATTTTTAGACTATAATTGTCCTTTTTTTACATATTTAAAGATTCAGGAGATTAATATGGACGCAGTAAGCAAAGAGAGTAATGAATTGAGTGCAAAGAGGATTGCTTTACAAAACACTTTTAAAGTATTTAACGAAGAAAATGGTTTCAACTATGAAGAGTGGGTAAACCCACCAGCAGGTCATTTCTACGAAAATTACAAGAGAGAATTGGACGATATCAACAACCAAATGGCTCCCCCTTTACAATACCAATCATAATCAATTTTTGATTGGTCATAAAAGCCCCATTTTGGGGCTTTTTGCTTTCTTGAGAAAACATAATGTCTTATTTAATGTCAAACTATGCGCCGCTTGAAGTTACCTTTATTAAAGGACAAGGCTGCTATCTAACAAACACAAAAGGTCAGCAATACTTAGACGCTCTATCCGGTGTTGGTGTAGTTGGTTTAGGACATTGCCATCCTGACATTACTACTGCTATTCAGTCACAGGCAGCAGAGTTATTACATACCAGTAATTGGTATCATATTCAGCATCAAGAAACCTTGGCTGAAAAGTTATGCACCTTGGCAAATATGGATGGGGCTTTCTTTGGTAATTCGGGTGCAGAGGCCAATGAAGCAGCAATCAAAATTACGCGTTTACATGCTCACGCTAATAATATTGATAACCCAATTATTCTCACAGTTAAGCAAAGTTTCCACGGACGGACGATGGCAACACTTTCTGCTACGGGAAATCCGAAGGTGCAGTCAGGGTTTTCACCACTAGTGAGTGAGTTTATTCACATTGATTTTGATGATATTGATGCTGTCAAAGCATACAGTGATAATACTGATGTTGTGGCAGTGATGCTTGAGCCGATTCAAGGGGAAAGTGGTGTGATTGTGCCTGCGGATGATTATATCAATCAAGTACAATCTATTTGCCAAACAAATAATTGGCTGTTGATTTTAGACGAGGTACAAACAGGTATTGGACGCACAGGAAAAATGTTTGCTCATCAATACAATGATATTACGCCTGATATACTCACACTTGCCAAAGGGTTGGGCAATGGCGTGCCGATTGGTGCTTGCTTGGCAAAGGGTGAAGCGGCAAAATTATTAACCACAGGCACACACGGCTCTACTTTTGGTGGTAATCCTTTGGTGTGCAAAACTGCACTGACTGTGCTTGAGGTGATTGAAAGGGACAAAATTCTTAAAAATGTTTCGGTAATGAGTGATTATTTACTGGCTGGACTACAAGCATTATCCTCAGATAAAATTATAGAGATACGCATTAAAGGACTAATGATTGCGATTCAACTTAATCAAAATTGTGCTGGCTTGTTAAATGCAGCATTACAAAAGCATTTACTTATCAATATTACTGGAAATTCCATCCGTCTGTTACCGCCACTGATTCTGAACCAAAATGAGGCGGATATCATCATCAATACTCTTGGTGAGTTGATAGGCGAATTATAGCATAGGAGAATTGTATGAAACATTTTATTAACTTAGATGACTTGTCAAATAAGGATTTAAATCAAATCATTGATAATGCAATTGTGTTGAAAAAAGAACATAAATTAGGACAAATCAACAACACATTAGAGAACAAAACTTTGGCAATGATTTTTGATAAAGCCTCCACTCGCACCCGTGTCTCGTTTGAGGCAGGGATGGCACAACTCGGTGGACATGCATTATTTCTGTCAGATCGTGATATTCAAATTGGCCGTGGCGAGCCGACAGTTGATACTGCGATTGTCATTGGCTCAATGGTTGATGCTATTATGATGCGTGTGTCTTCACATGATGACATTGTTACATTCTCTAAAAATGCTGATGTCCCCATTATTAACGCCCTATCTGATGAGTCTCATCCGTGTCAATTATTGGCAGATATGATGACTTACAAAGAACGCAAAGGCAATATTCAAGATAAAACAGTAGCGTGGATTGGTGACGGCAACAATATGTGCCATACATATATGCAAGCCGCTAGTGTGTTTGGCTTTACTTTAAACATTGCCACACCCGTAGGTTATGAGCCTGAGAAATCCTTTATTGACAAATATCAAGACTGTATCAATTTGTATACTGATGCAACCTTAGCCTGTGAAAGTGCAGATTTAGTAGTAACCGATGTTTGGGCGAGTATGGGACAAGAAGAAGAGCAAGTCAAACGCGAACTTGCCTTTTCCAATTTCCAAGTTGATAAGGCGTTGATGGCTAATGCCAATGCTGACGCCAGTTTTATGCACTGCCTGCCTGCTCACCGGGGCGAAGAAGTGAGTGCTGATGTCATTGATGGTAAACAAAGCTTGGTATGGAATGAAGCTGAAAATCGCCTACATGCACAAAAAGCATTATTACTTTATTTATTGAATTAGAGACCTTTGCATAAATATGAATAATCATCAAAACGCCATCTTTCATCAAATTACAAACTTTTTAAAAACACCCTTAGCCCTGCTAGGAGTGGATTTAAAAAATTTCCAATTTAATAAAATCTGTCATTTTGCTAATCATCCCTATTTATGCAAAGGTCTCAATTAAAAGTTAAATGTTTTCAGGTTTGAGTTTGTTCATCGCTTCTTGGTAAAATTTAATCCCTCGTTCAATTTTCTCTCGCCCACGAGAGGTACGCCAGCGGTTAGTATCTCGTAGGGAATATACACAGCCGCAATATTCTTGTTGATAAAACGATTCGCGCTTACTGAGTTCCAGCATTCTGGACGAACCGCCCTGCTTACGCCAATTAAAATCCCAATAAGTAACGCCTGCAAATGGGTTGGTTGCTCTCACGCCGCAGCCGTTGATTTGATTCATATCTTTCCAGCGGGAAATACCCAAAGTGGATGAGATTAAATCAAAGCCGTGGGTTTTGGCATATTCGGCGGTTACTTCGAAACGCATATCGAAACAAGTGGTGCACCGTTCGCCGCGTTCGGGCGCATCTTCTTGTCCTTGGGTGCGTTTGAACCAGTTGTCTTTGTCGTAATCTGCGTCAATAAAAGGCATGCCCAATTTTTCGGCAAAGCGGATGTTTTCTTCTTTGCGTAATTCGTATTCTTCTCTTGGGTGGATATTGGGGTTGTAGAAGAAAATGGTGGTTTCAATCTTTGATACTGCCAAAGCTTCCATAATTTCCCCTGCACAAGGGGCGCAACAAGAGTGCATTAATAACTTTTTCTCGCCATTGGGGGTTTGTAATTTTGGACGCTCATAGCCCTGCAAACTGTAATCTACTTTAGGCATTGTTGCACCTTTTTTAATACTTCCCAAGCCGCTCGTTTGAATGACTCGTTGACTAAAATTTCACTGGGATGGTGTGTGCTAAAGTGCTGTGGTAATGAGGGTTTTAATGTTGCACTCATTAATAATACGGTTTTGGCATTGTATTTTTCCAGTGTTGCTGTTAACGCATTTGCTTGAATGCTAACGCATTGAATATCGGCTGTTTTCAACCCAATCGCACCCAGCATTTTAAATAAAAATACTTGGGTATTGCCTGCTTGGCAGAAAGAATGGGCGTTCTGGGTTTCAATCACCAAGCATTGGGTGTTTATTTTTGGCGTCGTTGTTGCTACATTAGCAGTGTTGGCGGTGTCAGCAGTGTTGGATTTCTCAAGATAGAGAAAATCAGGCACACCCAGTGCTTCTAAATAATCATTGCGTTGTGCCTGATTCATATTTGTGGATGCGCTTTATCGGTCGCAACTAGAATTTTGTTGAGTCCGTTAATATACGCTTTAGCACTGGCAATGATGATGTCGGTATCTGCCCCTTGTCCGTTGACGATACGCCCGTCAGATTCAAGACGCACATTGACTTCGCCGAGTGCATCGGTGCCATGGGTAACATTTGAGACGGAATACAATTGCAAATTCACCTTAATATCAACCAGTGAATTGATGGCACTAAATGTCGCATCAACTGCGCCTGAAGTGTTGGCAGTAGCGGTTTTTTCTTGTCCATCAATAGTCAGTTTGACTTCGGCTGCATTTTGTTTGCCTGTTTCACTGGATACTTTTAGCGACACCAAACAGATGCTTTCGTGTTCTTCAATTTGCCCTTCCGACACCAGTGCTTGCAAGTCTTCATCAAAGATTTCGTGTTTTTTGTCTGCCAATTCTTTAAAACGCACAAACGCTTTATTCAAACTGTCATCAGAATCAAATTCAACACCCAGTTCATTCAGTCTGACTTTGAATGCGTTACGACCCGAATGCTTGCCCATTACTAATTGATTGGTATTCCAGCCGACATCCTCTGCCCGCATAATTTCGTAAGTTTCACGGTGTTTGAGAACGCCATCTTGGTGAATACCCGCTTCGTGAGCAAAGGCGTTAGCACCCACAATCGCCTTGTTAGGTTGCACGATAAAGCCGGTTACGCTCGATACTAGACGAGAGGCAGACAGGATTTGCGTGCTGTCAATATGGGTGTCGCAATCAAAAATATCTTGACGGGTTCGCACTGCCATCACTACTTCTTCCAGTGAGCTGTTGCCTGCTCGTTCGCCCAAACCGTTAATGGTGCATTCAACTTGACGGGCTCCATTCAACACTGCTGACAGGGAATTGGCAACTGCCAGCCCTAAATCATTATGGCAATGTGCAGAAAAAATGGCTTGGTCAGAATTGGGAATGCGTTGCATTAGATTTTTAATGATTGCACCAAATTGATGTGGCATATTGTAGCCCACGGTATCGGGGATATTAATCGTGGTTGCACCTGCCTTAATGGCTGCTTCAATCACACGACAAAGAAAATCTTCATCACTGCGTCCTGCATCTTCGGGCGAAAATTCCACATCGTCTGTCCAATTTCTAGCACGGGTTACCGAGCGAACGGCTTGCTCCAGCACTTGGTCGGGTGTCATATTCAACTTCATCTGCATATGAATATCACTGGTGGCAATAAAGGTGTGAATGCGTGATGAGTTGGCGCCTTTTAAGGCTTCCCCTGCACGGTCGATGTCTTTATCCAGTGCGCGAGCGAGCGAGCAAATAGTGGCATCTTTAATGGTATTGGCGACGGCTTGAACGGCGTCAAAATCGCCCAGTGAAGCGATGGCAAATCCTGCTTCGATGACATCGACCCGCATTTTTTCTAGCACTTTGGCAATGCGGATTTTTTCTTCTTTAGTCATTGACGCACCTGGTGATTGCTCACCGTCTCTTAGCGTCGTATCAAAAATAATAAGCTTATTGGACATTTTTGTCTCTCCTGTTTGTGTTTGTTACTGTATTACTATGTTATTGTATTACTTGCGTGGTTTTGGTTGCCTGCCTTTCAGCAATGCAATATGATTTGATTACCTTACGGTAATAATCGTAACACTAGGAGAGTGTTTTGCGTGTTGTAAATTTTTTTCATCTTATTCATTATGGCAGTGATTATAAACTAAAGCCGCATCAACTTCTTGCCTTTTTTTTCAAGGCGCGTTTTTTACGCACATCAATCGTCGTAACAATCAAACCAGACAAGGCATAAATAAAGAAAAATGCAAATAAAATAGTGCTCGGATATAGAGTAATAATGACAATCGCTAAAATAGCAATCAATAATAATTTAAAGGACGCCCTACCTTTGAGATTAACCTTCTTAAAACTGTAATAACGAATATTACTCACCATTAACACACCAGCACCCACCAAAATAACCCAACTGGCAATCAGCAAATAGGGATCATAAACGGTAACCCCAATCATTTCCTTGGTCCACACCATACCCGCCACCAAGGCAGCGGCAGCAGGAGAGGGCAAACCTTGAAAATAACGCTTATCTTCAATACCAATTTGCGTATTAAAACGCGCCAAACGCAATGCGCCCGCAGCCACATAGACAAAAGCCCCTATCCAGCCAATCTTTCCTACACCTTCAAACAGCCAAAAATACATCAACAACGCAGGCGCTACACCAAATGACACCATATCTGCCATTGAATCATACTGCTCACCAAACGCACTTTGGGTGTTCGTCAGTCGAGCAACACGCCCATCCAAACCATCCCATAACATTGCCACAAAAATAGCGATAGCCGATTCTGCATACTGCCCTTGGGTCGCAAGAATAATCGCAAAAAATCCTGAAAACAAGCCAAATGTCGTCAACACGTTGGGTAATAAATACACACCTCTTCTTGGTTTTTTTTCTGTCATTTTTACCTTCTCCCCATTAAAAATGCCCAAACTATTTGGGCATTTTTAAAGGTTGTTAGTTTTTGGCTTGATCAACCACTTTATTCTTTGAAATCCAAGGCATCATAGCACGCAGTGATTCGCCCACTTGCTCAATTTGATGTTCGCGTTGAACTTCACGACGAGCAGGCAATTCACCCACATTAGCAACAAATTCTTTGGCAAATGAACCGTCTTGAATTTCTGCTAAGATTTTCTTCATTTCTGCTTTTGTTTCACTGGTGATAATGCGTGGGCCACGGGTTACATCACCGTATTCAGCAGTGTTTGAGATTGAATAACGCATATTGGCAATACCACCTTCATACATTAAATCAACGATTAATTTCAATTCGTGCAAACACTCAAAGTAAGCCATTTCTGGCTCGTAACCGGCTTCAACCAAAGTTTCAAAACCCGCTTGAACCAATGCCGTTGTGCCGCCACATAAAACGGCTTGCTCACCAAATAAATCGGTTTCAGTTTCTTCTCTAAATGAAGTTTCTAAGATACCAGTGCGACCACCGCCAATAGCAGAAGCGTAAGACAATGCGATTTCTTTTGCGTTGCCAGAAGTATCTTGGAATACAGCGATTAAGTCAGGAATACCACCACCCTTAACAAACTCAGAACGCACGGTATGTCCTGGTGCTTTTGGTGCAATCATAATTACATTCAAATCCGCTCTTGGTTTAATCATTTCAAAATGAATATTCAACCCATGTGCAAATGCCAAAGTAGCACCTTGTTTAAGGTTAGGCTCAATCGCATCAGTATAAATTTGTGCCTGAAACTCGTCTGGCGCTAACACCATTACTAAATCTGCCCACGCAGTAGCTTCTTCGACGGACTTAACAGTCAAACCAGATTCCGCTGCTTTCGCTGCTGATGTTGAACCCGCTCTTAAACCCACAGCCACATCAACACCCGAATCTTTCAAATTATTTGCATGGGCATAACCTTGTGAACCATAACCCAAAACCGCTACTTTCATACCTTTAATAATGTTTAAATCTGCATCTTTATCGTAATATCTATTCATTTTATTTTCCTCTTTGTTTAATTAATATTTAATATTCTCTTTTCTGACAAACGCCGGTAACGCCTGTTCTTGAAACTTCTAAAATTTTACTCACATCAAGCGATGCTAAAAAATCATCTATTCTTTGACTTTTACCTGCTATTTCAACAGTATAAGTATTTTCGCTGACATCAACTATCTTGCCCGCATACTCATCAATATGCTGGTCAATATCCGCTTGTGTACTTGGTTCTACATTAATTTTAACTAACATCAACTCGCGTTCAATATGTTCAGTTGCCGTCAAATTAGTCACCGTCACCACATCAATTAATTTATTCAATTGCTTAACGATTTGCTCAATAATATCTTCATCGCCAATACTCACAATCGTCATTCGTGACAGCGTTGCATCGTTAGTAGGTGCTACCGTCAATGATTCAATATTAAAGCCGCGCGCTGAAAACAAACCTGATACTCTTGACAATGCGCCTGATTCATTTTCTAATTGTATTGAAATAATGTGCTTCATACTAAATTCAATCCTTTATCATTTGTTGATGCCATTTCATCACGCCCCGCTAGCAACATCTCATGATGTCCTGCACCCGATGGAATCATTGGAAATACATTTTCAGTTGGGTCGGTCAAAATATCTAAGAATACAGTTCTGTCTTTTTGTGCAAAAGCCTCTTTTAAAGCAGGCATTAAATCTGCTTCTTTCTCAACTTTAATCCCTATGTGTCCATAACTTTCAGCCAATTTGACAAAATCAGGCAACGCATCCATATATGACATTGAATAACGCTTATCATAGAAAAATTCTTGCCATTGTCTTACCATTCCTAAGTAACCATTATTCAAATTAATAATTTTAACGGGGGTGTCATATTGTAACATTGTTGATAATTCTTGCAACATCATTTGAATACTGCCCTCACCTGTAACACAAGCTACATCTGAATTCGGTTCTGCGAGTTTCGCCCCCATCGCTGCTGGCAGACCAAAACCCATCGTGCCTAAACCACCCGAATTAATCCAGCGACGCGGCTTATCAAATGGGTAATATTGTGCTGCCCACATTTGATGCTGACCAACATCAGAAGTTACAATCGCCTCGCCCTTAGTTACTTCATACAAAGCTTCAATCACACTTTGTGGCTTAATTACTCCAGCTTTGGTTTGGTAAGCCATCGAATCAACTGCTCTCCACTCATTAATTTGCCGCCACCACGCACTGATATCCGCTAATTTTTTACCTTTTAAACCTGTTGAAAGTGCATTTAATGCATCTGTTACTTGCCCAATAATTGCCACATCCACACCTACCGTTTTGCCCACCGAAGAAGGGTCAATGTCAATATGGATAATTTTCGCATACGGACAAAATAAGTCTAAGTTACCAGTAATACGATCATCAAATCGTGCACCCACTGCAATAATACAATCCGCATCATGCATTGCCATATTGGCTTCATAAGTGCCATGCATACCCAACATACCCAGAGATTGTTTATCCGTGGCAGGATACGCACCCAACCCCATCAAAGTCTGTGTGATTGGAAATCCAGTATCGCGTGTCAGGGCGATAAGCTCTACATCGGCATTGCCAATCACACTACCGCCACCCGAATAAATAATCGGCTTTTTTGCCTGTATAATTAACGCAATGGCTTTATCAATTTGACTACTCTCAATCTTGATTTCAGGTTGATACGAACGCATATTAATGGTTTTTGGATAACCACCAAACTCAATATCATCAATAGTAGTATCTTTGCTAATGTCAATCAGTACAGGTCCAGGACGGCCTGTGGTAGCAATGTGAAAAGCTTTTTTAATAACAGTTGCTAAATCACCAATATCAGTAACTAAAAAATTGTGCTTAACGCATGAACGGGTAATACCCACTGAATCTACTTCCTGAAAAGCATCATTACCAATCACGGCAGAAGATACCTGTCCAGAAATCACCACCATCGGAATAGAATCCATATGTGCGGTGGCAATACCCGTAACAGCATTCGTCAAACCAGGCCCTGAAGTAACCAGTGCAACGCCACATTTGCCACTAACGCGTGCATAGCCGTCTGCCGCATGTACAGCACCTTGTTCATGACGCACTAGAACATGATTGATTTCCTTGCAAGCATCCAGTGCATCGTAAATATGCAACACTGCACCACCTGGATAGCCAAAAATGTACTCCACACCTTCGCTTTGAAGGCATTTAACCAATATTTGAGCACCATTTAATTTCATTTGCTTCTTTTAAGTCGAAAAAAAATCTAGATTATACCCTAAGGATGCCATTTGTATAGATAGGGATGATTAGCAGATTCTCGCTCTCTATAAAGAATTTTGCCAATCTTCTGAATAGAATTGAATTGGCGAGTTTTCAATTTCAAAAGTTTCAATTGCCCAAGCTTCTGGCTTTTTAAGAATAGTAGACAACAACCTGTCATTGAGTAAATGCCCTGTTTTATAGCCCTCATAATGCCCAATCAAACTGCCGCCAAGCAAATACAAATCACCAACAATATCCAAAATCTTATGCTTCACAAACTCATCTTCATAACGCATTCCATCTTCATTCAGAATATCATCATCAGTCAGGGCAATCGCATTATCCATACTCGCGCCCATTGCCAATTTTTTGGCTTGTAGCATTTCCATATCTTTCACATAGCCAAAAGTTCTGGCTCTTGAAATCTCTTTAAGATACGATTTTTGTGCAAAATCAATACTGAGTTTTTGCCCACTTTCTCTGACTTTCTTGTGATTAAAATCAATTTCAAGACTAACTTTAAAACCTTCATAAGGAGATACTTGTGCCCATGAATCGTTATTTTCCACTCGCACTGTATCTTTAATCACAAAGAATTTTTTAGACTCATTTTGTTCTTCAATCCCTGCTGATTGAACCAAGAAAATAAATGGTGCTGATGAACCGTCCATAATTGGCACTTCAAATGAGTCCAATTCCACTAAAATATTGTCAATACCCAACGCAGAAAATGCACTCATCAAATGTTCAACTGTGGAAACCTTGACACCTCCATTTTCAATACTGGTTGACAACACCACTTCATTCACAAACGCATTGTGTGCCTTGACAATTTTTCCGCCTGCATCCATACGCTTAAACACAATACCATGATTACTTTCTGCGGGAATTAGCGTCATATTTACCATATTGCCGCTATGGATACCGATACCGCGTGCTTTGACAGATTTTTTGACTGTTCTTTGCTTTATCATTTTAAAATTTCCTTCCCATTTCCTTGATTTTACTCATAATTGATGTTTTATTGATAGATTGTTGTTCTTCAAGCCCGCGTTCATCGTCATTAAACAATAATAAACCGAGTGCACAAGCGTATTCTAGTGATGATAAATTTTCATGTGCAGGAGGCAAGACAATTAAATCAGTATTCACACACCCAATTTTAGTTCTTCTAGTAAAACAACTCAACATTAAATCCGCACAGCCTTTAATTTTTACACCACCACCTACCAAAACAAAACCTGAATTAAGTGAACGATAAATTTTTTCATCTTCTAATTTACTTTTAATTAACGCAAATAATTCTAAATAAGATTCTTCAATCACTTCAACGAGTGAACGATGCGATAAGTAATATTGTCTATCGTCATTTTCTTGTTTAAATGGAATCAATTTGTCACCTATTAGAGTTTTGGCTTGCGCCCGTCCTTTGTATATTTTTAGACGCTCTGCCTCTTCAAAAGAAGTCTTAAACGCATTAGCAATGTCATTCGTTACCCTGTCAGAACCTTCTGGGATCACTGCACTATAACAAATACCGCCACCTTTAAAGACAGACAAATCCATCACTCCAGAGCCAATATCTACTAAGCAAACTCCATCGTCTTTTTGTTCTTGGGTTAAATACGGCTCACTACTTGCCATTGAACTGGGCACCAAATTGAGTGCTTTTTTGTCATTGCGTTCAAGCCCTCTTTCAATATTTTTGGCCTTTTGTTCAGAAGCAACCACAATATGCATATTCACTCCAAGCGTTTCTGCTCTTTCACCAATCGGATATTGAACAACAACCCCTGAACTGTGCTCATCTTTGTTCAAAACATAATGATGTGTTACGCTACTAATTAGTCGGCCTGCTTTTCCTGCTTTTCCTGCTTCAGCAGTTTTGATAATGCTTTTGACATCTCCTTCTTTTACTTTGCCACTTTCCACATGTTTGTGTGGGTTGACATTAAACACTCTAATGTCTGAGTCTGAAATATTCGTCACCGCGCCATCAAACTTCGTATTACAACTTAAACAAGCCTTTTCTCCCACGGCTTTAATGGCATTAGCCACTGCCTCTATATCAACAATTTCACCCTTGTGGACACCTGCAGACTTGCCTCGTGCTTGACCAAAAACTTCTAATCGTCCGTCCTTTTCATTCGCAAGCAAAACCACAATTTTACTACTGCCAATATCAATACTGACGATGTAATGTCCATCATTATTTTTTGGCATTATAAAGATTCCTCCACAAAAGCCAACCACTCATACAAATGCCCTAACTCAACCGTTTTGCCACTTAACAACTGCTTAAACCTCCTAGCATTCGGCTGCCCGTGATACAAACCCAAAATATGCCGAGTCATTGAGCGAATTGGCACCCCTTGTTCGCTCTGCTTTTTCATATAGTCAATGAACTGTAATAATACTTGTTCACGCAGCAAAATGTCGGTTTTTTTGCCATAAATCCGCCCATCCACCTCACTCAACAAATACGGCTGATGATATGCCACCCTACCCAACATTACACTATCAACTTTTTCCAAATGCACTAACGCACTATCCATACTATTAATACCACCGTTAATCCCAATCATTAAATGCGGGAAATCTTTCTTAATTTGATACACCCATTCATAATTAAGCGGTGGCACAGTGCGATTTTCTTTGGGACTCAGCCCCTTTAACCACGCCTTCCTCGCATGAATCACAAAATTATTGCAACCCGCATTCTCCACCTGAGTAATAAAATTAACCAACTCATCATAATGCTCCATATCATCCACACCAATACGCGACTTCACACTTACAGGAATATCACTCACCTGACGCATCGCATCCACACACTGTGCCACCACCTCTGGCGTTTGCATTAAACACGCCCCAAAACTGCCCGATTGCACCCTATCCGATGGACAACCAACATTGATATTAACCTCATCATAACCCCAATCTTGGGCAATTTTAGCACACTGCGCCATCTCATCAGGCTCACTCCCGCCGAGCTGTAACACCAATGGATGCTCCGCCGCATCAAAATCAAGCAAGCGATTCTTATCCCCATAAATAATTGCCTTAGTCGTTACCATCTCACTCCACAACTGCGTCTCTTTCGATAGTAATCTATGAAAATATCGACAATGGCGATCCGTCCAGTCCATCATCGGTGCTACTGAGAATTTATGCGTCATTACAATAACATTAACTCAGGTAAATATTGAAAGTCCTTAATATTATAAGTCCAAAGCGTCGCTTTTGCCTTGATACAACTCGCCGAAATGAGTGAATCCGGTATGTCTAAATGATGACTTTTGGCGTATTTAATAATCAATTCATTTGCCAAATAAGATGAATTTTTATCCGTATAAAGAATTGTAAACTGATTAACAAAAGCCAATAATTTTGTTTTTTCCTTATTGTTTCTTGCGCCTACAATCAACTCCATTACACTAATAGATGACACGCAAAAAGTAGCATTTAAAGTAGAAAGTCGTTTAATGGTTTCTGTGTTATTCTTGGTAATTTCGATTAAAACATTGGTATCTAAGCAAATCATTTACCCTTGCCCCAAGCCTTACTTCGTAGCGATTTTTGGCTAATATTATAATCACTCCACATTCCCAAAACATCCGAAACATCAATATTGTTAGTCGTCGCCTCCCGCTCAATTTCTGTTCGCAATACATCACGAATATAAGCAGAAGTACTTTGACTTTTCCGCACCGCCATTTGTTTCACTTGATTGAATAAATCTTGTTCAAAATAAATCTGTGTTCTATGCATAACACCCCTCTTGTATTTTATACATCAGAATTATACATCATTAACGCTTAACTTTTTCTCAAATATCGCCAACCAATAAAACTCATTCGCAGATGCACTTGTTGTTGAACATAAACCCCCTCATAATTTTCTGCTGTATTTTCTAAAGGCTTGAATAGTTTGGTGAATGAATAAACCCTCAATAATTCTGAAAGAAAAATCAATCGTATAACTCCAAAATCCCCAGCACTCCCCTGCTATAAATTCTGTTTTATGGGTTGGGTTTAAAAATTCAAAAAAATTCTGCCAATATTCAGAATTGTAGCCATCAGAAAAACTGCAAAGTAGTAAACCATAAAACACAATAGAGAAAATTATCAATAGCCAGACAGGTCTCCACCAATTCAAGCCAAATTCATTTGTCCAATAATTAAAGGCTAAAGTTATTCTATCTATACTCAATAACCCGTTATTCTTAAGTGTAATTTTTCTGTGTTCTTTCATTTCTTGAGTGTAAAAAACTAAAGCTTCTTGCTGGTCATTGTTTCTTATCATTACATTTTTTAAGGTTCTGTATGTATCTCGCTTTTTAGCAATCCTAGTACTAGAATTAAACATTTCATATGCAATCTTACATATTGATTCTTTATTTTTTACCCTTACTTTAATATCTTCAAATCCGTATTGCCCAACTTCTATTTCTCGCTCCCATTGCACATTTGTATAATCCACTTCCGGAAAAATATTATCAAACATTATTACTCTAGCAAATGAGTCTAACTTAACACTCTGAAAATCAGTTTTACCTATAGAAGTGTTGTCAATTTGAAATTCCTCATTATTGCTTGTTTCGTCAATATCTTTTCTTTTTAAAATATTAATTTTATAAAGTTTAAACTTGCCAATATTTCTAAAATTAGTCAACTTAAAATTTTTAAAATGGCAATCGCCAATATTCAATTCTGCATTTTTCGGTAAGCGTAAATTAGATAATTCAAAGTTTTCAACCTCCAAAAAACCAATTCTTAAATAATCACTTTCATCAGCATTACAATTAATTAATTTGAGAGATTTTAACTTTGTTTTGTTGTTTTGTTGCTCTTCATAATCACCCTCTTCCACACTACGAATTTTTAATTTTTTACCAAAATAACAGTCATTAAACAAAAAATCAGTTTTATCATTATAAGAAAGATAAAGTTCTTGATTATCTTCAAAAGTGCAGCCATTAAAAATTATTTCGCTACCAAAATTATTATCAAGAAAATTATTTTGATTGTCATTAAAAATATTCTTTTTGATAATGGCATTATTGATTTTTAATTGCCCTTCAAATTTACAATAATAATTAAATTGAGATTGTGATAAATCGTTAATACCTTTGTATTCTGCTGACTCAAATACTACATCTTCTTCAAAAGTGCAATGAGCATAAATTACATTGTCTGCATTTTTTAGTAACTTGTAATCAAATAATGACCATTTGTTATGAAATTTACACTCATCAAAAAATACTTCTTTTTTTAATTCCAACTCTCTACCATAAAAATGGCAACAATCAAAATATATTTGTTGTATCTGGTCTAACAACCTAATATAGTTGTTTCCTTGATAATCTGGTCTTGGAAAGTATATGTTCTTTAAATAAATAAAAGTATTAACAGTCTCTTTAGATATAACAGTCTCTTTCTCTTTAGATATATATATTTTTAACTCTTTAATAAATTCATCTCTTTCACTAGGAAACCCTTGGTAATGATGACCATCAGTCGATTTTCCACAATGCAAAATACACTCTTCATGAGGGGGATATATTTCTAAATCACACCCATTAACGCTACATCTTTGCTCAGAAACTTCTGTTTTATCTGTCATTTTATATGTTCTTGTATTTTTTAAAGTGCCTCGTTCCCAAACTCCTGCTTGGGAGCAAAAGTAAAACTACCGCCAAGGTGATACCGCAAGCCTTTGGCAAATTTGGCAAGGGGGTAAATTTTATCACACTATGACCTCGTTCCCAAACTCTGCTTGGGAATACAACTCCTAACACCAAAGAAACGCACCCAGGTAGGAGCAGCTTGGGAACGAGGGATATGGTTTTGTCTTGTTAAAAGTTAAACGAGTGATAAATATGGATGTTGAGAGTTGAAATGCTTTCGTAGTGCGGGGTTCTAACCTTGTACCCAAAAGATATAAGGTTATATCTAAAAGATATAAGATTAAATCTTTTAGATATAGGGAGACCTTTGCATAAATAGGGATGATTAGCAAAATGACAGATTTTATTAAATTGGAAATTTTTTAAATCCACTCCTAGCAGGGCTAAGGGTGTTTTTAAAAAGTTTGTAATTTGATGAAAGATGGCGTTTTGATGATTATTCATATTTATGCAAAGGTCTCATAAGTTGAATTTTTTCACAAATTCATCTTCTGTAATATAGTCATCCTCAGCCAAAATCTCTAAAATCTCTTGCTCGTCTTTAGCTTCTAGCACTAATTGTGCCTTTACACTGTCATTCGTTTCTTTTGCTAAATAAAGACTTAACCCCTCGCGGACAATTTGAGAAATAGATTTCTTGCTCACAAAACTATGTGATCTAGCTTGTTCGTAAAGCGATTCGTCAATAGTTAAATTCAATCGATGCATGGTTTTCTCCTATAAGTGATGTATTAACATATTTACATTATAATGCATTGCAACTGTTTTTGTAAAACATCAACAACAAATGCAACACTCTGTTCAACCACGCTGTATCTATCACCACTAAAATATTGAGTAGTAATGCTACACTCACCCAAAATACAAAACCCAAAACACACAGTGCCCACAGGTTTGTCTTTTGTCCCGCCTGTCGGTCCTGCAATGCCGGTGATGGAGACACCAATATTAGCCGATGAGTTTTTGATAACACCTTGCACCATTTCTAAGGCGGTTTGTTCGCTAACGGCACCGAAATTTTTAAGGGTGTTTGCATTGACACCGAGCATATCCATTTTGGCTTGATTGCTATAAGTAATAAAACCCCTGTCAAAATAGACGGATGAACCATTTTCACTGGTGAGTAAGGCGGATAAATTGCCACCTGTGCAGGATTCTGCTACGGCGATGGTGAGTTTTTTTTCGGTGAGTAGTTGGATTAGTTTCTTCACTTTAGGGCGGCTTGGACAATTTCAAAAATGTCTTTTGATAAGTCTTTGGTGTTTAGAATTTTTTCTAATTGTTGCTTTTGTAAGGCCTTCAATTCGGGTGTGTGGCGTTTCCAGTGGTTGTAAACGGCGACTAATCTGGCACCCACTTGAGGGTTACTGGCATTGAGTTGGATGATAATATCGGTGAAAAATTCATAGCCTGCCTGATTGTGAAAACGGGTGTAGTTTTGGGCGAATGTGCCGACAACTGCATTCAGGCGGTTTGGGGTGTTGAATGAGAATAGTTCGTGTTGCATCAATTCTTTAATGACTTTGATATTGCATAGTTTACTGCCTGCTTGGACTGAGAAATATTTGTCCATTACTTGCGTATCGTCTTTGAATTCTTGGTAGAAATCGGCTAATGCTTGTTGACGGTATGGATTGTCGCTGTTTAATAAAACCCTGAATGCTGAAATTTTGTCGTCCATACAGTTGGCTGATTGAAATTGGCTGTGTGCGATTTTCGTATCTTCGGCTAAATAAAATAGGCAGATGTTTTTTAAGGCTCGTTGTCCGACGGCTATTGAGGTCAGTTTGTAGGCTTCGTTGGTGTTTAGTGATTGGTATAAATCAAGTAGGCGTGGCAAAAATCGGGTGCGGATTTTTTGGATAACTTGTTTGCGTTTGTTGTGAATATCAAAAACATCAATGATGCTTTGGCTGTTGTGTAATGCACGCTCTGTTGGCAAAGTGAGCAATTCACAAACTAGAGATTGGTCGTCTGTTGTGTTTATGACAGATTCTATTGCGTTGAAAAATAGTGTTTCATCAACTTGCTCAGGATTTAATATTAACGATTGCCAAAGTTGCTGTGCGTTGTCCCATCGACTAAAACTGTCGGTGTCGTGTTGGACTAAAAATATTTTTTGCTCAAAAGTCAGTGTATCAGTGAGTTTAATTGGTGCAGAAAAACCACGCAACCATGATGGCGTCGGCTCTGAGTGTAAGTTTTTAAAAGTGAACGATTGTTTTTTGTCTTTGATTGTCAACACCCCACTTTCTAATTCATTGCCCGATTGGTCTAATAAGGCAAAGGCGAGTGGTAAGAAATAGTTGCCCTTTTGGGTAATGGTTGCAGTGTAAGTGCCGTCGTTATATTCTGTTGCAATATTGAGTTCTGGTGTGCCTGATTGTGAATACCAATGGGCAAACTGGGTAAAATCAAAGTCGTTGGCATCACGCATTGAGGCAACAAAATCGTCGATGCTGACTGCTTGTCCATCATGGCGTTGAAAATATAATTTCATTCCCGCCTGAAAGCCTGACTCACCAAGAAAAGTGTGCATCATACGAATAATCTCAGCCCCCTTTTCATAGACGGTTACGGTGTAAAAATTATTCATTTCAATATAACTTTCAGGGCGGACTGGATGCGACATTGGCCCTGCATCTTCGGCAAATTGATAGGTGCGAACTATATCGACATCTGCAATGCGTTTGATGGAACGAGCGTGTAGGTCGGCGGTAAATTCCTGCTCTCTGAATACTGTTAAACCCTCTTTTAAACTGAGTTGAAACCAGTCTCGACAAGTAACACGATTACCCGTCCAGTTGTGGAAATATTCATGCCCGATGATAGCCTCAATGTTAATGAAATCAGCATCTGTCGCTGTTTTTGTATTGGCTAAGACGCAGGAAGAATTGAAGATATTTAGCCCTTTGTTTTCCATTGCCCCCATATTGAAATCATCAACGGCAACAATCATATAAATATCCAAATCGTATTCCAAGCCAAAGCGTTCCTCATCCCACTTAAAAGCGCGTTTTAGTGCCTGCATTGCAAATTCTGTTTTGTTAATATTGTGCGCTTGGACATAAATTTTTAAGGCAACTTCCCTACCTGAAAGCGTTGTATAAATGTCTTCCAAAACAGAAAAATCCCCTGCCACCAAAGCAAATAAATAACACGGTTTGGGGCTTGGGTCATGCCAAGTGGCTTTACCATTAGATTGACTGACTAAATTACCGTTACTTAATAATATCGGATATTTATCGTGATCGGCAATAATGTGCGTGGTAAAGACGCTGAGCACATCGGGACGGTCGAGATAATAAGTGATTTGACGAAAACCGTGTGCTTCACATTGTGTGCAAAAATTGCCACTGGATTGATACAAACCATTTAGACTAGTATTGGCTTCTGGATGAATTTTAGTTTGAATCTCTAACAAAAATTTTTCTGGTAAATCATTTAGTGTCAAACCCTCTTTACTCACTTGATAATTAGGTTTTGTGCCATTAACTAAAATGGAAACCAACTCTAAATCTATGCCATTTAAGAACAAACCACCCTTGGTGTCAACGCTCAACGGGTTTTGATAAAAATCTATCTTGGAATAAACAAGGGTTTCATTTTCACTTAACTGAAATTTAAGTTCTGTGGTGTGAGTTAAATAAGGACTGGGCTGATAGTCTTTACGATAGATGGGCTGGGGCTTTACTTGTGTCATAATTCTTTTTTTAATCCGTCTTATAGAGACCTTTGCATAAATAGGGATGATTAGCAAAATGACAGATTTTATTAAATTGGAAATTTTTTAAATCCACTCCTAGCAGGGCTAAGGGTGTTTTTAAAAAGTTTGTAATTTGATGAAAGATGGCGTTTTGATGATTATTCATATTTATGCAAAGGTCTCTTATAATTTATACACTAAATTTTGTTCTTTAAAACCTTGTAATTCTACTTGTTTATTTTTACTAAGTGTCAATACTTTAAAACTCTCACCCATTGCACTGGGCAATACCAATAATTTGACTTGTTGTGCTAATAAGGCGCGTTTTTTCTCATCTTTTTCAGCTAATAAATATTCGTCAATGCCAAGAGAAATTAAAAACATTGCTTGTGTAGCGTAACCTTCGACGGAGAAACCGCTGTTTTTTGCTTGGTCAGCGATATCTGAAAAATTTACCGAAGTAGTGATATCCTGTTCGCCGATATGTTCAAACGGATTATCATTTGCTTTGTGCTGATAATAACATTGTAAAGTGCCTGCACCCCGTTGTGGATGAAAATATTCATCTCGTCCCATTCCGTAGTCAATCAGCAACACCACGCCTTTATCTATAAAATTATCTAAACTGCTAATCCACGCCATCGCTCTTTCATTAACTTCAGTGGTGTAGCCTTGCTCAACACCGATGGGCAACTGCATTTTGTCGTTTCTATAAGGGGCTAGGAGTTGCCACATTAATTTATTATTTTGACAATTAACGCCTAATTCTACAAAATCGTTGTCTTTTTTAATTAAGCGTTTGGCGGGCATTGCATCTAAAACTTCATTAGCAATTACCGTGCCTGAAAAATTATTGGGTAAACTACTGAGCCATACCACCCTGTCTAACAATTCTGGCAAGGTTTTATTAATCGTGTCTTTTTGTCTTTGTTGCAACTCGGCACTGAGTTCCAATATGTAATATTTACGAGGTAGTTTATTCAATCGTCCTAATTCAAATAAAATTTGTGACGCTAAAATTCCACTGCCTGCACCGAATTCTAACAAATCATCATCGCCTTCTAATATTTGAGCACATTGCCGTGCTAAGCAAAACCCGAATAAATCTGAAGTTTCGGGAGCAGTGATAAAATCCCCCTGCTCGCCGAATTTCTGCGAGCCGCCCATATAATATCCTTTGGCAGGATAATAGAGTGCTAAATTCATAAATACATCAAACCCGATAGGCTCAGATTTTTGTATAATAGTATCTTTAATTATTTTTTCTAATGTCATCGAAAAATCATTTTATATGAAAACAGCACTTATTACAGGCGGTGCATTGCGTATTGGTGCACAAATTACCAAAACACTACATGCACACGACTACAATATTATTATCCATTATCGCAATTCAGATAAGGAAGCACGGGCATTGGCGGATACGCTCAATCAAGTGCGTACTGACTCTGTAAGCCTTCTACAAGCAGAATTGTCCGATATTCAAGCAGTCAAAATATTAGCAAATTCTATTGATAATTTGGATGTATTAGTCAATAATGCGTCAGTTTTTTACCCAACACCAATGCAAAATGCCAGTGAAGAAGATTGGCAAAAAATTATGGATACCAATGTAATGGCGCCATTTTTCTTATCGCAATCTTTGTCTGCCACTCTGTCAAAAAATCAAGGGTGTATTATTAATATCGTTGACATTCACGCACAACGCCCTTTAAAAAATCACGCAATTTACAACATTTCCAAAGCAGGAATAATGATGATGACACAAACCTTAGCTAAAGAATTAGCTCCTGATATTCGCGTTTGTGGTGTTGCCCCTGGTTCGATTTTGTGGCCAGAAAATAAAGTAAAATTAAATGATGGGCAAAAAAATAAAATACTGAATAAAATTCCACTCAACAAGCAAGGTTCGCCAAAAGACATTGCTAATGCAGTTTTATTTCTAGCTAATTCCTCTTATATTACAGGACAAATTATCTCTGTTGACGGCGGACGCACATTAAATCAATAATTATGCTATAATACAAAAACTTGCAGCGAGTGTGAAAACTAAACTCGTTGAATTAGTAAAGAATTTGATGTTTTGGGTGCAAGACGAAACATCGTAAAAGCAACATATTGAGACCTTTGCATAAAATAGGGATGATTAGCAAAATGACAGATTTTATTAAATTGGAAATTTTTTAAATCCACTCCTAGCAGGGCTAAGGGTGTTTTTAAAAAGTTTGTAATTTGATGAAAGGTGGCGTTTTGATGATTATTCATATTTATGCAAAGGTCTCATATTAAATTAATTGGCTTTCTTTGCCACACATAGAAAATATAAGTTTATTCGTTTTATAAAGCAACAAATAACAAGGGAGTAACAACCCAATAAAAACAGGATTTTGGAACATTGACACATCAAATAAAATACTCTAAAACTCAATATCAACACCTTGGTGTTGATTTTCTATGCGTGGAAAAAAGCCCTACTGAGACC
This sequence comes from Candidatus Thiodubiliella endoseptemdiera, assembly GCF_964212635.1. NCBI lineage: Bacteria > Pseudomonadati > Pseudomonadota > Gammaproteobacteria > Pseudothioglobaceae (SeqCode) > Candidatus Thiodubiliella > Candidatus Thiodubiliella endoseptemdiera. The sequence continues at coordinate 297,411 of NZ_OZ156463.1, forward strand.
TTTGCATAAATAGGGATGATTAGCAAAATGACAGATTTTATTAAATTGGAAATTTTTTAAATCCACTCCTAGCAGGGCTAAGGGTGTTTTTAAAAAGTTTGTAATTTGATGAAAGATGGCGTTTTGATGATTATTCATATTTATGCAAAGGTCTCCTACTAAAGGACTAAACCATGAATCAAATTTTAATCAATGCAACTCACTCGGAAGAGATCAGAGTTGCGATCGTTAAGAATAAAAAACTAACCGATTTAAATATAGAAACCAGCCTTAATCAAAAAAATAAAGGCAACATTTACAAGGGGAAAATCTCCCGTGTCGAGCAATCTTTAGAGGCTGCATTTGTCGATTACGGCAAAGAAAGACAAGGTTTTTTACCCTTTAAGGAAGTTACCGAAGCATTGCGTGCAAATGCAGAAATCAAAGGCGAAAAAATAGCCATCTCAGATGTATTAAAAGAAGGTCAAGAGATTATCATTCAAGTTGAAAAAGAAGAACGGGGCAATAAAGGTGCAGCGTTAAGTACTTACATCAACTTGGCGGGTGCTTATATGATTTTGACACCAAATAATGCGAAAAGTCACGGTATTTCAAGACAAATCACTTCATCTGATAGATCGGATCTTAAAGATATTATCAACAAAATCAATATGCCTGATAACTCAGGTTTGATTATTCGTACTGCAGGCTCAGGCAAGACTTTAGAAGAATTACAATGGGAAGTTGATTACTTATCTGAATTATGGTCCTCAATCAATATTGCGGCGGAAAATCGCAAAGCCCCTTTCTTAATTTATCAAGAAAGTGACATCGTTATTCGTACTTTGCGTGACTATTTAAGAGAAGATACCGATAGTGTTATTATTGACGATTTAGCCACTTTCCAAAGCGCTAAAGAATTCGTTAGTTTTGTACTACCACATTACTTGGACCGCATTAAACAGTTTGATGTTTCCGAGCATTCTTTGTTTAATCATATGGGTATTGAGACGCAAGTAAAAAGTGTGTTTGATCGCGAAGTGTCGTTGCGTTCAGGTGCAACCATCGTATTTGACCCAACGGAAGCATTGACTGCAATTGACATTAACTCTGCCCGTGCCACTAAAGGTGCTGACATTGAAGAAACGGCCTATAATGCCAATTTAGAAGCGGCAAAAGAGATTGCCACGCAATTACAACTGAGAGATATTGGTGGTTTAGTGGTGATTGACTTTATTGATATGACTTCCGAAGAGCATCGTAAATCTATTGAAAAAGCGATGGAAAAAGCCACAGATTCAGACCGTGCGCGTATCCAAATTGGCACTATTTCTCGCTTCGGCTTGTTAGAAATGTCAAGACAACGCCTGATGAGTTCAGTAACTGAATCAGTAGAAAAGACTTGCCCCTCTTGTGATGGGCGTGGCACAACGCCAACCGTTCCAAGTTTGGCGCTCAACATTCTTAGACAACTTGAAGATGGCTGTAATGCTTCCAATCATATGCAACGGCTAACAATTCAATCCAGTATTGATGTTATTACTTATTTATTGAATGAAAAACGCAGTGACATCACCCGCTTAGAAAACAAACACGGAATAAAAATCACTTTATTGCCTAATCCGTATATGCAATTTCCGAATTTTAATATTAATAAACAAAAAGGTGATAAAAAATCACATCATAAAAGTTACCAAGGTATTTCTAAACCGCAAAATACCCTTGCTGACAATGGTTTAAATGATAAAAGAGACATCCCTGCGATTAACAGCAACCATCCAACAACACGCGTGTCTGAGCATAAAGAAGTAACTAAAAACAAGTCTTCATTTTCTTTCTTTGAGTGGTTAAAATCATTGCCTGGTATTGACAAGAATAAAAAGCAGCCTAATAAAAAGCGTAATAATAGAAATAATAATAATAAAAATCGTAATAGAAATCGTAACAAAAATCAAAATCGTAATCGCGGTCAAAATAAACAACAAAACAATAACCAAAAACAACAACAAAATCAAAAACTGAAACCGAAAAATAACAATCAGCTAAAGCAAAATAACGCAACATCTAAACCACAAGAAAAATCACAGGCGAAGTCAGAAGTAAAGCAGGTCACTAAACCTGAAGTAAAAAAGGAAGCAAAGTCGCCAGAGGTTAAAAAAGAAGTAAAGAGTAAAACAAAAACAATAAAAAAAGCAGTTGTAAAAATAGAAAGCCCCGCTAAATCTAAGCCTGAAGCTAAGAGAGAAGTTAAAAAAGAAACAAAAACAAGCGCAGGCAACAAGGTAGATGCAACCCCTGACGCTGACGGCAACAAATAGGAATAATGTATAAGCTAGCTGTTTTTGGTAATCCGATTGAGCACAGTTTATCGCCTACCATTCATACCCTATTTGCACAGCAAGTAGGTGTAAAAGTCCAATATACAAAGGAATTAGCACCGATTGACGCTTTTACAGAATCGGCAGCTAACTTTATTCAAAAAGGTGGTATAGGCTTTAATATTACTATACCATTTAAAATTGACGCCTTTAATTTTGCCACGCAACACACGCTCAACGCTCAAACCGCAGGTGCCGTAAATACTATTAAAGTCGATGGTAATATGATCATCGGTGAAAATACTGATGGTACTGGATTAGTTAATGACTTAACCAAAAATCTTGGCATTGATTTAAGCGATAAAACTGTGCTTATTTTAGGCTCTGGTGGTGCGACACGCGGAATTTTACTACCTTTATTGCAACAAAACCCTGCACGAACAATGGTTGCCAATCGCACCGCTTCCAAAGCAATAGCGTTAGCCAATGACTTTGCCAAATATGGCAAAACTTGTGGCTTTGGATTGGAAAAAGTCAAGTCCGAACGGGTTGATGTGATTATCAATGCCACTAGTGCTTCACTCAGTGGAAAAATGTTAGACATTCCTAACAGTGTAGCAAATGGTGCAATTTGCTATGACTTAATGTATGGTAAAGCCACACCATTTATGCAATGGGCAAAGAAAAATAATGCCTCAAAGGTGGTTAATGGTTTGGGAATGTTAGTAGAGCAAGCAGCGGCAGCTTTTGAATTTTGGACAGGCAAACAACCCAACGCTCAAGCTGTGATTAAGGCGCTAAACGATTAATGACCCATTCACTATTTTCACAGGTATAAAGAAAACGGTCGTGTAGGCGGTTTTCTCTGCCTTGCCAGAACTCAATCGTTGTGGGTACAATGCGATAGCCACCCCAAAAATCAGGTAGAGGGACTTCGCCTTTTTTGAATTTGCGTTGCATGGCATCAAATTCGGATAATAGAATTTGTCTTGAGCTTAGAATTGAAGATTGGGGGGATGCCCAGGCGCCGAGTTGGGATGCTTTTGGACGGGAGGCGAAATATTTGATGGAGTCGAGGGTTGAGATTTTTTCTACTGTGCCTGTAATTTTTACTTGTCGTTCTAGGTCTAACCATGGGAATAAGGCGGCTACTTTTGGGTTGTTGTCTATTTGTTTGGATTTTTTGGAGTGGTAATTGGTGAAAAACACGAAGCCTTGTTGGTCAAAGGTTTTTAATAGGACGGTTCTTACGCCGATACCTTGGTCATCGCTGGTGGCTAGACTCATAGCATTTGGTAGGGTCAGTTTTGCTTGGACTGCCTGCTCTATCCACAGTTTAAATTGGGCAAAAGGATCAGTATTTAATTCAGCACGAGAGATACCTGTGCTGGTAAATTCTCGTCGTAACTGATTTAAGTCAATATCCATAAAAATTCCTGCTAACTTAGTGTGGCTTAGAAAATATAGAAAGTAGTGCATTTTTCACCCAAAAATAAGGAGGATAACTAACTATTTGACGAGTTTTTGGGTGGGAGAGATGCTGTTTTATATGTTTCATAAATTGTTCACAAGAGCTTCTTAATACTGAATGGCTTTTTCTAGGCGTTTAAGTGTGGTTGGCTTGCCAATCAGTTCGGCTACGGCATCAATATTACCTGCGTTACCATTGCCGCTCAATGCTAGGCGAAAGGGCTGCCCTACTTTGCCAAAACCAATTTCTAAGTCATTACAAACCTGCTTGATGCAACCTTTGATTTCATCAGCTTGCCAAGTGTCTAATACGCTGAGTTTTTCAAGCAATACCGCAAGTGGCTTGGTATCTTTAAATTGTTTGTCAGCAAGTTTTTTATCAAAAGCATCAAAATCTTGATAGAACATTTTCAGTCCTGCTACCATTTCTACCAAGGTTTTTGAGCGTTGTTGCAATAGTGCAACGACTGATGCCAAATCAGCGCCTTGTTCGGTGGTTATTTTTTGATGGTTGAGGTGCCAGTCTAGTTGTTGTATTAGATATTCGGGGGTGGCGTTTTTAATGTATTCTTGATTGAGCCACAGTAGTTTTTCTTCATTAAAACTTGCGGGGGCTTTGTTGATGTCTTTTAGGTCGAATAGTGAGACAATTTCTTCAAGTGAAAATATTTCTTGATCGCCATGTGACCAACCTAAACGCACCAAATAATTCAGTAATGCTTCGGGTAAAAATCCTGCATCTCTGTATGCCATCACGCTCACAGCACCGTGGCGTTTTGATAAACGAGCGCCGTCACTGCCGAGAATCATTGGTAAGTGTGCAAATTCGGGGAGTGTCCAATTGAGTGCTGTATATAGGTTAATTTGTCTTGGTGTGTTGTTAATATGGTCGTCGCCACGAATGACATGGGTGATTGCCATGTCGTGATCATCGACCACAACGGTTAAATTATAGGTCGGTGTGCCGTCGGTGCGGGCAATAATTAAATCGTCGATTTCTTGGTTGGCGATTGAGATTTTACCTTTGACTGCATCTGCAAAAGTAACGACGCCTGCGATGGGGTTTTTAAAACGCACTACGCCTGAGGACAAGTTTTTATGCCGACAGCAGCCGTCATACATTGCTTTTTCGCCTTTTGCCATCAGGTCTGCTCTTAGGGTGTCTAGGCGTTCTTTTGAGCAGGCGCAATAATAGGCTTTGTCTGTCGCTAGTAGTTGCTGAATCACTTCGTCATAGCGCGCAAATCGTTCGGTTTGGTAGAATGGGCCTTCGTCATAATCAAGCCCGAGCCAGTTCATTCCGTCTAAAATCGCATCAACGGAGGTTTGTGTTGAGCGCGCTCTGTCTGTGTCTTCAATCCGTAAGACAAAGTGTCCTTGTTGTTGTTTGGCATATGCCCAAGCAAATAGAGCGGTGCGTGCACCACCAATGTGTAAATAACCGGTCGGGGAGGGAGCAAATCGTGATTTCATTTATGCCTCCACCGCAGCTGCTTGGTCGTACCAATATTGGGTTTTTTCTAAATCTTTTGTCACTTCTTTGCCGTCTTCATATAGCATACCCAACGCATACATTGCCCCTGGTAAGCCAAATTTAGCGGCTTTTTCAAACCATTCAATTGCCTTGGTAATGTCTTTTTCAACACCTTCACCTGTCATATATGCCACAGCAATCATATGGTGTGCAAAAGCGTGTCCTTGTTTGGCAGCGTGAACAAAATTCTCAAAACCCAGCGGTTGATTTTCCACCATGCCCAAGCCATTCATTTGCATCATTCCTAAACGCCACAGGCTTTCCGCACTACCTTGAGCAGCAAGTGGAGCTAATAACTGGTAAGCCATTGTAAAATTTTTAGAATCAAAGGCAGCTAAACCGCTAACTAAATCTGCACTAAATGCATCTGTTTCGTTGGTATTTGACATAAATATTTTGTATTTTTAAAAGAGTGTAATTTTACACGGTTATTGTTATAGGTATAATCAACCCTATTACATCGTTATCAAAGAATAGTTCCGTGGAATTTAATCAACAAGACAATCAACAAAATAGCGTTATTTCCGTGAGCGATGAAACAATCTCATTGTCACATACAAGTCTTTCTACACCTTGTTTTGTCTCAACTAATTATCACACAGAAATGGTTGAAATGACATTAAAACAGCTAGATAAAATGACGCTATTTCCTCTTGTTTCAAAAGATGATATTGATATATTGATTGTTGGCACAGGAGCAGCAGGTCAATTTTTAAACCCACAACAGCAAGTGGCTATTCAACAAATGGGGATTGGTGTTGAAACCATGAGCACTGATTCTGCTTGCCACAGTTTTAACTTATTATTGTCCGATGTTAGGCGTGTTGGATTATTATTATTATGACACAGATTGATAAATTACGCCATTATTGGCATTATTTCAAAATGGATACACCGTTGTTTTTAATGTTGATGGGAATTAGTATTTTTGGATTAACGATACTTTATAGTGCCTCTGCTGAATCAATCTTTTTGGTTTATAAGCAAATGTTACATTTTATCTTTGCTATCGGCGTGATGTTGATTATTGCACAGATACCTCCCCGTGTCTTTAGGCGTTATTCCCCGTATTTAATGTTACTTGGTATCTTTTTATTGTTGTTAGTCTTGCTCTTTGGTTCCAGTAGTGGTGGCGCTCAACGCTGGCTGGATTTAGGTCTGATACGCTTTCAGCCATCAGAATTAATGAAAGTCATTGTGCCGATTGCGATTGCCTCCATTCTGAGTGAAAAAACTCTGCCACCGCAGCCTATATCGATTTTTACTTCATTGGCTGCAATTATTGTGATTGTTTTATTGATTGCCAAACAGCCTGATTTAGGCACTTCATTACTCATCGGTGCAAGCGGGGGTTATGTGTTGCTTTTCTCAGGTGTTCGCATTCAAATTCTACGCAATAGTTGGCTCAATTTCGGTGTCATCAGCGCAGGTAGTCTTGGTGGTGGATATATCGCTTGGAATTATTTGCTAATGGCGTATCAAAAGAAACGCATTATGACAATGATTGACCCTACACTTGACCCGCTCGGTGCGGGGTATCACATCCTACAATCTAAGATTGCCATCGGTTCTGGTGGTTTATTTGGTAAAGGTATTGAACAAGGCTCTCAAGCGCAACTCAATTTTTTACCTGAGCACACAACTGACTTTATTTTTGCTGTAATTGCAGAAGAATTAGGCTTTATTGGTGTGTTATTATTACTGTGCTTTTATGGTTTAATTATTTGGCGTTGTTTTGTCATTTCTATTGAATCAGAAGACACTTTTTCCAAATTACTAGGTGCCAGTTTGACGCTGATTTTCTTTACCTATGTGTTCGTTAATATCGGTATGGTTTCAGGCCTATTACCTGTTGTTGGTGTCCCATTGCCACTAATTAGCTATGGTGGCTCATCGTTAATTACACTATTTGCTAGTTTTGGCATTATTATGTCAATCCGAAAACACAAAATCCCAGGCTATTTATCATGAGATTTTTTACACTTACCCTATTGCTGATATCGTCATTGGTTTCTGCCAAAATAGTCCCAGCAACCTATTTTAAAACCACGCAAAATTTTATTGATAAAATGGTAAAAAAGCACGATTTTAATCGTGATGAATTACTCACTATTTTTGCTACCGTTAAATTTAAAATTACCGATAAATCTATTAAAAAGAAAGACAAAAAGAAATATGTGAAAAAACCACCAATGGCATGGGACAAGTATAGAGGCTTATTTCTCACCGAAGCACGCATCAACAATGGGGTGAAATTTTGGCAAGACAACTTAGCAACACTCAAGCGTGCTGAGAAGACTTACAATGTCCCTGCTGAGATTATCGTGGCTATTTTAGGCATAGAAACCAGTTATGGCGCCAAAAAAGGCACGCACCCCACTTTCAAAACACTCACCATACGCGCCTTTACCAATTATCGACGACAGCGTTTTTATCGTAATGAGTTGGAAAACTTTTTATTGATGTCACGCGAAAATGCTATTGCTCCTTTGTCTATCAAAGGCTCATATGCAGGAGCAATGGGCTATACACAATTTATTGCCAGTTCTTATCGTCACTATGCGGTGGATTTTGACCACGATGGCGTGGTAGATTTATTTTCTTCCCCAGCCGATGCTATTGGTTCAATTGCCAATTATTTTGACAAGCATCATTGGCACGATTTTGGTGAAATCGCTCGCCCTATCTCACTACATACCAAGCAACTTCAACACGCCAAGCGTGCCAATTCCAAGCCAAAAATGACTGCAAAGTATTGGCGTAAACAAGGTTTTGATATTGATACTGATATTAACAATAAAACAAAATTAGCCTTTGTTCGCCTACCACAAAAAAAAATTGACGAAAATTGGCTCACTTTTTGGAATTTTTATGTGCTAACCCGTTATAATCACGACAATAGATATGCAATGGCGGCCTACCATCTCTCAGAAAAAATAAAACAACAATTTAACCAATAAACAAAATAAAAAATTATGCAATATCAATCACTTACTAAAAAATTAATTTTCACCTTTGGTGTTTTATCACTCAATGTACAAGCAGCGATTTTTATCACCCCTAAAGCCCCTTCAATTAATGCAGCAGCCTATATCGTCTTAGACCATGACTCAGGTGTGGTTATTGCCTCAAATAAAGCCAATGTGGAACGCTCGCCTGCAAGTTTGACTAAATTAATGACGGCTTATGTGGTTTTTCAACTGATTAATGATGGCAGAGCTAATCTAAAAGACGATGTAAGAATCAGTAAAAAGGCATGGAAAACAGGAGGTTCAAAAAGTTTCGTTGAAGTTGGTAAAACTATCAAATTAAAGACCTTACTTCAAGGTATGATTATCCAATCAGGCAATGATTCAGCTGTAGCATTGGCCGAGCATATCGCTGGGACTGAAGGCACATTTGCTACCTATATGAATGAATATGCCAAAGAATTAGGGATGAATAACACCAATTTTGAAAACGCCTCAGGCCTACCAAACGCAGCACAGCACACCACCGCTGCCGATATGGCAAAATTAGCTTCGGCAACTATTCGAGACTTTCCACAGTTTTATTCTTGGTATTCGCAAAAAGAATTTACTTACCACGGCATCAAACAGCGTAATCGTAACAAATTACTTTGGTCTGACCATACGGTAGATGGATTGAAAACTGGCCACACCGAAAGAGCAGGATATAATCTTGTTGCCAGTGCCAAACGCGTTGATGATATGCGCTTGATTTCTGTGGTGCTTGGTTCAACAGGTACACAAGCCAGAACTGAACAAACGCAAACTATTTTAGATTATGCTTTCCGTTTCTTTGAAACCAAAAAAATTAGCAAAATCAACAATGTAATTCCTATTCCCGGATCAACTAAAGAAGAAATCAAAGTCGGTTTTAATAGCCCACAAGCCATCACTTTACCTCGTGGACAATACAGATTGTCACAACAAGCCATTGAACTAAATGACAATCTATCCGCACCAATCAATAAAGGTGATAATATCGGTCATCTTGTACTTAAATTTGAAGACAATGAGTTAGTAAGATTACCTATCGTTGCATTAGAAGATGCACCTGAATCAGGTTTCTTTTCTCGACTATTAGACAGTATTGGATTGTAATAACACACTCAATGGTCTATCTTAACGGCAATTTTATTGCAAAAAATAAAGCCTCTATTCCCGTTATGGATAGAGGCTTTTTATTTGGTGATGGTGTGTATGAAGTCATTCCCGTTTATCAAGGCAAAATATTCCGTTTAAGTGCACACCTAAAACGCCTGCAAAAAAGTTTAGATTCTGTCAAAATCCCCAACCCACATATTGAAAATGAGTGGTTAGCAATTTTCAATCAATTACTCACCTATGCTGAAACAGGCAACCAGTCGCTCTATCTTCAAATTACTCGGGGGGTTGATATATGTAGAAAACACAGTTTTGATGTGCTGACACCAACTGTTTATATTGAAGCAAATCCATTAATACCAAAAACTAAGCAGATGTTAGAACAGGGTTTCAGCGCTATTACTCAGTCAGATATTCGCTGGTCTCGATGCGACATCAAAGCCACTTCTCTGCTGGCAAATACATTATACGCACAAACTGCCAAAGAGCATCAAGTCGAAGAAGTGATTTTACACCGTGAGACCATTATTACCGAAGGTGCAACTTCCAATGTTTTTATGCTTAAAAATGGCACTTTGCACACGCACCCAACAGGGGTAAATATCCTTTCAGGTATCACTCGTGATTTGGCATTAGAAAGTGCGCAAGCCTGTGATTTAACTATTGAAGAATCAAGTTTTAATATTAATGCATTAATCAATGCCGATGAAGTGTGGATTTCCAGTTCCACTCGTGAAATTATGCCCATCACTCAGATAAACGGGCAAACTGTGAATGATGGCAAAGTTGGGCAATATTGGGCGTGCGTTTATACCCATTATCAGAGGTTGAAAAATGACTGATAAACGACTTGATGCACTCACTGATTGGCTAGAAACTTTCTTTGGTGATGAAAATTTTGTAATTAATAGCACCAGTGATGACGCAAGTTTCCGCCGTTATTTTAGAGTGGAACGCGAAAATAATACCTTTATTGCAATGGATGCGCCACCTGAAAAAGAAGACAGCAAAGCCTTCATTAAAATTTCGGCAATGTTGCGAGTTAATAATGTTCACGCACCGAAAATTATTGAAGCCAATTTAATGCAAGGATTTTTACTGATTGAAGACTTGGGAAATCTGACTTTTCTAAAAGCACTAAGCAAAGAAAAATTGATTACTTTGTATAAAAAAGCCATTGATGAGCTCATCAAAATGCAAGCAATTGATTGTTATAATGACTTGCCTTTATATGACGATACCTTATTAAAAAAGGAAATGCAATTATTAATTGATTGGTATTTACCAAAGGACATCAGCGATAAACAGCAACAGCAATTAACCGATATTTTCCAAATACTGAGCAACAACGCACTCAATTCACCACAAGTTTTTGTCCATCGTGATTATCATGCGCGCAATATGATGATGCTTGACAGCGAAGTTACTGTAATTGACTTTCAAGATGCAGTCATCGGCTCAAATACCTATGACTTGTGTTCATTATTAAAAGATGCTTACCTTCAATTAGAGCCTATTGAAATTAAAATTCTCTTGCAATATTATCACCAGCAAACAAATAGTGAAATTAAATTTTCCAAATTTAAAAAGCAATTTGAATTAATGGGCTTACAACGACACTTAAAAATCTTAGGTATTTTTAAACGCTTGTCCCTTCGTGACGGTAAAAATCAATATTTAGACGACATACCTTTGGTTAAAAAATATGTGCTACAAATTGCCAATAAATACTCAGAGTTTGCCTTACTCAAGGAGATTTTATGAAAGCAATCATTCTCGCTGCTGGCAGAGGAAAGCGTATGATGCCACTCACCAAAAATACGCCAAAACCCCTACTTAAAGTACACGGAAGACCCTTAATTGAGTACACCATAAACCGCCTAAAAAAAGCAGGTATTATAGACATTGTCATTAATACCGCTTATCTCGGTGAACAAATTCAAACACACCTAGGCAATGGCAATCAATTCAATGTCAATATTCAATACAGTTTCGAAGAAACCGCCTTAGAAACTGCTGGCGGCATCATTCAAGCATTACCCTTATTAGGCAACACCTCTTTTATGGCAATTAATGCCGATGTATTCTGCGACCTGGACCTATCCACTCTCATTCTCCCTGATAACTCATTGGCACATTTAGCATTAATCAACAACCCAAAACACAACCCCAATGGCGATTTTTCCTTAAACGGTAATCAAATTATCCCCGCACAACAACAAACTTACACTTTTTCAGGTATCGGCATTTATCACCCTAATTTTTTCACATCATACCGACAAAGCGAGCAAAAATTACCTCTCATCACTCTATTTAAAGAAGCTATAAATAACCAAAAAATCACTGGTGAACATTGTCAATGCAACTGGCAAGATATCGGCACACCTAAACGCCTTGAATTAATTAATAAGTGCTAAAACACTTTCATTTTTGAGTAAAATCATTCTTGGTAGTGTTGAGGGTGCACTGACAATGAATGATTATAAACTCCGCCAGGTCCGGAAGGAAGCAACGGTAATAATTTTTTCAGGTGTTGGCTGTTATTCTCGGCACTGCCACTTTTAAATTTAATGAATCTAACATGAGCGAACCTTATCAAGTTTTAGCACGCAAATACCGTCCCCGCACCTTTGGTGAAATGGTTGGTCAATCGCACACAACTAAAACTTTGATCAATGCACTTGATGCGGATAATTTACACCACGGATTCCTATTTACAGGCACGCGTGGTGTCGGCAAAACCACTATTGCTAGAATTTTTGCCAAATCCATCAACTGTGAAAGCGGTGTTAGTTCTACCCCTTGTGGCACTTGCCCAACTTGTATTGAAATCGACAGTGGGCAATCCATTGACCTTATTGAACTCGACGCTGCCTCGCATACAGGCGTTGACAATATGCGTGATATTTTGGAAAATGCTCAGTATATGCCGACCAAAAATCGCTATAAAATTTACTTGATTGATGAGGTGCATATGCTCTCAAAAAGCAGTTTTAATGCACTGCTTAAAACCCTTGAAGAGCCACCAGAACACATTAAGTTTTTACTCGCAACTACTGACCCACAAAAAGTCCCAGTAACCGTACTTTCTCGCTGCTTGCAATTTACCTTGCAAAAATTAACCCACGAAGAAATTCTCGGGCAATTAAAATTCATTATGGACACCGAGGGTTTCAAATATGAAGAATTAGCCCTTGGTCAAATCGCTGATTTTGGCAACGGATCTATGCGTGACGCCCTGAGTTTACTTGACCAATCTATCTCGTATGGCAACGGCAGTGTAATGGTAGCAGACATTAAAGCCATGCTTGGCTTAGTCGCTCACGACGATATTATCACTTTGGCAAAACACCTGATTAATCAAGATGCTAAAGCCTGTATTAGTTTTGTGAAAGAATTGTCGCACAAAGGTGAAAACTTAACGCAGGCACTCAAAGATTTAAGCGCCCTATTCCATCAAATCTCTATCACCCAAATTATTGATAATTCAGGTGTTTCTGACGATGTAAAAGTACTTTCTACACAGATTTCTAACCAAGACTTACAATTGTTTTATCACATTGCCATCAACGGTAATAAGGAACTACCTATTGCACCGAGTGAGCAAATTGGACTTGAAATGACACTTTTGCGTATGCTAACATTCCACTCGGAATCTCATTCTCAGAAAAAAAAACACCTAAATTAGCAAAAGCGCAAAAAACAGTACAAAAATCGGTAAAAAATAGCGAAAAACCAGTATTTAACATTAATTCTCAAACAAAATGGGAGGACTTGGTTGAAAATCTTGGTTTTAACATACCTGCCAAGATATTACTCAAAAATACTTTATTTAAAAGCATTGATAAGCAAATATTAACACTGAGTTTAGACACGCAATTTTCCAGTTTACTAACAGATACAATTCAAAACTCAATTCAATCCACATTACAAGCAAATTTTAAAAACATTACGCTGAGCATTAACTTGAATAAACTCACAGAACAAACCTTAGCACAAAAAGAAACACAGAAAAAAAATGAAAAAACAAATGCCTTGCAAAAAGAATTTTTAGCCGACAAAGGCGTGCAAAAATTACAACAAGTATTTAATACAAAAATAGATAAAAACTCAATCAAGGAGAACAACAATGTTTAAAGGTGGAATGACAGGGATGATGAAAAAAGCCCAACAAATGCAAGACAATATGCAACAAGCACAAGAAGAAATAAAATTACTAACTGCCACAGGTGTGGCTGCAAATGGCGCTGTACAAATCAATATCAACGGCGAACATCAAGTAAGTAATATTCAAATTGACGATAGCGTAATGAACGACAAGACTATGCTAGAAGATTTAATCTTAACCGCTATCAACGACGCTAACCAACAAATTGCCGATGCCTCTACTGCCAAAATGAAAGCAGCAACAGGTGGCATAAAAATTCCTGGCGGAATGAGCCTACCTTTCTAATGATTGAAACTCTAAATCAAGCATTTTGTGCCCTACCCGGTGTTGGTAAAAAAACCGCACAACGCTTCGTCTATCATCTATTAGAACGCGACCGCAACGGTGGTTTTGAACTCGCCAAAGCATTAGTTGGTGCAATGAAACATGTAAAACACTGCACATCATGTCGCACACTCAGCGAAAAAACCCTCTGCAAAATCTGTGCCAACGACAACCGCACTAACGCCCAGCTCTGCATCGTTGAAACCCCAACCGATATCCATGCTATCGAACAAAGTGGTGCCTATAAAGGAAAATATTTCGTCCTCAGCGGCTACCTATCTCCTATTGACGGCATTGGTGCTGCTGAACTAGGCTTAAACGAATTAGAACAAAAACTACACTGCCAAAACATCGAAGAAATCATTCTTGCCACCAACGCCACCATTGAAGGTGAAGTTACTGCCCATTACATCAGCAATATGGCAAAACAATTCAATGTCCGCATCACCCGCATTGCCCACGGAATCCCCATCGGGGGCGAATTAGAATACGCCGACATCAATACCATCGCTCATGCCTTATCAGGCAGAAAAGAATACAATTAACTTTGAATATTTTGACAGTTAAAATACACCCAACTGAACAAATTACACTTAAAATTACTTAGAGACCTTTGCATAAATAGGGATGATTAGCAAAATGACAGATTTTATTAAATTGTAAATTTTTTAAATCCACTCCTAGCAGGGCTAAGGGTGTTTTTAAAAAGTTTGTAATTTGATGAAAGATGGCGTTTTGATGATTATTCATATTTATGCAAAGGTCTCACTTAGACAACAGTTCAATTTCATACCCGTCAGGGTCTTTTAAAAAAGCAACAATCGTATCACCTGCATTCATTGGTCCAGCCTCTCGTATAATTTCAACACTTTGTTCTTTTGCTTTTACTGTTGCCCGATAAACATCTTCTACATTAATGGCAATATGTCCAAAACCTGTACCAATATCGTAATCACTCTTGTCCCAATTGTAAGTTAATTCTAACGCACATTCTTCCGATTCTACTCCATAACCTAAAAATGTATTGGTAAATTTACCCTTTGGATATTCCTTTTGGCGTAGCACACGCATCCCCAAAACCTTGGTATAAAAAGCAATGGATTTGTCCATATCCCCGACGCGTAACATTGTATGCAAAATTCTCATTTGTTATATTATACATAATTTACTTATTCCTCTAAGAGGCCTTTGCATAAATAGGGATGATTAGCAAAATGACAGATTTTATTAAATTGGAAATTTTTTAAATCCACTCCTAGAAGGGCTAAGGGTGTTTTTAAAAAGTTTGTAATTTGATGAAAGATGGCGTTTTGATGATTATTCATATTTATGCAAAGGTCTCTCTAGGTTCAAGTTTTTAAATTTTTGATTTTTTGGTTGATATTTTTCCATAAAAAAACCCGCCTAAATAAGGCGGGTTTTTGTTTTTATGGGTGTCTTACTTTATGAGACCTTTGCATAAATAGGGATGATTAGCAAAATGACAGATTTTATTAAATTGGAAATTTTTTAAATCCACTCCTAGCAGGGCTAAGGGTGTTTTTAAAAAGTTTGTAATTTGATGAAAGATGGCGTTTTGATGATTATTCATATTTATGCAAAGGTCTCTCTAGGTTCAAGTTTTTAAATTTTTAAATTTTTGGTTGATATTTTTCCATAAAAAAACCCGCCTAAATAAGGCGGGTTTTTGTTTTTATAGGTGTCTTACTTTATACAAGAATAAGATTATCAGTTATAAAGTGCCCTAATGCAACTGTGTCGGGAGTAGGGGAGCCACCAATACCAGAAACCCCTTGTAGATTGATAACCAAATCAGCAACATCATCTGTAACCGTGCCATCAGCATCAATCGTTAGTTTGGCACTACCTGCAGTGCCAGTATCTGACACTGTAATATATTTATCAATATTAGCAAAAAGTGTCGCTTGGTTACCACTAGCGGTAATAAAATCTTTTAAATCTAATTTATCACCACCAGCACCAAATATGAAGCCAGTTATGGTGTCTTCGCCATTATCTGTATTTGCATAAACAAAAATATCACTGCCTGCACCGCCATTTATAGTGTCGTTGCCTGCACCACCATTTATAGTATCGTCACCTGCACTACCCGTTATAGTATCGGCTTTATCGGTGCCGATATAAAAATTATATGCAAATGCCCAAGTTTTACCTGAGGTATTATCAATACCTGCAAAGTCATTACCCGAGGTGTCAGTTATAACGCCTGATGCCATTTTGATGTAATAAACACCTGAAGTTAAACTACTTGGGTTAAGAGTGAGTGTTGTGTCGCTAATATTAGCATTAGTAATGCTAATAGTTGCAACTTTTTCTGCGCTATTCCAGATTTCAACAATGCCACCATTTGTTTTGATGTTTTCAGAAAACTCAATTACTAGATTTGAAGGCTTGCCTAAGACATTGGTATCGCTGGTTTTTTCTGTAAAGGTTGGAACTTGCCCATCTACAGAAGAAGGTTGTTGATTGTAGTAATATTTAAGGGTGCCACCAACCTCACCCACCACCAAATCTAGGTCGCCATCACCGTCAATATCGACTAGGGTTGGTTTGGAGCGATACCCCACATCGATGCCATTAAAAGGATTGTCATCTCCAGTTTTTGCTTCATAAGCAGGGTTAGAAGTAGTGCCTGTATTTTGATAGTATTTAAGGGTGCCATCATCCTCACCCACCACCAAATCTAGGTCGCCATCGCCGTCAATATCGGCTAGGGTTGGTGAGGCAGCACTTCCCACATCAATGCCATTAAAAGGATTGCTGTCTCCAGTTTTTGCTTCATAAGCAGGGTTAGAAGTAGTGCCTGTATTTTGATAGTATTTAAGGGTGCCATAATACTCACCCACCACCAAATCTAGATCGCCATCGCCATCAATATCGGCTAGGGCTGGTTTGGAAGAATATCCCACATCAATGCCATTAAAAGGATTGTCATCTCCAGTTTTTACTTCATAAGTAGGGCTAGAAGCAGAGCCTGTATTTTGATAGTATTTAAGGGTGCCATAAACCTCACCCACCACCAAATCTAGGTCGCCATCGCCGTCAATATCAGCCAAGGTTGGTGTGGAATAATACCCCACATCAATGCCATTAAAAGGATTGTCATCTCCAGTTTTTGCTTCATAAGCAGGGTTAGAAGTAGTGCCTGTATTTTGATAGTATTTAAGGGTGCCATAAGACTCACCCATCACCAAATCTAGGTCGCCATCGCCGTCAATATCGGCCAGGGTTGGTGCAGATAAATCCCCCACATCAATACCCTCAAAAGGATTATTGCCCGAACCTGTTTTTTCAATATACTCAAGCTTAGTCTTAGCCAACACTACTCTATCAGCGGTAAATACTGGTGCATTACCTGCGACATCTGTTATATTATTTAGCGTAATATCGCTTGTTGGATTGTCAATATCAAAGTCTGTAGCGGCAATGCTATCTCCAGCTTGAACACTATATTTAAACACCAGTTTCTTATCACCTGCAGTTGTAGAGGCAGTTTTATCCAAAACAAAGTCTTTGCCTGCAATGACCACTTTAGAGTCTGTGGTGTTATTAAGTTTCAAGGTCTCACTCATTGTCAGTGTTAGGCTGATAATATCGCCTGCCTTAAAAGCAGATTGCCCTGCTGGAATATTGCTTAGAGTCCATGGATTGGTCGTGATTGGAGTTGGGTTAATGGTGTCATAAGTTACTGCTGTGCTAGTGATAATTGTTGAATTGGTGCCATCACTAAGCGTTACTACAGCCGTGTAGGTTTTTCCATCGGCTAATTCAGATGGCATAGCAGAATGTGCGAGTGTCCAGGTGCCGTCAGCTGCAACAGCTGGTAATCCTGAAGTTATTGCTGTGCCTACTGTATTACTACCTTCAAAAAACTCAATCTTAGTAATAGATAAGGTACCTGCTCCCGCTACTGTGCCTGAGAGTGCGGTTGCGTCTTTTTCACTATAATTAATGTAGTTATCATCGGCACCTATCCAAGCGATTGTGGTAAAAAGTGCTTTGGTTTCAAATGCCCATTGGTTAGTATCTTTAGTAATGGCAGCAGCATCGTTACCCGCTATGTCAGTTACTGTGCCTGCATCCATGGTGATATAGTAACTGCCTTGGGTTAATTTATTATCAGTTAAACCTAATGCTGACACATCAATGGTGAGTTTATCGCCAGCAATGCTGAATTTAGTTGTCTCAGCAATATTAATGGTTGCTATTACTCCATCATCACTACCTTTAATAACAATACTACCTGTACTACCTGCTTGAATGTCTTCATTAAAATCAAGCATCAGGTCTGAGGTTTCACCCAATTCGGCCGAAGCTTGTGTTGTTAGAGTTGGGGCTTGTCCATCTACAGAAGAAGGTTGTTGATTGTAGTAGTATTTAAGGGTGCCATAAACCTCACCCACTACCAAATCTAGATCACCATCGCCATCAATATCGGCTAGGACTGGTGCGGAATAACGCCCCACATCAATGCCATTAAAAGGATTGCTACCTCCAGTTTTTGCTTCATAAGCAGGGTTAGAAGTAGTGCCTGTATTTTGATAGTATTTAAGGGTGCCATCATTCTTACCTACCACCAAATCCAGGTCGCCATCGCCGTCAATATCGGCTAGGGTTGGTTTGGAAGAATATCCCACATCAATGCCATTAAAAGGATTACTATCTCCAGTTTTTACTTCATAAGCAGGGTTAGAAGTAGTGCCTGTATTTTGATAGTATTTAAGGGTGCCATAATTCTCACTCACCACCAAATCTAGGTCGCCATCGCCGTCAATATCGGATAAGGTTGGTGCGGAATAAATCCCCACATCAATGCCATTAAAAGGATTGTCATCTCCAGTTTTTACTTCATAAGCAGGGTTAGAAGTAGTGCCTGTATTTTGATAGTATTTAAGGGTGCCATAATACTCACCCACCACCAAATCTAGGTCACCATCGCCGTCAATATCGGCCAGGGTTGGTGTGGAATAATTCCCCACATCAATGCCATTAAAAGGATTACTATCTCCAGTTTTTACTTCATAAGCAGGGTTAGAAGTAGTGCCTGTATTTTGATAGTATTTAAGGGTGCCATAAGCCTCACCCACCACCAAATCTAGGTCGCCATCGCCGTCAATATCGGCTAGGGTTGGTTTGGAGCGATCCCCCACATCAATACCCTCAAAAGGATTATTACCCAAACCTATTTTTTCAATATACTCAAGCTTAGTCTTAGCCAACACTACTCTATCAGCGGTAAATACTGGTGCATTACCTGCGACATCTGTTATATTATTTAGCGTAATATCGCTTGTTGGATTGTCAATATCAAAGTCTGTAGCGGCAATGTTATCTCCAGCTTGAACGCTATATTTAAACACCAATTTCTTATCACCTGCAGTTGTAGAGGCAGTTTTATCCAAAACAAAGTCTTTGCCTGCAATGACCACTTTAGAGCCTGTGGTGTTATTAAGTTTCAAGGTCTCGCTCATTGTCAGTGTTAGGCTGATAACATCGCCTACCTTAAAAGCAGATTGTCCTGCTGGAATATTGCTTAGAGTCCATGAGTTAGTAGCCGTTGGAGTTGGGGCTTGTCCATCTACAGAAGAAGGTTGTTGATTGTAATAATATTTAAGGGTGCCATTCTTCTCACCCACCACCAAATCTAGGTCGCCATCACCATCAATATCAGCTAGGGTTGGTTTGGAGTAAAGCCCCACATCAATGCCATTAAAAGGATTGTCATCTCCAGTTTTTGCTTCATAAGCAGGGTTAGAAGTAGTGCCTGTATTTTGATAGTATTTAAGGGTGCCATCACTCTCACCTACCACCAAATCTAGGTCGCCATCGCCGTCAATATCGACTAGGATTGGTGTGGAATAATACCCCACATCAATGCCATTAAAAGGATTGTCATCTCCAGTTTTTACTTCATAAGCAGGGTTAGAAGTAGTGCCTGTATTTTGATAGTATTTAAGGGTGCCATTCCTCCCACCCACCACCAAATCTAGGTCGCCATCGCCGTCAATATCGGCTAAGGTTGGTGCGGAATAAATCCCCACATCAATGCCATTAAAAGGATTGTCATCTCCAGTTTTTACTTCATAAGCAGGGTTAGAAGTAGTGCCTGTATTTTGATAGTATTTAAGGGTGCCATAATACTCACCCACCACCAAATCTAGGTCGCCATTGCCGTCAATATCGGCTAGGGTTGGTGCGGAAAGATTCCCCACATCAATGCCATTAAAAGGATTGTCATCTCCAGTTTTTACTTCATAAGCAGGGTTAGAAGTAGTGCCTGTATTTTGATAGTATTTAAGGGTGCCATTAATCTCACCCACCACCAAATCTAGGTCGCCATCGCCGTCAATATCGGCTAGGGTTGGTTTGGAGCGATCCCCCACATCAATACCCTCAAAAGGATTATTGCCCAAACCTATTTTTTCAATATACTCAAACTTAGCCAACACTACTCTATCAGCGGTAAATACTGGTGCATTACCTGCGACATCTGTTATATTATTTAGCGTAATATCGCTTGTTGGATTGTCAATATAAAAGTCTGTAGCGGCAATGCTATCTCCAGCTTGAACGCTATATTTAAACACCAGTTTCTTATCACCTGCAGTTATAGAGGCGGTTTTATCCAAAACAAAGTCTTTGCCTGCAATGACCACTTTAGAGCCTGTGGTGTTATTAAGTTTCAAGGTCTCACTCATTGTCAAAGTTAGGCTGATAACATCCCCTGCCTTAAAAGCAGATTGTCCTGCTGGAATATTGCTTAGAGTCCATGAGTTAGTAGCCGTTGGAGTTGGGGCTTGTCCATCTACAGAAGAAGGTTGTTGATTGTAGTAGTATTTAAGGGTGCCATCATTCTTACCCACCACCAAATCCAGGTCGCCATCGCCGTCAATATCGGCTAGGGTTGGTGCGGAAATATTCCCCACATCAATGCCATTAAAAGGATTACTACCTCCAGTTTTTACTTCATAAGCAGGGTTAGAAGTAGTGCCTGTATTTTGATAGTATTTAAGGGTGCCATTATCCTCACCCACTACCAAATCTAAATCACCATCGCCGTCAATATCGGCTAGGGTTGGCCTGGAAGAATCCCCCACATCAATGCCATTAAAAGGATTGTCATCTCCAGTTTTTGCTTCATAAGCAGGGTTAGAAGCAGTACCTGTATTTTGATAGTATTTAAGGGTGCCAGCACTCTCACCCACCACCAAATCTAGGTCGCCATCGCCGTCAATATCGGCTAGGATTGGTGAGGAAGAATATCCCGCATCAATGCCATTAAAAGGATTGCTGTTTCCAGTTTTTACTTCATAAGCAGGGTTAGAAGTAGTGCCTGTATTTTGATAGTATTTAAGGGTGCCAGCACTCTCACCCACCACCAAATCTAGGTCGCCATCGCCATCAATATCGGCTAGGGTTGGTTTGGCAGAATATCCCACATCAATGCCATTAAAAGGATTGTCATCTCCAGTTTTTGCTTCATAAGCAGGGTTAGAAGTAGTGCCTGTATTTTGATAGTATTTAAGGGTGCCATAAAGCTCACCCACTACCAAATCTAGGTCGCCATCGCCGTCAATATCAGCCAAGATTGGCGTGGAATAACTTCCCACATCAATACCCTCAAAAGGATTATTGCCCGAACCTATTTTTTCAATATACTCAAGCTTAGTCAACACTACTCTATCAGCGGTAAATACTGGTGCATTACCTGCGACATCTGTTATGTTATTTAGCGTAATATCGCTTGTTGGGTTGTCAATATCAAAGTCTGTAGCGGCAATGCTATCTCCAACTTGAACGCTATATTTAAACACCAGTTTCTTATCACCTGCAGTTGTAGAGGCGGTTTTATCCAAAACAAAGTCTTTGCCTGCAATGACCACTTTAGAGCCTGTGGTGTTATTAAGTTTCAAGGTCTCGCTCATTGTCAGGGTTAGGCTGATAACATCGCCTGTCTTAAAAGCAGATTGTCCTGCTGGAATATTGCTTAGAGTCCATGAGTTAGTAGCCGTTGGAGTTGGGGCTTGTCCATCTACAGAAGCAGGTTGTTGATTGTAGTAATATTTAAGGGTGCCATTCTCCTCACCCACCACCAAATCTAGGTCGCCATCGCCGTCAATATCGGCTAGGGTTGGTGCGGAAAAATTTACCACATCAATGCCATTAAAAGGATTACTATCTCCAGTTTTTACTTCATAAGCAGGGTTAGAAGTAGTGCCTGTATTTTGATAGTATTTAAGGGTGCCAGCACTCTCACCCACCACCAAATCTAGGTCGCCATCGCCGTCAATATCGGCTAGGGTTGGTGCGGAATAACGCCCCACATCAATGCCATCAAAAGGATTGCTGTTTCCAGTTTTTACTTCATAAGCAGGGTTAGAAGTAGTACCTGTGTTTTGATAGTATTTAAGGGTGCCATAAGACTCACCCATCACCAAATCTAGGTCGCCATCGCCGTCAATATCGGCCAGGGTTGGTGCGGAAAAATTCCTCACATAAATGCCATTAAAAGGATTGCTATCTCCAATTTTTACTTCATAAGCAGGGTTAGAAGTAGTGCCTGTATTTTGATAGTATTTAAGGGTGCCATTCTGCTCACCCACCACCAAATCTAGGTCGCCATCGCCGTCAATATCGGCCAGGGTTGGTGTGGAATAATTCCCCACATCAATACCATTAAAAGGATTACTATCTCCAGTTTTTACTTCATAAGCAGGGTTAGAAGTAGTGCCTGTATTTTGATAGTATTTAAGGGTGCCAGCACTCTCACCCACCACCAAATCTAGGTCGCCATCGCCGTCAATATCAGTCAAGATTGGCGTGGAATAACTTCCCACATCAATACCCTCAAAAGGATTATTGCCCGAACCTGTTTTTTCAATATACTCAACCTTAGCCAACACTACTCTATCAGCGGTAAATACTGGTGCATTACCTGCGACATTTGTTATATTATTTAGCGTAATATCGCTTGTTGGATTGTCAATATCAAAGTCTGTAGCGGCAATGCTATCTCCAGCTTGAACACTATATTTAAACACCAGTTTCTTATCACCTGCAGTTGTAGAGGCAGTTTTATCCAAAACAAAGTCTTTGCCTGCAATGACCACTTTAGAGCCTGTGGTGTTATTAAGTTTCAAGGTCTCGCTCATTGTCAGTGTTAGGCTGATAACATCGCCTGCCTTAAAAGCAGATTGTCCTGCTGGAATATTGCTTAGAGTCCATGAGTTAGTAGCCGTTGGAGTTGGGGCTTGTCCATCTACAGAAGAAGGTTGTTGATTGTAGTAATATTTAAGGGTGCCATTAGCCTCACCCACTACCAAATCTAAATCACCATCGCCGTCAATATCGGCTAGGGTTGGTTTGGAAGAATATCCCACATCAATGCCATTAAAAGGATTGTCATCTCCAGTTTTTGCTTCATAAGCAGGGTTAGAAGTAGTGCCTGTATTTTGATAGTATTTAAGGGTGCCATAAGCCTCACCCATCACCAAATCCAGGTCGCCATCGCCGTCAATATCGGCTAGGGTTGGTGAGGAAGAATATCCCACATCAATGCCATTAAAAGGATTGTCATCTCCAGTTTTTGCTTCATAAGCAGGGCTAGAAGTAGTGCCTGTATTTTGATAGTATTTAAGGGTGCCATAAAGCTCACCCACTACCAAATCTAGATCACCATCGCCATCAATATCAGCCAAGTTTGGCGTGGAATGATGTCCCACATCAATGCCATTAAAAGGATTGCTATCTCCAGTTCTTGCTTCATAAGCAGGGTTAGAAGTAGTGCCTGTGTTTTGATAGTATTTAAGGGTGCCATCATTCTCACCCACTACCAAATCTAGATCACCATCGCCATCAATATCAGCTAGGGTTGGTGCGGAATAAATCCCCACATCAATGCCATTAAAAGGATTATTGCCTCCAGTTTTTGCTTCATAAGCAGGGCTAGAAGTAGAGCCTGTATTTTGATAGTATTTAAGGGTGCCATCATCCTTACCCACCACCAAATCTAGATCACCATCGCCATCAATATCAGCCAAGGTTGGTGTGGAATAATACCTCACATCAATACCCTCAAAAGGATTATTGCCCAAACCTGTTTTTTCAATATACTCAAGCTTAGTCTTAGCCAACACTACTCTATCAGCGGTAAATACTGGTGCATTACCTGCGACATCTGTTATATTATTTAGCGTAATATCGCTTGTTGGGTTGTCAATATCAAAGTCTGTAGCGGCAATGCTATCTCCAGCTTGAACGCTATATTTAAACACCAGTTTCTTATCACCTGCAGTTGTAGAGGCAGTTTTATCCAAAACAAAGTCTTTGCCTGCAATGACCACTTTAGAGCCTGTGGTGTTATTAAGTTTCAAGGTCTCGCTCATTGTCAGTGTTAGGCTGATAACATCCCCTACCTTAAAAGCAGATTGTCCTGCTGGAATATCGCTTAAAGTCCATGGATTGGTCGTGATTGGGGTTGGGTTAATGGTGTCATAAGTTACTGCTGTGCTAGTGCTAATTGCTGAATTGGTGCCATCACTAAGCGTTACTACAGCCGTGTAGGTTTTTCCATCGGCTAATTCAGATGGCATAGCAGAATGTGCGAGTGCCCAAGTGCCGTCAGCTGCAACAGCTGGTAATCCTGAAGTTATTGCTGTGCCTACTGTATTACTACCTTCAAAAAACTCAATCTTAGTAATAGATAAGGTACCTGCTCCCGCTACTGTGCCTGAGAGTGCGGTTGCGTCTTTTTCACTATCATTAATGTAGTTATCATCGGCACCTATCCAAGCGATTGTGGTAGAAAGTGCTTCGGCTGTAGCGTCTTCATTGTCAGTAATGGTTACAGCTGGTGCAACCGTATCAACTTTAAAATCACCTATTTTCTCTATCGCTGGGTTACCAGCAGTATCTTTTATATTGACTTTATAGCTGTAAGTTTGTCCATGGGTTAATGCTTGTAAATCTGTGGCTGCAACAGTAATGGTTGCACTATTGTTGGTAACAGTACCTGTATAAGTTTTTTGGTTAATAACTAGTGAGACTTCTTGATTGTTTTCTACACCAGTTGTGGCAACTGTTACAGTGCCATTGCTGTTGTCTTCAATAGCGTTTAAAATATCTCCCCAGTTTAGTGTAATGTCTCCAATAGTTGGTACAACACCATCAACATTACGGTCTAATTCAACAGGATAAGTGCCTGTGGTGGCAACTATATTACCTGCTACATCGGTTACCCCTGTCAAGGTAATTGCACTTTCATTGGTAATCTCAAAATCTGCTTTATTGATACTATCATCGACTTTGACAGTGTAAGTAAAGAATAATTGTTTTAACTCATCTACTGATGCCCCTGCTTTGGCGGCACCTTTGCCGGTATCTAGTGTAAATTCCTTATTACCAATGGTCACTTTGCTACTGGTAGCATTGCTTAACGAGAGTGCTTCATTGGTTGTCATGGTTAACTCAATAACATCACCTACTTTAAAGCCCGATTGCCCATCTGTTGGTGAGTTGACTGCCCAGCTTGTTATGATTGGGGCAGCAGTGTCAATTAAAACAGGGGTGGTATTGCCACCTGTACTTGTACCACCACCTGTTGAAGATAAATTTATCTCAATCGTATAGGTCTCACCACTGACTAAAGTCGGTATTTTACTATTGGCTAATGTCCATTCGGTACCATCGGCAGATGCAAAAGTGGGTAGATTACTGGTCTCTACAACTCTGTCATTGGCTGTTGTTCCACTGGTTGCTTTAAATGTAATAGCACTGATAACAACGCCTGTTGCACCGCTAGAATTTGTTAATGTGCCTTGAATGGCAAGTGTGCTAGATTCACTGGCATTGATGCCATTGTCGCTAACAGAGTTACCGCTTGCATCTACCCATTGTGCTGTGGTGGTGAATGAATAGACCAGAAAGCCCCAACCACTATTGCTGTCAATACCCTCATAATTATTACCTGCAGTATCTTTAAAAGTGCCTGCATCAATTTTGACATAGTAATTCTTATTGGCTATTAAATCACTACCTGGATTAATAGTGATAATTTTTTTGGTGCTATCAAGACTAACTTGGTTAGCTATATCAATCGTAATAAGAGTGTCAGAGTTGGCTTTATCATAAATGACAATACTGCCTGCTGTGTTTATTGTAACTGCCTCTAAAAAGGTCATCGTTAAGTTTTCATTAGGTGCCATATTGCCACTGAGTTCTGCTACTGGGGCTTTGGTGTCAATTGCTTGCTCGTTATTTGCTGCTGTTGTGCTGTAAGCATTGCCCGCACTGTCTGTAATTGCAGGATTAGCAGACACTGACACTGTTAAGTTAGAACCTACATCTAGGTCACTGCTAGGTACAACGGTCAAGGTATAGACTTTACCTGCATCAGCAGGTGTTGTGCTGGCAATTAAATCAGTACCTGTCTTAATAGCACCATTGCTGATGTTGATAACACTTTTATCAAAACCTGTTACTGCTTCACTAAAGGTAAAGGTATAGGTGATTGTATCGCCAGTTTTAAGGGTTAAAGCATCAGCCTTGTCATCGCTGATAATCAAAGTTGGGGCTTGAGTATCAAAACTTTGATTATTGCTGGCAGCAACTGATTTTAGTGCTGTGTTAACTTTAGAAGTAGCAGCATCAACGGCTACTGTAAGGCTTATTATGCCTTTACTGTTTGCAGGAGGGGTTAGTGCTAAAGTATAGACACTTTCACTACCATTAACAGAGGTAAAAGCGCCTTTTGTGCCACCTGTAACTGTAATATCATTTGCATTAAAATCTGTTACTGCTTCATCAAAGGTGAAGGTATAGGTAATAACTTCACCAATTTTAGCGGTGTTGGACTTGTCATCAGTAATACTTAAACCAATCCCCAAACCTGGAGTTGACTCACTGTTGTCAATATCAGTGGATTCAATTCTCTTAAAAGCGCCTGTATTTAAATTTAATAGCCCGTCATTGCCGGTTATATCAATCTTAACAAAACCATTTGCAAAATAAACCCTGTCGCCATTAGAGGCTATGAAGGAGACTTCTTCTTGGTATTCAGTACCGTTAATATTAACAGTTCTTTTGAAGGTGTAGGTATTGCCATCTAGTGTTTGTTCGTAGTTGTTAAAAGTGCCGGTTAAATAAATTGAATCATTGCCACCTGTTGAAGTAAGCCCTGTTGCATCGACTTTGGTGCCTTGTCCTACATAGACGGCATCGTCTCCACTATTGCCAGATGCTTTTAATGCTTGTCCGTGAGATTCAAGTCCGGTGATATCGGAATACCAGTTGACGAAGAAGCCGTTGGTGTTGCTGATGAAGTATTTTGTTTGTCCTGGCATGGGGTTGTCCTTTGTGTTGTTATAACTGATTATTAATTATACATATTTACTTATTCCTTTAAGTTTAAGTTTTTTATTAGTTTACCTTATACAAGAATAAGATTATCAGTTATAAAGTGCCCTAATGCAACTGTGTCGGGAGTAGAGGAGCCACCAATACCAGAAACCCCTTGTAGATTGATAACCAAATCAGCAACATCATCTGTAACCGTGCCATCAGCATCAATCGTTAGTTTGGCACTACCTGCAGTGCCAGTATCTGACACTGTAATATATTTATCAATATTAGCAAAAAGTGTCGCTTGGTTACCACTAGCAGTAATAAAATCTTTTAAATCTAATTTATCACCACCAGCACCAAATATGAAGCCAGTTATGGTGTCTTCGCCATTATCTGTACTTGCATAAACAAAAATATCACTGCCTGCACCGCCATTTATAGTGTCGTTGCCTGCACCACCATTTATAGTATCGTCACCTGCACTACCCGTTATAGTATCGGCGTTATCGGTGCCGATATAAAAATTATATGCAAATGCCCAAGTTTTACCTGAGGTATTATCAATACCTGCAAAGTCATTACCCGAGGTGTCAGTTATAACGCCTGATGCCATTTTGATGTAATAAACACCTGAAGTTAAACTATTTGGGTTAAGAGTGAGTGTTGTGTCGCTAATATTAGCATTAGTAATGCTAATAGTTGCAACTTTTTCTGCGCTATTCCAGATTTCAACAATGCCACCATTTGTTTTGATGTTTTCAGAAAACTCAATTACTAGATTTGAAGGCTCGCCTAAGACATTGGTATCGCTGGTTTTTTCTGTAAAGGTTGGAACTTGTTCATCTACAGACAGAGGTTGTTGAGCTTGTCCATCTACAGGTTGTTGATTGTAGTAGTATTTAAGGGTGCCATTCTCCTCACCCACCACCAAATCTAGGTCGCCATCACCATCAATATCAGCCAAGTTTGGCGTGGAATAACCTCCCACATCAATGCCATTAAAAGGATTGTCATCTCCAGTTTTTGCTTCATAAGCAGGGTTAGAAGTAGTGCCTGTATTTTGATAGTATTTAAGGGTGCCAGCACTCTCACCCACCACCAAATCTAGGTCGCCATCGCCGTCAATATCGGCTAGGGTTGGTGCGGAAAAAACCCCCACATCAATGCTATTAAAAGGATTACTACCTCCAGTTTTTACTTCATAAGCAGGGTTAGAAGTAGTGCCTGTATTTTGATAGTATTTAAGGGTGCCATAATACTCACCCACCACCAAATCTAGGTCGCCATCGCCGTCAATATCGGCTAGGGTTGGTGAGGCAGCATTTCCCACATCAATGCCATTAAAAGGATTGCTATCTCCAGTTTTTACTTCATAAGCAGGGTTAGAAGTAGTGCCTGTATTTTGATAGTATTTAAGGGTGCCATAAAGCTCACCCACCACCAAATCTAGGTCGCCATCGCCGTCAATATCGGCTAGGGTTGGTTTGGAAGAACGCCCCACATCAATGCCATTAAAAGGATTGTCATCTCCAGTTTTTGCTTCATAAGCAGGGTTAGAAGTGGTGCCTGTATTTTGATAGTATTTAAGGGTGCCATACATCTCACCCACCACCAAATCCAGGTCGCCATCGCTGTCAATATCGGCTAGGGTTGGTTTGGAAAAATCCCCCACATCAATACCCTTAAAAGGATTATTGCCCGAACCTGTTTTTTCAATATACTCAAGCTTAGTCAACACTACTCTATCAGCGGTAAATACTGGTGCATTACCTGCGACATCTGTTATATTATTTAGCGTAATATCGCTTGTTGGATTGTCAATATCAAAGTCTGTAGCGGCAATGCTATCTCCAGCTTGAACGCTATATTTAAACACCAGTTTCTTATCACCTGCAGTTGTAGAGGCGGTTTTATCCAAAACAAAGTCTTTGCCTGCAATGACCACTTTAGAGCCTGTGGTGTTATTAAGTTTCAAGGTCTCGCTCATTGTCAGTGTTAGGCTGATAACATCGCCTGTCTTAAAAGCAGATTGTCCTGCTGGAATATTGCTTAGAGTCCATGAGTTAGTAGCCGTTGGAGTTGGGGCTTGTCCATCTACAGAAGAAGGTTGTTGATTGTAGTAGTATTTAAGGGTGCCATAAGCCTCACCCACTACCAAATCTAGATCACCATCGCCATCAATATCGGCTAGGACTGGTGCGGAATAACGCCCCACATCAATGCCATTAAAAGGATTGCTATCTCCAGTTTTTACTTCATAAGCAGGGTTAGAAGTAGTGCCTGTATTTTGATAGTATTTAAGGGTACCATACATCTCACCCACCACCAAATCCAGGTCGCCATCGCCGTCAATATCGGCTAGGGTTGGTTTGGAAGAACGCCCCACATCAATGCCATTAAAAGGATTGTCATCTCCAGTTTTTGCTTCATAAGCAGGGTTAGAAGTAGTGCCTGTATTTTGATAGTATTTAAGGGTGCCATAAGCCTCACCCATCACCAAATCCAGGTCGCCATCGCCGTCAATATCGGCTAGGGTTGGTGAGGAAGAATATCCCACATCAATGCCATTAAAAGGATTGTCATCTCCAGTTTTTGCTTCATAAGCAGGGCTAGAAGTAGTGCCTGTATTTTGATAGTATTTAAGGGTGCCATAAAGCTCACCCACCACCAAATCTAGGTCGCCATCGCCGTCAATATCGGCTAGGGTTGGTAAGGAATAACCTCCCACATCAATGCCATTAAAAGGATTATTGCCTCCAGTTTTTGCTTCATAAGCAGGGCTAGAAGTAGAGCCTGTATTTTGATAGTATTTAAGGGTGCCATCATCCTTACCCACCACCAAATCCAGGTCGCCATCGCCGTCAATATCGGCTAGGGTTGGTTTGGAAAAATACCCCACATCAATACCCTCAAAAGGATTATTGCCCGAACCTGTTTTTTCAATATACTCAACCTTAGCCAACACTACTCTATCAGCGGTAAATACTGGTGCATTACCTGCGACATCTGTTATATTATTTAGCGTAATATCGCTTGTTGGATTGTCAATATCAAAGTCTGTAGCGGCAATGTTATCTCCAGCTTGAACGCTATATTTAAACACCAATTTCTTATCACCTGCAGTTGTAGAGGCAGTTTTATCCAAAACAAAGTCTTTGCCTGCAATGACCACTTTAGAGCCTGTGGTGTTATTAAGTTTCAAGGTCTCACTCATTGTCAAAGTTAGGCTGATAACATCCCCTGCCTTAAAAGCAGATTGTCCTGCTGGAATATTGCTTAGAGTCCATGAGTTAGTAGCCGTTGGAGTTGGGGCTTGTCCATCTACAGAAGCAGGTTGTTGATTGTAGTAATATTTAAGGTTGCCATTCTCCTCACCCACCACCAAATCTAGGTCGCCATCGCCGTCAATATCGGCTAGGGTTGGTGCGGAAAAATTTACCACATCAATGCCATTAAAAGGATTGTCATCTCCAATTTTTGCTTCATAAGCAGGGTTAGAAGTAGTGCCTGTGTTTTGATAGTATTTAAGGGTGCCATTATTCTCACCCACCACCAAATCTAGGTCTCCATCGCCGTCAATATCGGCTAGGGTTGGTGAGGAAAAATATCCCACATCAATGCCATTAAAAGGATTGTCATCTCCAGTTTTTGCTTCATAAGCAGGGTTAGAAGTAGTACCTGTATTTTGATAGTATTTAAGGGTGCCATAAAACTCACCCACCACCAAATCTAGGTCGCCATCGCCGTCAATATCGGCTAGGGTTGGTTTGGAATAATACCCCACATCAATGCCATTAAAAGGATTGTCATCTCCAGTTTTTGCTTCATAAGCAGGGTTAGAAGTAGTACCTGTATTTTGATAGTATTTAAGGGTGCCATAAAACTCACCCACCACCAAATCCAGGTCGCCATCGCTGTCAATATCGGCTAGGGTTGGTGCGGAATAAATCCCCACATCAATGCCATTAAAAGGATTATTGCCTCCAGTTTTTGCTTCATAAGCAGGGCTAGAAGTAGAGCCTGTATTTTGATAGTATTTAAGGGTGCCATTATCCTTACCCACCACCAAATCTAGGTCGCCATCGCCGTCAATATCAGCCAAGATTGGCGTGGAATAACTTCCCACATCAATACCCTCAAAAGGATTATTGCCCGAACCTATTTTTTCAATATACCCAACCTTAGCCAACACTACTCTATCAGCGGTAAATACTGGTGCATTACCTGCGACATCTGTTATATTATTTAGCGTAATATCGCTTGTTGGATTGTCAATATCAAAGTCTGTAGCGGCAATGTTATCCCCAGCTTGAACACTATATTTAAACACCAGTTTCTTATCACCTGCAGTTATAGAGGCGGTTTTATCCAAAACAAAGTCTTTGCCTGCAATGACCACTTTAGAGCCTGTGGTGTTATTAAGTTTCAAGGTCTCACTCATTGTCAGTGTTAGGCTGATAACATCGCCTGCCTTAAAAGCAGATTGTCCTGCTGGAATATCGCTTAGAGTCCATGAGTTAGTAGCCGTTGGAGTTGGGGCTTGTCCATCTACAGAAGAAGGTTGTTGATTGTAGTAATATTTAAGGTTGCCATTCTCCTCACCCACCACCAAATCTAGGTCGCCATCGCCGTCAATATCGGCTAGGGTTGGTGAGGAAGAATGCCCCACATCAATGCCATTAAAAGGATTGCTGTCTCCAGTTTTTGCTTCATAAGCAGGGTTAGAAGTAATGCCTGTGTTTTGATAGTATTTAAGTGTGCCATTACTCTCACCCACCACCAAATCTAGGTCGCCATCGCCGTCAATATCGGCTAGGGTTGGTGCGGAAATATTCCCCACATCAATGCCATTAAAAGGATTACTATCTCCAGTTTTTACTTCATAAGTAGGGTTAGAAGTAGTGCCTGTATTTTGATAGTATTTAAGGGTGCCAGCACTCTCACCCACCACCAAATCTAGGTCGCCATCACCGTCAATATCGGCTAGGGTTGGTCCGGAATAAATCCCCACATCAATGCCATCAAAAGGATTGCTGTTTCCAGTTTTTACTTCATAAGCAGGGTTAGAAGTAGTGCCTGTATTTTGATAGTATTTAAGGGTGCCATAAAGCTCACCCACCACCAAATCTAGGTCGCCATCACCGTCAATATCGGCTAGGGTTGGTAAGGAAGCACTTCCCGCATCAATGCTATTAAAAGGATTGCTATCTCCAGTTTTTGCTTCATAAGCAGGGTTAGAAGTAGTTCCTGTATTTTGATAGTATTTAAGGGTGCCATAAATCTCACCCACCACCAAATCCAGGTCGCCATCACCGTCAATGTCAGCCAAGGTTGGTGTGGAATAATACCCCACATCAATACCCTCAAAAGGATTATTGCCCGAACCTATTTTTTCAATATACTCAAACTTAGCCAACACTACTCTATCAGCGGTAAATACTGGTGCATTACCTGCGACATCTGTTATATTATTTAGCGTAATATCGCTTGTTGGGTTGTCAATATCAAAGTCTGTAGCGGCAATGCTATCTCCAACTTGAACGCTATATTTAAACACCAGTTTCTTATCACCTGCAGTTGTAGAGGCAGTTTTATCCAAAACAAAGTCTTTACCTGCAATGACCACTTTAGAGCCTGTGGTGTTATTAAGTTTCAAGGTCTCACTCATTGTCAAAGTTAGGCTGATAACATCCCCTGCCTTAAAAGCAGATTGTCCTGCTGGAATATTGCTTAGAGTCCATGAGTTAGTAGCCGTTGGAGTTGGGGCTTGTCCATCTACAGAAGCAGGTTGTTGATTGTAGTAGTATTTAAGGGTGCCACCAACCTCACCCACCACCAAATCTAGGTCGCCATCGCCGTCAATATCGGCTAGGGTTGGTGAGGAAGAATACCCCACATCAATGCCATTAAAAGGATTGTCATCTCCAATTTTTGCTTCATAAGCAGGGTTAGAAGTAGTGCCTGTATTTTGATAGTATTTAAGGGTGCCATTACCTCCACCCACCACCAAATCTAGGTCGCCATCGCCGTCAATATCGGCTAGGGTTGGTTTGGAATGATACCCCACATCAATGCCATTAAAAGGATTACTATCTCCAGTTTTTGCTTCATAAGCAGGGTTAGAAGTAGTACCTGTGTTTTGATAGTATTTAAGGATGCCATAAGCCACACCCACCACCAAATCTAGGTCGCCATCGCCGTCAATATCGGCTAGGGTTGGTGCGGAATAATGCCCCACATCAATGCCATTAAAAGGATTATTGCCTCCAGTTTTTGCTTCATAAGCAGGGTTAGAAGTAGTGCCTGTATTTTGATAGTATTTAAGGGTGCCATTATACCCACCCACCACCAAATCTAGGTCGCCATCGCCGTCAATATCGGCTAGGGTTGGTGAGGAATAACCTCCCACATCAATGCCATTAAAAGGATTATTGCCTCCAGTTTTTGCTTCATAAGCAGGGTTAGAAGTAGTGCCTGTATTTTGATAGTATTTAAGGGTGCCATAATTCTCACCCACCACCAAATCTAGGTCGCCATCGCCGTCAATATCGGCTAGGGTTGGTCTGGAATAATCTCTCACATCAATGCCATTAAAAGGATTATTGCCCAAACCTATTTTTTCAATATACTCAACCTTAGCCAACACCACTCTATCAGCGGTAAATACTGGTGCATTACCTGCGACATCTGTTATATTATTTAGCGTAATATCGCTTGTTGGGTTGTCAATATCAAAGTCTGTAGCGGCAATGCTATCTCCAGCTTGAACGCTATATTTAAACACCAGTTTCTTATCACCTGCAGTTGTAGAGGCGGTTTTATCCAAAACAAAGTCTTTGCCTGCAATGACCACTTTAGAGCCTGTGGTGTTATTAAGTTTCAAGGTC
The DNA here is from genome assembly GCF_964212635.1 of Candidatus Thiodubiliella endoseptemdiera. Lineage (NCBI taxonomy): Bacteria > Pseudomonadati > Pseudomonadota > Gammaproteobacteria > Pseudothioglobaceae (SeqCode) > Candidatus Thiodubiliella > Candidatus Thiodubiliella endoseptemdiera. The sequence goes on from NZ_OZ156463.1 coordinate 331,562, forward strand.
TCGCTCATTGTCAGTGTTAGGCTGATAACATCCCCTGCCTTAAAAGCAGATTGTCCTGCTGGAATATTGCTTAGAGTCCATGAGTTAGTAGCCGTTGGAGTTGGGGCTTGTCCATCTACAGAAGAAGGTTGTTGATTGTAATAATATTTAAGGTTGCCATTCTCCTCACCCACCACCAAATCTAGGTCGCCATCGCCGTCAATATCGGCCAGGGTTGGTGTGGAATAATTCCCCACATCAATGCCGTTAAAAGGATTGCTGTCTCCAATTTTTGCTTCATAAGCAGGGTTAGAAGTAGTGCCTGTATTTTGATAGTATTTAAGGGTGCCAGCACTCTCACCCACCACCAAATCTAGGTCGCCATCGCCGTCAATATCGGCTAGGGTTGGTGCGGAATAACGCCCCACATCAATGCCATCAAAAGGATTGCTGTTTCCAGTTTTTACTTCATAAGCAGGGTTAGAAGTAGTGCCTGTATTTTGATAGTATTTAAGGGTGCCATTCTGCTCACCCACCACCAAATCTAGGTCGCCATCGCCGTCAATATCGGCCAGGGTTGGTGCGGAAAAATTCCTCACATAAATGCCATTAAAAGGATTGCTATCTCCAGTTTTTACTTCATAAGCAGGATTAGAAGTAGTGCCTGTATTTTGATAGTATTTAAGGGTGCCATAAAGCTCACCCACTACCAAATCTAGATCACCATCGCCATCAATATCAGCCAAGGCTGGTGTGGAATAATACCCCACATCAATGCCATTAAAAGGATTACTATCTCCAGTTTTTACTTCATAAGCAGGGTTAGAAGTAGTGCCTGTATTTTGATAGTATTTAAGGGTGCCAGCACTCTCACCCACCGCCAAATCTAGGTCGCCATCGCCGTCAATATCAGCCAAGATTGGCGTGGAATAACTTCCCACATCAATACCCTCAAAAGGATTATTGCCCGAACCTGTTTTTTCAATATACTCAACCTTAGCCAACACTACTCTATCAGCGGTAAATACTGGTGCATTACCTGCGACATCTGTTATATTATTTAGCGTAATATCGCTTGTTGGATTGTCAATATCAAAGTCTGTAGCGGCAACGCTATCTCCGGCTTGAACGCTATATTTAAACACCAGTTTCTTATCACCTGCAGTTGTAGAGGCAGTTTTATCCAAAACAAAGTCTTTGCCTGCAATGACCACTTTAGAGCCTGTGGTGTTATTAAGTTTCAAGGTCTCACTCATTGTCAAAGTTAGGCTGATAACATCCCCTGCCTTAAAAGCAGATTGTCCTGCTGGAATATTGCTTAGAGTCCATGAGTTAGTAGCCGTTGGAGTTGGGGCTTGTCCATCTACAAAAAAAGATTGTTGATTGTAATAATATTTAAGGGTGCCATCATCCTTACCCATCACCAAATCCAGGTTGCCATCGCCGTCAATATCGGCTAGGGTTGGTGCGAAAAATTCCCCCACATTAATGCCATTAAAAGGATTACTATCTCCAGTTTTTGCTTCATAAGCAGGGTTAGAAGTAGTACCTGTATTTTGATAGTATTTAAGGGTGCCATAAACCTCACCCACTACCAAATCTAGATCACCATCGCCATCAATATCAGCCAAGGTTGGTGTGGAGTAAAGCCCCACATCAATGCCATTAAAAGGATTGTCATCTCCAGTTTTTGTTTTATAAGCAGGGTTAGAAGTAGTGCCTGTATTTTGATAATATTTAAGGGTGCCATAAAGCTCACCCACTACCAAATCTAGATCACCATCGCCATCAATATCAGCCAAGTTTGGCGTGGAACGATGTCCTACATCAATGCCATTAAAAGGATTGCTACCTCCAGTGTTTGTTTTATAAGCAGGGTTAGAAGTAGTGCCTGTATTTTGATAATATTTAAGGGTGCCATTATTCTCACCCACCACCAAATCTAGGTCGCCATCGCCGTCAATATCGGCTAGGGTTGGCGTAGCAAAATCCCCCACATCAATGCCATTAAAAAGATTGCTATCTCCAGTTTTTACTTCATAAGCAGGGTTAGAAGTAGTGCCTGTATTTTGATAGTATTTAAGGGTGCCATCATACTTACCCACCACCAAATCTAGGTCGCCATCGCCGTCAATATCAGCCAAGATTGGCGTGGAATAACCTCCCACATCAATGCCATTAAAAGGATTATTGCCCGAACCTATTTTTTCAATATACTCAAGCTTAGTCTTAGCCAACACCACTCTATCAGCGGTAAATACTGGTGCATTACCTGCGACATCTGTTATATTATTTAGCGTAATATCTCTTGTTGGATTGTCAATATCAAAGTCTGTAGCGGCAATGCTATCTCCAGCTTGAACACTATATTTAAACACCAGTTTCTTATCACCTGCAGTTGTAGAGGCAGTTTTATCCAAAACAAAGTCTTTGCCTGCAATGACCACTTTAGAGTCTGTGGTGTTATTAAGTTTCAAGGTCTCACTCATTGTCAGTGTTAGGCTGATAATATCGCCTGCCTTAAAAGCAGATTGCCCTGCTGGAATATTGCTTAGAGTCCATGGATTGGTCGTGATTGGAGTTGGGTTAATGGTGTCATAAGTTACTGCTGTGCTAGTGATAATTGTTGAATTGGTGCCATCACTAAGCGTTACTACAGCCGTGTAGGTTTTTCCACCGGCTAATTCAGATGGCATAGCAGAATGTGCGAGTGCCCAAGTGCCGTCAGCTGCAACAGCTGGTAATCCTGAAGTTATTGCTGTGCCTACTGTATTACTACCTTCAAAAAACTCAATCTTAGTAATAGATAAGGTACCTGCTCCCGCTACTGTGCCTGAGAGTGCGGTTGCGTCTTTTTCACTATCATTAATGTAGTTATTATCGGCACCTATCCAAGCGATTGTGGTAGAAAGTGCTTTGGTTGCAAATACCCATTGGTTAGTATCTTTAGTAATGGCAGCAGCATCGTTACCCGCTATGTCAGTTACTGTGCCTGCATCCATGGTGATATAGTAACTGCCTTGGGTTAATTTATTATCAGTTAAACCTAATGCTGACACATCAATGGTGAGTTTATCGCCAGCAATGCTGAATTTAGTTGTCTCAGTAATATTAATGGTTGCTATTACTCCATCATCACTACCTTTAATAACAATACTACCTGTACTACCTGCTTGAATGTCTTCATTAAAATCAAGTATCAGGTCTGAGGTTTCACCCAATTCGGCCGAAGCTTGTGTTGTTAGGATTGGGGCAGTGTTGTCCACTACCACATCATTAGATTCAGCTGAAATAAGTGCTGTTGCAGTGAGTGCATTTGGCGCAAGGGTATCAATAACCTGAATATCATTTGCTGCAACCATATTTCTATTACCAGCAATATCTACAAATTTATCAGCAGCAACGCTAACTTCTAGATTGCCTTGAGTATCTGTATTAGGCACAACAACTAAGGTATAGGCTTTATTGGCATTAACACCTGTGGTAACCAATACTAAATCAGCACCACCTTTAATAGTGCCATTGGTAATAACAATGTCCTCTTTGGTAAACTCTGTTACTACCTCGTTAAAGGTAAAGGTAAAGATGATTTCTTCACCTGCTTTGGTTGTAGCGTCTTCATTATCGGTAATGGTCAAGGTTGGTGCAACCGTATCAACTTTAAAATCACCTATTTTCTCTATCGCTGGGTTACTAGCAGTATCTTTTATATTGACTTTATAGCTGTAAGTTTGTCCATGGGTTAATGCTTGTAAATCTGTAGCTGTAACAGTAATGGTTGCACTATTGCTGGTAACAGTGCCTGTATAAGTTTTTTGGTTAATAACTAGTGAGACTTCTTGATTGTTTTCTACACCAGTTGTGGCAACTGTTACAGTGCCATTTCTGTTGTCTTCAATAGCGTTTAAAATATCTCCCCAGTTTAGTGTAATGTCTCCAATAGTTGGTACAACACCATCAACATTACGGTCTAATTCAACAGGATAAGTACCTGTGGTGGTAACTATATTACCTACTACATCGGTTACCCCTGTCAAGGTAATTGCACTTTCATTGGTAATCTCAAAATCTGCTTTATTGATACTATCATCGACTTTGACAGTGTAGGTAAAGAATAATTGTTTTAACTCATCTACTGATGCCCCTGCTTTGGCGGCACCTTTGCCGGTATCTAGTGTAAATTCCTTATTACCAATGGTCACTTTGCTACTGGTAGCATTGCTTAACGAGAGTGCTTCATTAGTTGTCATGGTTAGCTCAATAACATCACCTACTTTAAAGCCTGATTGTCCATCTGTTGGTGAATTGACTGCCCAGCTTGTTATGATTGGGGCAGCAGTGTCAATTAAAACAGGGGTGGTATTGCCACCTGTGCTTGTGCCGCCGCCTGTTGAAGATAAATTTATCTCAATCGTATAGGTCTCACCACTGACTAAAGTCGGTATTTTACTATTGGCTAATGTCCATTCGGTACCATCGGCAGATGCAAAAGTGGGTAGGTTACTGGTATCTACAACTTTGTCATTGGCTGTTCCACTGGCTGCTTTAAATGTAATAGCACTGATAACAACGCCTGTTGCACCGCCAGAATTTGTTAATGTGCCTTGAATGGCAAGTGTGCTAAATTCACTGGCATTGATACCATTGTCGCTAACAGAGTTGCCACTTGCATCTACCCATTGTGCTGTGGTGGTGAATGAAGAAACCAGAAAGCCCCAACCACTATCGCTGTCAATACCCTCGTAATCATTACCTGCAGTATCTTTAAAAGTGCCTGCATCAATTTTGACATAGTAATTCTTGTTGACTGTTAAATCACTACCTGGATTAATAGTGATAATTTTTTTGGTGCTATCAAGACTAACTTGGTTAGCTATATCAATCGTAATAAGAGTGTCAGAGTTGGCTTTATCATAAATGACAATACTGCCTGCTGTGTTTATTGTAACTGCCTCTAAAAAGGTCATCGTTAAGTTTGCATTAGGTGCCATATTGCCACTGAGTGCTGCTACTGGGGCTTTGGTGTCAATTGCTTGCTCGTTATTTGCTGCTGTTGTGCTGTAAGCATTGCCCGCACTGTCTGTAATTGCAGGATTAGCAGACACTGACACTGTTAAGTTAGAACCTACATCTAGGTCACTGCTAGGTACAACGGTCAAGGTATAGACTTTACCTGCATCAGCAGGTGTTGTGCTGGCAATTAAATCAGTACCTGTCTTAATAGCACCATTGCTGATGTTGATAACGCTTTTATCAAAACCTGTTACTGCTTCACTAAAGGTAAAGGTATAGGTGATTGTATCGCCAGTTTTAAGGGTTAAAGCATCAGCCTTGTCATCGCTGATAATCAAAGTTGGGGCTTGAGTATCAAAACTTTGATTATTGCTGGCAGCAACTGATTTTAGTGCTGTGTTAACTTTAGAAGTAGCAGCATCAACGGCTACTGTAAGGCTTATTATGCCTTTGCTGTTTGCAGGAGGGGTTAGTTCTAAAGTATAGACACTTTCACTACCATTAACAGAGGCAAAAGTACCTTTTGTACCGCCTGTAACTGTAATATCATTTATATCAAAATCTGTAACTGCTTCATCAAAAGTAAAGGTATAGGTAATAACTTCACCAACTTTAGCGGTGTCGGACTTGTCATCAGTAATACTTAAACCAATCCCCAAACCTGGAGTTGACTCGCTGTTGTCAATATCAGTGGATTCAATTCTCTTAAAAGCGCCTGTATTTAAATTTAATAGCCCGTCATTGCCGGTTATATCAATCTTAACAAAACCATTTGCAAAATAAACCTTGTCGCCATTAGAGGCTATGAAGGAGACTTCTTCTTGGTATTCAGTACCGTTAATATTAACAGTTCTTTTGAAGGTGTAGGTATTGCCATCTAGTGTTTGTTCGTAGTTGTTAAAAGTGCCGGTTAAATAAATTGAATCACTACCACCTGTTGAGGTAAGTCCTGTTGCATCGACTTTGGTGCCTTGCCCTACATAGACGGCATCGTCTCCACCATTGCCAGATGCTTTTAATGCTTGTCCGTGAGATTCAAGTCCGGTGATATCGGAATACCAGTTGACGAAGAAGCCGTTGGTGTTGCTGATGAAGTATTTTGTTTGTCCTGGCATGAGATTGTCCTTTGGGTGTTATAACTGATTATTATTATACATAGAGACCTTTGCATAAATATGAATAATCATCAAAACGCCATCTTTCATCAAATTACAAACTTTTTAAAAACACCCTTAGCCCTGCTAGGAGTGGATTTAAAAAATTTCCAATTTAATAAAATCTGTCATTTTGCTAATCATCCCTATTTATGCAAAGGTCTCACATAATTTACTTATTCCTCTAAGTTCAAGTTTTTAAATTTTTGGTTGATATTTTTCCATAAAAAAACCCGCTTTAATAAGGCGGGTTTTTGTTTTTATGGGTGTCTTACTTTATACAAGAATAAGATTATCAGTTATAAAGTGCCCTAATGCAACTGTGTCGGGAGTAGGGGAGCCACCAATACCAGAAACCCCTTGTAGATTGATAACCAAATCAGCAACATCATCTGTAACCGTGCCATCAGCATCAATCGTTAGTTTGGCACTACCTGCAGTGCCAGTATCTGACACTGTAATATATTTATCAATATTAGCAAAAAGTGTCGCTTGGTTGCCACTAGCAGTAATAAAATCTTTTAAATCTAATTTATCGCCACCAGCACCAAATATGAAGCCAGTTATGGTGTCTTCGCCATTATCTGTATTTGCATAAACAAAAATATCACTGCCTGAACCGCCATTTATAGTATCGTTGCCTGCACCGCCATTTATAGTATCGTCACCTGCACTACCCGTTATAGTATCGGCGTTATCGGTGCCGATATAAAAATTATATGCAAATGCCCAAGTTTTACCTGAGGTATTATCAATACCTGCAAAGTCATTACCCGAGGTGTCAGTTATAACGCCTGATGCCATTTTGATGTAATAAACGCCCGAAGTTAAACTACTTGGGTTAAGAGTGAGTGTTGTGTCGCTAATATTAGCATTAGTAATGCTAATAGTTGCAACTTTTTCTGCGCTATTCCAGATTTCAACAATGCCACCATTTGTTTTGATGTTTTCAGAAAACTCAATTACTAGATTTGAAGGCTCGCCTAAGACATTGGTATCGCTGGTTTTTTCTGTAAAGGTTGGAACTTGTTCATCTACAGACAGAGGTTGTTGAGCTTGTCCATCTACAGGTTGTTGATTGTAGTAGTATTTAAGGGTGCCATTCTCCTCACCCACCACCAAATCTAGGTCGCCATCACCATCAATATCAGCCAAGTTTGGCGTGGAATAACCTCCCACATCAATGCCATTAAAAGGATTGCTACCTCCAGTTTTTGCTTCATAAGCAGGGTTAGAAGTAGTGCCTGTATTTTGATAGTATTTAAGGGTGCCATAATCCTTACCCACCACCAAATCTAGGTCGCCATCACCATCAATATCGGCTAGGGTTGGTTTGGAAGAATATCCCACATTAATGCCATTAAAAGGATTGTCATCTCCAGTTTTTGCTTCATAAGCAGGGTTAGAAGTAGTGCCTGTATTTTGATAGTATTTAAGGGTGCCATCATTCCCACCCACTACCAAATCTAGATCACCATCGCCATCAATATCAGCTAGGGTTGGTTTGGGGAAATACCCCGCATTAATGCCATTAAAAGGATTGCTATCTCCAGTTTTTGCTTCATAAGCAGGGTTAGAAGTAGAGCCTGTATTTTGATAGTATTTAAGGGTGCCATAATTCTCACCCACCACCAAATCTAGGTCGCCATCGCCGTCAATATCAGCCAAGTTTGGCGTGGAATAACCTGTCACATCAATGTCATTAAAAGGATTGTCATCTCCAGTTTTTGCTTCATAAGCAGGGTTAGAAGTAGTGCCTGTATTTTGATAGTATTTAAGGGTGCCATAAAACTCACCAACCACCAAATCTAGGTCGCCATCGCCGTCAATATCAGCCAGGGTTGGCGCAGAAGCTTTCCCCACATCAATACCCTCAAAAGGATTATTGCCCAAACCTGTTTTTTCAATATACTCAAGCTTAGCCAACACTACTCTATCAGCGGTAAATACTGGTGCATTACCTGCGACATCTGTTATATTATTTAGCGTAATATCGCTTGTTGGGTTGTCAATATCAAAGTCTGTAGCGGCAATGCTATCTCCGGCTTGAACGCTATATTTAAACACCAGTTTCTTATCACCTGCAGTTATAGAGGCGGTTCTATCCAAAACAAAGTCTTTGCCTGCAATGACTACTTTAGAGCCTGTGGTGTTATTAAGTTTCAAGGTCTCGCTCATTGTCAGTGTTAGGCTGATAACATCGCCTGTCTTAAAAGCAGATTGTCCTGCTGGAATATCGCTTAAAGTCCATGGATTGGTCGTGATTGGAGTTGGGTTAATGATGTCATAAGTTACTGCTGTGCTAGTGCTAATTGCTGAATTGGTGCCATCACTAAGCGTTACTACAGCCGTGTAGGTTTTTCCATCGGCTAATTCAGATGGCATAGCAGAATGTGCGAGTGCCCAAGTGCCGTCAGCTGCAACAGCTGGTAATCCTGAAGTTATTGCTGTGCCTACTGTATTACTACCTTCAAAAAACTCAATTTTGGTAATCGTTAAAGTGCCTATTCCAGTTGCTTTGCCTGAGAGTGTGGTTGCATCTTTCTCGTTATTATTAATGTAATTATCATCGGCACCTGCCCAAACAATGTCGGTAGTAAGGACGATGATTTCAAATGCCCATTGGTTAGTATCTTTAGTAATGGCAGCAGCATCGTTACCCGCTATGTCAGTTACTGTGCCTGCATCCATGGTGATATAGTAACTGCCTTGGGTTAATTTATTATCAGTTAAACCTAATGCTGACACATCAATGGTGAGTTTATCGCCAGCAATGCTGAATTTAGTTGTCTCAGTAATATTAATGGTTGCTATTACTCCATCATCACTACCTTTAATAACAATACTACCTGTACTACCTGCTTGAATGTCTTCATTAAAATCAAGTATCAGGTCTGAGGTTTCACCCAATTCGGCCGAAGCTTGTGTTGTTAGAGTTGGGGCTTGTCCATCTACAGAAGCAGGTTGTTGATTGTAGTAGTATTTAAGGGTGCCATCATTCTCACCCACCACCAAATCTAGGTCGCCATCGCCGTCAATATCGGCTAGGGTTGGTGAGGAATAATTTCCCACATCAATGCCATCAAAAGGATTGCTGTCTCCAGTTTTTACTTCATAAGCAGGGTTAGAAGTAGTACCTGTATTTTGATAGTATTTAAGGGTGCCATCAGTCTCACCCACCACCAAATCTAGGTCGCCATCGCCGTCAATATCGGCTAGGGTTGGTGAGGAATAATTTCCCACATCAATGCCATCAAAAGGATTGCTGTCTCCAGTTTTTACTTCATAAGCAGGGTTAGAAGTAGTACCTGTATTTTGATAGTATTTAAGGGTGCCATCACGCTCACCCACCACCAAATCTAGGTCGCCATCGCCGTCAATATCGACTAGGATTGGTGAGGAAGAATATCCCGCATCAATGACATTAAAAGGATTGTCATCTCCAGTTTTTGCTTCATAAGCAGGGTTAGAAGTAGTGCCTGTGTTTTGATAGTATTTAAGGGTGCCATCATTCTTACCCACCACCAAATCTAGGTCGCCATCGCCGTCAATATCGGCTAGGGTTGGTGAGGAATAATTTCCCACATCAATGCCATTAAAAGGATTATTGCCTCCAGTTTTTGCTTCATAAGCAGGGCTAGAAGTAGTACCTGTATTTTGATAGTATTTAAGGGTGCCATAAGCCTCACCCACCACCAAATCCAGGTCGCCATCGCCGTCAATATCGGCCAGGGTTGGTGCAGATAAATCCCCCACATAAATACCCTCAAAAGGATTATTGCCCGAACCTGTTTTTTTAATATACTCAAGCTTAGTCTTAGCCAACACTACTCTATCAGCGGTAAATACTGGTGCATTACCTGCGACATCTGTTATATTATTTAGCGTAATATCGCTTGTTGGATTGTCAATATCAAAGTCTGTAGCGGCAATGCTATCTCCAGCTTGAACACTATATTTAAACACCAGTTTCTTATCACCTGCAGTTGTAGAGGCAGTTTTATCCAAAACAAAGTCTTTGCCTGCAATGACCACTTTAGAGTCTGTGGTGTTGTTAAGTTTCAAGGTCTCGCTCATTGTCAGTGTTAGGCTGATAACATCGCCTGTCTTAAAAGCAGATTGTCCCGCTGGAGTATCGCTTAAAGTCCATGGATTGGTCGTGATTGGGGTTGGGTTAATGGTGTCATAAGTTACTGCTGTGCTAGTGATAGTTGTTGAATTGGTGCCATCACTAAGCGTTACTACAGCCGTGTAGGTTTTTCCATCGGCTAATTCAGATGGCATAGCAGAATGTGCGAGTGCCCAAGTGCCGTCAGCTGCAACAGCTGGTAATCCTGAAGTTATTGCTGTGCCTACTGTATTACTACCTTCAAAAAACTCAATCTTAGTAATAGATAAGGTACCTGCTCCCACTACTGTGCCTGAGAGTGCGGTTGCGTCTTTTTCACTATAATTAATGTAGTTATCATCGGCACCTATCCAAGCGATTGTGGTAGAAAGTGCTTTGGTTGCAAATGCCCAAGTGGTGTCAGCACCTAAATTAGTGATACCTGCAAAGACATTGCCTGCCATATCGGTGATTACGCCAGATGCCATTTTGATGTAATAAGTGCCTTCAGTTAAATCAGCAGTAGGATTAATAGTAAGTTTATCGTTAGCAATGCTAATTTTACTATTGTCAATAGCAATGGTTTCTACAATGGTATTGTCGCTGGCTTTATGAATGACAATATTGCCTGTGCCGGCTTTGATGTTTTCACTAAAGTCAATTACTAGGTTAGAGTCTTCACCCAAGATAACGCTCATTGCTTGTGCGGTGAGAGTAGCAGTAGTAGTATCCACAGTAATCGCCAAAGCATCAGAAACCAAACTTTCATTACCCGCAGCATCTGTTGCTCTTGCGGTAATGCTGTGTGGAGTTGTGCTTTGGGTTAAACTGATATCAATAGAGAATGTGCCATTAGCCTTTACTATTTCAGAGCCTATGGCTGTTGTGTTGGTACCATTGTATAACCTTATAGTAGCACCGACTTCTGCACTGCCTGTGATGGTGAGGTTTGAGGTTTTATTAGTTAGGTTGTCACTATTACTTGTGCCTGAATCGTCCTCTGTGGCTAAATCTAAACTTATGGGTTTGCTGGGTACAACGGTATCAACTTTATGACTATTACTAGCGTATTCTGTGCCAATACTTCCTCCAATTGCCGCATCTTTTACCACACGAACAAATAAGTCAGTTGTTGAGTTATCTGTCACTCTGACTACTAACGAATAAACACTACCACTGCCACTGAAAGCACCTTTTGTTCCACCTGTCACTTCAATATCAGTTTTATCAAAACCAGTAACATCATCTTTAAAAGTAAAAGTATAGGTAATATCTGTGCCTACCTTTGCCTTGTTAATGATGCTTGTTTCTGCTAAATCATCAGTAATACTTAAACCAATCCCCAAACCTGGAGTTGACTCACTACCGTCAATATCAGTGGATATAATTCTCTTAAAAACACCTGCTTCTGATAGCCCATCATCGCCTGTTATATCAATCTTAACAAAACCATCTGCAAAATAAACCCTATCGCCATTAGAGGCTGTGAAGGAGACTTCTTCTTGGTAATCAGTACTGTTAATATTAACAGTTCTTTTGAAGGTGTAGGTAATGCCATCTAGTGTTTGTTCGTAGTTGTTAAAAGTGCCGGTTAAATAAACAACATCGTTACCACCTGTTGAGGTGAGTCCTGTTGCATCGACTTTTGTGCCTTTGGCAACATAAACCGTGTCATTGCCACTATTGCCAGATATCTTAAATACTGAGCCTTTGACACCAGGGGTAATGTGCTCACCGTTGTTATCAGAAATAAATACTTTAGTAGCACCACCTTTGTCAATGGCGGGTTGACTGGTTAAAGGGTCGGTGGGTGTGCTTGAACTGGAGTTAATATCAGTGGATTTAATTTTCTGAAAAACGCCTGCATTTGATAGCCCATCATTGCCTGCTATATCAATCTTAAAAAAACCATTTGCAAAATAAACCCTGTCGCCATTAGAGGCTGTGAAGGAGACTTCTTCTTGGTATTCAGTATCGTTAATAGTAACCGTTCTTTTGAAGGTGTAGGTATTGCCATCTAGTGTTTGTTCGTAGTTGTTAAAAGTGCCGGTTAAATAAATTGAATCATTGCCACCTGTTGAAGTAAGCCCTGTTGCATCGACTTTGGTGCCTTGTCCTACATAGACGGCATCGTCTCCACTATTGCCAGATACTTTTAATGCTTGTCCGTGAGATTCAAGTCCGGTGATATCGGAATACCAGTTGACGAAGAAGCCGTTGGTGTTGCTGATGAAGTATTTTGTTTGTCCTGGCATGAGATTGTCCTTTGGGTGTTATAATTGATTATTATTATACATAATTTACTTATTCCTCTAAGAGACCTTTGCATAAATAGGGATGATTAGCAAAATGACAGATTTTATTAAATTGGAAATTTTTTAAATCCACTCCTAGCAGGGCTAAGGGTGTTTTTAAAAAGTTTGTAATTTGATGAAAGATGGCGTTTTGATGATTATTCATATTTATGCAAAGGTCTCTCTAGGTTCAAGTTTTTAAATTTTTAAATTTTTGGTTGATATTTTTCCATAAAAAAACCCGCTTTAATAAGGCGGGTTTTTGTTTTATAGGTGTCTTACTTTATACAAGAATAAGATTATCAGTTATGAAGTGCCCTAATGCAACTGTGTCGGGAGCAGGGGAGCCACCAATACCAGAAACCCCTTGTAGATTGATAACCAAATCAGCAACATCATCTGTAACCGTGCCATCAGCATCAATCGTTAGTTTGGCACTACCTGCAGTGTCAGTATCTGACACTGTAATATATTTATCAATATTAGCAAAAAGTGTCGCTTGGTTACCACTAGCGGTAATAAAATCTTTTAAATCTAATTTATCGCCACCAGCACCAAATATGAAGCCAGTTATGGTGTCTTCGCCATTATCTGTACTTGCATAAACAAAAATATCACTGCCTGAACCGCCATTTATAGTATCGTTGCCTGCACCACCATTTATAGTATCGTCACCTGCACTACCCGTTATAGTATCGGCGTTATCGGTGCCGATATAAAAATTATATGCAAATGCCCAAGTTTTACCTGAGGTATTATCAATACCTGCAAAGTCATTACCCGAGGTGTCAGTTATAACGCCTGATGCCATTTTGATGTAATAAACACCTGAAGTTAAATTACTTGGGTTGAGAGTGAGTGTTGTGTCGCTAATATTAGCATTAGTAATGCCAATAGTTGCAACTTTTTCTGCGCTATTCCAGATTTCAACAATGCCACCATTTGTTTTGATGTTTTCAGAAAACTCAATTACTAGATTTGAAGGCTCGCCTAAGACATTGGTATCGCTGGTTTTTTCTGTAAAGGTTGGAACTTGTTCATCTACAGACAGAGGTCGTTGAGCTTGTCCATCTACAGAAGCAGGTTGTTGATTGTAGTATTTAAGGGTGCCATAAACCTCACCCACTACCAAATCTAGATCACCATCACCATCAATATCAGCCAAGTTTGGCGTGGAATAATTTCCCACATCAATGCCATTAAAAGGATTGCTATCTCCAGTTTTTGCTTCATAAGTAGGGTTAGAAGTAGTGCCTGTATTTCGATAGTATTTAAGGGTGCCATTCTGCTCCTCACCCGCCACCAAATCTAGGTCGCCATCGCCGTCAATATCGGCTAGGGTTGGTGAGGAAGAATATCCCACATCAATGCCATTAAAAGGATTGTCATCTCCAGTTTTTGCTTCATAAGCAGGGTTAGAAGTAGTGCCTGTGTTTTGATAGTATTTAAGGGTGCCTTTATCCTCACCCACCACCAAGTCTAGGTCGCCATCACCATCAATATCGGCTAGGGCTGGTTTGGAAGAATCCCCCACATCAATGCCATTAAAAGGATTGTCATCTCCAGTTTTTGCTTCATAAGCAGGGTTAGAAGTAGTACCTGTATTTTGATAGTATTTAAGGGTGCCATAAGCCTCACCCATCACCAAATCTAGGTCGCCATCGCCGTCAATATCGGCTAGGGTTGGTGAGGAATAATATCCCACATCAATGCCATTAAAAGGATTGTCATCTCCAGTTTTTGCTTCATAAGCAGGGTTAGAAGTAGTGCCTGTGTTTTGATAGTATTTAAGGGTGCCATCACTCTCACCCACCACCAAATCTAGGTCGCCATCGCCGTCAATATCGGCCAGGGTTGGTGCAGATAAATCCCCCACATCAATACCCTCAAAAGGATTATTGCCCGAACCTGTTTTTTCAATATACTCAAGCTTAGTCATGGTCAACACCACTCTATCAGCGGTAAATACTGGTGCATTACCTACGACATCTGTTATATTATTTAGCGTAATATCTCTTGTTGGATTGTCAATATAAAAGTCTGTAGCGGCAATGCTATCTCCAGCTTGAACGCTATATTTAAACACCAGTTTCTTATCACCTGCAGTTGTAGAGGCGGTTTTATCCAAAACAAAGTCTTTGCCTGCAATGACCACTTTAGAGCCTGTGGTGTTATTAAGTTTCAAGGTCTCGCTCATTGTCAGGGTTAGGCTGATAACATCGCCTGTCTTAAAAGCAGATTGTCCTGCTGGAATATTGCTTAGAGTCCATGAGTTAGTAGCCGTTGGAGTTGGGGCTTGTCCATCTACAGAAGCAGGTTGTTGATTGTAGTAATATTTAAGGGTGCCATTCTCCTCACCCACCACCAAATCTAGGTCGCCATCACCATCAATATCGGCTAGGACTGGTGCGGAATAACGCCCCACATCAATGCCATTAAAAGGATTGTCATCTCCAGTTTTTGCTTCATAAGCAGGGTTAGAAGTAGTGCCTGTATTTTGATAGTATTTAAGGGTGCCATTAAACTCACCCACCACCAAATCTAGGTCGCCATCGCCGTCAATATCGGCCAGGGTTGGTGCGGAAAAATCCCCCACATCAATGCTATTAAAAGGATTGCTACCTCCAGTTTTTACTTCATAAGCAGGGTTAGAAGTAGTGCCTGTATTTTGATAGTATTTAAGGGTGCCATAAGCCTCACCCATCACCAAATCTAGGTCGCCATCGCCGTCAATATCAGCCAAGTTTGGCGTGGAATAATGTCCCACATCAATGCCATTAAAAGGATTACTATCTCCAGTTTTTGCTTCATAAGCAGGGTTAGAAGTAGAGCTTGTATTTTGATAGTATTTAAGGGTGCCATTCTGCTCACCCACCACCAAATCTAGGTCGCCATCGCCATCAATATCGGCTAGGGTTGGTTTGGGGAAAAACCCCGCATTAATGCCATTAAAAGGATTGCTACCTCCAGTTTTTGCTTCATAAGCAGGGTTAGAAGTAGTGCCTGTATTTTGATAGTATTTATGGGTGCGATTCTTCTCACCCACCACTAAATCTAGGTCGCCATCGCCGTCAATATCAGCCAAGATTGGCGTGGAATAACCTCCCACATCAATGCCATTAAAAGGATTATTGCCCAAACCTGTTTTTTCAATATACTCAAGCTTAGTCTTAGCCAACACTACTCTATCAGCGGTAAATACTGGTGCATTACCTGCAACATTTGTTATATTATTTAGCGTAATATCGCTTGTTGGATTGTCAATATCAAAGTCTGTGGCGGCAATGCTATCTCCAGCTTGAACGCTATATTTAAACACCAGTTTCTTATCACCTGCAGTTATAGAGGCAGTTTTATCCAAAACAAAGTCTTTGCCTGCAATGACCACTTTAGAGCCTGTGGTGTTATTAAGTTTCAAGGTCTCACTCATTGTCAGTGTTAGGCTGATAACATCGCCTGTCTTAAAAGCAGATTGCCCTGCTGGAATATCGCTTAAAACCCATGGATTGGTAGTGATTGGGGTTGGAGCTTGAGTATCTACAGAAGAAGGTTGTTGATTGTAATAATATTTAAGGGTGCCATTCTGCTCACCCACCACCAAATCTAGGTCGCCATCGCCATCAATATCGGCTAGGACTGGTGCGGAATAACGCCCCACATCAATGCCATTAAAAGGATTGTCATCTCCAGTTTTTGCTTCATAAGCAGGGTTAGAAGTGGTGCCTGTATTTTGATAGTATTTAAGGGTGCCATCACTCTCACCCACCACCAAATCTAGGTCGCCATCGCCATCAATATCGGCTAGGGTTGGTTTGGAAGAATCCCCCACATCAATGCTATTAAAAGGATTGTCATCTCCAGTTTTTGCTTCATAAGCAGGGTTAGAAGTAGTGCCTGTATTTTGATAGTATTTAAGGGTGCCATAAGCCTCACCCATCACCAAATCTAGGTCGCCATCGCCGTCAATATCGACTAGGATTGGTGAGTAAGAATATCCTGCATTAATGCCATTAAAAGGATTGTCATCTCCAGTTTTTGCTTCATAAGCAGGGTTAGAAGTAGTGCCTGTGTTTTGATAGTATTTAAGGGTGCCATTATTCTCACCCACCACCAAATCTAGGTCGCCATCGCCGTCAATATCGGCTAGGGTTGGCGTAGCAAAACCCCCCACATCAATGCCATTAAAAAGATTGCTATCTCCAGTTTTTGCTTCATAAGCAGGGTTAGAAGTAGTGCCTGTATTTTGATAGTATTTAAGGGTGCGATTCTCCTCACCCACCACTAAATCTAGGTCGCCATCGCTGTCAATATCAGCCAGGGTTGGCGCAGAAGCATTCCCCACATCAATACCCTCAAAAGGATTATTGCCCGAACCTGTTTTTTCAATATACTCAAGCTTAGTCTTAGCCAACACTACTCTATCAGCGGTAAATACTGGTGCATTACCTGCGACATCTGTTATATTATTTAGCGTAATATCGCTTGTTGGATTGTCAATATCAAAGTCTGTAGCGGCAATGCTATCTCCAGCTTGAACACTATATTTAAACACCAGTTTCTTATCACCTACAGTTGTAGAGGCAGTTTTATCCAAAACAAAGTCTTTGCCTGCAATGACCACTTTAGAGCCTGTGGTGTTATTAAGTTTCAAGGTCTCACTCATTGTCAGTGTTAGGCTGATAACATCGCCTACCTTAAAAGCAGATTGTCCTGCTGGAATATTGCTTAGAGTCCATGGATTGGTCGTGATTGGGGTTGGGTTAATGGTGTCATAAGTTACTGCTGTGCTAGTGCTAATTGTTGAATTGGTGCCATCACTAAGCGTTACTACAGCCGTGTAGGTTTTTCCATCGGCTAATTCAGATGGCATAGCAGAATGTGCGAGTGTCCAGGTGCCGTCAGCTGCAACAGCTGGTAATCCTGAAGTTATTGCTGTGCCTACTGTATTACTACCTTCAAAAAACTCAATTTTGGTAATCGTTAAAGTACCTATTCCAGTTGCTTTGCCTGAGAGTGTGGTTGCATCTTTCTCGTTATTATTAATGTAATTATCATCGGCACCTGCCCAAACAATGTCGGTAGTAAGGACGATGATTTCAAATGCCCATTGGTTAGTATCTTTAGTAATGGCAGCGGCACCGTTGCCCGCTATGTCAGTTACTGTGCCTGCATCCATGGTGATATAGTAACTGCCTTGGGTTAATTTATTATCAGTTAAACCTAATGCTGACACATCAATGGTGAGTTTATCGCCAGCAATGCTGAATTTAGTTGTCTCAGTAATATTAATGGTTGCTATTACTCCATCATCACTACCTTTAATAACAATACTACCTGTACTACCTGCTTGAATGTCTTCATTAAAATCAAGTATCAGGTCTGAGGTTTCACCCAATTCGGCCGAAGCTTGTGTTGTTAGGATTGGGGCAGTGTTGTCCATTACCACATCATTAGATTCAGCTGAAATATTTCCTGCTTGGTCAGCTAAATACCAATTATAAGTACCCTCTATTAAATCATGCGGGTTAAAACTACGAGCATCACCCCCTAATCCCGTTACTTTGTTGACTTTATTGCCAGCTACTAAAGCCTCAAGTTTAGCAACTGTATTAATCGCATCGCCAGACAATGAGTTGTGAACCAAATAACCCACACTAGAATCTGTGCTTGTTACTGTGATATCAGAATCTGTATTTGAAATAAGTGTTGCTGTTACATTTAATGCCGTTGGTGCTAAGGTGTCAATAATTATCGAACCACTGGTTGGGAAAATTGATGTAACGGATGTGCCACCATCTGCTAAGGTAATCTTAAGCGTGTAAGAGCCATCGTCTAAATTAAGCGCCACTAACTCGTTATTCTCAATTTTCCAAATTTTATTATTATCAACAGAAACATTGTTTATTGTTTTTATGGCATCGCTTGAACCGTCTTTAAAAAATTCAACTTTATTAATGGTAGGATTATCACCTCCACTAGTGATTACACCTGATATTTCAACAGTAGATTTTTCAGAGTAGTTAATATAACCATCATTCAAACCTTCTACCATAACTGTGGTAAAAAGTGCTTTGGTTTTAAATGCCCAAGTGGTGTCAGCACCTAAATTAGTGATACCTGCAAAGACATTGCCTGCCATATCGGTGATTACGCCAGATGCCATTTTGATGTAATAAGTGCCTTCAGTTAAATCAGCAGTAGGATTAATAGTAAGTTTATCGTTAGCAATGCTAATTTTACTATTGTCAATAGCAATGGTTTCTACAATGGTATTGTCGCTGGCTTTATGAATGACAATATTGCCTGTGCCGGCTTTGATGTTTTCACTAAAGTCAATTACTAGGTTAGAGTCTTCACCCAAGATAACGCTCATTGCTTGTGCGGTGAGAGTAGCAGTAGTAGTATCCACAGTAATCGCCAAAGCATCAGAAACCAAACTTTCATTACCCGCAACATCTGTTGCTCTTGCGGTAATGCTGTGTGGGGTTGTGCTTTGGGTTAAACTGATATCAATAGAGAATGTGCCATTAGCCTTTACTGTTTCAGAGCCTATGGCTGTTGTGTTGGTACCATTGTATAATCTTATAGTAGCACCGACTTCTGCACTGCCTGTGATGGTGAGGTTTGAGGTTTTATTAGTTAGGTTGTCACTATTACTTGTGCCTGAATCGTCCTCTGTGGCTAAATCTAAACTTATGGGTTTGCTGGGTACAACGGTATCAACTTTATGACTATTACTAGCGTATTCTGTGCCAATACTTCCTCCAATTGCCGCATCTTTTGCCACACCAACAAATAAGTCAGTTGTTGAGTTATCTGTCACTCTGACTACTAACGAATAAACACTACCACTGCCACTGAAAGCACCTTTTGTTCCACCTGTCACTTCAATATCAGTTTTATCAAAACCAGTAACATCATCTTTAAAAGTAAAAGTATAGGTAATATCTGTGCCTACCTTTGCCTTGTTAATGATGCTTGTTTCTGCTAAATCATCAGTAATACTTAAACCAATCCCCAAACCTGGAGTTGACTCACTGCCGTCAATATCAGTGGATATAATTCTCTTAAAAGCACCTGCTTCTGATAGCCCATCATCGCCTGTTATATCAATCTTAACAAAACCATCTGCAAAATAAACCCTATCGCCATTAGAGGCTGTGAAGGAGACTTCTTCTTGGTAATCAGTACTGTTAATATTAACAGTTCTTTTGAAGGTGTAGGTAATGCCATCTAGTGTTTGTTCGTAGTTGTTAAAAGTGCCGGTTAAATAAACAACATCGTTACCACCTGTTGAGGTGAGTCCTGTTGCATCAACTTTGGTGCCTTGGGCAACATAGACTGTGTCATTGCCACTATTGCCAGATATCTTAAATACTGAGCCTTTGACACCAGGGGTAATGTGCTCACCGTTGTTATCAGAAATAAATACTTTAGTAGCACCACCTTTGTCAATGGCGGGTTGACTGGTTAAAGGGTCGGTGGGTGTGCTTGAACTGGAGTCAATATCAGTGGATTTAATTTTCTGAAAAACGCCTGCATTTGATAGCCCATCATTGCCTGCTATATCAATCTTAAAAAAACCATTTGCAAAATAAACCTTGTCGCCATTAGAGGCTGTGAAGGAGACTTCTTCTTGGTATTCAGTATCGTTAATAGTAACCGTTCTTTTGAAGGTGTAGGTATTGCCATCTAGTGTTTGTTCGTAGTTGTTAAAAGTGCCGGTTAAATAAATTGAATCATTGCCACCTGTTGAAGTAAGCCCTGTTGCATCGACTTTGGTGCCTTGTCCTACATAGACGGCATCGTCTCCACTATTGCCAGATACTTTTAATGCTTGTCCGTGAGATTCAAGTCCGGTGATATCGGAATACCAGTTGACGAAGAAGCCGTTGGTGTTGCTGATGAAGTATTTTGTTTGTCCTGGCATGGGGCGCTCATTTTTATTATAATTTGGGTTATTATACATAGAGACCTTTGCATAAATATGAATAATCATCAAAACGCCATCTTTCATCAAATTACAAACTTTTTAAAAACACCCTTAGCCCTGCTAGGAGTGGATTTAAAAAATTTCCAATTTAATAAAATCTGTCATTTTGCTAATCATCCCTATTTGTGCAAAGGTCTCATAATTAGTGTCATATTTTAAGGTCTTGACTAACTAAGACCTTAAAACTATTTTGTCTCTGCTGTTGGCGCAGAAGTTTCTTCAGTGGATTTTTTAGCATCAGCAAGCGTATCTGTAATCAAGTTATAAATCTTAATAGAACCTGTTTTTACACTATTCAACGCTATTTCTTTATTTATAATTAAAGACCAATCTTTGTCAGTTGCTTTAAATTGAACTGCACCGCCAACCAATGCCAATACTACGACAACACCTAATAAAAACTTAATCATATCAAAATCCTATTGTTAATTATTTAAAAAATGGTAATTTTACCTGTTTTATTTACAAATATCATTGTTTTCTAATATTGTTAATGCCATTAGCTTTTAGCAGGGCTGTAACCGACGGTTTTTCACCTCTAAATTTAAGGTATTGTTGCATAAAATCAAGACTACCACCAACCTCTAAAATACAATGCATAAAATCAACAGATGCTTGTGAGCCAATGCCGCCCTGTGATTTAACATAATAGTAAGCATCCGCTGCCAGCACTTCTGCCCATTTGTAACTAAAATAACCTGCAGCATAACCACCGCTAAAAATATGTCCAAAAGTATTCAAAAAGCGATTTTCATCTACTATTTTTATCAAAGCGGTCGCTTTTCTCACTTCATTTAAGACGGCGTAAGTGTCTTTATTTTCTGAATGGGTTTTAATGTCCCATAAAGAAAATTCACATTGTCGCAACATACCGAGTGCCGATTGAAAATCTTTAGCAGCAATCAATTTATCATACAAATCATCAGGTAAAGATTCACCCGTTTGCCAATGCTTAGACAGTAATTTAACCACGGCTTTTTCGTAGCAAAAAAATTCCATATATTGACTCGGTAATTCTACTCCATCCCAAGGAACCCCTGAAATACCTGCAGCAGATGGATATTTAACTTGAGTGAGAATATGATGCAGTGCGTGCCCAAACTCATGGAATAGGGTAACAATTTCATCAAATTCAAATAAAGCGGGTTTATCCTCGGTTGACGAATTGAGATTACATACAACAAACGCCACAGGATTTTCGTCACCCATCAATGGCTGATAATCTGCCATCCACGCCCCGCCACGCTTGTCTTTTCTGGCATAAATATCTAAATAAATACGCCCTACTGTTTCTACTGAGTTGCTAATATCTAAAATACGCACATCAGGATGGTAGCAGGCTTCATCAACGATACTGATGCTGACTTTATATAGGTTTTCAATGGTGATAAATAAACCCTTTAATACTCGCTTTTCTGGGAAATATGGAGTTAAATCTGACTTTTTAAAATCAAACTTCTGCTCTTTAAGTTTCTCGGCATAATAGCCCAAATCCCAAGGCATTAAATCTACTCCTGCAAAGACTTTTAGCTCTGCCAATTCTTGTTCTGCTTGTGGTTTTGACTGCATTACCAAATCATCTAAAAAATCAGTTACTTGCCTATCAGAGTCCACCATTTTGGCAGCAATAGAATACGCCGCATAATTTTCAAAACCTAAAATTTCTGCCATCTCTTTTCGCAATGTCAAAATTTCATTCATTGTCGATTTATTGTCAAATTTTTTGTCAGTAATCCCCACTTCAGATGCACGAGAAATATAGGCTTTATAGACTTCTTCACGCAAATCACGACTATCCGCATACGCCATAACATCCATATAAATCGGCATTTGTAAACTAATCTCATAGCCACTATCAGTTTTTACTTTTGCTAAACTATCTTCGTCATACCCTGCTAAATCAGTTTTAGTCACCGTCTTTTTCCACTCATTAGTGGACAGTAAACTGTTCTTAGAAAACTGATTACTCAATATACTCAAGCGCCCTTTAATCGCCTTAAAGCGTTTTGACATCGCCCTTTCTAAACCGACACCAGACAGCTCAAAATCCTTAATAGTTTCGTTGAGAATATAGGTTTGTTGTGTATTCAAATCCGTCTTCAAAAGGTCTTTATACGCTTGATACAAAGCCTTATTACTGCTCACTTCGCTATAAAAATTGGTAATCAACGACAAAGTCTGCTCATATTCAGCATTAAATTCCTCGCTAAACATCACTGCATTAAGATGTGAATTCACACTGGTATGCTGCCCCAATTCAAATTCAAACGCATCGATTGGTTCAACCACTTCCGCCCAAGTTTTACCTTGGGTCGCCCTATCCACCACTTTTAAACCTTTTTCAGTTAAAGTTTGAATGGTTTTAACAATATTTTTTGGTTGAAAATTAGGTGTATTTTTCATATTTTATAGAGACCTTTGCATAAATAGGGATGATTAGCAAAATGACAGATTTTATTAAATTGGAAATTTTTTAAATCCACTCCTAGCAGGGCTAAGGGTGTTTTTAAAAAGTTTGTAATTTGATGAAAGATGGCGTTTTGATGATTATTCATATTTATGCAAAGGTCTCTATAATTTAAAAATAATTGCAAGTATTTTTTCTTTGAACTAGGTAAATTTTTAAAATTTAACACATGTCAAAGAAAAAAGACGAGGTAATTTGGTGGAAGAAGAGGGATTCGAACCCTCGGTACCGTGAGGTACACCCGCTTTCCAAGCGAGCAAATTAAACCGCTCTGACATTCTTCCGTAAGGACTATATTTTACTGATTTTTAACCAAGACTTAGCTAATTTTCATCCCTGCTTGTGCACCAGAATCGGGGGATAAGATATGCAGGGATTTTCCATTGCCAGCGGCGAGCACCATGCCTTCAGAGATGCCGAACTTCATTTTTCTTGGGGCAAGGTTGACAACCATTACCGTTAAACGCCCTTCTAAATCTTCTGGGGTGTAGTGGGCTTTAATGCCAGCAAAGACATTGCGGGTTTTTTCTTCACCAATGTCAAGGGTGAGTTGTAATAATTTGTCTGCACCTTCGACGGTGTTGGCTTTAACAATTTTAGCAATGCGTAGGTCAATTTTTGTGAAATCGTCAATCTGTATCATGTTATCCTCCTCCTCTTTTGTTTCTACTTCGGCAACAATGGTTTGTTTTGATGATTTAATCACAGTGGCAATTTGTTCATCTTCAATGCGTGACATTAATGGCTTAAATTTGTTAATTTTGTGTTTGGTGAGTGGGTGTTGTAGGTCGTTCCAAGTCAGTACATCGATATTTAAAAATGCCTCTACTTGCTCTGCCATCAATGGTAGCACAGGTTTTAAGTAGGTCATTAACACTCTAAATAAATTGATGGCAAGCGAAGTAACATCGTGGACTTGTGCTTCTTTGCCCTCTTCTTTCACCATTTGCCATGGTTTGTGCTCGTCAATGTATTGATTGGCTTTGTCAGCAAGTTTCATAATCTCACGCATTGCCTGATTGTATTGTCGCGCTTCATAAAGCTTGGCAATACCATCACCTTTGGCAACGAATTCATTGTATAAATCACCTTCAATTGCATATGCAGATAAGGTTTTATTAAATTTTTTAACAATAAAGCCTGCACTGCGAGAAGCAATATTAACAACTTTGCCGACTAAATCGGAATTAACACGCTGTTTAAAATCTTCTAAATTTAAATCAATATCATCAATTTTATTATTGAGCTTATACGCATAATAATAACGCAAACACTCAGGATTTAAACTTTCTAAATAAGTGCGTGCTTGAATGAATGTGCCACGCGATTTACTCATTTTTTGCCCATTCACAGTCAAAAATCCATGTGCAAAAATAGCCGTTGGGGTGCGATAATCAGCACCCATCAACATTGCAGGCCAAAATAACGAATGGAAATAGACAATATCCTTGCCGATGAAATGATACAACTCAGTTTCCGAGTCTTTGTTAAAGTATTCGTCAAAATTAACGCCCTGCTCGGTGCATAATTTTTTGAAACTTGCCATATAGCCAATTGGTGCATCAAGCCACACATAAAAGTATTTGCCTTCAACATTTGGGATTTGAAAGCCAAAATATGGTGCGTCACGAGAAATGTCCCATTGTTGTAAACCCTGCTCAAACCATTCGGCTAATTTATTGCTGACTTCGTCTTGTAAATGCCCTGCATTCGTCCATTTTTTGAGTTGTGCCTCAAACTGTGGCAAATCAAAGAAATAATGTTCTGAATCTTTGGTAATCGGCGTTGCACCTGATACGGCAGACTTAGCATTTTTTAATTCAGTGGGTGAATAAGTTGCACCGCAAACTTCACAATTGTCGCCATATTGTTCTACTGCACCGCATTTTGGGCAGTCGCCTTTAATAAATCTGTCGGGTAAAAACATTTTTTTCTCAGGGTCAAATGCCTGAGAAATGGTGCGAGTTTTGATAAAGCCTGAATCGTTTAATTTGTTGTAAATACTTGCTGAAATTTCTTTGTTTTCTTCCGAATGCGTTGAATGATATTGACTAAAACCAATAGAAAATTCTTTAAAATCTGCTTGGTGTCGTTCACTTACGCCCTTAATCAATTCTTCAGGGGCAATGCCCAATTCGTTAGCTTTAAGCATAATCGGAGTGCCATGTGCGTCGTCTGCACAAACGAAATGACATTCATTACCCATCATTTTTTGAAAACGCACCCAAATATCAGTTTGGATATATTCTAACAAATGCCCAAGGTGGATTTCACCGTTGGCATAAGGTAGTGCAGAGGTAACGAGAATTTTTCTGTGTGTCATTATTAATACTAGGGTTATCTTATATCGTTATACGATAAAATAGCGTATTTTACTTAATTGGACAGACTGATGGCAAATTTAACCCAAGACAACATCGAAAAAATTCTCGAAGGTGTTACTGATATTTACACGGAGCAAGGTATTATTGCAGATAGTATTGAGATTAATGATGATAAAGTTACCATTAGCATTTTACTTAACTACCCAGCACAAAGCTACCACCAGGAATTAACAGATTCAATTACAAGCGCATTGGCAGATGCTAACATCAACAATGTTAGCGTTAATATTGACACAAAAATTGCCAAATACGCCACTCAAAAAGGGGTGGATATATTATCAGAAGTCAAAAATATTATCGCTGTTGCTTCAGGCAAAGGTGGCGTTGGTAAATCAACCACAGCAGTTAACCTTGCCCTTGCCTTACAGTCAGAAGGTGCAAAAGTTGCAATTTTAGATGCAGATATTTATGGACCTTCCCAGCCGAGAATGTTAGGCGTTTCTAAACTTAAACCTGAAACCACAGGCGAAGGTAAATTATTGCCAATTTTAGGGCACGGCATGCAATCTATGTCAATTGGTTATTTGGTTGATGAAGACAATCCGATGATTTGGCGTGGTCCTATGGTAACGCAGGCATTAGAGCAAATGCTGCGTGATACACTATGGCGTGGTGTTGATTATATGATTATCGACTTACCGCCAGGAACAGGTGATACACAATTAACTTTGTCGCAAAAAATCCCAGTCAGTGGCTCAGTTATCGTTACGACTCCGCAAGATATCGCTTTACTAGACGCTAAAAAAGGCTTGAAAATGTTTGAAAAAGTCAATATTCCAATTCTCGGCATCGTTGAAAATATGTCTCTGCATATCTGCTCTAAATGTGGTCACGAAGAAGCCATCTTTGGTGTTGGTGGCGGTGAATCAATGGCAAAAGACGCCGATGTTAATTTCTTAGGTGCCCTACCATTAGAAATGGATATCAGAACTGATGTGGACGAAGGTACACCGACTGTTGCTAAAGATCCAGAAGGCAGAGTGTCACAAATCTACAAAGAAATCGCCAAAAAGGTTTCTGCAAAACTAACGCTACAAGAAAAAGCACTTGGTGCATTCCCAAGTATTACCATTGAGTAAAGCGTTATTGGTGTGAGATTAGCGTGGATTATTTAACAGAGTTTCAAGGGCGTTTCATTGGTATTATGCAATGGGATGACTGCGATGCGTTATTGGAAAAGTTGATTGCCAACCCTGCTAACGATTGGTATTTTTATGATACTTTATTACCTCTGCCACAAAGGACAATTAATACTGACGACCTAGTAAAAAAATTAATCAAAATCCACGATATTCTTAAAGCTGAGCATCAAGAACGCTATTGTGGGATTGTGTATGTTGATGATTTAGAGAACCCAACTTTCATCAAAATATTCAATCCAAATAACTTAGGAAAAGCCTGTGGCAGCAGTGAAAATCCACCTATTCCGCAATGGCTCTTATCTAAAACTAAGCCAGAAGATGTAATAGAAAAATTTGCTCCAGTCATAGAAAGCAAAGGCTTTATCTCTAAGTTTTTTTAAATTTTAATGATTTTCTGACACTTGATTGATGGTGTATTTAGGAATTTCAATCACTAAATCACTATCCCCCATCATTGCCTGACAAGATAGGCGAGAATCGGGGTCTAAACCCCAGGCTTTATCTAGTAAATCATCTTCAATTTCATCAGATTCTTCTATGCTATCAAAACCTTCACGCACATAGATATGGCAAGTGGTGCAGGCATTTGACATTTCACAGGCATGTTCAATTTCAATGTGGTTGGCAAGCATTGCTTGGCAAATACTGGTACCGTTTTCGACTTCAATAACGCTGCCTTCTGGGCATAAGTCTTCATGTGGTAATATAATCATTTGTGGCATTTTTTTACTCCTTTATTAAATTGACTGATAATCAATTGGAAAATTCATCAACATTATGACCTTGCATGGCTTGTGCAATGCTACTGTTCATACGCATTTCTACAAACTTGGCACTGACAGCCTCCAAGTTGTCAATTTTATCTTGAATGACTTTCTCATTATTGTCTTTTGCAACGGTTGCTAATTCCACCCTAGCTTGTCTAATATCATCAAGCATTGCCTTATCAAGTATTTTCTTATCTTTCGCCAGTGCTGAATCAATGGCCTCTAGCGTTCTGTTCGCCTCCACCTGTGTTTCGTGCAGTTGTCTGGCTTCAATATCATCCTTAGCAAACAAAATAGAGTCTTTAAGCATCTTCTCCATCTCGACATCACTTAATCCATAAGATGGCTTAATCGTTACCTGTGTTTTAACGCCTGAAGTTTCCTCCATGGCGCTGACTGAAAGCAAGCCATCTGCATCTACTTGAAACTCGACTCGAATGCGTGCGCTACCTGCCACCATCGCTGGAATACCCCTCAATTCAAATTTCCCAAGTGAACGGCAATCTTTAACCAACTCTCGCTCACCTTGCAGGACATGCACACTCATCGCCGTTTGCCCATCTTTAAAGGTGGTAAATTCCTGAGCACGGACAATAGGGATAGTGGTATTGCGATGCACCACTTTTTCTACCAAGCCACCCATTGTCTCCAAACCTAGCGACAAGGGCAGAACATCTAACAGCAGCATATCGTCTTGTGATTTGTTACCTACTAATAAATTGGCTTGAATGGCAGCACCTTTGGCGACCACTTCATCAGGGTTGATGCTTGATAAAACGGGCTTGTCAAATAAGTCGCCAACCATCTTTCTCACGAGTGGCATACGCGTTGATCCGCCAACCATAATAATATCTTTAACCTCATTTAGGGTAATCTGGGCATCTCTTATAGCGCGTTTGGTAAGGAGTAGCGTGCGTTTAATGAGTGTTTTGGACAAGGATTCAAATGTTGCTTTGGTAATACGATAGGGTGCTTCTACACAATTAAATTCAGCAAACGCATTTTCGCTTAGGGTTTCTTTAGCGGTGCGTGCAAACTGTTTGATTTTTTGCATTTGTATGGGGGTTAATTCGCCCAGTTTTAAGGTTTCGATGCAATCATCAATAATCAATTGATCAAAATCATCGCCACCCAGTGTTGAGTCACCGCCTGTTGCCAGCACTTTAAACACACCTTTTTGAAAACTTAAAATTGAAATATCAAAGGTTCCGCCACCTAGGTCGTACACAGCGTGTATCCCCTCTTCACCTGATTCTAAGCCATAGGCAACCGCTGCTGCTGTTGGCTCGTTTAATAACCTTAAAGTGTTTAATCCCGCCAGTGTTGCCGCATCTTTGGTGGCTTGTCGTTGTGCATCGTTAAAATAAGCAGGCACGGTAATCACAGCGCCCGTTAAATCACCGCCCAATGATTTTTCGGCGCGTTGTTTGAGTGAGGATAAAATACTGGAGGAAATTTCTACAGCGGACAAGTCGCCCATTGCGGTGTGAAATTGCACATTGTTGCCATTTTCTACTAATTGATAAGGGCAATTTTTAAAGGCTTTAATTTCTTGATAACCCAATCCCATAAAGCGTTTGACCGATACGATTGTGTTGGTTGGGTCGGTTTTTGCATAGGGACAGGCATCGCAACCTACAGTGAGTTTGTTGTCTTTGCCGCAATGCACCACCGAGGGTAAAATCGCTTGATTATTCTCATCTGTCAGCACCCTACTCTCGCCACTTTGCACTGCTGCCACTAAAGAATTAGTCGTGCCTAAATCAATACCAATCGCCAATTTATGCTGATGTGGTGCGCTTGTTTGCCCGGGTTCTGAGATTTGCAGTAAAGCCATTATTTATTTAGCCGATTGGAATAAGCAAGGGTTTTTCTCGTGGCTTTTACCACATTGGAATTTTCATCAAAAGGCTTGCCATAATCTGTATAACAGTCTTTTAATAAAGCATCTAACTCGCGTATTGATTTTTCTTTTTTATCGAATTTTTGCTTCATAACCATTCATCCATTAATCGGCTTGCTTGTGCACTGAGTTGGGTGTGGAATTTTAGTTCACGCACATTATTTTTAATTTTATTAGTATTATTCTCTTTGAAAAATTCTTGAATTTGGGTGATATTTTTCTTTATTTTTTCGCTAATATCCTCAATAAAATCATCCAAAGCTATCTCGTCTTTTTCTGCTTTTATTGCTTCTAATGACTCTCTTAACTCAATTTGAGCCATTAAAAAACCCACATCCATTTGCGTGTCTTTTTCATCAAAAGCGTTAATGCCTTGCAACTCTAACAAATAAGTGGCACGATTAAGCGGTGATTTTAGTGTGTCAAAAGCACTGTTAATCAGCGAGGTATTTTGCACTGCTATGGTTTTTTCTTTGTCACCATGAGTGGCAAATTTATCAGGATGATATTGTGCGATTTGTGTCTGATAAGTTTGCTCTAAAGCACTTAAATCTATTGCAAAATCAGGTGATAAAGAAAATAACTCAAAATAGTTTTGCATAGCAAAAAAGCACTAAACCGTGAACGATTCACCGCAACCACATTCAGCTTTGGCGTTTGGGTTGTTAAATTCAAACCCCTCATTCAAACCTTCTTTAACAAAATCCACTTCAGTGCCATCCAAATAAATCAAACTTTTAGCATCAATAATGACTTTAACGCCATTATTATCAAATACAGTATCATCATCATTGGTATTATCAACAAACTCTATGTTGTAACCCAAACCCGAACAGCCTGTTGTCTGCACGGACAAACGAATACCGATGCCTGATCCACGATTGACTAAAAAGCCAGTTACGCGTTCTGCAGCAGTGTCTGTAAGAGTGATTGACATTAAATTTTATGCCTTGCTTTGGATATCTGCAATTGCCGCCTTAATCGCATCTTCCGCCAATACGGAGCAATGCACTTTAACCGGTGGTAACGCCAATTCTTCTGCAAGGTCAGTATTTTTAATTTGTGCTGCTTCATCTAAAGTTTTGCCTTTAACCCATTCTGTCAATAATGAACTGGATGCAATCGCAGAACCACAACCGTAAGTTTTGAATTTTGCTTCTTCAATCACGCCATCATCATTTACCTGGATTTGCAAACGCATCACATCGCCACAAGCGGGTGCACCGACCATTCCTGTGCCTACATTTTTTGCGTCCTTGTCTAAAACCCCTACATTGCGTGGGTTTTCGTAATGATCTAATACCTTTTCACCATATGCCATTTTATTTCTCCTTTATTTTGTAAGAGGTTGAACCTCTTACCTATTTTTAAATATTTCGTTTAGTGTGCCGACCATTCTACCTTACTCAGGTCAATGCCCTCTTTAAACATATCCCATAATGGCGATAAGTCGCGTAATTTTTGTACCTTTTCACGCACCAAAATAATCGCCTTATCAATGTCTGCTTCTGTAGTATAGCGACCGATGCTAAAACGAATGGAACTGTGTGCCAATTCATCATTTAAGCCCAATGCTCGCAATACATAAGAAGGTTCAAGACTGGCACTGGTACAAGCCGACCCTGAGGAGACGGCAATCTCGTTAATTGCCATCATCAAAGATTCACCTTCAACATAGTTAAAACTGATGTTAAGATTGCCCGCAATACGATGTTCTAAATCGCCATTAACTTGCACTTCTTCCATATCAGCAAAACCTGCTAATAAACGCTCTCGCAATTGCTTAATGTTTTTGTTTTCTATCTCCATTTCAGCCTGAGCAATAGCAAATGCCTCGCCCATACCTGCGATTTGATGGGTTGCCAATGTGCCTGAACGCATACCGCGTTCATGTCCACCACCGTGCATTTGTGCTTCTAAACGAATGCGTGGCTTACGACGCACAAATAACGCACCAATACCTTTAGGTCCGTAAATTTTATGGGCTGAAAAACTCATTAAATCAACTGGTAATTTAGTCACATCAATAGCCACTTTGCCCGCAGATTGTGCGGCATCTACATGGAAAAATACCTTGTGTTGACGGCAAATATCGCCAATAGCCGCAATATCTTGAATAACGCCAATTTCATTGTTCACATGCATAATAGACACTAAAATTGTCTCTTCACGAATGGCATCTTTTAATACCTCTAAATCTAGCAAACCATTCGGCATTGGGTCTAAATAACTCACCTCAAAACCCTCTCGTTCTAACTGGCGACAAGTGTCTAATACCGCTTTATGTTCAGTTTTTAGGGTAATAATATGATTGCCTTTCTTTTTATAAAAATGTGCCACCCCTTTAATGGCTAAATTGTCTGATTCAGTCGCACCCGAGGTAAAAACAATCTCCCTAGGGTCAGCACCGATTAAATCTGCCACTTGTTTTCTGGCTTTTTTAACTGCCTCATCCGCTTGCCAGCCATAATAATGAGAATTAGAAGCAGGATTGCCAAAATCGCCATCCATCGTTAAGTATTTTATCATTACCGCCGCAACTCGCTCATCAACAGGCGTAGTGGCAGAATAATCCATATAAGTTGGTGTTGTCATAATTATATTCCTTTATTAATGTTATGATTGTCAATGACCATTTGCAAGGTCTTACCATTTAAAAATGTTCTGATTTGAGCGCTAACCTCGCACCACAATTGATGTGAAATACACTGACGACCATTGTTGCAACTGCTCATACCTTTGCAACGACGCAGGTCAATATTTTCATCAACTGCTTCAATAATTTGAGACAAACTAATGTCTTGTGCCTGTGCATCAAGCAGATAACCGCCCCCTGGTCCACGCACACTTTTAACCAATTCTGCACGACGCAACTTAGCAAATAATTGTTCTAAATAAGACAAGGAGATGTTTTGTCTTTGCGAAATAACATCCAAGGTAATCGGATTACCTGTATTATTTGATGCTAAATCCAACATCGCTGTTACCGCATAACGCCCTTTTGTAGTGAGTTGCATATATCAGTTTTGCATTTTAAAAAAACCAATTATACGCTTAACCTACTATTTTAGTCAACTACTTACTTTCAATCTCTAAATCATTGACGGAAGTACTTCTACCTTCTTCGATATTTAATTCTTTTGAAACTTTATGCAGTTGTGCATCCATATCGTGCAAATGTGACAAAATTGAATTAATGGCTTTAACTGTTGGATCATCCGCCTCAGTACCCACCGCATAAGAGTCAAAACTTGCTGATTGTTTTTTAGAATTTTTGAGTACGCGTGCAGGCACACCGACAACAGTTTGACCTGCATCAACGGATTTAACCACCACTGAATTAGAACCAACACGAACCCCGTCAGCCAAAGTAACAGGACCGAGAATTTTAGCCCCTGCACCGACGACAACATTATTACCCAGTGTCGGATGGCGTTTGCCCTTATTCCAGGTCGTGCCGCCCAAAGTAACCCCATGATACAAAGTGCAATCATCGCCAATTTCAGCCGTCTCGCCAATCACCACACCCATCCCATGATCAATAAAAAAGCGTCTGCCAATCGTTGCCGCAGGATGGATTTCAATCCCAGTAAACCACCTGCCAATCATCGAAATAAAACGCGCTAACCATTTGAGTTTAAGCATCCATAGATTATGTGCCAAGCGATAAAATAGCATTGCTTGAACGCCTGAGTAGCAAGTAATTATTTCAAAGGTATTGCGTGCCGAAGGGTCGCGGTCAAAAACGCTTTGGATGTCTTCAGTAAATTTCATCAAAGTATTATACCATTGACATTAAATAACGATGTCAACATAGGGCTTATATTTTTATCAGATATTCAACACCCTATGAGGGCTATAAGTTATTCTGAGGTCTCTAATATTGAATAACGCCTTTAAAGCGTTTATAGTTCCACAAATATTGTTCAGGTTTGGTGCGTATCAACGCCTCAATCGCCTGATTCATTTTTGCCACATCCTCTTTTAACACACCCGACTCTGACAAAATATCAATTGGTTTAAAATTTAATTCATAGCCCTGCCCTTTATCCAACCTCTGTGCCCAAGTCATTAACACCTTGGCATTATTTTTTCTTGCCATCTTCGCCAATAGTGTCATCGTTACCGCTTTTTGGCCAAAGAAAGTTGACAAAATACTACCTTCATCACCAGGATATTGGTCAGGCAAAATGGCAATCAATTGCTCTTCTTTTAAAGCACGATGCAATTTTAAAACACCTTTTTTATCCGCTGCTGCCATTGCTAAATCCCGTTGCTGTCGCACAGACAATAACAACGCATTTTGCTTTTTATTAGGCAATGCTTTATACATAAAAGTCGTTGGCTTGTGTAATGACACCACACGAGCAGCAATCTCCCAACAACCAAAATGTGGCACCAATAAAATAGTGTTAGGCTCGCTAAAAAGATGTTCCAGCCCCTTAATTTTTTTAATATAACTGGCATTATGTTCAAAATTATTAAACCAAATAAACCCCGATTCACTTAGCCCCTTGCCCATTTCAATCAATGATTTTTTCACTAATTTATCTTGTTGTACTTGCGTTAACTCAGCAAAACAAAGTTCAATATTCTGCTTACTAATCCTTTTAGAGCGACCATTTGTCCAATATAAAATCTTACCAATCAGCCCACCAATAAAATGATTAAGCCAAAGTGGCATTATAGAAAAAAATTTAAGTATAAACTTAATCATTGGTTTCATCCAACATCGGTTTCATTGAACTAAGTAAATTTCTGTATAAATTAGGCAAGCGTTTTTCCTCGGTTAGCAGCCACTGTTTAAAGTAATCGCGCTCAGTCGGCATACTAAAACAGGCGGGACAAGAATCAGCAATTACAGGCAAATCTGCAGTAATCGCAAAATCTGCCAATTGTCGCTCACGCACATACACCATCGGGC
Organism: Candidatus Thiodubiliella endoseptemdiera; assembly: GCF_964212635.1. NCBI lineage: Bacteria > Pseudomonadati > Pseudomonadota > Gammaproteobacteria > Pseudothioglobaceae (SeqCode) > Candidatus Thiodubiliella > Candidatus Thiodubiliella endoseptemdiera. The sequence continues at coordinate 365,690 of NZ_OZ156463.1, forward strand.
GAATCACTCGCAGGTCTTTATCATCGTTGATGTAATGTGCTTTCATAGTTTGAATCTTACCATTATGGCACATTGACATCATTAAACTTTCAGCCAAATCGTCCAAATGTTGTCCCAATGCCAAAACATTATAGTCCTGTTCTCGTGCAACTTTATACATCAAACCGCGTTTAATACGGGCACAAAATGAACAATAAGAATCCCCTTTCATACTTTTTTTGGCTTGCTCTAAAATCGGAAATTCTTCAAAAAAATAAGGCGTATCAAACTTCTTAAAAAAAACATCTAACGCTTGCGGTTCAAAGCCCTCAACTTGCGGGTCAATCGTAACCACACCGAGTTTAAATTTTACGGGTGAATGTGCTTGAAAATGACGCAGAATATAAAACAAACTAAGTGAATCCTTACCACCAGATACAGCCAATAAAATCTTATCCCCTGCCCTAATCATATTAAAATCAGCAATCGCTCGCCCGACTGGTTTCACCAATAATTTAGGAATTTTTATTCTGCTGATATCCATTCTCTTCGTCTCTTAAAAGTCTCTTGATTGAGGTTGGTGTCAAGCGTTAAAACGCAATGAGATTTTTCGCTGAGCTTGATGGTGAGTTCAATTTCTAATGGCAATTCATCTCTTAAAACTTTGATTTTAACGACATCACCCTCATTACAAACGCCGATTGCTTTTGACAAATCTTTAGCCTCTACCTTGATGTTGTCTATACTTAGGATTTTGTCTTTGACATATAAGCCGGCGTTTTGGACGCAGGAATTATCGAGAATGTGGCTGATAATAGCGTATTTCTGGGTTTTGTTGATGCCGATACCGATATTAGATAAATCGTTTTCTTTGTGGATAAAATCGCAGTGGATGCCAATATAATTAAAAGCGTCTTTTAGAGGTAAATCGGTTACGCCGTATAAATATTGTTCAAAAAAATCGCTAAAATCGCTTTGTGTTAGGTGTTCAGCCACTTTTTGCACGGTGTTGTCTTCTAAACCTATGTCTTGATAGTCTTTCCAAATGGCTCGCATGACACTGCCTAAGGTGTGTTTGTCATGGGTGCGTTTGCGGATTTCGATGTCTAATACGAAAGCCAATATTGCACCTTTGGTGTAGTAACTAACAATAGCATTTGGGGCATTTTCGTCTTGTTGGTAGAATTTTGTCCACGCGTCAAAACTGGATTCTGCCAAAGATTGTTTGTAGCGCCCTGTGCCCATTTGCACTTTACTGATGGTTTGTGCGAATAGGGTTAGATATTGCTCAACCGATAACAACTCGGCTCGTAATAATGCAAGTTCGTCATAATAAGAAGTGAAACCTTCGAATATCCACAGTTGTTCGGTGTAGTTTTCACGGCTCATGTTGAGTTGATGAAAACTGGCGGGTTTGATGGTTTTAATCCACCATGCGTGGAAATATTCGTGTGAGCAGAGTGCTAAAAATCGGGTGTATTCAGGGGTTATATTGGGTTTTTCTGTGGTGGGTAGTTCTTTTCTAGAGCAGATCAAACTGGTGGATTTTTTGTGTTCTAAACCACCGTAATCTTTGGTGGTTGCCAAGGTTAAAAATAAGTAATTATCAAATGGAATGTTGCCGCCAAAAAAATCAATATGATGCTGGCAAATACGCTGTAAATCGGCTTGTAATCGGGCAATGTCGGTATTATGTTCGCCTGTAATCGTCATTGCGTGTGGGGTGTCTTCGATGTTAAATTCAAAGCGAGTGAAGTCTGCCATTTCCACAGGGTGGTCAATTAAATCTTGGTAGTTTTTGGCGCTGTAAATCTCACTATTTTGGCGTTTTTCTTTTGGCATTAAGGTCGTCGCACAACTCCATTGCCCTAAAACGCTGTCGGTTGGGTAATTAATCGTAACCTCACAAGGTGTATCGTCAAAATCTACGGCTTTTAAAAACACACTACTGCCATTAAAAAACGCACGCTGATTGCTTAAATACGCACAACGCACCGATAAATCATAAGCATAGACTTTGTAAATAAGCGTGATTTTCTGTTTGCAAGACTGCACAATCCAATGGTTTTTATTGAGTTTCTTAATTGCCATTGATTTGCCATTACTACTTGCCTGAACACTGATAATGTGCTTGGAAAAATCACGCACTAAATAACTACCTGGAATCCAGCTTGGTAGTGAAAATATTTGCCCCAATGGGTTTGGATTATCTAGTGTTAATTGCACTTCAAAGATGTGTGCATTGACATTTTTAGGGGTAATTTGATAGTAAATCATCGTTGATTATCTAATAAGATGGTCGATACTGGCTTTAAATTCAAGCACTGCCTTTTGGTAATCCTTGGCAGTTTTGGCGTAATTAAGCTCCACAACTTGTTCATTGTTTTGTGCGTTAATAACAAAACTTGCCTGCCCATTGCCATTGCTATAACGCTGTTTTTCTTCTTTGGTACGGGCTTTGGCAATATTGATTTGCACTTCGTTAGAAAGCAGTATTTCTTTTAGTAATTTGATTTTTTCTTGTAAAATTTTTGCCCGTGTATAGACCTTAAGTAATTGTTGCTGCTTAGATTGTTGTAAACTTAAAAGTTGCTTATTGGCTTTTTGAATATTACTATTACTTGCGGTACCTCCCAATGGATAAACCAAACTCAACCCTACTTTCCAAGTGGTGCTTTGGTTGTCAAGTGAGTCTGAATAACTGGTTTTTTCACCTGTGCTACTAAGCCCTAAATTTAAATTTAATTTCGCTTTAGACTGATTTTTAAAACTGAGTAATTGACGCTTGACTGTATTTTTTGCCAAATCGTTAATCTTCAAAATTCTAGAATTTTTAGCCAAATAATCTTTTAAGGCGATTATTTTAAAATTGTCAATTTTATATAAATCAGTTTCTGCCACAATCTTCTCAAAGTCCGTTCCAAGAGTGATGGCAATTTCATAACGCAATAGGGTCAACTCCTGTTGTGCTTGCAACAACTGTTGCTTTGCTCTTTGATACGCATCTTTTTGTAGTAATACATCGACTTTCTCCACCACCGAAGCGGTGTATTTTTCTTTTACTAATGCCAATTCTTTTTTTGCAAGTGTCAATCGATGCTCATTAATCAATAGCTGTTGCTGTGCATACGCCAAATCAAGAAATCGTGTTAATTGCTCCAAAATAAAACCTTCTTCCGCCTCAAGTCGCTCTAATTTATTTTGAGTAATAGCAATTTGCGCCACATCAACGCTGAGACGGTCATTAATGCCGTCTTTATTGCGTAACAATGGGTAGCTGTAATCCATAGAAAACTGATTACGATTACTGTTAAGGTCTTTATTCTTTTTCACCCAAGTATGCTCAATGGTGATTTCACTGCCTGTAGCAGCGTGTTTTTTAGTGGTAGAGATGCCAATTAAAGCGGTGTCTAAACTGTTATAAACTGCTGCTGCATCTTTGGCATTTTTTTCACTTTGGTAAGTGCTGTTAATGGAAATAATCCAATCTTCGTTTGCTGTTGTCGCTTGTTTTTCAATCTTTTTGATGTCAGTGGATAATGCTTGTTGCTTGAAAAAAGGATGTATTTCTTTCAAGCGTTCAACAAAGGCTTGTTCAGTCATCGCCTGAACGCCAATAGTACTAAATAACATCGCAATTACCACGCTCTTTTTCATTTGGGAATGCCTTTTTTTATTTCGTTGATAATAGAATAAAGTTTTTTGCCCGTGGTATCCACCACTAAATCTGCCACTTCTTGATAAAAGTCTTCTCTAGCTGCTAATAAATCACGCAGTGTTTTCTCACGGTCATTGGATTGCTCTAACAAGGGACGGGTTTTAGATTTAGCAGTGCGTTTGACCAATTGCTCAATACTAGAAGACAAATACACAATAAAACCATTGTGTTTTAACAGGTCACGATTTTCTTCTTTGATAACAATGCCGCCACCTGTGGCAATTACAATATTAGAGATTTCATATAAGTCTTTGAGCATTTTCGTTTCACGCTGACGAAAGCCCTCTTCCCCTTCTACATCAAAAATATAATCAATAGCAACACCTGTGCGTGCTACGATTTCAAAATCGGTATCAAAAAAATCGCGTTTAAGGACGCAGGCAAGTCGGCGTCCTACCGATGTTTTACCAGAACCCATTGGCCCAACTAAAACAACATTTTGTACTGGCTTAGCCATCAGATATGTGTGCGATTAATCTACCAATTGGTATTTAGAGCCACAGTAAGGGCAAGTTGCCTCACCTTGCTCATCAAACTGCATAAATACTTTAGGATGCATACTCCATTTTTGTACTTCAATTGGTGGGCAGTGTGTAGGTAAATCTGCTTTTTTTACTATACTAAAACTCACATTCTTTTGTTGAAAATCATCTATGCCTATTATCATTAGCAACCTCCTTTAGCAACCCAGCATTGATATTGGTCGTTGCGACCATAAACGCAATCAAAATATAATACTTGTAATTCTTCAGTGATCGGCCCACGAGAACCATTACCAATGGTTCGATTATCTAACTCACGAATTGGGGTAACTTCTGCTGCTGTGCCTGTAAAGAAGGCTTCGTCAGCACAATACACCTCATCGCGAGTAATACGCTTCTCAATTACTTTATAACCTAAGTCTGTAGCAAGTTCAAAAATCGTATCACGAGTAATACCTGCCAATGCCGAAGTCAAATCAGGGGTATAAATCACGCCATCACGCACAATAAAGATATTCTCACCACTGCCTTCAGCAACAAAACCATCAACATCTAGCAATAAAGCTTCATCGTAACCATCGGTCAATGCTTCTTGCAATGCCAGCATTGAGTTAATATAGTTGCCATTTGCCTTTGCCTTGGTCATTGCGATATTGGCGTGATGACGGGTGTAACTTGAGGTGCGAATACGCAAACCATTCTTCATATTATCTTCGCCGAGATACGAACCCCATTCCCATGCTGCAATAATGGTATGCACTTTTAAATTATCAGCACGCAAGCCCATCCCTTCTGATCCATAAAAACACATTGGTCGGATATAAGCACTGTCTAAGTTATTCTTAGCCACGGCATCGCGTTGTGCTTGATTAATTTCCTCTTGAGAATAGCCGATGTCCATTGCCATAATTTTAGCAGAATTGAACAAACGCCTAGTATGCTCTTCCAAGCGGAAAATCGCTGGACCCTTGTCAGTTTGATAAGCACGAACCCCTTCAAACACACCCATACCGTAGTGTAGCGTGTGGGTTAGCACATGGACTTTGGCCTCACGCCAATCAACCCATTCACCATCAAACCAAATCAAACCATCTCTGTCTTCAAATCCTGTCATTTTTATTCCTTATCTAATTCAAATGCAGCATGTAATGAACGCACTGCCAATTCTAAATATTTTGCATCAATCACTACCGAAATCTTAATCTCGGAAGTGGAAATCATTTGAATATTCACATTTTCTTGATGCAATACTTCAAACATCTGTGCGGCAATCCCTGCGTGTGAACGCATTCCAATACCAACTAATGATACTTTAACCACCTTGTCGTCGCTTTGCACTGCTTTGGCTTTTAAATCCGTGCAAATACCTTGCAGAATTTTCTGTGCTTTGTCAAAATCATTGCGATGCACGGTAAAGGCAAAATTCGTCAGCCCTTCACGAGCGGAAACACTTTGTACAATCATATCTACTTCAATATTGGCTTCACTAATCGGCTTGAGAATTTTATACGCAATCCCTGGCTCGTCTGGCACCCCAATCAAACTCAGTTTTGCCTCATCTTTATTGTGTGCAATTCCCGAAATAACGGCTTGTTCCATAATATTTTCCTCACTGGTAATTAATGTGCCTACTGGATTATCAATCAACGATGACAATACTCTTAACGGCACTTTGTATTTTGACGCAAACTCAACCGAACGAATTTGCAAGACTTTTGAGCCTAGTGATGCCATCTCTAACATCTCCTCATAACTCACGGACTTCATTTTTCTGGCATTCGGCTCAATGCGAGGGTCAGTAGTATAAACCCCATCAACATCGGTATAAATCTGGCATTCGTCAGCTTTCAATGCCGCTGCCAGTGCAACTGCAGTCGTATCAGAACCACCACGACCGAGCGTGGTAATGTGCCCTTCTTCATCCACCCCTTGAAACCCTGCAACTACCACAACTTTACCCGCATTTAAACTGGCATGAATACGATGGTCGTCAATGGATTTAATGCGTGCTTTGCCGTGCTCAGAGTCGGTGATAATACGCACTTGTGAGCCTGTATAAGAAATCGCATCGCAACCAAGTTGCTGCAACGCCATTGTCAACAAAGAAATCGTCACCTGCTCACCTGTCGTCAGCAAAACATCCATTTCCCTTAAAGACGGCGTATTTTGAACCGTTTTCGCAAGTGCAGTCATACGGTTGGTTTCGCCACTCATTGCCGAAACGCTAACAACCAACTGGTTACCACTATCAGCAAAAGCCTTGATTTTTGCAGCAACCGCTTGAATTCGCTCTACTGAGCCAACTGAAGTGCCACCATATTTTTGAACAATTAACGCCACGAATATAAAAATAAAAATTAATGCCTGAATTATACCGACCTCTGTGCATTTAAAAAAGCATTAGACAAATAAAAAAACAGTAAAATAGGCAACTTTATTATTTATCATTGAGACCTTTGCATAAATAGGGATGATTAGCAAAATGACAGATTTTATTAAATTGGAAATTTTTTAAATCCACTCCTAGCAGGGCTAAGGGTGTTTTTAAAAAGTTTGTAATTTGATGAAAGATGGCGTTTTGATGATTATTCATATTTATGCAAAGGTCTCCATTATTATTATGCAATTCAACCTATTTACCGCTATTTTTTTAGTCGCTACATTCGCCTATGTAATCATAATGATATGGCTCAATATTCGACAGGCAAAAGCAGTGCAAAATTCATTTGCCAAAGTGCCTGATGAATTTACAGAAAAAATCACTTTGAAGCAACACCAAAAAGCAGCGAATTACACCCGTGCAAAATTAAAGATTAGCAATTTGGAAATTGTCTTTTCAACTTTGGTATTATTAGGTTGGACATTGGGTGGCGGGTTAGAATGGCTGGATGGGTTTTGGCGTTCTGTAACGCCTGATACGCTGTATATTGGGGTTGGCTTTATTATTAGTTTATTACTGATTGGCACGGTGATTGATTTACCATTCAGTTTGTATCGCACTTTTGTGTTAGAGGCTAAATTTGGCTTTAATAAAACCACAATACGCACGGTGATTGGCGATATGGCTAAGGGTTTTGTGCTGATGATGGTGGTTGGTTTGCCGTTGCTGTATGCGATTTTGTATCTAATGAATGAAATGGGACAATATTGGTGGCTAACTGTTTGGCTGGTACTGACGGGGTTTTCTTTGTTAATATTGTGGCTTTATCCTACATTTATTGCACCACTGTTTAACAAATTTAATCCATTGGAAAATCAAACACTAAAAACAAAAATTGACGATTTATTAAAACGCACAGGCTTTAAAAGCGATGGCGTATTTGTCATGGATGGCTCTAAACGCTCATCCCATGGTAACGCCTATTTCACTGGCATTGGCAAAAACAAACGCATCGTGTTTTTTGACACACTGCTTAAAGGTATGGAAGAGCAAGAAGTAGAGGCAATTTTGGCGCACGAATTGGGGCATTTTCATCATAAACACATTCGCAAACAAATGGTAATTTCATTTTTAATCACCTTACTCGGCTTAGCGTTGCTCGGTTATTTAATCACGCAAACTTGGTTTTTTCATGGACTAGGTATCAGTCAAATGAGCAATTATACCGCCTTAGTTTTATTCAGTTTGGCAATGCCTTCATTCAGTTTTTTCATTACTCCGATTAGCAGTTTATTTTCTCGTAAATACGAATTTGAAGCCGATGCCTTTGCCGCTAAACACACAAATGCTGATGATTTGGTATCAAGTTTGGTTAAATTGTATAGGGATAATGCATCAACGCTAACGCCAGATAGGTTATACTCAGCATTTCATGATTCACACCCCAGTGCATCTATTAGAATAAATCATTTAAGAGAGATAACACAATGAAAACACTATTATTAACAATCCTCCTATTATTTTCCAGCACTTCATTTGCCGATTCTGACAAGGAGAGCGAAGGCAAAGAGTTGCACGATGAATCTTGTATTCGTTGCCATACATCAAGTATGTACACGCGTGATAACAAAAAAGACAGTTATGCGGCATTACGCCAACAAGTGAGCTTTTGCTCACAAAACTTCCGCACTGGCTGGTTTCCTGAGGAAGAAAAATCTGTAGTAGATTACCTAAATAAACACTATTATAAATTCAAGTAATTCACTTTGAGTTTAACCCGACGACAAAAATGGCGTATTGAAAAAATTCAAGCCGAGCGTGTTGTTAGAGCCAACAAAGCAGCAGACAGTAATCAAAATTTAGGTAATAGTGCCGAAGTGCAAATAGGCCTAGTCATCACCCGCTACGGGCAACGCTTATTAGTAGAGAGTGAAGCAGGCGATTTAGTCCAATGTACCGCCAGACGCAACATTGATTTATCCGTCGCTGGTGACCAAGTGATTTTCCAAATGAATGATGACAATACAGGTGTCGTTACCGCCCTATTAGAACGAGATAACACCTTAGAACGCTCGCACAAAATTATCGCTGCCAATATTGACGAACTTTGGTTAGTCGTTGCCATTGAACCGCATTATCAGTTTGATTTAATTGACCGCTATTTGGTGGTGGCAGAAAATGGCAATTTACCAATTAGAATTGTTGTTAATAAAATTGAACTGTCCAAAAATATTGAGCAAGTCAAAACCGACTTTGCCATGTATCAATCTATCGGCTATAAAGTCAGTTATTTAAGTGTTAAAGAGCAAATCGGCACCGCAGAATTTAAGCAACAACTCAATGATAAAACCCACATTTTCTTGGGGCAATCAGGCGTTGGAAAATCCTCCCTCATTAACGAATTAATCCCTAATTTAAACCTTCGAGTCAATGAAATATCCAAAAAAAGTAAACTCGGAAAACACACCACCACAAATACCACCCTCTACCACATTCCCTCAGGTGGTGATTTAATCGATTCCCCCGGTGTTCGTGAATTCCACCTCAACACCCTCACTAGCCAAGAAATTCTCAGTGGTTTTAGAGAATTTAAACCATTTATTGGACAATGTAAATTTAGGAACTGCGTCCACATCAACGAACCCGACTGTGCAATTAAAAATGCTCTAGGTAATGGCAGTATTCACCCTAAACGCTATGAAAGTTACCTAAATTTAATTTGAGACCTTTGCATAAATAGGGATGATTAGAAAAATGACAGATTTTATTAAATTGGAAATTTTTTAAATCCACTCCTAGCAGGGCTAAGGGTGTTTTTAAAAAGTTTGTAATTTGATGAAAGATGGCGTTTTGATGATTATTCATATTTATGCAAAGGTCTCAATTTGCTAAAATTCCATTTGTTGGAAAATTCTTCCCGCATTTTGACGATGTAACTCGCGATAAGTCCCCCAATCCCTATAGGCAGATTGGTCAATATCATAAGCATCTGCCAAATCACCGTCTTCATCCAATATCTTAGTTACTTGTGTATGCATATAAACTAAATACTCTTTGGTGAATTTGGTAACGGTTGCTAAGTCGGTTGGATGTCCATGCCCAGGAATGATAATTTTAGGATTTAAGTCCACCACTTTATCCCAAGTTTTAACCCATGCTACAATATCAGTGTGCAAAAATATAGGCAACAAGCGTTCGTTAAATGTGGTGTCACCACCAATTAATAACTTTTGTTTTGGCATCCACAATTGAATATCATCAGGTGAATGAGAAGCACCAAGATGCATAAGTTCAATTTTAGTGCCGCCCATATTCAAATTAAAGTGCTCATCAAAGACTATATCTGGGCGAATGACTTTGGTGCCAATCAGTTTGTCTTTTTGTCGAGTTAAAGTGCGTGCATAAATCTCTTCGCCATTTTCTTTGATTTGTTTATCTGCCTCTGTGTGTGCAATAATAGTTGCACCCTGCTGCTTCCAATAATTAGCACCTAAAATTGCATGCCCTTGTGCATTTTCAAGCACCACATACAGAATACGCTGATTGGTTATCTTTTTAATTTCCTCATGCATTGCCTTTGCCAATAAATAGCTACCACCAGCATTGAATACTAGAACGCCATTAGTGGTAACGATAAATGATAAATTATTATTATGATTGGAATTTTCATAATTACCTGGCTGTGCTGCTCCAATTGCTGAATAAACATTCGGGATAACTTCAATGGGTTTTCTATATAAAATATTATCAGGTTCATAATCACTGATCCACACTGGGTTGCCTTGCTCTTTCCAGGTCATAAACCCATCAGCATAGTTTTTAACATTGGTATAGCCCATCTCCATCAAAGTTTGAGCAGCAAGTGGTGAACGGATGTTTAGTCCACAATACACTACAATTGGCGTGTTTTTATCTTCAGCATAATCTGCAATTTGTGTCTCAATCCAACCCCGCATAATATTAATATTCTGCCCACGATTAATTGTGCCAGTACTCTTGATTTCAAATGGCACACGCACATCAATCAACAACACATTAGGGTCTGTATCTAATATTTTTAGCAATGCTTCTGTATTGATATTGACTAATTCTGGCTTAATAGGCTCAATCACTTTAACAATAGGCTTAGTAACTTTAGTCTTATTACTGGCAAACCAATCACCAAACCCCGCCTGCACACTTGACAAAGTAAAAACCACACTAACCATCAAAAGATAACGCATCACCAACACCTTAGTAAAAAAAATTAATTATGCCATAAATAAAGCAACATTATCACCGAAAAATGTAACTTTTATACCCCATTGTTTTGCTAAATAATACATGGTTTTTTTAGAAAAAAAGCAAATATGCGTCGGGTCATTTTTGTAATACCAAGACGCAAAATCCACTTTTTCACTAATCATTTGCGTCATCACCGCCAACACCCCACCCTGTTTCAGCATTCCCAACAATCTATCCATCTCAACCCTTGGCTCACGCAAATGCTCAACCACCTCAGTCGCCGTAATAAAATCATACTGTCGTTCAAATACCTCTAAATTATTCGCATAAAATTTATCAAACAAATCCACCGAATATCCAACTTCTTCAAACATCAACGACAAAGTTGGTCCTGGCCCGCAACCAAAATCCAAGCCTTTATCACCCTTACCAATCTGTGCAATAACAGGCTCAAATACCTGCGACAAAAATGCCCGATAGCCTGCGTTTTCAGGGTTATTTTCGTGGGTATCGTAACGCAATTTTTCATCTACAGCACTCAGATGAAACTGCACAGGAACGGACACCAGATCACATTGTGAACACTGTAAATATTCAGCATACTTATTTTGGTAATAAGATGATAAACTGTGGGAATAGCATAAAGGGCAAGTATGTGTCACGATTTGCTGACTTTTATTCATTTTTCACAGTTTTTATACAAATATCGTGAATTTAATAACTATTCGTCACTTTTCTGCATCAAAAAACAAGCCGAACGCCATTTCAAATCCATAAACTAATTGTCAATAAATGTAACCACCAACAATCAATGCGAACAAGAACTATCATGTGAATGCACATGTCCGTGTGATAATTCTTCCTTAGTTGCCTCACGCACATCTTCAATGCTGACACTAAAATGCAGTGCCTGCCCTGCCAAAGGGTGGTTAGCATCTACCGTTACCACATCATCAGCAATGTCTTTCACCACAACAATAAACGGATTGCCTTGCTCATCTTGCGATTGTAATTCCATCCCTACTTGCAAATCAGAAATACCTTGCAATGCTTCCATCGGAATATCCTGCACACCTTCGACATGATACTCGCCATACGCTTCTTTTGCCTCAACACTAACATCACAAAACTCGCCTTTTTTCATCCCTTCAATCGCCTTTTCCAACCCTGGTACAATATTCCCATGCCCCTGCAAAATCGGCATTGGCTCTTGCCCTTTTGATGTATCCAACACTTCACCATCATCATTTTTTAGCGTGTAATGAATCTCAACTACTTTGTCTTTTTTTACTGTCATTATATTTTTTCCGTTATATTGTCTTTAAATTTCAACTATTTTAACACGCAAAATCATATCAAGGATTTTGTGTTGAATTATTGTTCCAAGGTCTGCCTAATAAGTGTTAATTTTTCACTACGAGACAGTGCCTTAATTTCACATTCGCGTTTTTGGGCAGTGGAGCGGTCTTTGGCATTTTCTTGATAAACCAATTCACAAGGGCCATTGGCACGGGTATATTTGGCACCTCCGATGATTTCTCCGTTGTGTTGACGAAGGCGTTTTTTGATGTCGTTGGTAACACCACAATATAGGGTGTTATTTGTGCATTCTAATAAATACACTAACCAAATTTTATTGTTACTCATAGGTATTTTGTTGGTATAATTACACAGTTTAATCCATCTTTACAAGTCAATGGAAAAAACCTACAACCCTGAACAAATCGAAAGCAAATATCGCTCACTTTGGGAGGGCGAAAATCTATTCTCTTCCGATTTAAATTCTACCAGTCCGAACGCCTATTGTATTATGCTGCCACCACCAAATGTGACGGGTTCTCTGCATATGGGGCATGCTTTTCAGCATACGATTATGGATATTCTAACTCGTTATCATCGGGGCAAAGGCGAACAAACACTGTGGCAACCAGGCACTGACCATGCGGGAATTGCAACACAAATGGTAGTGGAACGCCAACTGGCTGCAAAAGATATTACCCGTCATGATGTTGGGCGTGAAAAATTCATTGAAAAAATTTGGGACTGGAAAGAGCAATCTGGTGGCACGATTACTTCACAAATGCGTCGTATGGGTGCGTCGGTAGATTGGGAAAAAGAACGCTTTACGATGGATGATGGACTATCGAATGCAGTTAAAAAAGTTTTTATTCAACTGCATAAAGAGGGTTTGATTTATCGAGGTAAACGCTTGGTAAATTGGGACCCTGTATTACACACGGCGGTATCTGATCTTGAAGTGATTAGCACCGAAGAACAAGGCTCGCTTTGGCATATGCGTTATCCCATTACAGATACAGATGAAGTAATGGTAGTGGCAACAACACGCCCTGAGACGATGCTCGGCGATAGTGCTGTGGCAGTGCATCCAGATGATGAGCGTTATGCACACCTTGTTGGCAAGACCATTAATTTGCCGTTAACAGATAGAAAAATACCTATTATTGCTGATGATTATGTGGATATGGATTTTGGAACGGGCTGTGTGAAAATCACACCTGCACATGATTTCAACGACTATGAAATGGGGCAACGACATAATCTTGAAGTAATTAATATTCTCACAGATGATGCCAAAATCAACGATACAGTTAAAAGTACTTATACAGGTATGGATAGATTTGTGGCTCGCAAGCAAATAGTGAAAGATTTGGATGAACAAGGTTTGCTAGAAAAGATTGACCCACATAAATTGATGGTGCCACGAGGCGATAGAAGTAATGCAGTGATTGAGCCTTATTTAACTGACCAATGGTTTGTAAAAGTTGCACCATTAGCACAGCCAGCGATTGATGCAGTGAAAAAGGGTGAAATTCGTTTTATTCCTGAAAATTGGGACAAAACTTATTATAACTGGATGGAAAACATTGAAGATTGGTGCATTTCTCGTCAAATTTGGTGGGGGCATCGCATTCCTGCTTGGTATGATGAAAATGGCAATATTTTCGTGGCAGATTCACTTGAGGAAGCGCAAAAACAAGCGGGTGAAGGAGTAACGCTCAGACAAGATGAAGATGTACTTGATACTTGGTTTTCTTCTGCTTTATGGCCATTTTCAACATTAGGGTGGCCTGAAAAAACACCTGACTTAGCACGCTTTTATCCAACCGATGTTTTGGTTACAGGTTTTGATATTATCTTCTTTTGGGTAGCAAGAATGATTATGTTCGGGCTTAAATTTACGGGCGAAGTACCATTTAAAGACATTTATATCACTGGCTTAATCAAAGACGGGCAAGGGCAAAAAATGTCTAAATCCAAAGGTAATGTTTTAGACCCCATTGATTTGATTGATGGTATTTCACTGGAAGATTTATTAAAGAAAAGAACACAAGGCATGATGCAGCCAAAAATGGCTGAAAAAATCAAAAAACAAACTAAAAAAGAATTTTCGGACGGTATCCCTGCTTTTGGTACCGATGCATTACGCTTCACTTTCGCGGCACTCGCTTCATTTGGTCGTGATATCAAGTTTGATTTAAAACGGGTTGAGGGTTATCGTAATTTCTGTAATAAATTGTGGAATGCCTCTCGTTTTGTATTGATGAAATTAGAAGGCGAAACCATTGATACCAATGCAAAACTGTCAACTGCTGACGAGTGGATTTTGTCGCGTTTACAAGGTACTAAAACCAAGGTTGAAAAACATTTAAAGGATTATCGCTTAGATTTAATGAGTCAAGAGCTGTATGAATTTGTGTGGGGTGATTATTGCGATTGGTATTTGGAATTGTCCAAGCCATTGTTGGCAGATGAAAAAACCAAGGCAGGGACGCAGGCGACATTGATTAAAGTTTTGAATGAGATGGTTACTTTATTACACCCTATTATTCCGTTTATCACCGAAGAAATTTTTGAGCAATGCAATACAATTCTCGACAAAGATAATCAATCTTTAATAACTCAAGCTTATCCACAAGTAGAATCACAACTCATTTCTGAGCAATCTGAGATGGAAATTAAATGGCTACAAACCTTTATCCTCGGTATTCGCCAAATCCGTGGGGAAATGAATATTCCGCCAAATAAACCGCTTAATTGCTTTGTACAAAACTTCAATAAAACTGATGAAGTGTATCTAAATAAGTATATAAATATCTTAAACACCTTGTCAAAGATGGCAACCATTGATAAACTTGCAACAAATAATGAAGCCCCTGAGTCAGCAACTGCATTGGTTGGTGAGATGAAAATACTAATTCCGTTAGCGGGGTTGATTGACAAAGAACAAGAAGCAGCGCGCTTAAACAAAGAAATTGAAAAATTAGAAAAACAAAAAATGGTGTCTGAAGGAAAATTAAATAACAAAAAATTTGTCAGTAGTGCGCCTGAGGCGATTGTAAACACTGAAAAAGAGCGATTGGCTTCGGCCGAAAGTGCTATTACTGATTTATCCGAACAATTAAAGAAAATAGGTAACTTATGAAATTAAAAAACACCCTCCTTATCACTTTTTTATTACTCAGTTCAGTCGTGGATGCTGATTCTTATGTGTATGTTACCGATATGGTACCTATTCCAATGCGTTCTGATAATAGCATTCAAAATAACCCAAGCAATCTCATTAAAATGTTAGATTCTGGCACACAATTAAAAATTCTTGCCACTGAAAATGGCTGGACTAAAGTTAAATTTGAAAACACCGTAGGCTGGATGATTTCTCGTTATTTAACTTCTAATACACCTGCAAGAGTGCAATTAGAAAGACTTAGACGCAGTAGTAACAATAATCAATTATCACTTTCCAAACAAAATGAAAGGAATATTGCACTTGAAGATTACATCCTTGAGTTAAAGAAAAAAAATACAGCTTTATCTATTCAAGTGGGTAAATTAGAGTCAGAAAAGAAGCATATTCGAAGTACCTACCAAGACTCTCTCAAACTTGAACATGAAAATAAAAATCTGAGAACCCAAACTTTACAATTAACCGCAGAATTACAACTATTACAAAATAACAGCACGATTGACCAAGATTCTAGTTCCAGAAACTGGTTTATCGTCGGTGCCTTAGTGCTGTTTTTTGGCTTTATAATGGGTTTTGTTTTCCCTAAGCGTACCAACAATAACAGGAGATTTTAAAATGAACTTACTAAAAACTGCACTTACTTTTGATGATGTATTATTGGTGCCTGCACATTCAACTACAATGCCTAAAGAAGTCAATTTACAAACCCAATTAACTAAAACCATTACCCTAAATACCCCAATTTTATCGGCAGCAATGGACACAGTAACAGAAGCGAAACTTGCTATCACAATGGCACAAGAAGGTGGCATCGGCATCATTCATAAAAATATGTCAGTAGCAGAGCAAGCAGCAGAAGTGCGTAAAGTAAAGCGATTTGAGTCTGGCATCATTAGAGAGCCAATCACGATTGACGCCACGGCAACCATTCAAGATGTGCTTAATAAACAACAGCAATACAAGATTTCTGCCTTGCCAGTAACAGACGGTAACATAATTATTGGCATGGTAACGAGTCGTGATGTGCGTTTTGAAACCAATCTTCAAGATTCGGTTAAAAACATTATGACTCAACAAGAAAATCTAATTACCGTTAAGGAAGGCACAAAAATGGATAAAGTGCGCGCCTTGTTACACAAGCACCGTATTGAACGCGTGATTATTGCTGACGATACTTTTAAATTACAAGGTATGATTACCGTTCGTGATATTCAAAAATCAACCGATTTTCCAAATGCCTGTAAAGACAAAAAGGAGCAACTGCGTGTCGGTGCTGCCGTTGGTGTAGCTGCTGGCACAGGTAAACGAATTGATGCTTTGGTTGAATCAGGTGTGGATGTTGTCGTTGTTGACACCGCACATGGGCACTCGCAAGGTGTACTTGACCGTGTTAAAAAAACCAAAGCCAAATATCCAAATTTGAATATTATCGCTGGCAATATTGCCACAGGTGCTGCAGCATTGGATTTAGTCAAAGCGGGTGCAGACTGTGTAAAAGTCGGAATCGGCCCAGGCAGTATTTGCACCACGCGCATTGTTGCAGGTGTTGGTGTGCCACAAATTACCGCAATTTCTGATGTCGCTGACGCTCTTAAAGGTACAGGTGTTCCATTGATTGCTGATGGTGGTATTCGCTACTCAGGTGACATTGCCAAAGCCTTTGCTGCGGGTGCATACTGCGTCATGCTTGGCTCAATGTTAGCTGGCACTGAAGAATCCCCAGGTGAAGTAGAACTTTACCAAGGTCGATCCTATAAGTCTTACCGCGGTATGGGCTCAATCGGTGCAATGAACCAATCACACGGCTCATCTGATAGATACTTCCAATCAGACTCTAAAGCTGATAAATTAGTCCCAGAAGGTATCGAAGGTCGTGTGCCATTTAAAGGCTCTATCCGCCCTATTATTCACCAAATGATAGGTGGTGTCAGGTCATCAATGGGTTATACAGGATGTGAAACTTTGGATAAGATGCGCGTCAATGCGACTTTTGTTCAGGTAACTTCAGCAGGTATGGTTGAGTCACATGTACACGATGTTAGTATCACCAAAGAAGCGCCAAATTATCATCAATAAATCTATTTTCTTTTATCTTAGAATAGGAATACTGAATTATTAAACAAGAGGTTTTAATAACAACTTTCTTTTATAAATGCTATTTATTTTTAATTTGAGACCTTTGCATAAATATGAATAATCATCAAAACGCCATCTTTCATCAAATTACAAACTTTTTAAAAACACCCTTAGCCCTGCTAGGAGTGGATTTAAAAAATTTCCAATTTAATAAAATCTGTCATTTTGCTAATCATCCCTATTTATGCAAAGGTCTCAATTTAAGAGTCTTATTTTAAATTGCTTTGCCCTTCTAATCTTTTGCTTTTGCTCTTGCTCTAATTTTATTACTTTCTGTGCTTTTTTAATTGCCGCTCGTCGTTTCAAAGCTTTTTGTCGATTGAAGGTATTTTGAACTTTAGACTTAGATTTAAGCTCCAGTAAAATTTCTTGCTTTATTTTTTCTTTCAATCCCATTAAATCTATTGATTGATTATAAGATTTTGGTAATTCATAAGCCTCTATTGGGTTTAGCAAATTCCGAGAGCGTAAATTAAACTGTGTAAATCCTTAAAAAGCTTTTGATCCTATAAAATCAAAAGCATTAAAAATACAAGGAGAAACACAAATGAGTTTAATCAACCACAACGAACTAAAAAGACAAATCCAAACAGGGGAATTTACCTCCCTTGATAACATCGCAGATGAATTTAAAAACATAATGCGAGAGGTTATTCAAACTGCTAGCGAAGAAGAACTATCAAGCCATCTTGGCTATCAAAAAAATCAGTTATCACTAAAAGATAACGACGGTCGTAATTATCGCAATGGGCATAACAAAAAGACTTTAAAATCCAAGTATGGCAATATAGATGTCGCCATCCCCAGAGATAGGCAAGCCAGTTTTGAGCCACAACTAGTCAAAAAGCGTGAAGTCATTTTAGACGGCAGTGAGGATTTAATCTTGTCTCTTTATACCAAAGGCATGAGCGTTAGAGACATTCAAAATCATCTTGATGATTTGTATGGTTATGAGCTATCTACCACCACCATATCCAACATTACCGAGAAGATTATGGTTAAGGTAGATGAGTGGCAGCATCGTCCTTTAGAGGCGATTTATCCCATCATATTTATGGATGCTACCGTACTTAAAATCAAGATTGATTCTGTGGTTAAAAACATTGCTGTGTATATTATGCTGGGTGTAAGTCTTGAAGGTAAAAAAGAGATTATTGGATTTTGGATAGGTGAAAACGAAACATCTAAGTACTGGCTCACAGTGTTAAACGATATTAAAAAGCGTGGTATTAACGATGTTTTAATCTTTGCTATTGATGGATTAAATGGCTTTAATAAAGCAATAGAGGCTGTTTACCCAAAAGCTGAGGTTCAGCGCTGCATTG
The DNA here is from genome assembly GCF_964212635.1 of Candidatus Thiodubiliella endoseptemdiera. Lineage (NCBI taxonomy): Bacteria > Pseudomonadati > Pseudomonadota > Gammaproteobacteria > Pseudothioglobaceae (SeqCode) > Candidatus Thiodubiliella > Candidatus Thiodubiliella endoseptemdiera. Next base: position 384,420 of record NZ_OZ156463.1, read on the forward strand.
TTCACCAAATCCGCTCATCGCTAAGATTTGTGTCTTGGAAAGACACAAAGGCAGTTGCTAAAGATTTAAAAGCTGTTTACACGGCTTTAAACGAAGAGCAGGCATTATTATCACTAGATGAATTTAAACATATTTGGGATAAAAAATACCCTAATATTGCCAAATCATGGCATAACCATTGGAGTGAGCTATCAACATTCTTTAAGTATCCGCAAAGCGTTAGAACATTGATATACACAACTAACCCAATAGAATCATTAAATGCTATTATCAAGAAGAAAACTAAATCTAAGGGCTCATTCCCAACACAAGGATCAGCGCTTAAAATGGTATACTTGGCAACACAACAAATACAGGAAAAATGGCAAAGAACTAGAGTTAGAAACTGGGGTGAGATTTACCCTCAATTATGTATATTTTTTGATGAGATTATGGAAAAATACGAGAAATAGTTAAGAGTGAAAAGGCGGATTTACACAGTTTAATTTACGCTCTCGTTAAGACTTTTATAACTTAAACGCATAATTACCCCCTAAAGTTTTTGCCCCTATTTTTCTAAAAAATCTATCAGTATTGGCAATACTGATGCCTGATGTTACATGAAATAATAAATGAGACACACCATGATCTTTGGCAAATTTCTTTGCAGACTTAACTAAACGCATAGCGACTTTTCCACCTGCCAATGTATCACGAATTTGTTTCTTAATATAGATAACACTAACAGTTGCTATAGGGCGTGAATCGGCAATAAAGTAACTACCAAGTGTTGCGTAAATAAAACCAACAATCTTATCACCAATACGAGCGACCAAACATATTGCCTTTTTATTAATAATCTTGTCATAAAATGCACTAAACTTAATTCTGCTAAACGGCATATCAGCAAAAACACTCTCGTGATGGACTTGTTGTGCCAATTTCTGTTCAATGGTAAAGTTAGTACGTTCTTTTCTTGGTTTGGTTATTTGTGTCATTTTGACCTCCTTATGGTTTGGTATTATAAGGCTATCTTTGTGTCCAAGATTGTTAGACCATTACACCTTTAACCAAAGTACAAAAGCAAGACAACAAGCAACGATCAAGCATCCGTTATATTGTTGCCAACAAACTGGCAGCAACACCGCCACAAAAATTGGCAATAAAATCAGCGAAGGCTCAAACAAGACATGGAGCGCTACTAAAAATTGGTGGAATACCACAGGCAGTGAGAAAGCCTAAGAAGTTGGTAATAAAATCGGACAAAGTTCAAATAAAGTATGGGATGTCACTAAGAAAGACTGAGGTAATGTAGTATTACACCACTAATACATTTTCTATCAAATAACACTCATATCATCAATACTCAGTGAATAAGTACCTGTATTTGAACTAAAGGCTCCAGCAGAGACATAGTAAGTGCCAGATTCTGTTGTGTTAAAGTCAAGTTGTGAGTTAGATAATTGCCCACCATCGTCATTGGTTGTGCTATTTATCATATTACCATTAGCATCATAAATGCCACGCAAATAAGTATCACTTAATGTGCCTGCACTGGTAGGAGAGCCTTCTAGGTTAATTTGATAGTTTATATTGGCTTCTAAGACAATACGGAACCAGTCTGTATCGTTGGCTGTTTCAATATCGCCTATAATAACATCATTTAGCGTTAGTTCGCCTGTGGTGCTGGTATTGTCAGCAATGTCGCTAGGAGTGACATTAACCGTAGTAACCACCACATCTACAGCACTGGTAATAGTTGCTGTGCCATCACTAATCTCATAGCTCAGTTGTAGTTGACCATTGAAGTCAGCATTTGGGGTTAGTGTCCAAGTACCATCTTGGTTATCAATCAGACTGGCATTGCTACCAACAACAGAAAGATTAGCCACACTTAACGCATCACCATCAACATCGCTGGCATTAGCAAGCAGTTGTGCTGTGGTGATAGTGAGTACTTGGTCTTCATTGGTTGTTAGACTGACATTAGCACTGACAATTGGGGCATCATTAACCGCATTTAAAATATCTTGAGCACTCCACTGAGTGCCATCTGAAAACTCAATTACATCAATTGAACCACCTGTAAAAAATTGATCATTAAAAGTAATAGTTTCGCCTGTAGGGGTAATGGTTAAGATAGCGTTATAACCAGATTTAACAATGCTAACTTCATCAGCATTTATATCAGTTAAAATTAAATAATCATCTCCAGAATAATCATTAATAATATCATTCCCATCACCTTTTTGATAATAATATTTATCATTCCCAAATCTGCCATTTAGAATATCATCGCCTTTATGTCCAATAATTTTATCGTTAGAAAGACTGCCTTGTATATCATCATCACCATCAGTGCCTATATAAAATGTATTGTCTGATATATCCTGAGCACTCCACTGAGAACCATCTGCAAACTCAATTACACCAATTGTAGCTCTAAAGAATTGACTTTCAAAAGTAATAGTCTCACCTGTAGAGATAATGGTTAAGATGGCATCGTTGCCAGATCTAGAAATAGTTATTTCATCAGCATTTATATCTGCCAGAATTAACCTATTTTCTCCAGAATAATCATCAATAATATCATTCCCATCACCTTTTTGATAATAATATTTATCATTCCCAGAGTTGCCATTTAAAATATCATTGCCTTTACGCCCAATAATTTTGTCATTGCCAGATCCGCCTCTTATATCATCATCACCATCAGTGCCTATATAAAATGCATTGTCTGATATATCCTGAGCACTCCACTGAGCACCATCTGCAAACTCAATTACACTAATTGCAGCATTAAAGAATTGACCTTTAAAAGTAATAGTCTCACCTGTAGAGATAATGGTTAAGATGGCATCGTTGCCAGATCTAGAAATAGTTATTTCATCAGCATTTATATCTGCCAGAATTAACCTATTTTCTCCAGAATAATCATCAATAATATCATTCCCATCACCTTTTTGATAATAATATTTATCACTACCAAAATCACCCTTTAAAACATCATCACCTTTAAGTCCAATAATGTTGTCATTGCCAAAACCACCTTTTAGATTATTATCACCATCAGTGCCTAATATTGCATCAATAATATTAACATTAACAGTTACACTAGTTGCCGCCTCGCCATCACTAACCTCATAACTTAACTCTATTTGACCAAGAAACCCAGTAGTTGGGTGTAGCGTCCAAGTACCATTATTATTAACTGTTAGGATGCCATTATTACCAACTACGCTCAAATTAACTACGGTTAAATCATCACCTTCGATGTCACTAACATTAGTTAGTAATTGCGTAGTGGTGATGTTTACATTTCTATCTTTAGCACCTGATAGATTGACAATAGCACTAATGATTGGGGCATCGTTAACTGGAGTTATGTCAATATTGGCACTACTGCTAATTGTTGCCCTAGCATCACTAATATCATAATTTAACTCTATTTGACCATTAAAATTAGCATTCGGCGTTAGGCTCCAAGTGCCATCATTATTAACTGTTAGAGCGGCATTATCACCAACAACACTCAGATTGATAACAGTTAAATCATCACCATCAATATCACTAACATTAGCTAGTAATTGTGCGCTGGTGATAGTTAAATTTTGATCTTCGGTACCTGCTAGGCTCACCACGCCGCTCACAGTTGGCAGGTGATTAATTGGAAGGATGTTAACCCCAGCATTTGCACTAACACTAGAGTGAGTATCGCTAACCTTATAACTCAACTGCACTTGACCATTAAAATTAGCATTTGGAGTTAGAGTCCAAGTGCCATCATTATTGTTAGTTATGCTGGCATTATCGCCAATTACACTTAAATTGATAATAGTTAAATCATCACCATCAATATCACTAGCATTGGCTAATAATTGTGCTGTGGTGATTAATACATCCTTATCTTGCAAGCCATCATCTAGCCTAACATCAGCGCTAATTATAGGAATATGGTTGCCATCAGCACCTGTTATTTGAGCACTAGAATATGTGGTTATACTTTCTAAAGTGCCACGATCATCGGTATAACTAGCAACAGTTCGTACATACTTGCCAGTATGCGCTTGTGCTAAGGTTAGTTCACTGCTCGTAGCACCAACAATATCCACCCAAGTTTGTCCATCAGTTGAGTATTGCCATTGGTGGCTTAACTCACCTATACCATCAGCATCAGATAAAGTATTTGTTAGCGTTAAAGTTTGTCCTTCTATTGCATCTCCTTGTAGGTAAATACGCCCTCTTACGCCTGAATTAAAATCATTCCCAGCCGTATTAATGTGCCATACACTGTCATCGGTAAACATAATTCGTTCAATTACTCTATTTTCTGCGGTATTTTTTAACAAAATGCTATTTTGAGCATTTATAGTAAGTAATAAGTCACTTCCATTTGTCGTAACAGTAACATCAGCAATTTGTATGCCTTCTCCAAATACAATAGTGTCCACACCCTGAGTGTCAATAATAGTATCATTGCCATCACCTAAATTAAAATGATAAGTATCATTACCTCTGCCACCGTCCAAAATGTCATCACCTAAACCGCCTGTAATGACATCATTGCCAGCCTCCGCTCGTATAGTGTCATCACCTGCTAAACCATCTAGAGTATTATCCCCACGATTACCAATAATATTATTGGCATTGTTATTGCCAGTACCGTCTATATTTTCATCCCAAAGTTTAACTGCTTTTTCGGTATAAATACTATAAGCATTCATAACATCAGCCGCTTCTCTGAAAGTTTCAACATCAACAAAACGGGTCATATCATTAATTTTCCCGCGTCCTGAATCACTGATATAAAATCCCATTAATTCACCAGTGCTGGCACTGTGCACTGCTCCTGTCAAAGTTACCGCATGATTAACACCGCCATTACCAACATAATTTTGATCGTCCCATAGTTTGCCTGCATTGACTGACAATATCACCCCACGACCACCACGAAGCAAGTTAGCAATACCTGTTTCGTTGTAACCATGAATAACATCATTGTCAATATTGTAGCTATTTAAAATGGCTTGTTGCTGTAGGTAGTTTGAACCACCCAGTTGACTAGCAGGCAGGCTAGGGTCATTTATTGCCCAGTTGTTATTAATAGCCACATTAACCACTTCACCTTCTGTTGTAGGTGTGCCTGTTTGGGTGATTAAATTAGCAATTGAAGTTAAAGCGCAAGTGCCTTTGTAATTCTCGATAGCATCACCTTGTATATAATCAAGTTCATTGCGTTTTGGAAAGCCATAAACTAAAACATCTTCACCATCAACCCGACCTTTCTCCGCCTTGGAAAAATCAAGCAGAGTTAGGTTTTCTATATGCTCACCTAAGGTTTGACTGATGCTACTTTGGATAGTGTCTGTGCCTTGATTGGCATTTTCAATCACTTGGTCATTGATGTTATCAACATAATAGGTATCATCACCCAAACCACCAATCATTTCATCAGCACCGGTTACACCATCAATGATGTTGTCGCTGCTATTACCGATGATTTTATTATCTTGTGCGTTGCCAGTACCGTGGATATTAAAGCCTTCGAGTAATCTAAGCTCTTCAATGTTAGCATTCAGTAGATAACTGGTGCTAGATATCACAGTGTCATAGCCTTGGTTGCTTTGCTCATAAATACTATCATTAACACTGTTAACAATATAGATGTCATCACCTTGTCCGCCTACCATAACATCCGCATCAGCACCACCATCGAGGTAGTCATTACCTAAGCCACCAACCAAAGTATCTTGACCTGCACCACCATATAAATGATCGTTGTCACTCTCCCCTGTATCTAAGGTTTGTTTGGCTTCATTGCTGGCAGTAAAGCCAGCTAAATAATCGTTACCATCACCACCATACAAAACATCATCACCGACTTGACCAAACAGGTTATCATCACCTGCCTCACCATAGAGTTTATCATTACCCTTGCCCCCTTGAAGTTCGTCATTACCTGTGCCACCATAAAGCCTATCACTACCTAAGCCAGCGATTAAAACATCATTGCCACTACCGCCATTTAGATAGTCATCATCAGTTTCACCAGCACTTAGGCTTTGTTTAGCTTGATTAGCAGCGGTAAAACCCAATAGCAGGTCATTACCCTCACCACCCCAAAGCTTGTCGTTACCAGTTTGCCCAAACAGGCGGTCTTCACCATCACCACCCATGAGTTCGTCATTACCATCATTACCTTGGATTTCATCATTACCTGTGCCACCCCAAAGCTTATCATTGCCTTGCTCGCCTAGCAAGGCATCGTCATTAGCACCGCCATCTATAATGTCGTTACCAAGCCCACCGTACAGACTATCATCACCTGCGCCACCATATAAGGTGTCATTGTCAGTTTCTCCTGCACCTAAGGTTTGCTTGGCATCATTACTAGCAGTAAAGCCAACAATCACATCATTGCCACTACCGCCATGAACAGTATCATCTCCTACGCCAGCAAATATTTTATCATTGCCTTGTTCGCCATAAATATGGTCATCTCCAGCATAGCCTAATAGTTCATCATTACCTTTACCACCCCAAAGGTTATCAGCTCTATTACTACCACCCATCAGATCGTTACCATCGCCTGCTAAGAAGTGAGTGAGTGCGTTGAGGCTAAAGTATCTGGTGTAACTGGAAAAATAGTTCACATCAAAAGCATCATTGCCATCAGTGCCGATTAGCATATGAGTGCGACCTTCATCGATTTTAATATCATCGGCACCCCAAGAAATTACCCCATCATATGTACCAATAAAGTTAATCGTATCTCGCAGATGACGATAGTTACTATCAGGGGTGGTCGGTTCAGTTGCTTGATTAGCCTGATTAGGCTGGTTAGTGGCAACAAGACCATTGCCTTGAGTATAAAAACCATAATCAGATTGCTGAATAGGCTGGTTAAGGGTGCTTAAATTGACTAACTCGCCAGTATTTAAATGCCCATCTTCATTGAGATCTGTCCATAGGTTGAGGCTGGTGGTTTCATTAGTGCTGAGTTGTCCGTCATTATTAGTATCTAGCGCTTGAAGCTGTGCAATGCTTAAAGCCTGGTTATTGGCATCCAATAAAACACCTGTATGACTAGCAATACTCAAGGCATTGTCATATTCTTCACTTTGAGAGTCATAAAAAGCACCGATTGGGTCGTAGGTATATTCATCGAAATTATAGTTAGGTTCAAAAACATAATCATCCAAGGAATAATCCAACACATAGTCTTGGAAGGCGCTGAATTCCTCATAGGTTATCAAGCCCTCTTGTAGTTCTTGAAGCATGGCTTCTTCTGCATCAAACAAATCACCAATATCACTAAAGGCAACATCTGGGTCATTAACAAACAACTCACCTTGGTCGTTAAGGTCTACGATGTTGCCATTTTTCCATGGGGATAGGGCTTGGGTGGCGGTGTCGAAGGTGAATTGGTCGATTGGGTTGCCTGCTTGAGACTCCTTGATAATGATTGGGTTGTTGATTTGTTGTATTTTTTCTGCAGGGGTTTGTGCCTTGCTATCAGCCAAATCAAGTAATGAAGTGGCGTCCTGCCAAGTGTCGCTTATGGCGTTGCCGACGACATCTAGTAGCCCATCAATTTTTGCAGTTACTTCTGCATCGCCTTCAGCATAAGCCCACATGCTAAGCCCTAAAGCCGCCGCACCAAGACCTAATGCTAAATAAGGTGTTTTCCATACAGCAATAGAGCTAGCTGCATTGGTAAGGGTTGTGATTTTGTCAAGGGTTGAAGTGTTTTCCCAGTTACTTATTGTATTAATCAAATCAGCACTGCCAACCAATGAGCCAAAAAGATTAACCCCAAATCCAGCTTTAATGATACTAATACCTGCATGCAAGGTATCTGCACCTATTATAATAGCATCTAATGGGTTTTTTTCAGATACCGTTTGAAGAGTGCCTGTATTAAATTTAATAGTTTGAAAAAACTCTTCCATTTCTCTTTGCGTTAACACTTTAGCCATTATTATTCTCCTTAGTGGTTAAATTTTTCATTATTTATTGTTTTCTTCGTTTTTTATTGTGGTAATTTTGCCATGGATATTCGCCTTCTACTATAATGTTGTTTTTACGCTCATAAATGAGTTGGCTTACCCCGTCAAATTTATAAAATAAATATCTCAATACAAGTGATAGCATGGCTAATAAAAAGCTTTTAAAACCAAAATTTTCATCATAAAAACCAATAGATACATCAGATGGAGGGAATATAAAAAACAGAGCAGTAAAAATTAACCCTCCAGTATAAGTTGCTGTCAAAGTTAAATACCACCGACCATTAAAAATTCTTTTATTACGAGAATACATTAAGTTTCCAATATTCCCAGAACCTTGCTGCTCAGGCCAAAAAAAGAATTTAATGAGAAACCGTATGGTTTTGCATATCTTACTTTTACATTTTTCATCATCTGCGTATCTTGATTGCAAAAATAATCTTTCTTGAGCGGCAAATAATAATCCTAGAATAAGCAACGCTATAAATCCTAGTATGGATTGTAAATCTTCATTCATAATTAAGCTGCCTTTCTAAAGTCTATATAAAGCCATGCATCACCATTTTGAATACCCTCTTGTAAAGTTGTCGCACTTCCAACTGAAAAACTAGTTGCACCTAGTATTTTGTCAATTGCTTCCTGTGCAAATTTAACGTTATTTTGATTTATAGCCATTTTTTACTCCCCTTTTTTATTTCAATTTCTCCCTAATGCTTGCCAGAAAGAATATCATCTTTACTCATATAACGCTCATCTTGATGGATAAACTTACCATATCTTTTTAATTCTTCGTGTTTAACTTTTATTAATTTTTTAACGCCATCAAAGCCATATAAATAGTAGCGAATTGGTAATGCAACAATAGTGAGTAACAATAGCAATATACCCGCATAATAAGTATTCTCACTATAAAGCCAAATATTTCTAGTGAGAATTTCTTTTTTTACTTTAGAAAACTGTATGATTTCCTTCCCTTGTTTAGACTTTAAACTAAGTAATTTTTCAGTCTCAAAAAACCCCATATAAGGGAAAGGCACATAAGCAACCTCTATCTCCGTATTGTTGCGTATTAGCTGTAAGTACGTACCCATGTTTGGGTTATTTTTCTTGTAAATATAATCATTAAACTTATATTTTTTATTATCTTTTGTCACAATAAAAATATGTGGTTTTTTGTATTTTTCTTTTCAACGATTAATCTTGCAGAAACATACTGTAAATTTTGTTTTTTAATAGACTGTATTGCTAATTCCTGCACTCTTTGTGCATTTTCAAGCAAAAGAGCTGGAGTGCCAAAAAGAAATCCCAAGAAAGAAAGAAATGATAATATTAACCAGCCTTTACTAAATAGTCTTTTGTTGCGCGAATAGTGCACATTAAAACTAGTGCCGTGTGATAGCATATACTCATCAGGCAGAAAGAATTTAAGCCAAAATAAAATTTTTGATTCTGGTTTATGTAGCGTATAGTAAATTATTTTTTTAAAAAACAACTGATAGTAAGCCCCATACAAAATTGATACCAGTAAAAAAAAGATAGCTACATTGGGTAGTATATATTCCATAAATTTATTAAAGATTAAGCCGCTTTTAAAGTTTGTCCTTGATTATAAGACTTGACATTAATAAATACAAGTCTATTATTGTTTGCTAATATAGTGTTTTTATTTGTGTTGATATTAACCTCATCATTACCATCAGTGCCGATTAGCATATGAGTGCGACCTTCATCGATTTTAATATCATCAACACCCCAAAGAATTACCCCATTATATGTACCAATAAAGTTAATCGTATCTCGCAGATGACGATAGTTACTATCAGGGGTGGTCGGTTCAGTTGCTTGATTAGCCTGATTAGGCTGGTTAGTGGCAACAAGACCATTGCCTTGAGTATAAAAACCATAATCAGATTGCTGAATAGGCTGGTTAAGGGTGCTTAAGTTGACTAACTCGCCAGTATTTAAATGCCCATCTTCATTGAGATCTGTCCATAGGTTGAGGCTGGTGGTTTCATTAGTGCTGAGTTGTCCATCATTATTAGTATCTAGCGCTTGAAGCTGTGCAATGCTTAAAGCCTGGTTATTGGCATCCAATAAAACACCTGTATGACTAGCAATACTCAAGGCATTGTCATATTCTTCACTCTGAGAGTCATAAAAAGCACCGATTGGGTCGTAGGCATATTCATCAAAATTATAGTTAGGTTCAAAAACATAATCATCCAAGGAATAATCCAACACATAGTCTTGGAAGGCGCTGAATTCCTCATAGGTTATCAAGCCCTCTTGTAGTTCTTGAAGCATGGCTTCTTCTGCATCAAACAAATCACCAATATCACTAAAGGCAACATCTGGGTCATTAACAAACAACTCACCTTGGTCGTTAAGGTCTACGATGTTGCCATTTTTCCATGGGGATAGGGCTTGGGTGGCGGTGTCGAAGGTGAATTGGTCGATTGGGTTGCCTGCTTGAGACTCCTTGATAATGATTGGGTTGTTGATTTGTTGTATTTTTTCTGCAGGGGTTTGTGCCTTGCTATCAGCCAAATCAAGTAATGAAGTGGCGTCCTGCCAAGTGTCGCCTATGGCGTTGCCTACAGTGTCAATTAGTCCATCAACTGCTGCTGAAGCCACTTCGTCGCCTTCAGCAAAAGCATACATACTAAGACCAAGAGTAAGCGCACCAAAGGCTAATGCCGAAATTGGATTTAGAAAAATAGCAGCAGAACTTAGCGCGCCCGTGATGGTAGTTACTTTATCTATAGTTGAAATATTATCCCAATTATTTATTGAGTTGTATAAGTCTGTACCACTAATAAGTGCACCAAAAGCATTAACTTTTAAGCCAGTTTTAAAAATACTAATAGCAGCATGCATGGTATCGGCGCCTGTAACTAAAGCTTCTGTTGCATTGCTTTCAGATACCGTTTGAAGAGTACTTACTTGAAATTTAGTAGATTGAAAAATAATATCTATTTCTCTTTGAGTTGGTAATAATATTTTAGCCATTGTTATTCTCCTTTATTATTAAGTTGTTTTTTATTCTTATTTTTAAGTTTTGCTTCTTTTTTTTGCGGTAGTAGTCTTGCCATGGATATTCGCCCTCTACTTTGATGTTGTTTTTGCGTTCATAAATGAGTTGGTTAACACCATCAAATTTATACAAAAAATATCTTAATAATATTGCCACCATCATCATTATTAAATAAATAAATAAAAACTTGGGTTTGTGATTTAAAACCAAGAAGGTATTGAGCAAGTCTAAAGAAAGAAAAACGAGTCCAACGCTATAGATAAAAGTCAAAGTCAAATACCAACGACCGTTAAAAATTCTTTTATTACGAGAATACATTAGGTTTCCAATATTGCCAGAGCCTCGTTGTTCAGGCCAAAAAAAGAACTTGAATAAAAACTGTATTGCTTTAGATGTTTTGCTTGTGCATTTTTCATTGTAAATATATTTTGAATTTAAAAACCAACTTTCATGGTATGAAAATAATATTGTGAAAATTATTATTGGTATAAATGACGCTAAAATTTCATTCATCTCAAGCCACTTTTTTTAAATTGACCAAATCCACATCAAACCACACATCATTCATCTTGTTACTTGTGCCATCAGTAGTGGTAAAACTGCCCTGTTGTTTATGGGCGTTGTTGCTGCTATCAACTTCGTTTGAGTTGGTGCAGGTGGTATTGAGTGATTGCACGCCTGCTTCGCTTAGACTTAAAAGCTCGCCCTTGTCTAATTTGCCATCAGAGTTTTTGTCTTGCCAGATTTTAAGATTGCTAAAGTTTGCGTCTTGGCTGTCAACTTTGCCATCATTATTACTGTCTAAGGCTTTTAACGCTTCAAAGCCATTGGCAGCTTTATTGCCATTGGATAAAACCGTATTATTACCAAACAACTCTGAACCATCATCAATCTTGCCGTTGTTGTTTTTGTCAAATACCAATAAACCATCGTCTTTACCACCCCAAAGGTTATCAGTTCTATCACTACCACCCATCAGATCGTTACCATCGCCTGCTAAGAAGTGAGTGAGTGCGTTGAGGCTAAAGTATCTGGTGTAACTGGAAAAATAGTTCACATCAAAAGCATCATTGCCATCAGTGCCGATTAGCATATGAGTGCGACCTTCATCGATTTTAATATCATCGGCACCCCAAGAAATTACCCCATCATATGTACCAATAAAGTTAATCGTATCTCGCAGATGACGATAGTTACTATCAGGGGTGGTCGGTTCAGTTGCTTGATTAGCCTGATTAGGCTGGTTAGTGGCAACAAGACCATTGCCTTGAGTATAAAAGCTATAATCAGATTGCTGAATAGGCTGGTTAAGGGTGCTTAAGTTGACTAACTCGCCAGTATTTAAATGTCCATCTTCATTGAGATCTGTCCATAGGTTGAGGCTGGTGGTTTCATTAGTGCTGAGTTGTCCATCATTATTAGTATCTAGCGCTTGAAGCTGTGCAATGCTTAAAGCCTGATTATTGGCATCCAATAAAACACCTGTATGACTAGCAATACTCAAGGCATTGTCATATTCTTCACTCTGAGAGTCATAAAAAGCACCGATTGGGTCGTAGGCATATTCATCAAAATTATAGTTAGGTTCAAAAACATAATCATCCAAGGAATAATCCAACACATAGTCTTGGAAGGCGCTGAATTCCTTATAGGTTATCCAGCCCTCTTGTAGTTCTTGAAGCATGGCATCTTCGGCATCAAACAAATCACCGATATCGCTAAAGGCGATATCTGGATCATTAACGAACCACTCACCTTGCTCGTTAAGGTCTACGATGTTGCCATTTTGCCATGGGGAGAAGGCTTGGGTGGCGGTGTCGAAGGTGAATTGGTCGATTGGGTTGCCTTGAGCAACTTCGTGTGCCAAAGCTTCCAATTGGCTTTGGAATTGCTCCAATTGCAAAGCCGAAGCATCTTGCTGTATTTCCTCATAATTTTGTTCAATATATTCTAATGCAGCCTCTAAAGAGTGATTGTCTATTAACCCATCGGCAGTCAATGCTAAGCCTAGTGAAAAAGTTGTAGGATGGCGCATTAAAAATAGTCCTACATTTGTTTGAATGTCACTCACTGCGTCAATTTTTACTTCAACGCCTAGGTGTGTGCCAATACTACTCACTGCCGAACCTTGCTCAGAGATGTTGGTGAAATTAGCACCCACACTAGGTGTGTCAGCAACCTCGGTAAAGGCATCTGGGTAAGACTCTCTAAGTGAAGAAATAAAAACTTGATAGTCATTATTTGCCACAATAGCACCCGCACCTGGAGCATCAATTGCAACCCCGTTTAAGCCAAAAGTATAAGCAACAATTTGGGCAAGACCACCCCCTAGGGAATGACCTGTTACCGAAAAAGTATCAGTTTGACTAGCACCATCTGAGTTTTTAACAGCTGCATCAATTGTTTGTGCCACATGGGTGAGTGCTTGTTGAAACTGCTCGGATAAACTTCCCGTTAAAAAAGATGTATTATCATTCAAATCATTCAGTCCATTGGTGCCAGCAATAGCAATTACAGTATGGTTAGGATGGTTAGCATTTTGATAATTTTGGATTTGTAGACCTGAGTCGAAATTATTTGTTTTTTGGTCATTAGTTACTTCCCATTCATTAACCCCTCTGTTTTTTGCATCCTTCTTATAAACATCGTTTGCCAATAAAGTTGATTCAAAATAGGTGATTGGGTTGTTGTTATTTTGTGTTGGCATAGTGTTTCTCCATTGTTGTTATTTGTTTGATTTTGTAGTGGTGCTTAGGCGTTTTCTGAGTTCATTAAACAGACTATTGGGCTCGTATTGAACTTTGTCATAGGCTTCTATGCGTTGCATAAAAGAATTAGGTGTAGTGATTGAGTGTGCAAGACTACCATAATTATATTTAATAGAGCCATTTTTACGCAATACAGGTTTATCAATTTCTATCTTGATATCTCTGCTTTTGCCAAAACTACGACAAGTCATAGCGCCAGATATATAATCTAGATTTTTATAGATATCTCTATCATATTCTAAAAGGTGATAATTATTTAGTGGTATTTTACTGCCAGAGACATAAACTACATCCAACCCCAACTTATATTGCTGACCTCGTTTAATAGCGCGTTTCCTCCAACCTGGATCATCCTTTATATTTTGAGGAATAAGAACGCCAATAGATTTGCTACCATAACGACTATCAAACCTATTTTCAGTATTCCAAGGCAAATCTGCCTTGTCATCAATATACATATCTACAATACAAGCGGTAGACGGTCGGCAGTTTTCTACCTCAGAGAAGTAACCACACTTGGTGCCATAGACATCTAAATCAAGTCGATAGGCTAAGGCCTCTGCGCCTTTTAATTCATCATCAATCCACTGCTTTGGCATACCAAAGCGTTTGGCAAAGGCTGAGGTGTATACCCAAACATGGATATCTTTTTTGTAGGTGCCTCGCTTGCCTGCCTTTTTTCTACCTTCTGGGGTGTAGCGGTCGTTGTAGTTGTCTATCGTAGAGTTTTGGTTGGCAATAACTGTGTTAGCTGCACTTAACAACCCAAGTGCTAAAGTGGTTGCTAAAAAATACTTTGATATGTTTTTAAGATTTGTTGTGTTGTTTATTTTTATCATTGCTGTTAGCCTCATTTTTTTGAATTACAATTTTCCAATTATAACCAGTTTTTTTTTGCAAGTATTTTTTTAAAATTTTTTATAAAAAATGTCAAGTTCAAAGTTTTTATAAAAGCCGTAAATGTCGTAATTTCTCGACCATTTTTTCCGAAGGTTTTCTTTCTCCACCCTCCCAAAACTTAACCGTGGTTGAATCAACTTTTAGCAGGTGAGCAAATTGTTTTTGATTAAGTCCTTGGTGGAGTCTGTGGAGTTTAATTTTTTTGGCTAATGTTTTTGGTGCATTTTTGTTTTTAATATTTTTAATATTTTGAGTTAAGGGACAGTAATTTAAAAACTCCATTATTTTAGGATAGTATTTTGCAGGTATGTTTTTTGTGCTATTCTTTTCCCAATTAACTATAGTAAAATTATCAGTTCCTATGATTTTCCCAACATCTTTTTGAGTTTGTATATTTTCCAACCTTTTTTTTAATATGGTCGCCCAGTGTGATTAATTCTTTGGGCATTCCTACAATAGGCTTTGGAACGGTAAATACAAGAAACGGCAACAAGGCAATGAAACTATGCCCCTGTGGGTATTATGGCGATGGCACATCAAAATGCCATTGCACCGAAGACCAAATTGACCGGTATAAAAACAAAATATCAGGTCCATTACTTGACAGAATTGACATGGTGCTTACTGTGCCACCACTGCCTAAAGAGGCACTACTTGAACAAACCAATAGTAGCGCAGAGTCAAGTGAAGTTATACGAGAAAGAGTGTTAAAAGCCTACAATAAACAAATTAAGAGACAAGGAAAAATCAATGACAAACTCATTCCTGATAAAATTGACAAACTCATTAAACTAGACAAAGACAATAAGCAATTATTAGAAATGGCAATTGATAAATTCAACCTTTCAGCCAGAGCCTACCACCGTATCCTCAAAGTCGCTAGAACCATTGCAGACTTAGATAACTCAGACAGCGTTAACACCCAACACCTTACTGAGGTGATTAGCTATCGGCGAAGTAATTAATTTAAGCAATAAAAGACTTGGAGTTATTAACTCGTACTTCTTTGGTTAAGGGCTTTTATAACTTGAATGCATAATTACCCCCTAAAGTTTTTGCCCCTATTTTTCTAAAAAATCTATCAGTATTGGCAATACTGATGCCTGATGTTACATGAAATAATAAATGAGACACACCATGATCTTTGGCAAATTTCTTTGCAGACTTAACTAAACGCATAGCGACTTTTCCACCTGCTAATGTATCGCGAATTTGTTTCTTAATATAGATAACGCTAACAGTTGCTATAGGGCGTGAATCGGCAATAAAGTAACTACCAAGTGTTGCGTAAATAAAACCAACAATCTCATCACCAATACGAGCGACTAAGCATATTGCCTTTTTACTAATAATCTTGTCATAAAATGCACTAAACTTAACTCTGCTAAACGGCATATCAGCAAAAACACTCTCGTGATGGACTTGTTGTGCTAATTTCATCAATGTATCTTTGTCACCAACTTTTGCCAAAGAGATGCTTATTTTGTGATTATTTTTGCTTTTCATAACAACAACCTAGTAAACATTCAACACTTAAAGCACAATCAAAGCATTAGCATTAGATAAGTCTTCAAATGATAGACTAGTATTAGATAGTGTAATATTCACATAACTCTCACCAATACCAACACCATCAGAATCAATACTAATAATACTATCGCCATTCGTATTTTCAACGCTAATAAAATCAGTGATATTCTGCCCCTCTTGATAATCGACTAAATCTGAGAGGTCTAATTTATCACCTTCAAATAAACTAAAGTCAGTAATCGTATCATTGCCATTATTATTACTATAGACAAATGTATCACTGCCTAAGCCACCACTCAAGGTATCATCTCCTTGGTTGCCAGTTATTGTGTCATCACCTGCCAAGCCTCTAATAATATTATCACCTCCATCGCCAATGAGTTGATTATCAAAGCCATCACCTGTTTGAACAACATCAATACTTAGCGTTTTAGAACTTGTTGCAGTATCTGAATTTGAAGATTCTATTGATGTTGCTTCAATTTCTATATTGAGATGACCTGAAAAGTCGCCTGTTATGAGTTGAAGATTGTTTAAATCATTTTGACTTAGTAAGTAAGAGCCATCTTCTTGCTTTATTCCGTTGTTAAGCATTATCTCACTTGGCAGATTTTTAATACTAATACTCAAACTCTCAGAGCCATCAGTATCGTTTAATACTGCTGTAATTGGCAATGCTAAGGTTGAGTTAGATGCTACTTCTAAAGTGTTATTTGAGCTAATCACCACATTATCAATCATCAGTGATGAACTTACTGCAGTATCTAGAAGGTTGGCAACTGCAAGGTTGAGCTTACCATTACTGGTTGCGATATATTGAAATTTCTGCCAACCATCGGATGCACCAAAATCACCTACAGTACTAACATCTGATAGCTTGAAACTATCATCACCAATTTTAACTAAGGCAAAATCATTATAAGGTGCATAATCATTGGTTGAGAATATATATTCAAAAGACACTACATCACCTGTTTTAACATCTATCACTGTTTGCATGGCTGAGCCATTGGTGGCATTGCCATTAAAGGTATCTAGCTTACCATTACCCATATTCATAAAACTCTCAAGTACACTTTGGTCAACAGAACCATATCCAGTGGTTAGCCTTGCCATATAGCCATCATTATCTGCTGAGTTAAATCCATCATAACTACTCGCCACATCAACATCACCAACTGTTTGCCAGTTATTAAGATTGCCTGAGGCAAAATCAAATACATAGTCATTTGCCTCAATAAGTAGTAGTGGACTGTCTGCTCTAGCAACAACCTCTACATTGATATTACTGTGATAAGTGTTGCCACTGCTATCAGTTGCAGTGTAGGTTAGAGTTTCTATCCCACTATAATTGTCATTTGGCACTATTTTGATATTGCCGTTTTCATCAATGGAACTGATGGAATTTTCACTTACAATATTGGTGATAGTTATATCACTTAAACCAATATTGTTGATGATAGAACTTTTATCAATCACCAGTAGATTATCTTCCGCTACTGAGAAGGCTAAATCTGTTAACGCACTTGGACTGCTTACTTTAACTTGAGCAGTTTGACTAACAACATTAGTATTGCCATTACTGCTTTCTGTTGAGATAGCATCAACGATTAAGTTGTAAATTTTATTTTTTTCACTAAAGGTGATTTCTAAATTGTCATATTGTGCTTTGGTCAGTTGCCAATAACCATTAGTGAGGAGTGAGCCGTGAGAAAGCGTTGCACTATTCGGTAAGCCTTTAATGACGATGATTAAACTTTCTGAGCCGTCTTTATCTGCTAAATTAAAATCAAGGGGTAGTTTGTAAACATCACCCACTTGTACTTGGTTACTCTCTGCGTTAACAACAACATTGTCAATCAAAAGGCTACTATTAACTGCACCATCTTTGAGATTAAGCACGGCAAAGCCGAGATTGCCTGAGCTTTGCGCCACAAAAGAGACTTCCTTCCAACCTGAGTTGCCCATATTACCAACATCTGCCACGCTTGACAAGTGATAAATTTCATTGCCAATAGAATAGGTAGCAAAGTCTACATAGGGTTGATAATCATCGGTATCAAACATATAGTGAAAACTCACTGTATCGCCTTTACTAACAATAAAGTTACTCTTTAGTGCGGAACCATTAGTTGCTTGAGAACTCACATCTTTTACACTGCTATCACTAAGCGTTAAGAAACTGTCAATATCGCTACTATAAGTTTTAGCTCCACTAATACCTGCTTTGGTTGTGGTTTGCAATAGATAGGCAGAACTACCTTCTTGCATAGTGTAACTCTCATAACTACTAACTAATTTGTGATAACCAATTTTGTCCCAAGAATCATTTTCAATATTGAGTCCATAAGACTGTGCTTGCTTGCTGTTATTTGCAACCACAACCTTATCAGCCACTGCTTCAATATTGACGCTGGCTTTGGCATCAGTTAGTTCATAGCCATCACTAATCTGGTAACTAAACTCAATTTTGCCACTAAAGTTAGTCTTAGGAGTAAGTGTCCAAGTGCCGTTATTGTTATTTGTTAGTGTGGCATTGTTACCAGTAATAGATAAATTCACCGCACTTAAGTCATCACCATCAAAGTCAATGGCGTTCGCTAAGAGTTGTGTTGAGGTAATAGTGAGACTTTGGTCTTCGTTTGTTGCGAGCGTTACCTCAGCAAGATTGATTGCCTTATGGTTATAGAATTCAAAGTTGTCTTTAGTTAAAGAACTGCTACTCACGCCTTCTAAATAAATGGCGTTCTTGTTATGTCCAACCTCAATCTTGGCATAAGTTTTGCCATTTTGATTAACAGAACTAATGCTAATATCATTTATTGAGCGAAGGCTTTTAACATTGCTTAAATCAAGGGTGTCAACACCTAGCTCAAAATCCTTGATTAAGTTAGTCAGCCCTGACTTTGCTTGTTGGTCTTGATAAGAGAGCTTAAAGGTATCGGCATCGCTACCACCTGAGATAATATCCAAATCACCTTCTAGGTAAATGGTGTCCTTGCCACTACCCGCATTTATCGTATCATTACCAGCACCACCATAGATAACATCATCACCAGCTTCAGTATTAACAATATCATTGCCATCGCCCAAGGTAACTGATTCTATATTCAGCTCATCTAAATTGATATTAACAGTGCTATCACCTTTAATTACTAACTTGTCATATCCGCTACCACCATCAATATAGGTGCTAGTTAAGGTGTCGTCATTATTGACCGTAATCATATCATTACCAGCACCCGCCTTAAAGGTATCAAGTCCTGCACCACCAATGAGTATGTCGTTTCCACTACCACCTAGTAATATGTCATCGCCAGCGCCACCTGATATTAGTACAGCATAATCAGTGGTAGACGCGTCTAGCGTATCATCGCCAATATTGCCTGTGACAATATCGTAATTGTTATCCTTAAGGTTAATATTGAGTGCATCCGTTGAAGTGTGGAAATAACTGCCTTTCTCATTAGAATCAGGTTCTAATCGCATCTCATAGCCGCTGTCAGTTTCAACCATTTTATAACCGCTAGTTTTATATTTAAAAGCAACATCAGCCACTTCACCAGTAGTGCCATCATTTTTAGTAAAAGTGGTTTTGCCAAAGATGACAGAGCCATCATCTAGTTCTTGTTTTTCCTCGTCAGAAACCAAATTGATAGATTGAACACCTGCTTGAGTGAGTGTTTTAAGCTCGCCTGCATCCACTGCACCGTTTTGGTTTTTATCTTGCCACAGTTTAAATTGATTAAACTTGGCATCACTTGAACTTAGTATATTGTCATCATTGGAGTCAAATTTAGCTTTAAGTGCTTGAAGATCCGTGTCATCAGCCTCTGTTAATTTAGCAAAGGCGATTTCACTAGAGCTGGTAATCTGACCATCGTTATTTTCATCAAAAACCAAAATTGCATCTGTTGTCCAAGCGGTTTTCTCTACATAACCATCATCATCAAAATCAAAATAGGTAATTGATTCATTTTTATCTAACTCGGTGATTTCAATACCATCATCTTCCATATCAAGCACAACTGGTTTGCCTTTGCCACCACCTGATGAACTGTCATCATTGCCCCAATCGTCGTCATCATCCCACCAATCATCATCATCGCTGCCCCAATCGTCGTCATCATCCCACCAATCGTCATCAGTACCATCCCAGTTATCAGGGTTATCAAATTCATCGTCATAACCATCATCACCAGGCTGAGGGGTTTGGTCATCATCCCAGTCATCATCAGTGCCATCCCAATTATCAGGATTATCAAATTCTTCATCATAGCCATCATCCCCAGGTGCAGGAGCTTGGTCATCATCGTCATCATCACTCCACTCGTCATCAGGTTCACCATAAAAATTACCCCACTGGTCATAACCAAAAGCATCAACGCCACTCTCATCATAACCCCAAGCGTTATAACCCTCTTCATCATAAGTCTCATCCAGCCCATAGTAATTACCTTCACTATCAGCATAATAATTACCAAACTCGTCAAAACCTTGGGCATTAACACCGTATTCATCAAAGCCTTGCACATCAAAGCCATTCTCGTCATATTCCTGTGTTGCAAGGTTTATCTCGGCAATGGCTTGTTTTAAAGTGGTGTCTGTGTCGGTCTGAGTTAGCGTTTGTTCGGCTTGGGTGAGTTTGTTTTGAAAATTATCTAACAATTCTTGCTGAGACTGAGTAAATGTACCTTGAGCAATTGGTAAAGAATGAGAGCGTAAATTAAACTGTGTAAATCCTTAAAAAGCTTTTGATCCTATAAAATCAAAAGCATTAAAAATACAAGGAGAAACACAAATGAGTTTAATCAACCACAACGAACTAAAAAGACAAATCCAAACAGGGGAATTTACCTCCCTTGATAACATCGCAGATGAATTTAAAAACATAATGCGAGAGGTTATTCAAACTGCTAGCGAAGAAGAACTATCAAGCCATCTTGGCTATCAAAAAAATCAGTTATCACTAAAAGATAACGACGGTCGTAATTATCGCAATGGGCATAACAAAAAGACTTTAAAATCCAAGTATGGCAATATAGATGTCGCCATCCCCAGAGATAGGCAAGCCAGTTTTGAGCCACAACTAGTCAAAAAGCGTGAAGTCATTTTAGACGGCAGTGAGGATTTAATCTTGTCTCTTTATACCAAAGGCATGAGCGTTAGAGACATTCAAAATCATCTTGATGATTTGTATGGTTATGAGCTATCTACCACCACCATATCCAACATTACCGAGAAGATTATGGTTAAGGTAGATGAGTGGCAGCATCGTCCTTTAGAGGCGATTTATCCCATCATATTTATGGATGCTACCGTACTTAAAATCAAGATTGATTCTGTGGTTAAAAACATTGCTGTGTATATTATGCTGGGTGTAAGTCTTGAAGGTAAAAAAGAGATTATTGGATTTTGGATAGGTGAAAACGAAACATCTAAGTACTGGCTCACAGTGTTAAACGATATTAAAAAGCGTGGTATTAACGATGTTTTAATCTTTGCTATTGATGGATTAAATGGCTTTAATAAAGCAATAGAGGCTGTTTACCCAAAAGCTGAGGTTCAGCGCTGCATTGTTCAGCAAATCCGCTCATCGCTAAGATTTGTGTCTTGGAAAGACACAAAGGCAGTTGCTAAAGATTTAAAAGCTGTTTACACGGCTTTAAACGAAGAGCAGGCATTATTATCACTAGATGAATTTAAACATATTTGGGATAAAAAATACCCTAATATTGCCAAATCATGGCATAACCATTGGAGTGAGCTATCAACATTCTTTAAGTATCCGCAAAGCGTTAGAACATTGATATACACAACTAACCCAATAGAATCATTAAATGCTATTATCAAGAAGAAAACTAAATCTAAGGGCTCATTCCCAACACAAGGATCAGCGCTTAAAATGGTATACTTGGCAACACAACAAATACAGGAAAAATGGCAAAGAACTAGAGTTAGAAACTGGGGTGAGATTTACCCTCAATTATGTATCTTTTTTGATGATATTATGGAAAAATACGAGAAATAGTTAAGAGTGAAAAGGCGGATTTACACAGTTTAATTTACGCTCTCGAATTTAAATTATTTCTTTAAATAAGTATAAAACTTTACACAAATAGGAATTCTGCCAATCATCCTTATTTATGCAAAGATTTCTATATATTAAATCACAACCAAGGTAATCGTTTTACAACACAATCAAACTATCCTGCAGCGCTTCAAGCTCAACACTTCCTGTGCCGATACCGCTCAGAATAACATCAAGTTCAGGACGGTCAAAATTACCCGTGCCGTGAATATCAACAACAAGATACACATCTTTACCGTCATCATTAATACTAAAGAAGTCGGCTAGATTGTATTCATCCCCAACATCAAACAAATTACTAAAATCAAGTTTATCGCCTTGTAAAACATTAAAATCAAGCACTTTAGCTACACCTTCATAGTTAAATACAAAAGTATCTGCATTGTCATTACCCTGCAATACGCTGTTCTCACTGGTGGTAACTAAAACGGTATCTTTATCAGCATTTTGGTAAGCAAAAGCACTATCGCCGCCGATACCTTGTGTGTCATCGGTGTAGTGGATTTTGAATTGTCCGTATTCGGTAACATCACCATTAGCAAGGGTTTGTTTGTTGTTGTCACTGGTGAGTTCGATTTTGCTAATGCCTACTTCGTCTAGCGTGCGTAATTCACCTGCATCACTGATACCGTCTCCATCTTTATCTTGCCAAACTTTAAAGTTCGCCCAGTATTTGTCGTCTTGGGTGAAGTTACCATCTTGATTACTGTCAAAATATGCCATTCCTTCTAGGTCGGTTTTAGCGCCTTTGACATAATCGCTTAATACCAACTCTTCTCTGCCTGAGATTTTGCCATCGCTGTTGGCATCAAAACCGATTAAGCCGTCTTGCGAAGCAACCCAAGCGGTGTGTTCTTTTTTGCCATCGCCATCCACATCGTAGTATGCAACACTCTCACTTAATGATGTGTATTCAACAACGCCGTCATGATTGAGGTCAATGGTCAGTGGAGTGGTGTCAATTACTATATCATTATTTGGGACATTAACGCCCAAAGTTTGCACTGCACTAGCTGCCGTTGTGCCAACTTTATAAACGGCTCTATTAGCCGTTAGTTCAGAAAGTGTTGACCCACTGTAATCAAGAGAGGAGGTAAATATTGAGAAATTACCAACTCTACTTCGGTCGTATGCAGATGTGCCACCTCCAACGGCTTTAACCACAATATTATCAATCTTGTAGTCTTGACCCAAATCAATTTGCACCCAGCCATCGGTTTGGGCTGATGAAGTTGCCATCCCTTCTGAAGTGCCATTTTTACCATCAACAATTTTAGCGGGTGTCCAGTTAGCGTAATGTATCAGTGCTGCATCAGAAGTAACGGTTTTACCTAGTGCGACATTAACACCGTCAACCATGACTTCAACTTCACCGATAAACATTTGTTGACTAGTGCCATCTTGTTTAATTAAAACATAGCGACTACTGCCCTTGACAATAGGTGTATTTAGTACAGCAGCATTGCCAGCTATATCCGTAAGTGTATCCCCGCCAGTTAAGGCTATTGTACCTGCATTCAATTGCACACCTCCTGCAACATTCGTATCACCTGCAACAATAGTATAAGAAAATACCATCTTATTGCTATTTGCAGTGTTTAGAGCGGTATCGTAGGTGGCTTGTTTGTTTGTGCCATCAAAATTAATGGTGTAGGCTGTTGTTCCTGAGGTTGCCTCTGTTAATACTATGACTTCGCTCATATCAAGGGTAACTACAATTTTATCACCAATGCCTAACCCGACTGTTTTATCGGTAGTGCCATCACCTTCAGTGCCTTTGACGCTTACGCTTTCTACTGTTGGGGCTTTAAGGTCATATTTTTGTTCGTGGGTATCGGCTTTTATATTGCCTTGATCTACTCCATTTTTAGCAACATCGGCAGCAACATCGACACTCAATTCACCTTCAGAGTTTGCAACTGGGGTAACTTCTAAAGTGTACTCGCTATCACTCACTTGAGTGAAATCACCAAGGGTAGCTTCAGTTTTAATGGTGATATCTTTAATCTCGGTGTTGTCGTTAGCAAACGCAGAATCAAAATGCAGTTCATTGGTTGCGGTAGAGGCAGTTAGTGATTTGTAGATTAAAACACCATTTTTATAATAGGTGATTTCTGTGCCGATACGCTTAACGGTAAAGACATCGCCTGCATCGTAAGCGCCATAATCCCCAATATCAGCATTATTTTCATAAATGCGAACTTGACCATAATCTCGAGCATAAATTGCATAGTCAAGAGTATCACGATTATTATTACTATTATCAGTAGAAAGTCCAGCCATAAGCGCTTTGTTATTCGCAACAACAGTAAAACTCATAGAACCGTTACCCGTAAAGCCGTCTTTGGAATAGACACCAGAAGTGCCCCAAGTTATGCCTGTACCTGCTTTTATTGAGTTGCCAGTAACTGTGGCACCTAGGATGTTGATGGTGCCGTCACTGCTGCCGGTGGTGTTTAGAGGGATAGCAGAATTGGCGCCTATGTCTGTGATGATGATATCATCTTTGGTGAAGTTCAAAACATCGTCACTAAAAGCAAAGGTAAAGGTAGTGATTGCATCATTAGAGATTGTATCAAGTGAACTGTCGGTGATAACGAGGGTTGGAGAAAAGGATACAGTTGTGGTTGCCACTGCAGACCCACTCTCGTTACCAGCCTCATCAACATAACTAAAGGTTGCAGAGCGTTCACCTTCTGTGGCACTGGCACTGGTGTTTTTAAGTTTAACCGCATGCATCAGTTGTTGTGCTTCAGTAGCACTAAAGTTAGTGTCATCGCTCTTAGATAGGGTTAGAACTTTTGAGGTCAAGTCGTAAGTGTAGTTAAGCCCTGTTAAGCCAACTACATTGATATTGTTGCCTGCTGCGTCTTTGTTTAGGGCAATGTCTTGATTAAGCCCTAACAGCAACATATCGTTAGCTGTGTCTAAATCAGTACCGCCTATGAGTACCTTAATTTGTTTAATATCAGTTGCAATTGGAGCAACAATACTAGCATCAAAGGCGATGCCTTGTGCTAATTGTTCACGGTTGATGGTGGTTGCACTGGTGTTTTGAACATTAGCAGCAGAATCTAAATCTACAGCATCTGGGGCAATAGTATCAACCATAATCGTAGCGACGGCTGAAGCACCTTCATTATTATTACCGTCTACATAGCTAATAGTTGCAGTTCTATTGCCTTGTGCTGGAGAAATTGCTGTATTTTTAAGTGCAACTGCCTCAGTAATGGCTTTAACTTCAGCAACTGCTAGATTACCCCCGCCATTTTGAGAGAGTACTAGTGTTTTGCTGACTGCTGTATAAGTGTAGTTAATACCTGTAACGCCATTTATTGTAATATTACTACCCGTTGTATCAGCAGTGAGAGTGAGAGTGAGAGTGATATCAACATTTAAGGCTAATTTGTCATTGGTCGTGTCTAAATTAGCACCGCCTAAAACAACTTTAATTTGTTTAATATCAGTTGCAGTTGGAGCAACAATACTAGCATCAAAGGCGATGCCTTGTGCTAATTGTTCACGGTTGGTGGTGGTTGCACTGGTGTTTTGAACATTAGCAGCAGAATCTAAATCTACAGCATCTGGGGCAATAGTATCAACCATAATCGTAGCGGCGGCTGAAGCACCTTCATTATTATTACCGTCTATATAGCTAATAGTTGCAGTTCTATTGCCTTGTGCTGGAGAAATTGCTGTATTTTTAAGTGCAACTGCCTCAGTAATGGCTTTAACTTCAGCAACTGCTAGATTACCCCCGCCATTTTGAGAGAGTACTAGTGTTTTGCTGACTGCTGTATAAGTGTAGTTAATACCTGTAACGCCATTTATTGTAATATTACTACCCGTTGTATCAGCAGTGAGAGTGAGAGTGAGAGTGAGAGTGATATCAACATTTAAGGCTAATTTGTCATTGGTCGTGTCTAAATTAGCACCGCCTAAAACAACTTTAATTTGTTTAATATCAGTTGCAGTTGGAGCAACAATACTAGCATCAAAGGCGATGCCTTGTGCTAATTGTTCACGGTTAGTGGTGGTTGCACTGGTGTCTTGAACATTAGCAGCAGAATCTAAATCTACAGCATCTGGGGCAATAGTATCAACCATAATCGTAGCGGCGGCTGAAGCACCTTCATTATTATTACCGTCTATATAGCTAATAGTTGCAGTTCTATTGCCTTGTGCTGGAGAAATTGCTGTATTTTTAAGTGCAACTGCCTCAGTAATGGCTTTAACTTCAGCAACTGCTAGATTACCCCCGCCATTTTGAGAGAGTACTAGTGTTTTGCTGACTGCTGTATAAGTGTAGTTAATACCTGTAACGCCATTTATTGTAATATTACTACCCGTTGTATCAGCAGTGAGAGTGAGAGTGATATCAACATTTAAGGCTAATTTGTCATTGGTCGTGTCTAAATTAGCACCGCCTAAAACAACTTTAATTTGTTTAATATCAGTTGCAGTTGGAGCAACAATACTAGCATCAAAGGCGATGCCTTGTGCTAATTGTTCACGGTTGGTGGTGGTTGCACTGGTGTTTTGAACATTAGCAGCAGAATCTAAATCTACAGCATCTGGGGCAATAGTATCAACCATAATCGTAGCGGCGGCTGAAGCACCTTCATTATTATTACCGTCTATATAGCTAATAGTTGCAGTTCTATTGCCTTGTGCTGGAGAAATTGCTGTATTTTTAAGTGCAACTGCCTCAGTAATGGCTTTAACTTCAGCAGCGCTTAGAGTACTACCATCGGTTTTAACAAGGGTCAAAGTGTTGGTACCAAGGACATAACTATAACTCATGCCTGCTACTCCACCGATGGTGCCTGTGGCACCTGAATCGCCACCTGTGGCAACATCAATACTAGCACTTAAGCTCAGTAAATCATTTGTTGTGTCTAATCCTGTAAACGCCATCTTAATGGTTTTAATATCGATTATATTAAGTGCAACAATATCGGCATCAAAGGCAATGCCTGTTGTCAATGTGGTTGCCAAATTGGTAATATTAACAATACCGATGCCACTTGTTTGTATGCCGATTGTTGTTGGGTCTAAATCCAGTGCACTATTGTTAGTCGTTACCTTAGCTTCAATTACTAATGTAGTTGCTGTGCTGTCTAATTTAATCTCCGCACCTGTTTTACCCGCCGTGGTGTTAGTGCCACTACGCACCATAATGTGAGTTTGGTTATAAGTACCTGTTAGTAATTCAAAATAATCGCCCGATCCTGTTTGCCAATTTACGCCATCATCAATGGAATAAACCCAATTAGTGCCTTGGTTAGCAACATTGATTTGAATACCTTTATTGCCGTTAGATAAAGTGGTTTCTGCAACGATACCATCGGTATATGAATCACCCGTATCTTCAAAGCCAAGGGTAAGGTCATCATTTTTCTTTCCTGTAATATCAATAATTGCTATGTCATTTACTAAGTTGTTAATTTCATCATTACTAACGTCAGCTTGTGCAGCGCCCATGTCTAGCATCGCCTTACCAGCATCCGTTAGTTCGTCACCTGATGCTTTAAATTGCGCCGCTAAATCTGCAATCGTTTGATCAACACTGCCCGAGGTTTTATCAATACCAGACATTGCAGCAAGCACCTTACCATAGTCATCACTAGTAGCATAAGTATTTTCACCCTTGCTATTTATAACAAGATTTGGTTTGGCATTAACAATATTATCAACATCAAACGCTTTAGCAACATCGTTATTGGCTTTATCTACGGCGTCAGCATCTGGTGCTACACCCGCTTTACGAGCCGCTAGTTCTGTTAATGCAGTGATAGTTACATCTTGCTTACCCATTTGAATATTAGCGATAGCAGATAAATCATCTGCTAAATCTTTTTGTGCATTAACGGCTTCATCGTGATAATCCACTCCTGTAGTTTTGTCAATAACTTTAAAAATTGCAACACCTGTATAAGTGCCTAAATTCAGTTCAAAGGTGCCGTCATTAGCAACTTTGACTTCATTGCCAATTTTGCTACCATCTACTTCGTAGGCCTGAACATATAGTCCATTGTTTTCTATTACTGGTCCTAATGCAATAAACCCGTTAATAACAGTATTGACAATACCACCGCTACCTGCACCCGCCAATCCAATTGCTGCCAAGCTACTCAAAATGGAGAATCCGCCAGATTCAGATTCTTTCGCTGCTACGCCAAAATCTGTCGCAAAACTAGATGCAAAAACATTAGATTGCGAGTTTGCGATTGCCTGAAGCACAGACTCTTCGCCATAAAAATGCACAATTACTGAGCCATCATCTAAGGCAAAAAATGCACCTTCGGTTACATAATAATTACCATTCTCGGCAGGTAAAGAAACCAAACAAGATAAATCAACTGCGCATAACTCAAAATAATTGTCAAAAATAACAACATCGCCATCTGCCAAAAGCACTTCTAAATCATCGCCAACCTTTTTAGCAATTAAATCAAAATCATCCGTTAATATGGCATTTTTTTGGACGCTTAATGTATAGTGATAACCCGCTTCAACCTTAACATGTTGAGGCTGTTTATCCTTAACAATGCCAAGTATATCGTCTTGCTCAATTACTTGGTAATTTTTATTTTGAGCTAAATTATCAACAACAATATTTTTAGAGGATAACTGCCCCGCTCGATAAGTTGCATTAACTTGCAATTGCTGCACATCTTTAACCGCTAATTGCTTTCCTTGTGTAATATTATATGATGCCATAATCTTCGCCCTCTTTTATTATCTATAATAACAATAAACACCAAAAACCACTCTGTGTTTACCGCCCTGTTTTTCTTCTTTTTCTGAAATTGGTGTCGCTTTTTTAATCACTTTCTTTGATGCTACTTGCCATTGCTCTTTTGCTGATTCGCATAGCATTTTTGCACTATCGTCAAACACACCATCAATTTTAACAGCCTGTTCAAATAAAGTTTTATCCCCTTGCGTTAAAATACTATTTCCTGTCCATGCATGAGTGGCAAGATTGTCAGAAAAATCTTGAAACAAAACTGCTTTATCAGTAGGGTTATTATCCGCTTCAAATACAGTTAAGTGAATTTCATTACCGACTTTCCTAGCATGTCCTAAACGCACCAATTCATTTAAAATAGTTTTAGGTGATTTTTCTGTGGTAATGTTTTTTACCAAATCAACAAAATTGGCGTCGTCCTGTTTTGCGTAAGGAATGACTTTCTTTAAATCTTGTGTTATCCATGCAGCTATAATTTGTGCGGGCAAACTAATCCATTGTTTCGTTTGTTTTTTGTGTATGCTTTGTTTTTTATTTTGAGCAATATAACTTCTAGCAATATTGGTTGAGGCACTGATAGCCGCATCTGTTAACTTGTCTCCATTAGCACTAATAATAGCGCCCGCTTCATTGACAAACACTTTCTTTGATAGTGCATTAAACTCTTTGTAATTCACTCCTAATTTAATTGCCATACTAATAATAGGCGATAATATTTTGGATAAATTTTGTAAAAAATTAACTTTCATAGTTTAGTATTATACAGAGTGCTTAATCAGATATAAAGTTTTTATTTTACTATTTTTTTTAATGGCAAATTGAGCAATGCTTGTCTTTTTTAAGTTTAATTTTTCTAAATTTTAAATCTAATGCATCAACTATCATTAGCTGACCAACAAGTTGTTCGCCAAGATTTAAAATCACTTTAATAGCTTGTAATGCTTGTAAGGTGCCAAGTATGCCGGCAACAGGTGCAAGAATACCATTGTCAACACAGTTTTCATTATTATCACCAATAACAGGATACAAACATTGGTAGCAAGGTTGATTTTTTTCATAGCCTTTGAATACCGATAGTTGCCCTTCAAAACGGATGGTAGCTGCGGAAACTAAAGGGGTTTTATTGCTGACGCAAGATTGGTTGATTTTAAATCGGGTATCAAAATTATCAGTGCCATCGAGAACAATGTCGGCTTTTTGTACCCATTCATCAATATTATCTGCACTTAAGTTAGTGAGTGTAGTGATTTTAATATTGGGATTAATCGACGATAATGTTTCTTTAGCGGAAATCACTTTATCCTTACCGATATCGTCTGTGCTGTGAATAACTTGTCGTTGTAGATTGGATAATTCTACTTGATCAAAATCTGCCAAAATCAAATGTCCAACACCAGCGGAAGCAAGATACATCGCACTAGGTGAACCTAAACCACCCACACCGATTAAAAGTAGAGTTGAGTCTAATAGCGATTGCTGCCCTTCTATGCCTACTTCTGGCAGGATAATTTGTCGGGAATACCTGAGTAAGTCTTTGTCATTCATAGATTAAAATTATAATCTATTATCTAAAGAGGCGGTCTTATGTATCAAATTAGTTTTTATGTGTCAATAAGAAACCTTTGCATAAATATGAATAATCATCAAAACGCCATCTTTCATCAAATTACAAACTTTTTAAAAACACCCTTAGCCCTGCTAGGAGTGGATTTAAAAAATTTCCAATTTAATAAAATCTGTCATTTTGCTAATCATCCCTATTTATGCAAAGGTCTCAATAAATAGAAGTGGAAACTATTGCGAAACATAAAGTTGAGACACTATATGAAAGTGGCAAACTGAGTACTACATAAAGGTCATGGACTCAGCCCCATTCCCATCAACTCGGTGTACATACTATGATTAAATTGGAATATATATAAGATTAAATACACAAATTCATTAGATAAATCATAGCATAGATGGGATAATAACTCTTTTTACAAAAACGATACAAAAATTACAATCATGATTGCAAAACTTGTTAAATTCTTAAAAAATAACTATCCCGACAGTAATATCGATGATTATTTAGATGCTAAGTACATTCAATTAACAGGTACACAACTCAAACAAATTGCGGATGCATTGAATAGCGGTGAGTTAAAAACCAAATCTGCATCAAGTTGTAGCGCAGAACGATTTATTTTTAGTTTTGGTGAAACTGCTATTCTAGTGCAAAAAGATATTACCGATTCATCAGTTATTTATCAGGCAGAACTCTCATGGGAAACAGATTTCATGGCAATTCATTCAACCAGAAGCAAAGGGAAGGGTTTTTACTTTATCGCCTTTGAATTTGATGATGTGTATCAAGTCACGCTAAAAGATACAGACAAAAGACTGGAAGACCAAGTTAGGAATATTGAGCAAGATCAGGAAATGATTGATAAAGTAATGCCTGTTTTAAAAGGCTTTATGTCAGCCATTTCTGAGTAAATTTAGACAGTTGCTTTTTTCAGTTTAACGCCTGCTTTAAAAGTAACTACCGTTCTGGCTGAAATTATCGCTGCTTCGCCTGTTTTTGGATTTCTACCAGGGCGTGCGGCTTTACTTCTAATTACAAAATTACCAAAACCAGATAACTTAACATCTTCACCTTTGGCAAGTGTATCTTTGATAGTGTCAAAAAAACTATTGGTAACCAATAGCGCTTGAGCGTGGCTGATGTTGACTTTTTTCACCAATAAATTGGCGATGTCTTTTTTTGTAATTGACATTATCTTTGCACTGCTGAAAATTTATCATTCATCAAAGCCAATACTTCGTCAACTTTGCCATTTACTTCATCGTCACTCAAAGTACCTTCAAGTGATTGGTAGCTCAGACTAAAAGCAACACTTTTCTTGCCCAATTCGATGTTTTCACCTGCGTAAAGGTCAAATAAACTAACGCCGACAAAATTGGATTGTTGCAGTGCTTCAATGCTGTCCATTAACTCAGAAACAGGGATTGACTCATCCAATATCAGGGCAATATCGCGTTGTGCTTGTTGATACTGAGAAAATGCAGTATATTGGGCAATCTTGCCAGTTAAGACAGTATCTAAATCAATTTCAAACAAATAACACTTGGGTAATGACAATTCTTTTGCCACAACTGGCGATAATGCACCCATCCAACCGACCTGCTTGCCGTCTAATATAATCTGAGCCGTTTGCCCTTTTTGCAGGGCTGAATGTTCGCCTGCTACAAAGATAAATTTAGCACCTGTTAACGCCAAAATTGATTCTAAATCTGCCTTAACATCAAAGAAATCTACTGGGGTTGGCTCACCTGACCATTGTGCGTCAAAACGGTTTCCCGTAATAATACCCGCTAATTTATTGGATTGTTTACTGGCTTCAACACCTGCAAAACACAGACCAATTTCAAAAAATCTGGCATCGCTATGTCCACGCCTTTGGTTGGATTCAAGCGTTTGCAATAACCCTGCCCACAGCGATGAACGCATGGTAGAAAGTTCTGCTGAAATTGGGTTGCTTAATACAATTTTTTTAGCCTCTGGACTGATTAAATCATGGTATTTTTCTGAGATAAAACTGTAAGTAATCACCTCTTGATAGCCCCGCGCTACCAAGGATTGCATCACCTCATATTTATCAATTTGTGCCTCGGCAATCACATTGATATTGGCATCAAGCGATAACTTTTGCACGGGCAATTTATCATAGCCATACAATCTCGCCAATTCCTCAATCAAGTCTGCTGGAATGCGAATATCAAATCTAAAACTGGGTGGAGTAATACGCCACGAGTTGTTGCTTTGTTGATTAATCTCAAAACCCAAACTTTGAAATTTTTCTGTAATCCAATCACTGTCTAATTCAAAACCCAATACTTTCTGAATTTTCTCTTGGGTAATATTAATAGCAGGCAATTTTGGTAAAGCAGATTTATCAATACACGCCTTAACATCGCTTGCTTTCCCACCACAAATCTCAATAATTAACTGCGTGGCTCGGTCCATTGCTATCTCAGTAATGCCAAAATCCACACCGCGTTCAAAACGCAATGATGATTCAGTGTGCAAGCCATAATTCCTCGCCTTTCCTGCAATTGATACTGGCTCAAAAAATGCACTTTCTAACAGGATATTGTTTGTATTATTTAGTGTAGCGGAAGCCAACCCGCCCATCACTCCTGCAATTGCCAACACTGAATTGTCATCAGCAATCACCAAAGTATCATCTTTTAACTCAACTGTGGATTCATTGAGTAACTCAACTTTTTCCCCTGATTTGGCGTTTCTAACTTCGATAGCGCCTTGAACTTTGTCCGCATCAAAAGCGTGCATCGGCTGACCTAATTCCATCAATACAAAGTTAGTAATATCCACAACAGGCGAATGCAAAGATTGCCCTGAACGCATCAATTTATCTGCCATCCATTGTGGGGTTTGAACGCTATTATCAATACCTAAAATACTTCTAGTAAGATACTTTGGGCAGGCTATTGTGTTGCTAACGCTGGTGGCAATACTGGAGATGCCTTGCGATATTACTGCAAAATTCGGCAACTCAAAATCAATTAAGTAGTTGGCACTTACTTCGCGTGCCACGCCTAAAACTGAGAAACAATCACCACGATTTGGGGTGATGTCTAATTCAATAATATTGTCGTCTAAATTTAAATATTCCCTAATATTTTGACCAATCGGTGCGGCAGCATCTAACTCGCTGATACCCTCTGAATTATCTGCCATCCCAAGTTCGGATTCAGAACAAATCATACCAAATGACGCAACACCTCTCAATTTGGCTTTTTTAATTTTCAAACCGTTTGGCAATACAGCACCAACAATAGCAACAATCACTTTTAAATCAGTGCGAATATTCTTAGCACCGCAAATGATTTGCAGCATTTCACTCTCGCCAACATCAATCTGGCAAAGGCTTAACTTGTCTGCATCAGGATGTTTTTCGCAAGACAGCACATGCCCAACTACCACTTTTTCAAAATACGGGGCAACAGAGGTGATACCTTCCACTTCCAAACCTGCCATTGTTAATTGCTCAGCTAGCACTTCATCGCTCACCTTTGGGCTAATCCATTCACGCAACCATGTTGTTGAAATATTCATATCACTTAAATTGCTTTAGAAAGCGAATGTCATTTTCAAAGAAAAGACGCAAATCATTCACACCATAACGCAACATTGCCAAGCGTTCAACACCCATACCAAATGCCAATCCCGTGTATTCTTCACTGTCAATTTTGACCGAGTTTAGAACATTTGGATGCACAACACCGCAACCCAACACCTCCAACCAACCTGTTTTTTTGCAAACACGGCAACCCTCGCCACCACAAATCACACATTCAATATCTGCTTCCGCAGAGGGTTCAGTGAATGGAAAATATGAGGGGCGAAAACGCACTTTCAAGTCTTCTTTTTCAAAATAAGCACGCAGAAAATCAATTAACAAACCTTTAAGCTGTGCAAAGTTCGCATCTTTATCAACAATCAATCCCTCCACCTGATGAAACATTGGTGTATGGGTAATATCTGAATCACAACGATAAACCCGACCAGGGGCAATAATACGCAAGGGTGGTTTTTTATTTTCCATGGTGCGGATTTGCACGGGCGAAGTATGCGTTCTTAGCACAGAGCCTTCGTCAAAATAGAAGGTATCGTGCATCGCCCGCGCTGGATGATGCTTAGGAATATTAAGTGCCGTAAAATTGTGGAAATCATCCTCAATTTCAGGACCTGTTTCTACCTTAAAACCGTTCTTTGCAAATAGAGATTGAATGCGTTTCAGTGTAATAGTAACAGGGTGTAATCCACCCATTTCAACATTTCGACCTGGAAGAGAAACATCAATTTTCTCCTCCAATAAGCGTTTTTCTAACGCAATTGTTTCTAAGATATTTTTACGCTCAGTCAGCAAATCTTGCACACTAACCTTAGCCTGATTGATAATACCACCCATCTTAGGCCGTTCTTCTGCGCTCAACTTTCCAAGTCCTTTAAGTAAGACAGTTAACTCACCGCTCTTACCTAAGATTGAAACCCTTAAATTTTCAAGTTCCGCTAAGCTTTGTGCTTTTTCAATAGCACTTTTTGCCCCATCGAGAATTTTATCAACCACCGGCAACCAATTACTTGCGTGTCAAACGAACTGTGCCACTGCCATAAATAACAAAAACTTGATCACCTTTTCTAAGTCCTTGCTTATCTGTTTGTACAAAGGCTTTAATTTTCCCAGTGCTCAACTTAACTAAAAACTCAAACCCAGTTGCCTCTGTCATACTTTCTTCAGCAGCTCTGCCTGCCATCGCACCCAATAAACCACCTATAAGTGCAGCGGGTGCTTTGTCTCTTTCACCTCCTACTGTATTTGACGCAATTGCAGCGCCTAACAATGCGCCAGTACCTGACCCAAGCCCTTTAGAGCCTGATAATCTTACTGGTTTAATCGAAATAATCACCCCTTCTAGAACACTGGAAAGTTTACCGATTTCAACTGCAGCATAAGTGTTTGCACCTCGTGTATCTTCGGTGAAACGGTTCATTGATGACTGACAAGATGCTAAAAACATCACTGATAATACTAATAAAATGATTTTACTTTTCATGCTCAACCCTCTATTTTATTAAAAAACTACTTGCTTAATGCAACTTTTGCCTGCTCTGCAATCTGTGCAAATGCGGCTTTATCAAAAATCGC
This sequence comes from Candidatus Thiodubiliella endoseptemdiera, assembly GCF_964212635.1. Classification (NCBI taxonomy): domain Bacteria; kingdom Pseudomonadati; phylum Pseudomonadota; class Gammaproteobacteria; family Pseudothioglobaceae (SeqCode); genus Candidatus Thiodubiliella; species Candidatus Thiodubiliella endoseptemdiera. Next base: position 420,201 of record NZ_OZ156463.1, read on the forward strand.
TATATCAGATAATACCTTACGATCGATTTCAATACCTGCTTTATTCATTCCATCAATCATTCTTGAATAACTCAAACCATTATTACGCGCTTCAGCGTTGATACGAACAATCCAAAGTCTGCGGAACAAACGACGCTTTTGGCGACGGTCACGATACGCATATTGACCTGCTTTAATAACCGCTTGCTTAGCAACACGATAGACTTTTGATCTCGCACCGTAATAGCCTTTGGCTTTCTTTAAAATTTTCTTGTGTTTTGCGTGTGCTTGCACACCTCTTGATACTCTTGCCATTTTCTTATACTCCTATTAATTAACTTTGAATTAAATTACCTTATATTAAAGTAGATTTAACTATATGGTAACATTTTACGAACCATTGGGACATCTGCCTTTTCGACTGTGTCTGGTGCGCGTAAACTGCGTTTTCTAGAAGTACTCTTTTTGGTCAAAATATGACGCAGGTGAGAATGTTTACATTTATAACCGCCACTGGCAGTCTTTTTGAAACGCTTTGCAGCGCCTCTATTGGTTTTTAACTTCGGCATAATTTTCTCCTTGTCCTCTTGGACATATAAGTTACTTCTTAATGAGTAACGGTTAAACAACTAAAATAAGCTTTGCTTATTTTTTCTTTGATTTGGGGGCCAGCATCATGCCTAGCTGGCGACCCTCCATCTTTGCCTTTTGTTCTACATTAGCAAATTCTTTTGTATCTTCTTCAATTCTATCTAACATTTGCATGCCCAATTCTTTGTGTTGCATTTCGCGTCCACGGAACCAAATACTAACTTTGACCTTATCGCCATTATCTAAAAACTTAACCAAATTCCTAAATTTAATTTGGTAATCACCCTCTTCTGTTCCAGGGCGATATTTAATGGTTTTAACAGTATTTTTCTTTTGTTTTTTCTTTTGGTCGCTCAGCTGCTTCTTTTGCTCATAGCGATATTTTCCAAAATCCATTACCTTACAAACAGGGGGTTCAGCATTTGGTGACACTTCTACTAAATCAAGTCCAGCACTTACTGCCATTTCTATTGCTTCTGATGTTTTTAACACACCAGCTTGCCCGCCCTTACTATCAATAACCCTCACTTCTGAAACTTTAATGTAGTTATTAATGCGTATTCTATTTGGTTTTTTAATAATTATTCCTCGTTTACTAATTTAACAAAATCTTCAATTGACATTGACCCAAGGTCATCACCGCCGCGTTTGCGAACAGAAATCTCGTTATTCTCTACTTCTTTATCGCCGACAACCAATAAATATGGAAATCTTTGCATAGAATGCTCGCGTATTTTAAAGCCTATCTTCTCATTCCGCAAGTCCGAAATCACTCTAAGTCCTTGTTTTTTTAATTTTTTCTCTATTTCAGCAACAAAATTAGCTTGTTTTTCAGAAATATTCAGAATAACTGCCTGAATCGGTGCAAGCCAAGAAGGGAACGCACCTTCATAATGCTCAATCAAAACACCAACAAATCGCTCTAATGAACCAACAATAGCACGGTGTAACATTACGGGTGTTTGCTTTGAACCGTCTTCTGCAATAAACGATGCATCCAATCGTTCTGGCATAGAAAAATCAACCTGCAAAGTGCCACACTGCCATTCTCTATCTAAGCAATCTTTCAATATAAATTCAATTTTAGGCCCATAAAATGCACCTTCGCCCTCTTGCAACTCCCATTTAATCCCTTTAACATCTAACGCTTCAGCGAGTGCTGCTTCTGCCTTGTCCCAAACTTCATCAGACCCCACTCGCTTTTCAGGACGGGTAGATAATTTAAGTTCAACATTATCAAAGCCAAAATGCTCGTAAACCTTAAAAGTTAAATCAATAAATTCTGATACTTCTGCTTGAATTTGCTCACTACTACAAAAAATATGTCCGTCATCCTGCACAAAATTACGCACTCGCATAATACCATGTAAAGTCCCTGAAGGCTCATTACGATGACAAGAGCCAAACTCTGCCAAACGCAATGGCAAATCACGATATGACTTCAAACCCTGGTTAAAAATCTGAATATGTGCTGGGCAATTCATTGGCTTTACCGCATAATCACGATTTTCGCTACTGGTAGTGAACATTGCATCACCAAATTTATCCCAATGTCCTGATTTTTCCCACAACGACCTATCAATTAACTGAGGTGTGTGCACTTCTTTGTAGTCATTATCTCTAAAAACACTACGCATATATTGCTCAACAATTTGATACAAAGTCCAGCCTTTTTCATGCCAAAAAACCATGCCTGGCGCTTCTTCTTGCATATGAAATAAATTTTGCGTTTTGCCGATTTTACGATGATCACGCCTTAAAGCTTCTTCTAATCTATGTAAGTGCGTTGCTAAATCTTCTTTATTCGCCCAAGCCGTACCATATACGCGTTGTAACATCTCATTGTTAGAATCACCACGCCAATAAGCACCTGCCAATTTCATTAATTTAAAAGCCTTAAGTTTTGCCGTTGATGGCACATGTGGACCCCGACATAAATCGGTAAAATCGCCCTGCGTATAAAGTGATAAAGTTTGATCAGCGGGAATAGACTCAATAATCTCTGCTTTATAATGCTCACCTTTATCTTTGAAAAATGCCACTGCTTCATCACGCGACATCTCACTGCGTTCAATTTTAAGGTTCTGTTTAACCAGTTTATTCATATTTTTTTCAATCTTGGCTAAATCACCTTCTGAAAAACCATTTTTATACGCAAAATCATAAAAGAAACCATTATCAATCACCGGTCCAATAGTCACTTGAGCACTTGGATACAACATTTGTGTGGCTTGTGCCAAAAGGTGTGCCGTTGAATGACGAATGATTTCCAATCCTTCTTCATCTTTATCGGTGACAATCGACAAAGTGCTGTCCGCCTCAATGATATACGACGCGTCCACTAACTCGTCATTCACCTTGCCCGCAAGCGTTGCTTTGGCTAAACCAGAGCCAATTGATTTGGCAACTTCAAAAATGCTAACCGCTTGGTCAAAGGATTTTTCAGTTCCGTCTGGTAAGGTAATAATCGGCATGGAGTAATTTTGAAAAAATAAAAGGGTGTATTTTACCTTATTTTTGCGTCTAAGTTTATCAGCTCACCACAACACTAAATTGGGTTTCTATCCAAAAATTTATTTTCAAACTAATAAGTGAATAGACTTTTAAATTGGAAATTTTTCTAAAAAAAAATATGCTAATAGAGACCTTTGCATAAATAGGGATGATTAGCAAAATGACAGATTTTATTAAATTGGAAATTTTTTAAATCCACTCCTAGCAGGGCTAAGGGTGTTTTTAAAAAGTTTGTAATTTGATGAAAGATGGCGTTTTGATGATTATTCATATTTATGCAAAGGTCTCTAATAGTGTTTGTGTATTCTGTTTGGGTTTTTGCATTTGAATGTAAGTCAGCCCTTAAAATATTGTGCAGGGTCTCCTTTTATCTTTTACTACATATTGATTATACTGCTAAATAGGACTAACCTGCTCAACCATCAATTGCAAAGAAACACTGCCACGCCATTCATTGATAGAAAGTTTGTAGGCGATTGTTACTTGTTTAGTGCTGATGGGGGCTTGAAAAAAAGCGATGGCATCATAAAGCGTGCTGGTATTTGTGAGTTTTAGGCGACATTTTAGGTGTTTTTCGCCGACTACTCTTTGCTCAACGATGTCAAAATCGCCGTGGAAAATGGGTTCTTCGAAACCTTGACCCCAGGGACCAGAGTGGGCAATTAGTTGAGCATTGTTGAGGGAGATGTCGGCGGATTCAAGAATGCCATCGGTGGATAATTCCATTTTAGGGATTTGATTATTAAGATGTGCTTGGATGGCGTTTGCAAATTCTTGTTGGAATTGGGCGAAATTTTCTGGTTTGATGCTGAGTCCTGCCGCCATGGCGTGGCCGCCGAATTTCAGGATTAAATCGGGGTATTTTCTATCGACTAAGTCTAATAAATCTTTAATGTGGACGCTGGGAATGGAGCGAATGGAGCCTTTTAAGTTGTCGCCTGATTGTGCAAATACGACGACTGGGCAGTGATAATCTTCTTTGAGTTTGCCTGCGACGATTCCGACAATGCCTTCGTGCCAAGATTTATCAAATAGGCAAATGGCAAATTTTCCTGCTTGATTGTCTTGTGCATCAATCACCGCTTGTGCTTCTTCTTGCATTTGTTCTTGCGTTGCCCTGCGTTTTTGGTTGAAGGCTTCTAATTCATTGGCATAGCGTCTAGCATCGTTCATATCGTCTGTTAATAGGCATTTGATGCCACGGGAAATGTCGCTTAAACGCCCTGCTGCATTTAAACGCGGGCCGACGGCAAAGCCGAGGTCTGATGCTTGCAGGGTTTCTGCTTTACGATTAGCAACTTCTAGTAGTGCTAGGATACCTGGGGCGCATTGTTTGTTGCGAATGCGTTTGATGCCTTCGGCGACGAGGATGCGATTATTTTGGTCAAGTTTTACCACATCGGCTACTGTGCCGAGTGCGACCAAGTCTAGCACGGTGCGTAAATCGGGGATGGGGATGTGGTGGTTGGCAAAATAACCATTGGTTTGTAAGTGTGTTTTTAACGCAGAACAGAGGTAAAAAATCACGCCTACACCGGCAAGATTTTTACTTAAAAATTCACAGTTTTTAAGATTGGGATTGATAATGGCATTTGCCTCAGGCAGTGAATCGCTGGGTAGATGATGATCGGTAATAATGACTTCGATGCCTGATTGTTGTGCCAATTTCGCGCCGTCAAAACTTGAGATGCCGTTATCTACTGTGATAATTAAGTCGGGTTGTTTTGCTTGAATGGACAATTTAACGATTTCAGGGCTTAATCCATAGCCGTGTTCAAAGCGATTTGGCACTAAGAAATCCACATATTTAGCTCCCATTAATCGCAGTGATTTAACTGCAACAACTGATGCTGTCGCTCCATCGCAGTCAAAATCGCCAACGACTAAAATGCGTTTTTGTTCAAGCAATGCTTGTTCAAGCAGCTTGATAGCAGCATCTAGTTGTGCAAATTTAGGTTTTAAAAGCTCAGTCAACCCCAGCGATAGTTGGGTTTCTGTTACGCCACGCGCAGCATAAATTTTCTTTAAAAACAGAGGGATGTCATCTGAATAAGATGCCAATAATGTTGTGTCTATCGCTCTAGTTAGCATGGTTAATTAACGCCAATAATCTTTCAGCACTCTCAGGTGCCATATTTAATCCATTGCGAAGATGCCCAGTATTAAGATATAAACCTTCTAGTTTCTCATATTTTTTAATCATCACCCCCGATTTGCTCGCTGGTCTAAAACCTGACCAGTGATGTTCAATGCTTGCACCTCGTAATGCTGTAAATCGGCTACTGGCAAATTCGAGCAATTCAACGCCTACTTGCTTATTTAGACTTCTATCAAAGCCCACATTTTCTGTAGTAGAGCCAATCAAAATACGCCCATCTTTCCTAGGAATAAGGTATCTGCCCTTATCCAAAACAATATGCTCAAGTACCCCAGGCTTGGATTTAATCACAATCATCTGCCCCTTGACTGGATACACTTCGTTTTTAATATCCAGCAAAGCAGAACTCCAAGCACCGCCGCAAATAATGCTATTGTCGCCATAATAATTTTTATGCTCAGTTTTAACCCCAAGCACCTTGTCCTTTTCGACAATTAATTCCTCAACTTTGCTAAATTCAACGATTTCAACCCCGCGTTTTAAAATATCGCTTTTAAGTGCTTTCAATAATCTCGGATTCCGCACTTGTGCCACCGCTGTAAACAATGCCCCTTGCGGATGTTTCTCAGCATTGACTTTATGTACTGCCATCCAATCAATGGCTTCATACCTGTCATATTCGTCCATCATCAATAACCCCGAACGGATATATTCAGTATCAATCCCCGTATCTGCAAATAAAGTAGCACATAATTCTTCATAGACCGCCTGAGATGCCATACTCAACTCATTCACCACATCGCTATACATCCACGGATACAATGGGCTGATAATACCGCCCCCTGCCCATGATGATTCTTTGCCACAAGCGCGTTGCTCAATCAAAGTTACTGTTGCACCTGATATCGCCAATGCACGGGCACTCATCATGCCGATAACGCCACCACCAATGATTAAACAATCACTCACGATTTTTTAAACTCTGAGAACAATAGCACTGCCACACCGAGACTAATCGCAATATCTGCTACATTAAACACCGGCCAATAAAAATCTTGGTAATGTAAATCAATAAAATCAATGACGAAACCATAAGCCGTTCTGTCAATCAAATTACCTACAGCCCCTGACAAAACAAAACTTAATCCAAGCAGTTCAAATCTTTGAGTCAATGCTGTTTTTTTCATCCAAATAATCAGGGCAATACTCGCCACAAAAGACAGGGAAATAAAGAAATATTGCTGCCAGCCACCTTGGTCTGCTAAAAAACTGAAAGCAGCACCGTAGTTTCGCACATAGTGCCAACTAAAATACTCAGTAACCACAATAGTGCTTTGAAATTCCATTGTGTTTACAACCAAAATTTTGCTCAATTGATCAAGAAAAATCAAAGCAATTGTAAGGCTATAATATTTATTCAAAGTCATACTTTATTTGGATTGTATTTAACAATAACAATGATTGGAATGACGAAACTTGAAACCACTACCACCCACAACAAATCACCCAACTGTGAGTAATCTTGTGTAACAGTAACCACGCCATCAGTAACAACCTCACGACTAACAACAAAGATTTTGTTCAAATATTTGGTCAATAAACCGCCTGCTGATAAGGCAATATTCATCAAACTTGCCATTAACGCAAACCAAGTGCCTTTTTTGCCTTCAGGGGCATAAATTGCCACCAAAGTTAGCATTAACACTTGGGCAATATAATCAAACGGCGAAGCCAATGCTGTATCTACCAATGCCACTGTTCTGGCTTCAACGCCAAGCAGCGTATGCACATCATAATACATCGCTACAATCGGCAAAGACAATAAAGTGCCAATAATAGTTAAGAATATCAATACCTCGCCAATATTGCGTTTGACAATAAATTTAGTACTCAACCACATTCCTGCCAAGGCAATACCGCCACCAATCGCTGACAATTTGGCAAAAAATGACTCATCAAAGCCCAGCACATCAATCTGCCACCATTGTAAACCTGCGCCAACTGAAGGCATTGCCCGATAAATAAAAATAACAATCATTGCCATTTTAATATGACGAATGACATCCTCATTCAAATCACTAATCAAATCATTGAGTAAATACAACACAATACCGAGCGAAACCACAAACACAATTTCTTGTGAATAAGGCACTTGCGCATACCCCATAATCACCACAAATACCGCAAAAATTAAACCACCGAATAAAACTTGTTTATTAATTTCAGACACTGGCACAGGGTTAAGACGCACCAAACCGACCCCAAGAATTGACAATAACGGTATAAATAAGGCAATAATAAATACCGTTTCTCGTTCATCTTTAAAAACATCCGCCAACTCGCCGCCAATCCAACCCGTAACAAAAATCGCCAACCCTAATGATAAACGAGCCAATACTTGAATACTGGCTAATTCTTGATGAATTTCCTCTTTAGATTGACTCTTATCCACCACCTCAGTGCTCATCGTATCGGCTACCACATCTTGCATAACAAAACCAACCACGGCAATCACACTGGCAAAAATATACACACTTTTTTTAGAAAATTCTGCCACAATTGGATAATCCCCCACCACGGCAATCATCATTAGCGAACTGATGGTAATCAGCAACGCACCAATATAAACATAAGATTTTCGATTAGAGCCAAAAATCAGCACACTGTCAACCAGTGAACCAAAAATCATTTTCACCGTCCACGGCACCATCAGCCATATTCCCAACTCCGCCAAATCCGCCGCACTCATATCCAGCGAATCTTTCACCCAAAAGTTTGCAGCAATAGCAGTAAAAACACTACTTCCGTAAGCAAAATATACCAATAACAATGGCACATAGCGTAAACGCATGGCTTTAATCGGTATGAGTAAAATATCCAACATAAGGTATTTGTTGATAAAATTCTCTATTATAATTTGTTTATTTTACTAAGGTAATAATATTATGGGATTTTTAACAGGAAAAAAGGCATTAATCGTAGGCGTTGCCTCTAACCGCTCAATTGCGTGGGGAATTGCCGAGGCAATGGCAAAACAAGGGTGTGAAATTGCACTCACTTATCAAAATGAAAAACTCAAAAAACGCGTGGACAAGTGTGCCGTAGTTTGTAATTCTGATATTGTTATTCCTTGTGATGTAGGCACTGACGCTGGCATTGAAGAATCGTTCAGAGAACTTAAAAAACACTGGGATAATTTTGATATTGTTGTTCATTCTGTTGCCTTTGCCCCACGAGAAGCGTTAGACGGCAATTATATTGAAGCCACTACGCGTGAAAACTTTGCCACTGCTCACGATATTAGCTCTTACAGTTTCACTGCATTAGCCAAGGCTGCAAGTCCTATGTTAAATGAAAATAGTGCATTATTAACCGTTAGTTATTTAGGGGCAATTCGTGCTATTCCTAACTACAATGTGATGGGTGTCGCAAAAGCGTCACTTGAAGCTAATGTGCGTTATATGGCAGCAGCAATGGGACCTTTAAAGGGCATTCGTGTTAATGCCGTATCCGCAGGGCCAATCAAGACATTGGCAGCATCAGGCATTAAAGACTTCGGCAAGTTATTGGACTATGCAGCAGATTCATCCGCCCTTAAACGCAATGTTACCACCGAAGAAGTGGGTAACGCTGCTGCATTCTTATGCTCTGATTTAGCCTCTGGTATCACAGGGGAAATTACTTACATTGACTCAGGCTACAATTTTTATGACAAAGGTCCTGAGTAATAAACACAGAATGCCAAAACTAAAAAACCCTGCATTTGCAGGGTTTTTTATTGCCTATAAATTATTTGCAAAGATTTCTATATCTGTGCCTTTACGCAATGTAGCCAAAATACTTCTGAATACTTCATCAACTTCAAAACTGAGTAACACATTCATCAAGGTAGCATTAGGGGGGTTATCAGGTGCTTTGACTGCTGATAACTTCAATACAACAACTTCTTGCGGGGCTATGCTTCTTGCAGCGTAGGTTACACTTTTGCTCGCACTTGGCTTTGGCAAAGTAAACACGCTGTTGACAATATTGATATTGACTTTGACTTTCTTAACATCTCTACCAACCCAACCCATTTTTTTCCATTTAAGATTGTATTTTTCAATTAACTTTTCTGCCGCTTTGGTATCACCTTCATCTAATGCAATTGCAATTTTATTGGCAATATCATTAATAAATTTTTTCGCTAATAAACCTGTTAAATGTTGAGTAATTTCAGCTTTTACCTCCTTAAAGTCTTTTTGTCTTTGGGCAATTTTGTTGTTAATTCTCAATACCACTAACTTGTCTTTACCTAATTCAATTGGCTCAGAGTTTTCACCTTTATTTAGCACAGCATCGCTATAAGCTGCTGCTATAAACTTGGCATCATAATTTTTGCTGTTTTGTGGGAAAAATACAGAAGTTTTAAGTTTTAAATCCATTTGTGCTGCCACTTCTTCTAAACTCGCTTCATAAGCCAAATTGCTAAAATTGTCGGTTAATTTATATACCAATTTTTGTGCAGCACGCTCCGTATAAAGCTTGGTTAATTCATCACGCACTTCCTCAAATGGCTTAACTGCACTTGCTTTAATCTCGGTCAATTTAATAATATGATAACCAAAATCTGTCTTCACTGGCACACTCACTTCACCTACTTTCATACTGAACACCTTGCTCTCAAATTCAGGCACCATCACACCCAGACCAAAGAAACCCAAATCACCTCCATTGTCTTTTGAACCTGTATCTATTGAATGCTTTATTGCTAATTCAGTAAAATCACCTCCTGCTTTAATTTCTGCAACAATGCTATCTGCTAATATTTTGCTCTCAACCAAAATATGCTGTGCTTTGCGTTCTTCCTCCGTGGTAAAACGCACAGATTCGTCTTCATAAAAATTAAACAATTCGTCTTCACTTACTTCAATATTTTTAGCCACTTGCTTAAATGACAATTCCACGAAATCTACTTTTACTTTTTGCGGCTCAAAAAATGCTTTTTTTTGTGATTCATAAAATTCTTTAACACTTTTAGAATTTACCTTGACATTCTTAGAATGCTCTTTAACACTCAACAAAATATAGCTAAACTGACGCTTTTGGTCGTTCAACAATTGCACACGCTTCAAAGCTGATGGAGTAATAAATGCAGAATCCAAAAAGTTATATTTAATTTGATTTTGCGTCAATTCATTAGTTTGCAACGCTTCATACTCCACATCGGAAAAACCACTCAACCTCAGCAATTGCCTATATCTATCAACAGAAAATTTACCATCAACTTTAAACACATCGTTGCTTTGAATGAACACCTGCAACTCGTGTTGTGTCGTTGCATAACCTAATTGCTCTGCCAATTGCTCTAACAAATGCCTATTAATCATCGAATTGATGGTTTGCATTTTTACTGCTTGGTTAACTTCGGCAGTATAACTCTTTCCTAATTCCTGTTGTAAGCGTCTTTTTTGCAGTTCAAATTCTGACAAAAAGGTTTCTTTGGAAATATCATCACTGCCAATTGTAGCAACCACAACATTTGATGTGCCTGTAAAGTATTCACTAACACCAAACAAAGCGAACGGAACAACAATAAGTGCAATGATGACATAAGCAACCCAACCTTTGATTTTTTCTTTGATAGAACTTAGCATAGTTTACATTTCATGAAATTTTAAAGTGCTAAATTATAAACGAAAACCTTACCTGCATTATAGTCAGATTTTTTATTAGGCAAAAAAAAACCCACCGTGAGGTGGGTTCAAAAATGGCGGAGCGGACGGGATTCGAACCCGCGACGTCCTGCGTGACAGGCAGGCACTCTAACCAGCTGAGCTACCGCTCCATTTTTTGGTGGGCGCTACAAGACTTGAACTTGTGACCCTCGCCTTGTAAGGGCGATGCTCTACCAACTGAGCTAAGCGCCCAAAAAATGTACATCAGTGCTTAATCAAGCACCGGCATATTATACTTAATAAAAAAATAAACTATCAACCAATTTTAGAAAGAAATTATTTTTGTAGTTTATCAATCAATGGCAACATTTGCTTTTGCCAAATCTGTGGAGTAATCTCACCAATACGCTTGAATTGAATTACCCCATCTTTGTCAACAATAAAAGTCTCAGGCGTAGCATATACACCAAGCTCTAAACCGAGTTTCCCCTTGTCATCAAAGACAATAAAATCAAATGGGTTGCCTAATATTTCTAAAAAACGCTTACCTTCTTTTTTGGTGTCTTTATAGTTAACACCTACCATTTGCACACTACTGACTTTGGCGATTTTTTTCAACATTTGGTGCTCTGCTCTGCAAGTCACACACCAAGACGCCCACACATTAACTAATGAAACCTTATTTTTTAATCGACTTTGTAGTTGATATTTTTCCCTTGTTTGAAAATCTTCTACTTCAAGATTTGGGAAAGCTTTGCCGATTAAAGGTGAGGGTAATTTTTTAGTATCACGCCCCAAACCATTATACAAAAACCACGCCAAAACCACAAAAATAACCAAAGGTAAAAACTTACCCATTATTTTTTGCCTTTTTTAACGCGTCAGCCACTTCGGGTGGCATATAGTTTTCATCGTGTTTTGCTAGAACTTCCGTTGCTACAAAAATATCCCCTTTTAAAGAGCCTGTAGTAATAATACCTTGCCCCTCTCTGAATAAGTCAGGCAAGATACCTGTATATTGAATGGTGAAAGATTTTTTGTTGTCCGTTACTTTGAAAGTAGATTTTAAATCTTCTCGTTTGAAACTGCCCACAGCCACCAAACCACCCAAACGGAAACTTTTGCCAACTGGTGCTTTACCTTCTGCCACTTCTGTTGGTGAATAAAAATAATTGGTATTGCTGCCCAAGGCTTGTAATAAAAGCGTTACTGCCAATATTGCACCGGCAACCAACACTGCCACTAACACCATTCTATTTTGTCTTTTTGTCATTTTTTTTCACCTCTTGCGTATTTAATGCGTAATTGCGTAACCACCCGTTTGTGATTTACCTTAGTGCTGATAAATAAAAACCCCACTATGGCAAAAGTGAGCAAATAAGATACCCATATATATATCATGTACTTATCAAATAATAAAAATCCCATTATAATTTATCCTTAATAAGGGTTTTTACCCAGCCAGAATTTTGCTCTCTCACTAACACCTCATTACGGGCACGCATTAGCACCAATGCACCGTATAAAAACTTAAAAGCAAAACTAATCAACATTAATGCAATAAACATATCAATTTGCATAGACACCTTGGTCACGCTCACTGATGAGCCCTGATGCAGACTGTTCCACCATTCAACTGAATAATAAATAATGGGAATATTCACCAATCCCACAATCGCCAAAATGGCAGAGGCTTTATTGGCAGTTTTAGGATTGTCAAAAGCATTATTCAGCGACATATAGGCCAAATATAAAAACAACAAGATAAGTTCCGAAGTGAGTCGTGCATCCCAGACCCACCAAGTGCCCCACATCGGTTTCCCCCAAATACTGCCTGTGATTAACGCCAACAGCGTAAAAGCCGCGCCAATCGGTGCAGATACTTTTGCCACCACAAAGGCGAGTTTTATTTGCCAAATTAAACCAATTGCTCCTGCCGTTGCCATTACTACATAAATAAATAAACTCATCCAGGCAGCAGGCACATGCACATACATAATACGCACACTCTCGCCTTGCTGATAATCGGCTGGGGAAACCACCAAAGCCCAATATAACCCTGCCAATGACAAAGTAACAAATGGAATCATCATCCAAGGAATGATTTTCGCACTACTTTGATAAAAATTTTGCGGTGAGGCAAATGCTTGTATCCATTTCCACATAATTATTCATTAATTTATTGATTAAATCTAGATTATTTTAACGACTTTTTTGCCACATTGTTGCGTAAATAAGTCGGCAATGGCAATTCATCACTTTCTTTTGACTCCTTACCAATATATAGGGCAATCAAATTCTCAGATTTGGGATAAAAATCGCTTACAAAGTTATCTACTCCCGACTGTCGAGAAAGTGCCTCCCCATACGCACCCCAGCCAGTGCCAACGCCAATAAAATCACTACTCAAAATATCTATTTCGTCAGGTTTTGCAATGCGTTCAGCACTCAAAATACCTTCCTCATATACCCCCCAATATACCTCTCTCATCCGTGCATCAAGTGCTACAGCTACCTTATCGGTTTTATACTTTTGTGCTGCACCAAAACCCATCACTTCAAGTGTTGAGAACCCTAGCGTTGGAATATCATACGCCAACGACATCCCCTGCACCACACTGACGCACATCCGCACCCCCGTAAATGCACCTGGGCCTTGGGTATAAACAATCACATCCAAATCTGCCACTGACAAACCTGCTTGTGCAAAGACCTCATCACATAATGGCAATACCAAACTGGAACTTTTTGCCACATCTTGGACAAAACGCGAGATGATTTCACCTCGCGAATAAAGACTAACAGAACACACTTCAGTACAGGTATCAATGGCGAGAATAGTTTGCATTCGACTATTTTACAATCTTTTGATTCGTATGATACAAGTGTAACACCAACTTTTGCCGTTGCAATAACCGCTGTGGTCGTTTAATCGGATTGTAATAACTCGGTCCTTTAAGCAATGCCACCAAGGCTGACAACCTTTCTAAAGGCAACGCCCTAACATCTTGATTAAAATAAAATTGTGCCGCACGCTCAAATCCGCGTACCTCATAATTGCCTTTTTGCCCCAAATACACGCTGTTCATATAACGCGTCAAAATCGTCTGCTTATCAAACGAAACTTCCAACAAAAATGCCATCAAACCTTCTTTAAACTTACGCTCAAAAGTTTTCTCACGCGTCAGTAACGAACTTTTAATCAACTGCTGTGTAATAGTACTCGCACCGCGTATCGGCTTATCATAAAGCCAATAATCACGCGCTACCCTGCCAATTTCCACAAAGTCTACGCCCGAATGTTTAAAAAATGATTGATCTTCCACAATTAATAACATGTTAATTAACTCAACAGGATACTCCTTTAAATCCAAATGAGAATCAATAGAAGCCAAAGGCTTTGAAAATTCTTCTTTCACCACCGTATGCAACTGATTTAAATACACGGCAAAAACCACAGCCCCAAGCAAAATCACCCATTTAAACCACTTCATCATATGTCCCCTCGTTGTGCTAAACTCTCAAATCGCCCCTTATCGCCAATCACAATATGATCCAATACCCGCACATCAATCAACGCCAACGCACCCTTAATTTTGTGCGTAATATTAATATCTGCCTGTGATGGTGTCGGGTCGCCAGATGGATGATTGTGTGCCAAAATTACAGCAGCCGCATCCTTATCCAACACAACTTTCACCACCTCTCGTGAATGTACACTGGCTTGATTTAGCGTGCCAGTAAATAAATTTACCAACTCAATTAACTGATGTTTTTGATTTAACAGTAACACAGCAAAAATCTCTCGGCTGGTGTTGCCAATATGTAAATGTAAATAATTCGCACAAGCTTTAGGGCTAGTAAATACATCGACTTTGCTCAAACCTGATTCAAAATGTCGCTTTGCCATCTCCAGCACAGCCTTAAGATTGGTATATTTTGCTTGACCTAGCCCCTTACCTTGGCAAAACTCATCTTCACTTGCATTTAACAAATTATAAAGAGAGCCAAATTGATCAAGTAAATCTTGTGCCAACGCCACTGCACTCTTACCCTTTATACCCGTGCGTAAGAATATCGCCAACAACTCGGCATCAGTTAAACTTTCCTCACCAAATTTAAGTAGTTTTTCTCTGGGTCTATCGTTTTCGTGCCAGTCAGTTATTGCCATTGCTTTATTATAAAGGTCTTTTCACATTGTGAATGATTGAAATGATGAGTGTTTATTTTTATGAGATCATTAAATTAGTATTCTAAGAAATAACCCTCATGAGACCTTTGCATAAATATGAATAATCATCAAAACGCCATCTTTCATCAAATTACAAACTTTTTAAAAACACCCTTAGCCCTGCTAGGAGTGGATTTAAAAAATTTCCAATTTAATAAAATCTGTCATTTTGCTAATCATCCCTATTTATGCAAAGGTCTCCTCATGTATTAATTTTTTTTCACCCAAAAAAAGATAGTAGCATTGGATACCATTGAAAAATGCTTAAATGACTCTAAAATGAATGAAAAAATATAGAAAAAAGTGCGTTATAGACGCATGACGCATACAATTGAATCCATTTAGTTTAAATAAATGTGTATAATGTCCTTTCCCTTGCTTGACTGGGTGTAACTCGGCAAGCTATTTTTTTTAATAACCATAAGGAGAAAACACTCATGAGACACTATGAGATTACACTAATTGTGCATCCTGACCAATCTGCACAGGTTGGAACAATGATGGACAAATACAAAGAAATGATTACTGCTGATGGCGGTAATATTCATCGCGAAGAAGACTGGGGTCGTAAACACCTCGCTTATCCAATCAACAAAATCTATAAAGCACATTACTTGATGTTAAATATCGAATGTAATCAAGATACACTTGACAAGTTGAATTATAATTTCCGTTTCAATGACGCTATTCTTAGAAATTTAATCATTTCTAAAAAGATTGCCATCACTGAACCTTCAATTATGATGACGACTAAAGACGCTGATAAAGAAAGAAAAGAGAGAAAATAGGAGATTATTATGGCTAAGCAACAAAAAAGAAAACGCAGACCTCAGATTAAAATCAACACTTTTTGCCGTTTTACAGCAGCAGGTGTTAAAGAGATTGACTATAAAGAAGTAGATGTCTTGTTAAAGAATATTGACGAAGGTGGCAAAATTACCCCGTCAAGAATGACAGGAACAAGCGCTAAATTTCAGCGTCAATTAACCACTGCAATCAAACGCGCTAGATTTTTAGCATTGATTCCTTACACTGACAAACACAAAAAATAGGAGTTGATTATGCAAGTAATTTTATTAGAAACAATTGGTAAATTAGGTGGCTTAGGCGACACAGCAAATGTTAAATCTGGCTATGCGCGTAACTTTCTAATTCCACAAGGTAAAGCCAAGCCAGCAACTGCGGCTAATATGGCTGAATTTGAAGCAATCAAAGCTGACTTACAAGCGAAAGAAGCAGAAACTATTAAAGTAGCAGAAACGCAAGCAGCGGCAATGAATGGCGTGGTTTGCACACTGAAAGTAAATGCAAGTGAAGAAGGTAAATTGTTCGGCTCTGTTAGTACAGCAGACATTGTTATAAGTTTAGCAGCAGCAGGTCACGAAGTTGAAAAACGCAATATCAATATGTCTGAAGCAATTCATCATATTGGTGAATATACTGTTAGCGTTGTGCTGCACACCAACATTAGCGTTGATGTGAAAGTCATCGTTGAAGCTTCGGAAGAAGAGCAGTAAAACTGATAACAAATTCAGTTAAAATAAAAACCCTCTAAACGAGGGTTTTTTTATTTCAAACGAGACCTTTGCATAAATAGGGATGATTAGCAAAATGACAGATTTTATTAAATTGGAAATTTTTTAAATCCACTCCTAGCAGGGCTAAGGGTGTTTTTAAAAAGTTTGTAATTTGATGAAAGATGGCGTTTTGATGATTATTCATATTTATGCAAAGGTCTCCAAACATATTATTTATTAAGGCATTATGAATATCGATAACATTAAAGTACCACCAAATTCTATAGAGTCAGAGCAATCTGTACTTGGTGGTTTGCTGATGCATAATGAAGCATGGGATGATGTGGCTGATGTATTGACGGCAGAAGATTTTTATGTGCCTGCACATCGTATTATTTTTGATGCAATACACATACTTTTAGAGCATGGCGATCCGGCGGATATTTTAACAGTTAAAGAACGACTAAAAAAAACAGGCGATGAAGAAACAGTGGGTGGCTTTGAATATTTGGCACAAATCGCTGAAAGTACACCGAGTATTAGTAATGTAAAAACCTATGCTCAATATGTGCGTGAGTTGTCTGTCTATCGTCAGTTAATTATGGTCAGTCAAGAAATTGCAGATGCCGCTTATCGTCCGAAAGACATTGAAATGCAAGAATTGATTGATTTGTCTGAACGAAAAATATTTGAAATTGCAGAGCAAATTACCCGTGGCAAACAAGATGTGGTTAACCTTAAAACTATTACCAAAGATGTTGCTAATCGGGTGCAAGAATGGGCAGAGACCAAAGGTTCGGTAACTGGTTTAGAAACTGGGTTTGTTGATTTGGATGAAAAAACTTCGGGCTTGCAAAATGGGGATTTAATCATTGTTGCAGGTCGACCTTCAATGGGAAAAACAGCGTTTGCGATGAATATTGTGGGCAATGTGGCAATTGAACAAGGTAAGCCAGTATTGGTATTTTCGCTAGAAATGCCGACTGAGGCATTGACATTAAGAATGATTTCTTCCTTTGGACACATTGACAGCAAAAAAATTCGCAAAGGTGAGATGACGGAAACTGATTGGAATAGTTTTAGTCATGCAATTACTGCCATTGATAAAAACAATATTTTGATTGATGAAACCCCTTCCATTACCCCGACAGAAATTCGTGCAAAGGCGCGTCGTATTAAACGGCAATATCCTAATTTGTCACTGATTATGGTGGATTATCTGCAGCTGATGACAGTGCATGGAAAAAGTGAAAACCGTGTGCAAGAAATTTCGGAAATCTCTCGCTCACTAAAAGCGCTTGCCAAAGAAATTAATGTGCCAGTGATTGCCCTATCGCAATTAAATCGTGGTGTTGAATCTCGCCCTAAGGCGGGCAAAGGGCGTATGCCTCAAATGTCTGATTTGCGTGAATCGGGTTCAATTGAGCAGGATGCGGACATCATTGCATTCGTCTATCGTGATGAGCAATATCACGATGAAACCTATTCTAATCCAGAAGAAGTGGGTAAGGCGGATTTGATGATTTCCAAGCATCGTAATGGAGAAACAGGAAATATTAAATTGGCGTGGATTGGGCAATATACCCGCTTTGAAAATTTGGCAAATGATTCTCAGGCGGCATACGCACCTGAAGATTGGCAGGTAGAAGCCACTGATATGCACAATGCCCCCAGTTTTGAGGACGATGGTGCGCCACATTTTGAAACAGAAGCGTTTTAAATGATGAATGCAGTTGCAGTTATTTCTCAATCTGCATTGGCACATAATCTACTGATTGTTAAAAATCAATCGTTAGCAAAAATCGTGGCAATGGTGAAAGCAAATGGCTATGGGCATCATCTGGATTTGCTGATGCCGTTGATTGACAATGCCGATATTTTGGCAGTCAGTGAATTGTCGGAAGCACAAAAATTGCGACAATTGACCAAACGCCCTATTCTTTTACTCTCAGGCGTTTATTCTAAGGAAACCTTGCAACAGGCGATTGCGTTAGAGTGTCAAATTGTCGTGCATCACCCATCACAAATCTCCATTATCAATCATAGCAGCAAGGCACTGAGTGTCTGGCTAAAAGTGGATACAGGTATGCACCGATTGGGTTTGTCTGCCGATGAATATCAGCACTGTTTGACTGATTTTACAGCCAATTCATTGATTGGCATTGAATGCGTAATGAGCCATTTTGCTTGTGCCGATGAACTTGAAAACCCGATAAATCAAATGCAACTTAACGCATTTGAGCAACTAACTGACAAGCAAAATAACCGCTCTATGGCTAATTCTGCGGGCATTTTATCCAATCCACAATCGCATTTTGACTTTGTGCGTCCGGGTATTATGCTCTATGGTGCGTCGCCTATCGCCAACAATGATTTTGGCTTGCAACCAGTGATGCAACTCTCAGCTCCAATAATATCGATTAAAACTATCCGGGCAGGTGAATCAGTAGGCTACGGATTAACTTGGACTGCCGACAAAACAAGCCTAATTGCCATCATTGGCATTGGCTATGGCGATGGTTACCCCCGTCATGCAAAAAATGGCACGCCTGTTTTGATTAATGGCACACTGTATCCACTGGTGGGTCGTGTTTCTATGGATATGATTGTTGTGAATATCACGGATTCTGACACTACCAAAGTGGCAGTTGGTGATACTGCAATTTTATGGGGTGATGACAAATTGCGAGTAGAAACCGTGGCAGAATATAGCGATACCCTCAGTTATGAATTATTAACCAATGTCAGTCATCGGGTTAAATTTATTCGTGGTGCATAATTTTATCCAAATCAGCGATTGTCATATTGATGATAATCCACAATCAATGGGGGTTGATACTCACCAAAACCTAGCATGCATTATCAATGAAATTACCACTGTAAAAAGCGATGCTTTATTGATTAGTGGCGACTTGACGCATAATGGCACACTTAACTCTTATACAAAATTAAAAGAACTTTTGATTCCTGTGCAAAGTGATGTTTTTGTCATTAAAGGTAATCATGATTCAGATAATCTTACAACTATATTTGCAAAATGTTTGTTTAAAAAAATATCGCTTGGGGTGTGGGATATTGTTAGCATAAATTCTGTACAGGCTAACAAAACTAGTGGTTATCTCAGTAAAAATGCACTATCTGAATTAAACACCCAACTAAACCAATCAACTGCCAACTTTATTATCGTGATATTACACCACCCTATTGTACCAATGAATAGCACTTGGGACGATTCACTGTCGTTAGAAAATCCGCAAGATTTATTTGCAGTATTAGACAAATACACTAAAATACGGGCTGTATTATTTGGTCATGCACACGAATCTGCGGAATTTAACAAGCGGGGTTTAAAAATTATTGCCTGTCCATCAACGGCGGTGCAATTTACCGATGAAAAACGCATTGGCTTTAATTATTACACTCTAAATGACAATGGTCGTTTGGAATATGAAACGCGATGGGTGGCACAATGATAGAGGATGAATTTTTAAAATCACTATACACACAACGCGATACTAAAACTTACTCAGAAGTATCAGCGTTGTTTGAATTGAATTATCAGACGATTTTAAAATTAATTCCTGCACTCAAAGAAACCATACATAATAGTGTGATTCGCCATAAAAATGAGCAGGATTTGTATCTAATAATTGAAGAAAGAACGCCATACACAGGTACTTTCACGCTGACACATATTTTGGGCACAGTGAATCGTCCTAACATTAAATTTAAGGTATTTTTTGATGCAAAGTTGTTGGAAGTTTTATCAGTATGTAACGAAACTACGCTGAATAATTCGCACCCATATCTTGCACAATGCGACGATATGAATATACAATGGGAGTTGAATACTTTTATTGAAAAGTGGTTAAATTATTGTTTGGGAAAATATAAGGGAATGCTATGGCAGACAGTGAAGATGTGAATGCGAAGAAAAAATTAGTTGTTGCTATTTCATCAAGAGCATTATTTGATTTGGATAAATCGCATAAAATATTTAAAGAAAAAGGCGTTCAAGCATATGCCAAACACCAGCAAGAAAATGAGTCAGTAATATTAAACCCTGGTGTTGGATTTACTTTGGTAAAAAAACTACTTGCACTCAATAGTTCAAAAACACCGATTGATGTGATTTTACTTTCTCGTAATAGTGCGGATACGGGCTTGCGTATTTTTAATTCCATTGAACATTATGGCTTAACTATCGAGCGTGCCGCTTTTACTCGTGGCGAACCAACACATTCTTTGCTAGATGCTTTTGAGGCAGATTTATTTTTGTCCAGCCATTATGAAGATGTGCAAAAAGCCATAAAATCTGGCTTTGCTGCTGCTTCTATTATTGGTACTAGTTCTAAAAATGCACACAAAACTCAATTAAGAATTGCCTTTGATGGCGATGCAGTTTTATTTTCTGATGAAGCTGAAAAAGTTTATCAAGAAAGTGGCATTGAAGCTTTCTCAGAAAATGAAGAAAAATTTGCCAATATTGAACTCAAATCAGGTCCATTCAAACCTTTCTTAAAATCATTACACGATATTCAATCTTCTTTTCCCGAAAAAAACAATCCAATCAGAACCGCTCTCGTTACCGCTAGAGGTGCTCCATCACACAAACGCGTCATTCACACCATGCGTGCCTGGGATATTCGTATTGACGAGTCTTTCTTTTTAGGTGGGCTTGATAAAGGAAAATTTCTTAAAGAATTTGGTGCTGATATTTTCTTTGACGACCAACACAAACATTGCGAATCTGCCGCCCAATATGTATCAACTGGGCATGTGCCGAATGGCATTACTAACGAATAAACTCACATCTTTTTAAATAAACTAGCGTGATTACGACTGACCGATAAAGCGGTGTCGTCATCCAAATACACCATTAGTTTATCTTCTTCATTTTTAGATACCTTACTGATAAATTGCAGATTAACAATCGTGCTGCGGTGAATTGTCCAAAAATAATCTGCATCTAATTGAGACCTTTGCATAAATAGGGATGATTAGCAAAATGACAGATTTTATTAAATTGGAAATTTTTTAAATCCACTCCTAGCAGGGCTAAGGGTGTTTTTAAAAAGTTTGTAATTTGATGAAAGATGGCGTTTTGATGATTATTCATATTTATGCAAAGGTCTCGAATAGATAGAAAGGTTATTTTTAACGATGAGTGGTAAAATAAACACAATTTTATATTAGCCTGTTCCAATGATTAACAAAATCAACGCCATTCGCGGAATGAATGACCTGCTTCCTAGCGATTCTGCTGTATGGCTATCGTTGGAAAGAACAATCTTTGATTTGTTTACTTCTTATGGTTTTAAAAATATCCGCACCCCTGTGGTGGAAAAAACTGATACTTTTCATCGTGCGATTGGCAAGGCAACAGATATTGTTGAAAAGGAAATGTACACTTGGGCAGACTCAAATGGCGATTTATTAAGTCTTCGTCCTGAGAATACAGCAGGTGTGGTGCGTTGTATGATTGAACACAATTTGCCTAGAGAAGGAATTCAAAAAGTCTTTTATCAAGGGGCAATGTTTCGCCACGAACGACCGCAAAAAGGTCGTTATCGTCAATTTCATCAAATTGGTGCAGAAGTTTTTGGTGCAGATAATGCCAAAATAGACGCAGAATTAATTGCTATTACACATTCGCTTTGGCAAAAAATTGGGCTGAAAAATGTGCAGTTAGAAATCAATACGCTTGGCTCTGCCGAGGCACGAGCTAATTATCGTAAAGTGCTGGTAAAATATTTCACTGAGCATAAAAATCAATTAGATGGGGATTCTATTCGTCGTTTGAGCACCAACCCCTTAAGGATTTTGGATTCTAAAAATGAAGGTTTACAGGCATTAATTGAATCCGCACCTAAATTAATGAGTCATCTTGATGCAGAATCTGCACAGCATTTTGACGAATTTAAAGCCTATTTAGACTGCCTTGATATTCCATATATCATCAATACCCGTTTAGTGCGTGGCTTAGATTATTACAACCGCACTGTTTTTGAATGGACAACAACAGATTTAGGCGCACAAGGTACAATTTGTGCAGGTGGTCGATATGATGGATTGGTAGAGCAAATGGGAGGTAAGAATTGCCCTGCAGTTGGTTTTGCTTTGGGTTTGGAAAGATTGACTTTGCTGATACAAGCGCAAGGCTTGTCTATTGGTGAAAGGAAAAAATCTATATATATGGTTGCACTAGGTTACGAGGCACAGCGTAAATCGATGCAGATTGCCAAGCAACTGCATCAAGCATTGCCGCAGGTAATCCTTTATAATGACATCGGCATGGGCAGTTTTAAATCGCAGTTTAAAAAAGCCAATAAAGTCGATGCGGATTTTGCAATTATTTTAGGCGAGGAAGAAATTAACAACAATCAGGTGGCAATTAAGCCACTCAAAGGTCAGGGTGAACAGAAAAATATGAACCTTGAAGAAGCAATACATTATTTTAAAGGATGAAAAAATGAAAAATTTTATTGAAGTAGGTAAAACCGAGGAAGAGCAAGCAGAGCAAATCAAAAAGTGGCTAAAAGAAAATTTACCCCATATTATTATTGGCATCACCTTAGGTTTGGGTGGTATTTGGGGGTTTGATTATTATCAAGTAGCACAGAATGAAAAAGCAATTCAAGCTCGTATCAATTATCTATCAGTAGTTGCCAACCCAAATAATGCCAAAGTATTAACTACACTAAAGCAAGATGGTGGTGCTTACGCACAACAAGCCGAGTTGGTATTAGCACAACAAGCTGTGATAAAAGGTGATTATCAGAAGGCATTAGCCCTTTTATTGCCACTCACTAAAAGTGAAAATGAATTCCTAATGCACAACGCAAAACTCAGAATGGCTGCCGTCTATTTAGAGATAAAAAAACCCGATGAAGCACTTGCCATATTAGACGACAACAGTAATACAGCCTTTGGTACCTTGTATGACAACGCCAAAGGTGATGCCTACTTTGTTAAAGGCGATTTTGACACTGCTAGAAAACACTACCAAGCAGTTTTGGCACAATTGCCAAGAGAGTCAAAATTATTTAACTTAATTCAAATGAAACTCAACGATTTAAACTAATTACTTTCTAATGCCTGTCATTTCACTCGTTGGACGCCCAAATGTGGGTAAATCTACTATTTTCAATCGCTTAAGCAGTTCGCGTCAGGCGTTAGTGTCTGATTTTGAGGGGTTGACACGCGACCGTCAATACGCCGAAATAATATTTGACGAAGACACGCAAACACAGGCAACTATTATTGATACGGGTGGCTTAACTCAGCAAGATAATGTGATTGATAATGGCATTCAAACACAAGTATTAAATGCCTTAGAAGAATCCGATATTATCTATTTTATCGTCAGTGCGCGTGATGGTGTTATTGGTTTAGACAGAGAAATCGCCACTCAACTGCGAAAACTCAAAAAAGAAGTTGTCTTAGTTTGCAATAAAGCCGAAGGCTTAGACCCTTCTTTGGCAGTAGAATTTTACGAATTAGGTATGGGTGAGCCACAACTCATCTCGGCAGAGCACAGTCAGGGTATCGGTGATTTAATTGATTACACCTTGCCGAAATTTCCAAAAGAAATGGAAGTCAAAGAAGAAGACGAAGTTGAAATTGATGGTATTGCCGTGGCAGTTTTAGGCAGACCAAATGTAGGTAAATCAACTTTAATTAACCGTATTTTAGGTGAAGAACGCGTCCTTGCAATCGATTTACCCGGCACAACTCGGGACAGTATTTACATCCCTTTTGAACGCGAAGGGCAAGAATATACCTTGATTGACACTGCTGGTATTCGTCGCAAACGCTCCACTCACGAAAAAATTGAAATCTTCTCAATCATAAAAGCCAAAGAAGCCTTAGACCGTTCACATGTTGTTGTTTTAGTGCTTGATGCGAGTGAAGGCGTAACTGAGCAAGACGCCACTTTACTCGGTATGATTAGTGAAAAAGGCAGAGCCTTATTAATTGTGATCAACAAATGGGATGGCTTGGATGAATATCAAAAACAAGAAGTTAAACGCAAATTAGAAGTGAAATTATCGTTTGTGAATTACGCTTCTGTGCATTACATTTCTGCATTACACGGCTCAGGTGTGGGTAAATTATTCGCACCGATTATCAAAGCATATAATAATGCAGGCATACGACTTAGCACGCCAGAATTAAATATTATTTTAGAAAAAGCCAATACTGGACATCAGCCACCGCCTGTTAAAGGCAGACGCTTGAAAATTAAGTATGTCAATCAAACCGATACTTTTCCACCAACTCTGACTTTCCATGGTAACCACTTACAAAGTGTACCAAATGCTTATGACCGTTATTTGAAAAACTTTTTTATCAGTGCGTTAGGTTTAACCAATACGCCGATGAGAATTGAGTATAAAAGTGGCGACAATCCATTTAAAGGCAAAAAGAATGAGTTGAATGCAAGGCAGATTGCCAAAAAGCGTCGTTTAATGAAATTTATTAAGAAAAAGAAATGAACGCTGTAACTTTATCAAACTCAGCTACCAACTCACAATACCCATCTTCATAAATCATTGCTTGCGACGAATCATCACTACAGGCACATCCCGCCAATACTTCACGAAAAAATACCCCAATTTTGAATTGGATTTTTTGCTCAGTTTCCACATTTGAAAGCATCATCATCTCAATAGAATTTTCATCAATATTACCACCATACCGACAGCAGTCATTTAATGGTAAATCGCTTATCGGTAATAATTTGAACGCCTGTTTAAATGACTCAGCACTACTCACTGAGAACGCCGCATTAACCCAGTGCGGCTTATTTGACGAATTTTTGGGTGGGAAATTTTCTGTTTTATGTGTTTCATAAATCACACTAAGTTATCACTTACGCAGAGACCTTTGCATAAATAGGGATGATTAGCAAAATGACAGATTTTATTAAATTGGAAATTTTTTAAATCCACTCCTAGCAGGGCCAAGGGTGTTTTTAAAAAGTTTGTAATTTGATGAAAGATGGCGTTTTGATGATTATTCATATTTATGCAAAGGTCTCACGCAGACAGAATAAGGTTGTGTGCCTTAGTAGCTGCCTTAACAAAACCCTCAAACAATGGATGTCCATCACGCGGTGAAGAGGTAAATTCTGGATGGAACTGACACGCCACAAACCAAGGATGATCTGTAATTTCAATCATTTCCACCAAACTACCATCGATTGAACGCCCAGAGATTTTTAACCCTGATTCTTCTAATTTTTCAATCAAAGTGTTATTAACTTCATAACGATGGCGATGGCGTTCGGTAATTACTTCTTTGCCGTAAATTTCTTTGGCTTTAGAATTGTTAGTTAATACACACTCTTGACCGCCCAAACGCATCGTACCGCCCAAATCAGAATCAGCATCACGCGTTTGTGTACTGCCATATTCATCTTGCCATTCGGTGATTAAACCCACCACGGGATGCGGCGTAGTCGCATCAAATTCGGTGCTATTCGCACCGCCCATATTCGCCACATTACGCGCATATTCAATCACTGCGACTTGCATACCTAAGCAAATGCCCAAATAAGGAATATTATTTTCTCGTGCGTAAGCCACAGTGGCAATTTTGCCTTCAACCCCCCGATTACCAAAACCACCAGGAACTAAAATCGCACTCATTTCACTTAGGCAACCTGTGCCTGTTTTTTCGATTTCTTCCGAGTCAAAATAATGAATATTAACCTTGATTTTCGTATTGATACCTGCGTGTAATAAGGCTTCTGACAACGATTTATACGCCTCAGTTAAATCCATATATTTACCCACCATTGCAATATTAATATCCGCAGTCGGTGCATTTAATTTATCCACCACGCTATCCCATTCACTCAAATCAGTCGGCCTACAATCAAGTGCTAATTTATTCACCACCACCTCGTCCAATCCCTGCTCGTGCAAAGCTCTAGGCACTTTATAAATAGTATCCACATCCAACGAAGTGAACACCGAATCCGATGCCACATTAGTAAATAACGCAATTTTGGCTCGTTCTTCATCAGGCAATGGATACTCAGAACGACAAATCAAAATATCAGGCTGAATACCAATCCCACGCAATTCCTTCACAGAATGTTGCGTAGGTTTAGTTTTTAACTCGCCCGCCACTTTAAGATAAGGCAACAAAGTCAAATGAATAAATAAAGTATTCTCACGCCCCAATTCAAGGCTCATCTGTCTAATTGCCTCCAAAAATGGCAACGATTCAATATCACCTGCCGTACCACCAATCTCAACCAACGCCACATCAGCACCCGCCGCACCCGCCTGTGTCAAGTCTTTAATTTCATTAGTAATATGCGGCACAATCTGCACCGTTGCACCCAAATAATCACCCCGACGCTCCCGCTCAATTACGCGTTGATACACTCGTCCTGCAGTAAAGTTATTTTTCTTACCCAACTGCAAACGCACAAATCGCTCATAATGCCCTAAATCTAAATCCGTTTCCGCACCATCATTAGTCACAAAAACCTCCCCATGCTGAAAAGGACTCATTGTGCCTGGATCGACATTAATATAAGGGTCTAACTTAAGCATTGTAATCTTAAGTCCACGAGATTCGAGCAAGGTTGCCAGAGAAGCTGAAGCGATGCCCTTCCCTAAAGAAGAAACCACACCGCCAGTAATAAAGATATATTTTGTCGCCATTGAAAAGTAACAAAGTTGAAAAAGTAATGATACCCTAATTTTGTATTTTTTAAACTAATTCATCGGTAAAATTGCTACTATGGGCTAAAAAACTTTATCACTAAGAGACCTTTGCATAAATAGGGATGATTAGCAAAATGACAGATTTTATTAAATTGGAAATTTTTTAAATCCACTCCTAGCAGGGCTAAGGGTGTTTTTAAAAAGTTTGTAATTTGATGAAAGATGGCGTTTTGATGATTATTCATATTTATGCAAAGGTCTCTATCTAAATTATTCGTCAACTGCCAAATCAATAAAGTGTATGGCGATACACCAAAAAATCATCCGAAAAATTTGCAGTTGCAGGCAATTAGTTTGACTTTTGAGTACCCGCTAACGAAAACAAAAGTGGAAATAAATCTGAAAAATACGCTTAAATTAAGCGATAATATGTTACTTTTTTAAAAAAATATATTATATGGCAATTGATATTAAATCCTCCGATGAGATAGAAAAAATGCGTGTTGCAGGGCGTTTGGCAGCCAATGTATTAGATATGATTACGCCATTGGTTAAATCTGGCGTTAGCACGGAAGAATTAAATAAAATTTGCCACGATTTTATTGTTAATGAGCAAGGCGCTGTCCCTGCTCCGCTGAATTATCACGGCTTTCCAAAATCCATTTGCACCAGCATTAATAATGTCGTTTGTCACGGTATTCCGAGTGAGAAAAAACTAAAAAAAGGCGATATCGTGAATATTGATATCACCGTCATTAAAGATGGTTATCACGGTGATACTTCCAAAATGTTTATCATTGGTAAATCTAGCGTCAAGGCACAACGCATTTGCCGTATTGCCCAAGAATGCTTATACATCGGCATTGAAAAAGTCAAACCAGGTATTCATCTTGGTGAGATTGGTAAAGCGATTGGTGCGCATGCAATTAAGAACAACTGTTCTATTGTGCGTGATTATTGCGGGCATGGTATTGGGCGTTTGTTTCACACTGAACCACAGGTGGTGCATTATGATGATGGGAATGTGGATGTCAGCCCTATTTTAGAGGCAGGAATGTCGTTTACAATTGAGCCAATGGTGAATTTGGGAAAATGGGAGGTAACAACTTCGCAACTTGATGGCTGGACAGTAACCACTAAAGACCGTTCACTTTCTGCGCAATGGGAGCATACAATTTTAGTTACGAAAAGTGGTTACGAAATCCTGACAATTCGCAATGAAGAAGAAGTCAAATAAGTGCTAAAATAACACCTTTATTATTACCATCTTAACTCCATGAAACGCTTACGAAATTATTTCATCTCTGGGTTACTATTTTGGATACCTTTAGGTCTAAGCATTGTCGTCATTAAATTCTTTTTAGAATTGGTCGATAATCTCATTCCTGAGCAGTATTTACCACAAATTCTACTTGAGTTTAGCCAAAGCATACCAGGCTCTGGCGTAGTTTGGGTGTTGCTGATTATTATGGTGACTGGCGTATTGGTAAGTAATTTTATTGGGCGTAAGTTATTGGAAGTATGGGATAAATTACTGAACAAAATCCCAGGATTTAGAGGGGTTTATAATGCCTTAAAGCAACTTTCAGATACGGTATTTAGCCCTTCTGGTAAGAGTTTCAAAAAAGCATTATTGGTTGAATATCCCCGCAAAGATATGTGGACTATCGCTTTTCAAACAGGTGATTATCATGGTGAGGTTGAAGAGAAAATTGGACAAGAAATTGTTAATATTTATGTACCCACCACGCCTAATCCAACTTCTGGCTTTTTTATTATGCTACCAAAAAAAGACACAGTTGAACTAAATATGAGTGTCGATGACGCATTTAAACTAATTATTTCTACTGGCGTAGTAACGCCGAACTAAACAAAAAAAAAGGAAAAAGAAAATGATGAGAACGCATTATTGTGGAGAGTTAAACAAAAAAAATATTGGTCAAACCGTTGAAATTTGTGGCTGGACAAATCGTCGCCGTGACCATGGTGGTGTAATTTTTTTGGATGTACGCGATAAACGAGGCATTGTGCAAGTGGTTATTAATCCAGATAACAAGAGTTTTGCCTTGGCTGAGACTATTCGCAATGAGTTTGTTTTAAAAATTACTGGTGAAGTGATTGCCAGAGCCGATGACTTAATCAATTCAAAACTTGCCACTGGTGATATTGAGATTGTTGCCAAACAAATTGAGGTTCTTAACACCTCCAAGCCAGTGCCCTTTCAAATTGATGCAGTAGATACTTCAGAAGAAGTGCGTCTTAAGTATCGTTTCCTAGATTTACGCACTAATGTTATGCAGCAAAGGATGCGTTTGCGTTCAAAAGTAACCCATTATATGCGTGAATTTATGGATAGCCATGATTTTTTAGACATTGAAACCCCGTTTTTAACCAAAGCCACGCCTGAAGGTGCAAGAGATTATCTCGTGCCGTCACGCACTTATCCAGGTGAGTTTTTTGCCCTGCCACAATCCCCACAATTATTCAAACAATTGTTAATGATGTCTGGTTTTGAGCGCTATTACCAAATTGTTCGGTGTTTTAGAGATGAAGATTTGCGTGCCGACCGTCAACCAGAATTCACTCAATTGGATGTTGAAACTTCATTTATGAATGAAGACGAAATTATGGCAATGATGGAAGAAATGACCCGTGGATTATTCAAATCAGTAATTGATGTAGATTTGGGGGGTAAATTTCCAAGTATCACTTACGCCGATGCGATGGATAAATATGGCGTTGACCGCCCTGATATGCGTATTCCACTTGAGATTATCGGCATTGATGAATTGCTTGAAAACATTGAATTTAAAGTTTTTGCTGAACCCGCCAAAAACCCAAACTCGCGTGTTGCAGCAATGAAAATTACTGGCGGCAGTAATATCTCACGCAAACAAATCGACAACTACACCAAATTCGTAAGCATTTATGGTGCTAAAGGCTTGGCATATATTAAGATGAATGAAGAAGGTCCTACCTCACCTATCCTAAAATTTCTTGGTGAAGAAGTTACGCAAAACATCATTAATAAAGTCGATGCAAAAACAGGTGATATCATTTTCTTTGGTGCCGATAAAATCAAAATCGTTAACGAGGCATTAGGTAACTTGCGTGAGAAAATCGCTAAAGATTTGGATTTATATACCTGCAAATGGGCACCAATTTGGGTGGTTGATTTTCCAATGTTTGACGAAAACGATGATGGTTCCTTAAGCGCTATCCACCACCCTTTCACCGCACCAAGCGTTGATGCAGAAACCTTAGAAAACACCGCAGCTACTGCCCTATCTCGTGCTTACGATTTGGTCATTAATGGCAGTGAAGTTGGTGGTGGCTCCATCCGTATCCATCAAGTAAAAATGCAGCAAACCGTGTTAAAACTCTTAGGAATTTCTGACGAAGAAGCCCAAGATAAATTTGGCTTCCTGCTCGATGCCTTAGAATACGGCTGTCCACCCCACGGTGGCATGGCATTCGGCTTAGACCGCTTAGTCATGATTATGACAGGCAGCGATTCCATCCGTGATGTCATCGCCTTCCCCAAAACCCAAACTGCTGCGTGTTTATTAACCGGCGCCCCTGCCAGCGTGCCGAATAAAGTATTAAGAGAGTTGAGTGTCAAGGTCAGTTTGCCTGAAAAAGAAGGGTAAATAATTTTCAATATAAGAGTGAAACGCTTAAAATAGAAAAAATGGAATTAACAATAAAAAACATCGGCATTATTAAAGAAGCGGATATTAAGTTATCGGGTTTAACAGTAATCGCAGGTGAAAATGACAGTGGGAAAAGCACTGTTGGTAAATTGATGTTTTCTATTATTAAGGCAATTAGCAAATACAAAGACGAGCTAGAAGAAGGCAAAGAATATAAAATTTTAAAAACTGTTGAGCGTATCTATTTTTACAATAGACAACATTTTTTTGATGTATCAGAATTTAAAGAACTTTTTCACCCTAGGCATTTTGCAAATGAAATTAATCAACATGGTGTTAAGGCAATTACTAGTAGAGTAGAGTTTTTGGAGGAACACAAAATATCTAACGATAGAACTCATTCTCTTTTTCAAATTCTAGAAAAAACAATCACAGAAAATGAAAATGAAAATATAGCCAAAATAAAGGCGTTTACCAAAGTAATCAATTCTGAATTTTCAGGAATAATTACCAACCAAAATATAAAAAAAGATGTTTATGTAAACATTGCAGAATCCGAAGAAGCCATATTGGCTATCAAAGTTAAATACGAAGAATCTGAGGAAGGTGCGCTGTATCATTTTGATCAACAAGATGAATTATATTTTAACGACAGCACCCTCATTGAAACGCCGATGCTTTTAAATTTTCATGAGTCAATTAGAGAATCTAAAACCGCCTTTGAGCCAAGAACTACACACAATCGACACCTTGGTAGAGCGAAAATCGCCTTTCATATAAAAGATTTAGAGATGAAACTCAGAGATTCGGCTAATAATGATTATTTTTACAAGCCAAACGATGTATATCAAAAAGCCAAAAATACCATTAAAGGAACAATTAAATACAGACCTCAAAGCAACGACTTTTTTTACTTTAAGGACAATGGACAAGAGCACAGAATGATAAATGTGGCGAGCGGTATCAAAACATTTGGTATGTTACAAATGTTGTTAGTAGGAGAGTTTATCAATGAAAGGTCGTTAATTATCCTAGACGAACCTGAAGTGCATTTACATCCAAACTGGCAATTAAAATTCTCAGAACTGGTTACCTTACTGGTTAAAAATGGTGCTAATATTCTCGTTACAACACATAGCCCGTATATGGTGGAAGCATTAGAAAGATATAGCGAAAAATATAAAACAGAAGCAAACTTTTATTTAGCCAAGGAGGGGGTTATTAAATCAGAAAATAACAACAAAACCTTGTCAGAAATTTTTACAAAACTCTCGCAACCTTTTGATGTTTTTCGTGAAATGGATGCCGATAAGTTGTGAACGAATTAGAATCCAAATTCAATGCAAAATATTCACGCTGTTTATCAAATTTTAAAACCATGAGTATTGACACAAGCCAACCAAACAAACTTCCTTTATGTTCTGATACTCACTATAAATCTTATAACTTTGATAAGATTGTTAAAGAAGAATACCCTGACAAGCATCCGGCATCGCCTGATACGCTGATTATAAAAAACAACAAAGTGTATTGCGTTGAATTCAAAAATTTAACCAAGATAAAAGTCAACAAATATAAAAAAAACCTTCAAGAAAAACTTCAGCAAGGCACG
Organism: Candidatus Thiodubiliella endoseptemdiera; assembly: GCF_964212635.1. NCBI lineage: Bacteria > Pseudomonadati > Pseudomonadota > Gammaproteobacteria > Pseudothioglobaceae (SeqCode) > Candidatus Thiodubiliella > Candidatus Thiodubiliella endoseptemdiera. The sequence continues at coordinate 452,738 of NZ_OZ156463.1, forward strand.
GAAGTCTTGTTAAAAATTTTAGATGATTTGTCAATAAAACCTAAAAATCTTAAATTTATATTTTGCGTCGTTTACAAAGAAAATAAAAATAAATATACTTACGCAAGCGATATAGAAAACAAAGTTTCTCATTTTGGTTTAAAAGATGCCGATAAATATGATTTTTATCAGCATATTTACACTCAACCTGTTACTTTTTTCAGACAACAATTTATAGACAAAATAGATAAAAATCTACCTTGTTAACCAAAATGATTAAACAAATCAAACAACTCTTAAAACAAAAAAATGCTGTTCTAGTAGCACACTACTATGTGAGTGGTGAGTTGCAAACCTTAGCAGAAGAAACAGGTGGATTGGTTTCTGACAGTTTAGAGATGGCACGATTTGGGCAAAACTGCGATGCGGATACAATTATCGTTGCAGGGGTTAAATTTATGGGCGAAACTGCTAAAATCCTCTCCCCTGAAAAAACTGTTTTAGTGCTTGATAATAATGCTACTTGCTCACTCGATGAAGAGTGTCCCATTGAGGAATTTTCCAAATTTTGCGACCAGCATCCTGATAGAAAAATCGTGGTTTACGCCAATACTTCGGCTGCTGTCAAAGCGCGTGCTGATTGGGTAGTTACTTCGGGCAGTGCACTCAAAGTCGTCAAACACTTACACGAACAAGGTGAAAAAATCCTTTGGGCACCTGATAAACACTTGGGGCATTATGTACAAAATGAAACCGATGCGGATATGCTACTTTGGCAAGGTGCTTGCGTAGTGCATGAAGCATTTAAGGCGGACGGCTTGGCGGCACTTAAAGTCAAACACCCTGAGGCTTGCGTCTTAGTGCATCCAGAATCCCCGCAAGCGGTGGTGGATTTGGCTGATGTAGTTGGCTCAACCACTGCGTTAATTAATGCCGTTAAAAACAGAGACGAACAAACTTTTATTGTGGCAACGGACAATGGTATTTTTCATAAAATGCACGAAGTAGCACCAAATAAAACACTGATTGAAGCACCTACCATGGGGGAAGGAGCAGACTGTGAATCTTGTGCGCATTGCGAGTGGATGGCAATGAACAGTTTAGAAAAATTATTAAGTGTTTTGCAAACAGGTGAAAACGAGATTAAAATTGACAAAAATATCACCCAACAAGCACAATATTCAATACAAAAATTACTAGATTTCACGGAGAAATAAAATGGCAGGACATAGCAAATGGCACAATATTCAACATCGCAAAGGCGCACAAGATGCCAAACGGGGGAAAATTTTCACCAAACTCATTAAAGAAATCGTAATTGCCGCCAAACATGGTGGTGGTGTGATTGAAAATAATCCATCACTTAGAATGGTTATTGACAAGGCTTTGGCAGCGAATATGAAACGCGATACCATTGAAAATGCGGTCAAACGAGGCTCTGGAGACCTTGATGGCGAAAATTATGATGAAGTGCGTTATGAAGGTTATGGCTTGGGTGGCACTGCGGTGATGGTGGATACCCTAACCGACAATCGCAATCGCACCGTTGCTGATGTGCGACACGCCTTTACCAAGCACGGGGGCAATCTCGGTACAGATGGCTCAGTCTCTTACCTATTTACTAAACAAGGTTTTATCAGTTTTGAATCTGGCGACGAAGACACTATTATGGAAGCCGCACTGGATGCTGGTGCTGAAGATGTGGTTAGCAATGATGACGGCTCAATTGATGTCATTACCACGCCCGAAAATTTCTTCACCGTCAAAGATGCACTCAGTGCTGCAGGACTCGAAGCAACACATTCTGAAGTAACGATGGAACCTGCCAACCGCATTGAACTCAATCTCGGTGATGCCGAAAAGTTTATGCGACTCATTGACCGTTTAGAGGATTTGGACGATACGCAAGAAGTCTATCATAATGCTGATATTTCTGACGAGGTAATGGCACAACTCTAAAGCAGTTTGTGTAATATGAGACCTTTGCATAAATATAAAGTGAGACCTTTGCATAAATATGAATAATCATCAAAACGCCATCTTTCATCAAATTACAAACTTTTTAAAAACACCCTTAGCCCTGCTAGGAGTGGATTTAAAAAATTTCCAATTTAATAAAATCTGTCATTTTGCTAATCATCCCTATTTATGCAAAGGTCTCAAAGTTAATGTTCAAATGAAAAAATTATTTTCTAAACTTGAAAGTTGGCTACAAGATATTGCCCTAGAAATCAAACTAAAAAACCTTAAACAGGCAATCAAAAATCACATCAAGCGCTACTATCGTAGTTACCACATTCCTTTTTATATAATTGCGCTGTTACTTGTCTATAGTATTTATCTTTTCATTCCTGATTTCTACTGTTGGATGCTTAAGATACTTGATTTAGACAAAAAAATAAAACCAAGTGATATTGGTGCAGGCTTCATTGCAATTATTGGTTTGATTTTATTTTTTCGAAGACTAAGAGAACAAGCAAAACAAACTGAAAATCAAAAACAACAAATCAAGCTACAAATTGACCAGCGAATAGATGAACGCTTTAATTCAGGCGTGAGTTTACTCGGTTCAAGCGAAACCTCAGCACGCACAGGGGCGATCTATGCCCTGTATGAATTGGCAAAAGAGGAGGGGAAATACCGCAAACAAATTGCACAAATTCTATGCTCACATATTCGCTCGAAAACCAATGAAGATAAATATAAAAACGAACATAAGAAACGCCCATCAAATGAAATACAAACCACTATCGATCTTTTGTTTAGAGAAGATGGCTTGTATGCACAAGATTTTGCAAAGGAAGAAGGTTTTCCTAAGGTTAATTTATCTTTTGCTTATTTGGTTGGGGCAAATTTCACAAAAGCACAATGCCAAGGGGCAATTTTTAGGCAAGCACAATGCCAAGGGGTAAATTTTTATAGAACACAATGCCAAAGGGCAAATTTCACAGAAGCACGATGCCAAGGGGCAATTTTTAGGCAAGCACAATGCCAAGGGGCAATTTTTAGGCAAGCACAATGCCAAGGGGCAAATTTTCGGGGGGCACAATGCCAAAAGGCATTTTTTTTGGAAACACAATGCCAAGGGGCAGATTTTTTGGTAGCACAATGTCAAGAGGCATTTTTTTTGGAAACACAATGCCAAGGGGTAAATTTTTATAGAACACAATGCCAAAGGGCAGATTTTTCGAATGCAGCTTTTCAAGGTGCCTATGCTGAACATGCAAGTAACGATGTAAGTACCCCATTCAAGCAGAGAGTTGGTAAACAAACAGAGTTAGAAACTATGTTGTTAGAAGGTGAGATAGCCCAAAATACAATCAAAACAATTGAAGATAATAAGCCTTATATGGATGACGATTTGTATAAAAATATGCAAGCAATTATTGACGAAAACAAAGGGAAAGACATCAAGTATGGTGTGCCAGGAGGTTGCATAACTGGTGTATTAGAAGACAATGAAGAAACTCAAGCAATTATTGCCGAGATTAAAAAATTTAGCAGAATTGCAAACAACTAAAAAAATAACAGAATTACTATTAACTCATTATGATAACACTATTTAAAAATATCCAAGCATTAAGCGCCTTTAAACAAGATGCACTTAATAAAAAATTATCGCACCTAGGCGTGCAAATTACAGGCACAGAATTTATCCATTTTTCAGATTGTGAAAGTGAATTAAAAGAGGATGAAACAACAACGCTAAAAAATCTTTTGAGTTATGAGGCGTCGGTTGAATTAAGTGGTGAGCAGATTGTTATCATTCCACGCCTTGGCACAATTTCACCGTGGTCATCAAAAGCCAGTGATATTTTGCATCTTTGTGGTTTGAAAAAAGTGAAGCGTATTGAGCGAGGTGTGATTTATCGTTTTGATAAGCAGATAACGGATAAAAAAGCAGTTCTGTCGGTGATTATGGATAAGATGACGGAATCTGAGTTGTTGTCTATTGAGGAAGCGCACAGTATGTTTGACGATTTTGAGCCGCAGCCTTTTGAGTGTGTTGATATTTTAGCCAATGGCAAGTCTGCGTTAGAGCGTGCTAATACCACATTAGGCTTGGCACTTTCTAGTGGGGAGATGGATTACTTGGTTGATAACTTTACAAAATTACAGCGCAATCCAACCGATGTGGAACTGATGATGTTTGCACAGGCAAATTCTGAGCATTGCCGGCATAAGATTTTTAATGCTGATTGGACGATTGATGGCGAAGCACAAGCGAAAAGTTTGTTTGCGATGATTCGTAATACTTACCACCAGCATCCTGAGGGTTTATTGAGTGTTTATTCGGATAATTCTGCGGTAATGGCGGGTTATAAAGGTGGTCGTTTTTATGCAGATGAAAATGGCAAATATGTGAATTCAATCGAACATCGGGCAATTTTGATGAAAGTTGAAACCCATAATCACCCGACTGCAATTGCCCCACATCCTGGAGCGGCGACGGGTTCTGGTGGTGAAATTCGTGATGAAGGGGCAACGGGCAAAGGCTCTAAACCTAAAGTGGGCTTGTGTGGGTTTAGTGTTTCTAATTTGAAAATTAATGATGCAACACAGCCTTGGGAAATTGACAATGGCAAACCGAGTCAAATTCAATCAGCTTTGAATATTATGATTGAAGGTCCGATTGGTGCGGCAAGTTTTAATAACGAATTTGGTCGTCCGAATATCTTGGGTTATTTCCGAACTTACGAACAAGCAATGCCTGATGGCGATGTGCGTGGCTATCATAAGCCAATTATGTTGGCAGGTGGCTTGGGGCATATTCAAGAGCAGCATATTGAAAAGGGCATCATTCCAGTCGGTAGCAAAATCATCGTGCTTGGTGGCCCTGCGATGCTTATTGGCTTGGGTGGTGGCGCGGCATCTAGCATTAAAAGTGGCGAGCAGAGTGAGGATTTGGATTTTGCCTCAGTGCAACGAGCTAATCCAGAAATGGAACGCCGTGCACAAGAAGTCATCGACCGTTGTGCCAATATGGGAAAGGATAATCCGATTATTTCTATTCATGATATTGGTGCGGGTGGTTTGTCAAATGGCTTACCTGAATTGGTCAATGATTCGGGTAAGGGAGGTAAATTTAAACTGCGAAATATCCCAAATGATGACAAAAAAATGTCGCCATTAGAAGTATGGTGCAACGAATCACAAGAGCGTTATGTTTTGGCAATTGCCGATGAAAGCCTTAAATTATTTAGTGATATTTGTCAGCGAGAACGCACACCATTTGCCGTGTTAGGTGAATCTACCAAAGAACAGGAGCTCATTCTTAGCGATTCATTATTTGAAAATAACCCAATTGAAATGCCAATGGCTGTGCTACTTGGCAACCCACCAAAAACATCAATTAATGCCATCACCCAACCTGTCAAACTCAACCCCCTGGACACAAAGTCGATTAAACTTAACGATGCGATTGCAAGGATTTTGCAGCTGCCAAGCGTTGCTAGCAAAAACTTTTTAATCACCATCGGTGATAGAAGTGTGACGGGTATGGTCGCCCGTGATCAATTCGTAGGCCCATGGCAAGTGCCAGTGGCAGATTGTGCGATTTCTATTTCAGATTACACAGGTTATAAGGGCGAAATTATGTCATTGGGTGAACGGGCACCATTGGCGTTATGTGATGCAAATGCCGCAGCAAGAATGACGATTGGTGAGGCTTTGACGAATATGTTGGGCGGTTATGTGGAAGATATTCACCACATCAGTTTGAGTGCAAATTGGATGAGTGCTAGTGGGCACAAAGGTGAAGATAGCAAATTATTTGCAGCAGTCCGAGCAGTTGGAATGGATTTGTGTCCAGAACTCGGTTTAACCGTGCCAGTCGGCAAAGATTCGATGAGTATGAAGAGTACTTGGGTGGAAAATGGTAAAGATAAATCTGTTACCTCACCTCTCTCTCTCATTATTACCGCATTTTCTAAAACTCCCGATGTCAGGGCACAAATCACTCCATTATTAGACACCTCTTTTGAGAGTGAATTGCTGTTAATTGACTTAGGAAAAAATCAAAATCGCATGGGTGGATCGTGCTTGGCACAAGTTTATAACCAAATTGGTGCTATCACACCCAATATGGATGACTCAGCCATATTTAAAGCCTTTTTTACTGTCATAAATCAACTCAATAAAGATGGTTTAATCGCCGCCTATCACGATCGCAGTGATGGCGGTGCAATCACCAGTTTATTAGAAATGGCATTTACTTCTCATTGTGGTTTAGACATTGTTGAAGAGGATATCGACACACTCTTTAACGAAGAATTAGGTTGCATTATTCAAGTAAGCAACACCAACAAAGACGCAGTAACAAACGCCTTATCTAAAGCGGGTTTGTCAGACTACACACGCACGATTGCCACACTGAATACCGCAGATACTATCAACATTGGTGATTACAGCGAAAAACGCACAACTTTACAACAACTATGGAGTAAAACTTCCTACGAAATTGCCAAACTCAGAGATAACCCTGAATGTGCTAAGCAAGAATTTGATTTAGTTTCCGAAGATACAGCAGGCCTACAAACCAAACTCACTTTTGATATTAACCAAGCACCAAATATTCTCACCCATCGCCCTAAAGTAGCTATTTTGCGAGAGCAAGGCGTCAACGGGCAAATTGAAATGGCAGTGGCATTTGATAAAGCGGGTTTTGAAGCGGTTGATGTTCATATGAGTGATATTCTATCGGGTCGCTTATCATTGAACGAATTTAAAGGCTTAGTCGCTTGTGGCGGCTTTTCCTATGGCGATGTTCTCGGCGCAGGTCGTGGCTGGGCAAGTTCCATTCTTCACAATCCTCGTGCCAAAAACGAATTTGAAACCTTTTTTAATCGCAATGACAGTTTTTCTTTGGGCGTTTGCAACGGCTGCCAAATGATGTCAAATCTAACCGACATTATCCCAGGTTCACAAAATTGGCCAAGTTTCAATCGCAATATTTCCGAACAATTTGAAGCGCGTTTTTCTTCAGTTAAAATCGGAAAATCTAACTCCCTATTCCTACAAGATATGGCAGGCTCGGTAATGCCGATTGCCATTGCTCATGGTGAAGGTCGCGCCCTTTTTACAAACAATCAAACCAATAATATCGCCTTACAGTATGTCGATCACAATGCCTACCCAACCCAAACCTACCCCCACAACCCAAACGGTTCTGATAACGCAGTAGCAGGCATAACTAACGACTCTGGCAGAATAACCATAATGATGCCTCACCCAGAACGCGTCATTCGAACCGTACAAAACTCCCACCACCCAAGAGATTGGAATGAACGCAGTCCGTGGATGAAAATGTTTGAAAATGCTAGGGGTTGGGTTGGTTAAATACTAACATTTGAATCAATAATGGGTAACTGAAATAATTAGCCAGGTGTTTTATAACTAAAAATTATTGTCTTTAAGGAGAATGATAGCATTCCTATTCTATTAGAGACCTTTGCATAAATATGAATAATCATCAAAACGCCATCTTTCATCAAATTACAAACTTTTTAAAACACCCTTAGCCCTGCTAGGAGTGGATTTAAAAAATTTCCAATTTAATAAAATCTGTCATTTTGCTAATCATCCCTATTTATGCAAAGGTCTCTATTTATTAAAAAGTGCCTATAATATCATGCGAAAATATACGAAATAGCAAAAAAAACCAAGGTCTAAATGATAAATTATCAACTAATTCGCTCTAAACGCAAGACGCTTTCTCTACAAATTGATAAACAGGCATGTTTGCTCGTTCGTGCTCCGATGCGTTTGAGTGTGAGGAGAATTGAGCATTTTATCAACGAGAAACAGAACTGGATTCAGAAGAAACAGGCGGAGATAGAAAGTAAAATTCCACCCAAACAGGATTATGCAAGTGGTAATCAATATTTGTTTTTGGGTGAGTGGTATCCTTTGTTGCACATTGAATCAGGTAATCCTCTTAATTTTGATGGGCAATCTTTTCAACTCAACATTCAACATAAAGGCAATAAAGCTTTTCATTGGTTTTACAAGAAAGAATTTATCAAGACTGCTATACCCTTACTTGAGCAATTTGCCGAAAAACACGGTTTGAACTATAAAGAAGTGCGTTTTAAAGCGCAAAAAAGTCGTTGGGGCTCTTGTAGTGCCAGCAATAATATTAACCTTAATTACCTTTTAATAATGGCACCGATATCGGTGATTGAGATGGTAATTGCCCATGAATTGGCACATACAGTGCATAAAAATCACTCCAAGGTTTTTTATGAATTACTAACAACAATGATGCCTGAACATAAACAAGCGGATGTTTGGCTTAAACAGCACAGTCGACTGCTGCACAATTTGTAGTAGTTTCAAAAAAAATAACACTAAAAAGTGCTGGTAATTGTTTGTTTTAGCCTGCTTAAAAAATCAAGGGTGTTTATTATTTGTTGTTAAATTTCTCGGTTGCATTTTCCATTTCGCCTTTAAGTGTACCCATTTCAGCCATTTCAACGATAATATCACCACCACCAACAAGTTCGCTGTTCATATAAATTTGTGGGAAAGTTGGCCAGTCGGCAAAAGCAGGTAGGTTTTGCATAACTTCTTGGTCGTCAAAAATATTAACATATGAAAACTCAACGCCAGTTGAAGCGAGTGTTTGTGAGGCGGTGGAGGAAAAGCCACATTGTGGGAACTGTGGCGTGCCTTTCATGTATAAAACGATTGGTGCGCTATCAACTTGTTTTTGAATTTTTTGCATTATGTCCATGGTATTATTCCTTTAAGTATGTAATTATAATAACCGAGTATTTTACTTGGTTGCTTGGGAAATTGTGTACTTTTGTCCTTGCTTTATTTTTTTGTAGTTGCCGAAAACAGAATTAAAGTTGTCTTTAACAAAATGTCGCAAGCCATTGATAGTAACAAAGGTAATCTTGCCGCCTGGTTTGAGTGCATCGTAGGCATCATAAAGAATAATACTGAGCTGTTCTCTACCGACTTTGGCAGGGACATTGGAAATAACTTGGTCGAAATAATTATCTTTATTGACACTTGAAAATGCGTCCGATAAATAAGCTTCGGCATTACTAAGATGATTGCGTTTGGCGTTGATATTTGACAGTTCAACGGCAACAAAATCTTTATCTACCATCTGCACCTCCCCTTTTGGACAGGATTTGGCAACAGCTAAGCCGATTGGACCATAACCACAGCCTAAATCTAAACATTTGTCTGTTTCGTTGATTTTGAGATATTTCATTAACAATGCCGTACCGTCATCAATCGCACGAGGGGAGAATACACCCCAGCGGGTTTTGAGTGTTAAATCATGCCCTAATAAGTTGGCTTGAATGGTTAAATCTTGTTTGAGTTTGGGAATGTCATTTCTAAAAAACATTATTTTTGCTCTGCTTTTTTGGCTTTTTTCTTAACTTTGGCGTTAATAACTTGTGCAGCATTGTCGCCGATATGTTCTTCGCCACGGATTTTTGCCAGTTCAATTTGGTGTTGCCTTTCTTTATAACGGTTGATTTGCGACTCAGAACGAGTGCCGTGACAACGAGGACAAGAAACTCCTTTTTCATAATGTAGATGCTGTTTGTCGACATCGGTAATCGGATAACGGCAAGCGTGGCATTGGTCGTATTGCCCTTGTGCCAAATTGTGCTTAACGGCAACGCGTTCGTCGAACACAAAGCACTCGCCATCCCAAAGACTGTCTGCTTCATCGACTGTTTCTAAATATTTTAAAATACCGCCTTGTAAGTGATAGACAGATTTAAAACCCTGTAATTTCAAATAAGCAGTAGATTTTTCACAACGAATACCGCCTGTACAAAACATCGCTACTTTTTTGTCACGATATTGTTCAAGATTTTTTTTGGTGTAGGTCGGAAATTCTCTAAAAGTTTCCGTATTAGGATTGATTGCCCCTTGAAAACTGCCAATACCATATTCGTAATCATTGCGGGTATCAATCAGAACAACATCTGGGTCACTAATCAGTGCATTCCAATCTTGTGGTTTAACATAAGTACCTACCGAGGACAGTGGGTCAATGTTTGCCACGCCTAGAGTGACAATCTCCTTTTTTAGTTTAACTTTTAGGCGTTTAAATGGTAGTTTTTCACTTTGAGAAAACTTGATTTCTAGGTGATTAAAACGCCCATCATCTGCTAAAAATTGCACCAATTTATCAATCGATTGTTGTGTACCTGCCACCGTACCATTCAGCCCTTCTAATGCCAAAAGAATGGTGCCTTTAATGTCTAAATTCAGCAATAACGCACGCAAAAGAGGTTGAAACTCTTCAAAATCATCAAGACGAACAAATTGATATAAAGCACAGACGGTGAACATAAAGATTATTTACAATAAAAGCGTTTATTTTACAATAAGGTGTCGGCGTATAATACATACCTTTAAAACACTTTATTAATGCGTGCTTGATTCAGTTAATTATCCAAAAGATATTAAACAACTTGATTTAACTCAGTTGCAATCTTTGGCGGATGAAATTCGTGCATTTTTAATTAATACGGTGCAAAAAACAGGTGGGCATCTTGCGCCTAATCTTGGTACGGTTGAAATGTCAATTGCTCTTCATTATGTATTTGATACACCAAAAGACAGCTTTGTATTTGATGTAGGGCATCAGGCTTATACCCATAAAATACTCACTGGGCGTAAAGATAAAATGGATACACTGCGTCAAAAAGAGGGTATCTCTGGCTTTACTAAACGCTCAGAAAGTGTACATGACAGTTTTGGTGCTGGGCATTCTTCTACTTCTATCAGTGCGGCACTCGGCATTGCGATTGGCAATGGTATTAATAATAATGGACACAAATCCATTGCTATAATTGGCGATGGCGCACTAACGGGTGGAATGTCGTTTGAAGCGCTAAATCACGCAGGGGATAGTGATGCAGATTTGTTGATTATTTTGAATGACAACGACATGAGTATCTCTAAAAATGTCGGTGCAATGAGCAAATACCTCACCAAACTCATCTCTGGCAAGGTATATTCAACGATGCGGAATAAGTCACTGAATATTTTGGACAAAATGCCGAGAATGCGTGAATTTGCTAAGCGCTCAGAAGAACATTTAAAAGGCATGGTATTACCGAGTACTTTATTTGAAGAATTGGGATTGGATTATTATGGTCCGATTGATGGGCACGATTTACCCACACTAATTAAGACGCTACAAAATTTAAAGGCTCAAAATAAGCCAAGATTATTACACATCATTACTAAAAAAGGCTACGGTTTAAATAGTGCAGAAAATGACCCGTGTAAATTCCACGGCATTGCCCCTGCTACTGATGGTGTTAATAATACTGTTACATTGGACAGTTATAGTGCTGTGTTTGGTCGTTGGTTGGTTAATGTGGCGGCTGAAAATAAGAAATTGATCGCCATTACGCCAGCGATGTGTACTGGCTCTGGAATGAGTGAGTTCGAGCAAAAATTTCCCAAGCAATATTTTGATGTGGGCATTGCCGAGCAACACGCTATTACTTTTGCAGGGGGGTTGGCAACGCAAGGACTAAAACCTGTGGTGGCCATTTATTCCACTTTTTTACAACGAGGTTACGACCAACTTATTCATGACATTGCTTTGCAAAATTTGAATGTTATTTTTGCCATTGACCGTGCAGGTTTGGTAGGTGCTGATGGGGCTACTCATGCAGGGTGTTTTGATTTGAGTTTTTTACGCTGCATTCCTAATCTTACCGTTATGATACCTAGCAATGGTTTTGAGATGTTCCGAATGTTCAATACTGCTCTAAAAATGGATTCACCTGTGTGTATTCGCTATCCACGAGGCTCGGCAAATATTGAACATTATGAAACACAAGATACCGTTGAGGTTGGCAAGGCAAATATTTTATTAGAAGGCAGTAAAACTGCTATTTTTGCGTATGGTAATTTTGTTAAAATTGCCTTAGAAGCAGGTAAAGAACTTGGTGCAACTGTGATTGATATGCGTTTTATTAAACCTTTAGATGAAGCACTGATTAGCAAAATAGCACACACACATCAACAATTGATTTCTATTGAAGACAATGCCATCTCGGGTGGAGGAGGTAGTGCAATTAGTGAATATTTACACCAACAAAAAATCAACACCCCGTTACAAATTTTAGGCTTGACAGATGATTTCACTGAACAAGGCTCACAAGAAGAACTTTATCAACAATATGGGTTAACCGCTAAAAACATCATTAATGTTGCGTTATGAAAAAACTATTCAAACACTACACTCCCAGCCCTAACGAACTCAAAAACCACAAATATCTTGGCTGGTTAGGCAAACATCTACACGCTTCAAGCCTGTGGAATTTCAATAGAAAATCCGCTGCCAAAGCTTTTGCTGTTGGCTTATTTTGTGCCTTTGTGCCCGTGCCCTTCCAAATGCTATTAGCCGCACCTGCTGCTGTCATATTCAATGCTAATTTACCATTATCTATTGCCCTAGTTTGGATTACCAACCCACTCACCATGCCACCGATTTTTTATGCCTGTTATAAACTCGGTGCGTGGGTTTTAGGCGTTGGCATTGAGCAAGATTTTGTAATGTCGCTTGAGTATGCATGGCAGGTATTTGACACAATTTGGCAACCATTTTTATTGGGCTGCTTGATTGTTTCCGTTACTAGTTCGGTGTCAGGTTATTTTGTTATTCAATTTATTTATCGTTACAAAGCCTACAAAAGAGCAAATAGATAATCAGCCTTTTAATTGACTGCGGATTTGTGCTTCAAGCGTATCTACTAAACTTTCATTGCTTACTTTGGAATGCGTGAGTCCGTTGATATACATCAGATTAGGCTCGCCACCTGTGAGTCCAACCGATACCGCTTTCGCTTCTCCTGGTCCGTTTACCACGCAACCGATGACAGCTGCATCAATTGGTTCGTTAATATCTTCTAAACGGGCTTCCAATTCATTGACCACTTTAATCACATCAAATTTTTGACGAGAACATGATGGGCAGGCGATTAAATTAACACCTTTTTGTCGCAACCCCAATGATTTTAGAATGTCAAAACCGACTTTGATTTCATCTACAGGGTTAGAAGCCAAAGAAACACGAATAGTATCGCCAATGCCTTCTGCAAGCAATAAACCCAAGCCCACTGATGACTTCACCGAACCCGCTCTGAATGAGCCTGCTTCAGTAATACCAAGATGCAATGGATTGTCAATTTGTGTTGCCAGTTGTTTGTAGGCAAATACTGTCATAAACACTTCAGAGGCTTTGAGTGAAATTTTATAATTATCAAAACTCAATCTATCCAAAATATCAATATGTCTGAACGCAGATTCCACCATAGCTTCGGGCGTGGGTTCAGTGTATTTCTTTTGCAGGTCTTTTTCTAATGAGCCTGCATTGACACCGATACGAATGGGAATGTTATGATCCAGAGCGGATGCCACTACTTCTCGAACTCTGTCTTCGCGTCCGATATTGCCTGGATTAATACGCAGACAATCTGCTCCATATTCTGCCACTTTAAGAGCAATTTTATAATCAAAATGAATGTCGGCAATCAAAGGGACGCTGGTTTTTTGCTTAATGATTTTAAAAGCTTCTGCCGCTGCCATCGTCGGTACAGAAACACGCACTAAATCTGCACCTGAATTTTGCAGTTCTTTGATTTGTGCAACTGTTGCTGAAATATCATTGGTATTGGTGTTTGTCATGCTTTGCACGGCAATCGGTGCATCGCCACCAATAGCCACATCACCAACAAAAATTTTCTTGGATTTTCTTCTGGTGATTGTATGTACTGGCTTCATTATTAAATTACTTCATCTAAATTTTCTAAAATATCAGATTTTTTAGGCTGAATCTGAGTGTCGTTAGTTTTAACTTTAACGGGGGTAATAACCACTTTAGTCTTTTTGTTTTCCGCTTCTTTAATCACAATCAGATTGGGCTGTGACCTTTCTGGCGTTTGACTATTACTAGAAAAAAAATAAAAAATAATGATAATAAGTATTAATATTGTAATTCCCAACTTAATTTTACTTTTATTGTTTTTTGTTCTTTGTTTAGAATGGTGTTCAATCCCTTCTATATTTATCATATTGTTACCTTTATGCGTTTAGTTTTATCAATAATTTTTCCTGCCAATTGCCCGCAAGCTGCATCCACCTCTTCGCCACGCGTTCTTCGCGTGGTGGTACGAATACCATTATCAAATAAAACATCTTGAAATGAGGCAATTGTAACCTTTTTTGAGGTGATATATTGAGTTTTTGGGAAGGGGTTAAAAGGGATTAAATTCACTTTTGCTGACATCCCTTTAAGTAGAGTCACTAATTTTTTGGCCTGTGCAACGCTATCATTCACCCCATTCAACATCACATATTCAAATAAAATATGGCGTTCTTGCGTGCCTGCGTTTAGATATACTTTACAGGCTGATAGTAATTCTTGAATTGGGTATTTTTGATTAATCGGCACCAATTCATTACGCAAAGTATCATCTGGTGCATGCAAAGATACTGCCAAACTTACAGGTACTCGCTCTGCCATTCGCAACAATGCAGGAACTACGCCCGAAGTTGATATCGTCACTTTGCGTCTAGACAAACCAAATGCTAAATCATCCAACAACAAATCACAGGCAGGATAAACCGCTTTTTCATTCAACAACGGCTCACCCATTCCCATAAATACCACATTGGAAATACGCTTGTCTTTGTCTTTCAAATAATGATTGGCCAACATCACTTGTCCGATAATTTCTGCAGTGCTGAGATTGCGATTAAAACCCTGCATTCCTGTTGAGCAAAAAGTACATGCCAAAGAACAACCCACTTGTGAAGAAATACACAGTGTACCTCTGTCATCAGAAGGAATATACACAGTTTCAATAAAATTATCTGCACCCGTATCAATTACCCACTTAATCACACCATCGAGGGCGTGGTCTTGCTTTGCCACTTTGGGCAATTCAATGCAAGTGGTATCTTTCAGCTGTTGTCTGAGCTTTTTACTAAGGTTGAGCATCTTATCAAAATCAAACTCATGATATTTATAAATCCACTGCATCAATTGTTTGACACGATAGGGTTTTTCGCCTAATGTTGCAAACAACTCGGTGAGTGCTTGTTGATTTAACCCGAATAGGTTTTGCTTGTCTTTTGTCATAACGAAAAAAAAGCACTCTAGAGAGTGCTTTTCTTCACAAAACAGTTAAGATTAACCGTTTACAGATTCTTTAAGTGCCTTACCAGCCTTAAATGCAGCAACTTTAGATGCCTTGATTTGAATCGTAGCACCTGTTTGTGGGTTGCGACCAGTGCGCGCAGCGCGGTCTCTAACAACAAAAGAACCAAAGCCAGTTAGTTGAACGCCGTCGCCTTTAGACATTGCACTAGTGATAGCGTCAGTTGTAGCATTCAATGCACGGCCTGCATCTGCTTTAGAAAGATTTGCTGCTGATGCAATTGCATCAATTAATTCTGATTTATTCATTTTTTCATTCTCCTTGAAAGTTTTAATTTTATTTAAAAGTACTAAAAGTTTTACTTGTTTGGAGATGAAAACACTATATTGTCGTTCAGCATCTCTGCATTTAGTGGGGTCAATTATAAACAGAAATACACCTGTGTCAACGCTTTTTTTTAATAAAAAATGCAATCATCACTTCAAACTCTCTTTTAAAGTCCTTTGCTTGTCTCTTTTCCAGTCTTTTTCTTTGATGTCTTGGCGCTTATCATGCTCTTTTTTTCCCTTAGCAACACCGATTTCAAGCTTTACCTTGCCTCGCACCCAATAAAGTTTGAGTGGCACGACAGTTGCACCTTTCTGATTTATTTTTTCCTTAATCCTGTTGATTTCTAAACGATTTAACAGCAACTTACGCGTCCTAATCGGGTCTGCATTGACATGAGTGGAGGCTGTATTGAGTGGTGAAATATGACTACCGAATAAGAACATTTCGTTATTTTTTAAAATAACATAACTTTCTTTGATTTGTACTTTGTTATCACGCAGGCTTTTTACCTCCCAACCTTCCAAAGAAAGTCCGGCTTCAAGGCTTTGTTCTATAAAATAGTCGTGTCGTGCTTTTTTATTCACGGCAATTGTATTTGAATTTGTTTTTTTGTTTTTCTTAGCCATTTTTCTTAATCGTTATGCATCAAATCTCTAAAAGTGCCATTGTCCCCTATTCGTGCAATCAAATGTATCAACTGGTGAATCAAATCAATGACTATCCCGAATTCCTTAATTGGTGTTCGTCTGCGAGTATTTTAAATCAAACTGAGCGTGAAATTACCGCTTCGGTAAGCATTAATAAAAGTGCTTTTAATCAAACTTTTACCACTATAAATACTTTAACCTCTGACGCACGCATTGATATGCAACTCAAAGATGGACCTTTTAAGCAATTACAAGGGGCTTGGATTTTTACTGCGTTGAGTGATAGCGCTTGTAAAATTAGTCTTGAATTAGAATTTAGTTTCGCTTCTCGGTTGGTGGATATTGCTATTGCCCCGATTTTCACTGCCATTTCCAATGCACAACTTGATGCTTTTGTTGAAAGAGCAAAAAATATTTATGGGTAGTATCGTCCTTTTTAATAAGCCATTTGGGGTTTTGTGTCAATTCAGTGGTGATTCTAAAAATCTATCTACCTACATCAATGAAAAAGGATTTTACCCGGCAGGCCGCTTAGACAAAGATTCAGAAGGTCTGTTACTACTTACAGATGATGGAAAATTACAGCACCAAATCTCACACCCGAAATTTGACAAAGAAAAAACCTACCTTGTACAGGTTGATGGCAAAGTCACCGATGATGCTATTGAGCAATTATGCCAAGGAATAATACTCAAGGATGGACTCACCAAACCTGCCAAGGCAAAAATCGTTAAACAGCCTGATTGGCTATGGAATAGAGTACCACCAATTCGTATGCGGAAAAATATCCCCACTGCATGGATTGAGCTTAAAATTACTGAAGGAAAAAATCGTCAAGTGCGTCGTATGACTGCTGCTGTCGGTTTTCCAACACTGAGGCTGATTCGCACACAAATCGGCGATTGGCAATTGGGTAATATTCAATTGGGCAAATATGAACGCCTTTGAATTAGCACATTGTGCTTTGATGAGTGAGCGTATTGATGAAAAAATTAAACTCACACAGCAACTACACACACTTTGCAATAATCATCAATTAGATTATGTGGATACTCTAATTCAAAAAACTGAAAATCCAGGTAGGCCTGACAAACCTGAATTAGTCAGATTTGGTGCTGTACCACAACGCAATAAATCAGATTTAGGCTTTATCAATACCATTCACGCAATTTGCCATATAGAATTTAATGCGATTAATTTGGCTTTGGATGCTGTTTATCGCTTTCAGATGATGCCTGAACAATTTTACCAAGATTGGATTCAGGTGGCCTTTGAAGAGTCTCAACACTTCACTTTGCTGAATAATTACCTAATTGAGTTGGGCTATCAATACGGTGATTTTGACGGACATAATGGCTTATGGAAAATGACGGCGGATACCGATTATGATGTATTGGCACGAATGGCGTTAGTGCCGAGAGTGCTAGAAGCCCGAGGCTTGGATGCAACGCCAAAAATTCAAGCGCGCTTTAAACAATCAAACTTCGCCCACATGGTTAACATCTTAGATATTATTTTTAAAGATGAAATCGGTCATGTCAAAATCGGCAACAAATGGTTTCATTACCTATGCCAACAAAGAAAAATTGAGCCATTGCGAACTTTCGATAAATTAGTAAAAAAACACATCGGCTCTGAACTGCGTGGTCCATTCAATATTGAAGCCAGAAAACTTGCTGATTTTTCCCAACAAGAGCTTGACTATTTACAACGCATTTAACCAAATTGCCACTTTATCCGTTAGGTGTTTAACAGCTCCTTCGCTCTTGTAATAATGATCTGCGTTTTCAATAATAACTTGTGCTGATTTTTTATTACCTGCTTGCTTGATTAGCCCATCTCTATACTTAGCCATTTTTCTCACTCCTGCAAAATCTTGCTCGGCAAAAATATCTAAAATCGGTACTGTCATTTTATACAATGGAAAACCATTCACCAATTTTTGCTTATAATCTGTTGCACCCATACCAATGCCAACAAAGCCTTTAAATTTATTATCACTATATTTTTCAATATAACCCATTGCCATATGTGCACCACAACCATGAGCAATCAGCACGATATTGGTAATGCCTTTTTCCTTGTAAAAGTCCAATGCTGCATCAATGCGTTCATACGAGTAAGGAAAAATAGGTACATAATCATAGTATTTGGCTTCTTTACCTAACACAGGCATTTGCACTGACAGTGTGTGCCAGCCTTTTTCCGTTAACCCTGTGCGTAATGGTTTGATGGTATCGTCCCAATTTGCATGTTGTCCGCGATTGTGCAAAATAATAACACCGCCTTTTGGCTTGTCTGTTTCACTTTCCATATAAATTGTAAAAACTTTTCTACCTCTTTTTAACGGTAAATATTCCACATCGCCATCCATTACCGCTTCTTCTATCTGACTAATTACGCGTCTTTCTCTGGCAAAATCAGGCTCACTATTACTAAATTTGTTGAAGTTAGTGCGTAATTGGTTTGGATTAAAATCGCCAAACATTGGTAGTTCTGGTAATTTTGGCATATTTGGCATTGGAAAAAATGCGATAGTATTTTGTGCCAATAGAAAACCCAATATTATTGTTATTTTTTTCATTTTATTTCTCCTTTAATTCATCCAACGCGGTTTGCGCTTGAGGATGATTATTTTGACTCGCTTGTTGAAACCAATAATGCGCTTGTTTGCGTTTATTTTGTTCTAAAAATAACGAGGCTAAATTAAACTGTGCATATTCATCATTCTGTTTTGCTGCTGTTGACCACCATTGCTCTGCTTGTTTTACTTTGCCTTGTCGATAATACAACATTGCCAATTCACTTTGAGCATACGACAACCCTTGTTTAGCGGCTTTCTCAAACCACACAAATGCTTTTTTTTCATTTTTCTCTGCACCCAGTCCATGTAAATAACTCAATCCAATGTTATTTTGAGCGGCAATATGCCCTGCCTCAGCAGCACGCATCATCCATCTAAACGCCTCGTCATTGCGTTTTCTTTGAGAATAATCATAGCCAATTCGATACCACGAATCTGCACGCGCACCAGCAACCACTGGTACTGTATGCAGAAATAACAAAATGAAAAAAAAGGGTGCCAACAGCACCCTTTTCTCCTTAAATAAGACAATCAAAAGTTACTTCCCAACAGTGCTAAGACCTAATGAGTGCCATGCATTCATACCTCCACGGTAGTACTTAAGCTTGCTATCAGGATAACCTAAAGAAAGCAACGCTCTGATTGCTGCAGGTGATTGACCACACCACAAACCATTACAGAACAAATACAAAGTCTTAGCTTTAGTAAAGTTAAAGACACCATCTTGCTCAGTAACACCAAACTTGCTAGTTAAGATTTCAATAACTGCATCTGGGTCTTTAGCAACAGCTTTAGAATTTAACTTTTTGAAAGAAATATTCACCGAACCTTTAATTGTTCCACCTTTCTTAGCTGTGGTCCAAATAGGAGTTCTAGCATCAATAACCATCGCATTAGCGCCATTCGCAATATCGCGAAGTGCGTGAATAATATCCAATTCAGTTACAGTGTCAACAGCTGCAGGGGCAAACGGATGCTGCGGCTGAATACAGAATGGTGGACAAGGACGCGAAGTCTTTGCAAACGCTGGGTGAATAGTATTCTTGCCATCTTGATTACGAGTAATACCCGCAACTTCCATAACACCTTTAACGATACCAACTGGCTTGCCACCTTTGGCGTTGCCTGTGGTATTACAAGCAGTTAAAAATAAAGCAGTCAGTGCAATAAATAATAATTTAATTTTCATAATAATCTCCTAGAGACCTTTGCATAAATATGAATAATCATCAAAACGCCATCTTTCATCAAATTACAAACTTTTTAAAAACACCCTTAGCCCTGCTAGGAGTGGATTTAAAAAATTTCCAATTTAATAAAATCTGTCATTTTGCTAATCATCCCTATTTATGCAAAGGTCTCTCCTAATTTAATAATTGTGGGGTTATTTGCCAACAGTACTAAGACCAAGTGAATGCCATGCATTCATACCTGAACGGTAGTACTTAAGTTTATTTTCTGGATAACCTAAAGAAAGTAATGCTCTAATCGCTGCAGGTGATTGACCACACCACAAACCATTACAGAACAAATACAAAGTCTTAGCTTTAGTAAAGTTAAAGATGCCATCTTGCTCAGTAACACCAAACTTGCTAGTTAAGATTTCAATAACTGCATCTGGGTCTTTAGCAATAGCTTTAGAGTTTAACTTTTTAAAAGAAATATTCACCGAACCTTTAATTGTTCCGCCTTTTTTAGCTGTGGTCCAAACTGGTGTGCGCGCATCAATCACCATTTTAGAGTTATCGCCTTTAGCAATATCACGAATCGCATGAATAATATCTAACTCAGATACCGTTTCAACTGCTGCAGGAGCAAACGGGTTTGTCGGTTGAATACAGAATGGCGGACAAGGACGCGAAGTCTTTGCAAACGCTGGGTGAATAGTGGCTTTGTTATCTTGATTACGAGAAATACCCGCCACCTCCATAACACCTTTAACAATACCTACTGGCTTAGCGGTTACCGCCATTGATGCTAACAATGCTACTGATGCAGCACTTACTACTAATACTTTAAGTTTTTTCATTTTATTTTTCCTTTTATTTTATAAAAAATGACTCTTTTTGAGTCTTTATTTAATAACTCCCCCATAATGCAGAGTTACAAATTCTTTGTTGTTAATCGCAACTAGGCTCTTCTTCTAAATTATGCTGTGCAAAATAATCAACCACACAAACCTCGCGCTGGTCTTCATCATCAATATCTTCACAACGCGACTTGCCCCCATCTCTCACTGCTTGCATTTGTTCTTCAGTTGCATCATCGCCCAATACAGCAACACCATCCTGTTCATCAGCCAATACATTAAAATTTAATGCAGCTACCAATCCAAATAATAATACCAATTTTTTCATTTATTGCTCCTAGGGCTTTTGTTGAATTAAAGATGTCTATTTATTCACAAAAAGAAAGACTTTGCAAGTCTATTTATATTTGGTAATATTACAATAAAGTAATATTATAATTAACCTATACTATCCATAGCTTGATTCGCCAATAAGTCCGCCATATCATTACCTTCGTCGCCACTATGGCCTTTTACCCAATGCCAATTTACGGGATACTTTTGATTAAGTCTGTCTAATTTTTGCCATAAATCCACATTTTTTACAGGTCTTTTAGCACTGGTTTTCCAATTCTTTTTCTTCCAATTAATAATCCACTCGTTAATTCCATTCATTACATACTTAGAATCGGTATATAAATCCACCTTAATTTCGTCGGATTTTAAAGCTTCTAATGCCTTAATTGCAGCAGTGAGTTCCATGCGATTGTTGGTGGTGTCTTTTTCAGCACCTTTCAATTTTTTTTCTGTGCCTTTATATCGTAACCACACACCCCAACCACCAACACCAGGGTTGCCTCGACAGCCACCGTCTGTATAAATGATAATATTATCCATCAACATTCTCCTGCAACCAATATTCTAGCAACGCCAAATGCCACAGGCGTGAACCGTTGAGTGCAGTCATATATTGCTCGGGTTGATTAATCACTTTTTGCACAAAATTCTGATTGTAAACCCCTCGATTAATACAGCGACTGGAATTTAAAATATCAGACATAAATTCTAAAAATTCACCCCGCACATATTTAAGTGCTGGCATTGGAAAATAACCTTTTTTCCTATCAATCACGCTGTCGGGCAACAATCCACGAGAGATTTGTTTCAATGGATATTTACCCTCTTCGCTCATTTTTAGACTCGGTGGTATGCACAATGCATGCTCAACTAGCGCCGTGTCCATAAATGGTACTCGCGCTTCCAACCCCCACGCCATGGTCATATTATCCACCCGCTTAACAGGGTCATCTACCACCAAACGAGTAATGTCCGTGCGAAATACTTTATCCATAAATTCATCAGCATTAGCTTTATCAAACTCTTTATTGAGCCATTCTTGGGTATGGTTGCCCGTGTGATATTGTGCATTGACAGTTTGCAAATATTCTTCATAAGACCTGTCAATATAATGTTTAGCAAAGCGTTCAAACTCGCTACCCAACTCTTTTTGCATGCGTGCATACCAAAAATACCCTGCAAATGCCTCATCAGCACCCTGCCCTGATAAAACCACCTTAATGTGTTTAGAAACTTGTTCAGAAAGCAAATAAAACGCCACAGCATCCTGCCCCACCATCGGTTCTGCCATATTCGACACTGCCTCACCCAGTCGTGGCAAAACTTGACGATTGCTCACCACATATTTTTCGTGTTTAGTATTAAAACGCCTGACAATTTGGTCAGAATATTCAAATTCTGACCCTGCTTCGCCCCCTATATCCTCAAAACCAATAGAAAATGTGCGAATATCTTGATGCCCCGCCTCACTCAAAAGCCCTACTAACAAAGAAGAATCCAACCCACCCGAAAGTAACACCCCAATTGGTACATCAGCTGCTAACATTCTTTTATCTACCGCCTTAATCAACAGATCATGGGTTTTTTCCAAATATTCTTCATTGTTCAATCCCGTTCTTTGTGCCTTCGGTTGCCAATATATTTTCTCAGTAATCTTGCCTTGTGCATCAATCATCAGCGTCGTCGCAGGTTTAATTTTATGCACTCCGTTAAGAATGGTATTTGGTGCTGGCACCACGCCATGCAAGGATAATTGCTGTTGCAACGCCACTGAATTGATACCACTATCCACCCCAATCGCTATCAGTGCTTGTGTGTTGGAGGCAAAACTAAATGCCTCATCAGTCAAATTAAAATACAACGGCTTAATCCCCATTCTATCGCGTGCTACAAATAAATGTGTACCGTTCCAAATACAAAACGCAAACATACCATCCAAATGTTTAACACAGTCTTCACCCCAATGATGATAAGCTTTAAGTATAACTTCGGTGTCTGAAGTAGAAAAAAAATGATAACCGTGCTGAATTAAATCCTTGCGCAAGGATTGATAGTTATAAATCGTGCCATTAAACACCAAAGTCAAATTAAGCATTTCATCTACCATCGGCTGATGTGCATAATTAGATAAATCAATAATACTCAAGCGCCGATGCCCAAAACCAACCATCCTATCCGACCAAATCCCCTCGTCGTCAGGACCTCGTCGTGCAATTTTTTGCATCATTACTTCTAAATTCTTTGACTCAACCGCCTGATTGTCAAATCTTAATTGCCCACAAATTCCGCACATAGGTTTAATGAAAATGTAAAATGAGTTATTTTATCGTTAATTACAACAATGGCTCAAACACTTTACGACAAATTAATAAGTGCACACATCGTGCGTGAAGAAGAAACCACTTCGCTCATCTATATTGACCGCCAACTTATCCACGAAGTAACTTCGCCCCAAGCCTTTGAGGGCTTGCAATTGGCTGGTAGAAAGCCGTGGCGTATTGAAGCAAGTTTTGCCGTCCCCGACCACAATGTTCCAACCACAGAACGCTCATCAGGGGTGAGTGGTATTGAAGACCCGATTTCTAAATTGCAAATTGAAACGCTGGATAAAAACTGTGCTGATTTTGGCATTACCGAAATTGAAATGAACGATATTCGTCAAGGCATTGTCCATGTGGTTGGCCCTGAACAAGGGGCAACTTTGCCAGGGATGAGCATCGTTTGTGGCGACTCGCATACTTCCACGCATGGTGCGTTGGGTGCGTTAGCATTTGGTATCGGCACTTCTGAAGTTGAGCATGTTTTAGCTACGGGCTGTCTATGGCAATCTAAATCAAAAAATCTCAATATTGAAGTAACAGGTATTCTCAATGAAAATGTCAGTGCTAAAGACATTGCCTTATATATCATCGGTCAAATCGGCACCGCAGGTGGCACAGGTTTTGCCATTGAATTTACAGGCGACACCATTCAAAATTTATCCATCGAAGGCAGAATGACGCTGTGCAATATGGCAATTGAAGCTGGTGCACGCGTAGGCATAGTGGCTGTGGATGCCAAAACCATTGACTATGTCCAAGGTCGTCCACTGGCACCAACAGGCACTGAATGGGACAAGGCAGTTAACTATTGGCAGACACTGCACTCAGATGAGGGGGCATTTTTTGACAAAACCCTCTGTTTTAACGCCGAAGACATTAAACCACAAGTTACCTGGGGCACTTCACCAGAAATGGTAGTTGCCATTGATGAATACATACCCAATCCAAACAATGCAAAAAATGCAGTTGAAAAAACCAGCTGGGAAAACGCTTTAAATTACACCCAACTCACAGCAGACACCAAAATCAGCGACATCCAAATCGACAAAGTCTTTATCGGCTCCTGCACCAACGCTCGCATCGAGGATTTACGCATTGCTGCCACTGTTTTAAAAGACCAACACATCGCCGACAACATCAAACTCGCCTTAATCGTCCCCGGCTCAGGATTGATTAAAAAACAAGCCGAAGTCGAAGGTTTGGACAAAATATTTACCCAAGCAGGTTTTGAATGGCGTGAAGCAGGCTGCTCAATGTGCCTAGCCATGAACGCCGACAAATTAGAAGTCGGTGAACGCTGTGCCAGCACCTCAAACCGTAACTTTGAAGGTCGCCAAGGACAAGGCTCATTTACCCATTTAGTCAGCCCTTATACGGCTGCTAAAAGTGCGATTTGTGGAAAATTTTGTTAAAATTATTTAAGTATGAAAATGAAAAAAATAGTCATTATAGCGTTAACCCCAATCACCCTACTAATCGTCTTGACTGGTTATGCGGTCATCACTGAAGAATATTCTTCTTACCTTATCAGGCAAGAGTTAACAAAAAATTATGTTAAAGAAGGCGATAAACTTTGCAATAGTGGAGATAGTAAGTCGTGTTACGATAATGGATATTATTACGAAAAAGAGGAGAAAGATTATTATGCAGCATCTAAATATTACCTTAAATCTTGTAATTTAAAACATGCTCGTGGCTGTAATGCGCTCGGTCGTTACCATGAAACTATAACAAAATATTTTTTTGGAGCGTTTGGATTTTATGGAACATCTTGCAGATTGGGTGATGGACTAGGTTGCGTTAATACAGGGCTATTATATAAAAACGGTAAACCCAAAAAGGATAACTTTATGGCAGTTCAATACTTTAAAAAGGCTTGTAATTTATATAACGGATTAGGTTGTTACAATCTTGGTGTTATGTACGAGCAAGCTGAAGGTGTTCGACAAGATAAACAGAAAGCTAAAGAGTATTACAACACAGCTTGTGACTTTCAAGAGCAACTTGGCTGTGATAAAACTCGATTACAATGAAAAACGAATATCACAAAATAACCAAACAAGAATTACACAGCTATTGTGATTCATACCTATCTAACGATACAAAAGCAAAAGAGTTCTGTAAAAAGAAAAATATACCGCCTAAAAGGGGCTGGGATGATTTCTTTCTTTCAGATGATAGGGTATCAAGCGATTGCTTCAATAATTAAACAAAAAAATATGAACAAATTTACTAAATTAACTTCCATTGCCACGCCACTTGACCGTGCAAATATTGATACCGATGCGATTATTCCTAAGCAATTTTTAAAATCAATTAAGCGGTCTGGCTTTGGCGTAAATTTGTTTGATGAATGGCGTTATTTAGACCATGGAGAAGTGGGGATGGACAATTCAAAACGCCCTCTCAATAAAGACTTTGTGCTTAACAACCCAAAATATAAAGGGGCAAAAATCTTATTGGCTCGTGAGAATTTTGGCTGTGGCTCATCACGGGAGCATGCACCTTGGGCGTTAGAGGATTATGGTTTTCGTGCGATTATTGCACCGAGTTTTGCAGATATTTTTTATAATAATTGTTTTAAAAACGGCATTTTACCCATCGTGCAGGACAACAACATAATGGATGCATTATTTGCCTTTGATGGAGAAATTGGCATTGATTTAGACGCACAAACTGTAACAGCGAATAATGAGACTTATACTTTTAAAGTAGATGCCGAACGCAAACGCCGACTAATGAATGGCTTAGATGATATTGGCTTAACCTTGCAATATCAAGATGATATTAAAACTTTTGAAAAAACTTATTTTAAACAATACTCTTGGTTGTAAGAGGTTCAACCTCTTACAAGGATAGCGCATATGATTGGAAAACTCACTGGTACGATTTTAGAGAAAAATCAACCTGAACTTTTGTTGGAGGTTGGGGGCATTGGCTATGAAATTTTATGCCCAATGTCGAGTTTTTATGCGATGGGCAGTGAGCCGAATATTTCTCTTTATACGCACCTAACGGTTAAAGAGGACTCGCATACTTTGTATGGTTTTATCAGCAAAGATGAAAAAACTATTTTTAGAGAACTTATCCGCGTAAATGGTGTTGGGCCTAAAGTAGCTTTGGCGATTTTGTCACATTTGGACATTGGCTCATTAATGAGCGCTGTTGCGAATGATGACGATGTTTTGCTTGCAAAAACCCCAGGTATCGGCAAGAAAACAGCACAAAAATTGATTGTAGAACTCAAAGACCGCTTGGAAAAACTCAATCTTATTAAAGCCAGTAATCAAGCGACGACGATTAGTGGTAATAATCCAAACAGTAATCAAGCGCTTGCTGCCTTGCAATCGCTTGGCTTTAAAGTTAAAGAAGCAGAAAAAATGATTGCTGGCGTTGGCAATAATACCTTTAGCACCGAAGAACTTATTCGCCACGCATTGCAAAATAAATAAAAAATAGGTTTGACCTGTGTGTCATTAGGCAATGTAAGTGATTGTTATTCCGTATTTTTTTATGGGACAGGTCGGATTTGTTTTTTCTTACCCCATCACCATGGGTTGAAAATGTTACTTGCGGAATTTATGAGTAACCCAATTCACAAACTCGTAGTTCATCAAATATAAGCAGGGTAACAAAATGAGCGTCATCACTGTGCCGAATAACAATCCATAGCCGAGTGCAAGTGCCATGGGTTGCAAAATGAAATCAGTGCCACCGATGCCGTAAGCTAACGGGATGATGCCTGCTAAGGTGGTGAGACTAGTAAGTACTACGGCACGCAGACGGTCTTTTGAGCCTTGGACAATCCATTGATGGACATCTGATATGCCTTTCTTTTTCAGGTAATTTAGATGTGAAACCAACACCAAAGAGTCATTTACAATCACCCCTATCAATGCCAACACCCCTAAAACAGCAAAAAAACTCAATGTTTCTCCGTGTAGGGAAAATGCCCAAATAACCCCAATTACCGAAAAAGGAATAGTGCTAAGAATTAACAGTGGCTGAGTATAAGAATTAAACAACAACACTAACAATAAGAAAATACCAAAAATTGCCATCACAAAAGCTTGCTTAAAACTATCCATGGAGTCGTTAGTTTCTTTAGCCCCGCCTTCACTAATCGCACGAACACCTGCAAAATTATCACTCAAATTTAACTGTTCAAGCGCATCACGCATCACCGCTTTGACATTAGTTTTAGCATCATCAATACTCGCACTTACCGTGGTTAAACGCAATCCATTATAGTGGTTAAAATTTGGCTCACCGATAATAGTTTGAATACTGGAAAAATTGGCAATCGGAACCACAAGTCCTTTTCTATTAAGCACTTTAATATCCCGAATAAAATCTTCAGAATAATTATTCTCACCAAGATACACTCTAAAATTCACATCATTTTTACCCTCACGCATATTGGTAACATCGATACCCGTAAATGCCGCACGCAAATATTGATTTAATGTTGATTGCTCGATTTCTAAACGTGCCATTTTTTCATAATCAAGCACTACTTCAATACGATTTTTACCTGGGTCATCATCACGGTCAATATTGTCCACACCCTCTATTGCTTCTAAAATTTTCTCAAGTTTTGACGCCGCTTTTTCTCTCTGAACATCATTTTGAGCAATCAAATTAATCTCAATATCTTCACCCTGTGGAGGTCCTGGTCGATGCACAGAAAAGTGTAATTTTTCAACACCAGTAATTTGTTCAACACTGTCTTTAAGTTTTTTTAAAATTACCTTAGAATCTGTTTCACGGTCATTAGATGGTACCAATTCAATATTAAAATAAGCCTTGTGAGTATAATATTTACCAACATCCGTGGTAATAGAAACTAAATCTAGTCCAACAATTTTTGCCACCAAATCTTCTACTTCTTCTGCTTTATGTTCAGTATTACTCAGCGATGAACCTACTTTCATAACCAACCTTGCTTTAATATTGTCAACACCAACCGCAGGGAACAAAGTAAACTTCATTTGCATTGATGCAAAGACCAAAGAAGCCACTAATAAAACAGCAAATAAAGTAACAACTTGATATCTAATCTTTAACACCCTGGCTAACAATACTTCAAATTTTTGTTCAACAACTTCAAACCAAACACTCTCTTTTTCTTTATTTTTAACACCTGCCAAATGCGCAGGTAAAGCAAATGAAACCTCCAAGAAAGATAAACCCAAAGCAAATATCACAATCAAAGGAATCACATAAATAAATTTACCCATCGTCCCACCCATTAAAAACATTGATGAAAACGCCAATATTGTTGTCAAAATAGTAGTAATCACCGGCATAATCACCCGCTTAAACCCTCGTGCAGACGCAGCATACCGCTCTTCGCCTAACTGTCGATAATAATGCACACTCTCTGCCACAATAATCGAATCATCCACCACAATCCCCAACACCAAAATTATCGCCGACAACGACACCAAATTAATCGTCTCCCCCGCCAATCCCAACAACGCCACCGACCCCAACAAACTCACTGGCAAACTCACCGCCACCCAAAATGCAGTTTTAAACGACAAAAATAACCCCAATATTACCAACACCAATAACAAACCTATCACCCCATTATTAGTAACAATATTTAGTCGATTACGCACATATTTAGATCTATCTGAAGTATAGAAAATCTGCAATTTATCCCCATACTGCCGATTCATCACTGTCATTTTTTCCTTAATTAAATCCACCGTAGTAATCACATCAGCCTGTGCTTGTTTTTTGATATTTAAAATAAATCCTTTCCTGCCATTCACACGAACAATAGATTTTTCCTCCACATTACCAATAGTAATCAAAGCCACATCTTTCAAACGAATAATTGGCCCACTAAAACTAGACCTGATAATTACCTCGCCCACCTCATCCGCCTTAGCAAACTTAGACAACACCACAATAGTTTTTTCATCTTTATCACTATTATTATTACCCACCGTCCAACGCTTATTCCGTTGCCCAATAGCACTCATCACTTGTGGCAACGAAAGTTTATGCAAATAAAGTTTCTGCGGGTCGATTTTGACCTGAATCTCCTTATCAAGATACCCCTGCTTACTCACCTCAGACACACCATCCACAGCCTCAATAGAAGTAGCAATGTCATCAATAATTTGGCGTAATTTGGCGTAAGAAAAAGACACGCCAGCAATACTCACCTTGAGAATACTTTGCCTCGACGGTTTAAAGTCCATCACTTTTGGCAAATCCACCACCTCAACAGGCAAAGCCCTAACGCGATTAACTGCATTCCTAATATCTTGCTTAATTTCAGCAACATCACTCACATCATGAGACAACTTAACCGTAATAGTAGAAACCCCTGCCCTTGATTTAGAGCTAAACTTATCAATGCCTATAACATCCCTGAGTTCATCCTCAATCAAATTAGTAACATTTTGCTCAACATCTTCAGGCGATGCACCAGGATAGTTGGTAACCACAACCATCGTCTCAAAATCCACATTTGGAAACTCATCTCGTTGAATGCCATTAAGCGCCAAAATACCCACAGCAATCACACTCAGTGTAAAAACCAAAGCTAATTTTTTTTGTTTAACAAAGAAATTAAGGAGATTATCCATGGTGCGATAGTATATCAAAAAAGGACAACTTTAAGGTTGTCCTTTTTTGGTGTGTAAGGCAAACCTTTTTTGTTTAATCGTCAACTTAACAACTTTGGTTAAAATAAACGCCATCTTTTTGCTGTTTAAACTTAACTTGAGACCTTTGCATAAATAGGGATGATTAGCAAAATGACAGATTTTATTAAATTGGAAATTTTTTAAATCCACTCCTAGCAGGGCTAAGGGTGTTTTTAAAAAGTTTGTAATTTGATGAAAGATGGCGTTTTGATGATTATTCATATTTATGCAAAGGTCTCAACTTATTCAAAATAATAAAATTCAGATTGTTGTCTGAATTTGTTGGGGCATTATATTCTTGAATAAGTTATAATAAAATTGATAAATTATATTGGGGCGGTGTTATGAGGAATTTCAATCTAAAGTTTGTTATTGTTTTTTTAATGTTGATTGGTATGGTTAGTGTACCAACATTAGCAAAAGAGGGGAAAATTGTAGGTGGCGTAATTTATTCGATGCCGTCTTGGTTTAAAGAAAGTTTTTTAGAACTTGTTGATGATGTTGATGAGGCAAAACAAAAGGATAAACATGTATTGTTGTTTTTTCATTTAGACGAGTGTCCTTATTGTGATCATATGGCGAAAAATTTTGACAAACCTTTTCTCAGAGACTTTGTTCAAGAGCATTTTGATGTAATTGCTATTAATATGCGGGGTGATAAAGAAGTGGCTTTGGGTGAAGATAAAGCTATTACTGAGAAAGAATTTTCAATAAAAGTTGGAGTGCGATATACACCGACGATTGTTTTTTTAAATCAAAAAAACAAGATAGTAGCAAGAACAAACGGTTATCGATCGCCTGAAAAATTTATAGAAGTGTTGGGATATGTGCAGAGTAAATCTTATAAAAACTCAACTTTAGCAGAGTATATTGAAGTCAATAAAAAAACAGGTAATTACCAACTACAAGACCATGTAATGTTCCAAAAAGTAACAGATTTTTCTACAATTAAAACCCCATTGGCAGTGATTTTTGAAGATAAAAACTGTGATGCTTGTGCATATTTTCACAACACTACACTTAAAAATAAGGCGGTTATGAATGAATTTAATGCTTTTAGTGTGGCGCGCCTTGATGCAAATTCTACACAGGCTATTATTGACAATAAAGGTAATAAAACAACGCCGAAAGCGTGGGTAAAAAAACTTAAACTCAACTATCGACCAGGTATTATTTTGTTTAACAAAGGCGATGAAATAACGCGTATTGATGGATTTTTATATACTTTTCATTTTAAAGAAGCATTGCGATTCGTCAGTGGTAATTTTTATCAAAAATTGGCAACTTATGGTGCCTATCTTGCGTATAGACAAAAAGAACTGCTTGAACAAGGGATTGATATTGATATTAGTAAATAATTTTACCTATCTACCCCTAAGCGTATAATATAGCAGGATATATTTGAGGAGAAAAGTCATGCAGCGTTTATTATTATCATTATTTTTATTATTTTCGATATCTGCACAGGCAGAGAGTGAGTTGTTGCCTGCGGATAAGGCGTTTGCCTTTAAGGCTAAGGTTGTTGATGACAAAATCTTATTGAATTGGGATGTTGCCGAAGGGTATTATCTTTATAAAGAAAAAATCAAGATTTCTTCAAATCATTCAACGCGATTAGGCGAGGCAAAATTCCCTATAGCGAAAATTAAAAATGATGAATTTTTTGGCAAGATTGGGGTTTATCGTAATAATGTTCAGGTTGTAGTGCCTGTGTTGGAAGGCGATACCCAATTTATCGTACTTAATATGGTGTTCCAAGGTTGTGCAGATTTGGGTGTGTGTTATCCGCCAATTACCAAATCAGTAACACTTAAAGTTAGGGATAATCGTAAAACATCATTAGTTGATGATGCGTTTAATATACTGTCCAAGGCGAAGTCTACTATGCAGTCTATCATTAAAAAGGTAGTACCTATTTCTGATGAGCCATTACCTGCGGATGAAGCATTTGCATATTCAGTACAGGCAATTGATGCGAATACTTTGCGTGCAACTTGGAAAGTACATCCAGAGTACTATCTTTATCGTGATAAGTTTTTCATCGATGCCAAGGGTGCAGAATTTGGCGAGATTATCTTTCCAAGTTGGGTAGAAAAAGACGACCCATTGTTTGGCAAAGTGGAGATTTACAAGGGTAATCTCGTTATTGATATACCACTAAAAAATATTCAAACAGGAAAAGTAACTTTTTCGGCTAAGTTTCAAGGTTGCTGGTTGGGTGGTATTTGCTACCCACCAATAGAAAAAATCACAGATATTACAATGCCTGAAACGACTATGGCAGTTGAGCCAGTTAAACCACAACCACAAGCAGCGTCAAAATTAGTCACAGTTCCAAATCTAACGACTGACGCCCCTTTAAACGAAACCGACCAAATTACCGCATTATTACAGCAAGATAATATTTTATTAGTCTTAGTCAGTTTCTTTGGTTTTGGTTTATTATTGTCGTTAACCCCTTGTGTATTCCCGATGATTCCGATTTTATCAGGTATTATTATTGGGCAAAAAGGTGAAATGACCACCAGAAAAGCGTTGACTATGTCGATTGTATTTGTCCTAGCGATGAGTGTAACTTATTCGATGGCAGGTGTATTAGCAGGGTATTTTGGCGAAAATTTACAAGTTTTATTGCAAACGCCAGTAGTTTTGGTGGCATTTAGT
Organism: Candidatus Thiodubiliella endoseptemdiera; assembly: GCF_964212635.1. Lineage (NCBI taxonomy): Bacteria > Pseudomonadati > Pseudomonadota > Gammaproteobacteria > Pseudothioglobaceae (SeqCode) > Candidatus Thiodubiliella > Candidatus Thiodubiliella endoseptemdiera. The sequence goes on from NZ_OZ156463.1 coordinate 485,451, forward strand.
GCAATTTTTGTGGCGTTGGCATTCTCCATGTTTGGCTTTTACGATATCCAATTGCCAGCTGCTTTGCAGAATAAAATTACTAGTATCAGCAACAAACAAAAAGGCGGTAGTTTAATTGGTGTGGCAATTATGGGTCTTTTATCAGCATTGATTGTTGGGCCTTGTGTTGCCCCGCCACTTGCAGGCGCATTGATTTATATTGGGCAAACGGGTGATGCTTTGCTTGGTGGCTTGTCTTTATTCGTTTTAAGTTTAGGTATGGGCGTGCCACTACTTGCAATCGGTGCTGGCGTGAGTAAATTACCTAAAGCAGGCGGTTGGATGGATAATGTTAAATATGTATTCGGCATCATGATGTTAGCCGTGGCCATTTATTTGCTAGACCGTATCATCTCGCCATTCGTCTCGTTAATATTGTGGGCATTACTTTTCACTTTATCACCAATTGTAATGGGTGTATTCCAAAAATTAAACGACACCGCATCCGTTTTTCATCGCTTATTTAAAGGCATTGGCTTACTCGTGTTAATTTACGGTTTATTATTGGGAGGACTAGTTGCTCGTGGCGGTGGCGATATGTTTGCTCCATTATCAGGTTATGGCTCAGGAGTGCAGGCGAAAAAAGTTCATATTGTATTTGATAAAGTTAAGTCTAGTGCCGAGTTAGACCGCATACTTGCCCAAGCACAAAGCAATAGTCAAATCGTGATGCTAGATTTTTATGCAGATTGGTGCATTTCGTGCAAAGAGTTAGAGCGCTTCGTCTTTTCAAACCCTAATGTGGTTGAGAAAATGAAAAATATCATCGCCCTACAAGCCGATGTTACTGCGAATGATGCAACTGACAAAGCTCTAATGAAGCGTTTTAGTATCATCGGACCACCAGGAATTTTGTTCTTTAAAAACGGTGTTGAAAATCGTTCACAACGCATTGTAGGTGAGATTAACGCACAAGATTTTCTTCGGCATCTGGAAAGTTCTAAGTAGCATTTAATATGAATGTTGTTTCTGAAAGTAACGAAGTCTTTAACGCTTCTGTATCGGTACAAACGGTAGAGGGTTATTTTAGTCAAGAGGAGACATCACTCAGAGATACAGAATATGAACAATATCACGAAGCGTGATATTTTTTTCAGTGAACGAAAATGAAAGACCAAGTTTTATAGCACTCAATTCTCATACATTACTATATAGAGAAACCCTTTCGGCAAATGGATTAAACTAAAAAAATGATTAAACTAAAAAACAATACTTTAGGCAATGGGATGCCAGCAATCGCTGTTTCATTTAGTAATAATTGCAGTGTGGAAGAAATAAAGGCGTTAAAGAAGCAAGGGTTGGATATTGCTGAAATTAGAGTAGATTTATTCACAGGTAAAATATTTGCTAAAAATATCATCGAAGAATTGCAAAAATTTGGTGACCTTGATGTGCCGACTATATTAACTTTTAGACCTAAGAGAGAAGGCGGAAATTGGGGAGGTAGCGATGCGGAAAGAGTGGTTATTATTGCTGAATGTTACCAATATGCAGATATTGTTGATATTGAGACTTCTTCGATACATTCATTGGATTGTTCGGAAAAGTTTTGTCAACTTGCCAATGCAATTCTGAAATCTGAAACGCAATTATTATTGTCGTATCATAATTTTGAAAAAACCCCCTCTTTGGTGGCTATTAATCACGAAATTGAATCGGCTGAGGTATTATTATCGGCAAAAGCTGATATTGTCAAGGTTGCTTGTCAGGTGGATTCTAATGCGGACAGGGTGGTTTTGACGGAAATGCTGTTGCACAGTGGGGATAAAAATTTAGTGGTGATTGGGATGGGGGGATGGGGTTTAATCACCCGATTGTCTTTTGCGACTTATGGCTCGTTATTCACTTTTGCGTATGTGGGGAATACCATTACCGCACCAGGACAGTTGCATATTGATGCGACTGTGGCGTATCTTGAGGATTTCTATCCGGCTTATACCGCTAGAAAATAAATTCTTTCAGTAGGTAAAATGCGTGTAAATATGCTTAACTTCGGTTATATTGGTGGTAAAATTACGAGCATTTAATTATGAACTAAAAACAGAGGGGTAAAAATGGACATTCGTAAAGTAAAAAAACTGATGGAATTGCTGGAAGAGTCTGGCATGGCAGAAATCGAAATTGTAGAAGGGAAAGAATCGGTTCGCATTGCTCGTTATAGTCATTCACCGCAGGCAGTGGCTGCTCCTGTGCAAATGGCAGCTCCTACTGTTGTTGCTGCCCCTGTTGCGGTTGCCACTCCTGCCGAAGCAGCTGCCCCTGTGGCAGTGGATGGACATCCCATTACTTCACCGATGGTGGGCACTTATTACGGTGCAGCGTCGCCGACTTCTGATGCGTTTGTAACGGTGGGGCAGCATGTCAATCAAGGTGATACTATTTGTATCGTTGAGGCAATGAAAATTATGAACCAAATTGAAGCAGACCAATCAGGCACAGTAACGGAAATATTGTGTAATGATGGTGATGCGATTGAGTTTGGACAAACCTTGGTTGTAATAAAATAATGAATAAAATTAATAAAGTTTTAATCGCTAATCGTGGCGAAATTGCCTTGCGTATTTTGCGTGCTTGTAAAGAACTCGGTATCAAAACTGTGGCTGTATATTCAACAGCAGATAAGGATTTGAAACATGTGCGTTTGGCAGATGAAGCCGTTTGTATTGGTCCACCGCCTTCAACAGACAGTTATTTGAATATCCCCGCTTTAATTGCAGCGGCAGAAGTAACGCATTCAGATGCCATCCACCCAGGATACGGCTTTTTGTCTGAAAATGCAGATTTTGCACAGCGTGTTGAAGAAAGTGGCTTTATCTTTATCGGCCCTCGTGCAAGCAATATTCGGGTGATGGGTGATAAAGTCGCAGCCATTGAGGCGATGCAAAAATCGGATGTGCCTTGTGTACCCGGCTCAGATGGCGGATTAGGCACTGACGATAAAACCAACATTGCCATCGCCAATAAAATTGGTTTTCCAATTATCATCAAAGCATCAGGTGGTGGTGGTGGACGGGGTATGCAAGTGGTGGAAAAAGAAGCGGATTTACTGGCCGCAATTGAACTTGCCAAGACTGAAGGGCTGAGTTTTTTTGGCAATGCAGAAGTTTATATGGAAAAATTCCTGACCACACCTCGTCATGTTGAAATTCAAATATTGGCAGACGAACACGGTAACGCCGTGCATTTGGGTGAACGAGATTGCTCAATGCAACGCCGTCATCAAAAAGTCGTAGAAGAAGCCCCAGCCCCAGGCGTTACCCCAGCATTACGGGATAAAATCGGTGCAGTTTGTGCTGACGCTTGCAAGGCAATTAACTATCGTGGCGCCGGTACTTTTGAATTTTTGTTTGAAAACGACGAATTTTATTTTATTGAAATGAACACCCGTGTGCAAGTTGAACACCCCGTTACCGAGATGATTACAGGCATTGACATTGTGCGTGAGCAAATTTTAATTGCCGATGGTCAGCCCCTGTCATTCACCCAAGATGAGGTGCAAATTAAAGGTTTTGCAGTTGAATGTCGCATCAACGCCGAAGACCCCAATAATTTTATGCCCTCCCCTGGAAAAATCACCCAATATCATGTCGCTGGCGGTTTAGGTGTGCGTGTCGATAGTCATATTTATAACGGCTATACCGTGCCACCACATTACGATTCAATGATTGGCAAACTCATTACTTTTGCCGACACCCGATTGGGGGCAATCATCAAAATGCAAAATGCCCTTGATGAAATGGTGATTGACGGTATTAAAACCAATATCCCGTTGCAAGCACGCATTATGGCGGATGAAACTTTCCGTCAAGGTGGGATGAATATTCATTATCTGGAAAAAATGTTGGGTGAATACTGTGATTAAAGTAGGTATTATTGGTGGTACTGGATACACAGGTTTGGAGCTTGTGCGTCTTTTGCACAATCATTCAGATGCAAAAATTACTCATCTGTGTTCACGGACAAATATCGGAAAACCCGTTATTGAAGAGTTTCCCAGTCTAATAGGCTATGTTGATTTTGACTTTATTGCGCCAGATGATGAGTCGCTGTTTGAATGTGATGTAATATTTTTTGCCACTCCACATGGCGTGGCAATGGAAAATACGGGTGCATTTATTGAGAAAGGCATTAAAGTTATTGATTTGGGTGCTGATTTCCGTATTAAAGACAGTGTTGAATGGAGTAAATGGTATGGCATGAAACATACACAAAGTGTTTTATTAGAGAATGCTGTCTATGGATTGCCTGAAGTTTATAAGTCACAAATTAAAAATGCCACTTTGGTTGCCAATCCTGGGTGTTATCCGACTGTCATCACGCTGGCACTTAAACCTTTGCTTGAAGCAAAGGTCATTGATACAAAACATATTATTGCTGATTGCAAGTCGGGGGTTAGTGGTGCAGGTAGAGGGGCTAATGTTGCCACGCTTTTTTGCGAGGTCAACGAATCTTTAAAACCTTATAATGTTAATCAACATCGCCATAAACCTGAAACCCAACAAGTGTTATCGGATATTGCAGGTGTGGAGGTAAATTTTGATTTTATACCGCATTTGATACCGATGACTCGAGGTATGCTTGCCAATATTTATGTGGATTTGACCAAGGATATTGATGTGCAAGAATTGTTTGAAAAGCGCTATCAAAATGACCCATTTATTCACATCTTGCCAAGTGGTATTTATCCAGAGACTAAATCAGTGAAAGGTACGAATAATTGCCATATCAGCGTACAAAAATCAGGCAACAGACTTATTATTATGGCAGTGATTGATAATGTTGTTAAAGGCGCATCGGGGCAAGCTGTGCAGAATATGAATATTATGTTTGGGCTAAATGAAGGTTTAGGCTTAGAGCAAATTGGTTTATTACCTTAAAGGAGAAAAATTATGCAAGCAGCACAAGTATTAGAAGAAGCAGATATTGTTTTTAGCGACAATGCCGCTAAAAAAGTATCCGACCTTATTCAGGAAGAAAAAAACAACGATTTGAAATTGCGTGTCTATATCACAGGTGGCGGTTGTTCGGGTTTTTCTTACGGCTTTACTTTTGACGATAAACAAAAAGAAGGTGACTCAGGCGTAGAAAAAAACGGCGTGCAATTAGTCGTTGACCCAATGAGTTACCAATATCTTATTGGCGCAACGGTTGATTATTTAGAAGACCTGCAAGGCTCTCGTTTTATTATTCATAATCCTAATGCTAAAACCACTTGTGGTTGCGGCTCATCTTTTTCGGTTTAAATTATGCTTGAATATATTCCAGGTTTAGCGGGTGTTCCAGCGACAGAGTCGGCAATTTCATCGATTGACGGCAAGAATGGCATCTTGGCATATCGTGGTTATTCAATTGAAGATTTGGTTAAAAACGCATCGTTTGAAGAAGTAGCAATGTTGCTTCGAGATGGCGAATTGCCGAGTGCTGGTGCCTTAGAGGATTTTAACAAAGTATTGCACCAGCGTTACGAAGTCAAACGCGATATTCGCCATATGATGTGGGCGCTACCAGCGAATGGACACCCGATGGATGTGTTACAAACGGCAATTGCGTCGATGGCAACTTTTTATCCTGATGCGGGTGCACAAGATCCGAATTCGGCCTATACACAAAGTGCATTGACCAAAATTATTGCCAATATGAGCACTTTAGTAGCAATGTGGGCGCGTATTTCTACAGGTTATGATCCGATTCAGCCGAACAATAAAATGTCGTACGCAAAGAACTTTTTATATATGTCATTTGGCGAAGAGCCAGATGATGACATCGTTAAATTGTTTGATGCTTGCTTGATTTTGCACGCTGAGCACACGATTAATGCCAGTACTTTTTCGGCAATGGTAACGGCTTCCACACTTGCCAATCCATTTGCATCAGTATCGGCAGCGGTGGGTACTTTGGCAGGTTCGTTGCACGGGGGTGCGAATGAAGATGTGTTGAATATGTTGGATGAGATTGGTGAAGTGACTAATGTGCGTCCTTATATTGAAAATCGTTTAAAAAATAAGCAGGTCATTTGGGGTATGGGGCATCGTGAATATAGCGTGAAGGACCCGCGTGCAACTATTTTGCAAAGTATGATTGAGGACTATGTTAAAAAGACTAATATGACACTCACCAAGCGTTTTGAAGTGGCAATGGAAGTGGAAAGGGTTTGTGAAGAACTGCTGGGTACAAAAGGTGTTTATCCAAATGTAGATTTTTATTCAGGCATTTTGTATACCGAGATTTTTAAAATTCCAAGAAAACATTTCACCCCAATTTTTGCGATGGCTCGCTCGAGTGGTTGGGTGGCACATTGGCATGAGCAAGTGGCGCATAACCGAATTTTCAGGCCGACACAGATTTACACAGGTGCAGATTTTAGACCCTACCCGCAAAAATAATGATGCATAAAACAACACATTTTGGTTTTACAGATGTTGCCACCGAAGACAAACAAGGTATGGTTCGTGGTGTTTTTGACTCGGTCGCTAATAAGTATGATTTGATGAATGATGTGCTGTCATTTGGTGCACATCGACTTTGGAAGCATTACACCATTGCCACTTCAAATGTCAAAGCGGGTGACAAAGTCTTAGATATTGCTGGCGGTACGGGAGATTTAGCGCGTGCTTTTAAGCAAAAAGTGGGTGATACAGGGCAGGTGGTGCTTTCTGATATTAATGCGGCTATGTTGAATGAGGGGCGTAAAAATTTAATTAATAAGGGTGTTTCGGGTGTGGATTTTGTGCAATTGAGTGGTGAGCAAATTCCGTTTGCCAATGACACTTTTGATTGCGTTTCAATTGCATTTGGTTTGCGTAATGTTACTGATAAAGACCAGTGTATCCGTGAGATGTATCGTGTTTTGAAGCCGGGGGGTTGTTTGTTAATTCTGGAATTTTCTAAAACTGATATTGCCTTATTGGAAAAATTCTACCATTTTTATTCGTTTAGTGTAATGCCACAATTGGGCAAAATTATTGCCGACGATGAAGCTTCTTATCAATATCTGGCAGAGTCCATCCGCAAGCACCCCGACCAAGAAACATTGAAAAAAATGGTACTGGATGCAGGTTTTGGTTTGTGTGAATATCATAACTTGTCGGGTGGCATCGTTGCCTTGCACAAAGGCATTAAAACTTAATGCAAGCTATTATTTTAGAGCGTGCGTTGAATTTTTTATTGGCAACGCACCCAATCGACATTCAGCCATTAGAGGGTAAAAAAGTGCATTTTTCTTTGCAAGATTTTCCCTTGGAAATGAATTTTATTTGCACCAATAATCGCATTTTTGTGACTACCGATGCGGCTATAAATACCGATGTTAACATTACATTGCAGTCCAGCGTGTTTTTAGCCTTGTTTCAGGGTGAGGACTTGACCGAATTGCTCAGACAAGACAAAATCGTTATCCATGGTGATGTGAAAACGGCACAGTTATTGGTGGATTTGTTGCAACAGGTGAATATTGATTTAGAAGAATTGCTGTCTAAATACACGGGCGATGTGGTGGCACATCAAGTGGGTAAATTGGCAAAAAAAATCAAATCATCAGACAATCCAATAGGGTCTATTAAAGACGGAATTACCCATTTTCTGATTGCCCCATCGAGACATTGATAATGCGTAATTTTCTGAGAGCATTTGAAATTTTCCGTGTGTTAACGCGTTATAAAATTGATGCGTTGATGCTATCAATGCCTTTTTTAAAACGCTTTAAACCCTTGTTGTATTTAACCCCGTGGCATTATATGCCAAGAAAAAAACGCAGTAGAGGCGAACGCATTCGTTTGGCACTTGAAGAATTGGGTCCGATTTTTATTAAATTTGGGCAAACCCTGTCCACCCGTCGTGATTTATTGCCAGAGGATATTGGTAACGAACTCGCTAAATTACAAGATGCTTGTCCTGCGTTTGATAGTGAGCAAGCGAAGGCTATGATTGAGCAATCGCTCGGTGGGCGTATTGATGAATTGTTTAAAATATTTGATACAAAACCCTTGGCGAGTGCGTCAATTGCACAGGTGCATACTGCCGTTACTCACGATGGCGATGAAGTGGTGGTTAAGGTGGTACGACCAGGTATTGAGGCGATTATTAAACGCGATATTGCATTAATGTATATTGTGGCAAAATTTGTGAGTCGTTATGCAATTAGTGAAAAAATTCGTCCAGTAGAGATTGTGACGGAGTTTGAAAGTATTATTTTGCTTGAGTTGGATATGTTGATTGAAGCCGATAATGCGAAAAAATTGCGTGCTAATTTTTCGGGTTCAGATTTACTTTATGTGCCCAAAGTGCATTGGGCGTTATGTACGCAAGAAGTACTGACCACCGAACGCATTTACGGCACGCCTGTGGGCGATATTGAAAAACTCAAAGCCGATGGCGTTAATCTCAAAAAATTGGCAGAAGACGGTGTGATTATTTTCTTTACCCAAGCTTTTAAACACAATTTTTTCCACGCTGATATGCATCCGGGTAATATTTTTGTGGGTAAAAATGACAATTATATTGGGGTTGATTTTGGCATTATGGGTGTGCTGGACGAATCTGATAAGGATTTTTTGGTGGCGATGTTATTGGCATTTTTTAATCAAGATTATCGTGGTGTGGCACAGGCTTATGTAGATGCAGGTTGGACAGGTGAGATAGATGTGCAGGCTTTTGAACGAGCGATTGGGCGGATTTGTGCACCGATGTTTGAAAAATCTTTGGATGAAATTTCATTTGGGCAAGTGCTGATGGATTTGATGGCTGAAGCAAAAAACTTTGATATTACCGTGCAACCGCAATTATTATTATTGGATAAAACCCTGTTAAACATTGAAGGATTGGGCAGGCAACTTTACCCAAAACTTGATTTGTGGGCAACCGCAAAACCCTTTTTAGAAGACTTGGTAAAAGAGAAATATAGCATGAAAAAAACCTTTGAAAAATTACAAGAAAAAGCACCCAAATTATTGAAAGAAATCCCTGAATTGCCAGGATTGTTATTTAATGCGTTGAAAAAAATAGAGAGAATGAAGGATATTAACGGGCTTTATGATAAGCAAACGAAAACGATTGTTGGGCAATTAAAAGACAATGTCAATCGGCAAACTTCGGCTATTTTTGCGGGGGCTTTGGTGATTCTTGCGGGTATTTTAGCGGTCAATACTTCGTGGGTTGGTAGTGGTATCTCTGCTGTGGTTGCCTTAGTGTTTTGGGTTAAAGCCAGATAGCATTCTTTTGCCCTGTATTTTCGGGTAAAATTGCCTGCTTGATGTGTTTGGTCGCAAAACATATCATTATGACAACATCCACACAAGGGTGTTTTTTTATTATCTCTAATCAAATTTTAGAGGCCAAGGAGAAAAAAATGAGTATTACAATTAACGCTACAACACGCAAAGACCAGGGGAAAGGTGCGAGCCGCCGCCTGCGTCACAACGAAGAAGTTCCTGCCATTATTTATGGTGCGGGGAAAGAGCCAGCAATGGTTACATTAAACATTCACGAAATAACACATCTTTTAGAGAATGAAGAAGTTTATACATCGGTATTGGATTTGTCAGTTGATAAAAAAATAGAATCCGTTATTATTAAAGACTTGCAACGCCATCCAGCGAAAAATTTGGTTACCCATGTAGACTTCTTGCGTGTTGATATGAACAAGGAAATCGTGACAAACATTCCATTGCACTTTATTGGCGAAGATGACAATGATGCAATGCGTCTTGGTGCAATTCTTAATCAATTCGTTACTGCGATTGAAGTATCTTGCTTACCGGCAAACTTACCGAACTCTGTTGAAGTTGATATCAGTAAACTTGAAATGGGCGAACACATCAGCTTGACAGGCATTACTATGCCAGAAGGTGTTATCATTACCGCACTAACACACGGCGATATTGAAGCACATGACCAAAATGTGGTTGCTGTTCAAGAGCCGAAGCTGATGACTGAAGAAGTTGTTGTTGAAGGCGAAGAAGGTACTGAAGACGATACAACTGAAAGCAGTGATGACAAAGGTGAAGGCGATTCAGGTTCTTAATTTGGTAAATCACGGTGACGATTAAACTGATTGTTGGCTTGGGAAACTTGGGCAAGGACTATCAGACATATCGCCACAATGCGGGTTTTTGGTTCTGTGATGTGCTTGCACATTTATATACAGGATCTTTTAAGAAAGAATCTAAGTTCTTTGGCAAGGTAGCACAAGTCAATATCGCTGGAGCAACGATTCGATTATTAAAGCCGAGTACTTATATGAACGCCTCTGGGCAGTCCATTCAAAGTCTAGCTAAATTCTATCAAATAACGGCGGATGAAATTTTGCTCGTGCATGATGAATTAGATTTAGACCCTGGCATTGCTAGACTTAAATTTGGCGGCGGGCATGGCGGGCATAATGGACTTCGTGATACAATTAAAGCATTAGGCAGTAAAGATTTTTATCGATTGAGAATTGGCATCGGTCATCCGGGTGATAAATCTCAAGTAGCAGATTTTGTGTTGCATTCGCCAAGTAAAGTAGAGATAGCATCTATTCAAAATGCGATGACTGATGCGTTACAAGTGATTGAAAAAATTGTACAAGGCGAAACTGAATCTGCGATGCAAACACTACATACACAGGAGTAAAAGATGGGATTTAAATGCGGAATCGTCGGCTTACCGAATGTCGGCAAATCAACTTTATTTAATGCGTTGACTCAGGCAGAAATTGAAGCGGCGAATTATCCATTTTGCACTATTGAACCGAATGTTGGCATTGTGCCGATGAATGATAAACGCCTAGAGCAACTGGCTGTAATCGTTAATCCACAAAAAATATTGCCGACCACGATGGAGTTTGTGGATATTGCTGGTTTGGTTGAGGGGGCATCAAAAGGGGAAGGCTTGGGCAATCAATTCCTCACCAATATTCGTGAAACTGATGCGATTGTACATGTTGTTCGTGCCTTTGATAATGACGATATTATCCATGTAGCTGGTAAAATTTCCCCACTTGATGACATTGAAATTATCAATACAGAATTGGTATTAGCAGATTTAACCGCAGTTGAAAAGTTGCTTGAAAAAGCCATTAAAAACACCAAATCTGGGCAAAAAGACGGTATCCCATTGAGAGCATTATTGGAAAAAATCTTACCTGTGCTTGAAAATGGCGACAGTGTCCGAACTTTGGATTTTGATGAGGAAGAAATCAAATTATTGAAAGGTTTTCAGTTATTGACGATTAAGCCAGTATTGTATGTTGCCAATGTTAGCGAAGATGGAATGAGTGATAACCCGTACTTAACTGATATTCAAAAATTTGCTGATACTGAAGGTGCACAAGTGGTTGCCATTTGTGCCGATGTCGAAGCAGAAATTGCAGAATTAGATGCCGAAGAAAAACAAGAGTTTTTGGCTGAAATGGGGCAACAAGAATCGGGTTTAGACCGCTTGATTAAAGCAGGTTATAAACTACTGGGTTTACAAACTTACTTTACCGCAGGTGTACAAGAAGTGCGTGCTTGGACTATCAGTATCGGCGATAGTGCGCCACAAGCGGCAGGTAAAATTCACGGTGATTTCGAAAAAGGCTTTATCCGCGCTGAAACCATTGCATTTGATGATTTTATTGAATGCAAAGGGGAAAAAGGTGCAAAAGAAGCGGGTAAATTACGCTCAGAAGGCAAGGAATACATTATGCAAGACGGTGATGTTATTCACTTTTTATTTAATGTCTAAATTTGATATAATTCACACATAATGAACAGCAAAAAACAAACCAAAGTATTAATTATCTTAGATGGCTGGGGACACTCAGAAGTGATAGAAAATAACGCCATTGCCCAAGCGAAAACGCCTGTATGGGATAGGTTTAATGAGCAATATGCACATACTTTAATTAATACCAGTGGTGAGGAAGTGGGTTTACCAGGTAAGCAAATGGGTAACTCAGAGGTGGGGCATCTCAATCTCGGTGCTGGGCGGATTGTGAAACAGGATTTTACGCGTATTAGTAACGACATTAAAAATGGTGATTTTTTTAGAAACCCAATTTTAAAAAATTCGCTAGAATATGCCAATGATAACAGCAAAGCCGTTCATATTATGGGTTTGTTGTCCGATGGTGGTGTGCATTCTCACGAAGACCAAATGCACGCAATGTTGGTAATGGCAAAAGAATATGACTGTCAAGAGGTTTATTTACATATCTTTGCTGATGGCAGGGATTGTGCGCAAAAAAGTGCCAAACAATATATTCAAAAATTAGAAGACAAAATTACTGAAATAGGTGTGGGTGAGATTGTCAGTGTTATCGGGCGTTATTTCTCTTTGGACAGGGACAATCGTTGGTCACGCGTGCGTTGTGCTTACGAACTCATTGCTAGAGGCAAGGGTGAATTTTTGGCACAAAATGCTATCGAAGCGATTGAAATGGCTTATGAGCGAGGTGAAACAGATGAATTTATCCAGTCCACCGTGATCAAAGCACCAGTAAAAATCAAAAAAGGTGATGTATTGATTTTTATGAATTACCGTGCCGACCGTGCTAGGCAGATTACTCAAGCCTTTACCGATGAAAATTTTCAAGGATTTTCCCGTGGCACTTTTACCCCAACGCAATTTATTTGTTTGACAGAATACAAAAAAGACTTTAATTTGCCCGTGGCTTACCCCAGTGCAAAACTCAATAATGTTTTGGGTAAATACCTATCTAATTTAGGTATGACGCAACTTAGAATTGCCGAAACGGAAAAATATGCCCATGTTACTTTTTTCTTAAATGGGGGTATTGAACGCCCATTTTATGGCGAAGACCGTGTGCTTATCCCATCGCCGGATGTAGCAACTTACGATTTAAAGCCAGAAATGAGCGCCTTTGAACTCACCGATGAGTTGGCTGAAAATATTGAGAGCCAAAAATATGATTTAATCATCTGCAACTTTGCTAATACCGATATGGTCGGGCATTCTGGAAAATTAGATGCAGCGATTAAAGCAGTTGAAGCGGTGGATAAATGTTTGGGTATTGTTTATCAATCGTTGCGTTCTATTGATGGTGAAATGTTGATTACTGCTGACCACGGCAATGCTGAGAAAATGGTCAACCCTAAAACAGGCGAAGTGCATACTGCACATACCAACAATCCCGTGCCACTTATATTTGTGAGTCAGCGAAAGGCAGAAGTTGTCGAACCTAACACAGGGGCATTATCTGATATTGCCCCAACGCTATTGCTGATGATGGATGTTGAAAAACCCGAAGAAATGACAGGAACGCCTTTAATAACTTTTACAAAATAGGAGAAAGAAATGAAACAATCTAATTTTATTGCACCATCAATTTTGGCTGCAGACTTTGCCAAACTGGGCGAAGAAGTGGACAATGTTTTGCGTGATGGTGCAGATATTGTGCATTTTGATGTAATGGATAACCACTATGTACCCAATTTAACCATTGGTCCATTGGTGTGTGAAGCACTCAGAAACCACGGCGTTACCGCACCGATTGATGTGCATTTAATGGTTAAGCCAGTCGATAGAATTATTCCTGATTTTGTGTCTGCAGGGGCTTCTTACATCACTTTTCACCCAGAAGCGTCTGAGCATATTGACAGAACACTTAGCATGATTAAAGAAAGTGGCTGTAAAGCAGGCTTGGTGTTTAATCCAGCGACACCACTCAATGTGTTAGAAAATGTGATGGACAAGTTAGATATGATTTTATTGATGTCTGTTAACCCTGGTTTCGGTGGTCAGTCTTTCATTCCACATACCTTGGAAAAATGTCGTCAAGTGCGACAATTGATTGATGCGAGTGGTAAAGACATTCGTTTAGAGATTGATGGTGGTGTCAAAATTGACAATATTCGTGCAGTCGCAGCAGCGGGTGCCGATACATTTGTAGCAGGTTCTGCTATTTTTAGCACTGATGATTATAAGACGACTATCGACGCAATGCGCGCAGAATTAGCTTTAGCGAAGTAGTTGTTATTTCCTGCTTGCCGTTCAGGCAGCAAGCAGGTATAATTATGCCTTTATAATTTTTAGTGTTTTAGAACAGAAAAAATTACAAGTTGAATTGGGTGTCCAGTGGACACCCAATTTATTTTTAATGTATCACACAACTTGGCATATTAGTCAGGGTGCTCTTTGAAAAGAAGAGTTGGCTAGTAGAAGTTGTGGAAGGAAGGGAAATGTTTCCCTTCGTAACCCCTGGAGAAATAGTATGGCAAAAGCAACCATGAAAAAAATGTTAGAAGCCGGTGTTCATTTTGGTCACCGTAGTAGATTTTGGCACCCAAAAATGGAGCGCTATATTTACGGCACTCGTAACGGTGTTCATATCATCAATTTAGAAAAATCACTACCAATGTTCAATGATGTGCTTAATTTTGCATCAAAAACAGCAGCACAAGGCGGTTCAATCTTGTTTGTCGGCACCAAGCGTGCAGCAAGCGACACCATGAAAGAAGAAGCAATTCGTTGTGGTATGCCATATGTTAATCACCGTTGGTTAGGCGGTATGATGACAAACTACAAAACTATTAAAGCCTCAATCAAGCGTTTAAAAGACTTGGAATTTTTAGCGGAAGAAAACTTTACTCAATTCGGTAAAAAAGAAGCGCTAATGATGACACGCGAAATGGAAAAATTAGAACGAAGCCTAGGTGGCATTAAAGACTTAGGAGGCATTCCTGATGTCGTTTTTGTTATCGATATCGGTCACGAAAAAAACGCCATTAAAGAAGCGCAAAAATTAAGCCTGCCGGTTATCGGTATCGTGGATACAAACCACAATCCAGAAGGTATTGACTATGTGATTCCAGGCAACGACGACTCAATTAGAGCAATCGGTTTTTATGCAAGAGAAATTGCAAACGCAGTTTTAGAAGCAAAAGCAGCGGCACCAACGCAAAAGACAGAAAAGAAAGTAACCAAGAAAGTCGTTAAAGTTGCTGATTCCAAAGTAGCACCTACAAAAGAAACTAAAGCAGCACCTGCTAAAAAGCCAGCCGCTGAAAAAGCACCTGCCAAAGAGCCTGTTGTTGAAAAAGCAGAAGCCAAAACTGACAAATTAAGCAAAACAGCATTGACTGCAATGAAAAAAGCAGAATTAGCTAACTATGCTGACAAAGCAGGCGTCAAGGTGAATGCGAGCGACACTAAAAGTGCAATGATTGAAAAAATTCTTGCATAAAGAACAATGATAAATTAGGAGATTATTATGGCTATTACAGCATCAATGGTTAAAGAATTAAGAGAAAGAACAGCAGCCGGAATGATGGACTGCAAAAAGGCGTTGGCTGAAACCAATGGCGATATGGAAGCAGCAATTGACTTAATGCGTACCTCGGGGGCAGCGAAAGCCGCGAAAAAATCGGGTCGTATTGCAGCGGAAGGCTTGGTAAAAGTTAACACAACGGGTGACGGCAAAACAGCTACTATCTTAGAAGTAAACTCTGAGACAGACTTCGTAACCAAAGGTGATACTTTCATCGGTTTCGTTGATGCTTTAGGCGCATTAGCACTTAAAACTACCCCTGCTGATATTGACGCATTCTTAGCAGAAACGATGGAAAATGGCGACTCATTAGAGAAAGCGCGTGAAGACATCGTTTCAAGCACAGGCGAAAATGTAACAATCCGCCGTGTGAAGACAGTCACTGTAGGCGATAATGGCGTTATCGGAGTATATAAGCACGGCGAACGCATTGCAGTATTGACAGTATTAGAAGGCGGTGATGAAGATTTGGCAAAAGATATCGCCATGCACATTGCGGCTTCTAAGCCAGAGTGTGTTTCTGAAGATGAATTATCTGCAGATATTCTTGAAAGAGAAAAAGCGATTTTCGTAGAACAAGCCAGAGAATCTGGCAAGCCAGACAACATCATTGAAAAAATGATTGGCGGTCGTATGAAGAAATTCATCAACGAAGTTACCCTTGAAGGTCAAGCATTCGTTAAGGACCCAGACACAACCGTAGCTGCATTACTTAAATCAAATAATGCAACCATCAAGTCATTCATTCGTTTCGAAGTCGGTGAAGGCATCGAAAAGAAAGAGGAGAACTTTGCAGATGAAGTAATGGCACAGGTAAAGGGAGGGTAAACAAACCTCTGTCTTCTCACAAAAAGGCGCTTTAAGTGCCTTTTTTATTGGGTGGCATTACCAAGCTTTATAAGTTTAAAAAGTCAGAGTTTTTCACTAAATGTTTAAAAGTTTTGTAAACCGTCTCTCTTTTTTCAATGATAGCAACAATTAATATACCGTCAATTGTAGTATGTATAAGGCGAAATTTCCCAATGCGAATTTTGAAAAAACTAGAATATCCTTGTAATACTTCCCCAGTGATATTGCCACTGTTTAATGAAAGTAAAACCGATTTGATATTTTTTGCGGTATTTTTATCGGATTTATTGAGTTTCTTAAGTTGCCCTAAAGCCTGCTTAGTCAGCCTAAGATTTTCCATTAGCCAATATCATTGAGTAGATTATCAACCTCATATTTGGACGCTAAACCTTCGTTAATAGCAAGTTGTGCCGCTTTTCCATACAAAATATCTTCAAGTTTTGTCAACTCTTGGTATCTTTTGGAGGATAAGATAACAGCGATATTTTTATTTTTTTTGGATATGGTTACAGGTACTTGTTCAGCATTGGTGATAACAGCGCTAAAATCTTGTCTTGCTTGTGTTGATGTCATAGTTTTCATTGCAAATCTCATTATAACTAATATGTACATAATATAACATATTTTGTACATTTTTATTGATTATTGCAATAAATAATTACTATAAAATATATTATTTAGATAATTTTAGTATTTTTTTAGTAAATAAATACTATATAATAATAATTTTTATTAAGAGGGGTAATAATGAATAACATAAAATCTAAAGTAACAAGAGCACAAGAAATTTTAAAAAAAATTGCTTTTCAGGCTGCTCAAAAAGAATCAACAGAAGAAATTTACTCAATGGCACTTGATGGGTTTGCTATTCTAGCAAATATTGAAAAAATTTCAACGACAGAAAATGTAAAAAAAGATGAACTAAGGCAAAATGAATTGAATGAAATAAAAAAAATAAGCAGAAAATTAAAGCTTTGGGCTAAACCAGAAAAACAAGAAAACATTAATTCTAAAATATTAAATGCTTTTTTAGAACTAAGAGAAAGTGGAAATTATTATATTACAAAAGGTGATATAGAAAAAAAACTATCCGATCCTAGTATTAATATTTATAATAATTTACAACAAATGATGAATATTGCAGAAAAAAATCATGGTAAGATTTTTGAACAAAAGACTGGATATATTGATATATGGTCACCAGTGAAAGAATTTGTAGATATATATGGAGATAAAGTTTTATCAATAGGTTACTAATAAATGCCTCTACTTTACAAATTACATATCTTCAAGTGCATGTTTGTATTCAGTAGGAATCACAAGGACAAAATCATTTAGTGCGTTTATCCAGTCATCCAAAATACGCTTAGCAATCTGTGAGCCCGTCAAGTCATAATGAGTTTGAATATAGTGTTTCAACTCTTTTTCACTGCTCTCATCAAACGGGTCTAAATCGACCATAGCACCTGCAGAGAGCATACTGTTAAAAGTGTTATTTGGGTTGTAAACAAAGGCGATGCCACCTGACATACCAGCGGCAAAGTTACGACCGACTTCGCCTAAAATAATGGCTTTTCCGCCAGTCATATATTCACAACCGTGGTCGCCGATACCTTCTACAACAGCGATTGCACCAGAATTACGCACACAGAAGCGTTCTGACACGATACCTGATAGATACATTTCACCGCCTGTTGCACCGTAGCCACAAACATTGCCAGCAATGATTTCGTCTTCGGCGTTGAATGAAGCATTTTTTGGCGGGTAAACGATTACTCGACCACCTGATAAGCCTTTGCCGACATAGTCATTGGCATCACCTTCTACTTCAAGAGTAATACCTTGAGCGAGGAATGCACCAAGAGATTGTCCAGCGGAGCCAGTGAAGTTGATGTGAATTGAACCATCATTTAGATTATTGCTACCACGGGTTTTAACCACATGGGAAGACAGCATTGCACCGACAGCACGGTCAATATTGGTAATTTTGGCACTCAATTTAACTTTATCATTGCCTGTGATTGCAGATTTTGCCTGTTCAATAAGCGTGTTGTCCAGTTGACACGCTAGTTGATGGTCTTGGGTTTTGGTTTGGTATGTGCCAGTATTATCGTGGGGTTTTTGTGCGGGGGTGAGTAGAGCATCAAGGTTGATAGAACTTTGCTTCCAGTGGTCGATGGCTCGGTTCATTTCCAGCATATCCACCCTGCCAATCATTTCATTGACGGTTTTAAAGCCCAATTCAGCCATAATAAGACGCAATTCTTGAGCAACCATAAATAGATAATTCACTACATATTCGGGTTTACCCGTAAATTTCTTACGCAATGCTTTGTCTTGCGTAGCAATACCGACTGGGCAGGTGTTAAGATGACATTTACGCATCATAATACAGCCCATAGTAATGAGAGGTGCAGTGGAAAAGCCAAATTCTTCAGCACCGAGTAGCACGCCAATAGCAACATCTCTTCCAGTTTTTAGTTGTCCATCCGTTTGAATAACGACACGAGAACGCAAATCATTCATCACCAGTGTTTGATGAGTTTCAGCCAAACCAAGTTCCCACGGCAGCCCAGCGTGCTTAATAGAAGTAAGCGGCGATGCACCCGTTCCACCATCATGACCAGCGATAACAATATGGTCAGATTTTGCCTTAGTTACACCAGCAGCAATCGTGCCAACGCCAATTTCAGCAACGAGTTTCACACTAATTCGTGCGGCTGGATTTGAGCGTTTGAGATCAAAGATAAGTTGCGATAAATCTTCAATAGAGTAAATATCGTGGTGCGGTGGTGGCGAGATTAAGCCCACACCCGGCGTTGAGTGTCTGATTTTAGCAATACCTTCGTCAACTTTTGCACCCGGTAATTCACCGCCTTCCCCAGGTTTTGCACCTTGTGAAACTTTAATTTGAATTTCATCAGCATTGTTGAGATAATCAATAGTCACCCCAAAACGACCAGAAGCCACTTGCTTAATCGCACTCCTACGAGAATCGCCATTCGCATCAGGCGTCCAACGCTTACTATCTTCACCCCCTTCACCCGTATTAGATTTACCACCTAAGCGATTCATAGCAATAGCTAACGATTCATGCGATTCAGCCGAAATAGAACCAAAACTCATTGCCCCCGTGGCAAAGCGTTTAACAATTTCTTGACAAGGTTCGACCTTGTCAATATCAATCGGATTGCCTTTTTTGAATGACATTAAGCCACGCAAAGTCGAGTTTCGTGTGCCTTCTTCATTGGCATGGTTGGCAAATTTCCAATACGCCGATTCGTCGTTATTACGAGATGCCAATTGTAAATTAGAAATTGCAATGGGATCCCACATATGTTTTTCCCCACCGCTACGCCAATGATATTGCCCTAAATTATCCAGTGTTTCGCTGTTGTAAGCATTTTGATGGCGGCTTTCAGTTTCATCTTGCAAGATGTCAAAGCCCACACCATCAATACGAGATGCAGTGCCAAAAAAGCATTTTTCCATCACTTCTTGCGCCAAACCCACAGCCTCAAAAATTTGTGCACCTTTATAAGATTCCAAAGTAGAAATACCCATTTTAGCCATCACTTTAAGCATCCCTTTACCAACCCCTTTACGGTAAGCAGCAACGATTTCCGCATCACTTTCTATCTCAATAATATCATCCCTACGCGCTTGCCATAACGCCTCAAAGGCCAAATAAGGGTTAATCGCATCCGCACCAAAACCCGTCATCAAACAAAAATGATGCACTTCTCTAGCCTCCCCCGTTTCAACAATAATACCCACCTGCGTGCGTTCAGACCTATCCACAAGATACCGATGCAAAGCACTGGATGCCAACAAACTGGAAATAGCAATTTGATTTTCACCCGCATTACGGTCTGACAAGACAATTAAACTATGCCCCGCTTTAATAGCCTGTGAACCTTGCTGGCAAATATCATCCAGCAAAGCACTGATTTTTTGACCCGAATCTTTAGCATAAGTAATATCAATCGTTTTTGCCGTCCACCCCAGATGATTACAATGCCGAAGTGCAGCCGTCTCCTCATTGGTTAAAATCGGATGCTCAATCACAAGACGATGTGCATTTTCAGCCACATCATTCAAAAGATTGCCCTCAGGGCCGATAGAACAACGCAACGACATCACAATCTCTTCACGAATAGAATCAATCGCAGGATTAGTAACCTGTGCAAACAATTGCTTAAAATAATCATAAATAATGCGTGATTGATTCGACAAACACGCCAAAGCCGAGTCATTACCCATCGAACCAACCGGATCACGCAATTCTGTCACCAATGGCAACAACATAAATTGCAAAGTTTCCGTACTATATCCAAACACCTTCAGCCGATGAATTAAGGTCTCAGGATAAAAACCATGCGCCTCTTCATCACAATGCAATTCTGACAAATGAATCTGCTGCTCATCCAACCACTGCTGATAAGGATTCTTCTTAGCAAAAGCCGCTTTAATACTCTCATCCTCTAACAACTCACCCTTATCAAAATCCACCAAAAACATCTTACCAGGACGCAACCTACCCTTAGTTTTAACATTATCAGTCGCCACATCAACCACACCCACTTCACTCGCCATAATCACCCGTTCATCATGGGTAATATAATAACGAGAAGGACGCAACCCATTCCGATCCAGTACAGCACCAATATAACGCCCATCAGTAAAAGCAATAGAAGCCGGCCCATCCCACGGCTCCATCACATTAGAAAAATACTCGTAAAACGCCTTTTTCTCATCACTCATATTCGCATCATTCTGCCAAGCCTCTGGTACCATCATCAACACCGCCTCTTGCAGCGTGCGACCGTTCATCATCAAAAATTCCAACACATTATCAAAACTCCCCGAATCAGAAACCTCCGTCTCAATCACAGGCAAAGTTTTGGCTAAATCATCACCTTTAAACAAATCACTCTCCAGCCCCCCTTCCCTAGCATGCATCCAATTAAAATTCCCCTGCCTCGTATTAATCTCCCCATTATGCGACATATAACGACACGGCTGCGCCCTATCCCAAGACGGAAAAGTATTAGTAGAAAAACGCGAATGCACCATCGCCAAGTAAGTCGAATACTCAGGATGCGACAAGTCAGTATAAAAATCCAACACCTGCGACCCCATCAACATCCCCTTATAAACAATCACACTAGCCGACAAACTACAAACATAAAACAACACCCCCTGAGACAAACTTTCATCCGTCCTAATCACATTCGAAGTATGCTTCCTAATCACAAACAATGCCCGCTCAAAAGCCACCGTATCAATCCCCTCAGCCTTAGCAACAATAAGTTGCTTAATCACAGGCTGCGACTCCCGAGCAATCCGACCCACATTCGCCTTATCCGCATCAATCGGCGTATCCCGCCATCCAATCAGCGTCTGCCCCTGCTCAGCCACCGCCTTTTCAACCAAATCCATACAATGAACCCGCTGCTCATCATCCTGCGGCAAAAACACATTCCCCACCGCATACCCCCCCTTCACAACCGTTACTTTAAAAAGAGATTCAATCTCACGAATAAAAAACCCCTGCGGAATATCCGTCAAAATCCCCGCACCATCCCCCGTATTCACCTCACAACCACACCCCCCACGATGATCCATCCTCGCCAACATCTCCAACGCATCCGCCGTAATACTATGCGACGAATCCCCCTTAATATGCGCAATAAAACCAACGCCACAATTCTCTTTCTCATTATTTGGATTATAAAGCCCGTGCGCTTTCGGTAAATGTAATAAAGGTGTTTTCATAGTTAAAGGTTAATCAAAAAAATGCCCTAATTATAATGTCAGACCCTTGCATAAATAGGAATAATCAACAAAATTCACCCCACCCCACCCAAATCGCCTTGGGTTCGGGCGATCATAAGGGTCGCCCCTACGATACATCCAAAAGAATTAACCCTATCTCTTTAAGAAATAGAATTAACACCCCACACAACAACAAAACCACCACCCATCGCAATACCCTTAACAACCACCGCAAAAATTTTGCCACCCTTTGCAATACTTTTGCCAACCATCCCAAAACTTTTAACATCCATCGCAAAACTTTTAACATCCATCCCAAATTTTTTGCCATCCATCCCAAAACTTTTAACATCCATCGCAAAACTTTTGCGGTACTTAGCAACCTTGCTACTAAAGCATTCTAACTTTTAACAACTCACAGGAGAACCATTATGGACAGCCAAAAACACACCAATTTCAACAACAAACTACAAACAATAAACCCCCACACCCACACCACCTTTGGTGTCAGCCTAACTTTTGCTAACACCCTCTAACCCATGCACACCCCTCACAACAATAAATCCGTAGGGGCGACCCTTGTGGTTGCCCGAAATGCAATTATGACAAGGTTCGACCTTGTCAAAAGATGTTTTGTTAAGCAAGTATCTATTCGTATTTAATATTAAATTCAGGTAGAATATTTTATATACTATTTTGTTACTTAATTCACGCTGTCAATGCTAGCTGTCATTTCCCCGTCAAAAACTCAAGACTTTAATCCCGTCGATCTCACTACCTATACACAAACTCGCCAAATCAAAGAATCTGAAGCCTTAATAAGAATTCTAAAATCCAAAACCCAGGATGACATTGGCGAATTAATGTCCATTAGTGAGAAATTAGCCATTTTAAATTTTGAACGCTTTCAAATTTTTAAAACGCCCCTTACCCTTGCCAACGCAAAACAAGCGCTTTTAGCCTTTAAAGGCGATGTTTATACTGGCATCGACGCCCCCAATTTAGACACCGAAGATTTGACTTTCGCGCAAGACGCATTGCGGATGTTATCAGGCTTATACGGCGTAGTTCGCCCCTTAGATTTAATTGCCCCATACCGCCTAGAAATGGGCACCCGATTAGTCAATCCAAAGGGCAAAAACTTATACGAATTTTGGGGTGATAAAATCTCAAAAATCCTAAATGAAGATGAATCCGAAGTTATTATTAACCTAGCCTCAAATGAATACTTTAAAGGCATTGATAAAAAATCGCTCAACGCCAAAATCATCAATATTGCCTTCAAAGAACGCAAAAATGACCAGTACAAAATCATTGGCATCTATGCTAAACGCGCCCGTGGTTTGATGGTTAATTATATGATTAAAAACCGTTTAACTAATCCCGAGTCCTTAAAGGCATTCGATAGCGAAGGCTATCAATTTAAACCTGAACTCTCTGATGATACAATATGGGTATTTACCAGAGATTAATCCCAAAACAAACTTGCGTTCTTTGCTTAGAACAAGCAAAATTCTGCGTTTGTGATACTTGTGCACAAGATTTTACTAACAGCCCTCAACGCTGCCAATCCTGTGGGTATCCTATCACTAGACACCTTAATTTTTGCGGACAATGTCTAAGTCATTCCCCTGCTTTTAACCGCACTTACACCCTGTACGATTACCAAGGTTCAATCGCCCAACTTATTAAAGATTTTAAATACAACCAACAATTTTGCATCGGCGACTACTTCGCCCACCAATTCTACGATTTATATCAAACCCTTCCCCACTACGACGCTATTATCCCCATGCCCCTCAGCAAACAACGCATCAAAGAACGGGGTTTTAACCAAGCCCTAGAACTGCTACGCAAAATCAAACAAAAAACATCTGTAACCATCGACATTCACAGCACCCAACGCATCAAGGCAACCCAGCCTCTATTTGAACTTAACCCCGAACAACGCCGTGCGGAAATTAAAGGTGCTTTTGCCGTTAAACCAATGTCCTATAAAAAAGTCCTATTGGTTGACGATATTATTACTACTGGCTCAACTCTTAACGAACTTGCAAGTGTTATTTTAAAAAATACAGAGGTTGAGTGTTGCGATGTCATGACACTTTCTAGAGCAGAGTAAAAAAGAGTTGATTTATTAAAAGGCACTAACCCCTGCAATACCTTGAGCGCCGAGTTGCAAGGTTTTAGCTAAATCTTTTTCAGCCATACCACCCAATAAATACACGGGGATGTTGAGTTTATCGACGACTTCTTTGGCGGCGTTCCAGCCAATAGGAATAGTGTTGGGGTGAGTTTGAGTGGCTTGAATAGGGGAGATGACGACAAAATCTGCACCTACTTTTTGGGCTTTGAGGGCTTCGGTTAGATTGTGTGTGGATGCACCCAGTAGTTTGTTTTTTGCACAAGGTCGTTTGTTTAATTTGGATATTTCGGCACTGGTGAGATGCCAGCCATCACAGGTTTCGTTAAATGATTTGTTGGTGGTATTTAGTAGTAATTTGATGTTATTTTGTTGGCATTGGTTGTAAAGTTCAGTGATGAAGTTGCTATCTAGTCTATTTTTGCTTCTAAGTTGGATGAGGTGAATATCTTGTTTGAGTTTTTGCTTAAATTTCCCCATCCATTCATCACTTTGATGATTATTTGACGGTGTTATCCAATATTTATTAGGCAGCGTAATTGAGTTAATAAACGCCCTCATAGTTGGTAATAGTTGATAGTTATTCAAATCAGCGACTTTAACCCAAGCAATCGCTTGCCCCTCAATCCCCAATGGTGTATTTTGATATTGATTGACATTATAAATGCTCAATTCAACTACCCTATCTGCATAACTATACACCATCGTTTGATGTAAATTTAAACGCTCAACTCGAACGCCAAGTTCTTCATTAAGTTCCCTGCTCAATGCTTGCTCTGGTGTTTCTCCCGCTTCAATTTTGCCTCCTGGTAACTCCCAAAAACCACCCATAAACTGTGATTTCCTGCGTTGTGCAATCAGTATTTCATTGTTTTTTTTGCGTAAAACGCCGACAACTGCCCTGATTGTTTTCATAGGTTCGCCTCCTGTAAAATAGCACCATTTTAACATTTTATTTTATTTTGAACTTAACGGAAAAAATTCAACAACTAAAACCCCACAGTACCCTATTAAAAGGCAATCTAATGGGTTTGGAAAAAGAAGGATTACGAGTTTCAAGAAAAGGCGGAATCTCCCAAGCCTCCCACCCAAAAGCCCTAGGCTGTCCACTTACACACCCAAACATCACCACCGACTTCTCTGAATCATTGGTTGAATTGGTTACCCCACCTGTGCATAATGCCGAGGAAATGCTAGAATTTTTGTCAAAAACACAACAGTATTTGTATCATCATCTACCTAAAGACCAAAGTTTCTGGACAACCAGTATGCCATGCGTGATTCGGGGAGAAACACATATCCCTATCGCTCAATACGGTAGTAGCAATCAAGGAATAATGAAAACCATTTATCGGCGTGGACTTGCTAATCGCTATGGTAGCGTGATGCAAACTATTGCAGGAATTCATTTTAATTATTCTTTTTCAGCGGATTTTTTCAAACAGTATTATTTACTCAAAACACCAAATAAAACACTAAGGGGTTTTACCGATCAAAGTTACATGGCTCTCACACGCAATGTGGTGCGTTACGGCTGGCTAATACCCTATTTATTTGGTGCCTCAAGTGCAGTTTGTAAGTCTTTTCTGAAGGGCTATCATCAGCATTCTTTAGTTGAATTTAACGACTCTACTTTATATGAACCACACGCAACTTCGCTACGGATGGGTGATATCGGCTATCAAAATTTGCGTGAGGATGAAGCGGGAGTAAAGGCAAATTATAATTCTTT
Organism: Candidatus Thiodubiliella endoseptemdiera; assembly: GCF_964212635.1. NCBI lineage: Bacteria > Pseudomonadati > Pseudomonadota > Gammaproteobacteria > Pseudothioglobaceae (SeqCode) > Candidatus Thiodubiliella > Candidatus Thiodubiliella endoseptemdiera. The sequence goes on from NZ_OZ156463.1 coordinate 511,239, forward strand.
AGGGCATTATATTCACAGCCTAAAAGCAGGCATGCAAACAGCATGTCATAAATATGAGCAGCTTGGAGTGCAACACCAAGGAAAATATCAACAATTAAACGCCAATATTCTACAAATTGAAAATGAATATTATGCATCCGTGCGTCCCAAGCCAGAAATGGTATCAGGTAAAAAACCATTAGATGCGTTAGATGAGAATGGCATTCATTATATTGAATTGCGTTCATTAGATATTAATCCAAACTTAGCGTTAGGTATTGATACAGTGCAGGTGCTGTTTTTAGAGGCATTCCTGTTATTTTGCCTACTAGAAGACTCACCAATTATTGCCAGTTGCGAGCAGTTTGAAATTGACAGCAACGATCAATTAGTTGCACATAAAGGACGGCAACCAAACTTGTTATTAATGCACCAAAAGCAGAGTATTTTGTTGCAAGATTTGGGCAAAACAACATTACATAAAATCTTACTGTGTGCTGAGTTATTAGGCACAAAATATCAAAAAGCAGTCAAAGAAATTAGCAAACGCATTAAAAACACTAATTTAACACCATCAGCAATTATTTTGCAGCAAATGAAAGCCAAAAATCAGGGATTTTTCGATTATAGCAATACTCTGGCAAAACAACATCAGAAGGATTTTCTTGCACAGGAAATTGATCAAGCGCATTTTGCGTATTTAGACCAGCAAGCCAAAAAATCTTGCCAACAACAACGAGAGATAGAGCAAACAGATAATATGAGTTTTGATAAATATTTAGCCCATTATTTCAAGCAATAAATAAAAGTTAATATGAGACCTTTGCATAAATAGGGATGATTAGCAAAATGACAGATTTTATTAAATTGGAAATTTTTTAAATCCACTCCTAGCAGAGCTAAGGGTGTTTTTAAAAAGTTTGTAATTTGATGAAAGATGGCGTTTTGATGATTATTCATATTTATGCAAAGGTCTCAATATCAAATTAACAATGGTTAATGGCTGCCCTCCGCCAAAGAACCAAGCCTTGCCCACTTTGTCTCTACACCAACCTATTCACCTTCTCATTCCCACGCTGTAAGTAGGAATGTATATTCTATATTCCCACCAAACCCAGAACTAAACCACAAGGAAAATTCGACCTTTCTCCCTATACAACGACATCAACCGACAAAATGAAAGCCGCCGATACTCTCACCAACATCAACTACCAACATACCCACCCCACCAATTACCCTTGACAAGGTCGAACCTTGTCAAGGTGGAAAAGAGGCTGTGTGTTGGATTTTTTAGTTTTAGGTCAAAGGGTTGTGTTGTGATTGGGTTCTTGTTGCTCCTTTGATAGCAGCCTAAGCTTTAAAAAGGCGGTCATTATGACTATTTTTTTATTGTCTAAAAAAATATTAAGCAAAAACAACGGTTTTATTGTTGCAAGTCAGTACACGGTCTTCAAGATGATACTGTAAACCTTTTGCTAGGGTGATTTTTTCAATATCTTGCCCCATTTTTTGCATTTCTTTGGCGTTATCACTGTGATCTACACGCAACACATCTTGCTCAATAATAGGGCCTTCGTCCAGTTCACTGGTTACATAATGACAAGTTGCCCCAATCAATTTCACCCCGCGTTCACAGGCACGCTTGTAAGGACTTGCCCCTGCAAATGAGGGTAGGAAAGAGTGATGAATGTTAATAATTCTGCCCTGATATTTATCACACATTGCTTTGGGAATAATTTGCATATAACGAGCCAATACAATAACATCGGGTTTGAATGTATCAACGGTGCTCATCATTTTTGCCATATCGGCTGCTTTTGTATCGGCATTGATAGCAACTTTTTTAAAATCCACTTCATACCAACTGGCAATTTTTTGTAACTTGTTATGATTAGATAGCACGCCAATAATTTCGCCCGCCAATTCATTTTCGTGATTGCGGTGTAATAGATCTGCCACGCAATGTGAGGCATTGGAGCCCATAATTAAGATGCGTTTTAGTGTTTTGGCATCGTTTATTTGCCAATTCATTTGATATTGTTTGGCTAACGTATTGAATGCTTGTTTAAATTCGGTTAGGGAGCTCGTTGCTGTGTTTTTAATTTCAATACGCATAAAAAAGCGTTGGTTTTGTGTGTCAAGATGATGGTGTGCTTCTTTGATATTGCCTTTTTGTTCAAAAATAAATTGACTCACCTTTGCCACCAAACCATGGGCATCAGGACAAGAGATTAATAAGCGGTAAGTATTCATGTGCGGTATTCTGCGTTAATTTTAATATAATCGTGTGATAAATCAGTCGTCCACACACGCTCTAAAGTATCGTGATTGCCAATCTCAATTGTAATCACAATCTTGCTTTTTTGCATGGCTTGCGTGCCAGCAGATTCACTATAATCCGTTGCTAATTCGCCTTTTTTAATTAGGCAGACATCGCCCAAATAAATACTGACTTCGTCGGCTTGTAAATGGGCAATATTCGCCCGCCCTACTGCTGCCAAAATCCGCCCCCAATTTGCATCAGAGGCGAATAGTGCAGTTTTGACCAAAGGCGAATGGGCTACTGTGTAAGCCACTTCTAAACAATCTGCATTATGTACGCCGCCTTTAACGCAGATTTCCACAAACTTAGTTGCTCCTTCTCCGTCTTTGATAATTTGATGTGCCAGTGACAGAGTTACTTTGTTTAATGCTTGCTGAAATTCTGCCACACAATCACTCATATTAACGCCAGAAATACCAGTTGCGCTGAGTGTGCAGGCATCATTGGTTGAGGTGTCGCCGTCCACCGTAATTCGATTAAACGATTGATTGGTTGCCGTGGTTAAGCAGGATTGTAATTCAGATTGGGTGGCTTTTATATCAGTAAAAATAAAACTTAACATTGTCGCCATATCGGGGCGAATCATTCCTGAACCTTTGGCAATACCTGTAATACTCACAGTTTTACCCGCCACTTTGAATTGTGCTGAAGCCGTTTTTTCTACCGAATCTGTGGTTAAAATTGCTTGTGCTACTTGGGGTAAATTTGTATTTGCCAACTGGGTCGAAAGCGGGGTAATATTGTCTTCAAAACACGCCATTGGCAAAGGCTGTCCAATCACGCCAGTTGAGAATGGCAGCACTTGCTCGGTGTTAATATGCAACGCTTTTGCCACCAATTCACAAACGAAATGGGCGTTTTCTAATCCCGGTGTGCCACTTGCAACTCCAGTGCCTGCATTGGCATTGCCACTATTAATCACCAAGGCACGCACGGCAGAATTAAGGTGATTTTTTGCTACCAATACGGGGGCAGCACAAAATACATTTTGGGTAAACACCGCCGCTGTGCACGAGCCTTTTGCTAATTGAATCACTGACAAATCCAATTTTTTGCTGTCGCTTGGATTGCTATTGGCTTGTGAATTTTGCGCTTGCTTAATACCAGCACTTATAGCTGCCGCTGATATACCTTGTATAATTAATAATGGGCTTTTCATTGAATTTTATTATTGAGATACAAGCCATGCCAAGGCATTTTTATAATAGAGACCTTTGCATAAATAGGGATGATTAGCAAAATGACAGATTTTATTAAATTGGAAATTTTTTAAATCCACTCCTAGCAGGGCTAAGGGTGTTTTTAAAAAGTTTGTAATTTGATGAAAGATGGCGTTTTGATGATTATTCATATTTATGCAAAGGTCTCTAATAGATACTTTTTGCTTGATACTCGTATTTTTGATGGGTAAATTAGTCATTGAACACTATTATAAATACATAAAAAACTAATAACAACTTTTTCAACCATTACTTATTGGTATTATACGAACGCCAGTAAGTAAACATCCCAACAGTAAAGACATATTGCATCATAAATTGCACCCATTCTGGTTTAGAATACCAACCAAATAAGACATGTAATGGAATACCAAAGATACCATCTTTGTGGCTCAAAATAGTACCTGCGAGGTTGTAAGCCTTATTAAATACAAAATGATTTGGTCAATCATGCCGTAGCCTTTTAATGCTGAAAAACCCTCATATAGCGAGTAACCCAATAAGAAACCCGCTTGCAAAATCAAATACGCCAAAGTGACTTTAAATAAAACCGATAAATTGACTTTGATTAAAGAGAGACCTTTGCATAAATAGGAATGATTAGCAAAATGACAGATTTTATTAAATTGGAAATTTTTTAAATCCACTCCTAGCAGGGCTAAGGGTGTTTTTAAAAAGTTTGTAATTTGATGAAAGATGGCGTTTTGATGATTATTCATATTTATGCAAAGGTCTCAAAGAATAAAAAACAAGTGCCGCAATGACGAATGCCGATACTACGCCCATAATAACAACATCAAAAGGGTATTTTCCTGCGAATGAAAATATTGCGATTTCCGTGCCTTCGCGGGCAATAATAAATGCAACCCAAAATAAAGCAACTGCAGAAATACTGCTACCCACTTTCTCTTTCATATGTTGTGCCATATTTGTACCGTGACGAATCATCCACACAATAAACACCGCAACTAACAACAAGGCAATAAAACTTGCCCCACTTTCCCACAGTTTTGTCATACTTGACACGCCACCCAAATACTCAGCAAAGCGGCTTAATAGCAAGCCTAAAACAATCGACAAAACAACGCCTGCAACGCCGCCTTGAACAATACTATTTCTAAAATGACCCTTGCCAATCTTAATAACATATTGCAAAACAATCGCAATTAAAAGGAAGCCCTCTAATCCTTCTCTGAACCCCATGATAAAACTTGGTAAATTTGACATATTTTTTTCTCCTTGAGACCTTTGCATAAATAGGGATGATTAGCAAAATGACAGATTTTATTAGAGACCTTTGCATAAATAGGGATGATTAGCAAAATGACAGATTTTATTAAATTGGAAATTTTTTAAATCCACTCCTAGCAGGGCTAAGGGTGTTTTTAAAAAGTTTGTAATTTGATGAAAGATGGCGTTTTGATGATTATTCATATTTATGCAAAGGTCTCTATTAAATTGAAAATTTTTTAAATCCACTCCTAGCAGGGCTAAGGATGTTTTTAAAAAGTTTGTAATTTGATGAAAGATGGCGTTTTGATGATTATTCATATTTATGCAAAGGTCTCTCCTTAATTGATTATTTACAATGTCTACAACTCGACTCGGTGATAACCGGAATAATCTTGTCACTGGCTTTTCTACCTGTATTCACTAGCATCAAAATAGAGGCTACTAAAATAGCAATAGATATGCCTATCCAAAATAATGAGTACATTGGATGTTGTGTGAAAGTGGCAACTTGATAGAAGGTTGTGGCTGAAAAATACGCCAATCCAGTTGCCCATAGTGCACCAACGATTGCCCAATTTTTACCAATTTCTCGAATCATTGCACCGAATGCAGCAACGCAAGGAAAGTAAAGTAAGATAAATAATAAATAGGCGAAAGCACCGATTTTTCCATCAAAACGCGACACCATTGCACCGAATGTATCGGTTGATACTTCTTGTGTTTGTGCGGCTGATGTTTGCGAATTAGTATCATCTAGAACGCCAAGCCCTAATGGGTCAGATAGATTTTGCAAGGTATCCTTTAAATTAACAGGAATGGTTGCTGCTGCCTCCATTAATCCATAGGCAAGATTGTATTCAAGTGCTTTTTCTTTGTTGGCACCTGTTTCTGCATCAATGTTTGAATACAGAGAATCCAGTGTACCGACCACAACTTCTTTAGCAAGAATACCCGTAACGATACCCACCGTTGCTGGCCAATTATTTTCTTCAATTCCCATTGGCTTAAAAACGGGTGTAACCACCTGCGCGACTTTACTTAACAATGATTTTTTTGAATCTTGATTGCCAAAACTGCCATCTATGCCGATACTATTAACCACATTGATAATTGCCACCACGATGATAATTACCTTGCCCGCACCCAAAACAAAGCCTTTTAATTTGTTCCAAGTGTTGGTTAATAAATTTCTCAAAGAAGGTAATTGATAATTAGGCATTTCCATTAAAAAATCACTGGTGTCATCACTCTTAAATGCACGCTTTAAAATCAAACCTGTAAAAATCGCAAATATAATCCCAATCAAATACAAAGCAAACACAATATTTTGCCCACCTACTGGGAAAAATGCTGCCGCAAATAACGCATACACAGCCAATCTCGCCCCACACGACATAAACGGTGACATCAGCACAGTGGTTACTCGCTCACGATGAGTATCCAGCGTTCTTGCTGCCATAATTCCTGGCACATTGCAACCAAACCCAACAATCAATGGGATAAATGCCTTACCAGACAAGCCGATTTTACGCATAAATTGGTCCATTACAAACGCTGCCCTTGCCATATAACCAGTCTCTTCTAGCAAAGTCAAAAATAAATACAAGGCAAAAATAATTGGCACAAAAGTTGCCACCACCTGAATGCCGCCACCTACGCCATCAGCAATCAACACCATCAAGAACTCAGGAATACCAACACTTTCCATCAAATACCTAACGCCATCAACAAAAATCACACCTGTCGCTATATCAAAGAAATCAATCAATGCACCGCCAAAATTAATACTCATCAAAAATAAAAAATACATCACTAGTAAGAATATTGGCACACCCGTTAAAGAGCCCAAAACAAGCTTGTCCACCCTATCAGAAACAGTTTTTTTCAAATTTATATCGTGGCAAATCACACGATTAACAATCTCATGTGCGTGCTTAAATCGACTCTCTGCCTTCAATAAAGCAGCCTGCTCTTCATCATCCACTGTTTCAATCTCATTCGGATAATCAATTGCCAACGCCGAAGTCGCCTCAAATCCATCAATCGCCTCAGATAACTGCACAAAATCCACCGTCTCTTTCAACGAAATCGGAATCACCTCACACCCTATTGCTACTTTTAACGCCTCAACATCAATTTCCATCCCACGCTTTCGTACAATGTCCATCATATTCAGCAAAACAACGGTATTAATCCCCGCCTCTCTGAGTTGTGTCGTCAAATACAGCCCGCGTTCCAGCGTTGACGCATCAACAATATTAAAATACAAATAATCCGCATTATTCAACGCAAAATCCCGTGCAATTTGCTCATCAATCGACGCATCTTCATTAATCGAATATACCCCCGGTAAATCCATAACCCCGTAAGTCTTGCCATTCACAGAAAACTCGCCTTCTTTACGATCAACCGTTACCCCTGGCCAATTCCCCGTGCGTTGTTTCGTCCTCGTTAGCAGATTAAAAAGCGTCGTCTTCCCGCAATTCGGATTGCCAATTAATGCAACTTTATCAAATTTCATAACGCCCTCACTTTAACTGAATTAGCAATCGTCCGCCCCACACTTACTCGTGCATTCCCCAACGCCAATACCATATCCCCACCCCTATTTCTCAACACAGACACCATCAACCCAGTATTAACACCAATCCCCAATAGTCTAATTTTTTTTGAATATGGCAAATTAATACTGCTTATCTCGCAAGTACTGCCTTTTTTTTGATTTGAAAGTATATTCATAAGGATTTTTCAATTGTATAAAAATAAATCCTGAATGATACTCGTTATCATTAACATTCGCAACAATTTATCCTATTTTTTTTAAAATCGCCTAAAATAGAAAGTTATGCAAAACAACGAACGCACAAAAGCCAGTCAAAAAATTACTCTCATCGGTGCAGTAGTAGATTTTCTGCTCGCTATTTTTAAAGTCATTGCTGGTGTGCTTGGTAACTCAGGTGCATTGATTGCAGATGGCATTCATTCGTTCTCAGATTTGCTTTCGGATGGCGTGGTTTTGTATGCGACGAAACACGCCAACGAAGAAGCTGACGAAGACCACCCTTATGGACATAAGCGTTTTGAGACAATTGCTACTCTGGGTTTAGCAATTATTTTGGCAATTGTGGGCATTGGGGTTATTTATAATGCGATTGAGCGATTAGACAACCCAAATATTTTGTCGTATAGCACGCTACTTTTTGGGGTTACTGCGTTGTCCATATTGTCCAAAGAGTTATTATTTTGGGTTACTATTAAAGTTGCTAAAACTTATAAATCGAATATGTTGAAGGCGAATGCTTGGCATCATCGCTCGGATGCGTTGTCGTCTGTTGTGGTGTTGGTTGGTATTTTTGGCAGTCTCAATGGCTACCCTTATCTTGATGGGGTTGCAGCAATTATTGTTGGTTTGATGGTTATGGCGATTGCTTGGGAATTAGGATCAAATGCGACAAAGGAATTAGTGGACACTTCTATTGACATCAAAGAAGTAGAAAAACTCAGAAAAGTCATTGGTATGATTAGCGGCGTAAATAGCGTGCATTCACTCCGCACCCGCAAAATTGGGCATGCGATTTCAGCCGATGTGCATGTACAAGTAGATCCATTTTTGAGCGTTAGCGAGGGGCATATTATTACCATCAGTGTTGAACGAGTTGCCAAAGAATGCTTGGAGGATTTACACGATGTAACCGTGCATATTGACCCCGAAGATGATGAAACGGCGGCACCTTGCAAACACCTACCCGAGCGTGCTGTAGCATTAGGAATTTTAAATAAAGCCTTATTTAATAACGAATGTGATGGTGAAATTGAGCGTATTCAACTACATTACCTTGACGGCAAAATTCATGTGGATTTCTTCTTGCCACTCAGTTGCATATCGCCCGACACAAGTCGCAATGAAATCTTAAAAAAACTCACAAAAATGGTGAATGCATTACCAGCCTTTGGCAATATTAAGGTTTATTTTAGTTAAAGGACATCCCTAAAGGCAATGATAAGCATGACAAATTGCCCCTGCTAACGCATCTGCCGCATCTTCTTGGGGTGATTTATTGAGTTTTAAAGTTTCACAAACCATATAACCAACTTGATCTTTGCCAGCATGCCCTTTTCCAACGACGGCTTTTTTGATTTGATTGGGGCTGTACTCCGCCATTTTTATACCACGAGATCCTATTGCTGAAATAATGGCACCGCGTGCGTGTCCGAGTTTGATAGCAGCATCTGGATTTGGACGGTCGGGACGCATAAAGGCTCGTTCAATAACGACAATATCGGGCTGGTATTTTTCGACAACTTCACTGATGCCTTCAAAAATCATAGTGATACGCTCGGTCAATTCGCCTTTGGTGCGGATGCAGCCACTACCGACATAAGTAAATTTAAGTTTATCGGCTTTGATAATACCAAAACCTGTAATTCTTGAACCAGGGTCAACGCCTAAAATTTTCATAAAATTATTTTATCAGATATAATAGCATCTTTATTATTCATAGAGCAAACAACATGGCAGTATTAGAACTCAACAAAGACAATTTTGACAATACAATCCAAAAAAATAACATTGTTATTTTAGATTTTTGGGCACCCTGGTGTGGACCTTGTAAGCAGTTTGCACCAACTTATGATGAAATTTCTGGGAAGTTTTCTGATGTGGTTTTCGCCAAGATTAATACTGAAGATGAACAGGAATTAGCGGGGCAATATCAGATTCGCTCAATTCCAACTTTGATGATTTTTAGAGATCAAATTGCTATCTTTTCTCAGCCAGGGGCGATGTCAGGTAGTGATTTAGAGGCAGTTGTGAAAAAAGCACAAGAGTTAGATATGGATAAAGTGCGTGAAGAAGTGGCGAAAGAACAGAGCTAAAAACTAAACAAATCGCTGGTATAGTTTTTCACTAAACCCGACTTCGATATCATCTGCCGTGACTAAAACGGGGCGTTTGATAAGGGTTGGGTTTTTTAATGTTAACGATAACGAGATGTTTTGTTTTTCTTCATCACTGAAATTGCGATAAGTGGTTGAACGCTTATTAATGATTTTATCCCAGCCGACTACATCAATAAAACTTTGTAGAGTTTTTTTACTGATTGGGGTTTGACGGAAATCAATAAACTCAAATTCCACACCTCGTGTAATTAGAAATTTCTGTGCTTTTTTGATGGTGTCGCAGTTTTTTATGCCATACATTTTTATCATATTAACGCTCAAAAGGTGGTTTCCCTGCCTTGCTCCGTAACCAGTTAAGAATTTTAAAAGTGCTTTCGTTACTAATTAGCTTCAATTCTAAAGTCCGTTTACCAGGAAATTCCATCAAAAACAAACCTAGTATGATAGAAACAATACCTTGTCCAGGGGTAACTAGCATAACAATACCTGCTAATAATAGCACGAAACCAGCAATATTTTTAAGTGTTGTGATGATAATATTAGATTTGTATTTTTCACAATTTGTAAAATAATTAGCAGGCACTTTGCCTAATATCCACGGCATTATTGCAAGACTGATAATAAAAATAATGGCTGAAATAACGCCTATCATCACCATTATATCTTCGTATTCAACCAATAAATTTTTAACAAAATCTATCATGTTAGCTCAAATAAGAAATATCGGCAACTGATAAAAATAATGAACGCACCCAATTAATAAGATTTAAGCGTACTTGTTTTAAATCAGCATTATCAGTATTTACCATCACTTCATCAAAGAAGGTATCAATAGTATCTTTGAGTGTAATCAATTCATACATATTAGCAGTATAGTCGGTGGAAGTGGCGTTGTGTTTTGCAACTTTTTTGGTGGCTTGATATAAGTTTTTTTCTGCATTTTCAACTAATATAGACTCGTCAATTTTAAGTGAAACAACGCTGTCTTTTAAGATATTGGCAATGCGTTTATTAGCTTCAATCAAACTTTCTGATGCTTTATCCTGAGAGAAATTATTCAATGCTTCAACACGCAAATGAAAATCATAAGGCGATTCAGGGCTGACTGCCAATACCGCTTCAAAGGCTTTGCCACTGACTTTTTTCTCTTTGTAGTAAGCACGCAATCTATCCATCATAAATTTATAGATGTCATCCGCGCTACCCCTATCTACTTCGGACGCGTGTAATTCAAGAGAATGTGTAATTAAGACTTTCAAATCAAGTTTCAACTCACCTTCCACCATCATTCTCAACAAACCTAACGCCATTCTGCGTAATGCGTATGGATCCTTTGAACCTGTCGGACCTTGTCCGATACCGTAAATACCTGTGATTGTGTCTAATTTATCGGCAATGGCGACGCACAACCCCTCTTGTGTTGAAGGCAATGTATCCCCTGCAAATCTTGGGTGATAATGTTCACTAATCGCCGTTACGACTGTATTATCTTCGCCATCATTTTTAGCATAATAACCCCCCATCACCCCTTGCAAGTCGGCAAATTCACCTACCATATCAGTGACCAAATCAGTTTTTGCCAATAACCCCGCACGAGCACTATGTTTTTCATTTGCACCGATTACATTGGCAATATAACCCGATAATTTTTCAATGCGTTTGGCTTTATCGCCCATAGAGCCGAGTGATTTCATAAATAAAATGCTGTCTAATTTTGACAGGCGAGACATCAAAGTGACTGACTTATCTTGCTCCCAGAAAAACTCTGAATCGGTTAGGCGGGGACGAATGACGCGTTCATTGCCGTCAATAATAACAGATAAATCACTTGATTCGATATTGGCAACTGAAATAAATACGGGTAATAATTTGTCATTTTTATCAAGCATATGAAAATATTTTTGGTGTGATTTCATTGCAGAAATCAGTGCTTCTTCGGGTACAGCTAAAAACCGTTCATCAAATCCACCTGAGAACGCTTTTGGATATTCAACCAAAGCACAAACTTCGTCCAGTAAAAATTCATCAATTACTGCGGTAGCCTGATTATCGTCAGCGACTTGAATTACTTGTTCACGAATAGTCGCTTTACGGGTATCAAAATCGACTTCAATTTGTGCTTTTTCCATCAAAGTTTTTTGATACTCTGACGCATTAGCTATGCTAAATTCTTGCTCACCTGTGAAACGCATACCACGAGTAATATTGCCAGAAGTCAAGCCCATCACTATTGCAGGAACGACATCTGCACCCAACATCATAATTAACCAGTGTGTCGGACGCACAAAAGTAAAATCCAAATCACTCCAACGCATTGCACGGGTAATTGGGATTTTTTTAATCGCTGTATCGACAATATTTTCTAATAAATCCTGCGTGTTTAAGCCCTTTTGTTCTTTGCTGAAAAAGTAGTAATTTGAACCACTAAATTCTTTTTGTGTCAAGTCATCTCGACTCACTCCACACGATTTTGCAAAGCCATCTACCGCTTGGTCAGGTGCACTCACAGATGGACCTTTGCGTTCAATCATTTGGTCGTCTTGTTGCAATTGTAATGCAGAAATTAGCACTGCTAAGCGTCGTGGCGTGGCAAAATTTTCCACCTTGCCATACGATAATTTAAAATCATCAAGTTGCTCAATTAAATTACGACTAAGTGCAGTTGATAATTGCTTTAATAACTTCGGTGGCAACTCTTCTGTGCCTAATTCTAGTAAAAAATCGTTTGTATTCATCACCTATCTTCTTAAATTATTTGAAATCTTAATTGCCCTTCTTGTAAATCAATCACCACCGAACGCGAGTGTAATTTCTCCGGCACAGTTTCAAATTGCTTATAAACTCCAGCAATGGAAACTAATTGCGCATTAAAAGAATGGATAAAAATCGTAGCTTTTTCATCACCGTCAACACCTGCAAATACATTACCCTGTACAATTCTATAAGCAGAAACAGAGCCATGCGCTATCACATCGGCATCGGCTTGAACCGAACTTAGTAACACCAAATCGCTGTCTTTAGAAATAACTTGCTCTGAATGAATAACTTCTTCAGAAACAATTTTAGGCAATCGATGTTTTAACTGCAAAATTTCACTTGGCTTGGTTTTATCAAATATTGCCAACCCCGCTAATCTCGCAAAATCAATCAACTCTTGAGTGCGTGAACGAATACCAATTACCGACATTTGATTTTGAGTGATAACTTCTATCAACATCGCCAATTCATTAGCCTGGATATGCCTGTATTTAATTTCTAAAATCACTGGCACATTTTTAAACTTACCTTTGCCACTCTCAACCAAATTAACAATTTCATTAAACAATGCATCGGTTATTCTATCCAATATTTTTAATGTCCAAATCATCTCATTTTGAGTTTGGATTTCAATTAAAGCCATTATTCCCTCCATCCTTGCGTACAATCCAAAAAGTGCCAAACGCGTTTCATCCCTGTTTCACCACTCAGCATTAATTCCAAAGGTGCTTTTTGCTTGAATTTTTTCACCGAGCGTTTGAGCCAAATACTAGCATATTCACGATTGGTCGGATAAGTCGTGCCCAAAGATTCGTAAATCCCTATAATCATTTCACTGCGATTAATCGAAGTTTGGTCAAAATCAAAAGACTTATCGCCTCTTCTATATAGATATAAATGACGGGGTTTTAAAGAATCCGTCAATCCCAACAAAGCGATTTGGTCTCGGTCTTCCAACTTCCAATTTTCCATCACTTGCATTAAGCGAAAGGTTAATTGGTTCTTCTGTTGGTCGGTAATTTGGGCTAAATCTATCATTAATTTACTCTGAAATTGAATATTATTTTACGGTCAAATACGCGCTTATCAGGTGCAGCAGGTAATGGTGATGCTTTATTCACTGCTCGTTTAATTGCATTTTTAAAAGATTTTACCTTGCTCTTATTGTCTATATTGCAAGATTTCAAATCAACGCTTTTCACATTGCCACCAGTATCTTGCAGAATATGCACCTCGCAACCCCAGTTATCTTTGCCCCCTTGATAACGCCATTGGTTGCGCACTCTTGAAGCAATTTGATTGATATAATTCGCTTTGAGCTCATTTATAATACCCTCTTGAGCGTATTTTCTTTTGGCATCATCTTCGAGTTGAGCCTGTTTGGCGAGTGTGCGTTGCTTTTGTTCTTCTTTAAATTTTTTGATTTCTGCTTTATTCTTTTTCTCAGCAGCCTTGACTTTTTCCTCTGCTTTTATGCGTTTATTTTCTGCTACTTTGGCTTTTCTCTCGGCAATTTTTCTTTTATTTTCTGCTAATTTTTTCGCCTTTTTTTCTTTCCTTGCCTTAGCTTTTAATTGATTAATTTTTTTCTGTTTTTTATAACGCTCATCTTCCAATACCCTTAAACGCCTTTCTTCTCGCTTAATTTTCGCCACTTTCTTTTTCTGTATATCAGTCAAACGCTGCTTTTCTCGTTTAATTTCACTCAAATCAATCGTTACTGCTTTTGGAATAAACTTAGGGGCAGATTTTTTAACTTGTTTTTCTGCCTCGTCCCAACGCACGACATTAGAAAACAACAAACCAATAAATACCGCAATATGCAAAATTACAGACAAAGAAAATGCTACAGGGTGGCGTTGAGCAATTTTAGGCAGTCTGATGTTTTTGATAAAATTCATACTATTCTTCTGACTCAGTAATAATACCAATTTTACCAACACCGTTTTTTTGTAAGAACGACATCAACGCAATCACCGCACCATATGCCACCTCACGGTGCCCCCTGACAAACACCTGCATTGTTGGAAAAACTTGCATTCTGGCTTGTACTCTTGCGGCAACTGTCCCTGCTGATAAACGCTCCGCACCGCCACCGTCCATAGAATTGATAAAATATTCACCCTCACGATTAATGCTAATAATAGTCGGCTCTTGATCAACAAGATTGATTGCTTTTGCGTTGCCACTCGGCAAATCCACCTCAATACCTTGCTCGATAATCGGCGTCGTCATCATAAAAATCACCAACAATACCAACATCACATCAATATAGGGAACAATATTAATATGTGCGTCTATATCCGCTCTGGTGCGTTTTGGCAAGGTAATCATTGCTGTCTTTGAAACCCAACAAATATTTTTTCAACAAAAGCGTCGTATTTGTTGTGAATGTCTCCAATTTTAGATGACAAGCGATTATAAGCCATCGTTGCTGGAATGGCTGCAAATAAACCGAAAGCGGTGGCAATCAACGCCTCAGCAATACCGGGTGCAACCACGGCAATACTTGCCTGTTTGACCGACGCCAAGCCAATAAATGAATGCATAATGCCCCATACCGTGCCAAATAAACCGATATATGGGCTGGAAGACGCAATCATTGCCAAGATACTCAAATCCTTATCCAGGCTCTCAATTTCTTCATTGGCACTAGTGTTCATTAGACGATAAGCACGCTCAGAATTTGCTTGATTGTCGCTTAATTCGAAACGAGAAAACTCATCAAAACCCGATTTAAAAATGCGTGACATTGCTCCCTCAATTGAGATTTTAGCGTGTAACTCATCAAGGGTTTTGCTTGCTGAAAAAATTTGAGAGAAAGTTTTAATATCATTTTGAGAATCTATTAAAATTTTCTTTTTAGATAAGATAATCGTCCAAGAATACACACTCATTGCCACCAAAATCAACATTACTAATTGCACAACTAAATCAGCCCCAACAATCAAACCCAAAATACTAATACTATTATCCATTTTTTCTCCAAAATTATTCGCTAAACAAACCTTTTGCTGTATCAGGATTAATCAGCCCTAGATGTGCATAGGCTAAATTCGTCGCACTTCGCCCTCGTGGCGTACGCATAATAAAGCCTTGCTGAATTAAATAAGGCTCAACCATATCTTCCAAAGTGCCTCGTTCTTCGCCAATGGAAGTCGCCAGAGTATCCAGCCCTACTGGTCCACCACCGAATTTTTGTGTAATAGCAGATAAATAATCTCTGTCTAATTGCTCCAAACCTAACTCATCCACTTTCAATGTCGTCAAAGCCTCACTAGCAATGGCTTGATGCACAATACCCTCAGTTTTCACATCAGCAAAATCACGCACTCGACGCAATAAACGATTGGCAATCCTTGGTGTACCCCGCGAACGCTTAGCAATCTCCATCGCACCTTCTGCCTCTATTTGAATGTTCAAAATATCCGCCGAACGCAACACAATTTTCTGTAAATCCGGCTCTTCATAAAACAACAATCGTTGCACAATTCCAAACCTATCTCGCAACGGCGAAGTCAACATACCCGCCCTCGTCGTCGCCCCAATCAAGGTAAAAGGCGGTAAATCCAACTGCACAGAATGTGCCGCAACCCCCTCACCCACCATAATATCCAATTTAAAATCTTCCAACGCTGGGTATAAAATTTCCTCCACCACCGGATTAAGGCGATGAATCTCATCAATAAATAAAACATCGTAAGGATTCAGTTTAGTGAGTATTGCCGCCAAATCACCCGACCGCTCCAACACAGGCCCCGAAGTCTGCTTCATTCCTGCCCCCATATGATTAGCAATCACATTCGCCAAAGTCGTTTTCCCCAACCCTGGTGGACCATAAATCAAACAATGATCCAGCACATCATCGCGTTTTTTCGCCGCCTCAATAAACAACGCCATCTGCGATTTCACATCTTTTTGTCCAATATACTCAGTCAAAGAATCGGGACGCACTGAAGTCATCACGATTTCTTCGTGTTGCTGACTTTCTCCGCTGACTAAGGAATCTTCTTCTATCATATGCCGTTTATTTTAACCGATTAACCTCCCTTAACAGTAACTTGATTTTAATCGCTTTTGTTGTATTTTTAAAATGCACAATTTTTGGGTAAGTAACCTCATTAATCACTTGATATTTAGACACAGATACCTGCCAATTTTCAATATTCTCAAGATTGTGCTTAAAGACAAGTTGTTCTAATTTTTCTATAGGGAAAGTCCAACTCAATTCAGCCCTCATCCACTCTTGCAAAGTTTGCTCTGTTAGTTTGCCATCTACCAACAAACCTTGTGCAGTTTGTTTAACTTGCATTTGTCCAAACCCTAATGAACCTGTGAGTATTAATTGATGATATTCTCCTTGACGATTTAACACAAAATCTGCAGTTTCAGTATTGCCATCAACGCTGGCACTCAATCGCCCTTCCAGCATCCAAGATTTTGGAATATACTGAGAATAAACCCAATTTTCAGTGCGTTCTAACACGGTTGTACAGGCGGATAAAAAACTAAATAATAATAAAGAAGCGAGTGTTTTCATGAGTGTGCATTGTAATGGTAAATAATATGCTTAGGGTATAATTACGAATTTACTTTTTTTAGCTCTATTATCTTTTATTGCCCATGCCTCGCATTTCAATTCTAAGTATCAATCACCAACTCGCACCCGTTGAAGTGCGTGAAAAAGTGGCGTTTGCACCAGAGGAACTGTCCAATTCTTTGGTAAAATTTAACAAAATTAACGGCATTCAAGCCTGTGCAATTTTATCCACTTGCAATCGCTCTGAGATTTATGCAATTGTTGAAAATGACAACGCAGAAGCACTACTTAGCGATTATCTTGCCGACACGCACAACATTAGCAGAACAGAACTCAGCCCTTATTTAGTCTATTTTGAAGGCGACGATGCATTACAACATATTTGTCATGTGGCAACGGGTTTGGACTCTTTAGTATTAGGCGAAGCACAAATTTTAGGGCAACTCAAAGACGCCTATCGATCAGCAAAATCAGCAGGCACACTCAACAAACTGTTGGAAAAACTGTTTCAACATGCATTTTCAACTGCCAAAAAAGTCAGAACCGATACCGCAATCGGCTCATCCCCTGTATCAGTCGCCTACTGTGCAATAAAACTCAGCGAAAAGATTTTTTCCGATTTATCAGAGCAAACAGTGATGTTAATCGGTGCAGGGGAAATGATTGAATTGTGTGCCCAGCACCTAAATCAAAAAGGCATTAAAAAAATGATTGTTGCTAATAGAACGGTCAAAAATGCCAAGAAAATTGCTGATTTATACAACGCACATTCCATCAGTTTGAAGCAATTTTCATCGGTGGTTCATCAAGCAGATATTATCATTTCTTCCACTGCCGCTTCCGTGCCAATTATCGGCAAAGGATTGATTGAAAGCGCCCTCAAACTACGAAAACACAAGCCCATATTTATACTTGATATTGCCATTCCACGCGATATTGAGCCTGAAGTGGCACAACTTGACGATGTATTTTTATACACCGTTGATGATTTAAAACAAGTAGTGGACAGCAATATAAATAATCGGCAAAAAGAAAAAATACTAGCAGAAGAAATTGTTGTCATTCAAAACCAAAAATTTGAAAATTGGTTAATGCAACTACCCAACGAAAAAGCAATACAAACTTATCGTAAAAATGCCTATAAAATAAAAGCCACTGCCGTTGAATCCGCACTCAAACAACTCAAAAAAGGTAACGATGCAAGCACAGTGATTCAACAATTAGCTGACCAACTTACTAATAAACTACTCCACACACCGTTTAATAATATCAAACAAGCAGATGCACAGCAACTCAAACATTGCCAAGGTTGCCTGCCTAAAAACAAATCATTATGAACGACTCTATCAAAGCCAAACTCGAACAACTCTCAATGCGACTAGAAGAAGTCGGCGCAATGCTCAGCGACCCTGCCATCTGTGGAGACCAAAATAAATTCCGTGAACTCTCCATCGAACACGCACAACTGACCCCCGTCAACCAACAATTTAGCGAATATTTAAACGCCGAAGAAAATATCGCAACTGCCGAATCAATGCTACTCGAAGACGACGACGAAATGCGTGCAATGGCAAAAGAAGAAATTGCCGACGGCAAAGAAACCCTAGCGCGACTCGACCTAGAGCTCAAAAAATCACTACTACCAAAAGACCCAAACGACGCACGCAATATCATCATTGAAATCCGTGCAGGCACCGGTGGCGATGAAGCCTCCCTATTCTCAGGCGACTTATTCAAAATGTATGCTCGCTACGCTGAAAAACAAAAATGGCAACTAGAAATTATGAGTGCCAACAACGGCGAACACGGCGGCTACAAAGAAATCATCGCCCGCATCGGCGGCACCGATGTCTATTCAAAACTCAAATTTGAATCCGGCGCCCACCGCGTCCAACGCGTTCCAGAAACCGAATCACAAGGCCGTGTCCACACCTCCGCCTGCACCGTGGCAATTATGCCAGAAGTAGAAAATATCGAAGAAGTCAACATCAACATGAGCGATGTCCGCGTCGACACCTTCCGTGCCAGCGGCGCAGGCGGACAACATGTCAATAAAACCGACTCCGCCGTCCGTGTTACCCACCTCCCCACCGGCACCGTCGTCGAATGCCAAGACGGTCGCTCCCAACACAAAAACAAAGCCCAAGCAATGTCCGTCCTAGCCTCCCGCATCCTAGACGCCCAACAACAAGCCCAACAACAAACCCAAGCCTCAACCCGCAAACAACTCGTCGGCAGCGGCGACCGCTCCCAACGCATCCGCACCTACAACTACCCACAAGGCCGCATCACCGACCACCGTATCAACCTCACCCTCTACAAACTCGCTGAGGTCATGGAGGGCGATTTAGAATCTATTATTGAACCACTAATTGTTGAACAGCAAACCAACCAGTTAGGTGAATTAAACGACTCTTTGGGATAACCACATATTCTTTTTGACGGAGTCATAGTTTAATAGAGACCTTTGCATAAATAGGGATGATTAGCAAAATGACAGATTTTATTAAATTGGAAATTTTTTAAATCCACTCCTAGCAGGGCTAAGGGTGTTTTTAAAAAGTTTGTAATTTGATGAAAGATGGCGTTTTGATGATTATTCATATTTATGCAAAGGTCTCAATGAGACAATTAAAACTACAATCGTATCATTGGCTTAAGCGCTGGCTTTACTAGGAAGTATTTGTGAAAGGATAAATAATGCACCAAGTGCGATAACAATCGTTGGTCCAGTAGCAATGTCATAGTGGGTTGAGCCACTGAGTCCGATGATGACGGCAATGATTGAGATGACAATTGAGAGTAGTGTCATTTGCACAGGAGTGTTAGAGAAAACTCTGGCGATGGCAGGTGGGATGATGAGTAGCGAAGTGATAAGTAGCACGCCGACGATTTGCACGGAAACTGAGACGGTGAGTGCAATCATTAGCATAAATAGGAGTTGGTACATTACTTTATTTAAGCCGCTGGCAACACCTAAATCTTCACTTAATGTAAGTAATAATAGGCGCTGCCAAAAGGTGGTTAGTAGCGTGCCAACTAAGGCGAGAATGGCGTAAATCCAAATAAGATCCTGATTGGTGATGGATAAAATATCACCGAATAATAGGGAAAAATAATCGGTATTTACGCCACCTACTAGTGCCAAAATGACAACACCTAGTGATAAAGAAATGTGGGAAAAAATACCGAGAATAGCGTCATTAGATAAAAATTGTCGTTGCTGTAAAACCACAATCAGCAGAGCAAATACCACACCAACGATAATTAAGCCAAAATGTAGTCCTAAGCCGCTTGCCAAACCCAAAGATACGCCTAATAAAGCAGAATGTGAGATGGATTCTGAAAAATAGCTCATGCGTTTCCAAATCACAAAACAGCCGAGCGAACCAGTGATGATTGAAATGCCGACAGCGGCCAGAATAGCCCTAAAAATAAAATCTTCCATTATTGACAGTTTTTACAAAGTCCGTATAAATAAAGACAGTGGTCGGTGAGTTGGTATCCGTATTTTTCGGCAACATCGTGCTGGTGTTGCTCAATTATTTCGTCTGAAAACTCATCAATTTTGCCACATTTCACACACACTAAATGGTCGTGATGCTCAACATTGGACAATTCAAATACACTTTGCCCATTATCAAAATTGAGTTTATTAACCATACCTGCCTCCTCAAACTGCGTCAAAACACGGTAAACAGTCGCCATACCTACTTCTTCATTTTGAATAATTAAAGCACGATAAATATCCTCGGCACTCATATGGTGGTTTTCACTGGTTTCTAAAATCTCTAATATTTTTAATCTTGGTAGAGTAACCTTGAGTCCTGCACTTTTTAAATCGTCTGCGTCCATTTTTGGCTTCCTTAATGTAAAATCAATCTTTTTAATTGAATTATTTTAACCAAAAAATGAACAAAATAACATTAATTACTTTTTTATCTCTATTTTTGAGTGCTTGCTCCACTTCAAAATACATTCCTGATTTTTCACTGCCGAGCATACCATCATTCAAACCTTATAAAGCTGATGTTAATCAAGGCTCTGTCTTAAAGCGTTTCACTATCAATCAACTAAAAACAGGGATGACAAAACGCCAAGTGCAGGACACTATTGGTCAGCCCAGCGTGATTGACCCATTTCACAATAATCAATGGGATTATATTCATTACACCACACTAGGCTCGGGCGAGATCATTAACTACCGTTTAATTCTTACCTTTGCAGATGGTAAGCTGAGCAATATCAATACTAATGGCATCAGTTCTTTGCCAGAAATGACAAACCAAGAAAAGATGAAAGAGAAAGTGCGTCTTGCCAAGGAAAAATCTGGGGAGTAAGCCCCTCGCTCAATTGTGCCCTCGCTCACACTCAACAATATCAGTTGCCAAAGGGGTTACAATCTCTTATTTAGCGATGTTTCTTTAACGCTCAATTCGGGTGATATTTTGCGTATCACTGGCACGAATGGCAGTGGTAAAACTTCACTTTTAAAAATTCTTGCTGGGCTTAATGCGCAGGAACAAGGTACGATTCATTTGGATGCTGATGAGGTTAAATCAGAGGCATATCGTCGTGCTGTTTTTTATTTGGGGCATTTACCTGCTTTGAGTAGTGAACTTACTTGTATTGAAAATCTTAAATTTTTAACGGCACTCAATCAGTCAATTATGGCGGAAATTGCACTCATTAATGCGCTTGAAAAAGTGGGTTTATCAGGTTATGAGAATGAAATTTGTGCCAAACTCTCAGCAGGGCAAAAACGCCGTGTTGCTTTGGCAAGTTTGGTGCTTTCTGAGGCAAAAGTTTGGTTATTGGACGAGCCCTTTACCGCACTTGATCCGCAGGGGGTAAAAATGGTGGAAAGTTGTATTGAGGCACATTGTGAGCAAGGTGGGATATGTTTATTCACCACACACCAAGATTCTGCTTTGAAAAATCAGAAGGTGCTTTCATTATGAATATTTACCTACAAACACTCATGCGTGATATTCGTTCTGCCTTGCGTAATTTGTCAAGCGTGATGAATCCATTGCTATTTTTTATCATTTCTATTTCATTGTTTCCGTTGGCAATTAGCCCTGAATCTGCTACCTTGTCGCAAATCGCTGCAGGCATTATCTGGGTGGCAAGTATGTTGGCGGTGTTGTTATCACTCAATACTTTGTTTCACGATGATTTTGATAATGGCGTTTTGGAGCAAATGGTGATTTCTCATCACTCATTACCATTACTGATTTTGTCAAAAATTGTTGCACACTGGCTGTTGACAGGTGTGCCGATTATTTTGCTTTCTCCGTTACTCGGCACGCTGTTATTTCTTGATAGTGAAAGTGTTAAAGTGTTGATGTTAACGCTGTTGATTGCCACACCGAGTTTGAGTTTAATTGGTGCGATGGGTGCGTCGCTGATTGTGAGTATCAAAAATTCGGGGATGTTGTTGTCTTTATTAATATTGCCTTTATATATCCCGATTTTGATTTTTGCCTCATCTGCCGTTTCACAAGCACAGGCGGGGTTAGAAATTGATGCCCAGTTGTATTTTTTGAGTGCAATTTTAGTAATGAGTCTAATGGTTGCACCGTTTATTAGTGCCTTGTCTTTAAAAATTAGTCTGGAATGAAAATTCGTATATAATAGGCACACGCTGATTTGTCCCGATTGCTAGCGTTGTTACATTCATAAAGTAACCAAAACAAGCTAAAGCAGGATTTCTTCTAAAGAAACCCACGCTTTATGGGTTTTCTACATTTTACAAAGTCGTAAAAAGGCTTTTTTTTAGGAGAATACAATGATTTTTACCTCTGAGTCCGTTTCCGCTGGACACCCCGATAAAGTTTGCGACCAAATTTCTGACGCAATACTCGATGCCATTTTGACACAAGATAAAAACGCACGCGTTGCTTGCGAAACCCTGGTTAAAGACAATGATGTCGTTTTAGCAGGCGAGATAACCACGCACGCCAATGTTGATTACGACAAAATCGTACGCGATACTATCAATGCCATTGGCTACACCAAAGACGAATACGGTTTTACAGGTGATGGTTGTAAAATCACCAACTTATTGGGTCAACAATCACCAGAAATTGCACAAGGTGTGGATGAATTTGCAAATCACGAACAAGGTGCTGGCGACCAAGGCTTGATGTTTGGTTATGCCTGTAATGCCACAGAAGTTTTGATGCCTGCACCTATTTTATATGCACACCGTTTAGTGGCACGCCAAGCAGAACTAATGCTTGATGGCACATTGCCATGGTTGCGTCCCGATGCAAAATCACAAGTTTCTTGTATTTATGACAAGGGCAAAATCGTTGGTATTGATGCGGTGGTTTTATCCACCCAACACGATGAAAACATTGCTCAAAAAGAGTTGATAGAAGCTGTTCGTGAAGAAATTATCAAACCAATTTTGCCCAGTAAATGGTTGAACGACAACACAAAATATCACATCAATCCAACAGGGGCTTTCGTTATCGGTGGTCCTGTGGGTGATGCGGGATTAACGGGGCGTAAAATTATCGTTGATACTTACGGTGGCATGGCACGACATGGTGGCGGTGCATTTTCAGGCAAAGACCCTTCAAAAGTAGATAGAAGTGCCGCCTATGCCACGCGTTATGTGGCAAAAAATATCGTGGCAGCGGGTTTGGCAGACCGTTGTGAAATCCAAGTGTCTTATGCGATTGGCGTGGCAGAACCGACTTCAATCAGTGTGGAGACTTTTGGCACGGGTAAGATTGCAGATGCAGCAATTGAAGCATTGGTTGCTGAGCATTTTGACTTGCGTCCTAAAGGTTTAATCGCAATGCTTGATTTGAAACGCCCTATTTATCAACAAACCGCCAGTTACGGGCATTTTGGTCGCACCGAAGCGGCGATTAGTTGGGAAAAAACGGATCGTGCATACCTATTAAAATAAAATAACTATGCCAAGAAGCGTTGCAGTGGATTTTCCATTAGGCTTGGCAACAAAAACTACGCTTATTTTTACTTTTAAATTGGAGAATAAAATGAGTAACACCACAGTAGAAAATAATGACTATAAAGTAGCCGATATGGCTTTGGCTGATTTCGGTCGCAAAGAAATTGAATTGGCAGAAAAGGAAATGCCTGCATTAATGGCATTAAGAAGCAAATACAGCAGCGAAAAGCCTTTACAAGACGCAAGAATTTTGGGTTGTATTCATATGACCATTCAAACCGCCGTATTAATGGAAACCTTGGTTGATTTAGGGGCAGAAGTTCGCTGGTCATCTTGTAATATCTTCTCAACCCAAGACCACGCTGCAGCGGCAATGGTGCAGGCAGATATTCCAACTTTTGCCTGGAAAGGTGAAACCGAAGAAGAATTTCTATGGTGTATTGAGCAAACCATTCTTGTTGACGGCAAGCCGTGGAATGCCAATATGGTCTTAGATGATGGCGGTGATTTGACACAAATGTTACACGAAAAATATCCTGAAATGCTGCAAGACATTCACGGCATCAGCGAAGAAACCACGACAGGTGTGCATCGTTTAATTGAAATGATGGGAAAAAATGAATTGAAAGTACCTGCCATCAATGTCAATGATTCAGTAACCAAATCAAAAAATGACAACAAATACGGTTGTCGCCATTCCCTCAACGATGCCATTAAACGCGGCACCGATATGCTAATGGCAGGTAAAAAAGCACTGGTTATCGGCTATGGTGATGTCGGTAAAGGATCGGCACAAAGCCTCAGACAAGAAGGAATGATTGTTAAAATCAGCGAAATCGACCCAATCTGTGCCATGCAAGCCTGTATGGATGGCTTTGAAATTATCTCCCCTTACAAACAAGGCAATAACACCGGAAAAGCCGATGATATTAACAAGCGATTATTAGCCACAACCGACTTAATCGTAACCACCACAGGTAATTTTAATGTTTGTGATGCGGCAATGTTACAAACCGTTAAACAAGGGGCAGTGGTCTGCAACATCGGTCATTTTGACAACGAAATCGACACCCAGTTTATGCGTGATAATTGGCAATGGGACGAAGTCAAGCCCCAAGTTCACCGCATTAATAGAGGCACTGATAAAGACGATTATATTGTCCTATTATCAGAGGGTCGTTTGGTGAATTTAGGTAATGCTACTGGGCATCCAAGCCGCATTATGGATGGCTCATTCGCCAATCAAGTATTGGCACAAATGTATTTATTTGACAAAAAATTCGCTGACAATGGTGGCAATATTTATGTTGAAGTCTTACCTAAGAAACTCGACGAAGAAGTCGCTGCCGATATGGTCGCAGGTTTCGGTGGTGTCATTACAAAATTGACTGACGCACAGGCTGATTATATCAATGTGCCGAATCAAGGTCCATTTAAGGCTGAAAACTACAAATATTAAGAGACCTTTGCATAAATAGGGATGATTAGCAAAATGACAGATTTTATTAAATTGGAAATTTTTTAAATCCACTCCTAGCAGGGCTAAGGGTGTTTTTAAAAAGTTTGTAATTTGATGAAAGATGGCGTTTTGATGATTATTCATATTTATGCAAAGGTCTCAAATAAAAACCCCAATCCAATCTCTACTTTTGGATTAGACAATAAAGATGAAGGGGAATGTGTTTGCATTCGTGTCTCTCCTGTGGATTAAAAATTATCAATGCTTTAGTGGCGGGATTATTAAGTTTGGAAAAAAGCTTCACACGCTTGGAAAAAAGTTTTACAACCTTGGAAAAAAGCTTCATACGCTTGGAAAGAAGTTTTACACCCTTGGGAAACCTTCTTCGCACCTTGTTAAAAATAGCAACAAAGGTGTTAAAAATAACACCAAAGGCGCTATTTTTAGTATAACTGGAGACCTTTGCAGGAAATGAGTGGGGGGGATTGAGTTTTGGTTGGTGTAATTAAAGTCGATAAGATTGACCGATTAAACAATGACCGTGGCAATTTTTGGTAAAATCTATGAAATTTTTTCTTAGAATTTAATTATGTCATTACATGATTTAGATGCAACTGCATCGTTTCAAAACTTAATCTTAAAACTACAATCTTTTTGGGCGTCTAAAGGATGCACTTTATTACAACCTTTTGATATGGAAATGGGGGCGGGGACTTTTCATCCGGCGACTTTTTTGCGTGCGATTGGTCCTGAACCATGGAAGGCGGCGTATGTGCAGCCGTCTCGTCGCCCGACTGATGGGCGTTATGGTGAGAACCCGAATCGTTTGCAACATTATTATCAATTTCAAGTGGTTTTAAAGCCATCGCCGAAGGATATTCAGGATTTGTATTTGGAATCTTTGGTGGCAATTGGCATTGATTTGACCCAGCATGATGTGCGTTTTGTGGAAGATAACTGGGAATCACCGACGCTGGGTGCGTGGGGTTTGGGCTGGGAAATTTGGCTAAATGGAATGGAAGTTTCTCAGTTTACCTACTTTCAACAAATCGGCGGATTGCCTTGCTCACCTGTGTCAGGCGAGCTCACTTATGGGCTTGAACGCTTGGCGATGTATTTGCAGGGTGTGGATTCGGTATATGATTTGGTGTGGGTTGAAGGGGTGAGTTATGGCGATGTATTCCATCAAAATGAGGTTGAGCAATCCAAATATAATTTTGAAATTGCTGATACTGCTGTGTTGTTTAAGCAATTTGACGAAGCCGAAGCGATGAATGAAAAGTTAATTGAAGAAGCCCTGCCCTACCCCGCCTATGAGCAAGTAATGAAGGCATCGCACTTATTCAATTTGCTGGATGCTCGGCATGCAATCAGCGTTACTGACAGAGCGCGTTTTATCCGTCGTGTGCGGGCAATGAGTCAGAAAGTTGCCAAAACTTATTATGATTCTCGTGAAGCACTTGGGTTTCCGATGCTAAAGTAATGCAACTTTTTTCCAAAATTTATCAAAAAGCCTTGGACTGGGCACAGAGTAAATATGCTGTTTATTGGCTGTCATCAATTAGTTTTGTTGAGTCTTTTATTCTGCCTTACCCACCGCCCGATATTTTACTTGCACCGATGGCACTCAAAAAGCCACAAAAATCTTATCAATTTGCATTAATTTGCACGGTTTTTTCAGTTTTGGGCGGGATGATTGGTTATTATTTGGGTGCATTTTTGTTAGATGTCCTCACCCCGCTACTCGTCAAACTGCACTATATAGACAAAATTGATACCACTCAATTGTGGTTTAAAGAATATGGTATTTGGGTTATTGCCATCGCTGGATTTTCGCCCATACCCTATAAAATATTCACCATCAGTGCGGGTATTGTCAATATGGCATTTTTGCCTTTTGTGCTGATGTCATTATTGGCACGGGGGGCGCGATTTTTCTTAATTGCCTTTTTCGTTAGGAAATTGGGTGATGCCTGTGATATTTGGCTGAAAAAATACATTGACCGTTTGGGTTATGCTTTAATTGTTGTTATTGGATTGGGGATTTGGTATGTTAAAACGCATTAAATTATTGCTTGTTATTTTCATTTCAACGACGCTTATCGGTTGTTTTTTTGACACCACACCCAAAAAGCGGGTAATTATCATTGATAAATCCACAGGCAAAGAAAACATTCCGCTATTGCGTTTTTCTGAGTATGCCGAGCCCAAAAAAACTGTTACTAAAGTTAAAGCACCTGTCAAAAAAATTAGAAACAAGCAATTAAAAGAAAAAATAATCATTGCCAAAAAAGCCAACATGCTCCCTGTTACTGGCAAAATCATCAAAACCTTTTCTAAAAAACACCAAGGCATTACCATCAGCACTCGTGCAGGGCAAGCTGTCCGTGCTATTCGCAAAGGTGTGGTGGTTTATAGTGGTAATAAAATGAAAAGCCATGGCAAAATGATTATCATTAAACACTCACTTGGTTTTTACAGTTCTTACACTCACAATCAAATGTTAAAAGTACAAAATGGCGATAAAATTAAAAAGGGGCAAATCATCGCCTTGACTGGCAAAGATAACTTTTACTTTGAAATGAAGAAATTTGAAACTCCTATTGACCCCCTTAAATATTTGAAATAACGGATAATACACTTATGTTTGATTTTTTAAAAAATATAACACTCTACCAATCTGCTGGCATTTTAGTTGTGGTGGCCACGGTAGCACATATTGTCTTGGGTGTAACTTTAAAAGGAGTTGCCCGGCAGGCGGGGAAGACTAAGAACCGATTGGATGACCATTTAATTAAGGCGGTATCCTTGCCGCTTAAATCTTTGATTTGGTTTGGATTGATATTTTTTTCTATCAATCTTTTCAAAGGTGAAATTGGATTTTTGACAAAGGTAATTACCTATATTGACATCGTTCCTATCTTTATTTTGACTTGGGCAATAATTCGGATAATGTCTGGGGTTGAAAATTATTTGATTGAGAAGAAATCAAATATTAATAATGATTCGGTGCGTTTGATAGTGCGTTTAACCAAACTTTTGATTATTATTTCCATTGCACTGGGTATTGCCCAAGAACTGGGTTTTTCAGTATCTGGGTTGCTTACTTTTGGTGGTGTTGGTGGTATCGTTATCGGTTTTGCCGCCAAAGATATGTTGTCCAATATTTTTGGTGGTTTGATGTTGCAAATGGATCGACCTTTTTCAACAGGAGATTGGATTCGTTCTAGTCAGTTTGAGGGCACAGTTGAAAAAATCGGCTGGCGGATGACGCGTATTCGCACTTTTAGCAAAAATCCGATTTATATTCCCAACTCTATTTTTGCCTCCATCCCCATTGAAACCCCGTCACGAATGACCAATCGCCGTATCAAAGAAGTGATTGGCATTCGTTATGATGATATTGCACAAATACCTATAATTGTTGATGAAGTAGAAATGCTACTTAAAAAACACAAGGAGATTGACCCAAATGAGCCGTTGCGTGTGTATTTTAACTACTTTAACGCTTCCTCATTAGATTTTAATGTGTATGCCTTTACCAAAACCACAGATAAAAATGAATATCAACGAGTAAAACAAAAAATATTACTACAAATTGCAGGCGTTATTGCCAAGCACAAAGCCGAAATCGCCTACCCTACTCAAACGCTGAATATTCAGAAATAACTTACACCCCTTTAAATGAGCAAACTTTTCATCAAAACTTTCGGCTGTCAAATGAATGAATACGATTCTAACAAGATGTCGGATGTGTTAAAGCATTCTCATGGTTTAGCGTTGACGGACAATGAGAAAGAGGCGGATGTGTTGCTTATTAATACTTGCTCTATCCGTGAGAAGGCACAGGAAAAACTGTTTCATCAGCTAGGTCGCTGGCGTAAACTCAAAGACAAAAACCCAAATTTAGTGATTGGCGTTGGTGGCTGTGTGGCTTCGCAAGAAGGAGAATTAATTCTCAAACGCGCCCCTTTCGTAGATATGATTTTTGGTCCACAAACCTTACACCGACTGCCCACGATGCTCAATGACATCTTAGGTGATAAGTCGGTGAGTATCGATGTTTCATTCCCAGAAATTGAAAAATTTGACCATCTGCCTGAGCCAGAAACAACGGGTGTTACTGCCTTTGTTTCCATTATGGAAGGTTGCTCCAAATATTGCACTTTTTGCGTCGTGCCTTACACTCGTGGCGAAGAGGTTTCTCGCCCATTCAACGATGTCATCAGCGAAGTGCAAATATTGGCACATCAAGGCGTGCGAGAAGTGAATTTATTAGGGCAAAATGTCAATGCCTATCAGGGAGAGATGGATGGTGGCGAGATGGCTGATTTGGCATTATTGATTACCATTGTGGCACAAATTGACGGCATTGATAGAATTCGTTACACCACTTCACACCCCGTTGAATTTAGCGACAGTTTAATTCAAGCCTACGCCGAAGTACCTGAATTGGTATCGCATTTGCACCTGCCTATTCAAAGTGGATCTGACAAAATTCTAACTTTGATGAAACGCGGACACACAGCACTCGAATATAAATCTAAAATCAAAAAACTGCGTGAAATTCGCCCCGATATTTCCATTTCTTCCGACTTTATTATTGGCTTTCCCGGTGAAGATGAGCAAGATTTTGCCAATACAATGGCGTTAATTGACCAAGTAACTTTTGACAAATCCTTTAGTTTTATTTACTCTGCCCGCCCTGGAACACCTGCTGCTAACTATCCTGACGATGTTACACTAGCAGTCAAAAAACAGCGCCTTGCCACACTGCAAAAAGTTATTGATAAATCTACCGAAGTGATTTCCAAATCAATGATTGGTAGCGTGCAAAAAGTCTTAGTAGAAAATAAAGCCAAAAAAGATGACAATATGTTCGGACGCACTGAAAATATGCGTAACACGCATTTCAAAGGCGATGAACTCTTAGTCGGGAAAATTGTCGATGTCAAAATCACCAACGCACGAGGTAACTCACTGATGGGGGAATTAGTTTGCTAATTGCTTACTAAATGGGAGGATTATTTCCCAAGTTTCATTACCTTTTTTAACAAAAAGATGAGTAATCCAACTCTGTTTTGATAGCGAACATATTGCTAAAAAAGCACTGCCCGAAAAACTGTTTTCAGTTTGTTTATATAGGCGATATTGTGGCGTGGTGGTGTCAATTTCAATCGCCTCAAAAGCAACGCTTAATTCATCAAATTTATCGCCTTTTACCTCAACAGAAACAGTTAATTTCTCAGTGCTGGGAATGCCTCTTGGCAAAATATTAACTTCAATAGAATTGTGTTTATCCAGTATTACTTGGCAGCTGGTTTTTTCTATTTGACACTCATCAGCTTGAATATAATAATCGATATTCTGGGCATTCCAATTAACAACTGAATAACCTAATAAGACAATAAATATCATCAGGATTGCCCCGATAATAATAATGGGCCTGTGCTCCATTAAAAATGCCCCATTATCAGTTTAATATCTTGCATCATTTCTTTTGGTTTGTGTGGTGATGGAAATCCTGCAAAAATTTTCCCCTCAGGATTAAGCAAATAAATCCAGGCAGTATGGTTAATAACATAACCTTCTTTTAGTGCATTTTCAGGTAATTTTTCACTGGCTTTAAGGATGGTTTGTTTGCCATTTTCAGCCACAATAACGCGTTCATAATAGGCACCAAAAGGCTTGATAAGTCTATCAATTTGGGCCTGCTCACCAGAAACACCAATAAAGTCTTTATCAAAATAGGAAATATAAGTTTTCAATACCTTGGGTGTGTCTCTTAATGGGTCAAAAGTAATTGCCACCACCTTTGGCATTTTTGCTGTTTTGTCTTCCTCCATCAAGCGTTTCAATGACGCCATATCCATTAATTCAGTAGGGCAGATATCAGGACAATGGGTGTAAATAAATAATACTAAACTCCAATCGCCTTTTAAATGCTCATTATTAAACGCTTGGTTATCGTAGTCTAACAAAGAAAATTTGGGTAACTCCTTATCTGGATTATAAATAATATGAGAGACTTTGAGTTGTTGTGACAAAATCGCCCGATAATCTTTGTCCACATTAACCAAATAAAATGATACAACAGCCAATGCAACGACGCCAATACCGCTGAGTAATTTATAATTCATTTTAGTGCATGAGATGATTTTTCATCATCCCGCCCTTTTTAACCAAAGCCTCAACAACCTGAGTAGCGCCATTATCAAATTTAAGGCTTATTATTACCTTTTCGCCTATGCGTGATACACGCTTTGGGCCAATCAACATTACATGCCAACTTCCTGGCTTTAAATATAGTGTTCCCTGTGCTGGAATAGGCATAAAATCCTGTTTCACCATTTTCATCATACCGCTATGTGCTATCGTCCTATGTAATTCAATACGCTTATAACCGCTGGCATTGACAGATAATAATTTAATATCTTTATCACTGTTGTTATTGATTTGCATAAAAAGACCTAATGCAGGTGCGTTAGACGGTGCTGAACGAATCCATGGGTCATTTATTGCAATGCCAGTGACAGTATGCTTTGCATTATGATGTTCCATTGCAAAAGTGTTATTGAATATTGTTAGCACAGCAAGTGCCAATGTTAGTTTTTTTATTTTATTAAACATAGTGTTTCCTTGAGACCTTTGCATAAATAGGGATGATTAGCAAAATGACAGATTTTATTAAATTGGAAATTTTTTAAATCCACTCCTAGCAGGGCTAAGGGTGTTTTTAAAAAGTTTGTAATTTGATGAAAGATGGCGTTTTGATGATTATTCATATTTATGCAAAGGTCTCTCCTTATTTAAGAATTAAAGTTGTTACTGTTAAGCACCTTTGTATTTACGCCAATCAGTACAAATACAAAGGTTTAATTACGATATTAACTCAAAATAAAGGGTGGTGCACGAATTGCCAAAAATCTAAATAGCGTTTTTGACTGAATATTGTTTTGGATAGTTGTAAAAGTATAAATATGCTCATTTAAAAAATTAAGCGCATAACTTGTATCAAAATTTACAGCATCTAATGCACTGATGTTTAGCAAACAATAAGCACATTCCAAAGTAGTAGAATTCGTATCTCGCTTCTCATCTAAATCAACCCAAATCTGCTTATAACCCTGTATTGTGCAAACTGTAAAAGATCTACCACTTTGTTTTTCTTCAAAAGTTAAGGCGAAAACTGTCGGCACAAATACCTGAAACAGCATAGCCAATATCACTATGTAAATAGCGTTTACTTTATTTTTATTCGTGTGCTTCATCCTATTAATTTTACTCTTTAATTTAAGACCTTTATGAGACCTTTGCATAAATAGGGATGATTAGCAAAATGACAGATTTTATTAAATTGGAAATTTTTTAAATCCACTCCTAGCAGGGCTAAGGGTGTTTTTAAAAAGTTTGTAATTTGATGAAAGATGGCGTTTTGATGATTATTCATATTTATGCAAAGGTCTCTTTATGTATAAAATAGCCACTATGAACCTCACACTTGATATAAACAACAGCGAACAACTTTCTAGCATTTGTGGCTCGTTTGACCGACATTTAGAAACGATTGCCAAAAGCTTAGATGTGCAGATAAATAACATAGGTGAAGACTTTACTTTGCAGGGCGATAACCAACATATTGCCGCTCGAGTATTGCAGGATTTATTGGCACTTAGCGATAGCAAAAGTATCGAAATTCATGATGTGGAAATGGCAATTAAAATGTATTCTCGCCAAGATTTACCAGAAAAAGTGGTAAATATCAAAACCAAACGCAAGTTTATTCATATTAGAAGTAAAAATCAACAAAAATATGTCCTAGATATTAAAAACAAAGATTGTATTTTTGGTATTGGCCCCGCTGGTACAGGTAAAACTTATCTGGCAGTAGCTCGTGCAGTTGAGGCTTTAGAAAGTTCTGAGGTGCGTCGTCTTATTTTAGTTCGCCCTGCAGTTGAAGCGGGTGAAAAATTGGGCTTTTTACCTGGTAATATGACCGAAAAAGTTGACCCTTATTTACGCCCAATTTACGATGCTTTATATGAGATGTTAGGCTTTGATAAAGTCGAAAAACTGTTAGAAAAAAATATCATTGAAGTTGCTCCCCTCGCCTTTATGCGAGGTCGTACACTGAATGAGGCTTTTATCATTTTGGACGAAGCACAAAACACCACCATTCCACAAATGAAAATGTTTTTAACGCGTTTGGGTTTTGGTTCAAAAATGGTAATCACAGGCGATGTTACTCAAATTGATTTAGCCAATCCAAAACAATCTGGCTTAATTCACGCCGCCAAAGTATTGGCAGATGAAAAGAAAATTTCTTTCTGCCATTTTGAAACCAAAGATGTGGTGCGTCATAATCTTGTGCAACGCATTGTATCTGCCTACGACAAATTTGAATAAATGGGTTACATTTAAATTATTTTTTTTGATATAATATAACCACGCTAAATGACTAGAAGTATCTTCAGTCTAATTCACTCCAAAGGAGAATTTAGCCTCTAAGCGGTTATTATTAATTTTAAAATGCCTGGTTTTGATTCTATCAAAACTGGGCATTTTAAAAAATGCCAACTAGAGACCTTTGCATAAATAGGGATGATTAGCAAAATGACAGATTTTATTAAATTGGAAATTTTTTAAATCCACTCCTAGCAGGGCTAAGGGTGTTTTTAAAAAGTTTGTAATTTGATGAAAGATGGCGTTTTGATGATTATTCATATTTATGCAAAGGTCTCAACTAATTTATAATGCAAAAAAAATCATTTCAAGAAACATTCAACCTTTACTTTCATGGTAAATATTCTTTTGAGGATTTTATTAACACCCCTATCAAAGGCAATATCACTCAACATCAATTTGATCAAAGAACGGTATTATCAGCCAATAAAAAGCTGACAGAATTTCATAAATTTATCAATGTTTTTATTGTAAATAAGTTGACATATGATGATTCTATATGTTTTTCATACGCAAAAAATACAACCATACGCCACTGTATTGAGCCACATAAAAACAATAAACATTTTCTTTCTACCGATATTTCTAACTTTTTTGCGAGCATTCAAAGCGTTGATGTAATAAACACAATGCAACATAATATTGACGAAGGGAATATAGGTATAGCAGATATAGATCAATACAAAGACAGCATTATAAAATTAATTACATTTGAAGGTGCTTTGCCCATTGGATTTTCAACTTCAGGCAGGTTGAGTAATGCCATATTATTTGAATTTGATAAAGTCATATTAACCGAATGTCAATCAAAAAATATAACTTATAGTCGGTATGCTGATGATTTAATATTTTCAAGTAACAATAAAAATATAGTGCAAGTAAAGCCAATTGTTGAAACTGCTTTATCCAATATATTTGACGAAAGATTGAAAATTAATGATAAAAAAACAAAAACTTATTCTAAAAAATCTAAAATTAAAATACTGGGATTAATCATTACACCTAATGGCGATATTACTATTGACAAAAAAATAAAATCTGACATTCAGATAGCAATGCACTTTTATGCAAACGATACCAATAAATTCGATTCTTTTTTAAGAAAAAGATTTGATGGAAACATCCAAAAAATATTTGGCATTGTTGGCTATATCAATTCGGTGAATAAAGACTTTTTAAATAAATTAAGGAAAAAATACGGCAATTATATAGTTGATAGTTTTCTAAGGAAAAGCGCCAAATGAACTATTTTAAAATTGAAATTGACCACCTACAAAGCATCAAACACCTGGAATTCGAGTTAGAGGTAAAAGATTTAAATTCTGGAAAATTAATGTGTATTGTTGGAAAAAATGGTGTGGGTAAGACCACATTTATAAAATCAATTGCCAACCTGCTAAGGGCAGACATTTTTAAAGAAACCTCATCCCCTTATATATTTAATAAGAACAGTAAAATTACATACCACATAGACAGTGATTGCTATACCCACACTTACAATGAAAAATTCAAAACAATAGACAGTAAAAATGTTGTTGCAGACACTATAAAAAACAAGATTATTGGAGAATTACCACTGCCTCACGGAGAAAGATTTAAGTTTTTCCAAGCAATCTCAGATTTAGACAAAGAAATTAGACAAAAATACATTGCAGAAGACTATAAAACACCAGAGAAACTAATTACTTGGTATAAGAATATATACACTTCAGATAAATTCGATGAGTTAAAAGAAGTTACTATTAACAAGAAACAATACTACTTTTTACCCCAAGAAGACAACCGATATATTAGGGAGGATTATTTTAGTTCTGGAGAATATTTTATATTAAGTATCTATCGTCTTATTCAACAGCAAAAAAAACTTATTGTTATAGATGAACTGGATATCTCTTTAGATGCCAGTGCACAAGTTCATTTACTGAAAGAATTAAGAGATTTTTGTCAAACGCAATCTGTTACTCTAATTTTTACCACACATTCTTTAGCCATTATGAAAATGCTAAAAGATGATGAATTGTTCTATTTAGAAAACACCAATGGGCAATGCGAAATTACTGAACAGTCTTATAACTATATCAAAGGTATTCTTTATCAGTTTAAAGGCTGGGACAAATACATTCTAACAGAGGATAAGGTCTTACTAAATTTTATAGAGTGGCAACTACAATTAGAAAGCAACAAATTAAGGAAAAAACATATAACAATTCCAATAGGTCCTGTCAGTAGCGTTATTGCATTAATGGACAAGAATGGTAGTGAAGGTTTTTTCTCTGCAGAAAACAATGTTATTTCTGTTATTGATGGCGATCATAAACAACACTACGAAAGTAAGCCTAAGGTTCTGTTTTTACCCTTTGATAGCGTAGAAAAGAAATTAAGCGAACTTTATAACAATGATAAAAAGAATGTTTTTTTTGAAGATGTTATAATTCCTGAAAATGACTCAAAAGGTAGGGCAATCTTTAATAGAATGAAAAAAATACACTCTCAAAATGAAATTTTTCAATTTGTAACCAATAGCAATTCGTTAGGTGTTACAGAATTTAGACAAGCTTTACAAGAATTTATCAACCAATGAAAATAATTGTTGGACTCTCAGGTGGTGTTGACTCATCTGTTGCTGCCCTTCTACTTATAGAACAAGGCTTTGAAGTTGAGGCTTTGTTTATGAAAAATTGGGAAGAAGATGACACAGATGGGCATTGCACCGCACAGCAAGATTTATCTGATGCACAGAAAGTTGCCGATAAATTGGGAATAAAACTACACACCGTTAATTTCTCAAGCGACTACTGGGATGATGTGTTTGAGCATTTTCTCAAAGAGCATAAAAAAGGTCGCACGCCAAATCCTGATGTTTTGTGCAATCAAAAAATTAAATTCAAAGCGTTTTTAGACTATGCGCTTAATTTAGGTGCAGACAAAATCTCTACTGGACACTATGCCAGAATCACACAAGAAAACGGTGTTTTTCAACTTAAAACTGGCTTGGATAACAATAAAGACCAAAGTTATTTCCTACATCTTTTAAATCAACACCAACTTTCAAAAAGTCTGTTTCCACTGGGTGAAATCAACAAAGATGAGGTGCGAAAAATTGCCACAGAAAATGATTTTGTCACTGCTGATAAAAAAGACTCAACTGGCATTTGCTTTATTGGTGAGCGTAATTTTTCTGAATTTTTACAAACTTACTTACCCAAACAACAAGGTGATATTGTTGATGAAAATGGGCAATTTATCAAGCATCATCAAGGCTTGGCTTTTTATACCATCGGGCAACGCAAAGGTTTGGAAATTGGTGGCGGGTTTGGGGAGTCGGGTGAGCCGTGGTTCGTAGCAGACAAACGCTTAGAAAGTAATGAGTTATTGGTGGTACAAGGCGACAGCTCTCTACTTTATCACACATCACTGAACGCATCCAATCCACATTGGATTGCAACTAAGCCAAAATTTCCATTAAAATGTAAGGCTAAAATACGCTATCGGCAAGCATCACAAAACTGCACAATTGATATTGAAAATAATGCAATAAAAGTTACTTTTAAACAACCACAACGCGCCATTACTCCTGGGCAATCCATTGTTTTTTACACTGACGATGTATGCTTAGGTGGCGCGATTATAGAAAATAGGCAATAAAATATGGATAAATATGAACAGCGCACGATGGCACTCGCCTCCCTACTGCAAACAGCAACTTTGGTGGACCAACTGGCTTCTACAGGTGCATGTGATAGTAAAAATAGCAATGCAAGTCTAAAAAGTATTATTAGCAATAGTACCGATATTGAACAAGTATTTACTTCACCAAGAGACCTTGCGACTGGTTTAACCTCACTCAAAAAAGCATTAAATGCCAAAACCAAAGACATTCAAAATATTATTTTTTATTCTTTGGCTCTCATTAATCTTGAAAAAAAGCTAATGAAAAACCAAAAATTATTATCCAAAATATCAAGTGAAATTGAGCAAATAAAAAACCAAGAATTCTTTGAAATTTCTCATGCAAATACATTGGCACGACTTGCTGAATTGTATAAAACCACTTTGGGCGAACTAAATCCAACCATTATGGTAAATGGTGAAGAGATACATTTGTCTAATCAACGCACCGCCAATCACATCAGAGCGCTACTATTAGCAGGCATTCGTGCAGTTTCTTTGTGGAAATCTCAAGGTGGTCGTACTTGGCAATTATTGCTAAATAAGAAAAAGACACTTAAATTAGTAAATACTATGGACTTTTAAAGCATAACTCTCTATAATTACGCCTTTCTATTATTTTACAATATTTTATACGATGGCTAATTCAGCAGGTTCAAAAAAACGCGCAAGACAAGCAGTTAAACGCAATAAACACAATTCTCAAATCCGTGCAAGAGTTCGTACTTTCATTAAAAAGGTGGCTTATGCTTTAGATGATGGTAACAAAAAAGACGCACAGAGTGGTTATGCCAAGATGCAGAAAGAGATCGACCAAGCGGTTAGCAAGGGTTTGATGAATAAGAATCAGGCAGCTAGAAAAAAATCTCGTCTTAACGCACAAATTAAAGCACTGTAATTAAGTAGCATTGCTTATATAATAAAGCCCTCATTTGAGGGCTTTTTTTATGATTGGCGAAGAAGATAAACAATTATTCAGAGATACGGTTGATGCTGTTGCACCGATGGATAAAGACGGTGGTACCCGCATGCCTACAAATGCTGAAAGAAAACCACCCTTTATTGCATTTAGTCATGTAATTAATGGCACAATTGCAGGAAATAAAATTGTGCATTATGCAAAAAGTGGAATTTCAGAAAAGCAAATGAATATTATGAAGCATGGACATATTGACAGTGTGGCAGAGATAGATTTGCATGGTTATACAGTAGAAGAGGCTTGTGAGGCGTTGCCAGATTTTATTTATCGACATCAATTTGAGCGTTATGTACGCATCGTTCACGGTAAGGGGTATCGTTCTAGGAATGGAATGAGTATCTTAAAAACGCAAGTAGTTAATTTTCTCAGTCAACATCCGCAAGTTTTGGCATTTCATTCTTGTCCGCCAAAAGACGGGGGTGCAGGTGCGGTGTTTGCATTACTTAAAAAAATAGACGGTTGATATTATGAAAAGTTCTTTGGCAATTTCCCAGGTTGATTTCAATATTGATGAAATTTATTCAATTTCTGATTTTTTGTCGCTGTGTAAATCTACCATTGAAAACAATGTGCCGACTTGTTGGCTTAAAGGTGAGATTTCGAATTTATCCCGCCCTGCGTCGGGACATTGGTATTTTTCTTTAAAAGATGAACGAGGACAGGTGCGTTGTGCATTGTTTCGTTTGAGTCAACGCAATATTCAGTTTAATCCAGAAAATGGGATGGCGGTGTTGGTTCAAGCGGTGCCAACACTGTATGAGCAACGAGGCGATTTTCAATTGATTGTGCGTCATATTGAGCCTGTGGGTGTGGGTAATTTGCAGGCTGCGTTTGAGCAATTGAAGGCGAAATTGCGTGGTGAAGGTTTGTTTGATGCGCAACATAAAAAGCCCTTGCCAATAGAAGTTAAAACGATTGGTGTGATTTCTTCGTCAAATGGTGCCGTGATTAGAGACATCATTAAGGTGCTGAATAAACGCTACCCATTTTCTGAAATATTACTGTTTGATTGCGTGGTGCAAGGCGAAGGCTCGGCTGAAAAATTGTCTCAGGCAATTTATGCAGCGGACAAATCTGCACGCTGTGATGTGTTGATTTTGGCGCGTGGTGGTGGTTCATTAGAGGACTTGTGGGCATTCAATGAAGAGGTATTGGCTAGAGCCGTATTTGCTGCCAAAACTCCAATTATCAGTGCAATTGGACACGAAACTGATACCACAATTACCGACTTTGTTGCAGATATACGGGCGCCAACACCCAGTGCAGCGGCGATGATGGCAACGCCTGATAGGTTGGAGTTGCTGTCGAAACTCGACAAGTTGCATCGCCATTTATTGCAACGCACACAGCAAACTTTGGGCGATTGTCAAACGCAACTCAATCAGTTGGACTTGAATACATTCGGTTTTAACCGGCAACTGAATGTATTTTCACAAAGGCTGGATGAGTTGAATAAACGCTTAAGTTCTCAACTTAAAACAGCATTAAATTTAAATCAAAGTAAATTAAACACCCTATCAGAGCAGCTCAAACAACATTCGCCCAATATGAATATTGTGCACAAACAGCAACTCAATCAGTTGGTAAAAATACAGTTAAATAATGCCATTCAACGCCATATTACTCAGCAACAATTGAATTTATC
The DNA here is from genome assembly GCF_964212635.1 of Candidatus Thiodubiliella endoseptemdiera. Classification (NCBI taxonomy): domain Bacteria; kingdom Pseudomonadati; phylum Pseudomonadota; class Gammaproteobacteria; family Pseudothioglobaceae (SeqCode); genus Candidatus Thiodubiliella; species Candidatus Thiodubiliella endoseptemdiera. The sequence continues at coordinate 551,333 of NZ_OZ156463.1, forward strand.
TAGCCTAAGTCAGCAACTGAAAAAATCCATTGATAGCTTGCTTAAGCAGCAAAAATACGGCCTTGCCAAACATACTGCAGGGCTTGAACATCTGTCGCCCTTAGCCACACTTTCTCGAGGTTATAGCATCTCAATGCTGGAAGATAATCAGGTGTTAGACTCAACGACTAAGGTTAAAATAGGCACTTCAATCATCACTCGATTAAGTGATGGAAAAATTCATTCTCAGGTCAAAAAAATTGAAAAAAATTAGCCTTTTATTACTGTTATTGTCCCATTTTGCATGGGCGAGTATCCCTGTTCAGCACACGCCCTACCCTGGTGGAATTGCGGTGTTTGATTTTGAGACTACTCACAGCAATCCAAAAGCGTTTTATCGCACCGTGCCTTTATACACGCAACACATTGAGGGCAATCATTGGCAGGTGTTATTAGGCATTCCGCTATTAGAAAAGGCGGGTAAAAAATCCATTACTATTCAAGATTTTTCTACCCGAACCTTGGATGTTGAAATTAAAATAATCAAAAATAAGCCTGTCAAACAGAATATTAAACTCAAAGGTAAAAATAAAAAATATGTCGATCCTAATGCTGCACATATGGACCGAATCAAAAAAGAGCGTGTTATTTTAGGTAAAACTAGACTGTTCTTTTCCGACAAAACCTTATCTAATGGTGTATTTATACGCCCTGTTCTTGGTGTTATTACCAGTCCTTTTGGTGTCAAACGCCTTTATAATGGGCAACCAAGAAACCCACATACAGGAATAGACTATGCTGGTGCTACTGGCACACCAATCAAAGCACCCGCAGATGGCAAAGTAATTTTATCAGGTCAATATTTCTTTAATGGTAATACAATTTTTTTGGACCACGGACAAGGCTTGATTAGCGTTTATATCCATATGGATAAACGCATCGCTAAACAAGGGAAAATGGTGAAAAAAGGTGAAACCATCGGCACTATTGGGCAAACAGGACGGGCAACAGGGCCTCATTTACATTGGGGTGTTTATCTTAATCGCACTACCGTTCATCCTAATTTATTAATGGGAAAATCAGTATTATAATGCAATCAGATGTTTCTTTATTCCGTAGATTAGGGGCAATTAGTTACGATATATTTTTGGCTTTTTCATTGGTATTTTTTATTGTTGGTGTTTTACTTATTGCATTTTTTGAAAAGCAAGCACAGACAGAGACTTGGATGTTTTTTGTTTCTTTAGTCACTATTTATTTCTACTTTACTTGGTCGTGGACACAGGGTGGACAAACTTTGGGAATGAAGGCTTGGAAGTTTCACATAACCCAAAGAAATGGCGAACCTATTACCCATAAACAAGCTTTGATACGCTTTGTTTTAGCCATTGTGTCATTTTCTACAGCGGGGCTTGGCTTTATTTACCAATTATTTGACAAGAATAATCTCGCTTTGCACGATAAATTTTCAAACACGCATTTAATGAAAAATTGATGAATGCTTTACAAAAATTTTTCAATCGCTATTGGATTACCATCGTGCTTATTATCGTCTTAGCAATACTTATTCGTCAAAATTTTTTAGTCAATAACTTTCCTTTTTCACTCATCAAAAAGCAAGCGATTATTGACCAAAGTATTCGGCATAATGAATTATTAAAACAACAAAATGCAATCACCTTTCTTAAATTACAAGCCAATAATGCTGTTGATATGGAAGTGTTAGAATCTCAAGCGCGTTATCGTTTTGGCTTGGTTAAAAAAGGTGAACACTATTATCAAATCAGTGAGTCAATTGATGAATAATCAACATTTTCTTATTGTTCCTGCTAGTGGCATTGGTGAACGGATGAACACCAAGCTGCCAAAACAATATCTTAAATTGGACAATGGGTTAACGGTGCTTGACCAAACTTTGAAAACTTTACTCAATATTGAACAAATCAAAGGCTGCGTGGTTGCCATTGCTGAAAATGATACTGAGTTTACAAACTCAGCATTTGCCAACCACGATAAACTGCTTGCCACTGCTGCTGGTGGCAAAGCGCGTTTTCATTCGGTGTTATCAGCACTCAACACTCTACGCCCTTTTGCCAAAGATGAGGATTGGGTGTTAGTCCACGATGCGGCTCGACCTTGCGTAAAAGCAAGTGATGTTATTCATTTAATTGAGCAACTGAAAAATCATCCTGTTGGCGGATTGCTGGCGGTAAAAATGGTGGATACGATTAAAAAATCCAGTAATACCGTGGTTGAAAAAACAATCGATAGATCGTTACTTTGGCAAGCACAAACGCCCCAAATGTATCGTTTTGGTGTATTATTCAAGGCATTGAAAAATGTGGTAAAAAATAATTTAACCATCACTGATGAAGCCAGCAGTATTGAGTACTTGGGATTGGAATCGGTGTTGGTACCTAGTAGTAAAAGCAATTTAAAAATAACCACGGCAGAAGATTTAGATTTAGCAAACTTCTATTTAAAAATATGATAAAAACAGGAATTGGGCAAGATTCTCACGCTTTTGATACTGATAACAGTAAATCTCTGGTGTTGGGTGGTGTAACTTTTGACCATCCACAAGGATTAAAAGGCAATAGTGATGCTGATGTGGTTTTGCACTCGCTTACCAATGCAATTTCTTCGGTAACGGGCAAAAATATTATTGGTGTTAAAGCCGATGAACTTTGTCAACAAGGTATTACTGATAGTGCAGAATACTTAAAACTTGCTATGCTGGATTTGGCAGATTTGGGTAATTGGAAAATTACCCATATTGCCATTGCCATTGAGTGTTTAGTACCAAAGATTTCACCCAATATAGAAGCGCTCAAATCCAATATCGCCAATCTAACTAATGTTAACGCCAAAGAGGTCGGCATTACCGCCACCACAGGTGAAGGCTTAACGGCTTTTGGCAGAGGTGAAGGTATTCAAGTATTTACTATCATTACGATTGCATATGAATAATTTATTACCTGCTTTCAGTTCTCGAATTAAGAAAATCCATTTTATTGGCATTGGTGGTTCGGGTATGAGTGGGATTGCCGAAGTATTGCACAATCTTGGCTATCAAATTTCAGGTTCTGACCTTAATCAGAGTTCTGTTACGAAGCGTTTGGAAAAATTGGGCTGTAAAATTTTTAACCAACATCATCAAAATAATCTACAAAAAGTGGATGCAGTGGTGGTTTCTAGTGCAATTAGTAGCAAAAATTCAGAAATAATTGAAGCAAGAAAAACCCATATTCCTATTGTTCCCAGAGCGGAAATGTTAGCAGAAATCATGCGTTTTCGTTTTGGTATTGCTGTGGCTGGTACTCATGGAAAAACCACCACTACCAGCTTAATTACGCACATTTTAAACACAGCCAAATTAGACCCAACTTATATTATTGGCGGTATTTTGAATTCAAGTGGCATCAATGCAAAACTCGGTGAAAGCGATTATTTAGTCGCTGAAGCCGATGAATCTGACGCATCTTTCTTATTATTGCAGCCGATGTTGAGCGTCATTACCAACATCGACCAAGACCATATGAGTACCTATGACAACGACTACAATAAATTAGAAGGCGCCTTTGTCAATTTCACCGCCAATCTGCCTTTTTACGGTGCCTGCGTATTGTGTGCAGATGATGCAGGGGTTAAAGGTATATTGAAAAAAATTACTCGCCCTGTTATCACTTATGGTTTTACTGATGGCGTTGATATTCAGGCGTTTAATGTCGGTCAAATCGAACGAAAAATGTACTTTGAAGTTAAATGTGCGGCACTTGCCATACGCTCTTTTAAAGTTGAATTAAATGGCATTGGCAAGCATAATATTCTCAATACTTTGGCCGCAATTGGTGTGGCTCGTGAATTGGGTATTGATATTAAAATTATTCAAACTGCATTAAAGAGTTTTGGTGGGGTCGCCCGTCGTCTTGATTTTCATGGTACGCTTACTATTGACGACAAGCAGGTGCTTTTATTTGATGATTACGGACACCACCCTAACGAAATTAAAGCCGTATTTGAAAGTCTGAAAGACACCTATAAAGACAGGCGACTGGTGGTAATTTTCCAACCACATCGCTACACAAGAACGCGGGATTTATTTGATGATTTTTCTAACGCCTTGTCCAAAGTAGATGTTTTGATTTTACTGGATATTTACCCTGCAAACGAACGCCCCATTGCCAACATCAACTCAAGCACACTCGCAAACAGCATCCGTCAGCGTTCAACACTTAATCCTATCGTGGTTAAAGACACAGGCGAAGTTCTCAAGGTCTTGCCCAATATTATCCAAAATGAGGATGTAATACTAACCCTTGGTGCAGGTAACATCCATTCTTTGGTCAATTTGCTCATCGAAAAATGATGTTGCATAATGAACCAATGCACAAACACTGCTCATTGCGTGCAGGTGGGACAGTAGATAATTTTTTCATTCCCGATACGATAAAAGCACTATCTGATTTTTTGAAAGACAATCAACAACCAATTTTAATGGTAGGGCTTGGTAGTAATTTATTGGTGCGTGATACTGGGTTTAAAGGCACTGCCATCAAACTTACGCACCTTAATCAATTAGAATTTAAAGACGATATTATCCATGCAGGTGCAGGGACAACATTGGCAAAATTGTCTCGATTTTGTGAATCTCATTCCCTAAATGGTGCTGAATTTTTAAGTGCCATCCCTGGTAATGTTGGTGGTGCATTGGCAATGAATGCAGGTGCCTTTGACTCTGAAATGTGGTCTGCTGTTGAATCTGTAACAACTGTCAACAATTTGGGTGAAGTCTTTACCCGTGATAAATCTGAATTTGATATTACATATAGATGCGTTGTGGCACACCAGCCAAATGAAATTTTTATTGGTGCTAGTTTACAGTTTTTACAAACTGAAAAACAAAATGATATCAAAGCCCTGCTAAAAAAACGCAACAACGCTCAACCCATTGGATTGCCTAATTGTGGCTCTGTTTTTAAAAATCCGCAAGGGCATTATGCAGCAAAACTCATCGAAAATAGTGATTTAAAAGGGTTTTGCATCGGTGGTGCTTGTGTGTCTGATAAACACGCCAACTTTATTATCAATCAAAATAACGCCACAACAAATGAGATTGAAAATCTCATCAAACACATTCAACAAACCGTCCAATCTAACTTTGGTATTAATTTAGAAACTGAAGTAGTAATACTATGATTGCGGTGCTAATGGGTGGCAACTCAGCCGAAAGAGAAGTTTCTTTAAACAGTGGAAATGCTGTTTACGATGCTCTAAAAAATCAAGGCGTTGAGTGCTTTAAATTTAATTGGCATGGCAATAATCTTGCCAAACTTTGGGTGCAGGATTTTGACAAGGCTTTTATTGTTTTGCACGGTCGTGGTGGCGAAGATGGCTATATTCAACGACAATTAGAGCAACATAATATTGCCTACACAGGCTCAAATGCCATAGCTTCCCAGCAGTGCATGAACAAAGCCACTACCAAAGATATTTGGCAACAGCATAATTTACCATTATCCTCTTCTATTTTGGTAAAAGTTGGACAACAAACTCCTAATATTAATTTTCCATTGCCTTGGGCAGTGAAGCCAATTCTTGAAGGCTCAAGTGTGGGTATTAGCAAAGTAGAAACTACTGAAGCATTAAATAAAGCACTTGAATTGGCTTGGCAATATGATGAAATTGCATTAGTTGAGCAATGGATTGAAGGAAGTGAATACACCGTTGCCATCCTCAATGGAAAACCCTTACCGGTGATTCAAATTAAAATCAATCAAGGTTTTTACGATTATGAATCCAAATATCTTTCTAATGACACGCAATATTTATGCCCTTGCGGTCTGTCAAATGCTGATGAAAAAGAACTACAAAAAATCGCTATGCAAGCATTTACAGCCATGGGGGCAAAAACTTGGGGGCGTGTTGATTTTATTTTAGATAGGGACAACACCCCTTATTTATTAGAAATTAATACCGTGCCTGGCATGACTTCTCACTCATTAATGCCAATGGCTGCTCAAGCACAAGGTATTAGTTTTGACGCCTTAGTTTTAGCAATTCTAAATAATGAATAAAAAAAATAAACGCTACAATAAGCGTCAAAAAACGACTACCCAACGACTAATGCCTGTCGCTAAAATTCTTACTATTTTTTTTACGATAAGTCTTACTCTGTGGGGAATGACAAAAATCAAGGATATTGATTCTTTAAAAACTGCCTTTAAATGGCAAATTGATAGTAGTTTGCCAATTACTCAAGCCGAACTCGAAAAAAAGATACAGCCTTTGATTAAAGACAAAAACTTATTGAATTTAGTGGAAATTAAACACCTGCTGGAAAGTGAGCCCTGGATTGCTACAGCACAAGTTAAACGCTCATTTTTCAATACAGTGAAAATCAATATTGAAACTCAACAGATTGCAATGCGTTGGGAAAATACAGATTGTAAAATGAAAAGCACGCCTAATTGCTCAGGATATATTTCCAATACTGGCGCACTATTTATCCCTAAAAAACAGGTGAAATCTGATGTTGTATTGGCACGCTCTAAGGCGGACAAAGCCAGTATCGCCCAACTGTATCAGGACTATCTAATCTACCAAAATGCTACCAAAAAACGCATTAAATCTTTCTCAAGAACACATATTGATAAATTGGTATTTGAACCCAATATTAAAGTGGTGTTGGGCTATCAGCAAAAACAACAACGATTGGTAAGATTTTTGAAGGTTTATGCAAAGCTCAGGAAAAAAATTGCAAAAAAGAAACTCAACCGAGCTACTTTTGATATGCGTTACCCTAAGGGGTTTTCCGTGAAGTGGTAATTAATTGATGGCACAATGTCAATGTAATCGCACTCCAATAAAACACCAGTACTCTCGCCACCCATTCCACACTCGCACCTAAACCTATCAGATTGGATAAAGTGGTAAATAATAGCACTACCAATATCGGTACAATTACTTGTAAAAAGAATAAATTCATATGTGTAGGAAATGATAAACCCCAACGATATTTAGAAGGGTTGCCAACCGCAATATTAACAAAATTCAGCGTAATTGGCACAATTAGAAAAGACATAATAAACTGCAATATCAACAGATTGGTAAGCACCAATGGCACAATGCTAACCATCCCCACTAGTAGCGTCAAACCAACAAAACGCACGATTTTACCTAAGTCAAACACAGGCATAATACCCACAGATTGACCACCCAAAGCAACCAAACGATATAAACCAATAGACAAAGAAATATTGCCATACAAAAACAAAATAAAATAAATACTGATGTTATCGGGCAGTGTAATTTCAGGCAACGGGGTATCGGGCTTTGCTTGCTCCAAGGCTAAAAACACTTGCTTGATGATGGCTAATAATTCGGGCATTGTCATCATTAACGGTAAAGAAATCAAGAAAGGAATGAGTGAAATTTCCAATATTTTCTTCCAATGCGTCATTGTAAAAGCAAAACCTGCGATAAAAATTTTATTAATAGGTAATTGATTCATTTTATTTGAGACCTTTGCATAAATAGGGATGATTAGAAAAATAACAGATTTTATTAAATTGGAAATTTTTTAAATCCACTCCTAGCAGGGCTAAGGGTGTTTTTAAAAAGTTTGTAATTTGATGAAAGATGGCGTTTTGATGATTATTCATATTTATGCAAAGGTCTCTATTTAACAATAGGTTTAATAATTTTCAGTTTTCTGCCAATTTTAAGCGGCTTGTTGGTAGGTAATTTATTCCACTTGCGTAACTGCGAAACACGCACACCAAACTTATGTGCAATCACTGACAAACTATCACCACTGCGAATACGATAAGAAATTGTTCGCTTAACATTAACCCCAGTTTTAGTGAGATTTTTTAGCTTGGACGCCTTAATTTTTTGCACCTGCCAAATGTCTAATTTTTGCCCAATTTGCAAGCCTTTTTTTGCATTAGACAAATGATTCCATTTAATCATACTATCGACAGGCACATCATAGCGTTTCGATATCACCCATAAACTTTCACCTTTGGCAACAATATGAGTCATTTTCTTACCGTGTTTTTTACTGCTAAATCTCTGTGCCGTGCGCTGCTCTTTGGACAGTGAATAATAATCTTTGGCTTTTCTCGGAATTGGAATAATAATTTTTTGCCCAAGTTTAATGTGAGAGCCTTTGATGTTATTGATACTCTTAATATAGGCAACTGATGAATTAAATTTCTTTGCCAATCGGTTTAAACTATCACCCGATTTAATCGTATAACGCTTATAACGCAACTGGTTTTGCTTCGGATAACTCGCACGCGCTTTTTTAAATTCTGCCACTTTTTGAATCGGTAATAACAACTCATAACGCGTCGTATCTGGTGTCGCCCAACGATTTAAATCAGGATTAAATGTATAAATCTCATCTAAACTCAGCCCTGTCCATTCAGAAATCAGCGACAAATCTAACTGCGAATAAATAAACACTGATTCAAGTTGTGGCTTACTAGTAATAGGGGTGATGGTTTGACCATATTTCTTTGGATTTTTAATCAACTCTACCACTGCCAACAATCTCGGCACATAACCTCGCGTTTCTGCAGGCAGTGAAATATTCCAAAAATCGGCTTTTCTACCTTTGGCTTTGTTTTTTTTCACTGCCCTTTGCACCCTGCCTGGTCCTGAATTGTAACTGGCAATTGCCAACAACCAGTCACCTTTAAACAAAGTATGTAAATTCTTCAAATAAAGAACGGCTGCACGCGTGGAACGAATAACACTGCGTCGTTCATCTACCCAATAATTTTTCTTAAGCCCATATAACTTGCCCGTATCGGGGATAAATTGCCACAAACCCGACGCCGTGCCATGCGAATAAGAAAACGGATAATAAGCCGACTCAATAATCGGCAACAATGCTAACTCAATCGGCAAACCCGCTTTTTCCACCTCCTGAGCCACAAGATACAAATATGGCCCTGCGCGTTTGGTCACACGAGTGAGATAATCAGGATTGTCCTTAAACCATTTAATATGCCAATATATATCTCTATGATTACGCGCCTTGAGCGTATTGCCCTTGGAAATATAGCGCCATAAATCTTCTTCACCTGCTTCTAAAGGTGCGGGTTTGGCAATTAGTGTTACCGTTTTTTTACTGGATACAAATGACTTAGGCTTTGTAAGGGTTGTTGATACCGCAGATACAGAGATGGCTGGTGTCGCAGGCTTGATAAAACTGCTAATAGCGTCCTGTAATACACAGCCATTCAGCAATAAAAATAACAGTAATATTAAAATTCTTAAGATTTTGATCCCCCTGCACATTGCGGTGAAGCAGGCACACTGTTTTTCATTTCCCACTCACTTGGCGTATAAGTATGCATTGCTAAGGCGTGAATATGCGTCAATTCTGCTTTAAATAATTGATTGATAAAACGATGTCTGTCAATCAATTTTTTATCCGTAAATTCATCACTCACTACGATTAATTTAAAATGTGATTCAGTCGCAGGACCTGAATGGTTAGCAGATTCATTCATTACCTCTAAATGCGTTGGACTCAATGCCATGGTCAATTGCTCAGTTAAATGTTGTTGCATATTACTCATTATTATTTCTCCTTAGTGTAAGCAAAAACAAAGGCATCTGAAAAGAAATTATCCTTAATCATCCCCTGTGCCACAAAAGTATTGGCAGCAGATTTCACCATTGCTGGTGGGCCACAAGCATAAACCTCATAACCCGTTAAATCCTCAAAATCCGCTAATACGCACTCATGCACAAAGCCTGTCCTCCCCTGCCACACCTCATTCGATTCTGATAAAACTGGCACAAAATGGATATTATCATATGTCTCTGCCCACTGCTGTGGCAAGTCCATATACAAATCTCGTTCACTGCGAACACCCCAGTAAATATAAATCTGTCGGTTTAATTTTATTGCTACGGCGTGCTCAACAATGGATTTTATCGGTCCAAATCCTGTGCCACCTGCCACCAAAATTACGGGCTTTTTACTCTCTTCTCTAAAGAAAAAATCGCCTTTCGGCCCTTCCAGTTTCAATAAAGATTTTTCCTCCATTTTATTAAACACAAAATGGGTAAATTTACCCCCTTCCACCAAACGCACATGCAACTCAATCAAACTGGCATTCGTCGGTGCATTGGCAATAGAAAACGCACGGGGCTCAAAATCAGGATGAATTAAATCGATATACTGCCCTGCAAAATATTGCAACGACTCAGCCCCAGGGATTTTCAACATCACTTGTGCCACATCGTGATTAAGATGCTTGATACTTTGCACTTTGCACGGCAATGACTTAACCTCAATATCCGCCAAACTATCCAACTCCTGCACCACAAGCGATACATCAGACTTCGCATAACACTGGCACAACAACGCCATTCCTTCTGCCGCTTCCTCAGGTGTAATGCCATTCGGAACATCCCCATCATAACTCACTTCGCCTTCAATAATCGTCGCCTTGCACTTGCCACAAAAGCCTTTTTGACACCCATATGGAAAATTTAAACCGTGAATTAATGCATCATCTAAAATTGAGTCATCACCCTGGGTTCTAAATATTTTGCCTGTTGCTTGATTTTCGATTGTAAACATTATTTATGTCTAATAAATTTAATAGCATTATTATAATGTAGGTTACACTCAATTAAACTTAGTAATTAAATGTCAATTCAAGCCAATACCGTCATATTTTTAATGGGTCCCACCGCCTCAGGAAAAACCGACCTAGCGATTAAATTATCACAACAATTCCCAACCCGTCTTATCAGCGTTGATTCTGCCCTAATTTACAAAGGCATGGACATCGGCACCGCCAAACCCGACGCTGAAACACTAAAAAAATACCCTCACCATTTAATCAATATCTGCAATCCCGAAGAACCTTACTCAGCACATGATTTTACTAAAGATGCCAAAGCACAAATAAAAATCGCCTTTGAAAAAGGCGAAACCCCAATTTTAGTCGGTGGCACCTCCTTTTATTTCAACGCATTAGAACACGGGCTCTCCACCCTGCCAGAATCCACCCCAGAATCCAGAGAGAAATTCAACCAACTTTTACGAAAAAAAGGTGTTGCCGCCCTACACCACGATTTAGAAAAAATAGACCCCAAATCTGCTCAACGCATTCACCCAAATGACGCTCAACGCATCACCCGAGCCTTAGAAGTCTTTGACATCAGCAAAAAAACCCTCAGCCAACTCCAAGGCAACAAACAAGCAGGATTAATTTTCCCCATCAAAAAAATCATCCTCATGCCACCCCGCCCCGAACTCCACGCAAGAATTAAACGCCGATTTTTATCAATGATAGACAACGGTTTTTTAACCGAAGTTAAAACCCTAAAAACCAACCCAAATCTACACCCAGACCTACCTGCCATCCGCTGCGTCGGCTATCGCCAAGCGTGGCAATACCTCAACAACAAAATCAACCTAGAAGAAATGATAGACCAAGCCATCATCGCCACCCGCCAACTCTGTAAACGCCAAAGCACTTGGCTAAGAAGCGAAAAAGATGCTCTGACTTTAGAAACTCCCGATATTGCAAAGGCACTTGAATTTTTAGAAAAATAAATTACTTTAAGACTGGAATACCATAATACTACACCCTTACACCCCAAAGAAACATCCAGATTAGGCTCAATATTATAGACCCCTTCCTCTCTTTAGCCTGATTGTAATGGTTCAATAAAAAGGAAGTTGTTTTAACTGTTGAGTTTCAGTTTCGTTTCAGTTGCTGGTTGTTTAGGTTATGATGTGCTGGAACGAACGAACGCCCGCCGAACGAACGGAGCCGCTAGTTTCAGTTGCTGGTTGTTTAGGTTATGATGTGCTGGAGCAAGCCAAGCAATGGCCGATCAATACCAGATGGTTTCAGTTGCTGGTTGTTTAGGTTATGATGTGCTGGTAAAGGATAAAGAATTCATCAGTTTGAGTTATTTGTTTCAGTTGCTGGTTGTTTAGGTTATGATGTGCTGGTAATTACATCAGCGATATGCCCTTGACCTACGCAGTTTCAGTTGCTGGTTGTTTAGGTTATGATGTGCTGGTTCCGCGTAGTAAAGTGTCCATTGATTGGTGGTGGTTTCAGTTGCTGGTTGTTTAGGTTATGCTGGGACTTTGAACTTTTGGTCGGAGGATTTCCTTGTCGTTTCAGTTGCTGGTTGTTTAGGTTATGATGTGCTGGCGTTGTGTTCTAACCCAGTCTGTATTAGGTCTGGTTTCAGTTGCTGGTTGTTTAGGTTATGATGTGCTGGCATCCCAGTTAGTAATATCTTGATTGAAAGATGGTTTCAGTTGCTGGTTGTTTAGGTTATGATGTGCTGGTTGCTAATAGTTTTCTTGTTTCAGAGGTAGATGAAGTTTCAGTTGCTGGTTGTTTAGGTTATGATGTGCTGGAGACCCTCCTCCTGATGATATGTAAAGATTAATCTCGTTTCAGTTGCTGGTTGTTTAGGTTATGATGTGCTGGATATTCGATTTTACGGGTTATTAACTCATTTGCTAGTTTCAGTTGCTGGTTGTTTAGGTTATGATGTGCTGGTGCTAATAATGCTGTTGACTCTCATAAATATCAGTTGTTTCAGTTGCTGGTTGTTTAGGTTATGATGTGCTGGTGGGAATTAACAAAGTAATATTAATTGGAAATATTGTTTCAGTTGCTGGTTGTTTAGGTTATGATGTGCTGGCATTGCGACCTTACTGTAGGAGTAATGGACTTAATGTTTCAGTTGCTGGTTGTTTAGGTTATGATGTGCTGGCCAATGACTTGTAGTGCAAGACTTGTTTTGCTTGGTTTCAGTTGCTGGTTGTTTAGGTTATGATGTGCTGGCTCCCTCCCTCCCTCACTTGTTCGCTCGGTCGGGGTTTCAGTTGCTGGTTGTTTAGGTTATGATGTGCTGGTAATGCAACTGTGTCAGGAGTAGGGGAGCCACCAAGTTTCAGTTGCTGGTTGTTTAGGTTATGATGTGCTGGATTTGAAATAATTTCAACATACAATACAACTGAAGTGTTTCAGTTGCTGGTTGTTTAGGTTATGATGTGCTGGTTAACATCGCCGTGAATGTCGCCAATTTGACAGCGTTTCAGTTGCTGGTTGTTTAGGTTATGATGTGCTGGAGGACAATAAAATGGAAAACAAAATAGAAATGAAGCGTTTCAGTTGCTGGTTGTTTAGGTTATGATGTGCTGGCATTGGCACTAAACCTAGAGGCTAATTCAGTAACATGTTTCAGTTGCTGGTTGTTTAGGTTATGATGTGCTGGGGTCATAGTTTGCTGGTTTGGCGAACATCTCTTGCGTTTCAGTTGCTGGTTGTTTAGGTTATGATGTGCTGGATTGAAATTCTTACTACTTCACTTGCAGTGCTTAATGGTTTCAGTTGCTGGTTGTTTAGGTTATGATGTGCTGGTGGCAGCCTGGTGTGTTGCAGGTTGGGGCTTCGGGTTTCAGTTGCTGGTTGTTTAGGTTATGATGTGCTGGTTATTGGCGGCACTGGCTCTGGTAAGACTTTTCAGTTTCAGTTGCTGGTTGTTTAGGTTATGATGTGCTGGCCAGTTTTCCCAGCCTTATCCAAACTGATTGTTAGTTTCAGTTGCTGGTTGTTTAGGTTATGATGTGCTGGAACAGCCAAACAAATTTTTAACAAAAACAACTAGTTTCAGTTGCTGGTTGTTTAGGTTATGATGTGCTGGTAAGAAAAAAAACCAATAGACCGTCTTTAATGGGTTTCAGTTGCTGGTTGTTTAGGTTATGATGTGCTGGATAATCGGTGATTTGTTTCTTGTGTTGCTCTCGTTGTTTCAGTTGCTGGTTGTTTAGGTTATGATGTGCTGGAACATTCCTTCACCGTGTATGTTATTCCAGTAGTAGTTTCAGTTGCTGGTTGTTTAGGTTATGATGTGCTGGAAAGTAGATAAAATAAATACCATTGAGCAATTAGGTTTCAGTTGCTGGTTGTTTAGGTTATGATGTGCTGGACTATCTGTTCTCATTGCATAATTCATAATTAGAGGTTTCAGTTGCTGGTTGTTTAGGTTATGATGTGCTGGAAGGCTCGGCGGATTTGTTCTTGTCGGTTAGACTTGTTTCAGTTGCTGGTTGTTTAGGTTATGATGTGCTGGAATACCAGCGATTGCACCAGCGGCTTTTGTGGGCAGTTTCAGTTGCTGGTTGTTTAGGTTATGATGTGCTGGTATCTCCGCTAAAGTGTTGCTTGGTCATTGCGTAGTTTCAGTTGCTGGTTGTTTAGGTTATGATGTGCTGGCTGGTCAGAGAGTTGTAAAATAGAATTTGGGTGCGTTGTTTCAGTTGCTGGTTGTTTAGGTTATGATGTGCTGGTCTCAAAACATTCCACACGACCACCCATATAGTAGTTTCAGTTGCTGGTTGTTTAGGTTATGATGTGCTGGTGTAAGATTGACCAGGGTCAAAATCGTATTCTAGTTTCAGTTGCTGGTTGTTTAGGTTATGATGTGCTGGAATTAACCCGCGGAACATTTGAACACTGCAACGATTATAGTTTCAGTTGCTGGTTGTTTAGGTTATGATGTGCTGGCGTCTTTGTGCCAGAGGACGACTAGGAATGGGACGTTTCAGTTGCTGGTTGTTTAGGTTATGATGTGCTGGTTTAAAACAGGCAATAACGCCACAACCAAAGAGGTTTCAGTTGCTGGTTGTTTAGGTTATGATGTGCTGGGAATCTGCAGACGATAGATTTATCGGTAACGAATGTTTCAGTTGCTGGTTGTTTAGGTTATGATGTGCTGGCTCGGCTTAAAACTCTTACACAGTAAGGATTTTAAAAGTTGGGAAAAGGATGTTTTTACGAAGTTCATAAAAATATTAAAAAGTGTTGAATTTTGCGAAGTTTTTTTGTTATAATTTCTCACTAGTGACAGCACATCATAACCTAAACAACGATGCACTGAAATCATCTAAAATAAATTTTGACCCGATCTCTGTATTGCACATATCGGGTTTTTTATTGTCTAAAACTAATGGAAGTATTATACCTTAATTCAAAAATAGAATGAATTAATATGGCGTTAAACCTTATTATTACAGTATTTTTAGGAAATATTATACTAGCAAGGGCGGAGGTCAAATGTGCATTTTTTTATTTTAGAATAATACTATTTTCAAAAAGCAATGAGACTAAAAAATGCTGATAATTGCTTATTTTAGTGTGCTTAAAAAATCAAGGATAAAATCGTTTAGCGATCGTTACAATGGTTTAGATATTCACATTGGGTGCATTGTGCAGGGGTTGCTGGGCTATCTGGCATATAAGAATTTTCTAAATCATTTAGGATTTTATCTCTAATTATCATTACTTGCTGTATGCGTTTTTCGTCAAAATTGATTTGATGGGTTTTGCCTCTAGTTTCATACAGGATAAACCCCATTTGGCAAGGTAAATCGTATTTTTCTTGTAGTAATAGTCCGTAGGCGGTGAGTTGCAGGATTTGTCCTTTCATTGGCTTGCTACCGCCTAATTTAAACTCTATTGGATAGATGTATTCTTGGGTATTTAAAATACTGTCAACAACACCATGTAAAGCAAAACTGTCTGAGGTTACAAACTCATTAAATGCTTGGGTGGCTTGTTCTAAATTAAAGCGTTTTAAGGTGCGGTGTTTAAAGACTTTTTGTTGTTTTTGATGTAGGTCTTCACCTTGCTTTACCCATTGTGGTCTTTTGGGATTGAGTTTTAATAATTCTTGAAAATAAGGGATTCTAGGGCAAAAACAATATTGACGAATAAGGCTAATTGGCAAACTATAAGACATAATATTCATGGGGATTTTTAGGAAAATCGTCCTTGTCATAACCAATGGAATTATTTTGATTAACTTGCTCTGAGAGTGCAATTCTAGCGACAAAGGCTTTATCAGTTTTCTGGCAATATTCTTTTAGTAGTCGTTTCACACTGTCTTCTTCCGCTTTATTTAGGTGCCCCCAAAATACGGATTTTTGAATGGGTTGAAGACTGATGTCTTTGAGTTTTTTGAATAATTTGGTGCGATTTTTGCTGTTTTCTATATCATAAGCCACCATTACTTCATTGTGTAGTTTTGCTTGAGCCATAAAATTATTACCACCTAAATCGATAAGATTTATATTTTTTATCATCAGAAAAATGCCCTGCCAAATGATAAACTTGTCTTTGTAAAATGCTTTCTAGGCGCATTTTTCGTTTTTTATAATGATATTTGGTGTTAAAGGTTTTGTGAATATCTGTAATAATTTTCTTTTTTATAGTAGGTGTTAAATCATTTCTCCCTTCTAATTGGGTGCGTAATTTAATAATATTTCTATCGACCACCCAAGCACGATACTCTTCCATAACATCTAAAACTAATGAGGGTTTTCCTGCTCTAACCGTGTGAAAAAACCCACAATAAGGTTCTAATCCAGCATTTAAAATTGCATTCCAAATATACGAGGTTAAAATTGCATAGCCATAATTTAATGCTTTGTTGCCAACATCTTGTGCTTGTCGTCCGATTCTATTTTTAAAATCATTTGGCATTAAATCACATTCAACCAAGCATTGCCAATATTGTGTTGCTGCTTGCCCTTCTAACCCTAATAATATCGCACTCCATTTATCAAAATTTTGCCATTTTCTGTATTTTATTTGAGTCAAAATGCTGTTTAATCGCTCGGCAGTTTTGTCAATGGTGTCCTTATGTTGTTGGTGGTATTTTTTAAAATAAAGCAGGGTTGCCCGTTGATTTTTAATTTTTCCTGCAATGACTGATGCTGATAGCGTTGATACTTTAACGGTTTTGATAAATTCAAACTGATTTTGTCGAACACGCACGACTGCGTGCTGCCCTGTGCCACTCAAACAGGCGATATTTTCATTTTTGAAATCTTGAATGAAAAATTTAATCCCTCTATTGGCACAGGCGATAATCACATCTGAGGAAAAACTGACACCTCGCTTGGCAATTTGAATGCTTTTTAAGCGATTCAGTGGGTATTCCCGAGTAAATCCTTCGTGTTTGACAGTTAGACATTCACTGGTTACGCCAATAAATTGTCCGTATTCACTTAGGGTTAAGTGTGCGTGCATTTACTCCGCCATTATTTTCAAATGATGAGCGTTCAAACAAGAACGCATAAATGCTTGCATTGGCATTTCGTCATCGCTTGGGTAAAAATCCAGCATTAATTGATTAAATTCTAGTTGTTTGCTGGCTGGCAGGTTAATCACGGGCAAGCCATTTGTCAGTAATATGCCATTCATCATCAGCCTCCCCGTGCGTTTGTTGCCGTCATAAAAAAACTGATTGCGTGCCATTTGCAAAAATAGACTGACAGCGTATTGATAAATACCGTCAATATCATTAGGCAAGCTTTTTTCTGCCAATACTCGCCATAAATCCGCTAATTTTGTATGGTCGGGTGGTAAATAATCCGTGCCTGCAATGCTCACGCCACCCGACCTAAACTCAGCCCAAGTTAATGCTTCTTGCTGGGCTACTTTTGCCTGCATTTGACAAACGAACTGAGCTGATAAATCAAAATCTTGTTTTTCAATGACTGCAAATAAGAATTGCCACGCTTTAATTTGATTTTGCGTTATCAATTCATCTGTTTGCTTGTGTCCGCCCACTGTTACCCCGTCCAACAAGGTTTGCACCTCTGGCAAAGTGTAATTCACACCTTCTAAGTTAACCGCATCAAAAACCAATTCGCTGAGTTGCTTTTTGGCGAGGAATAGGGCTTTTTTGGGGTTGGGGTTTAGGGTGGATAAATTCATTTTATGGGTCTGCCTTGTTGATAAGCGGTTTTCATACTTTTAGATAAACTGGTTCTGTACGCTAGTTCTACACTATTTTTTAATACTTGAATAGTAAATTTATATGCCCAACGATTACTATTTCCATTGTCTCGTGGCATTGGTATTTGTTGTTGATTAATAAAATTTTTAAATTTATCACAGTCTATTTTTTGGTCTTTGTTAAAAGCAAAGGTAATGTCTGATGGGGGATTGTTAGAATCAATATTGCCATTAAACTTGCACAAATCTTTAAAAAGTTGATCCTCAATCAAAATCTTTATATCAATTCTGCCAGATTCTGCTAAAGTTAAATGACTGCTTTGAATATTATCAATATTTAAATCAACCTCCCTTATATTGCCAAATGATTCTACTAAATCGCTAGTATTACTTTTTTTAATATTAGGCTTTCCACTTTTTCCAATATAGGCAACATTGCGACTTTTCTTCAATCCAGCATGAAAGGTAACGCCTTCTTTTGTCATATTTACCTTGCCATTTTCATCTTTTTCAAATCCACAAGCATAGCCACCATCTGCAATACTGCTGACTTGATAAACTACTTCGCCCGTTAGGGAATTTTTGCGTTTAATTCTAAAGCCACCTGATGGATTTGATACAACTGGCAAAGAGTATTCTTTGCGTACTTGTTTATGCTGGCTACTATTTTTAATTTTATCTATATGGAAAAATTCTTTAAACAATGTATCCCAACTTGATTGCGGGATTAAGTCTGTCTTCTGCATAAACTCCATGCCAAAGGATGTGTTTAATAAATCACTGCCTTCTAATGCCTTCAACCCTTTCTCTGTTTTGATTTTTTTATTAAAAACGCCTTTAGGGATAATGCCAGATTTTTTAACCAATTCACCTTTATCGTTTCTTTTAAATAAATGCTCTTGGAGGTAATCAACACTTAAACTACTTTCTTTTGCCAAATCTTGCCAAAAATTGATCATATTTGGACTGCTTATTTCTATTTGTTCGGACTTTCCAAAACATTGTTTTAATGTAGTTTTATTATTGGCATAATCTATAATTGGGTAATTGATTAATGCTTCCCATTGGGATTTAGCAGGTAGCGTTAATTTTGAAACCTTAAATTTATTATCATCTAGTGCATTAATAAAAGATTTTTTACCTTGTCCTGTCAACAAAACACCTTTGATTTTCTTTTTCTCGACACTATAACGCAGTTTTTCTAGTTGCTGTGCTTGTTCAATTTCAGTATCACTACAAACTTCTTTGGCACATTTTTGCAAGTGATTTAAGGCTTTGGTTTTATCAATAGATAGATATTGATATTGCCAATTATCGGATAAATCGCCTGCAACAGGATGTTTGTCATTTTTGTTACCCGTATATAAAAATGGCTTTAATAATTCAAAATATGCATTGTGCTTAGTTTGTTGCTTTTCCTTGGCAATTCGTTGTTTTTTATCAAAGTCTTTAACGGTTTTTTTAAGTGCTTTTAACGGCTCTATTTCGTGGCAATTATCCAGTGCAAAACCATAATAAAGTTTTTCATCGTCTAATAAAATTGGCATAAATCGTTCACCATACAAGCCGTCTTTAAATATCTGTGTGGATTCTAGTTGTTTACGATATTTTGGCTTGCGTTTAATATGTTGAACCAGTGCATTTTGTGGCAATAAATCCTGTAACCATTGCCCTTTTTCACTTAACGCCGATACATTGGTCGTGGTTAATTCTTCGGCTATTTTGGGCGTTTGTAGTGCCGTGGCTAAAACCAAAGAAGCGTCCACAACATGAGAGAACGCCCCTTGTTTTGCTTGCTTTGCAAAACTGTCATTGTATTCACCTAAAACGGTGCGTAATTGACTCACTTCTTGGGCAGGAATTTGATAGGTTTTAACTTGAATATTTGGATATTTTTCTTGTAATAATTTTCTAATTTGTTTGCCTAGATAGCCCTGTGTGCCATTCACAAAGGTTTTATACCGGGTATTTAAAAGTGGGAAAGTCCGATTGTCTAACTCGCTGATAAATAAAGCGTGCCTCAGATAATTTTGTTCTTTTTCTTCTAAATTATGAAAACTGATTGAATCGTTTTCATTTAAACTCTTTATAAAATCTATGATATTTTGTTTAATATTGGTTTCATCGCCAAAAACTTCCTTTAAATACTTGGGTTTTAGTTGCTCAAATGCCCAACGGACATCGCCTTTTTGATGATTACCTGTGCCTGAGCAATAAATTAAATTGGCTTCCGAATTAAACACTACATCTTGATTTTTTTTAGATTGACTTTGGGGAATGATGTGGTCAATTTCACCACTTGTAATAATTTCATCTGTATAGGGGCAGTAAGTATTTTTCTTAATTCTGGTGTTTTTCTCTTGCCACAGGCTATCTTGTTTCTCTAATCCTTCTTTTGCACTATTTTTTTTCTTAGCATTGCTTTTAATTTCTGCCATATCTTGTTCAAACTTAAAGCGATTTTGTTCCATAAAAATTGGCACAAATAACGCATTTTTTTTATCAACATCTAATGCCTCAATTTGTTTAATTTTCATACTGGCAATTTCATAGGCTTGACGGCTAATAATTCTGTCCAATAATCCATCAAATGGACGAATGCTATCAGCAGTTAAACGAGAGGCGTTAGATTTTGTTATCTCTATCACCTCTCCTGCTTTGCTTAAAATCTCAGTAGATTGTTCTTTATCACGCCATGCATTTTCTTCGGTATTGAATTTATCCGTTTTACTAAATCCAGTAATTTCAGTTTCTAAATGATTATAAAGTTGGGCAATACTAAAAGGATTGTTGTATTTTTCTTGTTTGCCATGGTCTAAGAATTGATTAATTTTTTCAGCCACTAACTCAGTATTTTTAATTGCCTCATCAACCTCTTTATAATCTTTTTTATATTTAGCCCATCTGTCTTTTTGTGCTTGCGTAGTATCATTATTTTCCAACACATAATTGCGTTTTTTGATAGTCTGAACAATGTAATTAAAACCATTGCCATGCTCTTTACGAGTCTCTTCAATCTTTCCAGCCAAACTTTTAACGGTTGAGTTTCCTTTGATTTTTTGATGCCAGCATTGTTCTCTAAAATTAACCACATCCTCTTCTGTGAATGTTTCTCGTAGAATATGCCCGACTAATTTATGTGTTAGTTTGCCTTTATGTGGCGGATTAGTATTACATCTAAAAAATAAACTATTTTCATCTTCACTTGACCATAATCCTTGTTTGGCAACTGCCACTTCTGCATAATATTTTTTGGCTAATGCGATAATATTATCTGCCTGATTATTACTGTGTTGGTTTAATAAATCTTGGGCTTTTTTGGCATCAGGTGTATCACTACCTTGTTCCAACCAACGCAACTTATAAGGGTCTAATATAATCGTTCTGTCTAAAATTCTGTGCAATGTATCTGCTAGTATTTGTCTTGCTTTTGTATCTTGGTCTTTGCCCTTGTCCTTCTGCGGCTTTGCGTTGTTTTCCAGCCCTTCTTGAATATCTATTTCCGTGGTAATATGCTTATCTATTGGCGATAAAATATAATTATCTGCTAATAATTGTGTAATGTCTTCCCAGTCTGTTAAGTGCTTGTCTAGTCCCTGTGGCTTTAGTTTTAAAGTTAGGTCTTTAGGTGGTCGGCGATTATTTTGGTCTTCATAAGGGGGGATAGTTTTTTCAAGGTCTAGCACTGTCAAAATATCTAAAATATTGGCATTGCTTTTAAGATTCAATATATCTTGGCGATTTTGTTTTTCATTCTCTTGTTTAGCGTGCCAACTTCTCACCCATTTAAAAAATATCAGATGTAATTTATCAGGCAACCAAGTATCGCCTAATTTCATATTTTCATCGTTAAAGTATTTGCGTAAAACCCTTAATTGTAGATTACTGATATTGCCAATTAAATTGGCTAATTTGTTCGCATCTAAATAACTTAATAAGGGTGTTAATAAATCAGAATTTTCAATATCTGCTTTAATATTTTTTAAATAGATTGTTCGGTATTTATGTCCCTCATCTTCGGCTTTAATCTGTGTATTTAAAACAGATTTAATATTATCGTAAGCATTGGCAAATTCTTGCTGGTTTTCTTCTACCTCCTTTTTTGCTTCCTTTTTTGACAATGTTAAAACTGTTTTTAATGCTTTTGCTTGATTAATATTGTTTGAGATGGTCAAGAAGTCAGTATAAAAACTTTTTTTCTCTTTAAAAAATTCAGCGTGCTTTTTGACAAAATATTCAGCCACAAAAGATTGTTTAATTAAATCTTCATCTAGTCCCTCTACTAGATAAGTATAACCACGACGATTTAACAAGCCATTTAAATATTCTTGCTGTTTTAAATCTGGCTTAATATCGTATTCACTTAAAGTAAGTTTTAATAAACGCTTAGATAATTTACGGCGTTTATTGGTGCGAATTTGATGGCGTTTTTTGGTTCTATCAGCCTGCGACCAAGTAATATTGGTGCTATCTATAACAATGGTTTTTCCTTGCGTATTACCACTTGTTGTTGGATCTTCTCCCTGCTCAAAATGGTTAAGATAAACCCCCGTATTTTTTGCCCCCATATCAATGGCAATTGGTGAAATTATTTTACTCATATCAACCCTCTTATTTAATTTACTAGAGACCTTTGCATAAATAGGGATGATTAGCAAAATGACAGATTTTATTAAATTGGAAATTTTTTAAATCCACTCCTAGCAGGGCTAAGGGTGTTTTTAAAAAGTTTGTAATTTGATGAAAGATGGCGTTTTGATGATTATTCATGATGATTATTCATATTTATGCAAAGGTCTCTAAATTTTACCCCCTAAATTATTTACACACTGTTTAAATATATTTCCCCGCTGCTCAAAATCATCAAACATATCAAAACTCGCACAGGCTGGAGATAATAATACTGCTTCGCAATCTGTATTACTGGCAATATCAACGGCGGCTTGCATTGAGGTGGCGTGGGTTTGAGGGGTTTTGATGTTGGTTTTAAATATTTTGGTGCTTTGTCCGATGAGGATGACGCTGGTGATGTGTTGATTGATAAGGGCGAATAGTTCGCTGTAGTCTTCGTCTTTTGCGATGCCACCGAGGATGAGGCTGATGGTTTTGTGTTTGTGGATTAACGCTTTAATGGCTTTGATGGTGGAGATGGCATTGGTGGCTTTTGAGTCGTTGTAATAATCAATGTTTTGCTTTCTTACTACCCATTCTAGACGGTGTTCTAAGCCTTTAAAGGTTTTAATGGTTGCAATCATTGAGTCGGTATTAAGTCCGATTTGGTCGCCCAAGGAGAGTGCGGCTAAGATGTTGGTAATATTGTGTTTGCCAATGAGTTTCATTTCATCGACAGCCATCAACATGTCATCACCTTTTAAAAAATAACAACTGCCGTGGCAGGTAACAGTGCCAAAATCGGTGGCTTGTTTGGGCATATCTATGCCGAAACATTTGGCATTGTCTATTTTTGAGGTGAGTGACTCATCTAGGTTAATGATGGGGTGTTGGCAATATCGGTATAGGCTGAGTTTGGACTTAACATAATGATCGAAATCGGGGTATCGGTCTAGATGGTCAGGGGTGATATTCAGCACCACGCCGGTTAATAAATTGAGTGTTTGGGTGTAATCAAGCTGATAACTTGAAAGTTCAAGCACATAAAAATCAACATCGGAGGATAGGCAATCAAGTGCGGGTTTTCCGATATTGCCACCCACTGCGACTTTTTTGCCATCATTGGCGACCATTTCACCAAGTAATTGAGTAACGGTTGATTTGCCATTAGAGCCAGTAATACCAATAATCGGTGCTTTTGTATAGCGTGAAAACAGTTCAATATCGCTGGTAACGGGAATATTTTGTGCTCTTGCCCAAATAACAATATTTTGCGTTTGGGGAATACCAGGTGAGATGAAAATCTCGTCAATGCTTTGCAAGATATTATGGTCGTCAATGTCTCGGGTGTCTTTAATTAACTGGAAGGCAATACCTTGACCCTTTAAAAACCGTGCAATAGACTGTGCAGTTTTGCCATTACCTAAAATTAGTTTCATTGCAGGCTGTTTTCATAATAAAATGGCTATTTTACACTTATAAATAAAGAGGGAAAAATCATGAGTACATTTTCAACAACAGCTACGATGGGTAGTGTTCAAATTAAGAATAAAGTTTTGTCAGACACGATGAGATTATTGTCATACACATTAGTGTTTGGTGGGCTATCTTCTTGGTTTTCTGTAGTATCTGGTGCGGGTTTTGGCTCGGCAATGGTTGCGTCAATCATGGCATTAGCGGTGATTTGGTTTGTATTACCGAGAACGCAAAATAGCAATAAAGGTATTTTTACTGCCTTTGCTGTGGCGGGTTTATTAGGCTATTCAATTGGTCCAATGCTGATACATTACTTAGCAATGCCGAATGGTGCAAGTTTAGTGATGCAAGCATTAACAGGCACAGGCGTGTCATTTTTTGCGATTAGTTTTTATGCACAAAATACCAAAAAAGATTTCTCATTTATGGGTGGCATGATTTTCTTTGCAATGGTAGGTGTGATTGTATTGTCGTTAATTAATATGTTTTTTATTGAATCTTCGTTTGTGAGTTTAGCAATTTCATTTGCAGTCGTGCTGTTAATGGGTGCATTTATGCTAATGCAAATGTCATCTATTATTAATGGTGGTGAGACTAATTACATCTCTGCAACAGTTGGCTTGTATTTATCACTACATAATATGTTTGTGAGTTTATTGCATATTTTAGGTGCGTTTTCTGGCGACGACTAGCTTCCAAATTACACTATAAAATATGATTGACAGGGACGGATATCGTGCCAATGTTGGTATCGTTATTACCAATGATAAACAGCAGGTGCTTTTGGCTAAGCGCTATCAAAAAGAAGGCTGGCAGTTGCCACAGGGTGGTGTTGATAAAGGTGAAAATGAAATTGAGGCTTTGTATCGTGAGTTAGAAGAGGAAGTTGGTTTGACTGCTAAACATGTAGAAGTTGTTGCCAAAACACCGAAATGGTTGCGTTATGATTTGCCTGATAATAAGAAAAGTAAATATTGTGTGGGGCAAAAGCAAGTTTGGTTTTTACTAAAACTCACCGCCAAAGAAATCAATATTAAGTTAGACACGCACACTAAAGTTGAATTTGAAGAATGGAAATGGGTGGATTATTGGCACCCAATTGAGGCAATTATTGATTTCAAAAAACCAATTTATGAAGATATGCTCAAATCTTTAGCTCCTGTTTTGTTTAACAATAAGCACAAAATCCCTGCACAATATTCTCGTCCGCTTAAATGCGTGGCGATTACTTTGTCAAAATAATCGGTATAATCTAACTTTTTTTAGACCTTAATTACAAACATATGAACATCGGAATTTTAGGACTCGGCACTGTTGGCGGTGGTGTTGTTAATGTTTTAGCAAAAAATCAAACCGAAATTGCACGACGCACCGGCACAGATATTCAAGTCACACAAGCTGCCGTTCGTGATATTAATCAATCTCGTATTTGTCCAACTGACGGCATTCAGATGACACAAAACCCCACTGAAATCGTGAACGATGTGTCAATTGATGTGGTGCTAGAATTAATGGGTGGCACAGGCTTGGCAAAAAAATTAGTTGAAACGGCGCTGAATAATGGCAAACATGTGATTACTGCAAATAAAGCACTGATTGCCACACACGGAAATGAATTACTGGCTTTGGCAAAAACGAATAATGTGCATTTATTATTTGAAGCGGCGGTAGCGGGCGGTATTCCAATCCTTAAATCATTAGAGCAAGGCTTAAGTGCCAACCAAATTGAAATGGTAGCAGGTATTATCAACGGTACAGGTAATTTTATCTTGACAGAAATGCGTGATAAAGGCAGAGATTTTACCGATGTATTAAAAGAGGCACAGATCTTGGGCTATGCCGAAGCCGACCCAACTTTTGATGTTGAAGGCATTGATGCGGCACATAAATTAGCTATTTTGGCATCAATTGCCTTTGGTTGTGAATTGCAATTTGAGCAAGTATCTACCATAGGGATTAGTGAAGTAAGTGGTGAGGATGTGGCGTTTGCAACTGAATTAGGTTATTCTATCAAGCATCTTGGCATTGCCAAAAAAGTTAAGGGTCAAATACAGATGCGTGTGCATCCTACTTTGATTCCTAAAACACAGTTATTGGCAAATGTTGATGGGGTAATGAATGCAGTATTGATAAAAGGTAATGCGGTTGGACCAACTCTTTATTACGGTGCAGGTGCTGGCGATGAAGCCACGGCAAGTGCGGTGATTGCGGACTTAGTGGATGTGATTAAAGGCACGGTGAGTGGCGATATCTTTGGCTGGAAATCACTCGAAGCAATGCAAAATCAGCATCAAGATGAAATTGAAAGCGTGTTTTATGTGCGTTTATTGGCAACCGATGAAACGGGGGTGCTGGCAGATATTACTGCCATTCTTGCACAGCATAATATCAGCGTAGAATCCGTGGTACAAAAGCAAATTGATGCACAAAATAATGCACATATTGCGATAATCACCAACTTAGTAAAAACAAAAGATATTAATACCGCTGTTGCGACAATTCAAAGTAAAGATTTTATCCAAGAAGCGGTTAAAATTATCCATGTAGAAACATTAGATTAAAGAAAGGAGTAATATGAGATATACAGGACTAATTAACCACTATAAAGACAGATTACCAGTTGATGAAAATACCAAATTTATCAGTTTAGGCGAGGGCAACACGCCCCTCATTCGCTTAGAAAATATCCCCGCCCTACTCGGCAAAGAGGTGGATATTTATGTGAAATATGAAGGTTTAAATCCAACCGGCTCATTTAAAGACCGTGGCATGACCATGGCAGTTACCAAGGCAGTTGAAGCCGGCTCTAAGGCAATTATTTGTGCCTCAACAGGCAATACTTCTGCCTCAGCAGCAGCCTATGCGGCGCGTGCTGGCATTAAGGCATTTGTGCTAATCCCTGAGGGCAAAATTGCACTGGGTAAGTTGGCACAGGCAATGATGCACGGTGCTGTGATTATTCAAATTAAAGGTAATTTTGATGATGGAATGCGTTTAGTAAAAGAAGTGGCTGACCATGCACCCGTGTCTATCGTCAATTCAATCAATCCATTTCGCTTGCAAGGGCAAAAAACCGCCGCATTTGAGATTGTTGAAGAATTGGGCGATGCCCCAGATTATCACTGCTTGCCTGTGGGCAATGCGGGCAATATTTCCGCTCATTGGATGGGGTATAAAGAATACCAGCAAGATGGCAAAGCGAAAAAAACACCAGCAATGGTGGGCTACCAAGCAGCAGGTGCCGCGCCCTTTGCCAAAGGTGAATTGGTTGACAATCCCGAAACCATTGCCACTGCCATTCGCATCGGACATCCACAAAGTTGGGATTTAGCCCGTAAAGTAGAAAAAGAATCAAATGGCTGGTTTGATGCCATCACTGACGAAGCCATCTTAGCCGCACAAAAATTACTCACCGAGCAAGAAGGTATTTTCTGCGAACCTGCTTCTGCCACCTCACTTGCTGGGGCAATGATTGACATTAAAAATGGCAAGATTCCTGAAGGTTCTACCATCGTTTGCACCTTAACTGGGCACGGCTTAAAAGACCCTGATACGGCGATTGCACAATGTACAAATGAGATGATTTTAATTAATCCAGTAATGGATGAAGTTAAGAATGCGATTTTAAATAATATGTAAAAAAATATGAAAATAGAATCCATAAAAATTAAGAATTTTAAAGCATTTAAAAATGTTGAAATGCGGGATATTCCTAGATTTTGTGTGATTGTTGGGGCGAATGGTTCTGGAAAAACGACATTATTTAATGTATTTGGTTTTTTAAAGGATGCGCTAGCCCACGATGTTAATACTGCTTTTAATAAACGAGGTGGTTTCAATGAAGTTATTAGCCGAGATTGCACGGGCAATATTGAGTTTGAAATAAAATTTAGAGCGAAAGATACGGTTAGAAATAATCCAATTATTACTTACTCTTTAAGCATATCCCAAAAAAATGGCAAAGCAGTGGTGAAAAGAGAAGTTTTAAAATATCGTCGTGGTAGTTATGGAGCAACATGGCATTTTTTAGAATTTAGTAATGGTAAAGGTTCTGCTGTAACTAATGAGTTAGATGGTGATACAGATATTAACGAGTTAAGTAGAGAATATCAAACTTTAAAATCGCCAGATATTTTAGCCATTAAGGGTTTGGCACAGTTTGAAAAATTTCCAGCCGTTATTGCATTCAGTGAATTGATTGATAATTGGCATGTGTCTGATATCCATGTCAATGAAGCACGCAATATACAACAAGCGGATTATGCTGAGCATTTATCTACTTTGGGTGAGAATTTATCCAATGTCATTGATTATTTGCACAATAATCACAAATCAACACTGGATAAAATTATTAAAATCTTAAGGCAAAGGATTCCAGGAATTTCCAAAGTAGAGGTAAAAACTATTGAAACAGGGCAAGTTTTATTAAAAATCCAAGATGAGTCTTTTGATAAGCCTTTTGCAGTGCGTTACATTTCCGATGGAACCATCAAAATGCTGGCTTATTTGGTGTTACTTTATGACCCTAAGCCTTATCCGTTACTATGCGTTGAAGAGCCGGAAAATCAATTATATCCACACTTATTGGAAGAGTTAGCCGAAGAATTTAGAGCGTATGCCAATCGTGGTGAGCAAGTTTTTGTTTCCACTCATTCCCCTGATTTTCTTAATGCCATTGAAGTTGACGAGGTGTTTTTACTGGTCAAAAATAAGGGCTACACAACCATTAAACGCGCCGCTCAAAATGAGCAAATTAAAGCCTATATGGACGATGGTGACAAAATGGGATATTTGTGGAAACAAGGATTTTTTGATCAGTTAGGTAAGCAATGAATCTGGTTTGCTTCACTGAAGAAAGATCTGCAAAAGAAATGTTACAAATTGTCCTGCCTGAAATACTGCCTGATAATTTTTCGCACTCTGTTATTCCTTTTGAGGGAAAAAATGATTTAGATAAACAAATAGAAAAAAAATTAAAAAATTATAAGACTCCAAACACTGTTTTTTTAATTCTTAGAGATCAAGATAGCGCTATTTGCACTGATGTTAAGCGGGAATTACTAGACAAAGTTAATGAAAGTGGTAAAAAAAATGTATCCATTGTTCGAATTGCTTGTCATGAATTAGAAAATTTTTACTTAGGCGATTTATCGGCAGTTGAGCAAGCTTTTAATAAAAAATTATCCCTCAGTCAAACTTCTAAGAAATTCAGAAATGCCGATAATTTAGGTAACGCAAAACAAGAATTACAAAAAATAACCAACAAAGAATATCAACCCATATCAGGTTCAAAAGCAATAACGCCCTACTTAAAGTTAGATGGTAGCAACACATCTACTAGTTTTAATATGCTACTTTCAGGAGTTAAAAAATTATGCACTATTTAACCATAGAAAAAACTATAGGCAACACACCACTGGTGCGTTTGCAGCGTCTCAACCCTAATCCATCCAACACCATTTTGCTCAAACTTGAAGGCAACAATCCTGCGGGTTCGGTCAAAGACCGTGCGGCGTTCAATATGATTACTCAAGCTGAGGTGCGTGGTGAGATTGGCGTAGGTGATACGCTGATTGAGGCAACCAGTGGCAATACAGGCATTGCTTTGGCGATGGTGGCAGCGATTAAAGGCTATAAGATGATTTTGATTATGCCTGAAAACCTCTCACAAGAACGCCGTGATGCAATGACGGCGTATGGGGCTGAGTTAATTTTGGTGAGTGAAGCATTGGGTATGGAGGGCGCGCGTGACTTGGTAGATACAATGGAAAAAGACGGCAAAGGCAAGCAACTTGACCAGTTTTCCAATGCCGATAATTCAGGTGCACACATCAACAACACCGCTGAAGAAATATGGCGAGATACCAATGGCGAGGTTACACATTTTGTGTCTGCAATGGGTACAACTGGTACGATTATGGGTGTTTCTGAAACCTTAAAAAATAAAAATTCTGATATTCAAATTATCGGTGTACAGCCTGAAGACGGGGCAAAAATTGCAGGTATTCGTCGCTGGACAGCAGAATATTTACCAAAAATATTTGACGCATCTAGGGTAGATTCAATAATGGATGTTTCACAAATTTCCGCCGAACAAACTACCCGTGATTTAGCCACCAAAGAAGGCATCTTCGCAGGCATTTCATCTGGCGGTGCAGTCGCCTCTGCAATTGAACTATCCAAACAAGTGGATAACGCCACTATTGTTACCATCATTTGTGACCGTGGTGACCGCTATCTTTCTACTGGACTGTTTACATAAAGAATTAGAGACCTTTGCATAAATATGAATAATCATCAAAACGCCATCTTTCATCAAATTACAAACTTTTTAAAAACACCCTTAGCCCTGCTAGGAGTGGATTTAAAAAATTTCCAATTTAATAAAATCTGTCATTTTGCTAATCATCCCTATTTATGCAAAGGTCTCAATTAGATGTTTAAATTTAAACAAAAAGGTGCTTTATTTGGTCTTTTTCTTGCATTTTTAGGAACGGCTTTATTCTCCTTAAAGTCTATATTTATCAAATTCGCCTATCAACAAGGGTTAGATGCTGACAGTGTATTAATGTTAAGAATGGTGATTTCCTTGCCAATTTATTTGTTTATTATTGGATTTTTAAGTAAAAATAGCGTCCCTACCACTGCCATTAAAGACAACCTTTTAATGGTACTATTTTTAGGGTTTATAGGCTACTTTCTTGCTTCATGGCTAGATTTAAAAGGACTTGAATACCTTTCAGTTAGTTTAGAGCGCTTAACTTTATTTACCTATCCTGCTTTTGTCGTAATTTTAGGTGCACTTTTTTTAAGCACGCCATTAACTAAAAAAATCACCCTTAGTTTATTGCTAACCTATTCTGGCTTATGGTTTATATTCAATCAGGAAGCGAGCACACAGATGACTAACACAACAATAGGTATGTCATTTGTATTGCTTTCAGCATTCAGTTATGCACTCTATGTTTTGCTTAGTAAAAAAACTATTCATTTACTTGGCAGCCTTTGGTTTACTGCATTAGCAATGAGCGTTTCTAGTATTTTTGTACTCGTTTATTATGCCTTATTGTTCGATTTTAATACACTGAACATAACTGGTATTGCATGGTTTTGGGTGGCAATGTTAGCTGTTGTTAGTACGGTTATACCGAGTTTTATGATTAGTGAAGCCATTGCCAAAATTGGCTCAGCACAAACAGGAATTGTAGGCACTTTAGGCCCAATTATTACCATTGCTCTAGGTGTTTGGATATTTGATGAGTTATTTAGTTTGCATCATGCAATTGGGATCGTACTTGTAATAACAGGCGTGGCATTGTTAAGTGTCAAAAAATCATAATGAGGAAATATTTAGCCACTCAATTTCCAAGTAAGCTAAAGACTTATGTATCTTTGATATTGGCAAGTATTTTAACAGTAATTGTCATCACATCTTTCTTGGAAATAAGTGAATTTTCACTGCTTGCCTGTGGGCAATGCGGGCAATATTTCCGCTCATTGGATGGGGTATAAAGAATACCAGCAAGATGGCAAAGCGAAAAAAACACCAGCAATGGTGGGCTACCAAGCAGCAGGTGCCGCGCCCTTTGCCAAAG
Organism: Candidatus Thiodubiliella endoseptemdiera; assembly: GCF_964212635.1. Lineage (NCBI taxonomy): Bacteria > Pseudomonadati > Pseudomonadota > Gammaproteobacteria > Pseudothioglobaceae (SeqCode) > Candidatus Thiodubiliella > Candidatus Thiodubiliella endoseptemdiera. The sequence goes on from NZ_OZ156463.1 coordinate 582,807, forward strand.
GTGAATTGGTTGACAATCCCGAAACCATTGCCACTGCCATTCGCATCGGACATCCACAAAGTTGGGATTTAGCCCATAAAGTAGAAAAAGAATCAAATGGCTGGTTTGATGCCATCACGGATGAAGCCATCTTAGCCGCACAAAAATTACTCACCGAGCAAGAAGGTATTTTCTGCGAACCTGCTTCTGCCACCTCACTTGCTGGGGCAATGATTGACATTAAAAATGGCAAGATTCCTGAAGGTTCTACTATCGTTTGCACTTTAACTGGGCACGGCTTAAAAGACCCTGATACGGCGATTGCACAATGTACAAATGAGATGATTTTAATTAATCCAGTAATGGATGAAGTTAAGAATGCGATTTTAAATAATATGTGATTTTTAGCGTATAATTATGCTAATTTAAATCCACATATTGGAAAATAGTTATGATTTTTCTTAAATTGAAGATTAACAATGTTTATATGTTCAGGGATACTGAATTTGATTTTACATATCCTAAAAAAATTAAAAACTCAACCATAGAATATGAATTTTTGGAAGAGTTTCCAAAAATTCATTACAAGAAGGTTTGTATTTTAATGGGTGCAAATGCTTCTGGAAAAACCTCGTTAGGAAAATTGATGTGCTCTATCAATAATTATTTATGCGGCAGGAATATTGAAGATGTTTCAAAAACGATATACAATAAAAATGAAAATGCTGACATTGAAGTCATTTATGTTACATCTGAAACTAAGGAGATTCATAAACTCATTGTAGTATTTAATAAAGACGGCTTAATTGAAGAATCCCACAGAGTTCAAAAATTAAAAAAAACTTATAATCTTGAAAAAACACTGAAAAATTTAGCAAATTCAGAACCGCAATTTATCTACAATCAAGAAAATAATCACGATATTAAAAATCCTGGATTTAAGTCTGTTGCTCATTCTTTGGGAGAGAAATTATGTGCACAAAGCACTCAGTGGGGTTATAAATATAGTGATTTTGAAAATTCTAATATATTAGACACGCCAACTCCTAATATTGACACTTTAAAGAATATTTTACAATCCTTTGATAATTCGATATCAAGCGTTAATGCAATTAAAGAAAGTGAAAAAAATATCTACATCGTTAAGTTTGATAATGGTGATGAGGTTCTTATAGAAAATGGAAAAATACTAAATCATGATAGATTTTCAAGAGGAACAATAGAATCTATTGAGGTTGCAGATTTCATTAATTATATAATGACGGCCTCTGACGGAACATTCTTCTTAGATGAAAAAATGGCGTATTCGCACTCGGAAATAGAGGTCTCAATCCTAAATTTAATCATTGAAAAACTAAAGCCAAATTCGCAATTTTTTTACACAACACATAATTATGATGTTTTGGAAATGAATTTACCAAGCCATAGCTACACTTTTATGAGAAAAGATAATTTTGTGAAAGTCATTCATCCTGAAAAACTAGGCTACACCAAAAATGACAGAAGTTTACTTAGTTTTATGAAAAATGATGTATTTAATACCTTGCCAGATACCAGTAAAATTGAAGGTATTTTATAATGAAGCAGGTTGTGTATTTTTATGAAGGGGAGACTGAAAAAAAATTATTAGAATTTTTGAAAAATACACAAACAATAAAATCGGGAAAACTTAAAAAATTCAATCTTTGGACAAAGTCATGTAAAAAATTAACCAGAACTATCAAAAAAGGAGTTATTGTTATTTTTGTTATAGATACCGACACAATGAAAGCAATAGATACTTTTAAAGAAAATATAAGGCTTTTAAAATCTTATAATATTTGTTTAATTGTTCAACATAAAAACCTAGAAGATGAGCTTTGTTTTTCATGTAATAAAAAAGATACAATAACTCTATTTACAGACTTTTACAATACTTCTAGTGCTGAAGAATTTAAAACAAAATTTATAAAAGAAAGCAATCTTGAGCAAAAGCTGACCAATAATGCTTTTGATTTTAAAAAACTTTGGTCTAGAGCGGATGATTTTCAGGAATTTTTAGACCAGCACCACCTCTTAATTAACTTGAATTGTAACACAAAGCCATGAACTACAAAACCATAGAACAAACCATCGGCAACACGCCACTGGTGCGTTTACAACGCCTTAACCCTAACCCGTCTAACACTATCTTGCTGAAACTTGAGGGTAATAATCCCGCAGGCTCAGTCAAAGACCGGGCGGCATTCAATATGATTACACAAGCAGAAAAACGAGGGGATATTAAAGAGGGTGATACACTGATTGAAGCCACCAGTGGTAATACGGGGATTGCCTTGGCAATGGTAGCAGCGATTAAAGACTATAAAATGGTGCTGATTATGCCTGAAAACCTCTCACAAGAACGCCGAGATGCAATGACGGCGTATGGGGCTGAGTTAATTTTGGTGAGTGAAGCATTGGGTATGGAAGGTGCGCGTGACTTGGTAGATACAATGGAAAAAGACGGCGAAGGCAAGCAACTTGACCAGTTTTCCAATGCCGATAATTCAGGTGCACACATCAACAACACCGCTGAAGAAATATGGCGAGATACCAATGGCAAGGTTACACATTTTGTGTCTGCAATGGGTACAACTGGTACGATTATGGGTGTTTCTGAAACCTTAAAAAATAAAAATTCTGATATTCAAATTATCGGTGTACAGCCTGAAGACGGGGCAAAAATTGCAGGTATTCGTCGCTGGACAGCAGAATATTTACCAAAAATATTTGACGCATCTAGGGTAGATTCAATAATGGATGTTTCACAAATTTCCGCCGAACAAACTACCCGTGATTTAGCCACCAAAGAAGGCATCTTCGCAGGCATTTCATCTGGCGGTGCAGTCGCCTCTGCAATTGAACTATCCAAACAAGTGGATAACGCCACTATTGTTACCATCATTTGTGACCGTGGTGACCGTTACCTTTCAACAGGGTTGTTTAAAAAAAATTAACTTATAGGTTAATTATGAAAAGAAATAAGGTAAAATTATCCGGCAATAGTGAAATAGAATTTTATATTGACGAGCAAAATAAAGACAATATAATAAATTTCTTAGGCGATAAAGGTGTGGAAAGATTAAGATATATTTTTTCAAGGATATGTAAAGGAAAACCGCCAAAAGATGTCTATAGTTCAGAAAATTATGACAATAGTATTCAAAATATAACTGCAATTAAATTCAAAGGAAGTCAATTTAATAACGCACGAATTTATTGCAAGGATTACAATGAAGGCAAGTCAAGAATTATCGTATTATCTGAATTATTAGAAAGTAAAAAACAAAATAAACTGACACAAAAAATAAAAAATTTAATAACAAAGGTAAATGACTATGACTACTAAATACACCAACCAAGAAGCGATTGATTTTTTCCATGATATTTTTAATCCAACGGGCGATGCACTAATTAATACCAAGGCTTATGATTTGATGGGTCAATACTTAACACAAATAGAGCAGGCACTAGAAAGTCAATCAATGACACAAAAAGAGTTGGCAAATAAGATTGGCACATCTGCCAGTTATATCTCTCAGTTTTTTAACCTTAATAAATTAATTAATTTCAAAACATTGGCAAAAATAGAACTGGCATTAGGTATTGATTTTGAATTGAAACAATCTATCACTAATAGCATGAAAAATAAAAACAATATTGCTCAAGCAAGGGGAAAATTTTCTATTAGTAATGTAAATCTTTCTGTTAGCAATGCTAAATCGTATGCAAATTATGTAGCGGCATAAAATATGAGAATACAAAATTCCCCTTTGCAATGTCAAGCAAGTATTTTAAACGCATTATCAATTAAAGAATTTTTTCCCAAACAGGGTATTAAAGAATCTTTTTCAATGTTTGATTATGTAACCGATTTAAATTTTGATATTTTAGAAGATGCCAACGAAGCGAATGAATTCATGGTTCGCATTGAAATAGATATCAATAACAAGGGCAAAAAAATGCCTGGCTATGTCATTTCATTAAAAACAGACTATCTATTTCAAATAACAGATGATGGGTTAGATGAAACTGCTATTAATAACTTAAAAACACTGTCAGCAATCTCAATTTCCATTGCCAAACTACGAGGTGATTTAGAGCGTATTACACAACCCTATCAATTTGGCACATACAGCCTGCCTTCTATTGATATGGGGGACTTGTTTGCAAAAAAAACAAGCCTCAATCAACACTCAAAAATAAAAAACTCTTTTACAAATCTCCAAACAAAAGAATTTTGAATAATGAAAAAATACATCGCCTACCATTTTCCTCGTGAATTAAAAACTTATGCATTACTAACACTTGCTAGTGCCTTAACAGTGGTGGTGATAACTTTCTTCTTGTCTGTTAGTGCATTTTCACAGCACGCTTTTAAAACTTTCATTGTTGAACACCCTGCTTTAAATTTTATTATTACACCGATTACTTTTGTGACGATTATTTATTTTGCCAAACATTATTGTCATTTTGTGCAGGGTAGTGGTATTCCACAACTGATTGCTGCGACTGATTCTCGCAATAAGTCTATCCGTAAAAAGTTACTTTCCTTTAGAATTGCACTTGGGAAAATTGGTCTTATCTTTTTAGCAATGTTAGGGGGTGCACCAATTGGTATTGAAGGCCCAAGTATTCATATTGGCGGTTCTATTTTTTATGGTTTTAACCAATTTATTAAACTCAATCGCAAGTTTTTAATCCACGCTTTAATTGCGATTGGTGGTAGTGCAGGATTGATTGTAGCATTCAATGCACCGATTGCAGGGGTGCTATTTGCCTATGAAGAAATTGGTAGAAAATTAAAAAAACAGGCTTTAATTTTGATTTTGATTGTCAGTGGATTTGTCTATTTTTTAGAAATTTTATATCACGGAAACAAACCTTATTTAATGGACTTATCCTCAGTTTCGTTTGATTTAACCTTAGTTTGGCAATTACTGCCCTTGACAGTGGTAGTTGGAATTTTGGGTGGATTATTTTCCAGAATAACACTTTATTTTGTGCAAAAATTGATTATCAATAGCAAAATCAAAGTACTCGTTATGGCGTTGGGTGTCGGTATGATTGTGGCATTTTTTAACTATCTATCCAAAGGACAAATCGCGGGCTCTGGACACACAGAAGTATTACAAGTACTCAATAGTCAGTCGTTAGGTTTGGATTTTGTAGTGATGAAATTTTTTGCTGTTTTAACTTCATTTGTTTCCACCCTTCCAGGTGGTGTTTTTATGCCAAGCATCTCAATTGGTGCAGGCATCGGTGCGGAAGCATCTCATTTTTACACACAAATTGATACACAAGTCATTATGCTAATAGCGATGATTGGCTATCTGAGTGCGGTCATCCGCGCACCACTCACTTCAGCATTTGTGATTCTTGAAATGACAATGAGTTTGCATCTACTCATTCCAGCATTAGTTGTGGCGTTAATTGCCAATTTTATCTCTAAAAAAATCCAACACCAGCCTATTTATGAAGCCTTAGCAGACAGGTTTTCTAAAACGGTTTAACCACTACTAAGATAACGATTGCCACTAGTATCAATACTGGAAATTCATTAAACCAACGGTAAAAAATATGTGAACGAGTATTTTTATTCGCTTTAAAAATAGTCAGTAAATGTCCACAATAAAAATGATAAGCAATTAATGGCACAACTAAGGTTAATTTGGCATACAACCAATATTGGATGGAATAATATGTCCAATTTTCAACTATCATCCAAGCTCCAAATATCGTTGCCAAAACAAAACTCGGCATCATAATACCGCGATAAAGTTTGCGTTCCATTATTTTAAAACGCTCAATGCTGATTTTGTCATCGCTCATTGCGTGATAAACAAACAAACGGGGCAAATAAAACAAGGCTGCAAACCAAGTAATGATACTGATAATATGAAACGCTTTAATCCACAACATAAACCAACCAAATAAAACAATAAATAACGCTATTATAGTAAAATAATACAACTTTTACTAACTTCCGACATCTTTGCAGCAATATAGAGAAATTCCTTACAACTACACTTCGTTTTCAGATAAGGAAATAGTGTGCCGTTTTCTTGGTGAGGAATCATGGGAATTACTTCATCAATTACGGGAAAATCGTAATACGGGGCGTAGTGCAAAAATGTTGTTTGAGGTGTTGGGTGATATGTGGGCTGTTAATCGCAATCCTTATTTGCAGGAAGATTTGATTAAGAATAAACGCCGTTGGCACTCGTTAACTGAGGCTTTGTATTCTCGTCTTAATCAGATTCGTATGCGTGCTGATGGCAATCAAAAAGTGCTTGAGTTGTTGGGTAGTGCTGATCAGGCGGTGGATGATTTTAAATTGTGTTTGAGTGAATTTCAAGGCAATCAAAAACACATCAAAAAAGCCCTATTGAAAGTAACGCACAATAATAATATTCGTTTTGATGCCTTATCACGCGCTTCACATTCAACTGATGCCACGGATTGGCGTGTTGAATATCCAGCGGTAGTTATTACCCCAGATACTGAGTTTGAGATTGCTGCGATTATCAAAACTTGCATCCAATTAGGGTTAACCATTATTCCTAGAGGGGGTGGCACGGGCTATACTGGCGGTGCAATTCCTTTGAATACACAAACTGCGGTGATTAATACCGAAAAACTCAGTTTTATCAATGCAGTTAAAACACATGATGGGTTACGCAGTGTGAATGTGGGGGCAGGGGTGATTACCAAACGCGTGAGTGAGGTGGCTACGGCGAATAATTTGGTGTTTGCCGTTGATCCGACTTCGCAAGATGCTTGCACGATTGGGGGGAATGTGGCAATGAATGCGGGGGGTAAAAAGGCGTTGAGGTGGGGGACGACGATTGATAATTTACTTTCATGGAAGATGGTGATGCCTGATGGGGAATGGCTCAAAGTGGAACGCATTAATCATAATCAGGATAAGATTCAGTTGTTGGATGAGGTGAGTTTTGATATTCATACATTGGCAGCGGATGCGCAGACTATTAGTAGCACCAAAAGGTTGGATATTAAATCTGGCAACTTACGCAAACACGGTTTGGGCAAGGATGTGACCAATAAATTTTTAGATGGTTTGCCTGGTATTCAGAAAGAAGGTTGTGATGGTTTTATTACCTCGGCTGAATTTATTTTGCATCAGCCGTTAAAGTGCATTCATACATTGTGTTTGGAGTTTTTTGGGCATAATTTAAAGTTAGCCGTGTCCAGTATTGTTGATATTAAGGACAGTATTGATGCCAATGTTGCTGTTGATTTAGTAGGAATGGAACACCTTGATGCTCGGTATGTTAAGGCCGTTAGTTACACGACCAAAGCCAACCGTTCAGAGCTGCCAAAGATGGTATTATTGATTGATATGAGTGCTGAAACTGAGGCATTACTTGATACCCAAACTGATAAAATTATCACGCTGACAGAGGATAGAGGGGGCGAGTGTTTTGTGGCAAAATCGTTAGCAAAACGCCAAGTTTTTTGGAAAGACCGTGCCAATACTGCAGCGATTGCTGCCCATACCAATGCTTTTAAAATTAATGAGGATGTGGTGATTCCATTGGACAAACTCAGTGATTATAGTCACGGTATTGAACATATTAATATTCGCCTATCGATTAAAAATAAATTGGCAATGATAGCGGCAATTAAAACTTATTTTCAAAATATTAATCCGGCATCCACACTTGTTAAAGATAAGATTATTTTGGTTTTGGTTTTGCTTGATAAGGTGAATAGCGAATGGCAAGATGCGCTAATCAATTTACAACAAGAGGCGGGTTTTGAGGCGTTGCAAACGGGCAAACGGGTGATTTCTTATGTGCATGATTTTGCCCAGCCTTCAGAGGATTTATTGATGGGTGATGTGTTTGTTGATATTCGCAAGGATATTCAAGCCATTCACGATGAACACCGTGAAATTCGCCTCTTCGTTGCCACTCATATGCACGCTGGCGATGGCAATGTGCATACCAATATTCCCGTGCATTCACACAATACCGAAATGCTCCAACAAGCTGAGTCTGTGGTGGATGAAATTATGATTTTAGCCCAACAACTGGGTGGGGTGATTTCAGGCGAACATGGGATTGGAATCACCAAATACCAGTATTTATCCGACGAATTTAAACAAGAATTTGCCGAGTATAAAACCAAAATTGACCCCAATAACCACTTTAACAAAGGCAAATTAATGCCCGATAGTGGTTTGGAAAATGCCTTTACCCCCTCGTTACGCCTTGTTGAGCAAGAAGCATTGATTTTAGAAAGCAGTGAAATTGGTGAAATTAACGATATGGTAAAATCGTGCCTGCGTTGTGGAAAATGTAAAAATGTATGCACCACACACATTCCAGAGGCGAATTTACTCTATTCGCCACGCGACAAAATCATCGGCACCAACCTCATCTCCGAAGCCTTCTTATATGAAGAACAAACCCGTCGAGGTGTTTCTATTGGACACTTTGATGAGTTAAATGATGTGGCTGACCATTGCACTATTTGCCATCGTTGCGAAAAGCCTTGCCCTGTGGATATTGACTTTGGTGATGTCTCCATCAAGATGAAAAATATCTTGGTAAAACAAAAACAAAGACACACCAATATCATTTCCAAAGTATCAATGGCTTATTTAAATATGAAGCAGCCTTGGAAAATCAATATTACCAAAAAATTACTGATTGATTTTAGTTACACAGCACAAAACATCGCCTCCAAACTGAGCTACCCATTCTTAAAAAAACAACCCGATAAAACAGTCGGCAGACCCAATGCGTTTACAGAATTAGTCACAATTTTAGACAAACCTTTACCAACGGACACCGCACTTGCCCCACTAAGAAGCCTACTCAATATCAACGACACAGGCAGTGTACCGATTTTGGCACACCCTGAAAAATCCACCGTTGACTCACCGAGTGTATTCTATTTCCCTGGTTGCGGCTCAGAGCGCTTGTACTCCAATATCGGCTTGGCAACGATTGCCCTACTCTACCATCAAGGAGTAAAAGTGGTGTTACCCCCCAGTTATCTTTGCTGTGGCTATCCGCAAAAAGCAGGAGGTTATGACCAAAAAGCAAATGAGCTTTCCACCGACAATCGCGTGCTGTTCCACCGTATGGCAAACACACTCAACTACCTTGATATCAAATATGTGCTAACTTCTTGTGGCACTTGTATCGACCAATTAATGACCTATGAATTAGGCGATATTTTCAAAAATTCCAGCTTGCTTGACATCCACGAATATCTACTAGAAAATAATGTAACCCTTGACAATACAGGTGAGAAATACCTCTACCATGCCCCTTGCCACGACCCAATTAAATCAGATAGTTCAAGCACTGTCATCTCTAAAATTGTCAATTCAGAAGTGGTGAGCAACGATCGCTGTTGCGGTGAATCAGGCACTTTCGCAGTTGCACGCCCTGACATTGCCAAACAAGTAAAGTTCCGCAAAGAAGCCGAAATTAAAAAAGATTTAGCAACAATAAAAACTAATAACAAACCCACAAAAATGCTCACCACCTGCCCTGCCTGTCGCCAAGGTCTATCTCGTTATAGCGATTCAACCGGCGTCAAGCCAATCTATCCAATAGAATTAATTGCTGAACAGCAGTTGGGTGAAAATTGGCAAAAAGACTTTATTAGGTCTGTACATATTGAAAAGGTATTGCTTTAATCCTTTGCTACATAAACCCAAACTAAGGTGCCTGATACCATTTTTCCCAATACACGCTGATAATCACTAACTTCGTATTTGTCAGATTGAGCTAATTCTTTAGGGGTTAACTTAAAGACTTTTCCTTGTATAGTTTCATCTTGTTTAGCAATGGCGATTGGGTGGTGAGTTTCACCGCTAAGTGCGATGACAGCTTTATCTTGGATTTCAAGCGTGACTAATTTGTAGTTTAATAACTGGTCTTCATAGCCTGCTAATTCACGCCCAAAAGTTTCGATTTGTACAGCGGGGATTTGTAGTGTGCCATAGGAAAATAGCAATTCTGTTGCTTTCATTCTACTTTTCCAACACTTAGAATGGTTAAATTATCAGTATCAATCAAACGCGAAAAAGCGTATTCAATATCTTTTGCAGTAATATTTTTGATTTTGTCGGTAAAGCTACTCAGGTAATCTAGCGGCAAGTCGTAAAAACCGATAACAGAAAGATAAGTCAAAATATTGCTATTACTTGCTGTTTCTAAAGCAAAACCGCCGATAATATTGTCTTTGCCATCTTGTAATTTTTGTTCGTCTATGCCGTAGTTAATAAAGTCATCAAGGGCTTGAATGGCAATGTTTTTTGCTTCTTCAGCTTGGGCATTTTTAGTTTGTAAGCGTATTAAAAATGCGCCATTTGATTGCATTAAACTGAAATAACTATATGCTGAATATGCCAAGCCTTTTTCTTCTCTGATTTCATCACTTAAAATTGAAGTCAGCCCACTACCGCCAAAAATATGATTGCCAAGATATAGCGGGTAATAATCAGGGTGAGAGCGGCTTATACCAACTTGTCCAATAAGTAAATGCGTTTGTTTTGATGGGAATTCAATATGGATTTCATCGCCATAATCAGGTAAAGAAAGCTCGGCATTGACGGAGGCTTTTTTACCACTGTTTAAGCCGTGAGAGATTTGACGAGCAATTTGTTTTGCTTTAACCTTGTTAATATCGCCCACCAGTGCTATGGTAAGATTTTTTGCCACATAAAACTGCTGATAATGGTGTCTTAAATCTTGTGCGGTAATATTTCTAAGGGTTGATTTTTTGCCGATTGTGTTGTGTGCATAAGGGTGTCCGTCAAATATTATTTGATTAAAGGCGAGTGATGCGACGCTTGATGGTGACTGTTTACTGGCTTTGATGGCTTGTAAAGTTTGACGCTTTTCACGCGTTAAATAATGCTGTTTAAACTGTGGCTGAGTAACGACTTCGGTAAAAATAGCAAGTGATTTTCTCAGTATCGCTTCTCTTGATAAAGTGCGTAATGATACCATCGCCATATCTTTAAGCGAGCGTGTGGAAAATTGTGCACCGACAGATTCAAAGGCATTGATAATCTGCTCTTCATTGTGATATTGCGTAGCGGTACCAAGCAAATTATTCGTCAGAGATGCCAATCCATATTGCGCCCCATCTCGACTACTCGCTCCATCAAAAGACAATGCTATATCTAAAATCGGCAAGCCCTTGGTTTGCACAAATAACACCTTTGCCCCTTCGGGTGTCGTCCAATGTTGAATGTCAATTTTAGCGTAGGCGTTTGCCGTAAATAACAAAAATATCAGTAAAAATTTCATTAGGAGACCTTTGCATAAATAGGGATGATTAGCAAAATGACAGATTTTATTAAATTGGAAATTTTTTAAATCCACTCCTAGCAGGGCTAAGGGTGTTTTTAAAAAGTTTGTAATTTGATGAAAGATGGCGTTTTGATGATTATTCATATTTATGCAAAGGTCTCATTAGATACCCTGAGGAATAAGTTCGACTGAATTAGCCTGTGAAAAATCTAAATATTGCCGGGCAACTCGTGCCACATCGTCTGCACTGATGGCGTTCATTTTTTCTACATAAGAAAATAATTTTTCCACCCCCAGCCCCACCGATGACAACATTCCCAAGTAATAAGATTGCGTGGATATTTGGTCTTGTTCAAACACAAACTCGGCTTCAAGTTGTGTTTTGGTGCGGGATAATTCATCTGCAATCACGCTTGGATTTTTAATCAACTCCACCACTTGAGCTTTGATTGCCGACAAAACCATTTCATTGCTTACCCCTTTAGCAGGGACAAAACTGAGCGTAAATAGCGTATTATACTTATCATATAATCGATACCCGATACCAACCCCAGACGCAATTTGCTGTTGTCTAATCAATGTTTTTGACAACCCATTATCTAACACATGCGACAACATATCCAATGCATACGCGTCATTTTCATTGGTTTTTAAATTCGGTACAGGGAACGACAAAATATAATAAGGCAACTCAGCTTTGAGTTTCAATACCCGAGTATTACCTGTCTGAGCAATAGACGATTTATCCGTATTTTTAATATTTAGATTATACTGATAGCCCCCAAAATACCGCTTTGCCAACGCAATCACTTCATCCGCTTGCACATCACCCACCACCACAAGAGTGGCATTATTCGGCGCATAATATTGTGCATACCACTCACGCAAATCGGACAATTTATAAGATTCTATATCCGTTTGAAAACCAATAATTGGTGCGTGATAAGCACCTTTTTCATCAAAAGAAATAAAATTCAGGTTTTCATACACTTTGGCATTCGGATTATCTTCCACACGCATTCGACGCTCTTCAATTACCACCTGCCTTTCCTTGCTTAATTCAACATCAGAAAAAGTCAAATGACGCATACGATCAGCCTCCATTTTAAGTGCCAATGCGAGTTTGGATTTGTGCATTTTTTGATAATAGGCGGTGTAGTCTTTAGAGGTAAAAGCATTTTCATCACCGCCATTTCTGGCAATAATTGCCGAAAACTCACCCACTTTATAATCATTTGTACCTTTAAACATCATATGTTCAAGCATATGAGAGATGCCTGTATTCGGACGCAATTCATCACTCGCACCGACACGATACCACAGTTGCGAGATGAATACGGGTGCACGATTGTCGGTTTTTACAATGATTTTTAACCCATTTTCTAAGGTCGTTTGCGTGACATTATATTTTTCCAAATCACTTGCATTCGCAAAAACGCTTTGAAATAAGAAAAAAGATAGTAAAATCAGATTTTTTTGCATTGCAATATTATAGTGTTTAATTTTTTCAAAAAAGATAAAGTTGAAAAATCTACCTCTTTAAAAGAGCGTTTAGTTAAATCTCGCCAAAAATTAGGCTCTGGATTATCAAGCCTATTATTAGGCAAAAAAACCATTGACGAAAACCTACTAGAAGAACTTGAAATGCTGTTAATTTCTGCTGATATTGGCATTAAAACCACAGAAAAAGTGCTGGAATTAGTTCGAAAAAATGCAACACGAAAAATACTGAAAAATACTGAAGAGTTATATAATTTCTTAAAAAATGAGTTGGTAAAACTGTTAATTGACGACAACCAACTAAACACCGAACAACAAGAAACCTTTGTTATTTTAGTCGTCGGTGTGAATGGTGCTGGCAAAACCACCACCATTGGCAAACTTGCCAAGTCGTTCCAAAATCAAGGCAAGTCGGTAATGTTGGCGGCAGGTGATACCTTTCGTGCCGCAGCAGTTGAACAACTTAAGGTTTGGGGTGAACGCAACAGTATCGCAGTGGTGGCACAGGATACGGGTGCTGATGCGGCTTCGGTTATCTTCGACGCTTATCAATCAGCACAAGCCAAAGATATTGATATTCTGATTGCTGACACGGCTGGACGCTTGCACACACAGGGGAATCTTATGCAAGAGTTAGCCAAAATCAAGCGGGTTATCACCAAACAAAATGAAAATGCACCTCATGAAGTGATGCTGGTGCTTGATGGTGGATCAGGTCAAAATGCACTCAGCCAAGCCAAGGAATTTAACAAGGCGGTTGAACTCAGTGGTATTAGCATCACCAAACTCGACGGCACTGCCAAAGGTGGCATCGTCTTTGCCATCTCCGACGAACTCAACCTCCCTATTCGCTATATTAGCGTGGGTGAAGGGATTAATGACCTGAAACCTTTTTCAGCAAAAGAGTTTATTGAAGCATTGTTTGATTAGGTCATAATTTAAGAGTATTTCACTCTGAAAGACTATTGGAGACCTTTGCATAAATATGAATAATCATCAAAACGCCATCTTTCATCAAATTACAAACTTTTTAAAAACACCCTTAGCCCTGCTAGGAGTGGATTTAAAAAATTTCCAATTTAATAAAATCTGTCATTTTGCTAATCATCCCTATTTATGCAAAGGTCTCTATTGAATGTTAAAAAGTACCGTTTAGAAAATACAGAGAACAATGTATTTTTTTCATCTGTGTCATAATCAATTGTGTCTTATCATCGTGTGGTTGCCACAGACGACTCGCTTAGGGGTTATGATGGTGGATTGGGTAGAAAGCAGTTTTTACTGGATTTAGAAAGCAGAAACGCAAACATAGGTGGATAATATGACAGAAAAATTTTCTTTAAAAGACCAATTATTCAACAAACAAAAAGTGAGTTATTTGGCATCACGCATTAAAAATGTTTATCCTCAGTTTGAAGAGCAACAATTTAACGCTCAAATCTTACAACAGTTTCCAGCATTAGAACTCAAACAACGCATTAGTTGTATTCGAATACAATTGGAAAAACAACTGCCAAATAAATTTGAGAGTGCATTAACTATTATTTTAAATGCTTTGCCGGCAGAACTTGACCCTGGCAAAACAGACAATGATTTTGGCGATTTTATTTTTGCACCCCTATCTGATTTTGTGGCAAAAAATGGCCTAGAAAGCCAATATTTAAATCTATCCTTTAACGCACTAGCAGAAATTACCAAACGCTTTAGCTGCGAAGACTCAATTCGTTATTTTATTAACGCCCACCCTCAAGAAAGCTGGATTTTTATGCAACAAATGGCACAATCTGACAACTACCACCAACGACGACTGGCATCCGAAGGCTTGCGTCCGAAGTTGCCTTGGTGCATTGGCATCAATATCAATTATCAAAAACCCCTTATTTTATTAGACCGACTGTATGACGATGACACTCGGTATGTGGTTCGTTCTGTTGCCAATCACCTAAATGATATTGCTAAAATTGATGCAGCATTGGTAATTCAAACGCTGAAAAAATGGAAAATAGCCAACAAACAAAACAAAAAAGAATGGAATTTTTTAAGCAAACATGCGCTCAGAACGCTGGTAAAAAAAGGCAATAAACCCGCCTTAGAACTGCTTGGCTTTGACTCCAATCCAAAAATCACTGTACACAATTTCAACCTGAAAAAAACAACCCTTTGTTTGGATAACTATTTGGACTTTTCATTTACTATTGATGCTCAAAAAGATGAAAAATTGGTGATTGATTACAAAATTATCTACCCAACCAACAATCAAAAAGTTTCTGAAAAAGTATTTAAAATTAAACAATTAAATATCAAACAAAATACCAGCATTGCTGTGCACAAAAAACATTTATTTAGATTGATGACCACCAAAAAATTGTACGCTGGCAAACATCAAATACATCTAAAAATCAATGGCAATATATTTGAAAAAGCGTATTTTATTTTGAATGAGACCTTTGCATAAATAGGGATGATTAGCAAAATGACAGATTTTATTAAATTGGAAATTTTTTAAATCCACTCCTAGCAGGGCTAAGGGTGTTTTTAAAAAGTTTGTAATTTGATGAAAGATGGCGTTTTGATGATTATTCATATTTATGCAAAGGTCTCGAATATGTAATACCATTTTCAAAAGTAGCAGTTGTTAGTCCTGCTTTACCTCTTCTATTTATATGTTGGGCTGCTACTTTCGAGTGTTGCGTTCAATACGCAAAACGGCAAGCATAATCACCAACATTGCAAAAATAAGTAGTGCATTCCAAAGGGCAGAGTAGATATTTTGTTTGATTTTTACGGTGCCGATTTTGATGAAGTTAGCTTCGCTATTTTCTTGGATTTGACGGAAAAAAGACTGGTCGTGCCAATTGGTTAATTCATCAATATTGACTTTTGCACCGACAATAGCAACTTGATTGATGAGTTTTGCCAAGGATTGAACATAGGATAATTGCACGGATTGTGGATAGCGGTTGAGTTTGATTTTACTGGATACCTTGACTTTTTGTTTTAGGTTATTTTTATCAACTACTTGGTCAGATAAATTGCTTAATGCGATAACGATGTCATCAATATGTGCATTAAATTCTTGTTCAAATTGTTGATTTTTTCCTAAATTTTTAGCGATTTTATCCTCTTGATTGCGTGCTATTTTTTGATAATCGGCAAACTGAATGGCCGGTATATCGGATTTCTCATCAGTAATAGAGATGTTGTCATAACCCAATATTCCTGCCATAATCAGTATGATAATTGCAAATAATAAACCTATCATTTGCGTTATTTTTAAAAAAACTTTTTCAATGAATCCCATAATTTTTCCCTTTTCTAATTTACTTTTAAAATATCTCTTGCACCCATTGCAATCAATTTGTCTGCTAATTGTTTGCCCAACTCTTCTGTATTATCCACATTTCCGACAACTTTGTGCTTCAGAATTACACCTGACTCTACATTGCCAACCAAACCTGTGAGTGTAATTATATCTCCATCTAGCGTTGAGAAACCTGCGATTGGCACGGAACAGCCTCCTTCTAATCGGGCATTCATTGCGCGTTCGGCACTGATTCTGTGCGTCGTTTGTTTATCAATCAAAGGGGTGATTAACTCTAATATCGCTTGGTCATTTTCTCTAATTTCAATGCCTACTGCACCTTGTCCAACGGCAGGCAGAGATTGCTTGGCAGAGATTTGTTGTTTAATTCTGTCGGCAAAATTTAAGCGAATAAGTCCTGCACATGCCAAAATAATAGCGTCGTATTCGCCATCATCTAATTTTTTGAGTCGGGTATTAACATTGCCACGCAAATCTAAGATTTCTAAATCAGGGCGAATAGATTTGAGTTGCACGATACGACGCATTGAACAAGTTCCCACCTTAGAATTTAGAGGCAAGTCTTCTAAATTATTAAAATGATTAGAGACAAAAGCGTCAAATGGATTTTCCCGTTTAAGAACAGCACCGAGTGCAAATCCTTCAGGGATTTTGTAAGGCATATCTTTCATCGAATGCACGGCAATATCTGCTTTTCCTTCCAACATTCCAATTTCTAATTCTTTGATAAATAATCCCTTTCCGCCAATTTTTGACAAGGGGGAGTTAAGGATTTGATCGCCTGTGGTCATCATTTTCACCAATTCTACTTCTAAATTAGGGTGCAGTTGTTTTAGCCTAGATTTCACATGTTCAGCCTGCCAAAGTGCGAGGGGGCTTTTACGGGTGGCGATTTTGAGTGTTTTCATATAAAATACTAATTTTTAAAGAGTAACCTATTTTACTGATGTTGATGAATGCAAAAGATTTTTTTATCGATGGGCAAATAGCAAAACAAAAACAAATCCCTATTTTAGTGATGTTTTCAGAGCCTAGTTGCCCTTACTGCGAATTGGTTAAACAAGAAGTATTGAACTCAATGAGTGGTTTAGTAGAGTATAAAAATAAAGTGATTATCCGTCATGTTTTTTATTCTTCATTAATGGAAATAGTTAATTTTTCGGGTCATTCCAGTAATCACTCTCAATTTAGTTTTACATACGGGGTTAATTTTTATCCAACTTTGTTGTTGCTTGATCATAATGGCAAAGTACTTGGTAAGAAAATCGGCGTTGTCTTAATTGAGACTTATTGGACCGAATTAGACACCCTGATTGAACAAGCAACCAAACAACTTAAGGCAACATTATGACAACTACTAACCAATCTTGGGGCGGACGCTTCAATCAGCCAACGGATGAATTTGTTAAGATTTTTGGCGCTTCAGTGTTTTTTGATAAAATTCTCGCTCCTTATGATATTGCTGGCTCCATTGCACACGCCACAATGTTATGCGAAGTTGGGCTATTAACTAAGGAGGAAAAATCACAAATTATTAGTGGCTTGAATGCAATTCTTAAGGAAATTCAAGCCGATAAATTTAACTGGTCGGTTGATTTAGAAGATGTGCATATGAATATCGAAGCACGCCTAGTAGCAATGATTGGCGATGCGGGTAAAAAACTCCACACAGGTCGTTCTCGCAATGATCAGGTGGCCACCGATATTCGCCTGTATTTGCGTGAGCAACTTGATGACATTAATGATGAAATCAAGCGTTTGCAAGTGGCTTTACTTGTGTTAGCCGAGCAAGAAGCCAGCACCCTATTGCCGGGCTTTACCCATCTACAAGCCGCCCAACCTGTAAGTTTTGGACATCATATGATGGCGTATTTTGAAATGCTATCTCGTGATGCTGAACGACTAATTGATTGTCGTAAACGACTCAATTCCATGCCCCTTGGTAGTGCCGCATTGGCAGGCACAACTTACCCAATTAAACGCACTCGCACTGCTGAATTGTTAGGCTTTGATCGCATTTGCCACAACTCGCTGGATGGTGTTAGTGACCGTGATTTTGCCATAGAGTTTTTATCAGTAGCCAGCATTATTATGATGCATTTGTCGCGTTTTTCCGAAGAGTTGATTTTGTGGTCAAGTGCGCAATTTGACTTTATTGAATTGCCAGATAGCTTTTGCACAGGCTCATCGATTATGCCACAAAAGAAAAACCCCGATGTTCCGGAGTTGGTGCGAGGCAAAACTGGTCGTGTATATGGTAACTTAACCTCAATGCTGACCATTATGAAATCACAACCGCTCGCCTATAACAAGGACAACCAAGAAGACAAAGAACCCCTGTTTGATACGGTTGATACACTGAAAGCCTGCTTGCGTGTATTCGCCGATATGGTGCCCACCATTCAAGCAAAGCGAGACAATATGTACAATTCCACCAAAAAAGGCTACACCACTGCCACTGATTTGGCAGATTATTTGGTGAAAAAAGGTTTGCCCTTTCGTGACGCACACGAAGTCGTAGGTTTATCGGTTGCTTATGGGCTAAAAATGCAAAAAGACTTAAGCGAGTTGAGTTTGGAAGAATTGCAAAAATTTGATACTCGCATTGAAAACGATGTGTTTGATGTACTATCGTTAGAAGGTTCACTTTGTGCGCGTGACCATCTGGGCGGTACTGCACCAAACCAAGTCAAACAAGCTATCAAAACCGCTCGTAACACCCTAAAATAATATGAAAATTGTTTTTGCAGGCACGCCTGAATTTTCAGTCGGCGTTTTAACCACCCTCATTAATGCTGGGCATGATATTATTGGTGTCTATTGCCAACCTGATCGCCCCAAAGGTCGTGGTCGTGTATTAACCGCTTGCCCCGTCAAAGAAAAAGCCTTGGAACACAGTCTGCCCATTTTTCAACCAATAAGCCTGAAAGATGAGGACACTCAAAAAACCT
Source organism: Candidatus Thiodubiliella endoseptemdiera (assembly GCF_964212635.1). Lineage (NCBI taxonomy): Bacteria > Pseudomonadati > Pseudomonadota > Gammaproteobacteria > Pseudothioglobaceae (SeqCode) > Candidatus Thiodubiliella > Candidatus Thiodubiliella endoseptemdiera. The sequence continues at coordinate 601,883 of NZ_OZ156463.1, forward strand.
TATCTGCACTCAATGCTGATGTTATGGTGGTCGTGGCTTACGGTCAATTGTTACCAAAACTCGTGTTAGACATCCCGAAGCACGGATGCCTGAATATTCACGCCTCGCTCCTGCCTCGCTGGCGAGGTGCCGCCCCTATTCAACGCGCTATTTTGGCAGGTGATAAAACTACAGGGGTGACTGTTATGCAGATGGATGAAGGATTGGATACGGGCAATATTTTGCTAGAAGAAACCTGTGATATTGCCGATACTGACACCGCACAAACCTTACATGACAAACTCGCCACACTAGGTGCTAACGCTATTATTGCAACTTTAGCAGACTTCAATAACTTGTCGCCCACAAAGCAAAATGCAATAGGCATGACTTACGCCAAAAAACTTAAAAAAGACGAGGCGTGGATAGACTGGCATCAATCCGCCGAGCAAATTAACCGACAAATTAGAGCGTTCAAACCCTACCCCATCGCCCAAACTAATGCTACAAGCGACAAATTTGAATCCAAAGTGTTGCGCATTCTATCTGCCAGTATTATGGAAAAAACTTATTATGAAAAACCAGGTGAAGTCATTCAATCTTCTACCAAAGGCAGTTGCCATATCGCAACAGGTAACGGTATATTAAGTTTAGAACAAGTGCAACTAGCCGGCAAAAAAATCGCCAATATTAAAGACTTTAACAACGCATATCAATTAAAAAAACTAGGATTGTAGTACCACTTAAACACACACTGAACTTGCTTTGAGCAAGTCTTGCTTGCTTAATTTTTACCCAGCATTCTCCTCAAAGTATTATCTTTATCGATAAAATGATGTTTAATAGCGCCAGCAATATGCAAAACAATGGCAACAATAATTGTCCAGCCTGCTATTTCATGGGTTTCGTGCATAAATCCAGCAAGTGCAGCATTATGCGGAATGGCTTCTTTAGCAACAGGGTCAAATTGTGCTGCAATGATTTCCAAGCCAAATACTGAGACACCATAACCGCCTGCACCAGACATAATAAAACCTGAAATTGGCATTACAATCATTGCAATTATTAACACCCAGTGGATTATTTTTGCCAAATTGTGTTCAATTGCTCTGTATTCAGTAACGGGTTGTAGCCAGCCATTGACAAAACGCCAATACACTCTAACAATGATGACTGCGAAAATTAAAACACCGATTGATTTGTGAATAGGGTAAAGCTCAAACACCTCATTTTCACTCATATAAACACCAATAACTGCCAATGTGATAATAGTTAAACCTACTACCCAATGCAGGGCTATGGTTAAACTGGACAATTTTTCTTTTGTGTCTCTCATATTTTTCTCCTAATTTCAATGAGACCTTTGCATAAATAGGGATGATTAGCAAAATGACAGATTTTATTAAATTGGAAATTTTTTAAATCCACTCCTAGCAGGGCTAAGGGTGTTTTTAAAAAGTTTGTAATTTGATGAAAGATGGCGTTTTGATGATTATTCATATTTATGCAAAGGTCTCTCAATGACTTAAATTTTGATTATATACCACTATTCTTTAACTTTAGGGTTAATCCACTGAACGCTATGCCAATAGTAACGACCTTTTTGCTTGCTAGGCATGGTGCAGTTGTATTTGCTACGACGCTCGGTCAAGGGTTTTTTGGCAATGATTTTAACGCTTTTGTTGCCTTGCCAAATCATCTCTACGCCGCCATTAGCAAAACAATTTAAGTTGACTTTTTGGTATTTGTTTAAGGGCTTGAGAAATTCTAATGCTAATGTTGGTGGATTTTGTGTGAACACTGGATTAATATTTTTAGCCTTGATAGGCATTGGCAAGGCATTGACTTTGGTTTTAAAACTTATCATCTTGGCATAATGCGCCGCCATAGGGAAGCGCGGCAGGTTTTGTCGATTGCTATTTTTTGACACCACGCCAGATTGCTGCCCAAAAGCGGTGTAACCTAGGTCTCGGACTTGTTGCCTAATGGCGACATTGGCTTCGCCATAAGGATAAGCGAAGATGGGGGCTGCCGCATCTTCGCCATAGGGAAAGCAAGAAAACCAGTTGTTGCACCTTGCTAATTCTTTGTTAAGGCGTTTTTGTGCTTGTTGAATTTGCGCCGCAATTTCAGCCTTGTTTAAATTTAAAAAATGCGCATGATTGGTGCCATGATTATAAAATTGGAGGGTATTGCCTCGTATCTGGCGCATTTGCGCCCATGACATCATCGCCCCGTATTTTTTATCCGCTGGCTCAGTTGCCACAAATACACTCATTGGCATTAAATATTTTTCAAGCAAAGGATAGGCGTTATCGGCAATGGATTGATAAACATCATCGGCGGTAAGCACCACGCATTTGTCTGGCAATTTATCACGCTCCAACAAGGTGAGCATAGTGTCAAGCTTCAACACTTTGAAATCTTGCTCTTTTAGATACCGCAAATGCTGCTCAAATAATTGAGGACTGATGCTAGTGGATTTAGGCGTGGTGTCGGAAAAATGGTGATACAACAAAACCACACAACTGTTGGCACTTACTAGGGATGAAAATAACATTAATATAATAAATTTCATAGTTTTTTCCTTGTGTAAAACCCAACACCCCCATTTGAGTCTATTTTGAATAAATGTGATATAATTTCTAGCCTAAATATCTAACTTGATGAAACCATTGCATTATTATTCAAAAGTCTCATTATAGAGACCTTTGCATAAATAGGGATGATTAGCAAAATGACAGATTTTATTAAATTGGAAATTTTTTAAATCCACTCCTAGCAGGGCTAAGGGTATTTTTAAAAAGTTTGTAATTTGATGAAAGATGGCGTTTTGATGATTATTCATATTTATGCAAAGGTCTCATTATACTAATCATTCGCAATTATGCAAAAATCTTAATCGTTGTTTGTTTTAGAATACTGATATTTTTAAAGAGATATTTTAAAGGTGTTTTATATCTCAATCCAAAAATAAAAATCACAAACCTAGTACCACCCTTTGCAATCTCTACTTTTGGATTAGGGTATTGTAATTTGTTGGTTTTTTTTCATTTTTACTACTCCTCTATTCTGCTCTATTTTTCTTAAAGTTCTCAGCTTGCTCAAAAATATCTTGGTAAACTTCATCTCTTTCTACTGGCGGATAGCCATGTTCATCCAACAATAAAATTAGCCCGACTTTTAGGGTGGATTTAATGTCATCTCGTTTACTCCAATCAGGAAATTGAGCTTGTGTATCGACTAAATCTTTAACGGCTTTTGCTAAGTCAATGAGTTTTTCCTCTGGGTAACTAAAAGCATATTTAACGCACAATACTTTCAAAATGTCGTAAAAGGCTTTTTCCTCAAAATCAATTCCCAATTCAACACCTGCGGTAAACTCTTTTCGCACTGCCCAAATTAAATGGGTTAACTGTTCTGCCATTTCCTCATAAACTTCACCACGCAAAACATCTTCTTCTTTTCTTTCATTGTATTTTTCAACCAAAGATTGCATTTTTTTGGAAAAATCAACGCCTTTTACCTTGTTGACTTGCTTTATTTCTCCAATGACTTTTGCCAAGAGTGTCTGAAGCAACTTTATTTTGGTGTTTGGCAATTTTATCTTGTCTATTTTAGCCAAGTAATCTTCATCAAAAAGGTCTTGCTCGCTTTCCGCCTCATCACCGAGTTTAAATATTTCCTGCACCCCATCACTTTCTAAAGCATCTTTTATCATTTCCCTAACTTTGGCATTCATTTGTGCTGTGTCGGGCGTATTGCCTTTTGTGAGCTTAAAAACAATTGAGCGAATGGCCAAATAGAAATGGGTCAAATCTCTTTCTTTTTGCGTTAATTGCTCACTTCCTGCACAAATATCATAGGCTGCTTTTAAGCGTTTAACCAAACCTATAAAACGAATTTCAAGCTCTTTTGTGCGTTGCACATATTCACTGGCCATATTCAAGGTGTTTAACTGCGCCAATGCAACGCCATCAAAATATTTTGAACTGTCAAACTTGTGAAATACTTTGGCTAATAAATCCAGATGATTTCTAACCACTATCAGGGATTCTTGAATATCCTCAAAGTTTTCCTCATCGCCTTTATTGTATTTGGCTAAAGCAAGATTCATTTGCTTTTTAATCCCCATATAATCAACCACCAACCCTTTGTTTTTGCCTTTATATTTTCGGTTTACTCGTGAAATAGTTTGAATTAAATTGTGCTGACTGATTGGCTTGTCAATGTAAATAGAATCCAAGAAAGGAATGTCAAAACCTGTTAACCACATATCCACCACAATGGCTATTTTGAAATTAGATTTTTCATTTTTAAATTGCCTATCTAACTCCTTGCGATACTCTTTTGTCCCGAGTAAATCATACCTTTCTTTTGCATCATCCTGACTTCTGGTCATAATCATTTTGATTCTCTCCATCGGCTTGATTTCCCTTTTCTCTTTTTCTGTAAGCTCAACCCCTTCTTCTGCAACCCTTATTTCTGCCCATTCAGGTTTTAATGCAATAACATTTTTGTAAAAATCATAACCAATGGCACGACTACTGCAAACAAACATAGCTTTCGCTTTGACTGTAGCACCTTCAGACACTCTTTTCTCATAATGTTTGATAAAATCTTCTGCTAAGGCTTGCAAGCGGTCAGGGTCGCCAAGAATAGCATTCATCGTGGCAGTGGCTTGTTTGCTTTTTTCTATTTGATATTCATTGGCCGCCTGTTCCGCCACTTCTGCATAATATTGTTCAATTTTCTCTAACTCGCTATTATGCAAAGCAACCTTGGCTGCTCGCCCTTCATACACAATTTTTACGGTGATTTCATCCCTTACCGATTCAGTCATAGTATAACTATCCACCACTTTTCCAAACACATCCAAAGTGGCATCAATGGGCGTTCCTGTAAAACCGACAAAAGTGGCATTAGGCAATGAATCGTGTAGATATTTAGCAAAACCATATGTCTTTTTTACACCTTTGTCTGTTACTGTTACTTTTTGGTCTAAATTGGTTTGACTTCTATGGGCTTCATCTGAAATACAAATTACATTGGTTCTGTCAGTCAGCAGTTCGGTATCTTCTGTGAATTTATGAATCGTGGTTAAGAAAACGCCACCGCTTTTTCTACCTTGCATCAAAGTTCTTAATTCTGCCCTGCTTTCCACACTTTTTACATTGTCATCGCCAATAAAATTTTTAGCATTGGTGAATTGACCTGAAAGTTGGTCGTCTAAATCCGTTCTATCAGTAATAAGAACAATAGTAGGACTTTTAAAATGCTCACTTTTCATTAGTAAACGAGTGAGATACAGCATTGTAAAACTTTTACCACTTCCTGTTGCACCAAAATAAGTGCCACCTTTGCCATCTCCATCAGGTTTTTCGGCTTTTTCAATACTTTCATACAACACACGAGCCGCATAATATTGAGGATAGCGACAAACTATTTTTTCATCTTTTTTTGAAGTATCAGGAATGTAGATAAAGTTTTGAATAACATCTCTCAGTCTATTTTGGTTTAACATCCCTTGAACCAAAGTAAATAGACTGTCAATACCATCCACATCCTTTGCCAATCCTGCCACCCTACGCCAAGCATAATAAAACTCATAAGGAGCAAAAAACGAACCGGCTTTATTGTTGACGCCATCGCTAATAACACAAAAAGCATTGTATTTAAAAAGTTCGGGAATGTCTCTTTTGTAGCGAACAGTTAATTGCTCAAACGCACTGTGTAGGGTCGCTTTTTCTCGAATGGCTGATTTAAATTCAAACACCACAACGGGTAAACCATTAATGTAAATAATACCGTCTGGAATTCGTTTTTCCGCACCAACAATCTCCAATTGATTAACAAATTTATAGATATTATAATCTTGTTCGTATTGGGCTGCTGGTTCGGCAACAATATTATCCAAATTACGACTTTGTGTTTGTTGCGGTAGCCCTAAATAATCAATCAGTTCAATATGAATATCTTTTTGCTTTCCGTCTTCTCTTTTCAGAGTGAAACCATCTGCCAACCAACGCATTATTTTTTTGTTACTCTCGTAAAGGTCAGCAGAAGAAAGGGTTTTTAGCCGAAGAATAATAGATTGGGTTTCTGTTTCAGTTAGTTGTTCTTTTTTATAGCGATTGAGTAAATAGTTTTTTAAATCCTCTTCAATCAATACTTCATCATCTGCTCGGGCAATAGCATTACCCAAGTAATGAGGATAATCTTCATTGCCTAAAAGTTCAATAAAAGCCTGCTCTAATTTTGTTTCTGTAAATTTCATTTCTTCAAACCTTGAGTTTTCTCATCCAATTGCCTAATAAAATCCTTTTCAACTTGCGTGATTCTGTTTTTTGTTGTTTGTTTGTAAATAGCATATTCAGTCTGTGCTTTCTCAATGGCTTGCTGATGACTAACACTGCCCAAATCTTGTAAAATATCTTTATTGGTCATTTTCAAGAAAGCATCTAACTGTTTAATCCAATCCGCCATATACATCGGTGTACGGTCTAATGCTTGAATTTCAGCAATTTCCAAAAACGCCGCTACCATTCTATTTAAAATATTAAGCTCATCTTCAGCAAGATAATTCTTAGCAATCTCCACTTCTTTTTTGGTAGGAATTTCACCTTTAAAATGGGTTAATCCAATATGCTCTTTTGACGCATCTACTCGCTTATAAACAGTTTCGGCTGCCGTTTCTCCATGACTTGCCCAGTGCATTTTATTCTGTATGGTTTTAAATACCATTACTGATTGTTCTGTTTTTGGGTCGTAATCGATACTGGTGGCATAAACATCCAACACCTTACGCCAAAATACTTTTTCGGATGAACGAATATCACGGATACGAGCCAAAAGCTCATCAAAATAGTTTCCACCGCCCGCCTCTTTGAGCAGCTCATCATTCATAGCAAAGCCTTTGATTAAGTACTCTTTAATCAGTGCAGTTGCCCATTTTCTAAAATGCACCCCTCTGTGCGATTTTACTCGGTAACCCACTGAAATAACTATATCAAGATTATAAAAATTAGTTGGTTTGGTAGAAAAATCGGAATTTCCGATTTTTCTCATAGAGGACTCTTGTTCAAGCTCTTGTTCTTTGTAAATATTAAGAATATGCTCGTTAATAGTAGAACGAGATTTTTGAAAAAGTTCAGCTATTTGGTCAATATTTAACCATACATTCTCATTCTCAAAATAGGTCTCTATTTTGACTTTACCGTCTTCGGTTTGGTAGATGATGAGTGGGGTATTTTTCAATTTATTGCCCACTAACTACTTTTACCGAATTTGCAACTCGATTTTCTTCGTAAATATCAGCGTAATAATACCTTTGATCCATTGCATACAGTACCTTTTTAAGGTCAGTTTCTGACTTAACCACAAAAGAATTACCCTCTATTTCAACTTCTGCTTTTTCCTTAGCATAAGTTATTAGTTGAGTCTTTTTTGCGGCACTTAAACCGTTGTATTTTATTCCAATATCTGCTATACGTTTTCTGTTTTGAGAACCAATGGAAGTATTTGTAATTGTATCAAGTGTTATGAAGTCATTCTCAATAAAAGCATCTACTTCATCTTGTGTTGCTTCTCTGTGCAACACCTCAATTCCTGGGAAAATTACTTTGAGTTTCCCTATGGTCTTGAAATAAAGCGTATCGCTATCAACCAGATATACTGCATCCGATTCTTTGCGTATTTCTATTTGATTTCTGTGTTCAACAATTCTTGGTTCACCCGAATAGTCTAATATTGTTTTTCTATTTACAAATAAAGAAGGTGTTATCCGTTGAAAATGTTTTTCTCCATTTTGTAAAATAGCAATTGCAGATATTTTTTTATAATCATTATCGCCTATTTGGTTTAGGCTTGCTGAACTAAAATCTGCGTTGCATTGCTCAATAAAATAATCTTGTTCTGAAAAATCATTAATTCTAAACCACTCATTATCTTCCAATTTATGGCTGGGTGAAAAATCAATTGCCTCAATTAAAGACAAGTCAAAATCAGTCAACACATTATCTTCTCGACTCAATATCATTTTGTATTCAGATTTTATTTTTGCAAAAATTTCAGTCATATTTTTATATCTCCATAAATGTATAGTCATTAATCCGCCGACAAGACATATTTTCAAATGTTTTCGGACTTTTTAGTTTTTTTCTACTAATCAACATTACTTTAACATGCTCACCTGTCTGTATATAATAAAAGTTGTATCCAAATACTAAAAAAATTGGGTTAAAGTAAGATACTCTTGAAACAAAAGTAAACAGAACTGTCATTCCAAAGACTACCCAAAATGTTATTACCCCTTGTGCACTTAACGCCACAAAGAAGAAAGCCAAATAATTAGCTAAAAAATCATTGCTTGAAGTTTCAATAGAAATGACTTTATTTATTCTTGATTTTGTTAAAAGTTTACAAATGCCAAGAGAAATAAATGTGAAAATAAAAGGAACTATTACATAAACGACATAAGTAACCCACGCATAATTTCCTAATTGAGTTTTGAAAGGATTTATTTCGTTTTGAACCAAGAAAACAATTAGGAAAAACGAGATGGAACTCAATGTCAAAAACAATCTTAAAATGAAATTCATAAGGCTTCAGTTTTTAAAGGTTCAACTTTCATTTCTTCCACAACCCCACGCATCAAAACAGGGCAAAGCGATTTTATACTTGCCTTTAATTGCTCATTTATCTGTTTGCGAGTTTCTAAAGCATGATAAATGGTAACTATCGCTTCTTGTATTTTTATATCGGGGATTGGTAGTTTTACATTACACATTTCAACCCAATCAAAAGTTTCTCTGACACTTCCCCAAGAATTGAAACGAGCATAACGGTCAAATTCTGTTCTTTGGAAAAAGAGATATAAATATTCAGGTAATAATACTTCTGTATTCTTTGCTTCAAAAACAGTATATGTACTTGAAATTAACCCTGCTTCTCCATCTAAAATGGCAAGTGATATTTTTTCACCATTTCTTGAAGTTACTGATACACATCCAAATTGTCTTGGTTTTACAATTTTGTAATTTAAAAGGTTTAATCCCTCTTTTTTAGATTTGGTAGGAATGAAAATTTTATTTACACTTATTCCCACAAGATTATCAATTTTCAAATCTGTATTTCGTTCATCAGATTGTTGAATATAATCACCCAATGTTTTTAATTCTTCTGTTTTAATTAAATCTTCAATAAAAGTATCACAAATCAACTGTAAATCTTCCAAACTATTTTCATATACTTTTTGGTTGTTGAGCACGCCTTTGTAAAGTGCTACATATTTGCGTTGTTCGTCATTGTCAATATCGGGAATTTGCATATCACAAAGTCTATCCCATTCTAAACCACCTCTCACACTTGAATCACAAAATGTCCAAGCTTTTCTGTCAAACTCAGGTCTTTGAAACTCCATCATTAGAAACTCAGGAAGTAATTCTGTTTCATCAATAACCTCAAATGTTTTGTAAGCAGGTGAAACAAGAGCGGGTTTTTCATCAGTATATAACGCAACTGGCAATACTTCATCTCTATTAACATGCATTAAGTTGGTTGCAAATTGTCCTTTTGCAACTACTTTGTATTTGGATAAATCAAGTCCTGTTTGATTGGCAACAGAAGGCATATAATTCTTAAAAATATTAATGCCCAAAAGATTGGTAACCGCCAAATCTTTATTGCGGTTATCCACCAATTGTATGTAATCGCCCAATCGTTTATAATTACTCATCGGCATTTTCATTTTTAGGGTTTAACATTTCTATAGACTTATCAGCAAGTAATATTTTCATCTGGCTAATGGCTATTTGGTTAAGTTTTAGCAATCGTTCGCTTTGTGGTAATCCATCATTGATAAAAACAGCATTTAAGTTTTCAAGATTTGCCAAGCATACAAGTTGGGTAACATTGCTATAATCTCTAATATTACCTTTTTTATCAGGATTGGCATCTCTCCATTGTTTGGCAGTTTTACCAAACAGAGCCATATTTAAAACATCGGCTTCGCTTGCATAAGCAAAACTTACCTGTTGTTTATTTAAATTTTGCGGGATAAGGTTTTCTTTAATGGCATCAGTATGGATTCGATAGTTAATTTTTGTAAGATTTCGCCTAAGGTCCCAACCTAATTGCTTTAATTCTTCATCTTTAAGTCGCTGAAACTCTTTTATTAAAAAGAGTTTAAATTCAGCAGAAATCCACGATGCAAATTCAAAGGCAATATCTTTGTGTGCATAAGTACCTCCATATCTTCCTGCCTTTGCAACTATTCCAATTGCATTGGTGCTGTTAATCCAGTTTTTACTGGATAGTATAAAACCATTAGATCCAGATTCATTTTTAATGTTACGGAATTCCGTAACATTAAAATCAGGATTGTGCATCTTTTCCCATAATCCCATAAATTCAATTGTATATCGTGTACTCATCCAATGGGAAATAACCAAGCCCGTAGCTTCAGCATTTTTATGTTTGGCTATGTCTGTTATCGATATATAATCTTCATTATCAGATTTGACAACAGTAATTTCATTGCCTTTTATCTCTATTTTCTGTTTTTTCTTGCTCATAATTCGTATCCAAGAGTTTTAAAAGCGTTAATTAATTGGTTTTGTGAGTCTTTTTCTTCTTGCAACAAGGTTTTAAAATCTTTTTGAATGCGTTTCATTTCGGTATCAAAATCAATCCCGCTATCCTTATCCACAAACTCAATATATTTACTGGGTACAAGCGAAAAGTCATTGGCTTCTATCTCTTCAAAACTGGCTGATTGACAAAATTCGGGTATATCTTGGTAAGTGCTTTTAAAATCGGTTTGTTGCCAGTTGTGATAGTTTAAAACCACCTTTTCAATGTCTTGTTTGGTTAGTTGCACATACTTCTTCTCGTATTCGCTGCCCCAGCGTCTTAAATCCATAAATAAGATTTCTTTTTCACGGTTACGGTATTGTTTATCCGTACTATTGATATGGGCGGTTCTTTCTTTTTTGTTTTTATTCAGAATCCAAAGTGTAACGCTAATGTCGGTTGTGTAAAAGGTGTTTCTTGGAATAATGATAATGGCTTCTACTAAATTGTTTTCAATTAGTTTTCTACGGATTTTGTATTCTTCTCCGCCACCCGATAACGCACCATTAGCAAGAATAAAACCTGCAACGCCATTTTCAGAAAGTTTGGAGACCATATTGAGAATCCAACCGTAATTGGCATTGCTTTTTGGTGGCACTTCATAACCCATCCATCTGGGGTCGTCTAATAGCTCATTTTCACCCCTCCAATCTTTTAAGTTGAAAGGTGGGTTGGCCATGATGTAATCGGCTTTTAAATCTTTGTGTTGGTCGTTGGCAAAAGTATCTGCCTGTTTGCCGCCAAGATTGGCTGAAATGCCTCTTATGGCAAGGTTCATTTTTGCCAATTTATAGGTGGTTGGGGTATTTTCTTGTCCGTAAATGGACACTTCTTTTTTTGTACCTTGATGGTTTTCAATAAACTTGATGGATTGCACAAACATACCGCCTGTTCCACAGCAAGGATCATAAATTTTGCCTTTGTAGGGTTCTATGAGTTCGGCAATCAAGTTGACAATGGTCTTTGGCGTGTAAAATTCGCCTTTGCCCTTGCCACTACTTTCTTTTAGGGCAAATTTACCTAAAAAATATTCATAAACACGCCCAATAATATCTTGCCCATTGTCTTTGAGTGTGTCAATATCATTCACGGTGTCTAGTAATGAAGCCAGTTTTGTTTTGTCTAAGGCAAGCCGAGAAAAGTAATTGTCAGGCAATGCACCCTTTAAAGCAGGGTTGCCTTTCTCAATCGTATTAAGAGCGGTATCAATTTTTAAGGCAATATCATTTTGCTTGGCATTTTTAACAATATAAGACCAACGAGAAATATCTTCCAAAAAAAAGACATTTTTCATTGTGTAAAAATCTTTCATTTCTACATATTTTTCTTTTCCATCCTCAATAAGTTCTTTTTTTCGCTGCTCAAACTTATCGCTGGCAAATTTCAGGAAAATTAGCCCAAGGACAACATGCTTATATTCTGCTGGCTCAACCGAACCCCTCAGTTTATCGCACGACTGCCAAAGCGTTTCTTCTATTGATTTTTCTTTTGTATTTTTTTTCTTTGTCATAGGTGTTTGTTATACTGAGACCTTTGCATAAATATGAATAATCATCAAAACGCCATCTTTCATCAAATTACAAACTTTTTAAAAACACCCTTAGCCCTGCTAGGAGTGGATTTAAAAAATTTCCAATTTGATAAAATCTGTCATTTTGCTAATCACCCCTATTTATACAAAGGTCTCATACTATTTATAAATAGACCTTTGTAGTGTATAGGTCTTATTGAGATAATTTTTAGCAATAGACACATCTGTTTTTATAATTTCTACTTTTGGATTGGGATAATATTCCTTTTTGCTCCCTTAAAGCCAATTTGTCGCCACGCTTCATAAGCTACAATGGACACACAATTAGACAAATTCAAACTACGAGAACCTTCTTGCATCGGCAGGGTGATACTGGTGTGTTTATCCAATATTTCTTGTGGCAGTCCTCGTGTTTCGGGACCAAACAGGAATGAGTCGCCTGCTTGATATTTTATCTCTGCATAATTAGTTTGCACTTTTGAACTAACGGCAAACAAGCGCTCAGGCTTGGCTTTGTCTAAATAATCGGCAAAATTTTCATACTCAAACACTTGTGCCAGTTCTTTATAATCAAGCCCTGCCCTTTTTAAGCGTTTGTCGGTAATTTCAAAACCAAACGGCTTAATCAAGTGCAAACTAGCACCCATATTGGCACTTAGACGAATCAAACTGCCTGTATTGTTGGGAATTTCTGGTTCAAACAATACTAAATTTAACATAATATTTTATTTTATCTTGATTTTTTTGCTATTATCCATAAATAAAAAGTAACTTAAAGAAAAATACAATAAAAAATGGATATTAATAAACTTACTTCGCAATTTCAACAAGACTTAAGCACTGCACAATCTATTGCGATTAATAAAAATCATACTGCTATTGAGGGGGTGCATGTATTGAGTAGTATGCTCAGTGATTATGCTTCAAGTGTTAGTAATGTGCTTAAAACATTGAGTGTCAATACTAAAAATTTGAAAGATGATGTTGATGAGACTATTGATAATTTAGCTGTGGTGGCTAGTCCAAATGGCGATATCGGTGTGTCGCAAAACTTATTGAGGTTGCTTAACAGTGCTGAAAAATTATCCACTGATAAAGGCGATAGTTATCTGTCAACTGAGTTGTTTTTATTGGCAATTATTAATGGTAATGATACGACGACGACATTATTAAAAAAATTCGGCGTTGATAAAAAGAATCTATCGGCGGCTGTAGATAAACTTAGAGGAGGTGAAACCGTGAACGAACAAAATACAGAAACGAACAGAGATGCTTTGAATAAATATACACTTGACCTGACGCAACGCGCACAAGACGGCAAACTTGACCCTGTGATTGGACGCGATGGAGAGATTCGCCGTGCTATTCAGGTTTTGCAACGCCGCACTAAAAATAATCCTGTGCTGATTGGTGAGCCGGGAGTGGGTAAAACGGCAATTGCTGAAGGCTTGGCGCAACGCATTATTAACAACGAAGTGCCAGAAGGTGTCAAGGGCAAGCGGTTATTATCGTTGGATATGGCGGCGTTGGTGGCAGGGGCAAAGTATAAAGGCGAATTTGAGGAAAGAATGAAAGCCGTGCTCAAAGACCTTGAAGCAGAAAATGGACAAGTGATTTTATTCATTGACGAATTGCACACCATGATGGGTGCGGGCAAAGGTGAAGGTTCTATGGATGCAGGCAATATGCTCAAACCTGCGCTTGCACGGGGCGATTTGCATTGTATGGGAGCGACAACTTTAGATGAATATCGCCAGTATATTGAAAAAGATTCGGCAATGGAACGCCGTTTTCAAAAAGTGTTGGTGGATGAGCCAACTGAGGAAGATACTATTGCAATTTTGCGTGGTTTGAAGGAAAAATACGAAGTGCATCACGGCGTGGAAATCACCGACCCTGCGATTATTGCCGCCGTTACCTACTCTCAACGCTATATTACCGATAGGCAATTGCCCGATAAAGCCATTGATTTGATTGACGAAGCGGCGTCGCAAATTCGGATGGAAATTGATTCAAAACCTGAGTCAATGGACAAACTTGATCGTAAATTGGTGCAACTCAAAATTGAGCGTATGGCACTGAAAAAAGAGAAAGATAAGGCATCAAAAGAACGGTTCAAAGAATTAGAAAAACACATTTCAACCCTTGAAAAAGAATATGCCGATTTTGAAGAAATTTGGAAAAAAGAAAAGTCCGTGGTGCAAGGTGCGCAACACCTCAAAGAAGCGTTAGAGCAAGCAAAATCCGACCTTGAAGCAGCACATCGTAACAATGATTTGGCAAAAATGAGCGAACTTCAATACGGAAAAATCCCTGAATTGGAAGCCAAAATCACCGCAGCTGAATCAGTGGATACTGGTGCAATGACGCTATTGCGTAACAAAGTTACCGAAGACGAAATTGCCCATATTGTCGCTCGTTGGACAGGGATTCCTGTGGATAAAATGCTAGAAGGTGAAAAAGACAAACTCTTACAAATGGAGGAAATTATTCACCGGCGTTTGGTTGGTCAGGACAAAGCTGTCAAGGTTATTGCCGATGCCGTTCGTCGTTCTCGTGCAGGGCTTTCTGACCCTAATCGCCCCGATGGATCGTTTATGTTTATGGGTCCAACGGGTGTCGGTAAAACGGAACTGACTAAAGCGCTTGCCGATTTTCTGTTTGACACCGAGCAAGCGATTGTGCGGGTAGATATGAGTGAATTTATGGAAAAACATTCTGTCGCTCGCCTAATTGGTGCACCTCCAGGTTATGTTGGTTATGAGCAAGGTGGTGTGCTTACCGAAGCTGTGCGTAGAAAACCATACTCAATTATCCTGCTTGATGAAGTAGAAAAAGCCCACCCTGATGTTTTCAACATTTTGCTACAAGTGTTGGATGACGGTCGTTTGACGGACGGACAAGGTCGCACTGTTGATTTTAAAAACACGGTGATTGTAATGACTTCAAATCTTGGTTCGCATTTGATTCAAGAAAATCCAGGTAAAGATATGAGCAGCGAATTGATGCAAATTGTGGGTGAGCATTTTCGCCCTGAATTTGTTAATCGTATTGATGAAATCGTGGTTTTCAATCCGCTTGACAAGGAACAAATCAAAGGCATTGCTGCATTGCAAGTTGAAATCCTGCAATCTCGTTTAGCAAAAATGGACCTTAAACTTGAACTGGATGATAGTGCAATGACACTCATTGTAGACAAAGGTTATGACCCAGTATTTGGCGCACGCCCACTCAAACGCACCATCCAGCAGTTATTGGAAAACCCACTTTCTCAAAAGATACTGTCTGGAGAATTTCTACCAGGGTCAGTTATTCACGGCAATGTGTCTAACGACGAAATTGTGTTTTCTTGAGTATGTCTCTAATAATCCAAGATGTTTAGTAAAAAGATGAATATTTTAGGTTATTAGACGCGCCCCTTAGCCATACATTGATATAATCAGCCTTTATGAAAGATTATATCAAAATTATAAAAAACGGTCTGTGGAGCAATAACCAAGCCTTGGTTGCATTATTGGGCTTGTGTCCGCTGTTGGCAGTAACCAATAATATCACCAATGCAATGGGTTTAGGGCTTGCCACTTCGTTTGTATTGGTAGCTTCAAACACCACTGTTTCAATTTTTCGCAACACCATTCGCAAAGAGGTGCGCATTCCAATCTTTGTGCTGCTGATTGCTTCTTTTGTAACCATTGTTGAATTAATCATGCAATCCTATTTTTACGACTTATATTTAATACTGGGCATTTTCGTGCCGTTGATTGTTACCAACTGTGCTATTTTGGGGCGGGCTGAGGCATTTGCCAGTAAAAACACTTGGGGGAAATCGGCATTAGACGGCTTAATGATGGGGCTTGGCTTTTCAATTGTATTAATTATTTTAGGGGCGGCGCGCGAGTTAATTGGCTCTGGCACTTTGTTCAACCAATCGGCATTGTTGTTGGGTGATTTTGGCAACACACTCAGCATCACTGTGTTTGAAGACTATCAAGGTACACTCTTGGCAATCTTACCGCCTGGCGCATTCCTCGGCTTAGGCTTAATCGTTGCAATCAAAAATTTCATTGATCAAAAAATATCTCAAAAGTCAACATAAAGACATTACTCAGTTATTGTCTTTAGTGCTTGAAAAAAGCCACGCCTGGCTGCTATCAAATGACGATTATCAGCTCAGCACAAATGAAGAAAGCAAACTCAAAACGCTCATCAAAAAACGAGAACAAGGTGTGCCATTCGCCTATTTGAGTGGCACAAAAGGCTTTTATCATTTAAAGTTTAAAGTAACCCCCGACACGCTAATCCCTCGCCCTGAAACTGAATTGTTGGTTGATATTGCACTGAATTTATTCATCAACAAGCCTTGCAATTTACTGGATTTAGGCACAGGCAGTGGCATTATCGCCATCACCCTAGCAGACAAAAACCCACATTGGCAAGTTACGGCAACTGATTTTTCCAACAAAGCCTTAGAAATTGCAAAACAAAACGCCACGATTATCACTAATAAAATCAACTTTCAACAAGGTAGTTGGTTTGAGGCGGTGCCTAACCAAAGGTTTGATTTGATTATTTCCAACCCGCCTTATATTGAAGAAGGCGACGGCTATTTGGATAACTTAACCCACGAGCCAATTAGCGCATTGACCGCTGGAAAAGATGGCTTAGATGATATCAGAATTATTATCAATCAAGCGCCCATCCACCTAAACAAGCACGGATTTTTGCTCTTGGAGCACGGATACAATCAGCAAGAAATGATTGTTGAATTATTAAAACAAAAATTCACTCACATTAAAACCTTTCAAGATTATAATTCTAACAATCGTGCCATCTTGGCACAACTTAAATAAATTCACGAGGAAAAAAATGAAAAAAATAATTCAACTATTGACAATCACTACACTCATTACTACAGTGGCTAATGCAGGATGGTTTAGCGGTGACCAAAAAGAAGGTGTTAATCACAGCGATAAAGTTTATTCCTTAAAGTTAGCAGAAACTTGGCCGACCAACTTCCCAATCTTTGGCGATGCCACCAAAAATTTCAAAAAATTAGCAGAAACCATGTCAAATGGTCGTTTAAAAATCAGAATTGACTCCAAAAATAAACACAAGTCTGCATTTGGTATTTTCGACTTCGTCAAATCAGGACAATACGATCTCGGACACTCAGGTTCTTATTACTGGAAAGGCAAAGACATCAACACTTTGTTTTTTACTTCAATGCCATTTGGTATGACAACTGACGAGCAACATGCTTGGTTTGAATACGGTGGTGGTAATGAGCTGATGGATAAAGTTTATGCTAAACACGGTATGAAATCAGTGATTGGCGGTAGCACGGGTAACCAAATGGGAGGCTGGTTTCAAAAAGAAATCAACTCAATTGATGACCTTAAAGGTTTGAAAATGCGTATTCCTGGCTTCGCAGGAGAAATCATGGCAAAAGTTGGTGCCAAACCAACCAACATCCCACCGGGTGAACTTTATACTGCATTAGACCGTGGCACAATTGATGCACTAGAATGGGTAGGTCCTTCACTAGACTTGCGTATGGGTTTTCACAAAATTGCCCCCTATTACTACACAGGTTGGCATGAGCCAGGTACCGAATTACAGTTTTTAATCAATCTTAAGAAATACAATTCACTACCAAAAGACTTGCAAACCATTTTGATAACAGCAATGAAACTTTCAGCTTATCAAATGTATGCACAATCCGAACATGAAAGTGCCAAAAACTGGGCAATAATGAAAAAGGATTTTCCTAATATTAAAGTTAAAACCTTTCCTGAACCAGTATTTGACGCACTTAGAAAGGCAAATGACAAACTCCTTAAAAAACTAGCTGCGAATAATCCACTTTCAAAAGAAATCATTGAATCTCAAACTAACTATTTGAAAAAAATACGCGCTTGGACAGCCATCTCAGACCAAGCTTATCTAAATTCTCAAACCCAATAATAACATTGCGCTACCAATACACCCAATGGTTAGAACGCTTAACCGTTGGATTATTACTACTAACGATTGTCAATGTATTCATCGATGTCGCCCTTCGCTACGGCTTTAACAACTCATCCATTGCCTTACAAGAAATGGAATGGCATCTGTTCTCTTCTATGTTTTTACTAGGTATTGCTTATACGCTACAAAAAGACGCCCATGTCAGAGTAGATGTTTTCTACGCCAAATTTACCCCTAAAAAACAGGCAATTATCAATATCATAGGTTTTATAATATTTATCTTACCAATCAGCTTGCTAATCACCTACTATGGTATTGACTTCACCTATTCAGCTTACATCATCAACGAGCAAAGTGGTGACCCTGGTGGATTAACACAACGATTCATTATCAAAGGTATTATTCCACTCAGCTTTATCTTGGTTATTGTTTCTGGTGGATTGTTTGCCAAAGATAACTACGAGGTGCTGAAACAATGATTGGTTTGATTATGTTTGTCGTTACTCTGGCATTGCTAATAATTGGCTTTCCTGTGGCTTTTACTTTCGCAGGTGTTGCTGTTATTTTCGGCACACTCACAGAAGGTATTGACTTATTCGGCTTTATGCCTTACCGCATTATGAGCGTTATGGAAAACACCATCTTAATGGCAATACCGTTGTTCATTTTTATGGGTATCATTTTACAAAAAACCCGACTGGCAGAGCAACTGCTTGAAGCCATGGGCGATTTATTTGGCAATATTCGTGGTGGTTTGGCAGTATCCACCATTTTAGTCGGCTCACTACTCGCTGCCTCCACAGGCGTAGTCGGTGCTAGCGTGATTGCCATGGGTGTGATTGCCCTACCAGTAATGCTCAAACACAACTATAAAAAGACGCTCTCTACGGGTGTTATTTGTGCTTCAGGCACTTTAGGGCAAATTATCCCACCTTCCATTGTCCTAATCATCTTGGCAGATGTACTCGGTGTGCCTGTTGGCGATTTATTTCACAGTGCTGTTATGCCCTCTTTGGTGCTGGTAGGCAGTTATATTGTCTATGTTTTATTCATTGCCTACTGGGACAAAGACGCCGCACCCGCAACAAAAAGCAATAACCCAAACGCAGGAAAATACTGGCGAGTCGCCAAGTCCATCGTGCCACCCATCACCCTTATCATTGCTGTCTTAGGTTCAATATTTTCAGGCATTGCTACCCCCACCGAATCCGCCTCAATCGGTGCAGTCGGCTCACTACTATTAGCTCTGTTTTACCAAAGACTCAACTGGGATATCGTCTATCAATCCAGCGTTGAAACCATCAAAGTTACCTCCATGGTATTCGCCATCTTAGTCGGTGCAACCGCCTTTTCAATGGTATTTACCTACAGCGGTGGCGACCATGTCGTAGAAACATTCATTCACAGCCTTCCCGCCAAAGAAATGAGTTTTATCCTTATTTCAATGGGCATCATCCTCATCCTCGGTTTCTTTATTGATTTCGTCGAAATATCCCTCATCATCGTCCCAATCTTTTACCCAATCGCTCTCTCACTCGGTATCGATATGCAATGGTTCGCGATTTTAATTGCTATGAACCTACAAGCCTCATTCCTAACCCCACCCTTTGGCTTTAGTCTCTTCTACCTCAAAGGCGTTGCTCCAAAATCTATCGAAACCACCGATATCTATAAAGGTGTTACGCCCTTCATCGTCATTCAAGTTAGTGTGTTATTAAGCCTGATAATTTTCCCAGAATGGTATGGGTTTAGTGAGTTTTAAAAAGGCTATATCTGACACACTTAGTTCTTGAGTATATTTAATAAAATCACCCATTTAACCCCATCTACAATTTCTTGAGAATTTTTGATGAAAAGAAAATACGAGAGTTGGCATCATTTTCATCCAAAAAAGCGGATAGGATGGTATCCTAACTACCGACAATTTTGATGTTGCCTTGACAAATATTAATACAAATCAGGGCGTTTGGTTTGTGTCTTTTCTTCGGCTTTTTTTACCCGCCAAGCATCAATATTTGCTTGATGTCCGCTGAGTAAAACCGCTGGGACACTTTGCCCATCGATGGTTTCTGGACGGGTGTAATGTGGGTAATCTAGCAAGCCATTAGCAAACGAATCGTTGAGCGAATTTTGATTGCCTAATACGCCTGAAATTTGGCGACTAACCGCATCAATCACGACCATAGCACCGAGCTCACCGCCACTAATGACAAAATCACCAATAGATATTTCCCTGTCAATATCATGCTCAATAACACGCTCATCGATGCCTTCATAACGCCCACACAATAAGGTAATTGATTTGAGTTTGGAGAGTTCAAGAGCGAGTTTGTGGGTTAATTTTTGTCCTTGTGGTGATAAGTAAATAACAGTAGTGTCTGGATTATTTTGTTTGATTTTATGCAGGCAATCACGAATTGGTTTGACTTGTATTACCATCCCTGCCCCACCGCCATAGGGTGCATCGTCGATATTACGATGTTTGTTGTCGCTAAAATCACGCAACTGCCAAGTGTGAATTGCGAGCAATGATTTTTTAATCCCTCGTGCAATTACCCCTTCTTCTTTAATCGCTGAAAACATCTCAGGAAATAAAGTAATAATATCAAAATGTATCATTATTTAGGCTAAGATATTTTTCAGAATTTGGTAATAAATTTCACTTAAATCCTCTAAATCTTGTACACTCACACACTCGTCTACTTGATGAATTGTGGCATTTAAAGGTCCAAGCTCTACCACTTGTGCATTTAGGATAGGGGCAATAAAACGCCCATCAGAGGTGCCGCCAGAAGTGGATAATTCACTGTCAATATCTTTCACTGTTTTCACCGCCTGCATACAAGCACTAACTAAATCGCCTTTTGGTGTAAGGAATGGATAGCCTGAATGATTCCAGTCAATTTTGTATTCAAGTCCGTGCGTATCTAAAATATCTTCCACTCTTTTTTGCAGGCCCTCGTGTGTAGATTCACTTGAATAACGAAAATTAAACATTATTTCAACCGCCCCTGGAATTACATTAGTAACCCCTGTGCCTGAGTGTATATTAGACACTTGAAAACTGGTTTTTGGAAAATACTCATTGCCCTCATCCCATACTTCGGCAATCAAACCATTGAGTGCAGGTGCTAACAAATGAATAGGATTATTTGCTAAATGAGGATAAGCGATATGCCCTTGCTTGCCAATCAAAGTCAACGAACCGTTCAACGAACCGCGTCTGCCATTTTTCATCACATCGCCCAACTGATTAGTCGATGATGGCTCACCCACCAAACAATAATCAACATTTTGCCCTTTGTTATTTAGATATTCGCATACCTTCACCGTGCCATCAATCGCAGGACCTTCTTCGTCGGAAGTAATCAAATAACCGATACTGCCTTTATGGTCGGGAAAATCTGTCACAAACCGTTCAGTTGCTGTTATCATCGCCGCCAACGAGCCTTTCATATCCGCTGTGCCACGACCGTATAACATCCCATCAACCACCGTTGGCTCAAAAGGATCAGTTTTCCAATTCGACCCGACTGGCACGACATCGGTATGCCCTGCGAAAACAAAAACAGGGGTATTATTACCATGCTTTGCCCAAAAATTATCCACTTTACCAAATTTTAAATCATCAATTTCAAAACCGACTTTTTTCAGCCTATCAGTCATTAATCGCTGACAACCTTTGTCGTTAGGGGTAACAGAAGCAATAGATATTAAATCCTTTGCTAATTGTAGTGTATCACTCATAAATTTATTTTAATTTTAAATTAATTGTTGGATTATTTTTCACCTCAGTCACTTGGCTCACTGCTTCAATATCACCCGCTTGTCGTATTGCCGAACCCGACTTGCTTAGGCGTGCCACGGCAAGCACTTTAGATGCTTGTGATAATTGTTGCGTCGGCATGACAGAATTTTTATCGGTCAATATTACCACGCCTGAAAAATCTTTTAACTTAATTTTCTGAATGGCAATCGGCATTGGTCGGCCTTGTGCGGCTTTGACATACACCATTAAATAATGGTCTTTAAATTCTGCCTGATGCAGACGCTCAGATAGTGCTATTTTAATTGTAACCTGGTGTTGAGCTATTGGTTTATTTTGCGTTGTCGTTGATTTTCCATCTGTATTACGCATTTGTGCCAACTCATTCAGCATACGCTGTAAAGTCATTCTGTCTGCTTGATTTTCGGGTAATAATGACAACGCCCTTTGCCACAACATCTGTGTCAACTCTAATCGCTGTGCGTTAATTGCCACCCAACCCGCCAAATATAAAGCATCTACATTATTCTGATTAACTTCTAACGCCTCACGGACCAAGGTAGAAACACGCCCTTTAAATTGGTTACCCTGAGATTTTGCCAAAGTTGAAGCGTATTCAACTAGCATAATTTCACTTTTTGGATTTAATCGGTAAGATTTTTCATACGCTTCTAAAGATTCACTTAATTGATCAGAATCAAATAATGCCAATCCTAACAATCTCCACGATTTTGCATCATCAGGTTGTTCTGCTAAACGCTTTCTAATATTGACAATACTTTGTGCCAAAGTTGGTGGCTTTTCTGTTTGTAGCGTTGTTGCATTTTGAGAGGTAATTGATTGCGAAGTCAGCGTTTGATAAACACCTAAAGATGTGATAGATAATGCTGTCACAATTAATACTGCCAACCAAATTGGTATCGGTTTTTGCGTTTCAACCGTCGTTGTCGTTGCTATCTGCATCATTTCCGCTGCCAATACTTGTGCAATTTCATCTTTAGCATCTTCAAACACACTCTCATCAATCAACTCTCTTTGTAAATCTTGTTCGAGTTCCGCTTGTTTTTGCTTACCCAATGCAATATTTGATTTCTCCAAATCCAATACATTGTTCTTTAAAGGGCGATACAAAAACCACACCAACCATGCCGATGACATTACCAACATTAAAACAAACCACAAATATAAATTCATCATTTACCTCTTACTTTTAGACGGTAGCGTTTGTCAAAGGCCGCCAACAACGCACCCAATGCAATCAACAATCCCCCCAGCCAAATCCAACGAATGAGTGGCTTGTAATATAATCTCAAACTCCACGCCCCATTACCTAATGACTCGCCCAAAGCAACATACAAATCACGGAATAATGAAGGATCAATTGCTGCCTCAGTCATTGGCATACCCGTTACATATTGGCGTTTTTCGGGTTTTAAAGTGGCAATCTTATCACCCTCGTATGCCACATCAATCACACCCTTATTGCCCGTATAATTTACCCCTTGCAATGTTGTAACCCCTCTAAAAGTAAAGTCATAACCTTTAATAGTTACAGTTTCATTCAGAGTCATCTTAATGTCTTTTTCCACACCATATTGCGTCGTTACCGTTGCACCGAATAAAAATACCGCAATACCAATATGTGCAACAATCATTCCAATAAACGCCATACTTGGATTACCTCGTTGTGCTAGTCTTTGCACTAACAATAGTAATGAATGCAACACAATCCAAGTAGATAAAAAGGTTGCCAAAACGACATAAATATTATCAATGGATAAATAAGTAATTAGCGTAATCGTCGAAATAACAAATACCATATGAATAGTCACATCAACCACCCTATCCAACTTGTCTTTTTTCCAACGCAAATACCCACCAATTGCCATTGCCAACACAGCAGGTATCATAATCGGCACAAATACCGCATCAAAATATGGTGCACCGACTGAGATTTTTCCCAATCCTAATGAATCTAATAATAGTGGATAAAGCGTACCCAAAAATACACTCAATAACGCTGTGACTAATAAGATGTTATTCACTAACAATCCACTTTCTCTCGATAACAGTGAAAAACTGTTATTGCTACGCATCAAATTAGCACGCCACGCATACAAGCCCAATGAACCACCGACCACAATCACCAAAAATACCAAAATGAACAGCCCCCTCGCAGGGTCAGTAGCAAATGAATGCACTGAAGTCAAAATCCCTGAACGCACCAAGAAAGTGCCTAACAAGCTCAAAGAAAATCCAGCAATTGCCAATAACACCGTCCAATGCTTAAAGGCACCACGCTTTTCACTCACACTCAAAGAATGCACCAAGGCGGTAGCAACCAACCACGGCATAAATGACGCATTTTCAACTGGATCCCAAAACCACCAACCTCCCCAGCCGAGTTCATAATACGCCCACCAAGAACCTAGAGTAATACCGAAAGTTAAAAACGCCCACGCCACCAAAGTCCACGGACGCGACCAACGCAACCAAGTAGAATCCAACTGCCCACGAATCAACGACGACAATACAAATGCAAATGGAACTGCCATTCCCACATAGCCCATATACAACATCGGTGGATGAATAATCAAGCCAAAATCTTGCAACAGCGGATTGAGTTCACGCCCCTGTATCGGGATAATATCTAAGCGTTCAAATGGATTAGAAGTCAGCAATAAAAACAACAAAAAGCCAATGCTAATTAACCCCAAAATAATCAAAATATGATTTAAAACCTGTGCAGGCAAGCGTTTAGAAAAAATAGAAACTGCCACACTCCACAAAGACAATATCAACGCCCACAACAATAAAGAACCTTCATGTGCGCCCCAAACAGCCGACATTTTAAAAATATCAGGAAGATTTGTATTGGAATTACTGGCAACATATTTAACCGAAAAATCATCCACCACAAAGGCATTCATCAACACTGAAAATGATACGATCAGCCAAAAAAACTGCATCCACAACAAAGGACGAGAAAGTTGCATTAAAGCAACATTACCCCGCCACAAACCCACACTTGGCAAGGCTACTTGTAGCACAGCGACTATCAAAGCAAGGATTAAGGCAAAATGTCCAATTTCAGGTAACATAATTTAACCATCAAAAAAATCCATTATTATATCCAACCCACCATAACTAATCACGATATTTGCAAATTTAATTACTGCAGGTTTGGCATGATACGCCACTGACAAGCCCGCCACCGCCATCATTTCCAAATCATTCGCCCCATCACCTATTGCAATAGTTTGGCTCGGTGTCGTTTGGTATTTTGCACACAATTCAGTTATAAATTCAGCCTTAGCTGTGGCGTTAATAATATCCCCCTCAACTTTACCCGTTAATTGCCCCTTCTCAATCGCCAATGTATTCGCACGGTCGTGATCAAGCCCAATATCCTCTGACAAACGCCGAGTGAAATAACCAAACCCGCCCGACACTACTGCTGTTTTTATCGCCCTAGATTTTAAAAACGCAATCAACGCCCTACCTCCATCACTGACTTTCAAGCGTTCCTCATAAACCCGACTCAACACCGACACTTCCAGCCCCTGCAACAAAGCGACGCGTTCAATCAAAGACGCATTAAAATCCAAATCACCCCGCATCGCCCGCTCAGTAATCGCTGCCACCTGTGGTTTAATACCTGCAAAATCTGCAATTTCATCAATACACTCAATCGTTATCAGCGTCGAATCCATATCACTCACAAACAATGCTGCCTGCGAAAAATCAAAGTCAGGTAAATAATTAATATCCACCGAAAATACCTCGCGCAACGCTACAATATCAATTTTCTTATCCGTTAAAAAACGAAAATGCGAGCGCCTAAATTCAAACGCCACACCACACACATCCGCCATTTTGTTGGCAATATCTAACGCTTGGGAATGTAAAATAATGGTATTCATAACCTGTAGGAATTTTACCTAAGAAAAAAACAAAAAAACCCTATTACAACCTTAAGTCATAATAGGGTTTTTATTAAGATGGTGCGGAAGGAGAGACTCGAACTCTCACACTTTTCAGCACTGGAACCTAAATCCAGCGTGTCTACCAATTCCACCACTCCCGCTCGAAAACGGGCATTATACCCAAATAGACATTACTGTTGTCATAAATGAAACCAAAAAAATCACTCGCCTATTGATTCCCCTAATGCAAAATGATGTTAAAATTACATCTTTTTAAAAGATAGGTAACAATATGACGGTCAATAACGCAGTATCAGCAATAGCAGGAGTTTTTATCATGGGTTCACTTTTGGCAAGTAGCATTAACTTTAACGAGCCAAATTGGTTATGGATGACATTTTTTGTTGGTTTTATGTTATTCCAATCAGCATTTACAGGTTTCTGCCCAGCAGCAATGATTTGTAAAGCGTTAGGTGCTAAAGACGATAATTGCCGCTCTTAGTCTTGCTTTTTAGTTAAAGAAACCGCCTTAATTGGCGGTTTTTTTTGGCAACGCAGAATTAATTTTTATCCATATCATACCAATTCAACTTTTCCCTTAACTTCACCACTTCGCCCACAATAATCAGCGTAGGCGCATGGATGATTTCATTGGCCACCAAATCAGGCAATTCTGCCAAGGTAGTAGTGTGAACCTTATGTTCTGGTGTTGTGCCTTTTTCCACCAAAGCAACTGGCATTTCCCCACGCATCCCATGGGCGATAAGTTGGTCTGACAAATGCTGTGCCCCTTTAAGTGCCATATAAAAAACAATGGTTTGTTGCTCAACAGCCAACTCATCCCACGGCAAATTCATACTGCCGTCTTTAAGATGCCCTGTTACAAAACGACAAGACTGCGAATAATCCCGATGTGTCAACGGAATACCCGAATAAGTAGAACAACCCGAAGCAGCAGTAATCCCTGGCACAACTTGGAACGGAACGCCATTTTCCGCCAAGGTTTCGATTTCTTCGCCGCCTCGCCCAAAAATAAACGGATCGCCGCCTTTGAGACGACAAACACGCCTACCCTGCTTGGCTAAATCCACCAATAATTGATTAATGCCTTCCTGTGGCACACTGTGATTATCGCGCTCTTTGCCGACATAAATAAGCTCTGCATCGCGTCTCACTAATTCCATTACTTCATCTGATACCAAGCGGTCGTATAAAATCACATCGGCTTGCTGCATCAAACGCAACGCCTTGAAGGTCAACAAATCTGGGTCGCCTGGACCTCCGCCAACCAAATAAACCTCGCCGATATCGCTATCAATACTGTCGTCAAGTTGTGCTTGTAAATCAGTTTGTGCTTCATCAATTTTGCCTGCAAAGACTTTTTCCGCAACCACCCCTGAAAAAGCCTTTTCCCAAAAATAACGCCTATCTTCAATGTTATTAAATTTGGCTTTAACTTGCTGTCTAAAATTCCCCGCTAATGTTGCCAATTTGCCATAGGCATTGGGAATAGTACTTTCTAATTTAGCACGAATGAGTCGGGCTAATACAGGTGCCTTACCTGCTGATGAAATGGCAATCACAATCGGACTTCTATCAACAATCGAAGGCATAATAAAACTACACAATGCTGGCGAATCCACTACATTAACAGGAATATTAGCCTTTTTTGCCAATGCAGAAACACGCGCATTCAACACTGCATCATCCGTGGCAGATACAATCAACACCTGTGCATTAACATCACTTGCCTCAAAATCTTTTTTAATCAAAATGATTTTATTATTTTTTACCAGCTCAGCAACGCCATCACAAGTTTCTGGTGCTATGCAAGTAACCTGTGCATCTGCTTTTAATAAAAGGTTAATTTTGCGATAAGCAATATCACCACCACCAACAACTAAGCAGGGTTTTTTGGCAATATCAATAAAAATAGGAAAATAATCCATAAGCTGTTAGTGGTAAATTCTAAAGTAAGTATTATAATGAGACCTTTGCATAAATAGGGATGATTAGCAAAATGACAGATTTTATTAAATTGGAAATTTTTTAAATCCACTCCTAGCAGGGCTAAGGGTGTTTTTAAAAAGTTTGTAATTTGATGAAAGATGGCGTTTTGATGATTATTCATATTTATGCAAAGGTCTCAATGTGTAAAATGTTTTTATATGTCAAACAAACACTATACCTGTCCTTTTTCCCATTTAATTTTAAGCGGTCGCTGTGGCTGTGAATTTTCCGCAAAAGACTGTGTTGCCGAAAAAGAATTTGGCGCTTGTTTAAATAAATCAGCATCAAATGACTGTGCCTCGTTATATCAAAACCTAAGAATCAACAGTAATTTTGCCCTGCAATCACACTATCAATCCAATCTATCAGTCGGGCAACAAGCAAAAATCAAAATGGGAGGGCTACTTGCTCTACAAGAGATTGTCAATTATTCTGTCTCTGACAACATCAACAATATTACCGAGTTAGTCAGCATAATTAAACAAGAATATGGCAATTTTAAACAAATCCCTTTTTCAAAACTAATGCCAAAAATCGCCAAATTTAAATTTAGAAATCGTTAATTTTTTGTTAGATTAATAAAAAAGTATAAAAACAACACTTGGAGACCTTTGCATAAATATGAATAATCATCAAAACGCCATCTTTCATCAAATTACAAACTTTTTAAAAACACCCTTAGCCCTGCTAGGAGTGGATTTAAAAAATTTCCAATTTAATAAAATCTGTCATTTTGCTAATCATCCCTATTTATGCAAAGGTCTCTATTTGTTTACTTTTTTTGTTAATTAAGATTGGTTAGTGTTTGTTTGATTAGAGGAATGGTGATACTAGTTTTTTCCTGTAGAGAGGCCTGGTCTAATTGGTTGATAGCGTGAAGTAAATCGCCCAAATCTCTTGAGTAGTGTTTGAATAGATAGGTGTATATCTTGGTATTAATACGAATATTTTTATCTATCATTCTGCTTTGTAGGATAACAATTTTTTGCTCATCAGTTAATACTTCAAGGGTGAAATTAACCGCTAAAGATAATCTAGTTTTTAAATCATTTAACAAATCCAATTTACTTGCTATATTGTTTGCACTGATGATAAGTTTGGTTTGAGTTTGCTTGATTTGATTATATAAATCGAATAACTCTTGTTGCTGTATGTTATTTAAATTATCTATATTATCAATACATACCCAATCAACTGCGGATAAATCTGTAATAAAGCCTTCGGGTAATTCTTCTTTGATATCAATATAAACTGCGTTGAGTTGCTTGTCCATTGCTGCAAAAGTACAGCCTTGTAAAAGGTGGGTTTTACCACTGGATTTTCCACCCGATATAACCATAATATTAGAGTTATTATTAGTAAACAGGGTGTTAATAAAAGTCAAAATATGTTTGTTTTCATCTCCGATAAAATTACTCAATCGCATTTTCGAATTTAGTAAAATAGGTAAGCCAAGTTGCTTCATTTTTGTTTCTCTTGTAAAATAGCTTTTTCAATCCAAATCCAAATATAATCTGCACCACTCAATACTGTAGAAGTTGCAACAATGATAAATAAAATAGTATGCCATTCAGACAGACTTGGATATAAGCCTGTTGCCGCCAAAAACAAGACCAATGTGATTTGTAATGTGGTATTAAATTTTGATAGTTTTGAAGGGGAAAGTAAAATATTTTCAGACTCACTATCCCCCATAAAACTACCAACTGTACCCGATACAATCATCAAATCTCGTATAAAAATAAACGCTAATAGCCATAATGGCAAAAACCCAATAATGTGCAGTGTGACAAAACTACTGACTAATAAAAGTTTGTCAGCAGCAGGGTCAAGGATAGATCCGAGCCTAGTTTGACAGGAAAAACGCTTGGCAATCCAGCCATCTAAAGCATCAGTAATGCCTGCGATGAAAAACAACATTATTGCCCAAGAGAACTCGTGATTTAACAAAAATAAAACCACAGGAACTGTTAAAATAATGCGTAAAATTGACAGTGCATTTGGCAGAGATGAGATATTCATTTTAATCCAACTAAAAAATAAATTAATTATACGGAAAAAACCCTATGTCATCATTGACTTATCAAGACGCTGGCGTTGACATCAACAAAGGTAACGACTTAATTGAAAAAATCAAACCCATTGCAAAATCTACTGCCAGAAAAGGGGTTTTAGCAGGTTTGGGTGGTTTTGGTGCAATGTTCGAATTACCCATTAATAAATACAAAAATCCTGTTTTAATCTCAGGCACTGACGGCGTTGGCACCAAACTTAAAGTGGCAGAAATGTTAAACAAACACGATACCATCGGCATTGATTTGGTGGCAATGTGTGTGAATGATTTAATTGTTCAGGGGGCGGAGCCGTTATTTTTCTTGGATTATTATGCGACGGGTAAACTCAATACTGATATTGCTGTTTCAGTGATTTCAGGTATTGGCGAAGGCTGTAAACAATCTGGCTGTGCGTTGATTGGCGGTGAAACAGCTGAAATGCCAGGGATGTATGCGGGTGAGGATTACGATTTGGCAGGTTTTTGTGTTGGTATTGCCGAAAAAGAAGCTGTCATTGACGGCAGCAAAGTCAAAAATGGTGACCATATTATTGCCCTTGGTTCATCAGGCCCACATTCCAATGGCTACTCGTTAATTCGTAAGGTATTAGAAAGAACAGAGCCGACTGATGCCCAATTGCAACAACTGATTGAGCCGACTAAAATTTATGTGAAATCAGTATTATCTTTATTAAAGCAGCATACTGTTCACGCCATTTCGCATATTACAGGTGGTGGCTTGTTAGAAAATATTCCTCGTGTTTTGCCAGACGATTTGGCTGCAAAATTAGACAACACTTCTTGGGAACTGCCCGAGATTTTTCAATTCTTACAAAACACGGGTAACATTGAATTAACAGAGATGTATCGTGTATTTAACTGCGGTGTTGGCATGATATTAATACTCGGTGCCGAGGAAAGTGCAGATGCCATCAAACACTTAGAAGCACAAGGCGAAAAAGCGTGGTTAATCGGTGAAATCATCAAAAATAACGGTGAACAAGTCGTTATCTAATATCGTTGTTTTGATTTCGGGTTCAGGCTCAAATCTACAATCCATTATCGATAATGCCAATGATATCGGCATCAATATTAAATGCGTCATCAGCAATAAAGCCAACGCTTTCGGCTTAGAACGAGCCAAAAAAGCAGGCATTGCCACTCAATTCATTGACCATACTCAATTTGAAACTCGTGAAGATTTTGACCAAAAACTGATACAACATATCAACACAATCAACCCAGAATTAGTGATATTAGCAGGATTTATGCGTATTTTATCCACCGATTTTATCAACGCATTCGCAGGCAAAATACTCAACATCCACCCAGCACTATTGCCCAAATACAAAGGCTTAAATACCCACCAGCGTGCTATTGACGCAGGCGAAAAATTCGCAGGTGCTACGGTGCATTTTGTTACCAATGAATTAGACTCAGGGGAAATCATCTTACAACAATCCGTCCCCATTCAATCAATTGATACTGCTGAATCGTTAGCAAAAAAAGTCTTAGCACAAGAACATCTGCTTTATCCAAAAGCAATTAAGAAAGCTTTAGGATTGAGGTAAACTTTAAGAATTTGTGGCTTTCCAAGTTTCTGCTGGCGAGGTGTCAGGTTTTTTATACAGGTCAATCAGCAAATTAAGCTTACCTAATGAAGTTAAAATTTTCATTAGGTTGATTGATGAAACTGGCTTACCAGATTCAAGTCTTTTGACAACAGTTAGGCTGACATTACAATGCTCTGATAATTCTGCTTGAGTTGTTTTTTGTTGTTTTCTAATATGTTTTAATTGCTCGCCAAAAGTTCTTAATGCTTGGTCAATTGTAATAAATTTTCCGCCAATTAGAGTTGTATTTTCCATATTAAATTTGCACCTCTTTTAGATGTTCTATTATTTTATTTTTATGAACAGCACTGATTTTTGCTTTTTTAGCATAAGTAGTAAAGTTATTGGCAACTTTTTGGGCATCTTTGATGATGCTTTCCATCTCTTTGTTTTTTAGCAACAGGGCGCTTGCTTCTGCTGTCAAATCTTCTTTTGTAATTTTAGTGCCTTTGCCGTTTATCAATAAATTGTGCTCTCTGGTCCACGCATTAGGATTGGTATTGTTGTAGGCATGGGTAATATCGTATGCAGGGGCTAACGACCAGTTACCTTTTTCATCAATTAGAAAGGAGAAGTTTTTGGTGTGGTCGTCTCTATTTGCAAGGATGACATTAAAAACCATTCTTCTGAACATTTCTAATTTTACTGGGTAACCTAAATTAAAAAGGTTGGCAAGATTAAAATAATCGGCATAATTTGAAGTTTGTGGTTTATTGAAGTCTGAACCGATGACGCTACAAAGTGTTTGTGTATGTATTTTTTTGCCATCAACCCTGTCAAAGCGCTTAGTTATAAAATGTTGGCTAAGTTGACTTGTCAACAAAAAAGATTCCGTCATATTAATGCCTAAGTCGATTGCCATTAAGTAATAAGCATATTCGATATTACTATAACCCGTAGGGTCATTCTCAGAAAGTCCGTCAAATTTAATCAAATAATGTTCAAATCCATCAGGAATATCCTTGTGTCCTGAGACTATTATATTGTTAACTTTGTCGTAACCAATGATTGCTTTGGCTCTAGCGCCACCTGCGGCAGAAGAGATGCTAATTAAAACGCCTTCCACCTCAGAGGGTTTGCCAGCGATTGCACTTTTGATAGAGTTTGTTAAATCTCTCAATTCTAATATATCGTTGTTATTACTAGATTTTGTAAAGACTGGTTCAAATTCTAAGGCGCCAATTGCCCTTTTACCGAGATAGGACAATCTTTCTAAAATAGTGATGCTGTCAGCACTCCTACCTATTTTGGCAAAGGCTGCGTTAGTAATCATATTGCCAAAATTATCGGGTAATGCATCTGCTATAAAATGCGGCAACCCCTTAAAACAATCATCTTTTCTGTCATTAAAGCTATGCACGCCAGATGCTTTGGGCAGCATAAAGGGAGATATTTCAATATTACCATTTAAAAAATCTGCATCATATTCAAATAACAGCGTGGGCCCTTCTTGAGACATATAGCCGATAGTTTTATCAAAAATCCTTATTTTTAATATCATTCTTTAGTTTAAATATATAATATAATTATCATTATACTACAATATAGTTTATATTTAAACTATATTTTAAAGCATCTCTTTTAAATACTGCCCCGTATAAGAACCTTTAACTTCTGCAACTTCTTCAGGGGTTCCAGTGGCAATAATATGTCCACCTTTATCGCCGCCTTCAGGGCCTAAATCGACAATCCAATCGGCAGTTTTAATTACATCAAGATTGTGTTCAATGATAATAATGGTGTTATTGCGGTCACGCAGACGATTGATGACTGACAATAGTTGCTTAATATCGTGAAAGTGTAAGCCTGTAGTGGGTTCGTCTAAAATATACAGGGTGTTTCCAGTATCTAGTTTTGAGAGTTCTTTGGCGAGTTTGATGCGTTGTGCTTCACCGCCCGATAGAGTTGTGGCATTTTGTCCGAGGGTGATGTAGGATAAGCCGACATCCATTAAAGTTTGTAGTTTTTGTTTGATTTTTGGGATGGGTTCAAAAAATTCAACGGCAATTTCAACAGTCATATTTAACACTTCGGCAATGGTTTTGCCTTTGTAAGTGATTTCCAAAGTTTCACGATTATAACGGTCGCTGTTACAAACATCGCATGGTACATAAATATCTGCCAAAAAGTGCATTTCTACTTTGATTAAACCATCACCTTTACAGGCTTCGCAACGACCGCCCTTGACATTGAAACTAAAACGCCCTGCTTTATAGCCACGAGAACGGGCTTCTAAAGTTTGTGAAAATAAATCCCGAATGAGTGAAAATACACCTGTATAAGTGGCTGAGTTTGAACGGGGTGTGCGTCCAATTGGACTTTGGTCAATATTAACCACTTTGTCAAAATAATTTAACCCTGTGATTGATTGATAAGATGCTGGTGTAGTTTGTGCACGGTTCAAATCTCTAGCGGCTAATAAGTAAAGTGTGTCATTAATTAAGGTGGATTTTCCAGAGCCAGAAACACCAGTAATACAAGTCAGCACACCCACGGGAATGGACAAATCAACTTGGTTTAGATTATTACCGTCTGCCCCTTTGATACGCAACCATTGTTTTGCTTTTTTACGCTTTTTTGGTATGCTAATACTTTGGCGACCACTAATATAATCACCCGTAATGGAGTTAGGATTGTCGCTAATTTGTTGTGGCGTGCCGACTGCAATAATTTCACCCCCGTGCATACCTGCCCCTGGTCCAATGTCAATAACGAAATCTGCTTGTTTGATTGCATCTTCATCGTGCTCAACCACAATCACGGTATTACCAATATCACGAAGATATATTAAAGTATTTAGAAGTTTCTGGTTGTCTCGCTGGTGTAAACCAATTGATGGTTCGTCTAATACATATAAGACACCCATCAAACCTGCGCCAATCTGAGAGGCAAGGCGAATGCGTTGTGCTTCGCCTCCTGATAAAGTGCCTGAACGGCGGCCTAAACTTAGGTATTCTAATCCAACATTGAGTAAAAATTCTAGGCGTTGAATGATTTCTTTTAAGATTTTCTCAGCAATTTCACCTCGCACGCCGTCAAGTTTTAAATGCGTAAAAAAGTCGTATGTGCTAACAATTGAAAGTTGCGTGATGTCGGATAAATTACAACCCCCAATAAAGACATTTCTAGCAGATTCGTTCAAACGACTGCCATTGCAACTGCTACAATTTTTGCTAACGACATAACGGGAAAGTTCTTCGCGTACCGAGCGGATTTCACTTTCTTCATAACGACGCATCATTCTCGGAATTACACCTTCGAAAGGTTTGTCTGTATTTGACCAGCCTTTTCGGCCTTTTATTTTTGAAAAATTAATTTTGTCTTTGCCACTGCCATATAGGACGATTTTTTTATGCTGGTCGCTTAATTTTTCATAGGATGTGTCAACACTGAAACCATAATGTTCTCCGAGCAAAAATAAGATTTGATAAAAATAAGCATTCGAACGACCCCATCCATAAATCGCACCTTCGGCAAGACTTGCACTTGGGTTGCTGACCACTTTATTCTCATCAAAAATGTCTTTAATACCTAAACCATCGCAACTTTGGCAAGCGCCGACAGGGTTATTAAATGAGAACAATCTTGGCTCAAGTTCGGTTAAAGAATAACCACATTTTGTGCAAGAAAACTTAGCTGAAAAAACCAATTCTTGCTGGTTTGAATCTGTATCGTCTATCGACGCAATACGCACCAAACCCGCACTTAAATTAAGTGCCGTTTCCAGAGATTCGGATAAACGCGAAGCGATATCTGCTCGGATTTTTAGGCGGTCAATCACAATCTCAATGGTGTGATGAGTTTTGCCATCCAGTTCTTGCATATCCTCTAAATAAACCACTTTGCCATCAACTCTGGCACGCAAAAATCCTTGATGTGACAACTCTTCTAACATTTTAATATGACTGCCTTTGCGGTTTTGTACCACTGGGGCTAGTATCATTATTTTTTTTCCTTCTGGCAACGATACAATGCTATCCACCATTTGTGAAATAGTTTGCGATACCAAATCAATCCCGTGCTTTGGACATTTTGGCAAACCAGCACGAGCAAATAACAATCTTAAATAATCATAAATTTCAGTAATCGTACCTACGGTTGAACGAGGGTTGTGTGAAGTGGCTTTTTGTTCGATAGAAATTGCTGGCGACAAACCTTCAATATGATCAACATCTGGCTTTTCCATCAATGACAAAAATTGCCGTGCATACGCCGACAATGATTCCACATAACGGCGTTGTCCTTCGGCATAAATAGTGTCAAATGCCAATGATGACTTGCCCGAACCCGATAAGCCAGTAATCACCACCAATTTATTTCTGGGGATATCAATATCGATATTCTTTAAGTTGTGAACGCGTGCGCCGCGGATGCTGATTTGTTCCATAAATATGTGTTGAAATTATGTTGAGCAAAGGGTTAATTATAACGGTAAAATGCTTTTATTCAAAGCAAATCATAATAATACTGTGAGTAAATACAAAAGAATTTTATTAAAACTGAGTGGTGAAGCACTTGCCCAAGGCAATAACACTATAGATCCTGGCACGCTAAGCCAAGTGGTTACTATTATTAAATCAGCACTTAAACAAAAAGTAGAAGTGGGTATTGTCATCGGTGGCGGTAATATTTTTAGAGGTGCAGCACTTGCAGAAGCAGGTATGAACCGTGTGACTGGCGACCATATGGGAATGTTGGCAACGGTTATTAACGCTTTGGCAATTGGCGATGCATGCAGACGCGCTGGCATTGATGCTCAGGTTATGTCAGGTTTCCCAATTGGTGGTGGCGTTTGTGACCCTGTTGACCATAACAAGGCTAAACAAGCATTAAGCGAAGGTAAAGTGGTTATTTTCTCGGCAGGAACAGGTAGTCCATGCTTTACAACTGATACAGGTGCGGTGTTGCGGGGTATTGAGATTGAAGCCGATGTGGTGTTTAAAGCCACCAAAGTGGATGGTGTTTATACAGCTGACCCTGTCAAAGACCCAAGTGCAACGCGTTATGAATCATTAAATTTTGATGAAGCGATTGAGAAAAACTTACAAATTATGGATACTGCGGCGTTTGCATTATGTCGCGAACACAGTTTGGATATTTGTGTATTTAGTATGCTTGGCAATACCAACACATTATCTGATATATTAAATGGTAAGCCTGCGGGCACAATTATAGGAAACTGATTATGTTAAACGAAATCCAACAAGATGCTGATGAACGAATGAGCAAAAGCCTTGCTTCATTAGAAAATAATTTTAGTAAAATTAGAGCGGGGCGTGCACACCCTTCTTTACTTGAACAAATTCAAGTGGATTATTATGGCTCTATGGTACCGATTTCGCAAGTGGCTAATATTTCTGCGGAAGATTCTCGCACACTCAAAGTATCCCCCTGGGAAAAAGAGATGGTTGCGATAATTGAAAAAGCCATTATGACTTCTGACCTTGGGCTCAATCCACAAACAGTTGGACAAGTGATGCGTATTCCATTACCTCCGCTCACAGAAGAGCGTCGTCGTGAATTAGTTCGTGTGGTGAAAGATGAAGCTGAACAAGCCAAAGTTGCAGTGCGCAATATTCGTCGTGATGCAAATTCTGATTTTAAGGAATTATTAAAGGACAAAGAAGTGTCAGAAGATGATGCGCGTAAAGCAGAAGAAAATGTGCAAAAAATGACGGACTCACATATTAAATCTATCGATGATAAATTAACTGAGAAAGAAAATTCATTGCTTGAAATCTAAATATTTTACTTTTAAACATTAAAAAGCCTGCAAATGCAGGGCTTTTTTATTCTGTACTTATTAAAGTATTAACCACCATTTCTTGCAACGCACTCAAAATAGGCATCCCAGCGCCCAGGTGAAAACTCTGTGCCAGAATTTTCAATTGGACCAGTGTTGTATAAGTTACCTGCGGCTTGCGCTCTTCTAAAAATAGTGATATTACTTTCTTTTAAGCCAATCTTATCTTGACAAACAATGTGTGCAGTAACAGAAACAGCCTTTCCACCTACGGTGAGTTTTAATGTTTCTGTAGGTTGGTTACCAACAGAAGCCTCTGAACTTGGTGCCACTGGTGTCATCGGTGTCATTGCTTCTAATGATTCTATTGGACCCATATCACGGTCGTCGCCACCAGCAATAACGCCCATTGCTAAAGTCATTGCTACTACAAAAGTTAATCTATTTTTCATCATTTTATTTCTCCGTATAATTTAAAATTGCATTTTACTTAGAATGCATTTTATATTAGTATAACCCGTTATGATTAATAATTTTACAAAACAATGTCAGCAGTCAAAGTTGTCAATTATTTGCGAACAATTGGCGGATATTTCAAAAGACGCATTTTCGGTTAATAATGGCAACATTCCCAAGTGGGAAGCGGCTATTGACGATATTAAAAAATACTCAAAAGGTAAGGTTGATTATCAAGTGCCCTATTTACATATTCACACTAAAGATGGCGATACTGATACCTTGCAACAATCGTTAAAACTTCTAATGCCGTGGCGTAAAGGTCCTTATCAAATTGGGAGCTTACAACTTGATAGTGAGTGGCGTGGCGATATGAAATGGGATAGAGTGTTGCCACATATTCAATCGCTTAAAGGTAAAAGTGTTTTAGATGTTGGCTCTGGCAATGGCTATTTCACTTATTTAATGGCATTGGCAGGGGCAAAAATTGCTTTAGGCATTGAGCCTTTTTTATTGTTCAATTATCAATTCCAAGCACTTCGCACTTTAATGGACAACCCGCCAAATGCGTTTGTTTTACCCCTAAAATTAGAACAAATACCAACAGAACCTTTATTTGATACGGTATTTTCAATGGGGGTGTTATATCATCAAAAAGACCATCTTTTACACTTGCAACAGCTCAAAAATGTTTTGACAAATGGCGGTGAATTAATTTTAGAAACTCTGATTATTGATGCAAAATACGGTGAGCAGATTATCCCTAAAGACCGTTATGCGAGAATGCGTAATGTCTGGTGTTTACCGTCAACGGATACTTTACACGGTTGGTTAGAGTCTGCTGGCTTTCAAGACATAAAATTAGCCGATGTTACCCAGACCACGCCGAAAGAACAACGAGCAACCCACTGGATTGGCGACAACACACAATCCCTTGCCGATTTCCTAGATCCAAATGATAGCAATCTGACTATTGAAGGCTTGCCAGCACCGAAGCGTGCTATCTTTATTTGCCAAAAATAAAATTAAGCAAGTATAATTGTTTTCTTTATTTAGAGACCTTTGCATAAATTATGATAAATTCTCGCTCACTCTTAGCGGTAATAATCCTGTTGTTTTCTGCAAATACCTTTGCAGTGCTAAATATTGTAGTTAGTATCAAGCCCATTCACTCTATTGTTAGTAGTTTGACTCAAGGAATAACAGAGCCAAAATTATTACTAAATACTAATCAGTTAATAGAACATGCTTATTTAAAGCCTTCTCAATTATCTTTATTAAGTCGTGCAGATTTAGTTATTTTTATTCATCCTTATTTCGAAAGTGGACTTAAAAAAGTTTTGGAGAATGTTGATACTGATAAAAAATTGATTATTGGTGATATAGAAAATATTCATCTTATTCACAACGAAGGGCATGGGCATGATGAACATCAAGAAATAGTCAACTATCACCTTTGGTTGGATGTTAATAATATGCAAATATTTGCCAAAAAATTAGTTAAAAAATTGATTCAAATTGACCCTGATAACTCTTTGGATTATACAACTAATTTTAATAAACTTAACCAAAATTTGGACAACCTTAAACAAGATATCAGTCAAAAACTATCCTCTTATAAGTCCAAAGTACTTGCAAGTTATTCCAACACTTTTGATTATTTTACTAATATTAATCAATTAAAAAAATCAGTCAATATTACGAACTATCACGGTGAAAAGTTAAGTATATTTAAAATGCTAAAAGCTAAAAAAACAATGAAAAAAACACAAACAAAATGTTTACTTGCTACCGTAGAAATACCAAAAAAACGCATTAATTCACTCACTGAAGGTCTAAATATAAATTCAGAAAATATTGATATTATAGGATTTAACATTCAGCAAGGAGGTGATCATTATTTTGAATTGATGCACAGTATCAGCAATAAAATTGTCCAGTGTCTGAAGTAAGATCAGCCTTTAACAAAGCATCTTCTGAATATGATACACATGCTTTTTTGCAAAAAGAAATTGCCCTGCGTCTTGATTCAAAATTAGAAGTTATCTCTGGTAATACCGAAGTGATTTTAGACTTGGGTGCAGGCACAGGCCTACTCTCTCAAAACTTACTCAAACGCTTTAAAAATTCACAACTGATTTGCTTGGATTTTGCCCAAGAATCTCTTAAAAATAACCCTGTACCCCACAAACTTTGTGCCGATGCCAATCACTTGCCTTTGGCGGATAATAGCATAGATATTGTAACTTCCAACCTGATGATACAATGGTGCCCCGACACCAAACAACTATTTTCAGAGTGCCATAGAGTGCTAAAAAATAATGGACTTTTGCTATTCTCTACTTTCGGACCTGACACCCTTAAAGAACTCAAAAAAAGTTGGTCGGTAGTCGATGACACCCCACATGTAAACACCTTCACCGATATGCACGATATCGGCGATCAACTATTACAAAACAGCTTTCAATCCCCCGTAATGGAAATGGAAACTCTAACTTTAACTTACCAAACCGTCACCGATTTATTAAAAGACCTAAAAGCCATTGGTGCCCAAACCGTCAGCACCCGTTCTAAATCATTAACAGGCAAAAATAAATTCCAATCGATGATTCAAATGTATGAGTCCTATCGTACCAACGGCAAACTACCTGCTACTTATGAAATAGTTTACGGACACGCCTGGAAAAAGGTAAGTGAACCAGGGATTAAACTTAGTAATTAATAGAGACCTTTGCATAAATATGAATAATCATCAAAACGCCATCTTTCATCAAATTACAAACTTTTTAAAAACACCCTTAGCCCTGCTAGGAGTGGATTTAAAAAATTTCCAATTTAATAAAATCTGTCATTTTGCTAATCATCCCTATTTATGCAAAGGTCTCTAATAATTCATTTTATTTTTGTGTATCTCTTTTACTAAATAGCAACAGTGTAAAAATTCAAATTAAAAAAGTGAGAGTGTCAACTTTACCCAGAAGTCAGGAAACAAGCCTATTACTAAAATCAACACGGCGTTGATGGACAATACTAATCGCATATCCATTGGGGCGGAGATAGTGATTTTGTCATTGTTAGCATCTTCGAAATACATCGATTTGATGATTTGTAGGTAGTAATAAGCACTAATGACGGCAAATATTACAGCAATGATTGCTATGGTGAGCATTCCAGCGGAAATAACTTGCTGCAAGATAAATAATTTTGCGTAGAAACCGATGAATGGGGGGACGCCTGCCATTGAAAGCATAATGATTAACATCATTAGTGCGAACCAAGGTGAGTGAGTGCTTAATCCTTTATAATCGTTGATTGAATCTGCTTCAAAGCCTTTTTTATTGAGCAAAATAATGATGCCGAATGCGGCTAAACTCATTAATACATAAACCAGAATGTAGAACACGGCCGCACCATAGCCCGTAATGACGCCAGTAACAAAACCTAATAAGACGAAGCCGATGTGGGAGATGGTTGAGTATGCTAGCATGCGTTTGATATTGGTTTGCATTAGGGCAACCACAGAGCCGAGTGCGATAGATAGAATGGCTAATACCATAAATAAATCGGACCAATAAGCCTGCATTGCGCCCAATCCGTCAACCAATAAACGCACTAGCATTGCAACGGCAGCGAGTTTTGGCACGGTTGAGATGAACATTGTGACGGAAGTGGGAGCACCTTGATAGACATCGGGTACCCACATATGGAATGGTACGGCACCGAGTTTGAAGGCGATGCCGATTACCAAAAATACCAAGCCAAAGTTAAGCACCAAAACATCTCTTGAGGCTAATGTTGCTTGGTTGGCAAAGGTGGCAATTTCGCTGATATTGAGACTGCCGCTGATGCCATAAACCATACTCATTCCGTAGAGTAATAGACCTGAGGCAATTGCACCTAGGACAAAATATTTGAGTGCTGCTTCAATCGCATTGGAGCGGTTTCTGGCGATAGCAATTAAGGTGTAAAGTGATAGGGAGAGGATTTCTAAACCCAGATATAGTGACAATAAACTGTAACCCGATACCATTACCATCATGCCTAATATTGAGAGTAACACTAAGACAAAATACTCGCCTTTAAATAGGGCGTGTTGCGTTAGGTAGTGACGGGAATAAACCATAGCTATCATGGCTGCACCCATCATAAAGACTTTGAGCACGGATGCTAAATCGTCTAGGACGAATGCGTTGCCGAAGATGACGGTTTCAGGGTGTCCGATTAAATTAAATGCCAATATGCCTGTAGTCAATAGGCTGATTTGCGTTAAGTAGTAAGTAACTTGCTTGAATGGTTTGGTTAAAAATAAATCAATTAATAGAATAACCACAATAGCACTAAGTAAAAATATTTCTGGTACTGCGACCAAAAGCGAGGAGGTATCAAATTGGAATGTATTCATAATTTTGAAGTGTGTGCTTGTTGCAATAAATGATTAATTGAAGTGTGTATTACTTCAATGACTGGTTGCGGATAGAGTCCCATAACTAACACGGCAGTTGCTAAGGTCGCCAAAATAAAAAATTCACGCGTGTTGATATCACTCAGTGTCGCTACGGCTGGATTGGTAATTTTGCCCCAAAATACGCGTTTTACCATCCACAGTGTATAAGCCGCACCTACGATAAGCGTCGTAGCTGCTAATACTGCATACCAAATATTAGCTTGCACTGCACCAAGAATAACCATAAATTCACCAACAAAACCTGATGTTCCTGGCAAGCCCGCATTTGCCATCGCAAACAACACTGCAAACCCTGTAAATTTAGGCATGGAATTAATCACGCCACCATAAGTTGAAATTTCTCTTGAATGCAAACGGTCATATAGCACACCTACCACAAGGAACATTGCTGCCGAGATAAAGCCGTGTGAAATCATTTGCACCATCGCCCCTTCAAGACCTAACAATGCACCCTCTACTTGATCTGGTTGATAAGCTAAAAATAAAGTGAATACACCCAAAGTTACAAAACCCATATGCGAGATTGAAGAATAAGCGATGAGTTTTTTCATATCTCGTTGCACCAAAGCCACGAAGCCAATATAAACAATCGAAATCAATGACAAAATGATGATGATTTCTGAAAACTCAAACGACGCATCAGGAGTAATTGGCAAAGAAAAACGGAAGAAGCCATAACCACCCATTTTTAACATAATCGCCGCTAAGATTACCGAGCCACCTGTGGGCGCTTGGACATGGGCATCAGGTAACCAAGTGTGGACTGGGAACATCGGCACTTTCACCGCAAATGCCATAAAGAATGCCCAAAAAATCCACGCTTGCTCAGTTGCACTTAGACTGAGATTGTGCATATCTAAAATTGAAAATGAACCACCTTTGTTATACATATAAATCAGTGATACCAACATAAATACCGAACCTAAAAATGTATATAAGAAGAATTTAATTGCTGCATAAATACGATTATCACCTCCCCAAATACCAACAATCAATAACATTGGTATCAATGACGCTTCCCAAAATGCGTAGAACAAGATGGCGTCTAGTGATGAGAACACGCCGACAATCAAACCTTCCATCATCAAAAATGCTGCCATATAATGAGCTGGGCGTTTTTGGATGACTTCCCAACCTGCGCCAATCACCAAAATAGTTGAAAAAGTCGTGAGAATAATCAACGGCATAGAAATGCCATCAACACCTAAATGGTAGTGAATATTGAACTGTGCAATCCAAATACTTTTTTCAACAAACTGCATTAAATGTGTGCTTGAATCAAACCC
Source organism: Candidatus Thiodubiliella endoseptemdiera (assembly GCF_964212635.1). Taxonomy (NCBI): domain Bacteria; kingdom Pseudomonadati; phylum Pseudomonadota; class Gammaproteobacteria; family Pseudothioglobaceae (SeqCode); genus Candidatus Thiodubiliella; species Candidatus Thiodubiliella endoseptemdiera. Next base: position 645,310 of record NZ_OZ156463.1, read on the forward strand.
CGTCCACAGGCTAAGCGACATCACAAATACCAAAATTGAAATCACCAAACTTACCCAACGAGCCGTTGTGGCACGCTTATCACCCAATAAAATAACCAACCCACCGCCTAAAATCGGCAGCCAAATTAACAAACTAAGTAAAGTGCTTTGCATAATCAAATCTCAAGTAGTGGCTGGTCGCCCAAAAACAGCGTCCAAGTTAAAATAATTAGTAAACTGAATATCATAAAAAAAGCATAGTGATAAACATAACCTGTTTGAATTGGACGAACCAATGCACCAATGAAACCGACCAATCTGGCACTGCCATTCACTAGTATTGTGTCAATCATTGTTGTATCGGAGACTTTCCATAAAACATTACCGAGTTTTTTAATGCCGTTGACAAAGACGATTTCATTAAAACGGTCAAAGCCATATAACGATTTCAACACATAATCCACCATGGAGAATTTTTTCTGAACCCAATCTGCCCATTGCGTTCTATGCAGCGAGAATACCCATGCAGAAACGATACCGCCAGCCATCATCCAGAATGGCACGGTTTGCACTGCATGAGAAATCATTGCTAAGGCGCCGTGAAATTCTTGACTGAGTGAAGTCATTGATGCATGGTTTGATGTAACTGTAATTGCATTGTCCAGCCAGCCTTTGAACAACATTGGCTCAATGGTAAGGTAACCAATAATTGCCGAAGGAATTGCCAACATTATCAATGGAAATGTGATTGATAATGGCGATTCATGTAGATGTCTTGCAGTTTCGTGCTTAACCCGTGACTTGCCGTGGAACACTAAAAAGAACATTCTGAATGAATAAAAAGCGGTAATGAAAACACCTGAGATCACTGCATAATAAACCCAATCTGCAAATGGTAGATTGGAAAAATGCACGGCTTCAATAATCATATCTTTTGAGTAAAAACCTGAGAAACCTGGGAAACCAATTAATGCTAATGTACCAATCAAGCCTGTGATATAAGTAATCGGCATATATTTTTTCAAACCACCCATTTTACGAATATCTTGCTCGTGATGCATTGCCACAATCACCGAACCTGCACCCAAGAATAATAACGCCTTGAAAAATGCGTGTGTCATCAAGTGGAAAATTGCCACTGAATACGCACTCACACCTAATGCTACCGTCATATAACCTAATTGTGAAAGTGTTGAATATGCCACTACCTTTTTAATATCATTTTGCACAATACCTAACAAGCCCATAAATAAGGCAGTAATCGCACCAATTACCATAATGACAGTCAGTGCCACATCGCTCATTTCAAACATGGGCGACATACGCGACACCATAAAGATACCTGCAGTTACCATTGTTGCCGCGTGAATCAACGCTGAAATCGGTGTCGGACCTTCCATCGAACCTGGTAGCCAAACATGCAATGGCACTTGCGCTGATTTACCCATTGCACCAACGAATAATAACAAACAAACCACGGTAATTAAATCCAGACCCCAAAGTGTTTCGCCGACTGTGTTATTGAGGCTGGCGAATACTTCCATATAATCCAATGAGCCACTGAACGCCAATACCAAACCAATACCTAATAAGAAACCAAAATCACCGACACGATTAACCAAAAAGGCCCTCAAATTCGCTTCAATTGCACTTTCTTTATGGTGCCAAAAACCAATCAATAAGTAAGATACCAGTCCCACTGCTTCCCAGCCAAAGAACAATTGCATAAAGTTATTGCTCATCACCAGCATAAACATTGAGAAGGTGAATAGGGAAATATAACTAAAAAATTTGGTGTAATCCTTGTCGTCATCCATATAGCCAATGGTGTAAATATGCACCATCAGGGAAACAAACGATACCACCACCAACATCACCGCAGTCAGATTATCAACCAAGAAACCCACACTGACATTCAGACTGCCAATTTGCATCCAAGTATAAAGATTTTGATTGAAAACTGCCCCTTGTTGCAACACATGGTGATCAAAGACCATTAACGCCAATACGGTTGAAATCAATACCCCTAAAATCGTAATGGTATGTGTGGCATTACGCCCAAGCACTCTACCAAAGAAGCCAGCAATAATAGCACCCAGTAAAGGGGCAAGTGCAATTGTTAAATAAAGTTTTTCCATAATCAATTCTCTATATTTTGTTTAACAGAATATTGTATGCTGTTAATAATTTGTCGTCCTATCACCTCGCCTAATACAGGTGGAACAGCATTACCAATTTGTAAATTTTTAGAAGTTTTACTGCCATGGAACACATAATTATCAGGGAAACCTTGTAATCTCGCTCCCTCCCTAGTGCTTAAAGCTCTATTTTGAAAAGGATGAATACATCTTGAAGAAGAGGGTGTCCCAAAGTTTCTAGTAATCGTTGGAGCAACTTTACCAGGCAATAATCTGGCATAAGTATTACTGAAATAACTTTTTGGTCTCAACCTTTTTGGTAAATCATTAACCGAACCACCTTGAGGCACAAGCGATAAAATTTCTTGCATTTTTGTGCCATAATTAGAGGCGTTATGTTCAGTTAGTGTCTGGCAATTCCCTCTTAATTGTTCTTGGTAACGATTAACAACTTGATGATATTGTTGCGATGAACCGTTTGTTTTAATAGGTGGTAAATCAGAAATAGCATCTATGAGAGGTATTTTGTTAAACAAGTGTGTTGCAGTTGGTAGAAATACTTTATTTAACTCTTTTTTCCAAGCTAAAACGATTGTTCTTAATCGTTTTTGCGGCAATCCAAAATCAGAAATATCTAAAATAGTTGTGGTGCTATTAAAGCCCAATTTATCTAATTTTGATAGGAGTTCTTTATAAACTTTACCTTGATACATAGTTTTGAAACCTGCAACATTTTCAAATATTACATAGCTTGGTCTTAGTTCAGCAACAGCTCTTAAAAATTCATAAAAAAGATTATTGCGATTGTCTTTTTCATTTTTAGACCCTAAAGTGCTAAACCCTTGGCAAGGTGGACCACCTGAAACGAGAGAAATATTTTCAATATTAAGTTTTTGTAATTCTTTCTTAAAATCAATTTTACGAATATCGCCATTAAGCATTTTTGTCTTTGGGTGGTTATTCACATAAGTTTTCGCAAAGTCTTTTTCTATTTCATTCGCCAAAACAACTTTAAAGCCTGCTTTATTTAGCCCTAAACTTAAACCGCCAGCACCTGAGAATAACTCTACTGTATATAAGTCATTCATAAGCCTACTTCCAAATTTTGCAATGATGGCAAGGCATCCAATAACCGCCATTTAAAATAGTTTTGGTCAATAGAAAAAACGCTCTGTCCTTCCATTTGTTGTCTTGTCACAAAATTAACATCGTCATTTTTAATACTATCCAATCTAACAAAAGCAACTTGACCATTAAAAACATCTATATGAATACAAATAGTTTTAATATTATTATCTTGAAAAACTTTTTTAGCCTCTCTTACTTTATGCTCTTTAATATCATTAATGCCTTGAAATCCAGCCTGAACTTCAATATTAATAATTTCTTTATTCTTTTGAATTTGTAAATCTGCTGTTGGTGTTCTTTTAAAAGTATCAATATTTTTTAAATCATCATCGCCAATATTAGTCATTAAAGTCACATCTATTTCGAATAGTTTGGCAAAAATAGGTTTAAATAATTCTACAAGAACAAATCCCCTTAACCATGAAAACAGAACCTGTTCTGGTCTCCTGCCTTGGTTATTCAGTTTTGATATTATATCGTGATTTTTAAGAATTTCATAAGGACGGATAATGTATTCCTTGCTAAATAAATTTAAATCATTATTTTTTAAGTCATCAACCAATATTTTATTAAGATTCTTTAAAATTTTAATTAACCGTTTATTAAGAAGCACTATATATGCATAATCTATATTGGGCTTAATATCTTTTGCCGCCAAAAAAAACTTAGCATCATTCTGATTAGAAAACCCTAACTCTAAACGGTATTTTTTAAAATAATCTGCTGAGTTCTTCACAATCATCCTTTTAAACTGTTAGTCACATCAACATTGATTGATCCTTTGTTTCTAAACAATGAAGTTAGAATTGCCAACCCAATCGCAACTTCTGCTGCTGCCACTGTCAAAATAAAGAAAACGAAAATTTGCCCTGCTTCATCACCTAAAAAATAAGAGAAGGCAATAAAATTAGTGTTGACTGCCACTAAAATCAACTCAACACACATTAATAAAGTAATAATATTGGTTCGATTAACAAAAATACCGACCAAGCCAATACAGAAAATAATAGCACTTAGAATTAAATAATCACTCAAACTAATCATTATCTTGCTCCTCATTCGGCGTAGTAATTAAAACCAAACGCATCCTGTCTTTGGCTTGAACTTTCACTTGTTCTGCAATATTTTGCGTTTTACGATTGACTTCATTACGATGCACCAAAGTAATCGCTGAAATAATCGCAATCAACAACAACACCGACGCCAACTCAAATGGGTAGACATATTCAGTATAAAGTTGCAACGCCAATGTAGTGATATTACTATAATCCGCTGTGTGTCTTACAGGGGTTGCTACCACTTCTAAACCAAATTGATTAGCACCTAATACCAAAGTCATTTCAGCAACAATAATCGCTGCCACGATTAAACCAAGTGGTAAATAACCTGCAAACTTTGCTCGTAAGGTTGATTTGTCAATATTCAGCATCTTAATAACAAATAAAAATAACACCATAACTGCGCCAACATACACTAGTATCAAAATAATCGCCAAAAACTCTGCTTCAAGCAAAATCCAAATACTGGCTGCCGAAAAGAAAGCTAAAATTAAAAATAGTACGGCTTTCGCTGCATTACGCGAAAAAATCATTGCCAACGAACTAGCAATGAACCAAAAAGAAAAAACATAAAATAATATTTGGTCAAATGTCATAATAATTCCTATCTATATGGCGCATCTTCTGCTTTGATATCAGTAATAGCTTTCTCATTTTTGTCGCCGATTTCTAATAAATATGCCTTATCGACAATACTACCTTCTCTTGAGTCAACAAAGGCGTAGTCAAAAATTTGAGTTTCAACGATTGCATCAACAGGACAGGCTTCTTCACAAAAACCACAAAAAATACATTTAAATAAATCAATATCATACTGCGTAGTGCGTCGTGATCCGTCTTCACGCATTTCAGATTCAATGGTAATAGCGTTTGCCGGGCAAACTGCTTCACATAATTTACAAGCAATACAGCGCTCTTCACCATTTGGGTAGCGACGCAGTGCGTGTAAGCCTCTAAAACGGGGTGAAATTGGTGTTCTTTCTTCTGGAAATTGCACCGTGATTTTTTTATTAACCATTTCCTTAGCAGTAATTTTCATACCGCCACGCAACTCGGCAAGGCTAAAGTCTTTTACTAATTTTTTAATGTTATTTATCATAATTAAATCCTAAAACCAAGGGCCTATTTTAAGTTGCGTCATTAATGCGACGACGAAAATCCACGCAATCGTCCATGGTAAGAAAACTTTCCACGATAAACGCATAATCTGATCATAACGAAAGCGTGGAAAAGTCGCACGCACCCACAAATACAAAAACATAAAGAAAGTGGTTTTTGCCAATAACCAAATAATACCCGGCACCCAGGCAAACCCTACGCCTAAATAAGCAATACCTTCAAAAGGAGAGTGCCAACCACCAAAAAACAAGATGACTGCCAATACTGCCATAAAAATCATATTGGCATATTCTGCTAAGAAAAATACTGCAAATGTCATACCTGAATATTCAACATGAGTGCCTCCGACAATCTCTGACTCTCCTTCCACCACATCAAAAGGTGCACGGTTAGTTTCCACCAAAGCTGAGATAAAAAAGATAATCATCATTGGAAATAATGGTATCCAGTACCAATTTAAAATACCGCCTTTTTGTGCTATGACAATATCATTGAGGTTGACACTGCCTGCAATCATAACTACGGTTACCAAGGCAAAACCAATCACGATTTCATAAGACACTAACAGCGAAGCACTACGCAATGCACCGAGCAATGGGTATTTAGAATTCGATGCCCAACCTGCCAAAATAATACCATACACGCCCACCGAGCCAATTGCCATCACATACAACAAACTAATGTCTAAATCTGTCACATATACACCTTCATCAAAAGGAATTACTGCCCATATTGCAATTGCAGGGGCAATTGCTAAGACAGGGGCTAATAAAAAGAGATAGATATTGGCCTTGCTTGGGAAAATAATTTCCTTCGTCATCAACTTTAACGCATCAGCAATTGGTTGCAACCACCCTTTCGGACCAACACGATTAGGTCCGATACGCAATTGCATATAGCCAATGACTTTACGCTCTGCATAAGTGAAATATGCCACCACTAACATCAGTGGACCTACCAACGCAATCGCTTTGATTAGGATAATTAAAATGGTAGCAATTGCCCCGTCAAACCAAGGGATCAAGGCGTGTATCCATAACCAAAAATCTGTCATGACTCATCTCCTATTGCTTTATTAGCATTGACAAAAACGCAATTATTCGCTACCGATTCATTGATAACCACTGGCAAGTTTAAGTAGGTATCTTTTTTAATGTCTAATTCTTTCGCTGTGCCCTTGTTCATTGTTGCACTGTGCATTTTCCCAATATTGGTTGCCTGTAATGAATTTGCGTGTCTTGATAACACATCAACCGCATAAGGAGAGTGCTGCCAAATTACATTCACACCGCATTTGACTGTGATGTCAATCTTATTGTCAGCCTTATTGTGCTTATGTCTTTGATGTGAGACTTCATCAGTTACTTGCATAGAATTGGCAAAGTGAAAACCAGGTAAGTCTAACAAGTCTGCCAATACTTTCAATACTTTCCAAGCTGGTTTAGCATCATTTGGCGCACTCACTGCGGCTGAGAATGATTGCACAACACCTTCAATATTCACATGTGAGCCCGAAGTTTCGTAGAAAGCAGCGATTGGCAATAAGACATCTGAATATTGAGCAACCGTATCATCTTGATAACTGTTCATAGAAACCACAAAGGTATCTTTTTTGTTAAGTGCTTCCACAGCTTCAATCGAATGATGAAAATCATATTGTGGATAGACATCTAATAAAATATAGGCTGTCAAATCTGCTTTGAGCATTGCATTGGTATCCAGTCCACCCTGACCTGGCACAAAATTTGCCATCGTCGCTGCGGTTGAATTTGCTGTGACAGTGATATTGAGTGTGGTGGAATTGCTTTCTTGTGCAATCTGACTGACTAAATTTGCCACACTAGATGCCTGCGGATTATTAAGTATATGTGCACCCAAAACAATCACCGAGTTATTGGTATCTGCTAATTTATCTGCCATTTGTTTCGCAACATCGCTGACTTCAACCTTGTCCAAATATTCTGGTACTTCTCTTTGTGCGATTTGCAATACCGACTTCAATACTTCTGCCAACATCACCGCCATTTGATTAGGGTCAACAATATTTTCATTGTTTAATTTATAATTAAAGTCAAATGGCATTACATTAATAACATCAATACTTGCCCCTGCTAAATGTGCCTTACGCAAACGATGATTAATCATTGGTTGCTCTAATCGTGGGTTAGAACCGATAATCAAGACATGGTCAACGCCTTCCAATCCTGCTAACTTAATATTAGACTCCAATGTAACCGTGTTGTTCAAATCTTTAACATTCAAACGATGGTCAATATTCTCAGAACCCACTTCTCTCATTATCTTTTGTAACAAATGAAATTCTTCAAGTGTGGCTGTATTTGAGGCCAATGCACCCAACTTATTGACTTGTTTATTGTTTAATACATTAGCAACCAAACCACGCACCGAAAAATCAAGTGCTGTGTCCCAATTCACCGATTGCCATTCACCTTCCACTTTAATTTTTGGTGTTAACAGTCGGTTTTTATGTGCCAATCCTTCGTAAGAAAAACGATCTCTGTCAGAAATCCAAGTTTCATTAACCGCTTCATTATCTTTAGCAACAATGCGTTTGACCTTGCCTTTATAAGTTTGCGTGTAAAGATTAGAGCCGACCAAATCGTGTCGTGCAATATTTGAAACAGAATTCATTTGCCAAGACCTTAACTCGTAACGAAACGGCTTAGAAGTCAATGCACCCACGGGACAAACATCAATCATATTGCCTGACAATTCTGATTGAATGCCCTCAGCTAAAAACGGCTCAATTTTCAATGCTTCGCCACGACCCGTGCCGCCCATTTCCATCGTACCACCAATCTCAGCACCAAAACGCACACAACGGGTGCAATGAATACAACGAGTCATATCAGTTTGAATCAAAGCACCAATATCACCATCAACCACCACACGCTTGCCCTCAGTAAATCGTGATACATCTGAGCCATAGCCCATTGCCACATCTTGTAATTCACACTCACCACCTTGATCACAAATTGGGCAATCAAGCGGATGATTAATGAGTAAAAATTCCATTACTGCCTTCTGTGATGCCTTGGCTCTCTCATTTTGAGTATGCACTTTCATCCCTTCATTAACAGGCGTAGAACATGCGGTCTGTGGCTTTGGTGCACCCTCAACATCCACCAAACACATCCGACAATTGGCAGCCACTGAAAGTTTCTTGTGATAACAAAATCTTGGCACACTGATGCCCTCTCTGTCGGTAACAGCGATTAGCATTTCACCTGCTTTGGCTTTGACTACACTACCATTAATTTCAATTGAAATCATTTAATATTTACCTTTATAGAAAAATCATTACCATTTTTAAATATCTGCGTTGTGGTATTAAGCGGCATCGGATGGTTTAACTTAGAGTGCCCAAAAAAATCTCCTCTAAAAACAGGAATATCAACCCCATTTGCAAACCTTTGCAATACTAAATCAATCATATCAATAACTGCTTTTTTATCTTGTGTAGTTTGTATAAACTCACCCAAAATAATTGCATTCACGCCATTTAATAATTGGGAGTAACGAATGTTATCCAAAATTCTCTCCAACTGGTGGGCAGAATTACCAATATCCTCAAGTATTAGTATTCTATCGTCTAGCCTTGCCTGAAAAGGCGTATCCAATGTGGACTGTACCAAAGTTAAATTACCACCCAATAAGGATCCGTCAATTTTTGTTGCCTGTTTAGCTGATGTGTTCATAGGTATTAAATGAGAGTAAAAAAGTGCTTTATTCTCTTGCTCTAACAAAATATCAACTACAGTTTTAATCGATTCTCCTATATTAATATTCGTGTTTATTCCTGCATCAACTTCACTATTATAACCCGCCACAATCGCATGTAAGGAAGGCATTTTCCACTGTTGATTAACAAAATTATGCAGCCCAGTAACATCACTAAAACCAATCAATGGCTTACTTATTTTTGGCGCTGGATACTTTAGTAATTTAGGCAGTAATCTGGTTGCCCCAGCCCCGCCTTTAACCACCCAAACCGCCTGAGAATCTGGATTATTCATTGCTTGAATAAACGCATTGGCACGGTATTGATCGGTATTAGCGTAATTAAGTTTAGTCGGCATAATTTTGGCGTATTTTGTGCTGATTTTAAAACCAAATTCTTCTAATATTTTAACGGTTCTATCGATACTGTCTTTACTGGTGGCTGATGAAGGGGCAATTAAATCAATAGTATCGCCTTTTGTAAGTGTAGCCCAGCCTTTGACTGGCAAGTTAGAATACTGATTGGCAAAATAGCGCATTAAAAACAATAGCATTTCTTGCTCCAAACTGTCTTCGCCTCTTTTTACTTCTAAGTTAATGTATTCCACTCCCTTGAGTGCAGCGTAAACTGAAAAAGAACCATCATTTGTAACCGATTTGGATTGCACAACAGCATTATAACCAGCAACTTTAGCAAAATTAAAAAAAGGATCGTTGGTGGTATAAAAAAACTCCCCTGTGCCTTGTTTTGGATTTTGATAATAATATTTAACTTCATCACTATTTTTGTAACTGCTGATGTTATAGCCCTTATCATAATTGTTATGTACCGCAACGACTAATCTTCCAAGCACTAAACTAGCAATCCTATCTGCAAAATTTTGAATATCTTTAGCCACCTGTTGATGAAAACTAGAATATTTAATGAGTGTATCTTTTATTCCTTGAGGGGTAAATATTCTATTTGGGTCAAATATATATTGTTTTCCTTGATATTTAACCTCAACTAAGCGCTTGCCTTGTTGTTTAATAGAAACCAATTTGCCGCCATACTGATTAATGAGTTTTTTAACATCCTCGTAGGAAGTTTTTTCATCTTCATGAGGATGAAAAAATACAAGGCCAGCATCATTTGACTGAACAATTTCAATCGTTACAGCGCTTTCTCCAATTTGAAACAACTCATTAACCACGCTAACGGCTAATAAATTAGTATTTATTAATACTCCTATCATAAAAAAATATAACTTAATCATTTGGTAACACCTCTTTTATATTTAATAAAACACCTTGTATTTAAGGTGTTAATACTATTTGTTAAATAGTCCTTATTCATAATCAAACTAACCCTTCACCATACTTTTACCGTACTCAATATAATACTCAAACTCTTCACGGAAATTACGCAAAAAACTTTCTACTGGCATTGCCGCTGCATCACCCAATGCACAAATGGTGTTACCCATAATTTTGTCACTAACTCCCAGCAGTAAATCAATATCATCTGCTTTGCCCTTACCATCCATAATGCGTTTTAAAACACGGTATAACCAGCCTGTACCTTCACGACACGGAGTGCATTGTCCGCAAGATTCATCATAATAAAAATGTGCCAATCGAGTTAGGGTAGCGACCATACAAGTGGTGTCGTCCATCACAATGACTGAGCCAGCACCCAACATTGAGCCAGCTTTTTCGATACCGTCATAATCCATCGTCATAGTCATTGCCACTTCTGCGGTTAATACTGGGGTGGATGAACCACCTGGAATCACGGCTTTGAGTTTTCTGCCTTTTTTAATACCGCCCGCCATAGCCAATAAATCTTTGAATGGCGTACCCATTGGTACTTCAAAATTGGCGGGGTTTTGCACATGTCCTGACACTGAAAATAACTTACAACCACCAGAATTTTCCACCCCAATATCGGCAAACCATTGTCCACCTTGGGCTAAAATTTCAGGCACGGAAGCAAAACTTTCGGTGTTGTTGATGGTGGTCGGTTTGCCAAATAGCCCAACATTAGCAGGAAATGGTGGTTTAAATCTTGGCTGTCCTTTTTTACCTTCAATAGATTCTAACAAGGCAGTTTCTTCGCCACAAATATAGGCACCTGCCCCTAAATGCGTATGTAAATCAAAATTAACAGTGCTTTTTTGGATATTTTTGCCTAATAAACCTGCTTCATATGCTTCTTTTAAAGCACTTTCAAAGCGTTCAAATGGCTCCATAAACTCGCCACGAATGTAGTTATAGCCTACAGTTGCCCCCATTACAAAACCACCAATTGCCATACCTTCAATCACTGAATGTGGGTTGTATCTAAGAATATCTCTGTCTTTACAAGTACCCGGCTCACCTTCGTCTGAATTACAAACCACATATTTTTGCACATCAGAGTTGCGTGGCATAAAACTCCATTTCAATCCTGTTGGGAAACCTGCACCGCCACGACCTCGTAAGCCCGACGCTTTGAGTTCGTTAATGATTTCATCAGCGCTAATTTCACCCTTGAGAATTTTACGCCAAACACTATAACCACCATTTTTCTCATAGACTGCAAGAGACTGGCAATTTTCTTGATCTAGATTTTTAAAGCAAACTTCATTCATTGAGCACCTGCCTTTAAGTCAGCTAAAATTTTGTCAATTTTCTGCTCAGTAAGATTTTCATAATATTGCTCACCAATCTGCAACATCGGTGCCCCAACACAAGCACCTAAGCATTCCACTTTTTTCACATTAAGCAACCCATCTTGACTAACTTTGCCGGTTTTAACACCCGTTTTTTTCTCTAAATAGGCAATCAAATCATCCGCCCCATTCAACATACAAGAAATATTGTGGCAAATACGAATAGTGTGTTTTCCGACTGGCTGGTGATTGTAATTTTCATAAAAAGTTGCCACTTCAGCGGCAGCAATACCGGGCATTTCTAAATAATCTGCCACGGCTTGAATGGTATCTGCACTCAAACTATTGTCATTTTCTGCCTGCACAATTTTCAACGCTTCCATCACCGCCGAACTTTGGTTACCCGCTGGGTATTTTGCCACCCACACATCAATTTGTTTTTTTGCCTGATTTGAAATCATCGGTCAATCTCTCCAAATACAATATCCTGCGTGCCGATAATAGTAACCACATCCGACAACATATGCCCTTTTGCCATTTCATCCATAGAAGCCAAATGGGCAAAACCCGGTGCTCTAATTTTAATGCGATAGGGTTTGTTCGCACCATCTGACACTAAATACACCCCAAACTCACCTTTGGGATGCTCAACCGCCGAATACACTTCACCTACTGGCAAACAATAGCCTTCGGTAAACAATTTAAAATGGTGAATCAGTGATTCCATATCGTCTTTCATCTCAGTGCGTTTTGGTGGCGCTACTTTTTTATCATCACTCATCACTGCACCAGGATTAGCGCGCAACCAAGTCACACATTGCTTAATAATGTTGTTAGACTGTGTCATCTCTTCCATTCTCACAAGATAGCGATCGTAACTGTCGCCAGTAACACCGACTGGAATATCAAACTCTAATCTATCATACACCGCATACGGTTGGTTTTTTCTCAAATCCCACGCCACGCCAGAACCTCGTAACATGGGGCCAGTAAAACCGAGTTGTTTGGCACGATTAGCTGAAACAATCCCAATATTCACTAATCGTTGCTTCCAAATACGGTTATCGGTCAATAAATCATTATATTGTTTGATGCTTGCAGGGAATTCTTTGGCAAAATTATCAATAAAATCCAACAATGAACCTTGACGGTCTTTGTTCATTGCCTTTAATTCTTTGGGTTTACGGAAATTGCTTTTAAGGTATCGTGGCATCTTTTCAGGCAAATCTCGATACACACCACCTGGGCGATAATAAGTTGCATGCATACGAGAACCTGAAACGGCTTCATAGCAATCAATCAATTTTTCTCGCTCGCGGAATGCGTATAAGAAAATACTCATTGCTCCAACATCTAGACCATGTGTGCCAAGCCACATTAAGTGGTTCAAAATACGGGTAATCTCATCAAACATCACCCGAATATACTGAGCGCGTTCAGGCACTTCTAACCCAAGCATGGTTTCAATTGCCCTAACATAAGCGTGTTCATTACACATCATTGAAACATAATCCAGCCTATCCATATAACCAATAGACTGATTATAAGGTTTCGACTCTGCGAGTTTTTCAGTGCCACGATGGAGCAACCCGATATGCGGGTCAGCGCGTTCAATGACTTCGCCATCAATTTCTAAAATCAGACGAAGAACGCCATGTGCCGCTGGATGCTGCGGACCAAAGTTAAGGGTGTAGTTGCGAATTTCAGCCATTTTATAAAACCTTATTTCCTAATTACTCTTGGGACATTGATATTCGGCTCAATACTCACTGGCTCATAAATAACCCGCCCCAATTCTTCATCATAACGCATTTCAACCTCGCCAATCATCGGGAAATCTTTGCGTAATGGATGCCCCACAAAACCATAATCGGTCAAAATACGGCGTAAGTCTTTGTGGTTTTCAAACAAAATACCCAGTAAATCAAACGCCTCTCGCTCATACCAATCTGCCACTGCCCAAATACCAGTTACTGTTTTAATCATCGGCTGTACCTCATCAACAAACGCTTTCACCCGAAGTCGGTAATTTTTACGCACTGAAAGCAAATGATAAACCACGGCAAAACGCTTATCGTGCCTGTCTTTATCACCTTGTGCCTCTCGCCCTCTACCAAACCCTGAAGAACTGGCATCGCTATCCCACTCAGATTGTCCATAAGTCAAATAATCAACACCACATAAATCAATCAAGGTGTCAAACAAAAAAACATCTCTAAGCTTCAAACACGACTTAACAATATCCGCACTATCAACCGTTAGCGTTAATTCGCCAAATGCCTCAACAACATTACTATCGCCAAATTCTTCAACTAATTTTCCTTTTAAATCCTGCATTTAGGTTCTCGCAATAGTGTTGGTGCGTTTGATTTTATCTTGTAATTGCAAAATACCATACAGCAATGCTTCTGCCGTTGGCGGACAACCTGGTACATATACATCCACTGGCACAATACGGTCACAACCACGCACCACAGCATAAGAATAATGATAATACCCCCCACCATTCGCACAAGAACCCATAGAAATCACCCAGCGAGGCTCAGGCATTTGGTCATAAACTTTTCTTAGTGCTGGTGCCATCTTATTCGTTAATGTGCCTGCCACAATCATCAAATCCGATTGTCTGGGCGTTGGTCTAAAAACAATCCCAAAACGGTCAAGGTCATAACGAGACGAACCTGCCTCCATCATCTCTACCGCACAACATGCCAAGCCAAATGTCATTGGCCACAACGACCCTGTCCTCGCCCAGTTGATAACTTTATCAAGGGAAGTAGTAACAAATCCTTCTTTCATTAGACCATCAATAGCCATTAATTACTCCCACTCTAAAGCGCCTTTTTTCCATTCGAAAATAAAGCCGACCACCAATAATAATAAAAAAATACCCATTGCCACAAAGCCAAACCAGCCAAGTTGCGATTGAACCACTGCCCACGGGAAGACAAAAGCGACTTCCAAATCAAACAAAATAAACAAAATCGCCACCAAATAATAACGCACATTGAAATACATACGAGAGTCATCGAATGCAGGAAAACCACATTCAAACTGAGAGTTTTTTTCTTCATCAGGTTTACTCGGTCCTAATAGGTAGCCAATTAACATTGGTACGATACCAAAGCCAATCCCTAAAAAGACAAACACCATAATAGGCAGATAATTTTCTAACACGCAACACTCTTTTATTAACAGAATTCAAGTATTATAGCCAATTTATCAAAGGATTTGTATCCTATATTACTCAGTTATAAGACAAGCCTTTAAAAAAATCTAACACACATCCTTTCCACTTTGACAAGATGCGTTGACAAGGTTCGACCTTGTCAAAGGTTAGAACTTCCAGTGTGGTGGCTTCAATACTGTTGTTGTGGGTGTTGTCATTGGTAGGCGATGCCTAGTTTTAAGTTTACTTCTTGTTCGGTATTTTTGCTGATATAGTTTGTACTGTCTCGTTGGGTGTCAGATTTATACTCAAGATTAGCAAAGCGAGTGAGCTTACCGCCTTCATAATTACTAATTGCCATAAGGCTGAGACAAGTTGTTAACAAGGTTGTTGGGAGCAAAGATGAGACTGTTAGAAGGTATAACAAGCCTAAAAAACCACGACTAGACTAATAGTGGCTTGGGATTTTCTAAAGGGGTTCAAAAGACTTTTACTCTTTTAGAGACCTTTGCATAAATATGAATAATCATCAAAACGCCATCTTTCATCAAATTACAAACTTTTTAAAAACACCCTTAGCCCTGCTAGGAGTGGATTTAAAAAATTTCCAATTTAATAAAATCTGTCATTTTGCTAATCATCCCTATTTATGCAAAGGTCTCTTTTAATAAACACATACGCATCAATATGCGGTGCGAATTTTTCCACCTCATTTCCTCGTTAGGCAGGGTGTATGAGTTTTTTGGTTAAATGGGGAAGTTATATCTGCTTTTTTTGGAGGTTGTTAAGGAGTTAGGCTGGTACCACCGACGGTGAGTTGGTCAATTTTTAGGCTTGGTTGACCGACGCCGACGGGGACGGATTGTCCATCTTTGCCACAAACGCCAACGCCGCTGTCAAGTTTTAAGTCGTTTGCTACCATTGAAATTTTCTTCAATACTTCATCACCAGAACCAATTAAAGTTGCGCCTTTGATGGGGTGGGTGATTTTGCCGTTTTTGATAAGGTAGGCTTCATTGGCTGAGAATACGAATTTGCCTGAGGTGATGTCAACTTGCCCGCCGTCAAAATTAACGGCATAAATGCCATCATCGACTGAGGTAATCATATCTTCTAAGTTGTCTGTGCCGTTGAGCATATAGGTATTGGTCATTCTTGGCATGGGGATGTGGGCGTAGGATTCGCGTCTGGCATTGCCAGTGGATTTAACACCCATTAAGCCTGCGTTGAGTTTGTCGAATAGGTAGCCTTTGAGGATGCCGTTTTCAATTAGAGTGGTGTTTTGGGTCGGCGTGCCTTCGTCGTCGATTGTTAAAGAACCACGGCGGTTTGCCAGTGTGCCATTATCAACAATGGTGCATTTTTCACTGGCAACTTGTTCGCCGATTTTCCCTGTAAAGACTGAGGTGCCTCGGCGATTAAAATCCCCTTCTAACCCATGCCCGATGGCTTCGTGCAATAATACGCCTGGCCAGCCTGGCCCAAGTATGACAGGCATCGTGCCTGCGGGGGTATCCTGTGCTTCTAGGGCAACTAGGGCTTGACGCACTGCCTCTTTGGCGTAAATTTCAGTGAAGTTGTGGTCAATAAAATAACGATAATCATAACGCCCGCCACCGCCACTGGATGCGTTTTCGACTCTGCCATTATGCTCAACAATGACGCTGACGCTGACACGCACCATTGGGCGATAATCTTTTTGATAAACGCCGTCGGTTGAGGCAATCAAAACTTCTGTATAAGCCCCTGACAACGAGGCACTGACTTGTTTGACTTTTGGCTCTTTTCTGGCGAGGGTGTCAATTTGTTTTAGCATATCCACTTTTTCTTGCGAGGTTAAACTGTTTAGTGGGCTGATGCCGTTGTATTTTGCGGGGTGTGGTGCGGTTTGAAAGGTTTGAACTTTTTGCGTTTGTTGTTGTCCAGAGATGCCTTTAGCAAAATTAATTGCCTGCTGAATGGCTTTAGCATTTAAGTCATCAGAATAGGCAAAGCCAGTCTGTTCACCTTTCACCGCACGCGTGCCGACGCCGTGGCTGATATGGTGAGTGGCTGATTTGACGATGCCGTCTTCTAGAAGCCAGGATTCAGAGATGGAATGTTGGAAATACAAATCGGCATAATTCACGCCTTTGACTGCTAGAGAGGATAGTAGTGTGGTGATTTTGTTTTGGTTGAGTTTGTGTTCTGCTAATAGTTGTTCAATCATAATTTACAATTCTTCAATTTTAGGGTCGTCCCATGGGCCAGTTATTTTATATCTAAATTCCACTAGGCTATCGGTAATACTGCTGATTATTTTGCCGTCAAATAGGGCTTTGTCTGCTAGCCAAGCACCCAGCCCAATTAGTCCGCCTCCTGCTAGATAGGTTGCCACGGGGACGGCATCACTGACAGCGGGGGTAACTTTTGCGACAAGGTCGTATTTTTTTTCTTTAATGTTGGTTTGTCCTGTTAATGTGATTTGGCTAGAGGAGGATTCTATGTTGAAATTGTCGATGGTAGCAATTGCATTAACTAGGGATATCTGGGCATTAATGCTGTCGTAGGTAAAGCCTTTGTTGGTAACATCGGAGACATCGAGTTTGAGGCGTTTGGCGATGGAATTGATGTTTAGTAGTGATAGAATGCGTCCTAAATTTGGGTCTTTGTCGGTAAATATACCTTTTTTGACATTTAGTTTTAAGGTGCTGGTGATGTTTTGGTAGTTCATATTCCACGGTGTGCATTCGCAGGTGAGGTAGGCATCAAAATCAAATGCACCGCCAATGACTTTTTCTTTAATTTTGAGATTTTTCAAAAACTCGGTTAGGACTTTGCCTTTAGCGTTGGCGAGAAGTTGTGTTTTTCCCTTGCTCCAACTGCCGTTGAAATTAAGGGCTTTGTTGTCAAACCCAAGCCCTTCAAATTGCAAGTCTTTAATCGTTAGCTGGTTATTTATAGAGGTTAATTCAACACTTAGATTGGGGAGGAGGGTATCGCCAATATATACTTTTTTAGTGCTTAAATGCATACTTGGAAAGTCTTGAGGTGTGATTTTCCAATCGCCTTTAATTGCGTTGATAACTGTTGTGGCTATTTGCATATTTAACAAACGCACGGTTGGTGGCTTGCCTTT
The DNA here is from genome assembly GCF_964212635.1 of Candidatus Thiodubiliella endoseptemdiera. NCBI lineage: Bacteria > Pseudomonadati > Pseudomonadota > Gammaproteobacteria > Pseudothioglobaceae (SeqCode) > Candidatus Thiodubiliella > Candidatus Thiodubiliella endoseptemdiera. The sequence continues at coordinate 663,393 of NZ_OZ156463.1, forward strand.
ATTCAAGAAAATAGCGACATTGCCTTTAACAGATTTAGAGTCAATTCTGGTGCGCCAAGATTGATCCAGTTGCTTGGCGATAGTCGCTTTAAATCCACTGTTGTTATCAACCAATTCCACGCTAAAACTACTTTCATCGCTCCTTTGGTTGGGATTGATACGAATATTAAATGGTAAACCACGGATATTGCCCATGCCAATAGCGGTGATTTTATTATGATGAAATGCAAGTTTAGAATTGTAATTTTTAACTGTTACTGCACCTTCTAAAACGGTTAAATGATTGTCTTTTAGTTCCAAATCAATATCCAATATTGGCACTCTTTCGTCTAATGGAACGACTAATTTCATAGTGCCGTCCACCTTGCCAGACAAGGTGAATTGATGTAGTATTTTATTGGTTTCCTCATCCAAAGGCGTGTGTTTTAAAAATGTAATTAATTGTTCGCTTTGCGTATGAATATTACCACTCACTTCAACCTCTAAATTGGTTTGGCTGAGGTCTGAAATCTGCACTTTGATGTCTTTGAATGGCATGCCATTGAGTTTGGCATTATGCACTTTCAGCACAATTTTTTTACCATTGGTGCTGAGGCTAGCGTTCAATTTTTCAAGGGGTTTCCAATCGGAATTAAAACCCAATTTCATCTCTTTTAATTGCATGTCAAATTGCGTTTTCATTGCCTCTGATTGCGATAAGTTTTTACTAATTCTGAGTTTTAAATTTTCCAAATTACCTGCAATAAAACCGTGTTTTATCCAAGTATAAGTATCGGTATTCATTATCTGTGTGGGTAGATATTGGGTCAGTTTATTGGCTGGTATTTTTGCTAAATCACTTTTAATTTCAAGCCAATCATTGCCGTTTTTATTGAACAATTTAATTTCAGTATTGATTGATAATTCATCATTGCTCATCAAAATTGGCATAATTAAAGGGGTGTTTTCAGGTGTAGCATCTGGCAGAGTAATATCAAAATTAACTGTGGCAGACTCTGTATCTGATGAACCAAAGTTTAGATTTTGTCCTTTGATTTTAAGTTTGTCCCGTGTCAATAATAGCGGTGCAATTTCAAAATTTTTCTCACCTTTAATCACAGTTTTGTTAACACTCAATGACTTGAAAAAATAGAATTTATCTGTATTTTTAAGTGCTGTTATTTGTTTAATTTCTGCAAGGTTAAATTTGGTACTTGGATGTAGCATTAAAGTATCAATCGTAATTTTACTTGAGTGATACACATCGTCTAATAATGAACCAAGGTGAATGTCCCATTCCAAACCATTAATGCTTGCAATGGGTGCTTCATTCTCAACGGTCGTAATATCTAAATCGTCTATCCGCAACGATAAATTATTTTGACTAAAATTAAAGCTGAGATGGGGGTTGGATATACTAATATTAGTATTACTCAACTCAGATAATTGATTTTCAATGGGTGCTTTCATCAGCACGGGGAATGCCATTACAGCTGCTACCAACAAAACAACAAGTAATGTCAAAATGCCAACAACCCAAGTGCTTGCCTTGAATATCTTAATGCTGTGGTGTGCTATTTTTTTTCTCATTCAAAAATACCCAATGTTTTATTTTTCACCACTTCATTAAAATCAAATACTCTGCCATTCATTGCCACATAAACCCCATTTTCAAGCGTTTGCACACTACTCAATGCAAAACCCAAATTAAATAATGCATCCGATTGATTGATTGAATAAGGCACCATTGCCCCAAACAATATTACTGTTTTATCCATAATCTTATTGCCCAATAATTGTGCTGTTTCAACCATCGTATCTGTGCCGTGCGTAATCAAAATTTTATCTTCCTTTGCTTCAAGACATTTAGATAAAATCAACTGACGGTCTGCTTTCGTTATTGCTAACGAATCTTTTAAAAACAATACTTCAGAAGCTGTCTCACTCATCGACCGCCCACGATTGAGCATATCCACAATATGGGTTTTCCCAAATACCAAACCACCCGTTAAATCATCGTAGATTTTGTCAATCGTTCCACCAGTAATGAGTAACTTAATCATACCCAAACTGCCTGATTAAAATTTATTAACATAATTTTATCCTTAGAAAAATAGCCAGTGTGTGATGAGTTTTTGGGCGGAAAAGGTGCTGTTGCAATTGCTTCACCACATATCCAAATAAATGAGAATGCAATACTGTTAAAGAGACCTTTGCATAAATAGGGATGATTAGCAAAATGACAGATTTTATTAAATTGGAAATTTTTTAAATCCACTCCTAGCAGGGCTAAGGGTGTTTTTAAAAAGTTTGTAATTTGATGAAAGATGGCGTTTTGATGATTATTCATATTTATGCAAAGGTCTCTTAAAGATAAATCCATATTTTTTCTCCTGTACGAAATCTGCACATATCTTACTTTGTAAACACATGCAGGTCTTCAATCTCTTTTACCAAAAATATCCGTGCCAATACGCACAAACGAAGCGCCGTTTTCAATGGCGAACTCTAAATCGTAACTCATCCCCATTGATAAAACATCCAAATCAGGGTATTGATTAAGAACGCTTCTCATCTTGGTAAAACTTTGCTCTGAATTATCAGGGTTAGGAATACACATAAAACCTTTCAAAGTTAGATTTGTTAAACCTTTAAATTGAGTAATAATTTCATCAATTTCATCAATTGATACCCCTGATTTAGTTACTTCATTATCAATATTGACCTGTAATAAAACTTTAAGTTTAGGCAAATCCTTTGGTCGTTGATCATTTAATCTCTTGGCAATTTTCAGCCTATCAATACTTTGCACCCAATCAAAATGTTGTGCAATTTGCTGGGTTTTATTTGACTGAATTGCCCCAATAAAATGCCAGATTAAACCCTGCCCCTGCAATACTTCAATTTTATCCAACGCCTCCTGCAAATAATTCTCACCAAAATGGCGTTGTCCTGCGTTAATCGCCTGCTGTAAATCGGCAACAGGCCTGGTCTTACTCACGGCAATTAAAGTTACTTGTTGATTTTTATCAACCGCTTTAATGCGTGCCTGAACGCGCTGTAATCTATCTGCAATCAAAAGACAGTGCGTGCATCAAAAACAGGGCCATCAACACAAACGCGTTTCATTGCCAACCCTTGCTCAGTTTGCACTTGCACCACGCAACCTGCACAGCCACCAACAGCACATGCCATATATTCTTCTAGCGATACTTGGCAAGGTAAATCATATTCTTCTGCCAATTTTGCCACTGCTTCTAACATTGGGTGTGGTCCACAAGAATAAATTTCCACCTGTGCCAATTCTTCTGTTGACAAAGTGTCTAAATACACACGGGCTAAATCAGTAACAAATCCCTTAAAAACTCCTTCATAGTTTTGCAAACTGGCAAGACGACACGCCACACCCCATTCTTCTAACAAGGGCATTGTATGGCTGGCTCGTGGACATGGCTTACCCATTTTGCTGAGTTCTGGTATGAAAGGAAATGGCACTTCCGAGCCTAAAATCACAAAAGGGTCGTAATTAGAGTTTTGAATATGTTGTGCAATCGCAATCATTGGTGGCATTCCTACGCCACCGCCAATCAACAAGGGTAATTTTTTATCCGTCATCTTAAAGCCATTGCCAATTGGCCCAATAATTGATAACACATCCCCAATTTTGCGTTCAGCCAATTGCCGTGTACCTTCACCAACCACCTTATAAAGCAAATCAAACGAGCCATTTTCAACATCCACTGACATAATTGAAATCGGTCGCCTCATTGACAAAGAAGTAGAAACGCTAATATGCACAAACTGCCCTGGCTTAGTTCGTTCGGCAATTTCATCAGATGCCAAGGTCAAAATATACTGGTCGCCCTCAAATTTATAATGCGCTAAAATCTGGCAATCAGTAACTTGAATAGTGTCTCGATTATTATTCATCATCTGTAATCAGTGTGCCGACACCCTCATCAGTAAAGACTTCCAAAAGCACAGCGTGAGGAACACGCCCATCAATAATATGTGCCGCTTTAACGCCATGTTTAACAGCAGACAATGCACAATCAATTTTTGGCAACATTCCGCCATAAATCGTGTCATCGGCAATCAATTCATCAACTGTGTGTGCGTCTAATCCCGTCAGTAATTCATCATTTGCATTCAATAAACCTTGCGTATTAGTCAGTAAAATTAATTTCTCAGCGTTCAATGCCTGAGCGATTTCCCCTGCCACTAAATCTGCATTAATATTATAAGAACTACCGTCTTTTCCCGTGCCAATTGGTGCGATGACAGGGATAGAATTGCCGTCAAGTGTTGTTGTTTCAATATGCTCCACTTCGCCCACATAACCCAAATCTGCACGGTCTGTTAATTGCTTGGCAAAAACCACATCACCCGATTTACCTGATAAACCCACCGCATTACCACCGTGTTTTTGAATGAGGCTCACAATTTCTTGATTAACTACTCCACCAAGTACAGACTCAACCACGCCCATCGTCTCACTATCCGTTACCCTCATACCGTCAATAAACTGACTTTCCTTACCAATATTTTCCAAAGCCCGTCCAATTTGTGGCCCACCACCATGTACTACAATCGGGTTCATACCCACCGATTTCATCAACACGATATCCCGTGCAAAACTAGACTTTAATTTCTCATCAATCATCGCATTACCGCCATATTTAATAACGATATTTTTACCCGAGAATTTTTGGATATAAGGCAACGCCTCAATGAGAACACTGGCAATATTATTGGTTTTGTTAGACATCCGCTTAAAGATATGAATTCATTAGCCGATTATTTTACCACTAAAAATCATTATTTCATCATCTCGGAAAAACCTATTTGGTTTTTTATTTATCAAATTCAACTTTATCAAAATATTTAGAATTTAGGGTACCCAAAAACCCAAACACAAAAAATTAGCATTTTTCCAATCAAAAAAACCTATAAAAACCTTGCTACAAAATAATTTAAAGTAAAATAAACACCATCTTTTATCAAAAAACAAGACAATAACAATAGGATTATTTGACTACCAATTCAAACTAGAAGAGACCTTTGCATAAATAGGGATGATTAGCAAAATGACAGATTTTATTAAATTGGAAATTTTTTAAATCCACTCCTAGCAGGGCTAAGGGTGTTTTTAAAAAGTTTGTAATTTGATGAAAGATGGCGTTTTGATGATTATTCATATTTATGCAAAGGTCTCTAGAAGAAATCAACAAAAAACAACCGCCTTTACAAAAGTTAAATGCAGTGATAGACTGGGAACTGTTTAAAGAGCCTATAGAAAAAGCCTTAACCATTCAAGTCAAAGTGCCTGGTGGCAGACCGCCTTTTGATAAATTTTAGTATTTTTCATTTAATTACACACTGACCCTAATTATTGGACCCTAATTATTGCACACTGACCCTAATTATTGAGAAAATATTTTAAAAAAAAATATAAAAATTGGAATTAAGGTAAGGGGTTATGGATTATGCAAAGGTCTCGAATGAACATAATACGCAGCAAAAAATTTACCTCAGATATCCCTTGGGATTCAATTGAAATAGCAAATATGGATGGGATTACAACCCATCTACATTGGACAAATAAAGCCTATAAATGGCATACCAATGAAGGGGATGAGGTGTTCGTTGTTTTAGACGGTCAAGTAAAAATGCTATATCGTGTTAATGGCGAGAAAACATCCGTTTTATTAAATGAAGGCGATATATTCTATGCAACAGAGGGAGTTGAGCATGTTGCTCATCCCGTTGGAGAAGCAAGAGTGTTGGTTATCGAAAAAGAAGGGAGCGTTTAAATGATAGACATTGACATTATTTATAAAATAATTTTATTTTGGGTTATTTTTTATATCACCCCTGGCCCCGTGTGGGTTGCGGTTATGGAAGCCACTCGTAACCTATCCAACACAGAAGTTTTGCGTTTTTTTACCAAGGTTTTCTTACCTGTTAATGCAACCCTTCAATTCGCTCAAGCAATGATTTGTGTCGTATTCGTAGAATGGGTGTCAAGGATTTTTGCCGACATTGGCTTATGGTTTTATATTTTTGGCGGATTGTATATTCTTTATTTATCTTACAAAGTCATCCGCAGTAAAACAAAAAACACCACTTTAGATTTGACCGTTTCTAATCTGGTTATGATTATGGCACTTTCGCCAAAAATATGGCTGTTATTCCCATCAGGGGCAATAATTGCCACACAATTAGAACAAAGTATTATGCTCAACGCCTTTATTTTTGCATCAATAATGGCGTTAGTAGCCAGTTTATTTTTCTTCCTTTATGCAATTATTGGAAAAATGGGCACTAAATTATTAAAGGATAATTTTGCTTATTTATCCTTCTTTTTATTGATATTATTTGCACTATTTCTATTTAACGAAGCAGCCAACTTACTTCAATGAAAACCGATGAACAATGGATGGCACTTGCTATTCAACAAGCAATATTAGCAGAAAAAATAAAGGAAGTACCCGTCGGTGCAGTCTTAGTCCAAGACAACAAACTCATTGCCAGTGCCCACAATCAACCAATTCTAAATAATGACCCGACTGCCCACGCAGAAATCCAACTCTTGCGTCAAGCAGGCAAAAAACTGGAATAATTAGGGTCAGAGTGTTATTAAACAAAATGTGAATAATTATGAATAATTAGGGTCAGAGTGAATAATTAGGAGAATTAGAGTCAGTGTGTTATTTAACATAAATTGCACACTATAATTATTCATTACTTCATTTACAGCCTATATACCCTTGTAGATTACACCATCAGACCACTGTGAACTGCCCCATCATTCCTCTATCTTCATGCTCTAAAATATGACAATGATACATATAAGGTATTTTTGCATCGCTAAACTCAGGGAATTTCATCACCACTCTCACTGTTTCATTCGGACGCACATAGACAACATCTTTAAAACCTAATTCATGCCCTCTAACACCGCCATTTCTAGAAATAATTTTAAATTGCACATCGTGAATATGGAACGGATGTGCCATCATTGAATTATTTTCAATCGTCCAAATCTCGGTGCTACCTGCTTTCACCACTTCATCAATGCGATCTATCTCCATCGCTTTGCCGTTAATACTGAAAGAATTGCCGCCAAACATCATCATCGGACCCATTTTCATTTCCAGCACCATTTTTCTTTCTTTAACCACTTCTGACGGTTTTGGATTGTCGTGTTTGACTAAATTTGCAGGGATGCTACGATTGCTTTTTGTAGCTTGACTGGCATCAATTTGTAAAATATCCATATCCTTGCCATCGTCCATCATTCCACTCATCATCCCCATCATGCCTCTACCTTGCTCTTGTTTATGTCTTGATTTATGACGCAAAATCGGCATTCTGCCATCAGATACATCCACCAAAATCTCTACGCGTTCTGCAGGTGCAAGACGCAATCTTTTGGTTGTGTGGCTTTGTTCTAATAAGCCACCATCACTGCCGATAATATGAAATTCGCGATGGTCGTCAAAACTCAAATGATAAGTTCTGGCATTAGAACCATTCAAAATACGAAAACGCACTAACGATTTTTTCACTTTTAAAACAGGGTTAATAACCCCATTCACCAAAACAGTTTTTCCGCGTTTACCCATCATCCTATCACGCATTGAAGTCATATAAGCAAACGCCCCATTTTGCTTAAAATCTCTGTCTTGAATAATCACAGGTATATCATCAATACCATAGTCAATCGGTAAATTCAAGCTTTTTGATTTATCATCATCAAGAATAAATAATCCCGCTAAACCGTGATACACCTGCTCGGCGGTTTTGTGTAATTGATGTGAGTGATACCAAAGTGTAGAAGCATCTTGAATAATATCAAACTCGCTCAACCAACTGCCATTAGGATAAATCGGCTGATGCGGACCACCATCGGCTTTGGCAGGTAATTTCATTCCATGCCAATGCAAAGTGGATGTTTCATCAATATGATTATTAACATTAATATGCACACGGTCGCCTTTATTTGCACGCAAAGTAACGCCAAGAAAAGACTGGTTAACACCCAAAGTTGGGGTGAGTTTATTCGGTAAAATTGCCGTTTGCCCTGATTGAATATTCAAATCAAAATACACATCTTTGCCTACTCTTCTGCCCATTTCTAAAGTCGGCACTTGAAAATTATTTCTAAATAAACGCCTACCTGCCAATACAATTTGCTTTGGAAAAGTAGCTAAAATTACCCCTGCTTGAATGAATTTTCTTCTGCTAATCATTTGAACCTCCTGTCGTATTTTTGCTGGATGTCTTTTGGCCATAAACTGTAAAGATAATCTAAGGTTGCTTGTTTTTCTTTTTCGCTTAGTTCATTTTTAAATGCTGGCATCCATCCGCCCAATTTTGCACCGCCATTGTTAATGGTGCTCAGTAGTAGTTTTGGTGAGTGGTGCCAGGCATGTGCTGTGCCGTTAAGAGGGGGTGCTGGGTATTTCCCGTTGGGTAAAGTTTGCTTCCAATTTTTGGTCAAACCAACTGCTTCTTTGCCATGGCAAGACGCACAATTTTTGTTGAAAACTGTTTTCCCCAATGCCACTTCTTTTGCTTTCGCATCACCACTATCAAAACAACTGGCTAAAAGCAATGCACTTAATGCTATTATTATTTTCTTCATTTTCTCTCCTTTTTTATAAGTTTTATTTTAATGCGAATGTTTGCCCTCTTGATGAGCATTGTTACTTCTAGGAAAAACTAGTTTTTCCGTATGCTCAGTATTTTTATGTGTATGCCCACCCTCGCCAACCAACTGCGTATATTCAGAAGCAGACATACCATTAAGTTTTTCTAAAAAAGCCACCATTTCCCATATTTGTTGATCAGTATGTGAATCACCCCATGCTGGCATTCCCGTCATTTTCAGTCCATTTTTAATGGTCCAAAATATATTGCCAGAGCCGTGACCCGTATGCTTTTCTTGATAAAAAATAGGTGCTTTTGGATAAAGCCCAAGACTGAGTTCTGTTGATTTTGTTGTAGGCGATAAATGGCATTGCACACACATTGCATCAAAATTTTTCGCACCATTTTCAATCATATTAGGCTTTGATAAATCAGGCACTTTAATGTCGTGTGCACGAACAGTAATAGATCGTTCTTTTACAAATGCTAATAACTTTGTGGCAATATTCCAATGCTGATCTTTGGCAGAAACATTAAACACTCCAAACCAAATCAATGAAAACAACACTCCAACAATTAACAATATTTTTAATAAAATTTTCATTTTTTATACTCCCAAAAAAAGTTATGATTAACCTGTCAGTTGATACTATATGAGACCTTTGCATAAATAGGGATGATTAGCAAAATGACAGATTTTATTAAATTGGAAATTTTTTAAATCCACTCCTAGCAGGGCTAAGGGTGTTTTTAAAAAGTTTGTAATTTGATGAAAGATGGCGTTTTGATGATTATTCATATTTATGCAAAGGTCTCTATATACCTAAAATCTCAATAAATTCACCTGTATTGTGAATTGTAGTTAAAGGCTAGCCATTAACTACAATTCATGCCTTTTATCCAAATGAATTTATTAAAACCTCAGACACACAGTATCCAATTGTCAGATTAGCCCTATATTATAAAAACTAAAACCAAAAACGCACACCAACTACTAGCTGCGTGTCCTCAATATTTTCACCTTCAGTGGCAGAAAAATCAGCAGTATTGCCGTATTTTTTCTCCCAATTGATGCCAATATAAGGGGCGAATTCGCGCGTTATTTCATAACGCAATCTTAGTCCTGCTTCAACAGTAGATAAACCTTTTCCTGTGCCTGTTAATTCATCATCTTTACCGAAAATATTGATTTCTATTTCTGGGGAAATAATCAATTTTTGACTAAGCATATATTCATATTCAGCATCTAAGCGTACCGCACTTTGACCAGACTCACCAATAAATAACGAGGCATCAATTTCAAATAAATAAGGCGCAAGCCCTTTGGCAGCAATCACACCCCAATTACGACTTGGTTTCGGATTAAAGTCCTTTTTAACACCAAATTGTAAATCCCAAAAAGGTGCAACTGCTTTTGAATACAGTAATTGCAATTCGGATTGTTCAGTGTTGCTGCCAACTCTTTCACCTTCAGCTTTAATCCAAAGTTTGTTTAAATCTTGACCCACCCAAGCATCAATATTCCAAACCCTAGGGTTATCGCCATTTGTACTACGCATCTCCACTTCGCCCATTACTTTGGTTAAAACAGGATCATCTTCCATGCTGGCAAATGACAATGATGATAAGGCAATGCTATAGCTTGCCAATGTTATTGTTAATAATTTCATAATATTTCTCCTATAATTAAGCCACAATCACCTGACGGAACATACCTGCCATGTGATAAAGTAAATGACAGTGATATGCCCACGAACCTTTGGCATCAACAATCACTCGATAACTAATTTTTGCCCCAGGCTGCACAATCACGGTATGTTTGCGTGGAATATACATATTATCACCTGTTTCCAAATCACTCCACAAACCATGTAAATGCATCGGATGATTCATCATCGTGTCATTCACAAGCGTAATGCGAACTACCTCGCCCATCTTAAAACGCAACGGCTCGGCTTTAGAAAATTTAACCCCATTAATCGACCACATATAACGCATCATGTTGCCCATTAAATGCAGTTGAACTTCACGGTCTGGGTCTGGATAGTTGTGTGTCATATGCAAATTGCGTAAGTCAGCATAAGTCAAGACTTTTCTGCCATTATTGCGCAGGCCTACACCTGGATCGTCCAAGCGATATTGAGGACTCGCTGAACGCATATCAACATGCGGGCCAAACTCAGTATCGGCATGGGTTACCATTGAATCCATGGTTGACATTTTTTTACCGCCTGACATATTCATCTTCGAGTTATCCATACCTGCCATTGGCTTTTGACCCATATTCATTTTAGAATGATCCACACCTGCACTAGGTTTACCCCCCATATCCATTGACCCATGATCCATGCCAGCCATATTCGACATATCCATACCCATATCGGTATGTGTTAGATTGGGTACTTTATCAAGTTCAGGCACTTCAGCAGTCATCGACACATTTGGTGTCAATGTGCCTCGTGCGTAACCAGAGCGGGCAATATCTTGAGCAAAAATCGTATAAGCCATATCATCTTTTGGCTCAACAATTACATCATATGTCTCAGACACACCAATACGAAATTCATCCACATTGACAGGTTGAACATTATTACCATCTGCCGCTACCACCGTCATTTTTAAGCCTGGGATACGCACATCAAAAAATGTCATCGCTGAACCGTTGATAAACCTTAATCGTATCTTTTCACCTTTGTTAAATAGTCCAACCCAGCCTTTATCTGGTGTATGTCCATTGGTAAGATAAGTATAGGTGTAACCCGTCACATCTGACAAATCACGCTGAGACATACGCATTTGATTCCACATTTTTCGACTATTCCAAGTGCCGCTAACGCCTTTTTCTCTAATATCATTCATCAAATCGCTATGTGTACGTTCGCCTCTATTGTAATAATCTGAAAGTTTTTTTAGATTGGCATACACATCATTTGGGTCTTCATCAGTCCAATCCGACAACATCACTACATAATCTTTGTCATATTCAAATGGGTCTTTATCAATCGGGTCAATCACAATCGACCCATACAAACCTGTTTGCTCTTGATAGCCAGAATGCGAGTGATACCAGTAGGTACCGCTTTGTTTAGCTTTAAACCGATAAGTAAAAGTTTGCCCTGGATCAATACCATGAAAATCGTTACTGATATCAGGCACTCCGTCCATCTCTGATGGCAAAATTAATCCATGCCAATGAATAGAGGTGCTTTCTTTGAGGTTGTTTTTCACATGCAAAGTTATCATCTCACCCTCCTTAAGCCTTAATAAGGGTGCTGGGAGTGAGTTGTTCACGGTGGTTGCCTGACGCGTTGTGCCCGTAAAGTTCACACTTTGCTCTCCAATGCTCAGGTTAAAAGTGTTGCCTGTTAAAGTTGTTATATTGTTGCGCATACCCGCAAATAAAATACTTGGGTTAATCGCTAATGCCGCAGCGCCCATTGTTACGCCAGTAACAAATTGCCTGCGTGATAATATTTTGTTATTCATTTTTATTCTCCTTAATCAATAACTATTTGAATTGATAAACAATTCTTAAGTACTAGAGACCTTTGCATAAATAGGGATGATTAGCAAAATGACAGATTTTATTAAATTGGAAATTTTTTAAATCCACTCCTAGCAGGGCTAAGGGTGTTTTTAAAAAGTTTGTAATTTGATGAAAGATGGCGTTTTGATGATTATTCATATTTATGCAAAGGTCTCTACTACTAAAAAAACTTAGTTTGATTTACGATTGACGATAATAAAGTTTGTTTTATAAAAACAAATTTACAGACATCAATACGCTAGAAAATTTAAACGATTGGAGGGGGGAGAATCACCTTAGAGGAAAAAGATGTATAAAAAGTATTAGAAATGAAAGCCACTGAAAGTGATTGAGGAATGACTCTCTCAGAAATTACAACCTTTTTATCAATAGACAAATGTTGCGCACAGACTGTATCGCAACATCCTGATAAATGTTCTTCAACAGACATATTCATCGATTTACTATCTAATGAACAATGCTCAATACCGCTAGATACAGCAATATCGTTAGCATTAACTAACGACATAAATGCAAGAAAAAACAATGATAGTAAAAATTTCATTCTCAAATTATATCATGAGACCTTTGCATAAATAGGGATGATTAGCAAAATGACAGATTTTATTAAATTGGAAATTTTTTAAATCCACTCCTAGCAGGGCTAAGGGTGTTTTTAAAAAGTTTGTAATTTGATGAAAGATGGCGTTTTGATGATTATTCATATTTATGCAAAGGTCTCATCATAAAAAAATAGTTTGCAAATCGTTCAAAAAATCAAATCCTTTTTTAGTGGGCTGAATACATTTATCAGTCAACTCAAGCAACCCTATTTTTTGTGATTTTTTCAATTGTTGTTCAATTATCTGTATAGGCTGCCCTGTTCTTTGTGTAAATAAATCGGGGGAAAATCCTGCTTTGAGACGCAATGCATTGAGCATAAATTCAAAACCCACTTGTTCTACAGGGGTGATTTTATTTTGATTGTTTTCAATAAAATCTTTAGGAGATTTTGATTGTAAAGTGCGGATAATTTTGTCGTCAATAGTAATTTTCCCGTGTGCTCCTGCACCAATACCTAAATAATCACCAAACTGCCAATAGTTAAGATTGTGCTTGGCAGGGCGTTGTGAAAATGCGGATATTTCGTATTGTGCAAAACCTAATTTTTCTAATAAAGTGTGTGCTTGTTCTTGCATTGCCCAATTGGTTTCTTGTGAGAGTTTTGGTGGGTATTTGGCAAAAAAAGTATTAGGCTCGATAGTAAGTTGATAAAAAGAAAGGTGAGCTGGATTTAAATCAATCGCTTGGCAAACATCGTTCAGACATTCGTCTACCGTTTGCCCCTCAAAACCAAACATTAAATCAATATTAATATTATCAAAGCCAACAGATTGCGCCTGTTTGATGGTGTTGACGGCGTGTTGGCTGGAATGGATTCTGCCAAGATTTTTTAAATGCCTATCATTAAAAGATTGCACACCGATGGACAAGCGATTAACGCCCAAGGCTCGTAATTCGCTGAATTTTTCCGTATCACTCGCCCCTGGATTGGCCTCCAAAGTGATTTCAATATCTTTGGCAAAAGTCAGGGTATTTTTCAACCCTGAAAACAATATTTCCATTGCTTTAATCGAGCACAAACTAGGTGTGCCGCCACCAATAAAAATCGTTTGTATCTTTCTCCCTTGAAGCCAATCGGCTTGTAATTGATTTTTCAAATTCGCCAAAACGGCTTGCATATAAAGGATATCGTTATCGGCTTTTTGCTCGTGCGAATTAAAATCACAATAAGGACATTTTTTCACGCACCACGGATAGTGAATATAAAGAGAAAGTGGCGGTAAAATCATGGGACTGTGAACATTATAATTGAGTGAGTAAACTTTGCAATGCCAAGGCACGGTGTGAAAGAGTATTTTTGTGTTCTGTATCTAATTCTGCTGATGATTTTTTAAACTCAGGCAGATAAAAAATAGGGTCATAACCAAAACCATTATCACCCTGCCTTTGCTCTAAAATCTGCCCCTGCCATTTTCCTGTAGCAATAATCGGTGTCGGATCGGTAGCGTGTTCAACAAAGACGATGGCACAATAAAAATAGGCATTTCTGTCTTTAATTCCTGCTAAATTTTTAAGCACTTTATCGATATTTTTCTGGTCGTTACCGCCACTATATCGTGCCGAGTAAATCCCTGGTGCACCGTCAAGTGCATCAATACTCAACCCTGAATCATCTGCCAAAGCGGGTAAACCTGATTGCTGTGATGCGTTTCGGGCTTTTTCCAAGGCATTTTCTACAAAAGTTAGCCCTGTTTCAGGTATTTCTTTCACACCCATTGTCTTCATTGAAACCACTTCATACACACCTTTGAGCATGGCATTAAATTCTCTGATTTTTCCTTGGTTATTACTGGCTAAAATTATTTTTTGCATAATTGAGACTTTTTTATTAACCTAGCGCAATAGTGCATTTTCCACCCAAAAAATAAGGAAAATAGCCAGTTATTTGACGAGTTTCTGAGTGGAAAAAAGGCTGCTTTATGTGTTTCATAAGTTGTTCTGGGTTAATAAAGAGACCTTTGCGTAATTCATAATTTATTATCTTGATTTTCAATTTTATCATTTTTCAAAAATATTGTCTAAAATTTCTTATAGAGACCTTTGCATAAATATGAATAATCATCAAAACGCCATCTTTCATCAAATTACAAACTTTTTAAAAACACCCTTAGCCCTGCTAGGAGTGGATTTAAAAAATTTCCAATTTAATAAAATCTGTCATTTTGCTAATCATCCCTATTTATGCAAAGGTCTCTTATAATTTTCCAATAAAAATCTAAAAACACCCTGTTTTCTTGGCTTTTTCTTCTATTTTAACTTTTTGCCACTCATTGGACACAATAATCCCTAAGCGTTTTTAACCGTTGCATTTCTTTAAAAATATTCATCCCGGTTTTAAGATTATGGCTCATGGCAATAAGCTGTGCTTTGGCTTTATTGCGTTCTAACCCAAGGTATCTTGCCTTGCCTAATCCGTGGTGAAGTTTTAACAGTCCAAAGGTTCGTTCAACAATATAGCGAATGGATGAGCGTTGTTTATTGTCTTGTTTTTGTTGTTTGGTTAAAGGCTTGTTTCTGTAGGCTCTGTGCAGTATTTTGTTATTGTGAGACCTTTGCATAAATAGGGATGATTAGCAAAATGACAGATTTTATTAAATTGGAAATTTTTTAAATCCACTCCTAGCAGGGCTAAGGGTGTTTTTAAAAAGTTTGTAATTTGATGAAAGATGGCGTTTTGATGATTATTCATATTTATGCAAAGGTCTCATTGTGTTTACCGAGTCTTTCATCGTTCTTTTTGTTGGCATAAGCACTATCAGCAAAAACTTGACCATGAGCCTTGTTGAGTAACCTATCCATTTCTTGACTGTCATGGACATTGCCAGGGGTGTAGGTCATTCTTTTAACAAAGCCATCTTCATCAGTATTGGCGTGCATTTTAAAGCCATAGGTGGTTTTGCGTTTGCCATCGGCTGCGGTCTTCACATTATAGCCAGCTTCTGAGTCTTGGGTATTGTTGCTATCTTTGCCCTTGCGCTTACGCGATTGTTTGGCTTCTATGACGGTGGCATCAATGATGTTAATTGAACCTAGCGTTACAATAATTGAGTTTTGCTCTAAGTGATTGTTGATTTGTTCTAGTAATGGCTCTAATAGAGACCTTTGCATAAATAGGGATGATTAGCAAAATGACAGATTTTATTAAATTGGAAATTTTTTAAATCCACTCCTAGCAGGGCTAAGGGTGTTTTTAAAAAGTTTGTAATTTGATGAAAGATGGCGTTTTGATGATTATTCATATTTATGCAAAGGTCTCTAATAGTTGCTCCGTATTAAGCAGTTGTCTAAAACGCCATATGCTTGAATGGTCTGCTACATTCTCAGATAGGGATAAATCAATAAAGCGTCTGAACATTAAGTCTCTGGCAATTTTTTTCTCTAAGGCTTCATCGCTGAGGTCATGCCAAGCTTGAAGGATGAGAATCTTGAACATCATCAATGGCGGGTAACTGGGCGCACCTCGCTTGGATGAATACAAATTTGAAAGTGTTTGCTCTATCTCATTCCAGTTAATGATGTTGTGAACATCATCAAGTTCTGATAGGGATTTATGCTCAACGACAAGAGAATCTGCGAATGAGTTTTGTTGAGTGTTTTTCCAGGACATTTTAGTATTTTTATGGTTGATTTAGAGGGTGTTTATTTTACCAGTTTGATGTGTTTTTAGTTGATTTATGCAAAGGTCTCTAAGACTAATTTCATTCGTTTTATACTACACAATTTCCTAATAAATTCCTTCTCTATTAAAATATCATTCCAAGCGTTACAGGATTTATCTACAATATCATCGTAATTTTTGAAACACATATTTGATAAATACCTTTGCTTAATATTAAGCCACAACTGCTCCACTGGGTTAAGCGCTGGTGCTTAAGGTAGTAATGGTGGCAATGGCATTGGAATAACATTACATCACCCCAAAGTATTTATACCCCAATCCAAAAGTAGAGATTGCAAAGGGTGGTGCTAGGTTTGTGATTTCTATTTTTGGATTAGGGAAAACTAAACCAATCAAAAGAAATAGTATTAAAATAAACTTTATGCTAAAAATATCGTTTTTAATCCATCTTGGCTTTTATTTGACACTAATGTCAGTCCCTGCCACTTCTGCTACCCAAGTTAACGCTTTGACACTAAATTCAGAACAAGAACTTAATAATTGCATCAGGCTAAAAGCCATTAATTTAGATGAGTACCAATTATTTACTTTGGAGCAACAACAGTCTTTATTGCATCCCTATCTTGGTCGTTGTATCAGTGCTGAGATGATTAAAACGATAGTAACTGAAGTAGATAGTTTTTATACTAATCATGGTTATATTACCACTAAACCTTATTTAAAACCACAAGATATTAACAGCGGAGCAATAAAAATCAATGTGGTAACTGGCATTATTCAAAATATTGTCAATAGTAAAACACAAAAGGTAGATGGCAAAATTGCCACAGCATTTATTCATCAAAACAACAGTCCACTTAATTTGCAAGATATTGAAACTGCACTAGAGATGATTAACCGAGTGCCCTCAGTTGATGCAAAATTTAAAATAAAACCCAGTAAACAAATAGGAAAAAGTGTGATTGAGGTTGATACAACTGAATCTTCGCCATACCATTTTAGTTTCGGTGTGAATGGAGAGGGTGATTTGAACGATGAAAATCCAGACCTTAACGCTGTGTTTTCAATCGATAATTTATTGGGTATTAATGATATTTTATCAATTACTATTAATGGCAGCATGCTACAACAGAAATACCAAGGCACTAAAGGAAGTGAATACAATTATTCTTTTCCTATCGGTAGTTATTTGATTGATTTTACTGGTGCAGATATTTCTTATCGAAAAGGTGCTGTTGGCTTAAATAGCAAAACCTATTTGGCCAATGGAAATACAGAAAGCAAGCGTTTAAAAATTAGCAAAATACTTGCTAGAGATAAACGCAATAAGTATCAACTTCTGTTCTCAATTTACCATAAAGATACTAAAAATTATGCTGCCAATGTGCCGCTTGATGTGTCTAGTTATAAGACCACTTTGGCGCAAGTTGATTTTATTCATACGCATTCACAAAATCGATGGCAGTTGATCAATACTTATAGTTATTACCAAGGTGTAGATTGGTTTGGTGCGAGGGATGATAATTATATTAGTGCTGAGCCTGACTTAATTAACCTGGCAACTTTAGAATTTAAGAAGTTTGGTATTGCCAGTAAATGGTTGTACTATTTTCAAGATAGGGATTACTCGCTAAATTCAAATTTTCGTCTGCAATATACCAAAGATAATTTATATGATAATGACAAACAAACTGTAGGTGGTAGTGGCACAGTCAGAGGCTATAGTGCGTCAAATTTATTTGGCAATAATGCTTGGTATGTCAGAAATAATTTGTCAAAATCTATTGCGTTAAACTGGCATCCAAAGCTATTAAAAACTATAACGCCTTTTATTGGACTTGATTATGGCAAAGTAAGATGTGAAAGTGACAATAATAGTAATTGTGGTGAGATTGCTGGTAGCGCCATTGGGTTTCACACCGATAGTAATAATTTAAGCACAACCCTCACATGGTCGTATCCATTAAAAGACCTTGGACAAGATTTTAAAAAAGAACCGTTATTTGTATTTAGTGCTAATTGGAAGTATTAATCAAGTAGGCGAATCTGTTGAAGTCAATAATACCACTCAATAAAATACAGGCTGAGACCTTTGCATAAATAGGGATGATTAGCAAAATGACAGATTTTATTAGAGACCTTTGCATAAATAGGGATGATTAGCAAAATGACAGATTTTATTAAATTGGAAATTTTTTAAATCCACTCCTAGCAGGGCTAAGGGTGTTTTTAAAAAGTTTGTAATTTGATGAAAGATGGCGTTTTGATGATTATTCATATTTATGCAAAGGTCTCTATTAAATTGGAAATTTTTTAAATCCACTCCTAGCAGGGCTAAGGGTGTTTTTAAAAAGTTTGTAATTTGATGAAAGATGGCGTTTTGATGATTATTCATATTTATGCAAAGGTCTCAGGCTATCATTATGGAGCAATAAGAGACCTTTGCACCAATATGAATAATCATCAATAATCCACTGTGAGTGAAAATTGAATTTTGCTAATCGTCCCTATTTTATGAAAAAGTTATGAAAAAAGTTTCAATAAACAACATAAAGAGACCTTTGCATAAATAGGGATGATTAGCAAAATGACAGATTTTATTAAATTGGAAATTTTTTAAATCCACTCCTAGCAGGGCTAAGGGTGTTTTTAAAAAGTTTGTAATTTGATGAAAGATGGCGTTTTGATGATTATTCATATTTATGCAAAGGTCTCATAAAAAAAGGTACAATAATATCTTTTTATTAAAATCATTTTAATAAATGCTACTATTTTTAAAAAAAATATTCCTAATCTATTTTGCTGCATATTTGGCATTTACGCCTTTAGTGGCTTATGGTGTACCACTTAAAATAGACGGCTCAACCAATACCACATTAGACAAAGCTCGTAATAATGTTCCTATTGTTAATATTGCCAATCCTAATAGCAATGGATTATCGCACAACAAATTTATTCATTACAATGTTGGTAGTGAAGGGTTAATTCTTAACAATTCAAAGCAAACTAATATTAATACCCAACTTGGCGGTATTATTTTTGGTAACAAAGGTCTAACCAATAACGCAACACTCATTTTGAATGAAGTTACTAGCACGAGTCGCTCTAGTCTAAAAGGGTGGACTGAGGTAGCGGGTCAAAAAGCAGATTTAATCATTGCCAATCCTAACGGTTTAACTATTAATGGTGCTGGCTTTATCAACACCAACAACATTACTTTAACCACAGGCAAATCAACCTTTGACAACAATCAATTTAATGGTTTCATTGTGAATGGCGGTGATGTCCTAATTGAAGGCACAGGTTTAGATACAAGTAATCAGGATAGTGTGAATGTTTATAGTCACTACCTGCAACTTAATGCGGGTATTAACGCTAAAAACATTAACATTAAGTTAGGTAAGAATATTATTAATGAAAACGGCAGTATTACCCAATCAAGTAATTCGGGGCAAGTTCAAAATTTATTGCTTGATACATCTGCATTAGGCGGTATGTATGCCAATCGAATTACCCTTGTAGGTACTGACCAAGGCTTAGGGGTTAATCTACCACCTGAAGTATCAGCCTCTACTAGTGGTATTTTTATTGATAACAAAGGTAATATATCTTTACAAAAAATGAGTGCAAAAGGCGATATTCAAATCACCTCAAGTGATGAAGTAAGCGTTAAGGGTAATCTTTATAGCGAACAAGCCTTAGATATTCATGCAGATCACAAAATTGATGTAATACAAGGCATTGTTTCAGCAAAAAATGTTATCAATATTAGTAGTGAGAAACTCAACAATCAATCACAAATTATCGCAGGTTTAAATGCAGATTTAACCCAGAATAGCCATGGGATATTAAACATAAATGCTACCAAAACCACCAACCAAGGCATCATCCAAGCCGTTACCAACCTTAACCTAGCTACTAACGAACTTAACAACCAAACAGGTGGTAGCATTGTTGCAGGTAATGATTTAAGCATTAAAAAGCATCTAAACAGCAATGGCAATATCAACAATACTGCAAGTAATCTAATCACCAACGCAGGCACACTGCATGCCAATAACAACACTATTCTTGCAACCACACTTAACAACTCAGGCGATATTACCGCAAGTAAAGATTTAAACATAACAGCCACCGATATTAGCGCCACAGGTGGCGAGATAAATGCCAACAATACCAATATCACTGCCAATAACTTAACCAACACCAGTACCAACATCTTAGCAGTCAAAGACATTGATTTACAAATCGCCAACCTTTTAACAAATAACGGCAAAATCCAAGCCAATCAAACCCTAAACTTAAACGCCAAGACCTTAGATAACCAAAAAGACATTATTGCCACTAATATGACAGTAATCACCGATGATATAACCAACTCTGGCAACATCTCAACAGTCAATAATTTAACCATTAACAATACCAACAAACTCACCAGCACTGCTGGCAAAATCCAAGCAGACAACCAATTCACATTAACAACCCATGAACTTGACAACCAAGCCAATATCGTTGCTAAAAACGCCAACATTACTGCAACTACCAAAACCACTAACCAAGGCGTCATCCAAACCACACAAGATTTAAATCTAGTCACCAATGAACTTAACAACCAAACAAGTGGTAGTATTGTTGCAGGTAATGATTTAAGCATTAAAAAGCATCTAAACAGTAATGGCAATATCAACAATACTGCAAGTAATCTAATCACCAACGCAGGCACACTGCACGCCAACAATAACAACACTATTCTTGCAACCACACTCACCAACACCAACGGCAACATCAGTGCAAGTAAGGATTTAAACATAACAGCCACCGACATAACAGCCACAGGCACAAACACAAAAATCAGTGCCAACAACACCAACATTACTGCCAGCAATCTAAGTATTACTGACACAGCCCTATTAGCAGTCAATAAATATGCTATTGAATATTAGCAACCTATTTACTAATCAAGGCACAACCCAAGCCAATCAACAACTTGATATAAGTGCTAAAACTTTGGACAACCAAAAAAGCATCACGGCCAACAACCTAAACATCAATACCGATGACATTACCAACAATGGTAACTTGTTAAGTGCTAATAATCTTGTTATTAACAATACCAACAAACTCACCAACACCGCTGGCAATATCCAAGCAGACAACCAATTCACACTAACAACCAATGAACTTCACAACCAGTCCAATATCATTGCTAAAAACGCCAACATTACCGCAACCACTAAAACCACCAACCAAGGCAGCATCCAAGCCACACAAAATATAAACCTAGCCACCAATGAACTAGACAATCAAACAGGCGGTAGCATCATTGCAGGCAACAACCTCAACATTAAAAAATCTTTAGACGGTGCTGATAACACCAAAACCAATCTCATCACTAACGCAGGCACACTGCATGCTAATAACAACCAAAGCATCATTGCTAATACACTGAACAACTCAGGTGATGTTACGGCAACAAACGAACTGAATATTGCGGCTACTAATATGACCGCCACAGGTGGCAAGATAAGCGCCAATGATACGAATATTACTACAACTAACAATCTAAGCATCACTGACACAGCCCTATTGGCGGTCAATAATATGCTATTAAGCATTAGCAACCTATTTACCAACCAAGGCACAATCCAAGCCAATCAACAACTTGATATAAACGCTAAAACTTTGGACAACCAAAAAGACATCACAGCTAACAACCTAAACATCAATACCGATGACATTACCAACAGTGGTAACTTGTTAAGTGCTAATAATCTTGTTATTAACAATACCAACAAACTCACCAACACTGCTGGCAATATCCAAGCAGACAACCAATTCACACTAACAACCAATGAACTCAACAACCAAGCCAATATCATTGCTAAAAATACCAACATTACCGCAACCACCAAAACCACTAACTCAGGCACCATCCAAACTACACAAACACTCAACCTAGCTACTAATGAACTCAACAACCAAACGGATGGCAGTATCATTGCAGGCACCGACTTAATTATTAAAAAACATTTAAATAGTCATAGTAATGGCAATAGTGACAGCAATAGCAACGACACCAAAACTAACTTCATCACCAACCAAGGCACACTGCACGCTAACAATAACAATACTATTCTTGCAACCACACTTAACAACTCAGGCGATATTACCGCAACAAAAGAACTCAATATTACAGCCACTGACATAACAACCACAGGTGCGAATACAAAAATCAGCGCCAACAACACTAACATTACTACCAACAATCTAAGCATTATTGACACAATTTTGTCTGCTGTGAATAACATCAACTTACAAATTGCCAATCTATTAACCAACCAAGGCAAAATCCAAGCCAATCAAACCCTAAACTTAAACGCCAAGACCTTAGACAACCAAAAAGACATCATTACCACTAACATGACAGTAACCACCGACGATATAACCAACTCAGGTAATATCTTAACAGTTAATGATTTAACCATTAACAATACCAACAAACTCACCAACACTGCTGGCAACATCCAAGCAGACAACCAATTTACACTAACAACTAATGAACTTGACAACCAAGCCAATATCATTGCTAAAAATGTCAACATTACCGCAACCACCAAAACCACCAACCAAGGCACCATCCAAGCCACACAAAATATAAATCTAGCCACCAATGAGCTAGACAATCAAACAAATAGTAGCATCGTTGCAGACAATGATTTAAGCATTAAAAAGCATCTAAACAGCAATGGCAATAGCGACAATACTGCAAGTAATCTAATCACCAATGCAGGCACATTGCATGCTAATAACAACCAAAGCATTTTTGCTAATAGACTAAACAACTCAGGTGATATTACGGCAACAAACGAACTGAATATTACGGCTACTAATATGACTACCACAGGTGGCAAGATAAGTGCCAATGATACGAATATTACTACGACCAACAATCTAAGCATTACTGACACAGCCCTATTAGCAGTCAATAATATGCTATTAAGCATTAGCAACCTATTTACCAACCAAGGCACAATCCAAGCCAATCAACAACTTGATATAAACGCTAAAACTTTGGACAACCAAAAAGACATCACAGCTAACAACCTAAACATCAATACCGATGACATTACCAACAGTGGTAACTTGTTAAGTGCTAATAATCTTGTTATTAACAATACCAACAAACTCACCAATATTAGCACCACAACCAACACAGGCACCATTCAAGCTGACAATTTATTAACGCTCAACACCAATGAACTTGACAACCAAGCCAATATCATTGCTAAAAATACCAACATTACCGCAACTATCAAAACCACCAACCAAGGCACCATCCAAGCCACACAAAATATAAATCTAGCCACCAATGAACTAGACAATCAAACAGCTGCAAATATCATTACAGGCAACAATCTCAACATTAAAAAATCCCTAGACAATACTGATAACACTAAAACTAACCTCATCACCAACGCAGGCACACTGCACGCCAACAATAACAACACTATTCTTGCAACCACGCTCACCAACACCAACGGCAACATCGGTGCAAGCAAGGATTTAAGCATAACAGTCACCGATATTAGCACCACAGGTGGCGAGATAAATGCCAACAATACCAATATCACTGCCAATAACTTAACCAACACCAGTACCAACATCTTAGCAGTCAAAGACATTGATTTACAAATCGCCAACCTTTTAACAAATAACGGCAAAATCCAAGCCAATCAAACCCTAAACTTAAACGCCAAGACCTTAGACAACCAAAAAGACATCATTACCACTAACATGACAGTAATCACCGACGATATAACCAACTCAGGTAATATCTTAACAGTCAATGATTTAACCATTAACAATACCAACAAACTCACCAACACTGCTGGCAACATCCAAGCAGACAACCAATTCACACTAACAACCAATGAACTTGACAACCAAGCCAATATCATTGCTAAAAATACCAACATTACCGCAACTATCAAAACCACCAACCAAGGCACCATCCAAGCCACACAAAATATAAATCTAGCCACCAATGAGCTAGACAATCAAACAGATAGTAGCATCGTTGCAGGCAACAACCTCAACATTAAAAAATCTTTAGACAGTATTGATAACACCAAAACCAACCTCATCACCAATGCAGGCACACTACATGCTAATAACAACCAAAGCATTTTTGCTAATACACTGAACAACTCAGGTGATATTACGGCAACAAACGAACTAAATATTACAGCCACCAATATAACAACCACAGGCGCAAACACAAAAATCAGTGCCAACAACACCAACATTACTACCAACAATCTAAGCATTACTGACACAGCCCTATTAGCAGTCAATAATATGCTATTGAATATTAGCAACCTATTTACTAATCAAGGCACAACCCAATCCAACCAAACTCTAACACTCAATGCTAAAACTCTAAACAATCAAAAATACATAATCGCCAATAATGCAACATTAACAACTGAAGACATAACCAATAGTGGCACAATTCACGCTAAAAACAACTTAACAATTGCTACTAATAATTTAGATAATAACAATCAAATATCCAGTGATAACACTTTAAGCATAACTAGCGTTAATAATCTTAATAATCAAAATTCTAAAATTATCGCTTTAGGCGACATCACTATTAAGGCAAATAACTTTAACAATCAAAATGCCAAGTTAATTGCTTATGGTGCTAGTAATGTTGATATTGAACAAAACATTGATAATACGAATGGTGATATTAGTGCTAAATCTATGATATTGGATACTGATAGCATTGATGTCAACAACTCTAAAATTTATGCCAATAAAGATTTAAAGATTATCATTCCACACCTTAATAACACTGTTGGCTCCAATATTGGCAGTGGCGGTGATTTAACCATTGATGCTAAAGATTATATTATTAACAACGCTGAGTTAACTGCTAATGGTAATTTTGACTTAATCACCCAAGGCGACTTAACCAACAATAATCTTATCTCTAGTGAAGGTGCATTAACCATCAACGCAGATAATCTAACCAATAACAAAACCATTAGTGGCGGTACTGGTAATAGTAATATTAACATCACAAGTGATGTTATCAACCATTCAAGAATTAGCAGTAAAGAAAACCTAAATGTAACCGCACAAAATATTACCAATAACGGCTTTTTTAATGCCGCACAAGATTTAACTTTAACCACAAGTAACAACCTAACCAACAACCAAACCCTATTCTCAGGCAACGATATGAAGCTTTATGTTGTTAACAAGCTAAATAACACCGAAGATGCTAATATCTTTGCTTTTAACAATCTAACCATTGCCAAAGATGCAGACAATAACAAAACCAACAAGGTTATTAATGACAAAGCCACGATTCAGACTTATCAGGGAAATATCAATATTTATGCGAAATCACTTGAGAACAAGACCGACATACCCAGTGTAACAGGTAGCTATGATGCAAGTACTCAAACAATAACAGGAGGAGAAACAGTCTCAGAAGATACTGTAACCAATGATTGTGGTAGCAATTGTAAAGATGTGAAAACTACAACTGTTGAAAGAGTGATTTTAAATAGCAACCCTAAATCTGCACGGCTTAATTCAGGTAGTAATATGAATTTAACTGTGGACAGTATTAAAAATCAGTACTCATTAATTAGTGCTGCAGGAGATATGCATTTGGCTTCGCAAGTAGTGGACAATGATGCATTACAAATTGTTGAATTAACAACAATCAGTACGGCAAAGTATCGCAATCAGCGTTTTTGCAAAAAAAGATTTGTTATATTTTGCACCTCTCATGGTAACCGACAAGTTTATGCAGGAACCTCTATCGACAAATCCAGAAAAATTATCCAAACCATCGCCTCCACTATCCAAGCAGGCGGAAGCATCACTGGCAACATCAACAACCTAAACAACGGCAACATCAACAGCGGCGTTTCTGTCTCCACCACCCCTAGTCAAACCCAAACCACAACCACAACTGCCAATACCCAGTCTATTGCCCAGCAAGATAATAATGTTAATGTTCAAACAGTAACCACCCAAACCCAAACCACCAACACTCAAGCTGTTACCAACACCGCCATCAACACCCAAACTCAAACTACCAACCAAAAAGCTGTTACTAAGGATGAGGTGAACACCCAAACCCAAACCACCAACACTCAAGCTGTTACCAACACCGCCATCAACACCCAAACTCAAACTACCAACCAAAAAGCCGTTACTAAGGATAAGGTAAACACCCAAACCCAAACCACCGACACTCAAGCCGTTGCCAATAACAAAGTAGATACCCAAACCCAAACCACCAACACTCAATCTACCAACCCAACCATAGTCACCCAAACCCCATTACCCATCACTCTACCCACTGGCACCACAGGTTTATTCGTCCAATCCCAAAACCCACAAACAGACTACCTCATAGAAACCAACCCAGAGTTCACTCTTTATAATAACTTTATCAGTTCTGATTACTTACTCAAACACATTAACTTTAACCCTGATAAAACACTCAAACGCATCGGCGATGGCTTCTACGAACAAAAACTGATTAAAGAACAACTTTTACAACAAACAGGCAGAAGATTCCTAACCAAAGACATCACTAGTGATAACGCCCAATACCAACAATTGATGGACAATGCCATCACCCAACAAAAAGACCTAGAACTCTCCCCCGGTATTAGCCTTACCCCTGAACAAATTGCACAACTCACCCAAGATATCGTCTGGATGGAACCTCAAACCATCACCCTAGCCAACGGCACAACAACCCAAGCCCTAATCCCAAGAGTTTACATAGCCAACACCCATCAATACCAAGTTGAAGGCAGTAAAATCATTGCAGGCAAAGACATTAGTCTTACTGTTAACCAACTCAAAAACACAGGTCTCATCAAAGCAGGAGACAACCTCTCAGTTAGTGCATTAGACAACATCCTCAACCAAGGTGGCACCCTGCAAGCAGGCAACACCCTAACCCTACTTGCCAACAACGACATCAACAACATTAGTGCCAATATCCAAGCCAAAAACATCACCCTCACCAGCATCAACGGCAACATCAACAACATCCGCTTTGAGAAAAATGTAGATTACTCACAAGGCTCTACCAAAGACACCAAAAAACTCATCGGCGAACAATCCAACATCATCGCCAACAACATCACCCTAACCACCAATAAAAACATCAACCTTGCTGGCTCAAACCTAAACACTGATAACAAACTAGATTTAAATGCTAATAATGTTGTCTTAACCACCACCCAACAAGTAGGCGACTTTTACTCAGGCAATAGCAAAAACTACCTCAAAGAAAACTCAACCACCAACCTTAAAAGCCAAATCAAAGCCACTGACATTAACATCAGCGCTAACGAACAAGTTATCATCAAAGGTGCAAACCTCCAAGCAGACAACCAAATCAACATCCAAAGCAAAGCCCTAAACATTGCCTCAGTCAAAGACACCACGAACACCCAACTCCACTCAGAATCAAAAGGCGGTTTGTTTGGTGGCGGGCACAACGATACCACCACAACCAGCACCACAGATAACATCCAAAGCACCCTCCAAGCCAAAGACTTAATTATTACTAATAAAATTACCCAAGTCCAAGCCTCCAAACTCCAAGCAAACACCATCAAAATCACCACCGACCTACTCAACCTAGTCTCAGACAAAGACCTAGACTTCAAACAAATCCAAACTGAATCATCAGGCTTTTTAACCAAGACCATCACCGACAAAGGACACAACAAACAAACCAAAGTCATCGCAGTAATAAAAGCCAAAGACAAACTCAGTATTAATAATCAGCAATTAACCAATAATCAACTAACCAACAAACGCTTAACCAATAATCAGTTAGCCAATACCCAACTAACCCCCACTCAAATACAACAACTCAAACAACTTAGTTCAGCCGATGCCCTCAACACCCAACTTAGCCAACAACTCAAAGCCCAAGGCATCACCCTAAGTGATGTCAACATCTCCAACAAAAACTGGGATGAATCCACCACCACCCTCAGTGGACTAGGTGCAATTATTGTCCAAGTAGCTGCTACTGCTCTGACTGGTGGCACTGCCAATGGCTTCATAAACGCCGCTATGGCAAGTGTAAAAACACAATTAGCCGCAGCCGTACTTACCGCAGGCATCACTGGCAACAGTCTAGCGATTGACCCTAAAGCCATGCTAAAAACTGCATTAACAGCAGGTGCTAGTCAATATACCCTAGACCAATACGGTGCAAAAACACTAAACGCAAAAGGCGTTGAAACCACCAGTTACAACCCCAATGTAGACTTCAACACCAACTTACAAAACGGACTACAAAACACCGCCATAACAACAGCAGTAAGCACTGCTATTAACGGCGGCTCTCTAGCAGACAACCTTAAAACCAATCTAGCAAGCAGTGTTTTAACAACGGGGCTTGCCAAAGGTGCCAACCTAATAGGCGACAACAAAGTCAACCTAGGAGAGATAGGACACAAAGCAGCCCATGCCGCACTGGGTTGTGCAGGAGCAAAGATACAAGGTAAGGATTGTGGCAGTGGTGCGGTTGGGGCGGTTGTTGGGGAGGTTATTGCAGAGCAAGTTGGTAAGTATCAAGGCAAAGACATTAGCAAAATGACTAAGGCAGAGTTTGATCAATACAAGAAAGACACGACTGCTTTAGCGAGAGTGGGGACTGCTGTTATTGCTCAAGGTTTGGGTAAGGATGTTGGGACAGCTGATCAAGCGGCTAGTAATGCGGTTGAGAATAATTTTATTATTCATGTACCTGGAACATTTTCATCTAAAAAAGATGTGGAAAAAAGCTTTACTGATAAACTAAAAGATTTTTTTAATGATGACAAACTAGAGGTAATAGCTCTTGGTAAAAATGGAGAACAGAACCTTGAAAACAACAAACCATCAAGAGAGCAACTTGCAGAAAAAGTAACAAATAAAATAATTCAAGAACTAAAAAATAACCCCAATGAACCAATTTACCTATCAGGACACTCTCATGGAGGTAATGTGCAAAAATTAGTAACAAATAAACTAGTGAATCAAGGATACGCTCAAGTAATTGATGGTGGATTATTTTTATCAACGCCTAATAGAGATGATTATAAAATAAATTTTGATGCTTATAAACCTAAGGCTAGAATCATTAACGCTTCTGACAGGAGCGATATAATTCAAAGACTAGGAGGAATTGACAATATTGGTTTAACTGAAAAAGACAGAAAAAATTTCCCTGCAAAACAAACCATAGACAACAATCCAAAAGTAATCAACGTTGAAATTGAAGTATCTAATAAAGTTGGAATTGGGCATTTTGTCAGCCCTGTAATATCATTGATTAAAGATGCAGTATATGGCGATCATGTGGACACGAATAGCAAACAAGCACTCGATAAAATTCAAACAAAGTTAAATGAGTAATATATTGGTTAAAACCCTAAAAGATGATTATGACATATTATGGCCATCTTTTTTTGCGGTTGTCGTTTGTTTGTTTACAGCGTTTTTAGCTTTTGTAAATAATTATGATTTAGATGAAGGATCTCATTATTTAATATTTTTTATCAGTTTAATTGCAAATTTTGCTATATATTGGATTTTATTCATAATTCAAATTTATATTGTAGTTGAAGAATATTTTTTTATTAAAAAACACCAACTGTTTTTTATTTTTTATTTTTTATTTTTTATTTTTTATTTTTTATTTTTTATTTTTTATTTTTTATTTTTTATTTTTTTTCCAAACTCAATTCAGAACTTAATATTAAGTGGATTAATGCTAATATACCAAACATTCGCAGTGTTATTTTTATTGAATTTTTTATATGAAATTCTTTTCAAAACTAGAAAAATTATTTCTAAATACTCATTCGTTTTTTTTATCGCTATCAGTGATTTTTTTTTAAGATATATATTTAGTGGTACACTGTATTTAAATATAGATAGCCCATACTATCAAGATAATTTATTTTTAATTTCATTGACCGCTATGCTAACTTTAACGCTCCTTCTTTTAACCAAAAGCCATCCGAAAGCCCTAAATTAGGGTCAGAGTTCGGTTCCCCCACTTGACTGGACACCACTTCAATAAATTATACCCTTGTTCTTTTTGATTGAACAATGGGGTTGGGGGGGCTTGCCCCCCCAAATTAGCGAAGCCAACCCAACTTAAGCCTAAAAGGCTTTTGTTAAGTTGGGTAATTCTCCTTATAAAACGCTTGTTCATAATCATTGGGTGAATAATAACCAATCGTTGAATGTCGTCTAATCTTGTTGTAAAACACTTCAATATATTCAAAGATTGCACTTGTTGCTTGCGCTCTGGTTTGGTAGGTTTGTTGATTGACTAGCTCGCTAGCTCGGTTTTGAGTGTGTTAAAAAAGCTCTCAGCGACTGCATTATCATAGCATTCTCCTTTTCTACTCATGCTTTGGGTAATGTTATTTGCTTTAAATAATGCTAAATACTCATAAGCCCTGTAAGTAGAGCCTTGATCTGAATGCAGCAATACTTGCTGTTGTCTTGGCTTGTTTTTGATTGCCATGCTCAGGGCGTCAATTACGAGCGCTGTGTCATTATTCTTGCCCATTGACCAACCAGCAACTTTGCGTGAGTATAAATCAATCACAGTTGCTAAATACAACCAACCTTGCTGCGTCCAAACAAAGGTAGTGTCGCTTACCCATTTGCTATTGGGTGTTGTTGCAATAAATTCCCTGTTCAGTATATTATTAGAGACCTTTGCATAAATAGGGATGATTAGCAAAATGACAGATTTTATTAAATTGGAAATTTTTTAAATCCACTCCTAGCAGGGCTAAGGGTGTTTTTAAAAAGTTTGTAATTTGATGAAAGATGGCGTTTTGATGATTATTCATATTTATGCAAAGGTCTCTATTAGCAAAGTTAATATTGTTTCTAGGTA
This sequence comes from Candidatus Thiodubiliella endoseptemdiera, assembly GCF_964212635.1. Lineage (NCBI taxonomy): Bacteria > Pseudomonadati > Pseudomonadota > Gammaproteobacteria > Pseudothioglobaceae (SeqCode) > Candidatus Thiodubiliella > Candidatus Thiodubiliella endoseptemdiera. The sequence continues at coordinate 694,761 of NZ_OZ156463.1, forward strand.
TTTTTGCCTTTTTATGGCGAATACTAAAATGGGCATATATGTTGTTTTTGTTCATCAGCCTCGCCACCTTATTCAGGCTAACCTTAACGCCTTGGGCTTTTAGTTCGTGATAAATCCTAGGCGAACCATAGGTTTGCCTACTATTTTTAAAGGCTTGAATGATTTGTAATACGATTTTATCGTTCTGCCTACTTCTAGGTCTTTGTGGTGTATGCTTCCAGTAGTAGTATCCGCTCTTGGATACCTGCATACAGCGACACAAAACAGTGATTGGGTAGTTTATCGCCTCTGAGGCGATAAACTTAAATCTTAACTGTTTTGACCTTTGAAGAAGGCTTGAGCCTTTTTTAGGATTTCTACCTCCATTTGAGCCAGTTTAAGGTCTTTTGCAAGTTGTTTGTTTTGCTTTAATAACGCCGAATGTGTTGCTTTGTGATGTGCTGTGTTGGCAGTATCGGCGGTTCTTTTAAAGGCTTTATCTTGTTTTTGATTCAATTCAATCCTCCATTTGTAGATCATGTTTCTGCGTAAACCTAAATCTCTTGCAAGCTGTGCAATGCAAGTATTTGGTTGATTTGCTAGTGCTAGGGTTTCTAGTTTAAAGGCTTTGGTGAAGGCTGTGTATTTTCTTGTCATTTTGGACTCCTAAATGTTAAAATTTAGTGTCCAGTTTATTGGGGGAGTTTCAGAGTGAATAATTAGGGTCAGAGTGAATAATTAGGGTCATGAATAATTAGGGTCAGAGTGTAATTTATTCAAATAATTAGCAAAAAAATAATGGGGATAGGCTACTTTATAACCACAAAAATACAATCCATATCCAATCCAACCCAAACCCAGTTAAAATACCTCCATGTTCAAAAAACTGCTAATCACCTATTTCTCCCTCTACTTAGCATTCAGCCCAGTCGTAAACGCAACCATCCAAACCCAAAAAAAATAATGGGGATAGGCTACTTTATAACCACAAAAATACAATCCATATCCAATCCAACCCAACCCAAACCCAGTTAAAATACCTCCATGTTCAAAAAACTGCTAATCACCTATTTCTCTCTCTACTTAGCATTCAGCCCAGTCGTAAACGCAACCATCCAAACCCAAACCACCAACACTCAATCTACCAACCCAACCATAGTCACCCAAACCCCATTACCCATCACTCTACCCACTGGCACCACAGGTTTATTCGTCCAATCCCAAAACCCACAAACAGACTACCTCATAGAAACCAACCCAGAGTTCACTCTTTATAATAACTTTATCAGTTCTGATTACTTACTCAAACACATTAACTTTAACCCTGACAAAACACTCAAACGCATCGGCGATGGCTTCTACGAACAAAAACTGATTAAAGAACAACTTTTACAACAAACAGGCAGAAGATTCCTAACCAAAGACATCACTAGTGATAACGCCCAATACCAACAATTGATGGACAATGCCATCACCCAACAAAAAGACCTAGAACTCTCCCCCGGTATTAGCCTTACCCCTGAACAAATTGCACAACTCACCCAAGATATCGTCTGGATGGAACCTCAAACCATCACCCTAGCCAACGGCACAACAACCCAAGCCCTAATCCCAAGAGTTTACATAGCCAACACCCATCAATACCAAGTTGAAGGCAGTAAAATCATTGCAGGCAAAGACATTAGTCTTACTGTTAACCAACTCAAAAACACAGGTCTCGTCAAAGCAGGAGACAACCTCTCAGTGAGTGCATTAGACAACATCCTCAACCAAGGTGGCACCCTGCAAGCAGGCAACACCCTAACCCTACTTGCAAACAACGACATCAGCAACATTAGTGCCAATATCCAAGCCAAAGACATCACCCTCACCAGCATCAACGGCAACATCAACAACATCCGCTTTGAGAAAAATGTAGATTACTCACAAGGCTCTACCAAAGACACCAAAAAACTCATCGGCGAACAATCCAACATCATCGCCAACAACATCACCCTAACCACCAATAAAAACATCAACCTTGCTGGCTCAAACCTAAATGCTGATAACAAACTAGATTTAAATGCTAATAATGTTGTCTTAACCACCACCCAACAAGTAGGCGACTTTTACTCAGGCAATAGCAAAAACTATCTCAAAGAAAACGCAACCACCAACCTTAAAAGCCAAATAAAAGCCACTGACATTAACATCAGCGCTAACGAACAAGTTATCATCAAAGGTGCAAACCTCCAAGCAGACAACCAAATCAACATCCAAAGCAAAGCCCTAAACATTGCCTCAGTCAAAGACACCACGAACACCCAACTCCACTCAGAATCAAAAGGCGGTTTGTTTGGTGGCGGGCACAACGATACCACCACAACCAGCACCACAGATAACATCCAAAGCACCCTCCAAGCCAAAGACTTAATTATTACTAATAAAATTACCCAAGTCCAAGCCTCCAAACTCAAAGCAGACACCATCAAAATCACCACCGACCTACTCAACCTAGTCTCAGACAAAGACCTAGACTTCAAACAAATCCAAACTGAATCATCAGGCTTTTTAACCAAGACCATCACCGACAAAGGACACAACAAACAAACCAAAGTCATCGCAGTAATAAAAGCCAAAGACAAACTCAGTATTAATAATCAGCAATTAACCAATAATCAACTAACCAACAAACGCTTAACCAATAATCAGTTAGCCAATACCCAACTAACCCCCACTCAAATACAACAACTCAAACAACTTAGTTCAGCCGATGCCCTCAACACCCAACTTAGCCAACAACTCAAAGCCCAAGGCATCACCCTAAGTGATGTCAACATCTCCAACAAAAACTGGGATGAATCCACCACCACCCTCAGTGGACTAGGTGCAATTATTGTCCAAGTAGCTGCTACTGCTCTGACTGGTGGCACTGCCAATGGCTTCATAAACGCCGCTATGGCAAGTGTAAAAACACAATTAGCCGCAGCCGTACTTACCGCAGGCATCACTGGCAACAGTCTAGCGATTGACCCTAAAGCCATGCTAAAAACTGCATTAACAGCAGGTGCTAGTCAATATACCCTAGACCAATACGGTGCAAAAACACTAAACGCAAAAGGCGTTGAAACCACCAGTTACAACCCCAATGTAGACTTCAACACCAACTTACAAAACGGACTACAAAACACCGCCATAACAACAGCAGTAAGCACTGCTATTAACGGCGGCTCTCTAGCAGACAACCTTAAAACCAATCTAGCAAGCAGTGTTTTAACAACGGGGCTTGCCAAAGGTGCCAACCTAATAGGCGACAACAAAGTCAACCTAGGAGAGATAGGACACAAAGCAGCCCATGCCGCACTGGGTTGTGCAGGAGCAAAGATACAAGGTAAGGATTGTGGCAGTGGTGCGGTTGGGGCGGTTGTTGGGGAGGTTATTGCAGAGCAAGTTGGTAAGTATCAAGGCAAAGACATTAGCAAAATGACTAAGGCAGAGTTTGATCAATACAAGAAAGACACGACTGCTTTAGCGAGAGTGGGGACTGCTGTTATTGCTCAAGGTTTGGGTAAGGATGTTGGGACAGCTGATCAAGCGGCTAGTAATGCGGTTGAGAATAATTTTATTATTCATGTACCTGGAACATTTTCATCTAAAAAAGATGTGGAAAAAAGCTTTACTGATAAACTAAAAGATTTTTTTAATGATGACAAACTAGAGGTAATAGCTCTTGGTAAAAATGGAGAACAGAACCTTGAAAACAACAAACCATCAAGAGAGCAACTTGCAGAAAAAGTAACAAATAAAATAATTCAAGAACTAAAAAATAACCCCAATGAACCAATTTACCTATCAGGACACTCTCATGGAGGTAATGTGCAAAAATTAGTAACAAATAAACTAGTGAATCAAGGATACGCTCAAGTAATTGATGGTGGATTATTTTTATCAACGCCTAATAGAGATGATTATAAAATAAATTTTGATGCTTATAAACCTAAGGCTAGAATCATTAACGCTTCTGACAGGAGCGATATAATTCAAAGACTAGGAGGAATTGACAATATTGGTTTAACTGAAAAAGACAGAAAAAATTTCCCTGCAAAACAAACCATAGACAACAATCCAAAAGTAATCAACGTTGAAATTGAAGTATCTAATAAAGTTGGAATTGGGCATTTTGTCAGCCCTGTAATATCATTGATTAAAGATGCAGTATATGGCGATCATGTGGACACGAATAGCAAACAAGCACTCGATAAAATTCAAACAAAGTTAAATGAGTAATATATTGGTTAAAACCCTAAAAGATGATTATGACATATTATGGCCATCTTTTTTTGCGGTTGTCGTTTGTTTGTTTACAGCGTTTTTAGCTTTTGTAAATAATTATGATTTAGATGAAGGATCTCATTATTTAATATTTTTTATCAGTTTAATTGCAAATTTTGCTATATATTGGATTTTATTCATAATTCAAATTTATATTGTAGTTGAAGAATATTTTTTTATTAAAAAACACCAACTGTTTTTTATTTTTTATTTTTTATTTTTTATTTTTTATTTTTTATTTTTTATTTTTTATTTTTTATTTTTTATTTTTTTTCCAAACTCAATTCAGAACTTAATATTAAGTGGATTAATGCTAATATACCAAACATTCGCAGTGTTATTTTTATTGAATTTTTTATATGAAATTCTTTTCAAAACTAGAAAAATTATTTCTAAATACTCATTCGTTTTTTTTATCGCTATCAGTGATTTTTTTTTAAGATATATATTTAGTGGTACACTGTATTTAAATATAGATAGCCCATACTATCAAGATAATTTATTTTTAATTTCATTGACCGCTATGCTAACTTTAACGCTCCTTCTTTTAACCAAAAGCCATCCGAAAGCCCTAAATTAGGGTCAGAGTTCGGTTCCCCCACTTGACTGGACACCACTTCAATAAATTATACCCTTGTTCTTTTTGATTGAACAATGGGGTTTGGGGGGGGCTTGCCCCCCCAAATTAGCGAAGCCAACCCAACTTAAGCCTAAAAGGCTTTTGTTAAGTTGGGTAATTCTCCTTATAAAACGCTTGTTCATAATCATTGGGTGAATAATAACCAATCGTTGAATGTCGTCTAATCTTGTTGTAAAACACTTCAATATATTCAAAGATTGCACTTGTTGCTTGCGCTCTGGTTTGGTAGGTTTGTTGATTGACTAGCTCGCTAGCTCGGTTTTGAGTGTGTTAAAAAAGCTCTCAGCGACTGCATTATCATAGCATTCTCCTTTTCTACTCATGCTTTGGGTAATGTTATTTGCTTTAAATAATGCTAAATACTCATAAGCCCTGTAAGTAGAGCCTTGATCTGAATGCAGCAATACTTGCTGTTGTCTTGGCTTGTTTTTGATTGCCATGCTCAGGGCGTCAATTACGAGCGCTGTGTCATTATTCTTGCCCATTGACCAACCAGCAACTTTGCGTGAGTATAAATCAATCACAGTTGCTAAATACAACCAACCTTGCTGCGTCCAAACAAAGGTAGTGTCGCTTACCCATTTGCTATTGGGTGTTGTTGCAATAAATTCCCTGTTCAGTATATTATTAGAGACCTTTGCATAAATAGGGATGATTAGCAAAATGACAGATTTTATTAAATTGGAAATTTTTTAAATCCACTCCTAGCAGGGCTAAGGGTGTTTTTAAAAAGTTTGTAATTTGATGAAAGATGGCGTTTTGATGATTATTCATATTTATGCAAAGGTCTCTATTAGCAAAGTACATTACCCCAAAACCTCAAACAACTTTCTAAATTTTCTTATATAGCAAACCCTAAGAAGCCCTCTTCTTTTTCTGATTCAATTTTATACTTTCTTGATACACATCCATTGGTTTTTTATATTTCAATGTTTCATGGAATCTTTGGTGATTATAAAACTCAATATAATCATCTACATCCGTGGTTAACTCACTGATAGTTTGGTATTCGTTTAAATAAATCCTTTCACATTTAGCACTTCTCCAGAAGCGTTCAATGCAGATATTATCTGTGGCTCTGCCTTTGCCGTCCATTGAGATAGTAATACCCAGTTTTTTGAGTCGCTTGGTGTGCACCTCACTGGTGTATTGACTGCCTTGATCGGTATTAAATATCTCTGGGTGCGGGTATTTTTCTAAAGCATCGTTGAGTACGCTCATCACTAACTGTGAATCCATTGTGTTGGATATTCTGTGTGATAAAACAGCCTTGGAATGCCAATCAATAATAGCAGCCATATACACCATACCTCCCGCAATCTTAATGTAGGTGATGTCTGTACTCCAAACTTGATTAGCGTGGTTAATACCAAGACCTCGAAGCTTATAACTGTATTTTTTATGTGCTTTGATTGGTATGGCTGTATTAACCTGTTTAACCGCTAACACCGCTTTTAACCCCAACGCTTGGCGATAACGAGCCACTGTGTTTAAACTTACCTTGTAACCGTCTTCAAGTAGTTGTTGATGCACTTTTTTCTCACCGTAAATAGGTATTTGTTCAAACACCTTGGTGATATGAGATTTAATTTTATCTTTACGCACATTGGTACGCGGTGTGTAATATAAGCCACTCCTGTTAATGCTCAACAGTTGGCATTGTTGATTAATTGATAAAGGTTGTGTTGCAGATGTTGAAGACGGCTTGAAGTCAACTAATTGTTTAAGATTAGATAAGCCCAAGCTTTTTAGCTTTTTTGCTAACCATTCCTTCTCTACGGTTACCTTGCCTACCAGAGCTGTTAAGCGCTCATTTTGTTTTTGTGATTTAACAAGCTCTTCTTTGTATTCTTTAACCGCCTTGGATGGCTCCATGGCAATTTCAGCATTAGCAAGGAAGGTTTTCTTCCAGTTTTGTAGGTTTTGTGGAAGGATGTTATGCTTGCTAGCAATCTGCACCAAGGTGCTTTCATTTTGTAATAACTCAAGCACTAATTTTGTTTTAAATGCTGAGGTGTATTTGGTTCGTTTTTTACTCATTTTTTTACTCCGATTTTTTTTGTTTAGTTTAACGGGTTTGAAATAAGAAAGTTTAGATTGTTGTCTGAAATTGTTGGGGTTTTATATTTTGAACCATTGGAATAGTTATGAAATATTGAATTTATGATACTTGTTTTGATATGAAAGTAAATTTTTTAGTTAATAAGCCAGTTGGATTTTGGAGAAACGGCGGCATAAAGCGTTAATAATATTTTTGTAAAAGTAATAAAATCCTTATTAGAACTAACTTATTTTACTAAACTGTAATAATTCGTAGAATTATTATGACAAATTTAGTTTTAATTTGATCCTTTATATTGATAGAATATCATTGCCTTTAATAGTTATTAAAAAAATGTCCAAAATTAACCAAATAGAAAAATCATTAAAAGAAATTGACGCAACAGTTTTTCATAAACTAATGGATGCTTATTTAGCAAAACACTATTCATATAGCATAGTTTCGAATGGTGCCAAGTTAGGAGAAAATAAACCGAAAACAGGCACACCTGATAGTTATGTAAATTTAGAAAATGGTAATTATATATTTATAGAATATACAACTCAAAAAACTAGTATTGCAAATAAGTTCTTACAGGATTTGGGCAAATGTTTTGAGGAGGAAAAAACAGGTATTCCTGTAAATAAAATTGAAAAAATAATACTTGCTTGCAATTCAGATTTAAATCCTAGTGAAGTTGAAAACTTAAAAGCCAAATGTACAGAACAAAATATTGATTGTATGGTCTTAGGAAACTCAACAATTGCAAATAAACTATTTAATAATTACTCAAACATAGCGAAAGAATTTCTAGATATCTCAATTGATACAGGGCAAATATTAGACTATGACGATTTTATTAAAAATTATAATTCAAATAATTTCTCTACCTCTTTAAACACTACACTTTTATGCAGAGAAAAAGAATCTGAGGACTTACATGCGAGTATCAAAAATTCGGCTATAGTTTTGATAACAGGTGTTGCAGGTATAGGAAAGACCAAGCTAGCACTTGAGGTTTGCAAGGAATACTCTAAAAAAAACAACTTTTTATTTAGATCTATTTTAAACAGAGGTGCAAACATTTTTGATGATATGGTTTCATATTTTGATGATGAAAAAAAATCTTATCTTGTTTTGATTGATGATGTTAATAGAATTCATACTGCCCTGGAATATATTCAAAATTATTATGGTGAAAAACTTAAAAATGGCAGTATTAAAATAGTTGCCACTGTAAGAGATTATGCAAAAAATCGAGTTTTACAAACAATACCTTTAAAGTTAAATTCATCCGAATTTGAATTACAGGCATTAAATGACGACTCTATTACACAGATTATAAAAGATGAGTATGAAATTACAAATCCTAGCTATCTTGAAAGAATTGTTAACATATCACAGGGAAACCCTCGTTTGGCTTTAATGGCTTCATCTATAGCAAAAGAAAAAAATAATTTAGATGCCTTATACAATGTTACATCGTTATATGATGAATATTTTTCAAATATAAAAAAGGATTTAGAAATCTTTAGCAAGGATAGTCTTTTGTTAACTATTGTGATTGTTTCATTCTTTAGGGTTGTGGACAAAGAAAATCAAGAGCAATTCAAATTAATTGAAACTATTTTTAATATACCATCAAATGATTTTTGGAAAGATGTTGAAAAACTACATAATCTTGAAATATTTGATTTATATGAAAATAAAGTTGTAAAAATATCAGATCAGATATTATCTACATATTTATTTTATAAAATAGTATTTTTCAATAAAAAAATACCAATTGATACCTTTTTAGAAAATCTTTTTCCTCAATATAAAGCAAAATTTACAGATATTCTTAACCCTCTTTTAAATATTTTTAACTCCCAATATATTGTTGATTCACTCAAAGAACCTGTAAACAATCTATGGAAAAAATGTTTAAATAACGAACAAAATTTATATCGTGTGATGGATGTTTTTTGGTATTTGAAGCAAACAGATATTTTGATTTACTTTAGAGAGAAAATTAACAATATTGCAAATGAAGAGTTTGATATAAATTCTCTTGATTTTTGGACAAGGAGAAATACAAATGTCATAAATGATGAAATATTAAAGCAACTTGTAGTTTTTCAATACGACAACGCACAAACTATAAGTCCAATCACCCAACTTATTCTCACTTATTTTGAAAAAAGACCGTCAATTTTTTTAGATACACTACAAATTTTAGCCGATGAGTATGGTTTCAAATATGAAAGTTATCGTCGGGGATACGAGAAAGAAAAGACTTTATTGGAGACTGTTTGGCAAAATTGTAGTAATGGCAAAAATGAACTTATTTGTAAATTATTCATTCAAATTTGCAAAGAGTTTCTTAAAGTCGAATTTCAAGATAGTAAATCTAAAGGTGTGCAATTTACGTTACAACACTTTAAACTACAAGAGACCGATGAACTGCAAAAAATTAGAAATAGTATATTTAAACACTTGTCTATTCTGTATAAAGATAGTAAATATCAAAACGACATTATACGATTAATTAAAGATTACCCATCTAAGGTGTATTATTCTCAATATGGACTTTCCGAAGTAGAAAAATGGGATAGCGAAAATATCATACAATTTATTCAGACTAACTTTGACCCTAATATTTATAAACATACAAAAGCTGCCAATGAATGTTTAGATGGATTTGATAGGTGCAATATTTTATATGAATCAAGCATTCGTAATAAATTTCAACATCCAATATACGAGCTAGAAAAAATTATAACGCTAGACATGGCTGAAATTGCTTTAGAGGAGCCTAGAAACAAAGATGAAAAGACTGATTGGGATGAAATTAAAAAAGACAGGCTAGCAAAATTAGTGAAAAACTATGATTTACTTGATTGGGAATTGTTATTTGATAGGTGTTATACGATTTTTAATAATAGTAGTGATAATTACAAGATTCAAGAAAATTTAGCAGATTTATTTTGTATACTAGCTAAACAAAACCAATTGCTATACGCTCAAGTATTTGAAAAATATCTTGAATTATCAAACCCATTTAGTATCAACCAAAACCCTACGGATTTAATCGATATTTTAGGCAAAGAACATGCTTATAAACTCCTGCAAAAATATTCTTATAATTTAAAAAACTCTTGGTTGTTTAGATTTTTTCAGTATCTTTCAAATGACCTAATTGACAAAAATGATATTAAAGAAATACTAAATCTTTATCAAAATTCTGAATTGCAATCTATACCGCTTCATGTAAATTTTTTAGAAAATTATCTTTCTATTGAGCCAAATATTTTTGTTAAGGTTGCCCATGTTTTAATAGATAGGGCTAATAGTGAAAATGAATACTTTATAAATGGGATTGAAAACTTTTTTAATTCACATTCAGGTATATCCAAACATTTAGAGATGTATTTTAGAAATGATTTAGAATTGTTAAAACAAGCTTATTTATTATGCGTAAATAAAAGCCAATATTTTGATTATAGTTCAAGTGCTTTAAATAAACTTGTTACTTTAGATAGTTCTTTTTTAGAAAAATTTATTCATAAAAAATTTGAAAAAAAAGATGTTATTAGTTCACACAATATACATATTGATTTGAAAATATTTTGGTCAAGGGATGATTTTGAAGCAATTTTTTTCAACATAATAGAAACAATTTTTGATATTTCTAAATCTAAAAAAGTGTGGCGAAGTGGCGAAATATTAAAAAGCTTCTTATCATGCCCGCAAGGTAGCGAAGATATTCAAAGTAAAATAGATCATATTACAAAGAAATATATTGCTGAATTTTCAAAAGATGAAAATAAAATGGTGTTTATTTTTGAATTTATTAGCGAACTTTCGCATGGAAACAGAAAAGAGTTTATAGCCTATTTTTTACAAAAAAATGACTCATACAAGCTCTTTAAAAAGCTTTCATTTGAGCCTAATGTTTTTGTATCTTCGGGTAGCCGCGTTCCATATTTACAAAAAGACAAGGAATTTTATACATCGTTAATTGGATTCACATCATCAATAAATTTTTTAAAACATAAGCGGTATTTAGAGCAACAAATTGCATATATTGAGCAACAAATAAATAGTGAAAAGAAGAGGGATTTTATGGAGGACTATTAAATTTTAAAATCCATCAATCACCTCTCAAACAATCTCATCATATCATCAATTATCAATAAAAAAATAATGGGGATAAAAAATAATGGGGATAAAAATAATGGGAAAAATAATGGGGATAGGCTACTTTATAACAGACTGTCCAGCGGTAAAAAAATGGACGGGTTGGACAGGTTGGACGGTATAAAATGCAATTTATATTTCTGGAATATCAAACAAAAATGAAATTTAACGAACAACTAGAGCAACTGTTAAAAACCCTTGATAAATTCACTGATAAAGAAGGTGTTTTACTTAAGCAAAACATTAAAGACGCTAGCGAAAAGTTCGATACTAATTTAATTAAACTCTTGCTAAACGATAAAGACACAAAAGAACATTTTTTTGATGAAATAGACAATGCTACTATCTTTAATTATCGTAAGTTTATTGATTATATTGATGATAAAGATTTTCTGATTGATAGTTATACTAAGTTTTCTAATAAAGTTGGTTTAACAATATCTAACAAACATATTCAGCAGATTAATGATGTTGTTTTATCCTTTCCATTTAAAGATTGTGTGCTTGAGGGCGGGCAAAGTAAAGACGACGAAAAACGCAAAGAGATATTTTTTAATGAGGTTTTAGCCAAAGATGAGATTAACCGCCTTTTGGATAAAAAAGTGATAACCAGTGCTAAAAAATATACCCAAAAAGGCGTGAGTGCTAAAGTGCAATTTACCCGTGATAAAAACGGCACAATTAAAGACAATCTCATTATTAAAGGCAATAATTTATTAGCCTTACACACACTGAAAAGCAATTTTGCAGGCAAAGTTAAACTCATCTACATTGACCCACCTTATAACACAGGCAACGACAGTTTTAATTATAACGATAATTTTAATCACTCAACTTGGCTAACTTTTATGAAAAATCGCCTTGAAGTGGCAAGGGAATTGTTAAGTGAGGATGGGGTTATTTTTGTGCAGTGTGATGATAATGAACAGGCTTATTTGAAGGTTTTGATGGATGAGATTTTTGGACGTGATGAATTTGTCTGTAATATGATATGGGAGAAAAAAACAGGTGCATCTGATGCTAAAGAAATTGCTGTAATTACAGAATTTAGTATTTTATACGCTAAAAACAAAAATAGCCTTTCTCTTACAAAAAACACAAAATCTTATGATATTAATAGATACAGATTGAAAGATAAATATGAAAAAACAAGGGGTGCTTATTACATAGATAATTTAGATAGAGGCGGACTTCAATATTCAGATTCTTTGAATTTTGGTATTAAATGTCCAGACGGCTCCATTTCTTTCCCAAATGGCAGAAAATCATATGTTAACGATGGCTGGATTTGGAAGTGGAGTAAAAATAAAATTTTATGGGCAATAGAAAATAATTTTTTAGAATTTAGAAGGTCAAAAGATAAAAAAAGCGGATGGTCTGTTTGCTATAAAAACTATTTAAAAGTTGACAACAAAAATAATCCAGTATCAAGGTCTGCACCACATAAAAATTTAATTCAAGGTGTTTTAAATACCCATGCATCGTCAGAAATTATAAAAATATTCGGGAGTAAAATATTTAGTCACCCAAAACCAGAGGAATTATTGCAAAAAATAATAGAATTATCCACCCAAAAAGGCGATATAGTCCTAGACTACCACTTGGGCAGTGGCACAACTTGTGCGGTAGCCCATAAAATGGGACGGCAATATATCGGCATTGAACAAATGGATTATATTGAGGATATTGCCGTTAAAAGAATGCAAAAAGTTATCGGCGAAACCGTTAAAAAAGACGGCGAATTATTAGAAAGTATTGAGTTTGATAATGGCGGTATTTCTAAAAGCGTTAATTGGCAAGGTGGCGGTGAATTTATTTATTTTGAACTTGCTAAATACAATCAGTATTTTATTGATGAATTATCTATTGCCACGGATAAGAACATCTTAAAACTTTATGATGAAATAATCGATAAAGCCTTTTTAAATTACGATGTTGAAAGTGAAAAATTAGCACAAGAAAAAGGCGAATTTAAAACGCTTAGCCTTAGCGAACAGCAAGAATTTTTAATCTCAATTCTTAATAAAAATCAACTGTATAAAAATCTATCAGAAATTGATGATAAAGATTTAAAAGTAGATGAAAAAACCAAAACACTAAATACCGATTTTTATGGTAAATGATATAGAAAAGTTTGCAAACTTTGTAATGTTTCAAACAGAAACAGGCAAGGTTAATATTGATGTATTGTTTGCCAAAGATACTTTATGGCTAACGCAAAAATTAATGGGTAGTTTATTTGAATGCTCAACTGATAATGTTTCTTTGCATTTAAAAAATATTTTCAAAGAAGGGGAATTAGTTGAAAAAGCAACTACCGAGGATTTCTCGTTAGTTGGAAACGAAGGTGATAGAAAAGTATCAAGAAAACTAAAATATTACAATCTATCTGCCATTATTGCCGTAGGATTTAGGGTTAATTCTTACCGTGCAACACAGTTTCGCAAGTGGGCAAATACTATTTTGCAAGAATACACCATCAAGGGCTTTGTGATGGATGATGAACGATTAAAACAAATCAAGCACTTTGGGCAAGATTATTTTGATGAAATGCTTGAACGCATTCGTGAAATACGCCTAAGTGAGCGCAGAATTTATCAAAAAATTACTGATATTTACACCCTTTCCGCTGATTATGACTCGCAAGATAGCATTACCCAGCATTTCTTTGCCAGTGTGCAAAATAAACTACATTGGGCGATTACTGGTAAAACAGCTGCTGAAATTATCTACACCACCGCTGATTACAAAAAAACAAATATGGGGCTTACTAGTTGGAAAAATGCACCCAATGAGAAAATATTAAAATCTGATGTGGCTATTGCTAAAAATTACCTAAGTCAAGCCCATATTAAGAAATTGGAATTAATTGTTACTTCTTACCTAGATATGGCAGAAAATAAAGCGAGAAACAAGCAAATAATGAATATGGCTGATTGGGAAGATTTTTTACAAGGTTTTTTAGAGCTATCTGGACACCCTATTTTGCAAGATAACAGCAAGATTACAAAACTGCAAGCACAAATAAAAGCTTATGGGGAATATGATAAGTTTAGAGTTTTGCAAGACAAAAACTATGTTTCTGATTTTGATAAAGCCATCAAACAAATAAAGGTTAAAGATGAGTAATAAATTTTTATTTGATGGCATAGAAAAAGAGTTTGGTAGAGAATTGCGAACAGATGTTAGGTATCCGTTTGTTAATAACAATCTTAACCCAAAACTAGCGTTAAGAAAGTATCAAAAACAAGCCTTTACACGGTTTTATAAATACTATGAAACTAATGATGCGCAAGCCTATATAAAGCCACAAAGTAATATTCATCTAGCCTTTCATATGGCAACAGGTAGCGGTAAAACGGTGATGATGGCAGGGTTGATTTTGTATTTATATTCAATGGGCTATCGCAACTTCTTATTTTTTGTTAATCGTGGGCAGATTGTAGAAAAAACCAAAGATAACTTTATCAACGCCCAATCTAGCAAGTATCTATTTAACGATAAAATCACTATCAACAATAAACAAGTAAACATTAAGGCGGTGGATAACTTTGCTTATTCATCACACGATGATATTAATATCTGCTTTACCACTATTCAAGGCTTGTTTAGTAATTTTCATAATGAAAAAGAAAACTCACTGACTATTGAAGATTTTAAAGAAAATAAAATAGCTTTGATTGCCGATGAAGCCCATCATATTAATGCCAGCACTAAAAAACAAACCGAATTATTTGACAAAGACGGCAACCCTAAAGCCAGTTGGGAAAACACAGTAGAAAAAATCTTTAAAGCTCATAAAGATAATATTCTGTTAGAATTTAGTGCCACGATAGAGCTAGACAACAAGGATATTAGAGAAAAATACCTAGATAAAATCATCTATCAATATGATTTAAAAAACTTTGTTGAAGACGGTTTTAGTAAGAAAATCAACCTATTTAAAAGCGATACCGATAAACCAACACGCATATTACAAGCATTGGTAGTTTCAATGTATCGTGAGCAAATAGCGATTAATTACAAGCTAAACATCAAACCTGTGGTGTTATTTAAGTCATCTAAAATCGCTGAAAGTAAAGACAATCAAGCACTTTTTCACACACTAATTGACAATCTAGAAGTTAGCGGTTTGGAGGCGATAAAAAGTCAAACTGATATCAAGGTTTTAACACAAGCCTTTGATTTTTTTGATAAAAATGATATTGGTTTAAATTTACTCATTGAAAAAATAAAAATCGCCTTTGATGAAAAAAAATGCCTTTGCACCAATAGCGATAAAGAATTAGAACTTAATCAAAAACGACTTAATAATTTAGAAGATAAAAATAACAGCATTAGAGCAATTTTTACCGTTGACAAACTTAATGAAGGTTGGGATGTGTTAAACCTGTTTGATATTGTGCGTTTGTATGAGGGGCAAGCAAAAGGTGGCAGTCAAGGCAAAAAAATCAGCAAAAAAACTACTCAAGAAGCGCAATTAATAGGCAGAGGCGCAAGGTATTGTGCTTTTAAAATAAATTCTGATGATAATCCATATGTGAGAAAGTTTGACATGGATATTGATAACGAATTAAGGATTTTAGAAGAATTGTATTTTCATAGCAGTAATGAAAGTCAATATATTAGTGAAATTAAACAAGCATTGGTAGAACAGGGATTATTAGCAAAAGAAGGACAAGAGCCAATAGAACTAAAGTTAGAGTTAAAATCAGGCGTCAAAGACAATAGCCATTTTAAAAATAAGTTAATTTTTAAAAACAATAGAATTGTCAAAAAGTACAACACCGTTAAGAATATGGCTGATTTTGGTATTGCTAAAACTAATTTCTCTTATGAATTACAAAGCGGTAAAGGCAGTTTAAATGAAATTTTTGATGACGATACAAAGCAAGCCGATAAAGCCAATAAAAGTTATAGGTTAATAGAGTTATTGGGGGTGAACATTATTAAAAATGCCCTATTAGGATTTGACACTTTTGCTTTTAATAGCCTAATAAAAACCTTTCCTAATTTAAACTCTATCAAGGATTTTTTAGGTGGTGATTATCTAGGCGGATTTGAAATAAACATAACAGGTGATGCCAGCAATTTATCTAGTGAACAAAAGTTAGCAATCGCTAACTCGTTTTTAAATGCACTAGAGGCAGAAATAAAAGGCAATGCTGTTGAGTTTGAAGGCACTAAGGTTTTTTACCCTCATTCTGCACAGGAAGTTTTTACAGAAAAAACTTTGCTAATACCTCAAGATAAAGAAAAACAAATACAAGAAATAGCCCACGATTGGTTTGTGTTTGAGAAGTTTTACGGCACTAGCGAAGAGGAAAAGCTAATTGAACTTATTCACACAATTATTGACGACATACGCCATAATTACGACAATGTGTGTTTAATCAGAAATGAGAGGCACTTTGCTTTGTATGATTTTGCACAAGGCAGAAGATTTGAGCCTGATTTTGTTTTACTTAGTCAAAATAAGGCAAATCAATGTCATTATCAATTCTTCATAGAACCTAAAGGGGTGCACTTACAACAAGCAGATGAATGGAAAGAGGATTTTTTATTGGAAATTGAGAACAATTACAAGACATTAACTGGTGTAAACAACACAACAACTTATAGCAACGATGAATACAAAATTATCGGCTTAGAGTTTTATAATCACAGTAATGAAAACGACTTTAAAAATAAGTTTAAGTCAAAATTGACAATTCAATAAAACCCATCGTGAGACCTTTGCATAAATCAACCCAAACCCACCAACATGGTAAAACAACACCCATCTAAAAACAGCCACAAAAATCAAAAAAATGTCCTGGAAACAAACAGCCTAAAACTCATTCTCAGATTCTCTTGTCGTTGAACACAAATCCCTATCGGAACTAGACGATGTGCATAACATTATCAATTGGCCTGAGATAGAACAAACACTTTCAAACCTGTATTCATCCAAGCGAGGTGCACCCAGCTACCCACCACTAATGATGTTCAAGATTCTCATTCTTCAAGCTTGGCACGGCCTAAGTGATGAGGCATTAGAGAAACAAATTGCCAGAGGAGACCTTTGCATAAATAGGGATGATTAGCAAAATGACAGATTTTATTAAATTGGAAATTTTTTAAATCCCCTCCTAGCAGGGCTAAGGGTGTTTTTAAAAAGTTTGTAATTTGATGAAAGATGGCGTTTTGATGATTATTCATATTTATGCAAAGGTCTCTCAATATATCATTTGACGATAATAAACCTCTAATGGAACAGTTAAAGAAAAAAATTCAAAAACTAAAAAAAGCCATTTAAAGAGACTGAGAAAAAAGAGATACGACAAGCCTTTATGAAAAATATTAATAAATTAAGCAAGGATGATTTAAAGAAAGAAAAATTTTACAAAATAGCACAAAAGTTAATTGTAAAAATCAACGCTTAAATTAGCGGACAATATTTCAAAAATTCTGTAATTTTCTCACGATGTTTTGTTGAGATACTTTTAGTTTGATTCTTTTCCCAATGTAGAATAGTTGGAGTGCAAACATGAAGTAATTGAGTCAATTGCTTTTGAGAGAGCTTGCTTTGCATTCTTTTCTTTTTAATATGGTCGCCAAGTGTGATTAATTTTTTTGGTAATAACAAGGGTTGAGATATAGCCCATGGGACAACAAATTTCAATGACGGCAACAAGGCAACAAAACTACAGTTATTTGACGAGTTTCTGAGTGGAAAAAAGGCTGCTTTATGTGTTTCATAAGTTGTTCTGGGTTAATAAAAGGTTTTCATATATGTATAATGTCGTCAATTACTTAGGGGAATATTATGACACAAGATGAAATGAAACAAGCAGTTGCAATTGAGGCATTAAACTATATCGTTAAAGACACCATTATAGGGGTTGGAACGGGTTCAACGGCAAATTTTTTTATTGATGCTTTGGCAACGATAAAAGACCAGATAAAAGGCACAGTAGCAAGCTCTGAAGCCACGGCTGAGCGTTTAAAATCGCATGGAATTACAGTTTTTGACTTAAATGATGTGGAAAAAATGTCAGTTTATATCGATGGTGCTGATGAATCTGATGATGGGCTCAACCTAATTAAAGGCGGCGGCGGTGCACTCACGCGGGAAAAAATTGTGGCGTCGGTAGCTGATAAATTTGTCTGTATTGCTGACGAATCCAAGTTAGTTGCCGTGATGGGTGACTTCCCATTGCCTGTGGAAGTTATTCCGATGAGTGCCAATTATGTCAGTCGTGAAATCAGCAAACGCATTGGTGGCACGATAAAACTCAGAGAATTTACCACCGATAATGGCAACTTGATTTTAGACATCAGTGATTTAAAAATTACCGACCCAAAGGCAATGGAAACAGAACTTAATAGCATTGTCGGCGTTGTAACCAACGGTTTATTTGCAAATAGCCCTGCGGATGTTTTACTACTCGGCACGCCGAATGGGGTTCGTGTAGTTACGGCTTAAATAAGTCTATCGTCTGTTGTAATTCGTTAATTTTGACGGTAATAATATCGTATAAATCCTGAGAACCGACCAGCATTTTTGCACGCTCATAATGCCC
This sequence comes from Candidatus Thiodubiliella endoseptemdiera, assembly GCF_964212635.1. Lineage (NCBI taxonomy): Bacteria > Pseudomonadati > Pseudomonadota > Gammaproteobacteria > Pseudothioglobaceae (SeqCode) > Candidatus Thiodubiliella > Candidatus Thiodubiliella endoseptemdiera. Next base: position 713,479 of record NZ_OZ156463.1, read on the forward strand.
AATTGCCTTATCCAATTCACCTTGCACGACCAAGGCTTTGGCACTTTGAATGTGCGAACGCCCTTCACTACCTTGCTTGACATAAAGCAATGCCAACAGTTTATAAGTCTCATAACTGCCTTGATTGATGCGTAAAAATGGCTTTAAAATAGCAATGCCTGAATGGTATTGATGGTTGTCTAAATAGGCTTTAGCAGAATAATAAAGACTAGCCTCATCCTCTTCTGTTATCCTATTTTTAGCAAAATATTGCTGCGACAACTTAATATTACCCATTTTAGAAGCAATGCGTCCCGCCAAAATATTACTAGGTTTGGTGCCATTAATGGCCAATAGTTTATCAACATATTTTTTAGCCTTTACATACTCCTCTTTTTCAAACGCCTGATAAGCCTGCATATATTTAGTAATTGCTTGATCTTTTTCAGGTTTAATTTTATGTTTATCTTGATAATACAATTTGGCCTTAATCACCGCATACGCAAACGAATCTTTACGATCGCCTTTCCCAGACCGAGCTGAGCGTTGCAAACTGTCGGCAATTCGATTAATGCTAAGCGGATGGGATTGTAAAAATTCTTGGGCGTTCGCATCGTCTTTTAATTTTTTAAAGAAATTTGCCATTCCTTGTGGGTTAAATCCCGATTTTTTCAGCATAGCCGTGCCAATTCTGTCTGCCTCCCATTCATGCTCACGGGTAAAGTTAATCCCTTGTTGCAACACGCCAGCAATGGTGGTAGAAAAAATAGCCTCCGATGCTTTGTTATTATCAACCAACGCCGCAGCCAGTACACCTGCCAACATCAAATAATTATTTTTGCTCGCTTTTTTGGCGTAACGCACCAAATGATTTTGCGTTACATGCGATATCTCGTGTGCAAGCACACCCGCTAATTCAGCCTCGGTATCTGAACTTAACAACATCCCCGTATGCACGCCAATATAGCCATACGCACCCGCAAAGGCATTAATACTGTCATTTTTTAAAAAGAAAAAATCAAAATGTTTATTGGGATTTTCACTATAAATCACCAGTTCTTGCCCCAATTTTTTGAGATAAGTCATTGTCTCAATATCGGAAATAACTATCCCTGTCCCCCAAATTAATTGTAAAAATTCCCTGCCTCGCTTTTTTTCATCTAGAGATTCTATCGGCTGTAAATTAGGAATGCTCAATGCAAAGGCAAAAAGTGGAGTTAGTAACAATGTTAAAAAAAACTTATTCATAGGATGACATTATATTTGACTATTCAACCTGATATAAGATAAAATAGTCGGACTTATTAGAAATTTCTAATATGTTTTTTATAATTTAACATTAACAAGGAGTCCCAACATGGCTGACGAAACTTTAGACGCATCAGGCTTAAACTGCCCATTACCAATTTTAAAAACTAAGAAAGCACTATCCAAAATGGATACAGGCAAAATCTTAGATGTAATCTCGACCGATGCTGGTTCAGTAAAAGATATTGAGGCTTTTTGCAATCAAACAGGTAACAAACTTATTTCAACAGTAGAAGACAGTGGTAAATATGTCTTTACTATTGAGAAGGCTTAAAATAAAATTCTAAACGGGGAGATTTATTATGTCAGACAGCAAAAAAATGACAATTATCGCTACTAAAGGTACTTTTGATTGGGCGTTTCCACCTTTTATTATTGCCTCTACTGGCGTGGCAATGGATAAAGAAGTGACTATCTTCTTTACTTTTTATGGACTTAATCTTTTACTTAAAGACACTTCTAAGTTACGGGTCTCTCCTATGGGAAACCCTGCTATGCCAATGAAACTCCCTATGGGTCCTAAATGGCTACAAAAAATTGACTTTGGCCCTAAAATTCCAAATATTTTTTGGTCTTTGCCATTCACAGAGCACTTAGCAACTTATTTAATGAAAAAAACCATGAAAAAAAATGGCGTTGCAAAATTAGATGAACTTCGTGCTATGTGTCAAGAATTTGATGTTAAATTTATTGCTTGTGAGATGACTGTTGATTTATTTGGCTATAGTAAAGACGACTTCATTGATGGCGTTGAATTTGCAGGTGCGGCAACTTATTTTGATGAATGTGATGGTTCAAACCATAACCTTTATATGTAACAACCTATTATTACCTATTAATAAAAAACCTCCTTTTGGAGGTTTTTTATTGCTTGCTAAAAGATGAGGGCGATTTTTTTTACTTATAAATAGACCTTTGCAGTACTAGCCGTCATTCATTCAGACCGAGAGCGTAAATTAAACTGTGTAAATCCTTAAAAAGCTTTTGATCCTATAAAATCAAAAGCATTAAAAATACAAGGAGAAACACAAATGAGTTTAATCAACCACAACGAACTAAAAAGACAAATCCAAACAGGGGAATTTACCTCCCTTGATAACATCGCAGATGAATTTAAAAACATAATGCGAGAGGTTATTCAAACTGCTAGCGAAGAAGAACTATCAAGCCATCTTGGCTATCAAAAAAATCAGTTATCACTAAAAGATAACGACGGTCGTAATTATCGCAATGGGCATAACAAAAAGACTTTAAAATCCAAGTATGGCAATATAGATGTCGCCATCCCCAGAGATAGGCAAGCCAGTTTTGAGCCACAACTAGTCAAAAAGCGTGAAGTCATTTTAGACGGCAGTGAGGATTTAATCTTGTCTCTTTATACCAAAGGCATGAGCGTTAGAGACATTCAAAATCATCTTGATGATTTGTATGGTTATGAGCTATCTACCACCACCATATCCAACATTACCGAGAAGATTATGGTTAAGGTAGATGAGTGGCAGCATCGTCCTTTAGAGGCGATTTATCCCATCATATTTATGGATGCTACCGTACTTAAAATCAAGATTGATTCTGTGGTTAAAAACATTGCTGTGTATATTATGCTGGGTGTAAGTCTTGAAGGTAAAAAAGAGATTATTGGATTTTGGATAGGTGAAAACGAAACATCTAAGTACTGGCTCACAGTGTTAAACGATATTAAAAAGCGTGGTATTAACGATGTTTTAATCTTTGCTATTGATGGATTAAATGGCTTTAATAAAGCAATAGAGGCTGTTTACCCAAAAGCTGAGGTTCAGCGCTGCATTGTTCACCAAATCCGCTCATCGCTAAGATTTGTGTCTTGGAAAGACACAAAGGCAGTTGCTAAAGATTTAAAAGCTGTTTACACGGCTTTAAACGAAGAGCAGGCATTATTATCACTAGATGAATTTAAACATATTTGGGATAAAAAATACCCTAATATTGCCAAATCATGGCATAACCATTGGAGTGAGCTATCAACATTCTTTAAGTATCCGCAAAGCGTTAGAACATTGATATACACAACTAACCCAATAGAATCATTAAATGCTATTATCAAGAAGAAAACTAAATCTAAGGGCTCATTCCCAACACAAGGATCAGCGCTTAAAATGGTATACTTGGCAACACAACAAATACAGGAAAAATGGCAAAGAACTAGAGTTAGAAACTGGGGTGAGATTTACCCTCAATTATGTATATTTTTTGATGAGATTATGGAAAAATACGAGAAATAGTTAAGAGTGAAAAGGCGGATTTACACAGTTTAATTTACGCTCTCGTTAAGACTTTTATAACTTAAACGCATAATTACCCCCTAAAGTTTTTGCCCCTATTTTTCTAAAAAATCTATCAGTATTGGCAATACTGATGCCTGATGTTACATGAAATAATAAATGAGACACACCATGATCTTTGGCAAATTTCTTTGCAGACTTAACTAAACGCATAGCGACTTTTCCACCTGCCAATGTATCACGAATTTGTTTCTTAATATAGATAACACTAACAGTTGCTATAGGGCGTGAATCGGCAATAAAGTAACTACCAAGTGTTGCGTAAATAAAACCAACAATCTTATCACCAATACGAGCGACCAAACATATTGCCTTTTTATTAATAATCTTGTCATAAAATGCACTAAACTTAATTCTGCTAAACGGCATATCAGCAAAAACACTCTCGTGATGGACTTGTTGTGCCAATTTCTGTTCAATGGTAAAGTTAGTACGTTCTTTTCTTGGTTTGGTTATTTGTGTCATTTTGACCTCCTTATGGTTTGGTATTATAAGGCTATCTTTGTGTCCAAGATTGTTAGACCATTACACCTTTAACCAAAGTACAAAAGCAAGACAACAAGCAACGATCAAGCATCCGTTATATTGTTGCCAACAAACTGGCAGCAACACCGCCACAAAAATTGGCAATAAAATCAGCGAAGGCTCAAACAAGACATGGAGCGCTACTAAAAATTGGTGGAATACCACAGGCAGTGAGAAAGCCTAAGAAGTTGGTAATAAAATCGGACAAAGTTCAAATAAAGTATGGGATGTCACTAAGAAAGACTGAGGTAATGTAGTATTACACCACTAATACATTTTCTATCAAATAACACTCATATCATCAATACTCAGTGAATAAGTACCTGTATTTGAACTAAAGGCTCCAGCAGAGACATAGTAAGTGCCAGATTCTGTTGTGTTAAAGTCAAGTTGTGAGTTAGATAATTGCCCACCATCGTCATTGGTTGTGCTATTTATCATATTACCATTAGCATCATAAATGCCACGCAAATAAGTATCACTTAATGTGCCTGCACTGGTAGGAGAGCCTTCTAGGTTAATTTGATAGTTTATATTGGCTTCTAAGACAATACGGAACCAGTCTGTATCGTTGGCTGTTTCAATATCGCCTATAATAACATCATTTAGCGTTAGTTCGCCTGTGGTGCTGGTATTGTCAGCAATGTCGCTAGGAGTGACATTAACCGTAGTAACCACCACATCTACAGCACTGGTAATAGTTGCTGTGCCATCACTAATCTCATAGCTCAGTTGTAGTTGACCATTGAAGTCAGCATTTGGGGTTAGTGTCCAAGTACCATCTTGGTTATCAATCAGACTGGCATTGCTACCAACAACAGAAAGATTAGCCACACTTAACGCATCACCATCAACATCGCTGGCATTAGCAAGCAGTTGTGCTGTGGTGATAGTGAGTACTTGGTCTTCATTGGTTGTTAGACTGACATTAGCACTGACAATTGGGGCATCATTAACCGCATTTAAAATATCTTGAGCACTCCACTGAGTGCCATCTGAAAACTCAATTACATCAATTGAACCACCTGTAAAAAATTGATCATTAAAAGTAATAGTTTCGCCTGTAGGGGTAATGGTTAAGATAGCGTTATAACCAGATTTAACAATGCTAACTTCATCAGCATTTATATCAGTTAAAATTAAATAATCATCTCCAGAATAATCATTAATAATATCATTCCCATCACCTTTTTGATAATAATATTTATCATTCCCAAATCTGCCATTTAGAATATCATCGCCTTTATGTCCAATAATTTTATCGTTAGAAAGACTGCCTTGTATATCATCATCACCATCAGTGCCTATATAAAATGTATTGTCTGATATATCCTGAGCACTCCACTGAGAACCATCTGCAAACTCAATTACACCAATTGTAGCTCTAAAGAATTGACTTTCAAAAGTAATAGTCTCACCTGTAGAGATAATGGTTAAGATGGCATCGTTGCCAGATCTAGAAATAGTTATTTCATCAGCATTTATATCTGCCAGAATTAACCTATTTTCTCCAGAATAATCATCAATAATATCATTCCCATCACCTTTTTGATAATAATATTTATCATTCCCAGAGTTGCCATTTAAAATATCATTGCCTTTACGCCCAATAATTTTGTCATTGCCAGATCCGCCTCTTATATCATCATCACCATCAGTGCCTATATAAAATGCATTGTCTGATATATCCTGAGCACTCCACTGAGCACCATCTGCAAACTCAATTACACTAATTGCAGCATTAAAGAATTGACCTTTAAAAGTAATAGTCTCACCTGTAGAGATAATGGTTAAGATGGCATCGTTGCCAGATCTAGAAATAGTTATTTCATCAGCATTTATATCTGCCAGAATTAACCTATTTTCTCCAGAATAATCATCAATAATATCATTCCCATCACCTTTTTGATAATAATATTTATCACTACCAAAATCACCCTTTAAAACATCATCACCTTTAAGTCCAATAATGTTGTCATTGCCAAAACCACCTTTTAGATTATTATCACCATCAGTGCCTAATATTGCATCAATAATATTAACATTAACAGTTACACTAGTTGCCGCCTCGCCATCACTAACCTCATAACTTAACTCTATTTGACCAAGAAACCCAGTAGTTGGGTGTAGCGTCCAAGTACCATTATTATTAACTGTTAGGATGCCATTATTACCAACTACGCTCAAATTAACTACGGTTAAATCATCACCTTCGATGTCACTAACATTAGTTAGTAATTGCGTAGTGGTGATGTTTACATTTCTATCTTTAGCACCTGATAGATTGACAATAGCACTAATGATTGGGGCATCGTTAACTGGAGTTATGTCAATATTGGCACTACTGCTAATTGTTGCCCTAGCATCACTAATATCATAATTTAACTCTATTTGACCATTAAAATTAGCATTCGGCGTTAGGCTCCAAGTGCCATCATTATTAACTGTTAGAGCGGCATTATCACCAACAACACTCAGATTGATAACAGTTAAATCATCACCATCAATATCACTAACATTAGCTAGTAATTGTGCGCTGGTGATAGTTAAATTTTGATCTTCGGTACCTGCTAGGCTCACCACGCCGCTCACAGTTGGCAGGTGATTAATTGGAAGGATGTTAACCCCAGCATTTGCACTAACACTAGAGTGAGTATCGCTAACCTTATAACTCAACTGCACTTGACCATTAAAATTAGCATTTGGAGTTAGAGTCCAAGTGCCATCATTATTGTTAGTTATGCTGGCATTATCGCCAATTACACTTAAATTGATAATAGTTAAATCATCACCATCAATATCACTAGCATTGGCTAATAATTGTGCTGTGGTGATTAATACATCCTTATCTTGCAAGCCATCATCTAGCCTAACATCAGCGCTAATTATAGGAATATGGTTGCCATCAGCACCTGTTATTTGAGCACTAGAATATGTGGTTATACTTTCTAAAGTGCCACGATCATCGGTATAACTAGCAACAGTTCGTACATACTTGCCAGTATGCGCTTGTGCTAAGGTTAGTTCACTGCTCGTAGCACCAACAATATCCACCCAAGTTTGTCCATCAGTTGAGTATTGCCATTGGTGGCTTAACTCACCTATACCATCAGCATCAGATAAAGTATTTGTTAGCGTTAAAGTTTGTCCTTCTATTGCATCTCCTTGTAGGTAAATACGCCCTCTTACGCCTGAATTAAAATCATTCCCAGCCGTATTAATGTGCCATACACTGTCATCGGTAAACATAATTCGTTCAATTACTCTATTTTCTGCGGTATTTTTTAACAAAATGCTATTTTGAGCATTTATAGTAAGTAATAAGTCACTTCCATTTGTCGTAACAGTAACATCAGCAATTTGTATGCCTTCTCCAAATACAATAGTGTCCACACCCTGAGTGTCAATAATAGTATCATTGCCATCACCTAAATTAAAATGATAAGTATCATTACCTCTGCCACCGTCCAAAATGTCATCACCTAAACCGCCTGTAATGACATCATTGCCAGCCTCCGCTCGTATAGTGTCATCACCTGCTAAACCATCTAGAGTATTATCCCCACGATTACCAATAATATTATTGGCATTGTTATTGCCAGTACCGTCTATATTTTCATCCCAAAGTTTAACTGCTTTTTCGGTATAAATACTATAAGCATTCATAACATCAGCCGCTTCTCTGAAAGTTTCAACATCAACAAAACGGGTCATATCATTAATTTTCCCGCGTCCTGAATCACTGATATAAAATCCCATTAATTCACCAGTGCTGGCACTGTGCACTGCTCCTGTCAAAGTTACCGCATGATTAACACCGCCATTACCAACATAATTTTGATCGTCCCATAGTTTGCCTGCATTGACTGACAATATCACCCCACGACCACCACGAAGCAAGTTAGCAATACCTGTTTCGTTGTAACCATGAATAACATCATTGTCAATATTGTAGCTATTTAAAATGGCTTGTTGCTGTAGGTAGTTTGAACCACCCAGTTGACTAGCAGGCAGGCTAGGGTCATTTATTGCCCAGTTGTTATTAATAGCCACATTAACCACTTCACCTTCTGTTGTAGGTGTGCCTGTTTGGGTGATTAAATTAGCAATTGAAGTTAAAGCGCAAGTGCCTTTGTAATTCTCGATAGCATCACCTTGTATATAATCAAGTTCATTGCGTTTTGGAAAGCCATAAACTAAAACATCTTCACCATCAACCCGACCTTTCTCCGCCTTGGAAAAATCAAGCAGAGTTAGGTTTTCTATATGCTCACCTAAGGTTTGACTGATGCTACTTTGGATAGTGTCTGTGCCTTGATTGGCATTTTCAATCACTTGGTCATTGATGTTATCAACATAATAGGTATCATCACCCAAACCACCAATCATTTCATCAGCACCGGTTACACCATCAATGATGTTGTCGCTGCTATTACCGATGATTTTATTATCTTGTGCGTTGCCAGTACCGTGGATATTAAAGCCTTCGAGTAATCTAAGCTCTTCAATGTTAGCATTCAGTAGATAACTGGTGCTAGATATCACAGTGTCATAGCCTTGGTTGCTTTGCTCATAAATACTATCATTAACACTGTTAACAATATAGATGTCATCACCTTGTCCGCCTACCATAACATCCGCATCAGCACCACCATCGAGGTAGTCATTACCTAAGCCACCAACCAAAGTATCTTGACCTGCACCACCATATAAATGATCGTTGTCACTCTCCCCTGTATCTAAGGTTTGTTTGGCTTCATTGCTGGCAGTAAAGCCAGCTAAATAATCGTTACCATCCCCACCATACAAAACATCATCACCGACTTGACCAAACAGGTTATCATCACCTGCCTCGCCATAGAGTTTATCATTACCCTTGCCCCCTTGAAGTTCGTCATTACCTGTGCCACCATAAAGCCTATCACTACCTAAGCCAGCGATTAAAACATCATTGCCACTACCGCCATTTAGATAGTCATCATCAGTTTCACCAGCACTTAGGCTTTGTTTAGCTTGATTAGCAGCGGTAAAACCCAATAGCAGGTCATTACCCTCACCACCCCAAAGCTTGTCGTTACCAGTTTGCCCAAACAGGCGGTCTTCACCATCACCACCCATGAGTTCGTCATTACCATCATTACCTTGGATTTCATCATTACCTGTGCCACCCCAAAGCTTATCATTGCCTTGCTCGCCTAGCAAGGCATCGTCATTAGCACCGCCATCTATAATGTCGTTACCAAGCCCACCGTACAGACTATCATCACCTGCGCCACCATATAAGGTGTCATTGTCAGTTTCTCCTGCACCTAAGGTTTGCTTGGCATCATTACTAGCAGTAAAGCCAACAATCACATCGTTGCCACTACCGCCATGAACAGTATCATCTCCTACGCCAGCAAATATTTTATCATTGCCTTGTTCGCCATAAATATGGTCATCTCCAGCATAGCCTAATAGTTCATCATTACCTTTACCACCCCAAAGGTTATCAGCTCTATTACTACCACCCATCAGATCGTTACCATCGCCTGCTAAGAAGTGAGTGAGTGCGTTGAGGCTAAAGTATCTGGTGTAACTGGAAAAATAGTTCACATCAAAAGCATCATTGCCATCAGTGCCGATTAGCATATGAGTGCGACCTTCATCGATTTTAATATCATCGGCACCCCAAGAAATTACCCCATCATATGTACCAATAAAGTTAATCGTATCTCGCAGATGACGATAGTTACTATCAGGGGTGGTCGGTTCAGTTGCTTGATTAGCCTGATTAGGCTGGTTAGTGGCAACAAGACCATTGCCTTGAGTATAAAAACCATAATCAGATTGCTGAATAGGCTGGTTAAGGGTGCTTAAATTGACTAACTCGCCAGTATTTAAATGCCCATCTTCATTGAGATCTGTCCATAGGTTGAGGCTGGTGGTTTCATTAGTGCTGAGTTGTCCGTCATTATTAGTATCTAGCGCTTGAAGCTGTGCAATGCTTAAAGCCTGGTTATTGGCATCCAATAAAACACCTGTATGACTAGCAATACTCAAGGCATTGTCATATTCTTCACTTTGAGAGTCATAAAAAGCACCGATTGGGTCGTAGGTATATTCATCGAAATTATAGTTAGGTTCAAAAACATAATCATCCAAGGAATAATCCAACACATAGTCTTGGAAGGCGCTGAATTCCTCATAGGTTATCAAGCCCTCTTGTAGTTCTTGAAGCATGGCTTCTTCTGCATCAAACAAATCACCAATATCACTAAAGGCAACATCTGGGTCATTAACAAACAACTCACCTTGGTCGTTAAGGTCTACGATGTTGCCATTTTTCCATGGGGATAGGGCTTGGGTGGCGGTGTCGAAGGTGAATTGGTCGATTGGGTTGCCTTGAGCAACTTCGTGTGCCAAAGCTTTCAATTGGCTTTGGAATTGCTCCAATTGCAAAGCCGAAGCATCTTGCTGTATTTCCTCATAATTTTGTTCAATATATTCTAATGCAGCCTCTAAAGAGTGATTGTCTATTAACCCATCGGCAGTCAATGCTAAGCCTAGTGAAAAAGTTGTAGGATGGCGCATTAAAAATAGTCCTACATTTGTTTGAATGTCACTCACTGCGTCAATTTTTACTTCAACGCCTAGGTGTGTGCCAATACTACTCACTGCCGAACCTTGCTCAGAGATGTTGGTGAAATTAGCACCCACACTAGGTGTGTCAGCAACCTCGGTAAAGGCATCTGGGTAAGACTCTCTAAGTGAAGAAATAAAAACTTGATAGTCATTATTTGCCACAATAGCACCCGCACCTGGAGCATCAATTGCAACCCCGTTTAAGCCAAAAGTATAAGCAACAATTTGGGCAAGACCACCCCCTAGGGAATGACCTGTTACCGAAAAAGTATCAGTTTGACTAGCACCATCTGAGTTTTTAACAGCTGCATCAATGGTTTGTGCCACATGGGTGAGTGCTTGTTGAAACTGCTCGGATAAACTTCCCGTTAAAAAAGATGTATTATCATTCAAATCATTCAGTCCATTAGTGCCAGCAATGGCAATTACAGTATGGTTAAGATAGTTAGCATTTTGATAATTTTGGATTTGTAGACCTGAGTCGAAGTTATCTTTAGGGTCTCCTTCTACTTCCCAGCCATTAATACCTCTATCATTTGGGTCTTTGTAAACATCGCCTGCTAAAAGGGCTGATTCAAAGTAGGTGATTGGATTGTTGTTATTTTGTGTTGGCATAGCATTCTCTCCGTTGTTATTTTGATTGATTTGGTTTTGTGGTCGTGCTAAGACGATCTCTTAGTGCCTTAAACAGGCTATTGGGTTCGTATTGGGCTTTGTCGTAGATTTCTATTCTTTGCATAAATGAATCAGGTATATCAATTAAATGTGCGGTGTCTTTAATGCGATAGTCTATGTTGCCACTAGGTAAAAAATGTGGGTTTTCAACAACAATTTTCATATTTCTACCTTTACCAAAAGTGCGACAAGTTAAAGAACCTGATAGATAATCTAGATTTTTATAAATGTTTCTATCGTATTCTAAAGTAAAATAATTACCCAAAGAATTGCGATGATTTTTACCATATACAATGCGTAGACGATCCAACCCCAACTTATATTGTTGACCTCGTTTAATAGCGCGTTTCCTCCAACCTGGATCATCCTTTATATTTTGAGGAATAAGAACGCCAATAGATTTGCTACCATAACGACTATCAAACCTATTTTCAGTATTCCAAGGCAAATCTGCCTTGTCATCAATATACATATCTACAATACAAGCGGTAGACGGTCGGCAGTTTTCTACCTCAGAGAAGTAACCACACTTGGTGCCATACACATCTAAATCAAGCCGATAGGCTAAAGCTTCTGCGCCTTTTAATTCATCATCAATCCACTGCTTTGGCATACCAAAGCGTTTGGCAAAGGCTGAGGTGTATACCCAAACATGGATATCTTTTTTGTAGGTGCCTCGCTTGCCTGCCTTTTTTCTACCTTCTGGGGTGTAGCGGTCGTTGTAGTTGTCTATCGTAGAGTTTTGGTTGGCAATAACTGTGTTAGCTGCACTTAACAACCCAAGTGCTAAAGTGGTTGCTAAAAAATACTTTGATATGTTTTTAAGATTTGTTGTGTTGTTTATTTTTATCATTGCTGTTAGCCTCATTTTTTTGAATTACAATTTTCCAATTATAACCAGTTTTTTTTGCAAGTATTTTTTTAAAATTTTTTATAAAAAATGTCAAGTTCAAAGTTTTTATAAAAGCCGTAAATGTCGTAATTTCTCGACCATTTTTTCCGAAGGTTTTCTTTCTCCACCCTCCCAAAACTTAACCGTGGTTGAATCAACTTTTAGCAGGTGAGCAAATTGTTTTTGATTAAGTCCTTGGTGGAGTCTGTGGAGTTTAATTTTTTTGGCTAATGTTTTTGGTGCATTTTTGTTTTTAATATTTTTAATATTTTGAGTTAAGGGACAGTAATTTAAAAACTCCATTATTTTAGGATAGTATTTTGCAGGTATGTTTTTTGTGCTATTCTTTTCCCAATTAACTATAGTAAAATTATCAGTTCCTATGATTTTCCCAACATCTTTTTGAGTTTGTATATTTTCCAACCTTTTTTTTAATATGGTCGCCCAGTGTGATTAATTCTTTGGGCATTCCTACAATAGGCTTTGGAACGGTAAATACAAGAAACGGCAACAAGGCAATGAAACTATGCCCCTGTGGGTATTATGGCGATGGCACATCAAAATGCCATTGCACCGAAGACCAAATTGACCGGTATAAAAACAAAATATCAGGTCCATTACTTGACAGAATTGACATGGTGCTTACTGTGCCACCACTGCCTAAAGAGGCACTACTTGAACAAACCAATAGTAGCGCAGAGTCAAGTGAAGTTATACGAGAAAGAGTGTTAAAAGCCTACAATAAACAAATTAAGAGACAAGGAAAAATCAATGACAAACTCATTCCTGATAAAATTGACAAACTCATTAAACTAGACAAAGACAATAAGCAATTATTAGAAATGGCAATTGATAAATTCAACCTTTCAGCCAGAGCCTACCACCGTATCCTCAAAGTCGCTAGAACCATTGCAGACTTAGATAACTCAGACAGCGTTAACACCCAACATCTTACTGAGGTGATTAGCTATCGGCGAAGTAATTAATTTAAGCAATAAAAGACTTGGAGTTATTAACTCGTACTTCTTTGGTTAAGGGCTTTTATAACTTGAATGCATAATTACCCCCTAAAGTTTTTGCCCCTATTTTTCTAAAAAATCTATCAGTATTGGCAATACTGATGCCTGATGTTACATGAAATAATAAATGAGACACACCATGATCTTTGGCAAATTTCTTTGCAGACTTAACTAAACGCATAGCGACTTTTCCACCTGCTAATGTATCGCGAATTTGTTTCTTAATATAGATAACGCTAACAGTTGCTATAGGGCGTGAATCGGCAATAAAGTAACTACCAAGTGTTGCGTAAATAAAACCAACAATCTCATCACCAATACGAGCGACTAAGCATATTGCCTTTTTACTAATAATCTTGTCATAAAATGCACTAAACTTAACTCTGCTAAACGGCATATCAGCAAAAACACTCTCGTGATGGACTTGTTGTGCTAATTTCATCAATGTATCTTTGTCACCAACTTTTGCCAAAGAGATGCTTATTTTGTGATTATTCTTGCTTTTCATAACAACAACCTAGTAAACATTCAACACTTAAAGCACAATCAAAGCATTAGCATTAGATAAGTCTTCAAATGATAGACTAGTATTAGATAGTGTAATATTCACATAACTCTCACCAATACCAACACCATCAGAATCAACACTAATAATACTATCGCCATTCGTATTTTCAACGCTAATAAAATCAGTGGTATTCTGCCCCTCTTGATAATCGACTAAATCTGAGAGGTCTAATTTATCACCTTCAAATAAACTAAAGTCAGTAATCGTATCATTGCCATTATTATTACTATAGACAAATGTATCACTGCCTAAGCCACCACTCAAGGTATCATCTCCTTGGTTGCCAGTTATTGTGTCATCACCTGCCAAGCCTCTAATAATATTATCACCTCCATCGCCAATGAGTTGATTATCAAAGCCATCACCTGTTTGAACAACATCAATACTTAGCGCTTTAGAACTTGTTGCAGTATCTGAATTTGAAGATTCTATTGATGTTGCTTCAATTTCTATATTGAGATGACCTGAAAAGTCGCCTGTTATGAGTTGAAGATTGTTTAAATCATTTTGACTTAGTAAGTAAGAGCCATCTTCTTGCTTTATTCCGTTGTTAAGCATTATCTCACTTGGCAGATTTTTAATACTAATACTCAAACTCTCAGAGCCATCAGTATCATTTAATACTGCTGTAATTGGCAATGCTAAGGTTGAGTTAGATGCTACTTCTAAAGTGTTATTTGAGCTAATCACCACATTATCAATCATCAGTGATGAACTTACTGCAGTATCTAGAAGGTTGGCAACTGCAAGGTTGAGCTTACCATTACTGGTTGCGATATATTGAAATTTCTGCCAACCATCGGATGCACCAAAATCACCTACAGCATTAACATCTGATAGTTTGAAACTATCACCACCAATTTTAACTAAGGCAAAATCATTATAGGGTGCATAATCATTGGTTGAGAATATATATTCAAAAGACACCACATCGCCTGTTTTAACATCTATCACTGTTTGCATAGCTGAGCCATTGGTGGCGTTGCCATTAAAGGTATCCAGCTTGCCATTACCCATATTCATAAAACTCTCAAGTACACTTTGGTCAACAGAACCATATCCAGTGGTTAGCCTTGCCATATAGCCATCATTATCTGCTGAGTTAAATCCATCATAACTACTCGCCACATCAACATCACCAACTGTTTGCCAGTTATTAAGATTGCCTGAGGCAAAATCAAATACATAGTCATTTGCCTCAATAAGTAGTAGTGGACTGTCTGCTCTAGCAACAACCTCTACATTGATATTACTGTGATAAGTGTTGCCACTGCTATCAGTTGCAGTGTAGGTTAGAGTTTCTATCCCACTATAATTGTCATTTGGCACTATTTTGATATTGCCGTTTTCATCAATGGAACTGATGGAATTTTCACTTACAATATTGGTGATAGTTATATCACTTAAACCAATATTGTTGATGATAGAACTTTTATCAATCACCAGTAGATTATCTTCCGCTACTGAGAAGGCTAAATCTGTTAACGCACTTGGACTGCTTACTTTAACTTGAGCAGTTTGACTAACAACATTAGTATTGCCATTACTGCTTTCTGTTGAGATAGCATCAACGATTAAGTTGTAAATTTTATTTTTTTCACTAAAGGTGATTTCTAAATTGTCATATTGTGCTTTGGTCAGTTGCCAATAACCATTAGTGAGGAGTGAGCCGTGAGAAAGCGTTGCACTATTCGGTAAGCCTTTAATGACGATGATTAAACTTTCTGAGCCGTCTTTATCTGCTAAATTAAAATCAAGGGGTAGTTTGTAAACATCACCCACTTGTACTTGGTTACTCTCTGCGTTAACAACAACATTGTCAATCAAAAGGCTACTATTAACTGCACCATCTTTGAGATTAAGCACGGCAAAGCCGAGATTGCCTGAGCTTTGCGCCACAAAAGAGACTTCCTTCCAACCTGAGTTGCCCATATTACCAACATCTGCCACGCTTGACAAGTGATAAATTTCATTGCCAATAGAATAGGTAGCAAAGTCTACATAGGGTTGATAATCATCGGTATCAAACATATAGTGAAAACTCACTGTATCGCCTTTACTAACAATAAAGTTACTCTTTAGTGCGGAACCATTAGTTGCTTGAGAACTCACATCTTTTACACTGCTATCACTAAGCGTTAAGAAACTGTCAATATCGCTACTATAAGTTTTAGCTCCACTAATACCTGCTTTGGTTGTGGTTTGCAATAGATAGGCAGAACTACCTTCTTGCATAGTGTAACTCTCATAACTACTAACTAATTTGTGATAACCAATTTTGTCCCAAGAATCATTTTCAATATTGAGTCCATAAGACTGTGCTTGCTTGCTGTTATTTGCAACCACAACCTTATCAGCCACTGCTTCAATATTGACGCTGGCTTTGGTATCAGTTAGTTCATAGCCATCACTAATCTGGTAACTAAACTCAATTTTGCCACTAAAGTTAGTCTTAGGAGTAAGTGTCCAAGTGCCGTTATTGTTATTTGTTAGTGTGGCATTGTTACCAGTAATAGATAAATTCACCGCACTTAAGTCATCACCATCAAAGTCAATGGCGTTCGCTAAGAGTTGTGTTGAGGTAATAGTGAGACTTTGGTCTTCGTTTGTTGCGAGCGTTACCTCAGCAAGATTGATTGCCTTATGGTTATAGAATTCAAAGTTGTCTTTAGTTAAAGAACTGCTACTCACGCCTTCTAAATAAATGGCGTTCTTGTTATGTCCAACCTCAATCTTGGCATAAGTTTTGCCATTTTGATTAACAGAACTAATGCTAATATCATTTATTGAGCGAAGGCTTTTAACATTGCTTAAATCAAGGGTGTCAACACCTAGCTCAAAATCCTTGATTAAGTTAGTCAGCCCTGACTTTGCTTGTTGGTCTTGATAAGAGAGCTTAAAGGTATCGGCATCGCTACCACCTGAGATAATATCCAAATCACCTTCTAGGTAAATGGTGTCCTTGCCACTACCCGCATTTATCGTATCATTACCAGCACCACCATAGATAACATCATCACCAGCTTCAGTATTAACAATATCATTGCCATCGCCTGCAACAATATAATCATCGCCCGCACCTGAATGAATAGTATCAACAACTGTGCCACCATAAATAATGTCTTTGCCACCTGCTGTGGTAATAGTGGCAGTGTTCGTGCCTCCAGTAATTAAGTAATCGATATCACCACTATTACCTGTAACTGTTGAGATGCCATCGCCCAAGGTAACTGATTCTATATTCAGCTCATCTAAATTGATATTAACAGTGCTATCACCTTTAATTACTAACTTGTCATATCCGCTACCACCATCAATATAGGTGCTAGTTAAGGTGTCGTCATTATTGACCGTAATCATATCATTACCAGCACCCGCCTTAAAGGTATCAAGTCCTGCACCACCAATGAGTATGTCGTTTCCACTACCACCTAGTAATATGTCATCGCCAGCGCCACCTGATATTAGTACAGCATAATCAGTGGTAGACGCGTCTAGCGTATCATCGCCAATATTGCCTGTGACAATATCGTAATTGTTATCCTTAAGGTTAATATTGAGTGCATCCGTTGAAGTGTGGAAATAACTGCCTTTCTCATTAGAATCAGGTTCTAATCGCATCTCATAGCCGCTGTCAGTTTCAACCATTTTATGACCGCTAGTTTTATATTTAAAAGCAACATCAGCCACTTCACCAGTAGTGCCATCATCTTTAGTAAAAGTGGTTTTGCCAAAGATGACAGAGCCATCATCTAGTTCTTGTTTTTCCTCGTCAGAAACCAAATTGATAGATTGAACACCTGCTTGGGTGAGTGTTTTAAGCTCGCCTGCATCCACTGCACCGTTTTGGTTTTTATCTTGCCACAGTTTAAATTGATTAAACTTGGCATCACTTGAACTTAGTATATTGTCATCATTGGAGTCAAATTTAGCTTTAAGTGCTTGAAGATCCGTGTCATCAGCCTCTGTTAATTTAGCAAAGGCGATTTCAC
Organism: Candidatus Thiodubiliella endoseptemdiera; assembly: GCF_964212635.1. Lineage (NCBI taxonomy): Bacteria > Pseudomonadati > Pseudomonadota > Gammaproteobacteria > Pseudothioglobaceae (SeqCode) > Candidatus Thiodubiliella > Candidatus Thiodubiliella endoseptemdiera. The sequence goes on from NZ_OZ156463.1 coordinate 731,382, forward strand.
TAGAGCTGGTAATCTGACCATCGTTATTTTCATCAAAAACCAAAATTGCATCTGTTGTCCAAGCGGTTTTCTCTACATAACCATCATCATCAAAATCAAAATAGGTAATTGATTCATTTTTATCTAACTCGGTGATTTCAATACCGTCATCTTCCATATCAAGCACAACTGGTTTGCCTTTGCCACCACCTGATGAACTGTCATCATTGCCCCAATCGTCGTCATCATCCCACCAATCATCATCATCGCTGCCCCAATCGTCGTCATCATCCCACCAATCGTCATCAGTACCATCCCAGTTATCAGGGTTATCAAATTCATCGTCATAACCATCATCACCAGGCTGAGGGTTTGGTCATCATCCCAGTCATCATCAGTGCCATCCCAATTATCAGGATTATCAAATTCTTCATCATAGCCATCATCCCCAGGTGCAGGAGCTTGGTCATCATCGTCATCATCACTCCACTCGTCATCAGGTTCACCATAAAAATTACCCCACTGGTCATAACCAAAAGCATCAACGCCACTCTCATCATAACCCCAAGCGTTATAACCCTCTTCATCATAAGTCTCATCCAGCCCATAGTAATTACCTTCACTATCAGCATAAGAATTACCAAACTCGTCAAAACCTTGGGCATTAACACCGTATTCATCAAAGCCTTGCACATCAAAGCCATTCTCGTCATATTCCTGTGTTGCAAGGTTTATCTCGGCAATGGCTTGTTTTAAAGTGGTGTCTGTGTCGGTCTGAGTTAGCGTTTGTTCGGCTTGGGTGAGTTTGTTTTGAAAATTATCTAACAATTCTTGCTGAGACTGAGTAAATGTACCTTGAGCAATTGGTAAAGAATGAGAGCGTAAATTAAACTGTGTAAATCCTTAAAAAGCTTTTGATCCTATAAAATCAAAAGCATTAAAAATACAAGGAGAAACACAAATGAGTTTAATCAACCACAACGAACTAAAAAGACAAATCCAAACAGGGGAATTTACCTCCCTTGATAACATCGCAGATGAATTTAAAAACATAATGCGAGAGGTTATTCAAACTGCTAGCGAAGAAGAACTATCAAGCCATCTTGGCTATCAAAAAAATCAGTTATCACTAAAAGATAACGACGGTCGTAATTATCGCAATGGGCATAACAAAAAGACTTTAAAATCCAAGTATGGCAATATAGATGTCGCCATCCCCAGAGATAGGCAAGCCAGTTTTGAGCCACAACTAGTCAAAAAGCGTGAAGTCATTTTAGACGGCAGTGAGGATTTAATCTTGTCTCTTTATACCAAAGGCATGAGCGTTAGAGACATTCAAAATCATCTTGATGATTTGTATGGTTATGAGCTATCTACCACCACCATATCCAACATTACCGAGAAGATTATGGTTAAGGTAGATGAGTGGCAGCATCGTCCTTTAGAGGCGATTTATCCCATCATATTTATGGATGCTACCGTACTTAAAATCAAGATTGATTCTGTGGTTAAAAACATTGCTGTGTATATTATGCTGGGTGTAAGTCTTGAAGGTAAAAAAGAGATTATTGGATTTTGGATAGGTGAAAACGAAACATCTAAGTACTGGCTCACAGTGTTAAACGATATTAAAAAGCGTGGTATTAACGATGTTTTAATCTTTGCTATTGATGGATTAAATGGCTTTAATAAAGCAATAGAGGCTGTTTACCCAAAAGCTGAGGTTCAGCGCTGCATTGTTCACCAAATCCGCTCATCGCTAAGATTTGTGTCTTGGAAAGACACAAAGGCAGTTGCTAAAGATTTAAAAGCTGTTTACACGGCTTTAAACGAAGAGCAGGCATTATTATCACTAGATGAATTTAAACATATTTGGGATAAAAAATACCCTAATATTGCCAAATCATGGCATAACCATTGGAGTGAGCTATCAACATTCTTTAAGTATCCGCAAAGCGTTAGAACATTGATATACACAACTAACCCAATAGAATCATTAAATGCTATTATCAAGAAGAAAACTAAATCTAAGGGCTCATTCCCAACACAAGGATCAGCGCTTAAAATGGTATACTTGGCAACACAACAAATACAGGAAAAATGGCAAAGAACTAGAGTTAGAAACTGGGGTGAGATTTACCCTCAATTATGTATATTTTTTGATGAGATTATGGAAAAATACGAGAAATAGTTAAGAGTGAAAAGGCGGATTTACACAGTTTAATTTACGCTCTCGATTTTATTAAATTGGAAATTTTTTAAATCCACTCCTAGCAGGGCTAAGGGTGTTTTTAAAAAGTTTGTAATTTGATGAAAGATGGCGTTTTGATGATTATTCATATTTATGCAAAGGTCTCTCATAGTGTTTATAATTTCCTCAAATGTCCAATAGATTGGAAATAAAATCGTCAGCGTCAATCAAGCTTAAAAATTAAGTCCAGTCCATACATTGCCAGTTTTTTTGTTTGGCAATGGCTAATAATTTTTCATCACCATGCACAACAACAGGATTGTCAACTAATTCTAATAATGGCAAATCATTATATGAATCGGAATAAAAATAAGCACCCTCTAAAGTTTCGTTATTTTCTTCACACCATTGTTGTAGTTTGTGGACTTTGCCGATTTGAAAACATGGCTCACCTAGTACTTTGCCTGTGAATTCACCTGCTATGACTTCAGGCTCAGTGGCTAATAAATCATCGATGCCATAAATCTGTGCGATTGGACGGGTAACGAATGAATTGGTAGCAGTGATTACGACTACTCTATCACCATTTTTTTTGTGGGCATCAACGACTTTTTTGGCTTTTTCTAAAAAAATAGGTTGAATTTTTTCGACCATAAATTGTTGGTGCCATTTGTTGAGTTGTTTGACAGAATTGTTTGCCAAAGTTGATAGACAAAATTCTAAATACTCAATAATGTCCAGTTCTCCGCATGCATAATCGTCAAAAAATTTCTGATTTTGCACTTGATAAGTGTCAACATCAACTGCACCGATTTCAGACAAAAATTCACCCCATAGAAAATCGCTGTCTCCTGCTAAAAGCGTTTTGTCTAAGTCAAATAATGCAAGTGCCATCGTGTTTTATAATTCCTTAAAACAGTTGTTAGCCAATTCGATTGTGCATTCAATGTCAGCGTCGGTATGCGCTGTGGAAATAAAACCTGCTTCGTAGGCACTGGGGGCAAGATAGATGCCTTTGTCTAGCATTAAGTGGAAAAATTTGTTGAAGCGTTTAACATTGCATTGTGAAGTTTGTGCAAAATTAGTCACAGATTTTGCATCAGTGAAGAATAAGCCGAACATACCACCGACGACATTTGCTGTCATTGGGATGTTATTTTCACGGGCTTTTTCGACGATGCCGTTAGTGAGTTTTATGGCTTTTTGTTCTAAATTTTGATACATATTTTCATCCGAATCGATGGCATTTAACATTGCCAATCCTGCTGACATTGACATTGGATTACCTGAGAGTGTGCCAGCTTGATAAACAGGCCCAAGAGGGGCAATGGATTGCATAATTGCTCGTTTTCCGCCAAATGCACCGACGGGTAAACCTCCACCGATGACTTTTCCAAGAGTAGTCAGGTCGGGTTTAACGCCAAATTTTTCCTGTGCACCGCCTTTTGCAACACGGAAACCTGTCATTACTTCGTCAAAAATTAAGAGGACGCCATGCTCATCGCATAAATCACGCAAGCCTTGTAAAAAACCTTTAACAGGTGGAATACAATTCATATTGCCTGCCACTGGTTCAACAATAATACAAGCAATCTCTTCGCCTGTTTCACTTAATACTTCACGCACTTGGTTAATGTTGTTGTATTCTAAAGTCAGTGTATATTTGGCAAAATCTGCTGGCACGCCGGGAGAAGTTGGCACACCGAGTGTCAAAGCACCGGAACCTGCTTTGACTAATAACGAGTCTGAATGCCCATGGTAACAGCCTTCAAATTTGATAATTTTATCTCTGCCTGTATGCCCACGCGCCAAACGAATGGCACTCATTGTGGCTTCTGTACCTGAACTGACCATTCGCACCAGCTCAATAGAGGGCATCATTGCACAGACTTTTTTTGCCAAAGTGGTTTCAATTTCAGTCGGTGCACCAAAGCCCAAGCCTTTTTCCAAGGTGTCTTTCACGGCATCAACCACGACTTGATTGGCATGCCCTAAAATCATCGGCCCCCATGATGCGACATAGTCAATATACTGATTGCCATCAGCGTCAAACAAATACGCTCCTTCGCCTTTGGTGAAAAAAATCGGTGTGCCACCCACGCCTTTAAATGCACGCACTGGGGAATTAACACCGCCTGGAATGTAGTCCTGTGCTTCGCTAAACAGTTGTTCTGATTTTGTCATTTTTTATCCTCTTGAAATTTGTGGGTAAGTTTTTAGATGAGTGATATGCGACCACACAATCAGCACATTATCCAATAATAATTTTATATTAACCGAAGTTTTTGATAGGTTAATGGCATTTTGAATATCGTATAATAATTTAAACAAAAATGCGATTTTTGTTAGACTAATAATTTGATTCAACTCAACCAAACCGCCTTCGTGTTTAAGGGATTTGAGGCGAATGCCCTCAATAATCAAATGTTGCAAACAATTGAGCACTGCCACTTCATTACCTTCAAAATCTTCCATTTGACTAATCATCATCGGATGAATAGCCAGTTTTAGCAATTGGTCTTGCCAATGTTGATAATGCATAAAACCATCACCTGCCAATTCTTCAAGCACTTTAAACGGCACACCATGTGTGGTTTCTAATAAATGGGGAATATCAAAATCTTCTTTATGTTCAATATTTTGTGCAATCCACGCCTGTGTTGCTTCATCATAAGCGGGGCTAATATGCACACTTTGACAACGAGAAATAACGGTTGCTGGTAAATTTTTGACATTATGTGCCAATAAAATAATCAGCGTGTTTTCTCTTGGTTCTTCCAAAGTTTTGAGCAAACTATTCGCCGCTGCATTATTCATTTGGTCAGCATAATAAATAACCCCAATTTGTAATGTATCTGCTGTTTTATTCAGCACATCGCAAAATTCACGCACTTGGTCAATACGAATTTCTTTAGAACGATTTTTAGTAGTTGGGTTGAGTTCGCCCGCACGGCAATAAATCATATTTGGATAATTAGAACGCCTGATTAAAACAGGATGATCAAGGTCTTCTTTGACATTATCTTTGCAAATAACTTCATCATCATTTAACAAAATACTCACTAATGACTGCATTAAATCAAACTTGCCAATTTTTTCCACGCCTGTAATTAACAAGGCGTGTGGCAAATGGTTTTGCTCAATCATTTGTTTGAGTTTTACAAATGCAGTTTGGTGCCAAGGAAGTATCATAAGGTATTTAAAATTGCTTGAATTTGATTGGAAGTATTATCAACAGATTCCGATGCATTAATTAATTTAATGCGCTGAGGATATTGTTCGGAACGGGCAATATAAGCCTCACGCACACGGTTGAAAAAATCAAGGTTTTCTTGCTCTATGCGGTCTTTTGCACCTCTAGATTCCACACGCTGCATACCGATATCAACAGGCACATCTAAAAGCAAAGTCATATCAGGAGTAAAGCCTTGCACCACCCATTTCTCTAGCTGGGCAATGCGGTTAATGTCTAAACCACGACCTCCGCCTTGGTAAGCGTAAGAAGCATCGGTAAATCTGTCACTTAATACCCAATCACCTGTTTCTAAAGTTGGCAAGATTTTTGAATAAATATGCTCGTTTCTAGCGGCAAACATTAAGAGTAATTCAGTGTCTGAATGCATTTTTGAATCAGTGCTGAGTAGCAACTCACGGATTTTTTCGCTAATTTCTGTACCGCCTGGTTCACGGGTCAAAATAACATTAATGCCTTTGCCTTTTAAATGTTGACAAATAAAATTAATTTGCGTGCTTTTTCCTGCACCTTCTACGCCATCGACAGTAATAAATTTTCCTTTTTGCATGGGTGCTATTTTAGATATTTTTTAATGTTAAGTTGGTGCTGTTTGTAAGTTTTTGCAAAAGCGTGAGAGCCGTCTTTTTTAGAAACAAAAAATAGACTATCGCCCTTGGCTGGATGCATTGCTGCGTATAAAGAACTGGCACTCGCTGAAGAAATGGCAGTGGGTGGCAGTCCTTTGTTTTGATAGGTGTTGTAAGGGCTATTAAATTTTAAATCTTTGCGGGTAAGAAAGCCACGGTATCTTTTGCTTAAATTCAATGCATAGACAACGGTTGGGTCAGTTTGCAGACGCATTCCAATGCGTAAACGACGTATAAATACGCCAGATATTTGCGTTTTTTCTGCACTGTATGCAGTTTCTTTTTCAATTAAAGATGCTAATATTAATGCCTGAGATGCATTATTAAGGCGTAGGGTTTTATCGCGTTTTTGCCATTCTGCGTAGAGATTTTTTTGCAATTTTTGATTGGCCCTTTTAAAAACACTGGCGACGCTATCGCCGATATTAACTTGATAAGTATCAGGCCAAAAATAGCCTTCATAAGGAGATTTGATACCTGCTAAACGCATAGTATCGACAAATGAACCGCTGGATTTTAAGAATTTATTATTGATTAATTGTTGATAATAATGACTAATGGTTTTGCCTTCAATTAAAGTTATATTACGACTAGCAACTTCGGCAGAAGCAAAATTATTCAGCAACTCAAATACGCTCATATTAGGATTAATATCGTAATATCCTGATTTTATTTTTGCGTCAAAACCAAGCACTTTTGACATTGCCATCAAAAAATAACGCGATTGAATCACACCCTGTTTTTCAAGATTGCTTGCAGTTACACTCATCCCCGCCCCTTGTGGCAAGTGGTAAACAAAGGATTTTTCGCTCTTGATAGTATTTGCCCAATAGAACAATGCAAAAGCAATTAAACTTAAACTTAAGGCTTTTTTCATATTGGATTTTTTAGGTTTTAGTGGGGTAATATTTTTCTTTGCCTGACTTTCTTCTCCCAAAACCTGTGCGATTTTTTGCGTGACGACCTGTTGAGTAAATTTCTTAGCATTGATGGTGTCCACCGATTTGATACCAATCACGCTGTTACTGATAAAGACTTCATTACAATCGTAAAGCATTTGTAATGTGAGTTCACCGACTTTCACTTGTAATTTAAGTGCAGTGGCAATTTTCAATATTACTGTACGACGCGTGCCTTCAATCCCGCAATTATCCAAATTTGGTGTTAATAATACACCGTCTTTAATGCCAAAAATATTACCCTGTGTAACGGAGACTGGGTTGCCTTTTTCATTCAACATAATACACTCATCACTAAGCATATTGGTGCGTGCTAATACTTGCTCAAGGCGGTTACAATGCTTGATGTGGGACAATGGTATATTGTTGGCATAGCCACTATTGCAAATACTGAGTGTGTATTTATCGGCTGTCTGTTTGGGCATTGGTGAGACGATGACGATACGGGTGGGTTTGATATTTTTTTTAAATCCATAACCGCGTTCGCTCTCACCACGAGACAATATTATCTTCACGACTGCTTGCTCTAATTTGGCAATACCGAATGCTTTATTAATATCTCTTAGCCACTGTCTCTCACTCACTTTGTTGATTTTGAGTTGAGTACGCCCTTGTTCTAATCGGTCAAAATGCATTGACCAAAATAACAATTTAGTGTCTTTAATAACGCAGGTTTCGAATAAACCATCGCCGAATTGCGTTAAACGATTGAACACATTCAACTTAGATTGCTTTTTTCCATTAATTAGAACGACTTTTTTCATAGCATCTATTATAATTCACTCTGCTCAATAACATTGAGAGACCTTTGCATAAATATGAATAATCATCAAAACGCCATCTTTCATCAAATTACAAACTTTTTAAAAACACCCTTAGCCCTGCTAGGAGTGGATTTAAAAAATTTCCAATTTAATAAAATCTGTCATTTTGCTAATCATCCCTATTTATGCAAAGGTCTCATTGAGCAAAATCGCCATACCCTTTTGCCACACCCTTTTTTATGAAAAGAATTTTCACTACTTTTGCTAGAAACTTACTCGACAGCACCAAAGATTTGGCACCGATTGTCTTAGTGATTGCGTTTTTTCAGTTGGCTGTGTTGCAGCAACCAATTCCTGATTTTGCGAATATTGCTCTTGGTACGGGCTTTGTGTTGCTTGGTTTAACGCTCTTTATCTATGGATTAAATTTAGGATTGTTTCCGATTGGTGAAGCCTTGGCGTTTGCTTTTGTTAAAAAAGGCTCATTAGTTTGGTTGTTGATATTTGCTTTTGCCTTAGGGTTTGGCACCACAGTGGCTGAACCTGCACTTATCGCTGTAGCGAATGAGGCGGCGAATGTGGCACAACTCGGTGGGATTATAAAAACTGAAGCAGACTTGAACACCTACGCACAAACTTTGCGTTATACGGTGGCACTGTCGGTGGGCTTTTCGGTATTGCTTGGTGTACTCAGAATTATTAAAGGCTGGCCACTGACTTATTTAATTATGGGTGGTTATATATTGGTAATTATCACAACTTTTTTCGCACCTGAGAATATTATCGGCATTGCCTATGACTCTGGCGGCGTAACGACTAGTACCATTACTGTGCCTTTAGTCACTGCACTTGGTGTTGGTTTAGCAAGTTCTATTCGTGGCAGAAATCCAATGATTGATGGCTTTGGTATGATTGCCATTGCATCCTTACTACCAATTGTTGCGGTGATGATTTTTGGGATGTTATGGTAGAATTATTACAACCTTTTGCCAGTATGCTCATCGATGTAGCACCGATTGTTTTGGTGTTGTTTGGGTTTCAGGCACTCATTCTTAGGCAAAAAATTCCGCATTTAAAGCGGGTTATTATTGGCTTTATTTTGGTTTGGATTGGGTTGACATTTTTCATTATTGGCTTGGAAAAAGCACTCTTCCCTATCGGAAAAATTATGGCTGAACAATTAACGAGCCTTGATTTTATTGGTAAAAATATGGGTTGGAGTAGTTATTATTGGGTGTATATTTTTGCTTTTACCATTGGTTTTTCTACCACTATTGCCGAACCGTCTTTGTTAGCAGTAGCAATCAAAGCCAATCAAGTATCGGGTGGCTCTATCAAAACTTGGTCATTGCGTATTGCGGTGGCAGTCGGGGTTGCCATTGGCATTTCTCTTGGTAGTTATCGTATTATAACGGGCATACCCATACATTATTTTATTATTGCTGGTTATATAGTCGTTTTAATTCAAACTTACTTTGCCCCCAAAGATATTATTGCCTTGGCGTATGATTCAGGCGGGGTAACGACTTCCACAGTAACGGTACCTTTAGTTGCCGCCCTAGGGTTAGGTTTAGCGAGTACAATTGAAGGCAGAAACCCAATGATTGATGGTTTTGGATTAATTGCCTTTGCTTCACTATTCCCCATTATGAGCGTGCTAGCGTATGCACAAATTACCAATTATTTAAATAGGAGAAAAAACAATGCAATTCAATAATCAAAATAATTATTACCAACAGGGAGGGGACAATGCGCTTTAAATTAATTATTGCCTTTGTCGATAGTGACAAAACTGACAACATCCTCAACGCTGCAAGAGAAGAAGGGGCGACTGGATCGACCATCATCTCTCAGGCGCGAGGAGAAGGGCTAAACCACAATCAAACATTTTTGGGGTTGAGTATTGATACCCCGAGAGATGTTTTATTATTGCTCGTTGAGCAACACCTTTCTAGGGCAATTTTAGAAAGTGTGGCAAAAGCGGGTGAGTTCGATCGCGATGATCAAGAGGGAATCGCCTTTCAAATCGATGTGGAAGATGCCGTTGGCGTGGCACATCAAATAAAAGCATTAGAAACAACCGTGGAGGAAAAATTATGAATACCCCAGTATTAGTAAGAGATGTAATGTGGAAAGAAGTGGATATTATTGATAGCAAAAGCACTGTGGAGGATGCTCTGAATGATATGCAACACAAGAAAACCAAAATGTTAATCATTGATAAAGCACACCAACATGATGAATATGGTGTAGTGTTAATTTCTGATATTGCCGCCAAAGTCATTGCCGAAGGACGCGCATTAGACCGTGTGAATGCTTATGAGATTATGACTAAGCCTATTATCTCAGTGCATCCTGATATGGAAATTCGTTATTGCGCACGATTTTTAACGCGACTTGGCTTGTCTCGTTGCCCTGTCATAGATGGCGGTAAAGTAATTGGCGTAGTGAGTTTGACTAACATTGTGCTGAATGGTTTACATGTTGTATAACAAGAGACCTTTGCATAAATATGAATAATCATCAAAACGCCATCTTTCATCAAATTACAAACTTTTTAAAAACACCCTTAGCCCTGCTAGGAGTGGATTTAAAAAATTTCCAATTTAATAAAATCTGTCATTTTGCTAATCATCCCTATTTATGCAAAGGTCTCAACAAATATTAGAAAATTATCATATAGTGATAGACTTGCACTATATTTAAATACTGTTAGAATAACCTGCTATTTTAACTTATCAAATTAATACGGAGAAAAGAATGAGCATAATTAAGAACCTACTGATTATTATCGGTGCAATCGCAACTTACTATATGGTGTCATTACAAGTACAATATGGCATTACTACCAAAGTCATTAGCGAGATGATTTCACCAAAATTACACCCGGAATCAATGGCAAAAGTTTATATGCCGATGGCGAATAAATTATTAGACACTGGCGATATTACTATGGCGTCTGTTGTGCGTGTTAAAGTAGCAGATGATGTTACAAATGAAGATATTGAGGAGGCAATGGAATCTATTGCCACTGCTGAAAGTATCCGTTCTGTTGGTATGTTGCCACTCTCGGAAATGGTTGAATTACAAACCAATCCAACAGATGTTACTAAAGGTCATCCAGACTTTAAAGCACAGCGTTATTTGAAGATTTATCAGTATTGTTCGCCAAGAACAGCAATGACTATGGTTGACCATTCAGATGCATTCTCAGCATATCTGCCTTGTCGTCTTGCTGTCATTGAAGACAAGCAAGGACAAAGATGGATTTATACTTTAGATATGGACTTTATGATTTATGGTGGTGCTCCATTACCACCTAAGTTATTAAAAAAAGCCCTTGAAGTTAAGCGTATTATGAATGCTATTCAGGATGGCGGTGCAGCAGGCGACTTCTAAACTAGCTACCTAGAGACCTTTGCATAAATATGAATAATCATCAAAACGCCATCTTTCATCAAATTACAAACTTTTTAAAAACACCCTTAGCCCTGCTAGGAGTGGATTTAAAAAATTTCCAATTTAATAAAATCTGTCATTTTGCTAATCATCCCTATTTATGCAAAGGTCTCACCTAAATAATAAAAAACCGCTCTTTTGAGCGGTTTTTTATTGTCTAAAATACAAGCTTATGAACTCTATTTACCACGAGCTTGATTTTGGCATTACTTGCATTGACACTCAGCATATGCGTGATGACTTTGTTGCTGCCTATTTAATTGAAGATAACGGACGCATTGCCTTTATTGATACTGGCTGTTATCTATCCATACCGATGTTACTTGGCACTTTAGATGCGAAAAATATCCCACGAGAAAATGTCGATTATATTATTCTTACCCACATTCACCTTGACCATGCAGGTGGTGCAGGTGAGTTAATTAAGCACCTACCCAATGCCAAAGTTTTCGTCCATGAATATGGTGCAAATCATCTAATTGATCCATCCAAATTACGCGCAGGGGTTATTGGCGTATATGGTGAATTATTTTTTAAACAATTTTTAGGTGATTTAATTCCAATCGCTGAAGACAAAATCATTATTGCCAAAGGCAATGATGAAATCAGACTCGGTAACCGTATCTTAAAATTTATTGACACCCCCGGCCATGCCCGTCATCATATTTGCATTTGGGATGAAAAATCTCAGGGCATATTCTCTGGCGATACTTTAGGTGTAAGTTATCGTGAATTTGACACGCCACAAGGTGAGTTAATTTTTCCACCTACTACTCCGATACAATTTGATCCAAAAACTTGGAAAACTACCATCAATCAACTGATGCAACTTCAGCCGAAATACGCCTATCTAACACATTTTAATCGCATTGAATTCACACAAAAATCTGCTGATATGTTGATTAAACACATAGATGGTTTTGTCAAAATTGCTGAACAAGCCCAACACGAAAAAAATCGTCACAAAGTGATTAAAGCAGACTTATTAAATTACCTATTAAACATTGCCAATAAACACAGTGTTGCCCTTGATGAGGCTCAACAAATCAAACTCTTTAAAGGTGATTTAGAAATCTGTGCCCAAGGTTTGGGCATTTGGCTAGATTGTCCTTAATAATTTTAAATTCACAAATCTAAGATATACTTTTAATTTCAGTATAAAATGACACTCTGACCCTAATTACTATACACTAATTACTATACATTGTTTGACGCCATTGTTTGACGGGGCAAAGGGTAGTCCCATATGTTTTTTATGTGCCTAACAACCAAGTTCAGCGTGCGGCGATAACCGCCTGCTGGAACGCTTTATTAGCCGTTCTTTCATTGTTTAAATCCATTAGTTGATACGCTGGTTTTAAAACAAAAAGATTGCTTTCGATGCTTTTTATTTTCTCAGTTGTTGCCTGTATTGCCAATTTTGATTCATCTATTCCTATCCATTGCCTATTCAATAAATGGGCTGATTTTAAGGTTGTTCCAGAACCACAAAAACAATCTAAAACTATACTTTTCTCGTTAGATGAAGTTTTAATAATTAGATCTAAAATATCCGCATTTTTTTCTGTTGGATAATTGGGGTATTGAGGGTCTTTATATTCCCAAATATCTTGCATTCTTTTTCCCTCTCTCTCATCAACAAAAATAATCTTTCTTGGGTTTCCAGTTTTTGACCATTCAATCAACCCTTCCTTATCCCATTTTTCTAATGTTTCTACATTAGTTCGCCAATGCCTGCCCACTGGCGGCATAATTCCTTTGAATGGCTGATTAGATTTTCCATTTTCTGTTTCTCCAGGGGCGTGAATTGGCACAGTTGCATATCTTCTACCTTGTTTTATTTTTGGAAATAATTTTTCAATATCTTTTTCTGTATAAGGTTGTTTTGGCTCATTCCAAATAGGTTTAGCGGATTTTGAATAAAACAAAATCATATCTTTTATGTTGCCGTAACCCGTTCTCTTAAAATTTTTGGGGTTACACTTTATTCTAGTTATGTCATTTCTAAAATTTTCAATTCCAAAAACCTCATCCATCATTACTTTGACATAATGCCCAATCTTGTAGTCAATATGCAAATAAATAGAGCCTTGTTCGGACAATAAATCTTTTAATAAAACCAATCTATCCCTTAAAAAACAAATAAAATCCTTACCTTTTAATTTGTCAGAATAAGCAATATCACCATTTTTTGAATTACTAACCGTTGAAGCCCTACCGTTTGTAATTGTAAAATTACTATTCGTGGCAAAAGGTGGATCAATATAAATTAAATCCACCTTTCCCGCTAGTTTTTTATTTTTAAGTAAAAATTCAATACCTCTTAAATTATTACTGTGAATGAGTAAGTTTTTCATAATGAATATAAAAATTCTCTTAGCACTAAAGCACTCATAATGTTGTGTTTATTTTGACCTCTGATTGATTTACACATTTTGTTGCTACTTTCAATGTAAGGCACACCATCCAAAATTGCAACAGTTACTGCATCAACTTTGGATTTGACAGTCGTCATGGCATCGTTAAACTGTGCATTTTGATGACCGCCAAAATCTGTTAAAAACTTTGCTTCGCCTATTACATATTTGCCATTAAACCTTGCAACAAAATCTAAGCCCTTATTGTGCTTATATTCTAAGTTTTTCCTAGCAAATTCCATCATTTTTGCATCGCTCGCATCTAGTATTGCATCGTCTGTTGAAGAAATAAATTCCTCAAGTTTTACTGGCATTATCCCCAATGCTTTTGTATCTAACCAGCATTTGAATAATGGACCAATCTGCCTATTGGTTTCTTTTGGCTCTGAACATCGCTCAAAAATTTTATCCAATCCCATTTCATACAATCTTCCGCACAATCTATCTACCGTATTTGGATTTCTTGATATTGAGCTACTATCTCTTTTAAGATAAGCAGTATAAGAGTCTTTGATTGGAAATAAATCCATTTTTAATAAAACATTTAGCAATTCAACATTATTTTTGGCTTGAAATGATTGCTCTACTTGTTGCCACAAATTTTCATCAATATCTCTAATACCTTCTGGAATTGTAGGGTAAACACGAAATAATTCATCCAAATAATTTCTTTGATTTGCAAATTCTATGCTTAGTTTTGTCCAATGGTTCATTTATTTCCTTGTGTTATGTTTGACGCTAGCCCCTTATCAATATTACACCTTAGAATGTCTAGGGCTTTTTGATGCTCACTTATTATCAAATAATATTCATATTCTTTTACCTTAATGCCGATATTATAGTCGGTAGCAATGTCATTTTAAACAAAAAAAGGGGGCGCTACTGAAACTCCCCCAATAAACTGGACACTAAATTTTAACATTTAGGAGTCCAAAATGACAAGAAAATACACAGCCTTCACCAAAACCTTTAAACTAGAAACCCTAGCACTAGCAAATCAACCAAATACTTGCATTGCACAGCTTGCAAGAGATTTAGGTTTACGCAGAAACATGATCTACAAATGGAGGATTGAATTGAATCAAAAACAAGATAAAGCCTTTAAAAGAACCGCCGATACCGCCAACACAGCACATCACAAAGCAACACATTCGGCGTTATTAAAGCAAAACAAACAACTTGCAAAAGACCTTAAACTGGCTCAAATGGAGGTAGAAATCCTAAAAAAAGGCTCAAGCCTTCTTCAAAGGTCTCAAGAAGGTTAAAATATTGCTTATATGAATTTTTCACAGCATCTTGCCACTCTTAAAACACAGCATCTTTATCGACAGACGAAGATTACTGACGCATGTTGCGTAGATTTTTGTTCAAATGATTATTTAGGGTTAAAAAATCATCCACAGGTAATTAAATCATTTAAGCAAGGGGTGGATAAATTTGGGGTAGGTGCTGGAGCATCGCATTTAATTAATGGACATACTACGGCACATCAACAATTGGAAGAATCGTTGGCGGATTATGTCGGAACACAAAAGACATTGTTGTTTTCCACAGGATATATGGCGAATATTGGTGTATTCTCGGCATTGAAAAATGAATTGGATTGGGTGTTGCAGGATAAACTTAATCACGCTTCATTAATTGATGCTAATCATTTGATTGGGCTGCCATTACAACGATATTTGCATAAGAATATTAAATCACTTGAAAAGAAGGCAAGTAGGCAAAAAGGTCAAGGGCTGATTGTTACTGATACAGTATTTAGCATGGATGGCGACCAGGCAGATATTTCATCTATTCAACAAATATCCAAGAAATCAGATGCTTTATTAATGCAAGATGATGCACACGGATTTGGGGTTTTTGCCCCCAATATTCCTAAAAAATCAATTTACATGGCGACACTAGGTAAAGCAGCTGGAGTAATGGGAGCATTTGTCGCGGGGGATGAAGATTTTATTGATTTTTTGGTGCAGAAATCGCGTCCTTATATTTATACCACGGCAATCGCACCTGCATTATGCGTGGCAACGCTTAAAAGCTTGGAACTCATTAAAAGTGGGGAGCAAAATGCCAAATTATTAGCCAATATTCAATTTTTCCAAACTTTTTCTCAAGCGCTTGCTTTGCCCATCGCAAAATCAAACAGTGCCATTCAACCTTTGATGATTGGCGATAGCGAACACGCCTTAAAAATCAGTCACACTCTGCTTAAAAAAGGTTTTCAAGTAAGTGCCATTCGCACACCGACTGTAGCAAAAGGCACAGAACGATTGCGTATTACGCTAAATGCGAACCATACGCAAAGTCAAATAGAGCAACTTTTAACACAAATTAAATATGCTTTATAGTTCGTCAATCGGCACGGGTAAAGACTTGGTATTGTTGCACGGATGGGGGTTTAATAGCGATTTATTTAATGCCTTTGTTGAGTGCTATAAAAATCACTATCGCATTACTGTGATTGATTTACCTGGGCATGGGCGTAGTGATATCGTAGAGGGTGGAATTGATAAATGGTGTGATGAAATCATAAAAATATTGCCTAGCAATCCTATTTTATTAGGCTGGTCTTTGGGTGGATTATTGGCCATCAATATTGCCAATAAAATAAAATTATCTCATCTTGTTTTATTGGCCTCTAGCCCTAAGTTCGTGACTACTGACAATTGGAACTATGGCATTGATGCAGATAATTTCCATCAATTTTCTGCCACTTTATCACTCAATCTATCCAAAGGGCTCAAACGCTTTGTGAGTTTACAGAGTGAGAATAAGGCACAATTAAAATCACTCAATCAGTCAATTGATACTTTTCCTGCAACGGCTACAGGACTTAAACAAGGATTGAATATTTTATTAAATAGTGATTTGCGTCAACAATTTAAGCAATTAAAAATACCAACACAGATTATTTTGGGCAAGCAAGATACTTTGATACCAATTAATATTGCCAAATGGTATAAACAGCAAAATACCTCGGTAACAATATTGGAAACTGGGCACTTGCCTTTTTTACATCAAGATTTTGAATTGCGTATAATTCAATCTTAACACAAACCTTGGAGAAAGAAATGAGTGCAGTTGTTGGAGTTATTATGGGGTCAAAATCTGATTGGTCAACGATGAAAAATGCAGTGGAGATGTTGGAAGAATTTGATGTACCTCATGAAATCAAGGTTGTTTCTGCGCATCGCACCCCTGATCTGATGTTTGAATATGCAAGCACTGCAAGCGAACGCGGTTTGAAGGTTATCATTGCAGGAGCAGGCGGTGCGGCACATTTACCAGGTATGGTTGCCAGCAAAACTATCGTACCTGTCTTGGGTGTACCTGTACAATCGCGTGCATTAAGTGGACAAGATTCTTTACTTTCTATTGCACAAATGCCCGGTGGTATCCCTGTTGGCACGCTTGCAATTGGCGATGCAGGGGCTAAAAATGCAGGAATTTTAGCAGCACAAATTATTGCTAATGCAGATGACACTGTAAGGAAAAAAGTAACTGCATTTAGAGCCAAGCAAACGCAAGATGTGCTTGATAATCCAAATCCAGAAAATTAGATGAAAGTCGGTGTTTTAGGAGCAGGTCAATTAGGTAGAATGCTTGCTATCGCAGGCTACCCTTTGAATCACCAATTCGGTTTTTCGGGTAATAGCGATGACGAGCCTTCCGCCTTATTAGGGCATATGTTTATTGACAATGATAGTGTTAAATCTTTGGTAGATTTTGCCGATGTTATTACTTATGAAAGCGAAAATACCGATATTGAAATCGTCAAGGAAATCAGCAAAATAATCCCTGTATATCCAAGTGAAAAATCACTATTCACCACACAACATCGTGGTCGTGAAAAGGCACTATTTGAACAATTAGATATCCCTTGCGCGCCTTATCAAATGGTAAATTCTGAACAAGATTTAATTGATGCCGTGGGTGTCATCGGGCTGCCTGCGATTTTAAAAACGGCAACTGAAGGCTATGATGGTAAAGGGCAATTTTTGATGCGTGATGAAAGTCAAATCAGCGAAGCCTGGGCAAGCATGAACGGTGTTGAGTCGATTTTAGAAGGCTTTGTCAATTTCAAACGCGAACTTTCGCTGATTGCCGTGCGTGACAAAGACAACAATTATAAGTATTATTCACTAGTGGAGAACACGCACCACAACAGCATTTTACGACTCACTATTGCCCCTGCTCAGGCTATTGACGCAGAAGTGCAAAAAACCGCTGAACGCTACATGCAAACTTTGCTTGATGAAATGAATCATATTGGTGTGCTAACAATTGAGTTATTTGAAACCGAAAACGGACTGGTTGTCAATGAAATGGCACCTCGTGTACATAACTCAGGGCATTGGAGTATTGAAGGAGCAAATACTTCGCAGTTTGAAAACCATATTCGTGCCATTACAGGGCAACCACTTGGCGATACCACGCCCACCCATCAGTTTTCTGCAATGGTGAATATTATTGGCAAGATTGGCAAGATTGATACGGTGTTGAGCATGGCAAATGCGCATTTACACTTATATGATAAGGCAGAACGCATCAATAGAAAATTAGGACATATCAATATTACTGCGAATTCTGAGCAAGAATTAAATGACAGTATTCAACAATTACAGGAGTTTTTACCCGAGGGATAAAATGGCAAAAGAAATTAAATACAAATGGCACGAAGCGATGTTATACAAAGTAACAGGCGACCCAATTGCTATTAAACCACTTGATAATAACTCAGAATTTAACAAGTCCGAATTAGAGACTTTTGTTGAGGGTTATTTAGGTTTTATCAAGCAAGGTAATGGCATATTAGTCGTTAATGACGATGGCGAAGCACTGGGATTGCCCCAAAATGAGATGGCAGGTAAAAATGGCTATGCCCTATTTGGCAATGTAATTTTTGTGCCTATCGATAATTCTGAAAGTACTTTAAATATCACCACACATTGATTTTTTTAGCCAAAACGCTTTTCTAAATATTCAATAATTTTAACCGTTTCAGACATCCATTCCACTTTACCATTTTCGGTAATTTTTAGGCAAGGTACTTGAGTTTTCCCTGTTTCTTTCAGCAATTCTGCCCTGAAAACACCTTGTCTATTTTGCGCATCTCTAGCAATGATATTTAGATTTAAGCGCCTGATAACCCTTCTGGTTTTGATACAAAATGGACAACCAAAGAATTGATACAATTCGATATTTTCTGTTTGTGCATCAATTTCTTTTTGTTGTTTAACAGTGCGTTTTACTTTACTAACAGGGATTACCCAACTCACAAATGCAATAATTGCACCCAATCCATTTCGGAATGCTTTTAATAATAATTTCATTTTTTAGTCCTTGCCATATAGGCGGTTAAAGTATTTTCCAATAAAGTGGCAATCGTCATCGGTCCAACGCCACCAGGTACTGGAGTAATCCAACCTGCGACTTTTTCGGCACTGTCAAAATCAACATCGCCAACCAATTGCCCACTTTCTAATCTGTTGATGCCAACATCAATCACAATTGCCCCTGTTTTAATCCAACTACCCTTGATAAATTGTGGATTGCCGACAGCAACCACTACGACATCAGCATTTTTAATTTTATTCGATAAATCAGTTGTCTTGCTATTACAAATTGTCACGGTGGCGTGGGCATTCAATAATTCCATTGCCATTGGTCGCCCAACAATATTTGACGCACCGACTACCACACAATTTTTACCTATCAAGTCAACTCCTGTCGTTGCTAACATCGTCATTACCCCTTTTGGCGTACAAGGGCGTAAATGTGGTTTATTTTGCATTAATTTTCCGATATTTTCACTGTGAAAACCATCGACATCTTTTGCGGGATTGATGGCTTCAATCACTTGATTGGTGTCTAAATGTCTAGGCAATGGCAACTGCACCAAAATACCATCAATTTTATCGTCATTATTCAATCGCTCTACTTCAGCCAATAATTCCGCTTGACTAATGTCTGCCGACTTGTTAATTTTTTCAGAATAAAAACCGACTTCCTTGCAAGCATTATCCTTATTACGCACATATACCGCAGACGCAGGATCATCACCCACTAAAATCACTGCCAAACCTGGTTTCCGCTCAAGGTGTGCGACTTGCTCGCCAATGTTTTTTCTTAAATTCTGAGCAATTTTCTGACCGTTTATAATCATTGTAACGCTTCCCTAACTTTTGCTAAATCTTCTGCTGTATCTACACCAAACCCCGTCGGCACACAGGCTTTGCTGATATGAATATCAAACCCTTCGCTGAGCACAGTAAGTTGCTCTAATTTCTCTACTTGCTCATAGTTTGAGCTGTGCATGGTTAAATACTGTTTGACAAAACCTGAACGATAAGCGTAAATACCAATATGCTTAAAGCATAGTGCTATATTAAAATCTGCTTCATCTCGAAAAGCGGGGATTGGCGAACGCGAAAAATACAGGGCTTTACCAAATTTATCAAACACCACTTTCACACAATTTGAGTCTAAATACTGCGCTTTATCAATTACATTTTCACACAAAGTTGACATTTTCATTTTTGAATTGGCTAAATTTTGTGCCACTTGTTTAATCACTTCTGCACCTAACATTGGTTCATCGCCTTGCACATTGACAATGATTTGTTCGTCATCAATACTAAGCGTTTCCAATACTTCTGCAATACGGGCGGTCCCTGATGTGTGACTCTCACTGGTCATGCAAGTTGTTGCACCAAAATCATTGGCAACTTTCTCAATACGCTTATCGTCTGTGGCAACAATCACACTAGCTGCACCGCTTTTTTTGGCGTTTTCATAGGTGTGTTGGATGAGCGGTTTGCCGTGAATATCTTGCAATAATTTAGTCTGCAAACGAGTTGATGCGTAGCGTGCAGGAATGATAACGGAAAAATCCATTAGTTTATTTTTCTTGCTTCTTCGATCAATAATACTGGGATACCGTCAATAATTGGGTAAGCCAATCCACTCTCTGCACAAATCAACTCATCGTCCACTTGTTTGAGTGGTGCTTTGCTTTGTGGGCAAACTAATAATTTTAACAAGTCTTTATCAATCATAATTTTTCATCAAGTTCGTTCAAAAATTCATCGCTTAACTCGGCTTCAACCTGCAAATACCACATCTGCTCTGTTGCGAATTGATTACATTTTACACAATCCTTAGCAGTCATAATAATAGGATGTGTGTCTTTAAAATCCAAATCTTGTTTAATAAATAAATAATGGTCCGCAAAAGAGTGTTGAATTGTATCCACCCCCAAATCATTCAACATCGTAAAAAACTTATTCGGTTGTCCAATCCCTGCAACAGCACGACATTTTTTACCTTTAAAATAATCTAAAGGTTGTGATTTTTGTGTTTTTAGATTGATAAAAGTCACAGGTTTTAATACACTTTGAATAACAAAATCGACGCTTTTCAAACGATTTTTAGACTCTCGTAATGGTCCTGCTGGTAAGAAAAATCCATTACCAAACCCATTTTCCACGCAAATTTCCACTGCCCTACCCATGCCATAATGTTGCAAGCCATCATCACTAATCACAATATCCACATTATGATTATCAATTAAATCTTGCACTGCCTGCGCACGGTTTTTATTCACCATCACCAACACATTAGATTGGGCGGCAATCAGTGCAGGTTCATCGCCCGATATATCTGCAGGAGTACTTGCATCAACCAATAAACTACCTTGTGAATGTGTACCTCCATAGCCACGAGAAACCACGCCGACTTTTTTCCCTTGTGCTTTAAAATGCTTAACTAATGCCATCACAATCGGTGTTTTCCCACTACCGCCCACAGTGATATTACCGACAATAATAACTGGCACATCAAACTGATGTATTTTTAATAAATTAATACGATAAAATGCTTTTCTGACAAGCGACGACAGATAAAAAATCGCCGATAATGGCAATAATAAAACATTAACAAACCCACGCGTGTTTAAATCCATTGAATCTAATAGAGACCTTTGCATAAATAGGGATGATTAGCAAAATGACAGATTTTATTAAATTGGAAATTTTTTAAATCCACTCCTAGCAGGGCTAAGGGTGTTTTTAAAAAGTTTGTAATTTGATGAAAGATGGCGTTTTGATGATTATTCATATTTATGCAAAGGTCTCTAATAGTCATTGTCAGATTGATATTTATTTTCCGTGTATTTCAGCACCCCTGCAGAAATTGCTAACACCAAAATTGCTAACACCATCACGATAACATTGAGTTTATCGTGCGCTACCAAGGACTTCATATCAATCACCAAGAAACGCGTAATCGCAGTAATGGCAATAAATATCAAAAATACAACAGGCATTTTATGGGTTTTAAAATAAATACCCGTCATTGCCCCAAGTTCTAAATAAATAAACAACAGCAAAATATCTTTCAACGAAGCAAACCCCATCTCGTGTTGCATAATGATTAAATATTCATGAACAGATGACCAAACAATCGTGCCGCCAATTACGAACAAGCCAACAATGTGAAACAACCCAATTAGCATGTCGCCTAATTGGTCAATTTTTTCTTTAATTATTATATTTGACATATCAAAACATTCCTTTACTTTTAAAGTACTAATTATGACAAAATATCAGCCCTATGGGTATCGAATTTAAAATTTCTAATCAATATTTGCGTTCTAATCGGAAAAAAGGCTTTGTTTCCTTTATTTCTGGGGTGTCTATTGTCGGTTTGGTGTTGGGTGTAATGACGCTAATTACGGTACTATCAGTGATGAATGGCTTTCACAAAGAACTACGCGATAGGGTATTAGGTGCTATTTCACATTCTTATATTACCGAATATGGTGGCACGGTCAAAAATTGGCAGACACTACAGGCAAAAATTGACCAACATCCAAGCGTCGTCAGCACTTCCCCTTATATTCAAAAATACGCCTTACTCAATACTGGATTTGGCTCACAAGGAATTAGCGTCAGAGGTATTGAGATTGAGTTAGAGAAAAAAATTTCTGTTTTATTAAAAAAAATGAAATCTGGCAATGCAACACTGAATAAATCCAATATTTTGATCGGTGTTGGTTTGGCCAATAAATTAGGCGTTATAGTCGGCGATAAAGTTACCTTAATCACACCACAAGTGTCTTCCAATATTCTCGGAATACAGCCGAGATTTAAACGCTTTACTATCAGTGGTATTTTTGACGCAGGCGTTGCCGAATACGACAATAATTTAACATTCATTCAACTGCATCAAGCACAATTATTGTATTCAATGAAAGACAGAGTGTCGGGCATCCGACTGAAGGTGGATAACTTATTCAATGCTAAAAAAATCACTAATGAAGTGGTTAATAACTTAGGTTCTGGACAATATTACGGCATTGACTGGATGCAACAAAAGGCAAATTTCCTACAAGCACTCAATCTTGAAAAACAAATGATTGGCATTATTTTATCGCTCATTATTGCTGTGGCTGCCTTCAATGTAGTGTCAATGATGGTAATGGTAGTAACAGATAAAAAAGCCGATATTGCCATTCTCCGAACCATCGGTATGACGCCAAATCGTATTGTTAAACTCTTCTTTTATCAAGGTGTTACTATTGGCATTATTGGCATTATTGTCGGGACAATATTCGGTGTGGCGTTGGCATTCAATATCGAATCTGTAATTAGTGGCATTGAATCACTATTGGGTTTTCAGTTTTTCCCTGCTGATGTATTTTATATCAGCCGATTCCCTTCTGAAATTCACTTGAGTGATATTATTACTGTGGCAATCGGTGCATTTGTTTTAGTAGTGTTAGCGTCCATTTACCCTGCCAAACGCGCTGGAAAACTGCAAATCTCAGAGGTATTAAACCATGAGTAAGATTATTGAATGTCAAAATTTGAGCTATAGTTACAATAGCGGTGAAATTGAAACACCGGTATTAAGCATGCTGAATTTGGCAGTTGAACAAGCAGAATCCATTGCCATAATCGGACAATCTGGTTGTGGAAAATCCACATTATTAAATTTACTCGGTGGCATAAGCCAGCCTACTATAGGCAAAATACTGATTAACAATACCGATTTATCACAAATCAACGAAACAAAAATCACCCAGCTTCGCTCTCAATATTTGGGCTTTGTTTACCAATTTCATCACTTGCTAAAAGATTTTAGTGCATTGGACAATGTGGCAATGCCTTTACTCATTCGTGGCGAAAACACACAAACAGCCACCGAAAAAGCCAGTAAATTACTTGCGGAAATTGGCTTACAAGATAGACTTAATCATCGCCCTGCTGAATTATCAGGTGGGCAACGCCAACGCGTCGCTATTGCCCGTGCTTTGATTAATAATCCAAGTTGCTTATTAGCAGATGAACCGACAGGCAATTTGGATACAAAAAGTGCAAAAGAAACGCTGGACTTAATGATGGAGCTAAATCAACAACAAAAATCAGCATTAGTGCTTGTGACTCACGATATGAGTATTGCAAAAAAAATGGATAGATTTCTAACTATGGAAAATGGAATATTAGTATAAAATCTTTATTATGAATATACATCAAATGCAAATCTCATATTCAAACCAAGAAGATAGATTAGTAATGAATATCAACAGTGCAGAAGGCGAGGAAATACGCTTATTTCTCACGCGTCGTATTGTCGTTTCATTTTGGGATATCCTTAATCAAACGATTAATCATTCTTTAATCAACAAACCCGATTTGAATGATATGGAAAAAACACCGGTTGTACCGATAACATTAGCGTCTGGCAAAGAATCTACCCCGCAACAAATGCAACAGCAAATGGAACACCAAGCAGAACACCAAAATATCATCAATAAAAGCGACTACACCACACCTTTCAATACTGGTAACACATTCCCAATAGGTAAAGCACCTATTCTAATTGATAAAATTACCATTAATGTTTATGAAAATACTAATATTGCCCTAATTTTTGCCAGCGCCGATGGGCAAGATATCAACCTCAATCTTAATTCACAATTATTGCACAATATCTTAGACTTACTTATCAGAGTCATGCCCAGTACCGAATGGGATATTGGATCAATGGATGGAAGTAGTTTACTTATTACCGAACCACAAAAAGGCTTAGCTTTACACTAATAACCTTTTGACGCTCTTGTCTTTAGAGACCTTTGCATAAATAGGGATGATTAGCAAAATGACAGATTTTATTAAATTGGAAATTTTTTAAATCCACTCCTAGCAGGGCTAAGGGTGTTTTTAAAAAGTTTGTAATTTGATGAAAGATGGCATTTTGATGATTATTCATATTTATGCAAAGGTCTCCTTTAGATTAAATAATAAAGATTTTTGCATAAAAATCGCTATTTTGGCTGACAATTTTTAAAACGATTATTGGCCCAAAACCATTGTTCTGGATTTTTCAAAATAGTCTTTTCCATTTTGTGAGTTAGTGAGTGAGTCAATTGCTCTATTTTTTGAGTATTTGTCGATTTAAGCGCGAATTCTTTATCCACTAATTCTATATTCACCATATATTCATTGTCTTTTTTATTTGGCAATATGTAAATAAAATATAATGGTTTTTTAGCTAATATTGATAATGAGGTAGCAGTTTTAGGAGTGGTCGTTTGAAAGCCTAGGAACGAAACCTCTAATCCTTTATTTTTTAAATCATTATGAACAAAAACACTTTCCCCTTGATTTAACGCCTGTGCTAATTGGAAAAAAGTTGTATTAGATTTTTTAATATAAGGCACACCCAGGTAGTGCAAAACGCGTAACCCAAGTTGGTGTAGTGCTGGGCTTCTTTTTCCCGCACCTATCATAGTGCGGACCTTAACACCCTGTTGCTTAAGTGCATATGCTGCACTATCAGCCTTACCCATGTGTATTGATGCAAATATAGCACCACCATCAGTTAGTTGTTCTATTGGAATAGGGGAATTAATTACATAACTGTGTTTTTTAATATCAAGAATATTAATCATATTAACGACAACATTAGAAATAGAAAGCCGTGCCAAAGTATCAATTTCTTGTTCTGAAAAATCCTTAAGGGAGATTTTCATATCTTTACAAATTCGCGTTAATTTAGCACGCAATGAAAGCCATATCAAAAGTTTGATAAATATTAAGCGAACAAAACTAGGCGCTTTCAATAGCCTCCATAAAAATGCCAATAAAATTCGTTGTGCCATCTCAAAAATCCATATATTGTTTTAATAATTGTTGGCTATCTATCTTTAGATTATGAGTTAATGGAAAAACAGAATGAAAAACATACTCACTAGGAATCATATATTTAGGTAATCTATGCTCAAGATAAGTATTAATTATATCCATACTACTATCACTTGTTTGTATAAAAGCAACCAGGCGAATGACTCGCCCATTACGCTCTAACGGCAAAGTTCTAACATTAGAAACATCTTCCAATTGCTCGATAATGTGATTTATTTCACCTAAATCAATGCGGTGCCCATTGTATTTAATCATATTATCTTGACGCCCAGCAAAAAATAACCTATTATCTTGTTGGTATGCCATATCCCCAGTAGCATAATAATACACACCTTCTTTATTGGTAGTAAAATTATCATTATTAGCATTTAGATAACCAATAGAAACACCCTTTCCACTAATTAATAGTTCACCCGTAACATTGCCTTCAAAAATACCACTATTTTGAATATCAATATGGCAATCAATATTAGTGTTACCAATAGGAAGTTGCTTATAAGTATTCAATATATCTCGATTAATTTGAATACTGCTTACCATAACAGTTGTTTCTGTCGGTCCATAAGTATTAAACAATTTCAGATTAGAAAAATGTGAGAGTAATAAATTAGCCAGTTGCCTAGACAATACTTCGCCACAAAAAATCATTAAATCTAAGTGCGGAAAGTTTTTATCATTAAATGTTTTATCAAAACCAAATGCAAATGCAAAAGAAGGTGTTGAAACCCACACATTACAGTGATATGCTAAAAATCTACCTTTAAATAACTCTATATCTAGGCTGACTTTTCTATCCATTAAAACCAGACTAGCACCCAAACTTAATGCATTAACTAATTCAAATATTGATAAATCAAAACTTAATAACGCTTGATTCATAAACACCTGTTTGGAAGATAAATCAAAACTTTCTTGCGACCAAACAATAAAGTTATTTACATTTGAAGCACTAATTTGCACACCCTTTGGATCCCCTGTGCTACCAGAAGTAAAAATAACATAGGTCAGAGGATCGTTTTGATTTTTTTGAGAGCACACTTCCCCCTTGCCAAATAGCGTTATTAAACCAGATGCTACATCAACCAACAAACCTTTTTTTAATTGTTGTTTTACTTTATCAATACGCTTTTCAGGGTAACTAATATCAATCGGAACAAAAGGAATTTCAAGTATTAAACAGGCAAGTATTAACACTATAAAATCAGCTTCTTTATGTCCGTATAAAATAACTGGTACAGTTAATCCGTTAGTTTTTTTATGTAATTGAATAACCTGATGGTCAACTTTTTGCTTTAATTCAGACCAACTAACATCTATATCTGATCCAGAAACAGCTAACTTATCGCCCTCTTTTTCAAGTGATAGAAAAGACCTTTTTTTAAAGCAAAAAAACATCTAAAGCTGTGATTTTCTCAATAAGAATTGATGTAACTTATTAATACTATCAAAATTTTGCTCGGTTACTTCACTTAAGTCAACTATCAGCTCTAACTTTTGCTCTATTTCAAGTATCAGTTCAATAATAATCACAGAATCAATCAAACCCGATGAAATTAATGCATCGTCCTCACCTAACTGTTTTAAAACCAACCCTTGAATAATATTTTGAATAACCTCTTTCATCATTTTATTTTAGTTAAGATATTTTTTCCATCAACATAACACAGAGTTGGTGCATAGTTTTTCACTTCAACTTCGTTGTAGCTGGCATAAGCAGCAATAATTAATAAATCGCCAATATCTGCCTTATGTGCTGCTGCACCATTTACTGAAATTACCCCTGAATTATCCTTGCCACGAATTGTATAAGTGGTAAAACGCTTACCATTATTAATATTATAAATTTGAATTTGTTCAAAAGCGTCAATTCCTGCTGCATCTAATAAAACACCATCAATCTCACACGACCCTTCATAGTCAACTTCACTAGCAGTGGTTGTTACACGATGGAGTTTAGATTTTAGAAAAGTTCGTTGCAAAGGACTAACTCAAAAATTGAATCATAATGCCTGCGGCTATCGCTGAACCTATCACTCCCGCAACATTTGGACCCATTGCGTGCATTAATAAGAAGTTATGCGGGTTAGCCTCTAAACCGACTTTGTTAGAAACACGGGCTGCCATCGGCACAGCAGAAACCCCTGCTGAACCGATTAAAGGATTGATTTTATTTTTTTTACTAAAGATATTCATTATTTTTGCCATTAATACACCGCAAGCAGTACCAATACCAAATGCCACCATACCCAGTAATAAAATACCCAAAGTTTCAGGTTGTAAAAATTTATCTGCCATCAATTTGGAGCCTACAGCCAAACCCAAAAAAATAGTCACAATATTAATCAGTGCGTTTTGTGTGGTGTCGCTCAAACGGTCAACCACACCTGATTCTTTCATTAAATTACCGAAAGCAAACATACCTAATAATGGTGCTGCATCTGGCAATAATAATGCTACTAATATTAGCAACATAATCGGGAATATAATTTTTTCTTTTTGCGATACTTCCCTCAACTGCACCATCTTAATTTGACGCTCTTTTGCAGTCGTCAATACACGCATAATCGGTGGTTGAATCAAAGGTACTAGTGCCATATAAGAATATGATGCGACCGCAATTGCGCCGAGTAAATCTGGGGCTAATTTTGACGCTACATAGATACTAGTTGGTCCATCTGCACCACCGATAATGCCAATCGCAGCTGCATCGGTTAGACTAAAATCAAAAACACCTAATGCAGTTAAACCAATAGCACCCAATAGGGTTGCAAAGATACCGAATTGTGCAGCAGCACCAAGCAATAAAGTTTTTGGATTGGCAAGTAAAGGCCCAAAATCCGTTAATGCGCCAACACCCATAAAGATAATGAGTGGAAATGCACCCGACTCAATACCCACCATATAAAATATATGCAAAATACCATTACCTTCTGCAATACCTGCACCGGGGATATTCGCCAAAATCGCACCAAAGCCAATCGGCAACAATAACAAAGGTTCAAATTTTTTAACAATAGCAAGATACACAAGTAACATACCGACAATTAGCATCAGCCCTTGCCCCCACACCATTTGTTGCAAGCCTGTATTTGACCAAAGTAGATTCAACTGTTCCATATTATGCTAATGTTAACAAGGTTTGCCCAACAGTAACTGCATCGCCTTCTTTGACGCTAATATCTCCCACAATACCGCTACGAGCTGCTTTAATTTCAGTTTCCATTTTCATCGCCTCTAAGATAACCAACACATCGCCTTCGCTAATTTTTTGATGTTGTGCCACCATCACTTTCCAAATGTTACCTGACAACGGAGCACCGATTTCTTCAGCATCATCAATAAGCACATCATCAATAATTTCTTTTTCTACTGGGGCAACAGAAACATTTCTATCAGAAGCTGCCTTCATAGAAGTGATACTACCTCCCGCAGACACATCTACCGTATAAGAAGTACCCTTAACGGAAACTGTATAAGTGCCTTTTCCATTTGAATTATTACTGGTATTACCGTCCTCTTGTGGCACTGGTTCAAAAAAGTCAGGGTTATTGCGATTTTCTATAAAATTAATCCCCACTTGTGGGAATAACGCATAAGTCAATAAATCATCAACCTTATTAGCAGCAACCGTTAAACTTTTTTCTGCCACAATCTTATCAAATTCTTGCTCAAGAATGTGCATTTCTGGTGCAATATTATCAGCTGGCCTGCAAGTAATTGGCTTTTCACCATCCAGCACTTTGTTCTGTAAATGTTTATCAACTGGGGCTGGTGTTGCACCATATTCGCCTTTTAAAACACCTGCGGATTCCTTAGTAATAGTTTTGTAACGCTCGCCCGTTAAGACATTTAAAACCGACTGTGTGCCGACAATTTGTGAAGTCGGTGTGACTAATGGAATATAGCCCAAGTCCTTACGCACTTGAGGGATTTCAGCCATTACCGCATCCATTCTATCAATAGCGTTTTGCTCGTGCAACTGACTTTCCATATTAGTTAGCATACCGCCTGGCACTTGCGACAATAAAATTCTGGAATCAACACCCCTGAGCGAGCCTTCAAACTGTGCGTATTTGCGACGAATAGTCCGGAAATAAGCATCAATTTCTTCCAATTTTTCTAAATCTAAACCTGTTTTTCTTGGCCCATTTTCTAAAATCGCCACAATAGAATTAGTCGCTGAATGTCCATAGGTCATGCTCATAGAGCCAATCGCAGTATCCACACGGTCAATCCCTGCTTCTACGGCTTTGACAATGGAAGCCGTTGATAAACCTGTGGTTGCATGTGCGTGTAGTTGAATCGGAATATCTACCGTCGCTTTGAGTTTTTTCACCAAATCGTAGGCATCATAAGGATGTAACAAACCTGCCATATCCTTAATACATAAAGAATGTGCACCCATATCCTCAATAGCTTTCGCCATATCTACCCAAGTTTGCATAGTATGCACAGGACTCACGGTATAAGAAATCGTGCCTTGTGCGTGCTGACCGAGTTTCACCGTTTGATCAACCGCTGTTTTCAGATTGCGCATATCATTCATCGCATCAAAAATACGGAAAACGCTCACGCCATTTTCAGCACAGCGTTCCACAAATTTACGCACTACATCATCACTGTAATGACGATAGCCCAATAAATTTTGCCCTCTAAGCAACATTTGTTGTGGGGTATTCGGCATCACTGCCTTTATTTCACGGATTCTATCCCAGGGATCTTCACCCAAATAGCGAATGCAAGAATCAAAAGTTGCACCGCCCCAAGATTCTATAGACCAATAGCCAATCTTATCGAGTTTATCGGCAATCGGCAACATATCGTCAATACGCATTCTGGTTGCAAACAAAGATTGATGGGCGTCACGAAGTACTAATTCAGTGATTTCCACCTTTTTGGTATCGCCCTGATTATTAGGCTTTCGAACAATATTTTTTAGAAAATCTAGCATTCTTCTACGCTCCTGTGTGTATCTTGATTGCTTCTTCAATGACAAATTTCGTTTCTTCGTCTATTTCTTCATCCATTCCACCCACGCTTGCTGCAATAGGGGTTAATTTGTTCATTTTTTGAATAACAACGGACATCAATTTAGTCACAAACACTAATAAAGTCAAAAATAAAAAGACAAAACCCATCCCAAAAAGGGTTAGATTAAGCGCATTTTCCATTAAGTTTATCTGTTCCATATTACTCATTCTCTTTTAATTTGGTACCGATGGACGGGGTCGAACCGTCACTCCTTGCGGAACTGGATTTTGAATCCAGCGTGTCTACCAATTCCACCACATCGGCAATATTTCTTATTTATGTCGGAAAGTAATTCTACCCTTAGTCAGGTCATACGGCGTCATTTCTACCGTGACTTTATCCCCTGGCAAAATACGAATATAGTGCTTACGAATCTTACCAGAAATGTGTGCCAATACACTGTGTCCATTCTCTAGCTCAACGGTAAAAGTGGTGTTAGGTAACTTCTCTTTAACAACACCTTCTAACTCAATATAATCACTTTTTGACATATTTACTTGACAACTTTATAAATAAAAGACGCTATTTTACCCCATTGTTACATCTTATACAAAAGGGTTTAACATTAGGAGACCTTTGCATAAATAGGGATGATTAGCAAAATGACAGATTTTATTAAATTGGAAATTTTTTAAATCCACTCCTAGCAGGGCTAAGGGTGTTTTTAAAAAGTTTGTAATTTGATGAAAGATGGCGTTTTGATGATTATTCATATTTATGCAAAGGTCTCATTAGGTAAATACGCTATAATTAGTATTTTTAGATAGATTTGACACAAATGAAAACAAGTTTTGAGTTTTTTCCATCAAGAACCGATAAAGGGCAACAAACTTTAGCACAAGTTCGGCAAAAATTAAGCCTTATTAATCCTGAGTATTTTTCCGTGACTTTTGGCGCAGGTGGTACAACGCAAGACGCAACTTTAGAAACCGCACTGGATATTCAAAAAAATGATGGTATTTCTGCCGCACCGCATTTATCCTGCATCGACTCAAAAAAAGATAATATTACCGCCTTATTAGACCAATATAAATCCGCAGGCATTAATCGTATCGTCGCACTTAGGGGTGATATTCCATCAGGTGTGCGCGATATTGGTGATTTTCATTATGCCAATGAATTGGTAGAATTTATCAAAACCCAATACAATGACTACTTCCACATCGAAGTCGCCGCCTACCCCGAAATGCACCCGCAAGCCAAAAATATTCAAACCGACACAGCTCATTTTGTCAATAAAGTAAAGGCAGGTGCTGACGGTGCAATTACGCAATATTTTTACAACGCCGATGCCTATTTTAGATTTGTCGATGAAGTGCAGAAATTAGGCATCGACATCCCAATTACCCCCGGTATTATGCCCATCACCAGCCACACGCAATTAGTCAGATTTTCCAATATGTGCGGTGCAGAAATCCCAAAATGGATTTTGGAACGATTAAAACTATACGAAAATGACCTGAACACACTTAACATATTCGGCACCGAAGTCGTCATTGAACTATGCCAAACTCTAAAAAATCAAGGCGTAGACAGTTTCCATTTTTACTCAATGAATCGCGCTCAACCTTCTTTGGAAATTGCTAAGACGCTTTTGTAGATGATGAAAAAACATAGATAATATTCCTATCTATGCTCGATAATAAATTATTAAATGGTGATATTAAATTGACCTTTGCATTACTTAGAGACCTTTGCATAAATAGGGATGATTAGCAAAATGACAGATTTTATTAAATTGGAAATTTTTTAAATCCACTCCTAGCAGGGCTAAGGGTGTTTTTAAAAAGTTTGTAATTTGATGAAAGATGGCGTTTTGATGATTATTCATAATTTATGCAAAGGTCTCTATTGATACTACTTATTAAATTTAGTGTTTAGACTGTACCCAATTTTGTAATTTATTCAATGCATCTTTGTCTTTGGAATGACAGTGTTCTTCAAGGGTTGCTAGTCGTTCAGTGAGTTCGGAGAATACCATTTGGTGGTGTTGGTTTTTGAGTTCTTCTTGGTAGAGTTTGGTTTTTAGCTTGGTAATGATGCCTGTATAAACTTTGTCATTTGTGCTGTGGATTGCATTGTCAGCTTCGATTTTGTAGGTAGCATCATTTTTGATTTGTTGCATTTTTTGAATGTGTTTGTCTTCTTCAGATTCCAAACTTGCATTTGGGTATGCCAATCGCAGACTGTCAGTGGTAACATAGCCTTCGTGTGATTGTAGTTTACCACTGTTGATTTGATGCTGGATATCAAAGCGACTGATGCCAAGCATTCTGGCCGCTTTCGAAACGCTTAATTTAACCATTCTACCCCCCAAGAAATAACGATAGATTGATAGAATAGCCTTCTTTATCTACTGCGTCAAGTGTATTAGAGTTTTATGAAATAGTTTGGACGGCTTTTAACAAGCCTTTATCGCTGGCTTCGGTTGCGACTTCAATTTGACTAAAACCCACAGACTGTGCGACTGTTTTAATGCGTTCACTCAATACTGCGAGTGGGTAATGGGTGATAGTATTGAGTTTTTTTGCGTCTATTTGTTCAACCATTGAGAGCAATGCCGTTAAGTTTTCAACGCTTGTAGCAGTGATGATACCTTTGCCATTTTGTAAAAAGGCTGATAAAGAATCACGATGTTTGGTGGTGATGGAACACAGTACACGCTGATAAACTTCGATATATTCAACGCTATTATTTTGCTCTAATCCCTCTTTTAGCGTTTCTCTGCCACCTTTGCCCCGAAAAATCAAAATAGAGCAATTGTGTAATGCTTGTATTTTATCCAACGCTAATAGAGCTTCACTGGATGCTTTTTGCGGGGGAAAGTCCGTGACCTTAATGCCGTATTGTTCTAATTTTTTTGCGGTGGCAGCACCTACGGCAAAAATTTGTGTGGTTTGATGATTGAGTGTTTTTAGTACTGTCAAACCATACTCAACGGCATTGGCGCTGATAAAAATTAGTGCATCATAATGGGTTTTAAGCGGGGTATTGTATAGTGGGTTGATTACCAAACTGGGGAATAACACAGGTTGATAGCCTTGCTCACTCATCAGATTTTGCAAAGGCTGCACTTGCGACAGTGCGCGTGTTAACAAAATATGCACGCTTTTAATATCCTAATAATTCAGCGATAATGCGGATTTTGTCCAAGGCTTCGCGTTCTGCAAATTTACAAATCAAAATGGCTTTGGTATTCACGCTTTGAATGTCTTCTAAATAACTACGCATTTGTTTTTCGTCCCATACCTGTTCAGAATATAACACAGGATATTGATTAAAACTCAGTGTTGAACCCGATACTTGCACTTCCTGCAATTTCAATTTAAGGGGTTTTTTGGATTGAAAACACACTTTATAAGCTGATAATAGCGCCATAATGGCTTTGCTCGGTGTGTCATCCACTTCGCAGAATAAAATAAAATCATCTGCATACTCTTGCACATCGTTTAATAATCCTTTCAGCGTTGCCTCATCAGTGAATTGCGATTCTTCAATTGTTAATACCAACAAAAAATCATCTTCCTCGTCTTCTCTTATGTCATCAAAGATTTGTTCGAGGTCTTCGTCGGTGTCAATTGCCAAAGACAGTGCCTTAAAAATGGCGGTGTAATAATCAAAACGCCAATCCTCTGGCAAATCATCAGGATAGAAATCGTCTTGTAGATCCAAGCCACTACGACCAATTAAAAATTCTGTTTTACTCATTTTGTTTGATATCTCTTTATAATAGAGACCTTTGCATAAATATGAATAATCATCAAAACACCATCTTTCATCAAATTACAAACTTTTTAAAAACACCCTTAGCCCTGCTGGGAGTGGATTTAAAAATTTCCAATTTAATAAAATCTGTCATTTTGCTAATCATCCCTATTTATGCAAAGGTCTCTAATAGGTGAAAAAATTTTACTCATAAATTATGCCCGACATTCTACTACCAATTATCGCCTTGTTAACAGGTTTTGCATTTTTAATTTGGAGTGCCGACGCATTCACTGAAAATGGGGCGAAAATTGCCACTATTTTTAAAGTATCGCCTTTGATAATTGGCTTGTTGATTTTTGGTTTCGGCACTTCTGTCCCAGAGATGCTGGTGTCTGGATTGGCAGCCATAAACGGCAATACAGGTATTAGTATCGGCAATGCCATTGGCTCTAATATTTTTAATATTGCTTTGGTTTTGGGCGTTAGCGCGATGATTGCCCCGATTGAAGTGAAAAGCAGCATTCTGCAAAAAGAATGGGTATTTTTGATGTTAGTTACCCTTGTTGCTGGATTTTTACTTTGGGATAAACATCTTGATATGATTGATGGCTTAGTTTTGGCATCTTTATTGGTGATATTTCTCACTTATACTTTTAAAACTGCCAAAAATAACAACATCCACGAATTTGACGAAGCAGTAGAAACAGTTGAAAAAAATCAAATTAGCAAAACTTGGGTGATGCTGATTGTTGGCTTGTTGGTATTAATTGGCAGTGCAAAATTAATCGTTTGGGGTGGCGTGCAAATTGCCCAAAGTTTCGGGGTGTCCGATTTAGTGATTGGATTAAGTGTGATTGCACTCGGCACCAGTTTGCCAGAATTGGCTGTTTCAGTCGCCAGTGTTTTGAAAAAGCAGTATGAAATGGTCGTCGGCAATGTCATTGGCTCCAACCTATTTAATACCATCGCAGTATTGGCTATCCCTGGTTTGATTCATCCATCAGATGTGGAAAATGAAGTTATTACGAGAGATTATCCTGTGATGTTATTACTCACGATTTTATTGTTCGTCGTTTCTTACAAATTCCATAAAAAACACATTATCAATCGTTTTGAAGGCGTTATTTTAGTGTCTGTCTTTGGCATTTATATGTGGCAACTGTTTTGAAAATAACACTTAACAGTGAAACTGCCACACAGCAATTTGCACAAAAATTGGCACAGAATATTAAGCCACCTATGGTGATTTATTTGCAAGGGGACTTGGGCGTGGGCAAAACCACCTTTGCAAGAAGTTTTATTCAGTTTTTCGGCTTTGACAAAGTCAAAAGTCCGACCTATTCCTTAGTGGAAAGTTATCAAAATGACGCAATTAATATCCATCATTTTGACTGCTATCGCCTCAGCGACCCCGAAGAATTGGAATACATTGGCATCCGTGATTACACAAACACCCCTGCTATCCAACTGATTGAATGGGCAGAACTTGGCACAGGAATGATTGCCCCTGCGGATTTAACGATTGCACTCAGCGGTGATAGTGAAACAAGGGAATTAATGCTGACCGCACAAAATGACATTGGAAATACCTTGTTACAATGCGTCTAAAACTGTTTTTAATCACCTTGCTATTATTTGGTACTGCATCTGCCAAAGAAAAAATGATGCTATACGATTTCCGCTTTTGGACTTCGCCAGAACGCACTCGCATTGTGATTGATACTGAAAAAGACATACAATATCGCGTTACCAATCACGCCAATAAAATTGATTTAACCATTCAAAATGCCAAACTTTTGCGTACCACTTATGACAAAGTTTTTTACCAAGATATACGTATCAAACACACAAAACTCAAGCGTAAATTACAAGCAATGCATCTGCTATTTACCATTAGAAAAGGCTATCGTGTTAAAAGTTATATGCTCAAACCCAACTCAAAATACACCTATCATCGATTGGTAATTGATATTTATGATGAGGATAAAAAACCCATTAAGAAGCCCATTAAAAAGATTGCTCAAAAAATTATTTTAATTGACGCAGGTCACGGTGGTGAAGACCCTGGTGCAACAGGTTATTTTCAAACAAAGGAAAAGCACATCACCTTAGCTATTGCTAAAAAACTGGCGAATAAGCTCAATAAAACCCGTGGCTTTAAAGCGCGTCTCAGCCGTAAGGGAGACTATTATGTAGGATTAACCAAACGCATTCGTATCGCCCAAGCCAATCATGCGTCTTTATTTATATCCATCCACGCTGACTCTGTCAAACACACAAGTGCAAAAGGTGCGTCAGTTTACACCCTATCAAAACTCGGTGGCTTGACCAAGTTTGCCAAACGATTAGAACGCTCACAAAACACTGCTGACCAATTTGGTGGTAAGGAGGAAATGACAAAAGGTGATAAATACCTCAATAAAATCCTATGGGGTTTTTCTAGAAAAGACCGTGATATTCAAAGTAAAAAACTCGGGCGATTAATTCTACAGCAAATGCAAAAAATCGGACCACTGCACAAGAAAAGACCACAAAAAGCAGGTTTTGTCGTTCTAAAAACTCCCGCTATTCCGTCAGTTTTGTTAGAAACCGCTTTCATTTCTAATCCACAAGAAGAAAAGCGTCTTAACAATAAGAAAGAACAAGACAAAATTGCCACTGCCATCTACCACGCCATCCTAAACTACTACAAATAATTTTGGAATTTAGGTTTTTTTAGGGGCATTATCTCCTTCAGGAGGTTGGTAGTTTGGATCGTTGGGGTTCATAAAAAGGAAACCATATCCGCCTTCAGTATCAATTTCATCAAAATCAACTACCGTACCTTCTAATAATTCTTTTTGCGCGTAGGTAAGGATATATTCAATACCATTTGATTCTAAGTGGATATCGCCATCTACACGCTCATCAAAGCCCATTAAATATTGAAAGCCTTCATCTGTTTTGTCAATAGCAAAACGCATTTGTAGTCCTTGTGTATCTGGGTTTTGGGTGGATAGTCCGATTTCTTCAGCGGCGCGTTTAGTAATTGTAATCATTTTTTAGTCTTTATAAAGTTAATAAATTGTTCAACCCAATGGTTACCACCGACACTGCGTAAATGCGTGTAAGTAGCGAGTAGGTTATGTAGCAAAATGCCGTCTTGCATATTATCCACACCTACACCGCGTAAAACCTTATAGGCATAGTGGGTTTTTGGGTTAATATTTTGCAGTTTAGAATAATGGAATTCATGTGCATAAATTTGCTCAGCAACACCATCCCATGGATGCTTATCGGTGGGAGTGAGTTGCACATAACCCCTGCCAATCGGTTTGGATGTCATTAGTGTGTTTGCTTGAATGACACCGACCATTTCGTGTGATTTACCTTGGTGAATGATGGCTTGACTGAGATACATCAAACCACCACATTCTGCATAAGTAGGTAGCCCTTGCTCTATCTTTAATTTTATGTCAGTCATTAAAGATTGATTGGCGCTCAATGCATCAAGTTGCATTTCTGGGAAACCACCACCGATGAATAAGCCATCACATTTTGGCAAGGTTGTGGCTTTTAGAGTATCAAAATATTCAATCTTAACGCCGAGTGATGTGAATGCATCCAAGTCATCTTGATAGTAAAAACCAAAAGCCTTATCTTTTGCCACAGCAACAGTTAAATGCTTAGGCTCTACGATTGGCGCTGCCGTATTGGAGATAGTTTTGTTATTGAGTGCTAAGATTTTATCCAAATCTACTTGATCAGCAATGAGTTTGCCTGCACAATCGATAAAATTTTGCGATTGTGCTAATTCATTAGCAGGCATCAGCCCCAAGTGGCGCTCATCAATAATAAGTTCTTTAGAGCGACGAATAGCACCCAAAATAGGCATATCAGTGTAATGCTCGATGGCTTGAATAAGTTTTGATTGATGGCGTTCACCTGCTACTTTGTTAAGAATGACACCAGCAATATTAACTTTTCTATCGAAAGCCTGATAACCCATTAGCAAGGGGGCAATGCCACGCGTAATGCCATTGGTGTCAATGACTAAAATCACGCTTGAATTGAGTAATTTTGCCATATCAGCATTAGCATCACCGCCCGTTGTATTCATCCCGTCATACAGCCCTTTGTTACCTTCAATAAGGGTAATATTACCTTGTTGTTGATTGAACAATTGGGTGATTTCTTGTTTAGACATTGTATAGAAGTCTAAATTATAACAAGGGTTGCCACTGGCTTGAGAGAGCCAAATTGGGTCAATGTAATCAGGGCCTTTTTTGAAAGCTTGGACTTTATGTGATTGTGCTTTAAAAGCGGCACATAAACCTAAACTGACAACAGTTTTGCCAGAGGATTTATGGGCAGCAGAAATATAAATGGACATCGTCTGTCCCGATTATAGAATCGGTTTATTTTTTATGGTGAGGGTCTGCCACATCATCTGCAAGACTTTCGGGTAGGAAGGGTAGAAATTTAATCAAAAAAGTAACTGCAATCAATGATACTGCAACACCGCCTAAGCCTAATATTATTTCAGGTAATGAAGGCGTGTAAGTAGCAATACCGCCATAGCCTTCTAAAATTTCTTTGCCTGGAAATATTTCCATTGGATAAGCTTGTCCGCCAACGATAATGACATATAATTGTGCAATACCGCCAATTAATACCAATATAGAGGCTAAACCCAAAGTAGAGCGGTTGCCTTTTAATGCAGGGTGATAAATCAATGCCATTGGCACTAAACCGCCAATTACAATTTGCCCTATCCAGAATAATGGCGTGTAAACATGCTCACCAAATAAGATGAAACTTTCAACACCTGAATTTTCAGCCAAATACAAACTACCTAAATGCTTAACTACAACAAAATACATTACCGCCGCTACAAATACGCCCAATAAATTACCAAGACGATTAACAATCACATCGCCTAATGGGCGCTCAGTCCATTTGTAACTTGCCATTAAAATCAAAATAAAGAACGCTAAACCAAAAGCAAACGACATAATAATAAACATCGGTGCCATAATTACCGCGTCATAAGCTTGACGCGCCACCAAAAAACCAAAGATAGAACCTGTGCCCGTCGTTAAGATTAAACGCCAAGAGAATGCTGCCAAACCTGCTTTAGCGGTAAATTTATTCATACGGCGTTCAAACATCATCCACAAATAAACTGCGACAATAACGAAGAAACCATTATATAAAATAATATTCCAGGCAAAAATTGAGTTGAAGTTGTATTCAGTCATTGCCACGATTAGACGATCAGGGCGTCCCAAGTCTAATACTAATACCATCAGGCCACCAGCCAATAATGCCAATGAAACCAAACCCGATAAACGCGCTAATGGCTTATATATTTTCTTACCAAATACTGAGGCAATTGAAGCAACATTCAACGCACCTGAAGCCGCAACAATTAAGAATAAAGCGAACACATGAGGCATACCCCAAACAATGCGATTACTCATACCTGTCACATAATGACCGTGGTGTTCCATAAACAATACACTGCCAAGTGATGCTAAAATCAGAACGCCAAGACCTGCAATTAGCGCATAAAAACCTAAACTTCTTCCTTGAATTTGTTGATAACGAATGTTCATAATTTATTATATTCCTTAAATACCGCTATAACGCACACCAGTATTCAGATTTAAATCTGCTCTGATTTGCGTGCTTTGAACTTTTTTAAGCACTCGATTGATTTTACTGTTGGCATCATACAAATCACCAAAAATTACTGCATCACTGTTCACTGCTTCTGCACAGGCGGGCATTTCACCTTTATCAACACGGTGAACACACATTGTGCAAGATTCTACTGTTCCTTTTCCGCGTGGCATATGTTCTTTTTGATTACTTAAATCTTCATGTACAAATGAACGAGAATCGTAAGGACAAGCCATCATGCAATAACGACAACCAATACATAAATGTCTATCCACCAAGACGATACCATCTTCACGCTTCATTGAAGCATTTGTTGGGCAAACATCTACACAAGGCGGTTCGTCGCAATGCTGACACATCATTGGTAATGCATCAATTTTACCTGTTGCCTTGTCTTTAACTTTGACTTTTCTAATCCAGTTTGCCTTTTGGTCACCAGTAGAGTGCTCTTCAAAACCCCAACCATTTTCTTCTTGACAGGCAAAAACCATATCATCAATATTAGTCTCGGTCAATTTATTGGTGTCAATCAGCATGCCCCAGCGTTTTTCATTGGTTACTGGGTTTTCATCGGCGGCAAAAGTGGTTAAACTAATGCCACTGGCAATGGTTGCCACGCTTGCCGTAGCAACGCCGGTGCTCTTAATAAAGTCACGACGATTTAGTTTTTTACTCATTATAAATCCTCTTCTGGTGTGGTACGATGACAGGAAAAACAATCCAAACTGGTGCCGACTTTCTGATGGCAGGTTGAGCAGAATTGATCAGGTGCATTAACAGGAACATATTCATCATTTTTAGTTGCACTGTGGCAATCAACACATTGCTTTAATGAGTTGCGTTTGCTGCGAACCCCTTGGCGTAAAGTTTTATCGCGCTTGTGCATTAAAAATGCAGGGTGCATTTTCCTAATTTCAGACAAACTGGGGTGAATATCTCGACTCCTACCCTCTTCTTTTAACTCAGTGGCTTTATCACCTAGATTAACATGTTTATCGCCATCATATGCAAACACACTATTAAGAGACAGTGTTAGAAAAATAATCAATAAATGCTTCATATTCATTCTCTTTAAATTACTCACCCAATCCCATTTGAATATAGCCCGTAGGACATACATCGGCACAGATATGACAACCGACGCACTTGTCATAGTCAGTATCAACATAACGACCTAAGGTTGCTTTATCTTTCTTAACTTTAAATACCGCATCTTGTGGGCAATACATTACACAGTTATCGCACTCAAAACATAAGCCACAAGACATACAACGCCCTGCTTCTGCTTGTGCCTCTTCTTCGCTATAACCAATTAATCGTTCATCAAAGTTGCCCAATACATTGTCAACATCAACCAATTTATGATTGCGTGCATTGCGTTCTTCATTGTCAAAATGCCCTAAGAACAATTCTGTGTGTGGAATGATAGAGGCAAATGAACGGTCTTCGTAGTTATGCACTGCATAACCTGCTGTATCCGTGCCTTCGCCTAACTCACCGTCTTTTTCATATTTTGAAGGTGCTAAATCCCACTCATTCAGTTTTGACATAAGATCAAAGTAGTGTACATCGACTTTACTACGAACCTTTTGGTTGTTGCCATCAAGGTAGTCGCCAATACTTTCAGCCACAATACCCGCTTGACCAATTGCTGTGGTCAATAAGTGTGGACGAACCACATCGCCACAAACGAAAAAACCGGGTTTGTTAGGGATTTGAAAATTTTTATCGGCATCAATAAAACCATGTTTGTTGAAGAATGAATCGTCCATACCTTCGCCATCAACACCTTGTCCAATGGCGGGCACGATTAACTCACATTCAACTTCAAATTCAGAGCCTTCAATTGGGGTGGAGCCATCTTCTTCTAGACGCACAAAACGCAATGCAGTCGCACGACCTTCTGCGTTTTTAATTACTTCAATTGGGCTTAACTGACCTTGAATTTCAACGCCTTCACGATTTGCATCGTCAATTTCTTCTTGTGCCGCTGGCATATTTTCAATGGTAGAACGAGTGGTTAATAATACATCTGCACCTAATCGTTTAGAGGTATCAACTACATCATGTGCCGTGTCGTCAAAAATAACGCGTTCAGGGCGATCTTTGTCCGCTGCATTTTCAATATTACCTAAACGACGAGCCACAGAGACCACATCAATTGAAGTATCACCACCACCAATACAAATCACTTTGCCAGTGATGTGTTTGAGACGACCTTGATTGTAAGCTTCAAGGAAGGCAACACCAGAGACGCAGTTAGTGGCATCGCCACCAGGAATTGGCAACGAACGACCGCTCATTGCACCGATGGCAAATAAAACAGCATCGTAATCTTTTTCTAATTCTTCCATAGAGATGTCAACGCCAACTTTGGTGTTCATTTTGGTTTCAACGCCAGTTTCTATAATACGATCAATCTCATATTGTAATACATCGCGTGGTACTCGATAGTCAGGAATACCATACATCATCATCCCGCCTAATTGCTCGTATTTTTCAAATACGGTCACGCTATGACCTTGTTTGCGTAATTGTAATGCTGCTGATAAACCGCCACAACCACCGCCAATAATAGCCACTTTTTTACCCGTGTCTTTGGCGTTAATTTCAAATTTGTAGCCTTCTTTTTTGGCGTTATCACCAATAAATTGCTCTACTGCATTAATACCAACCGTATCTTCCACTTCATTACGATTACAGCCGTCTTCACAAGGTGCTGGACAAACGCGACCCATAATAGAGGGGAAAGGATTAGCGTCTGTTGAACGACGGAATGCGTATTCTTGCCATGACATATCACCCGCTGGCTTTTCCATACCACGAACAATATCTAACCAACCACGAATATCGTGACCAGAAGGACAAGAACCTTGACATGGTGGCGTTTGACTGACATAGGTTGGACACTTGTGTGAGGTGTCATTTTGAAAAATCTTTTGACTCCATGGCACTGTACCTAAATCATCGTCTTCATCCTTAAACATTCTGAATGTGTGGTTTTCGCCCTTGTGAATTTGTCCGTACGGGTTCTTTTGCATTTCAAATCTCCTTATTTATTCTACTGTTTCTGTTATTGTTTCTTCTATCGGCATTTCAGCTTCAGAATCATCGGTTTGTGGTTTGTCCATAATAATTGCCTCACTCACCAATTGATGGGCACTGACAATCATATAAGGGTCAAAATCAAATTTTGGCAACACTTTGCTGAATTGTGATTTACAAATTGCACAAATGGCAACCAGTGTATCCACCGCATCAGTTTTTTCCACTTCTTTGAGTGCTTGCATTCTTGGCATTGCACCCTTAA
Source organism: Candidatus Thiodubiliella endoseptemdiera (assembly GCF_964212635.1). Classification (NCBI taxonomy): domain Bacteria; kingdom Pseudomonadati; phylum Pseudomonadota; class Gammaproteobacteria; family Pseudothioglobaceae (SeqCode); genus Candidatus Thiodubiliella; species Candidatus Thiodubiliella endoseptemdiera. Next base: position 774,958 of record NZ_OZ156463.1, read on the forward strand.
TACGGATCTCCATTAAGTCGTCTGTTAATAGACCGCCGCCGCCGCCACAACAAAAGGTAGATTCCATAATAGTTGAGCGTTCCATATCCACATAATTATTACAAACGGCCTTAATCACTTCTCGTGGTAAGATGAATTGACCGTTTGGAATGCCACCCATATTAGTCGCCCTAGCGACATTACAGGAATCGTGGAAAGTCACCGTTCTGTCGTCATTAGCTGACTTGTCAAATTTCAATTTATTGCGTTGAATTAAATCGTGTGTGTATTCAATAATATGTTGTGGCTGTGGGTAACGAGAATCCAGTTGGTTTTGTAATTTCATTGCGTGCTCATCACTGATATCTGCACCTGCACCAACACCCGATAAGGTATTCCAAAAACTATACGCAACACGCCAAGCATGTCCACATTCACCAACCATTACGCGGGATACTTCTAAATCAAGTGCGGCTTTACGAATTCTCAGGGCAGCCTTTCGCATAATATCGTAAGAACCAATAAACATACCGAAGTTTGCGCCTTCGGAGGCATAAGAACTCATCGTCCAACTAACACCATCTTGGTGAAAAACTTTACCATAGCCAATCAAACCATCAATATGTGGTTCGGCGAAGAAATCAGCCGATGGGGTAATGAGTAAAATTTCAGCACCTTTTTGGTCTAATGGGTATTTGACTGCAACACCTGTTTCTTCTTCAATTTCTTCTTCAAGGTCAAGCAAGGTGTCTCGCAATGCTGGTTCGGGTAAACCTAAGTTATTGCCTATTGTAATTGCCTTGCCGAGAATTTGGTTGCAATATTTTTGACCAATACCAACCGCATCCAATACTTCACGAGCTGCCATTGAAATTTCGGCAGTGTCGATCCCGTATGGACAAAACACCGAACAACGACGACATTGTGAACACTGGTGAAAATAGTTATACCAATCATCTAGCATTGCATCGTCTAATTCTTTAGCGCCAACTAATTTAGGAAAATATTTACCTGCAAAAGTAAAATGGCGACGATACACGCTTCTAAATAAATCTTGGCGTGCAACTGGCATATTTTTTGGATCAGATGAACCAAGGAAGTAATGACACTTATCAGTACAAGCACCGCATTTGACGCAGGCATCTAAAAATACCTGAACGGAACGATACTTGGATTTAAGTTCGCCCATTTTATTAATAGCAACTTCTTGCCAATTATCTACTTTTGCACCTGGAAACCCTAAGGGGGTTTGAAATTCTTCAACGGATTTAAATGGACCATCGCCAGCCATTACCCCTTCATTCATCTTAGGAATTTCTAAATAAGTAGGTAATTTTGGTACTTCGAAATCATCAGCCATATTATTCGTCCTTACCTAAAGTTTCATTTAATCTAACTTCCTGTTCTTTTTCTTGCCTCAATGCCCATGGTGAGATGTGGCGTTTTTTGCGTGCATCATCAACTTGGTTGCGAGTCGGGCTAAAAAACACACCTGGAACATGTAACAATTTTGAAATTGGGAAAATTGCCATTAATACAAATACCATAAAGATATGCACCAAAAAATGTACTTCTGTCGGTAAGTTTGCCCAATCAAAAGTCAACAAGCCAGAGGCAAATTGTTTCACCATAATCACATCAGTGTGGTTGCTGGTGAATGTCATCACTGCGCCACTAATACCAATTACCAGCATTAAAATAAGCATTAAATAATCAGAAGGTGCTGAGATATAACGAATACGCTCAACGGCAATACGACGACCCATTAAACCTATCAGTCCAATTACCATTGCAAACGCTGCGTATTTAAAAGGTTGAACCAATAAAAATATTTCAGGCAAGTCGCCTGGCCAAAAATAGCGTGCATGGCGGATTAAAACCAACAATAAACCCACATGGAACAACCAGCCAAATAGCCAAGTCCACTTATTAGATTTAAACAAACTTTCAAACAACACGACTTCGCGTGCCATTCTCATCACTACCCCTGTTTGCGTTAACGGCGTGGGAGCGGTTGGAATTTTAAGAGGAGCAGGGGTTATCCAATATTGGTAGATTTTCCTTGCCATGCCGACAAGGAAAATTCCCAAGGATATATAAAATAAAGTCGTAAAAAAAATACTTACTACAGACATATTACTCTCAAAAAAAATTCAAAAAATTTGGGAAAACATCCGCTAAAAAACAGATGTTTTCAATAAAATCTCAACAAGAAACCGAAGTTTCTTGGAGATTTACTAGATACAACCAGTTGGCTTTGGAAGACCAGCGAAACGACAACCTTGCTTACCAGGACCATACGGGAATAAAGAATAAAGATACTTAGAGTTGCCTTTTTCTTTACCGAACTGCTTACCAATTGCTTTAGTAAGTACACGAACTGCTGGTGCAATTTGGTACTCTTCAAAATAATCGCGTAGGAAATTAATAACATCCCAATGCTCTTCAGATAACTCAATATCGTCACCTTTTGCCATTTCTACAGCAATTTCCTTGTTCCAATCACTTAGGTCTACCAAGAAACCTTCTTCATCTACTTCTGCTCCACATATTTCAGCCATTTTTAACTCCTTTTATTTATTTTAAAAAATATTTATCTGGTAATAACGATTTAACTCGCTACACCCACGAAACTGCTGTTCCGTGCTCCACAACTAAATCAACAAAGCCTTCGTAGTCAACCAATTTAATGTTGTCTGCAACCTTTGATGAAATCCCTCTCGCCTCGACATCGCCTTGCAATGCAAATACTCGACCTTCTGCTGCCAAATCGGCAAGCAGTGAAGATTTTGTATTTTTTGCAGCGGAAATGACACCGTCTTCGATGAGTAAAATAACACTACTATCATCAATTGTATTTAAACAAGACTGCAGTGAATTACGCTCAAAAACTGATTTATTTACTGTATGTAACATAATGATTACTCCTTAAAAACTTAAACAAACATCTTGATCAGACATAAGTTTAGAAAGTTCCGCGTTAGAAACAATCTTAACACTTGGCTTTTCTGCCCAATCATCATCTTCATCTTCGTAAATCAAAGGCATAAGGTCGTCTGCACTTAACCCTCTTTCTTCCAAAGATTCAGCTGATACATAAAGCTGATTAATGTCATAATCGCCAAGCGCATGAAAAGTCTTAGAAAAGTTTTTCATACCAATACCGTCGGTATTTTGACCTTCAACGATTTGATAAACGCCGTCGTCAATAAATGCCAAAGACACATCTTGCTCGAAAGCGGCAGCAATCAAAACCACCTCTAACGACTCTAATGCGTACACAGTACCGTAAGGTGCCTTACGGTTTAAATACATAAATTTCTTTGTACTCATCTTAGTCTCCAAATACTACTAAACGATCAGACTGAATGCCTGCTTCAATCAACTGACCTAAGCCAGAGATACGAAATGCTGGGTGAATGTTATTACCTTCAATACCATTTTTCTGAGCCTCAGAATCATCAACTAAACCACGACGAAGTGCAGCGGCAATACAAACCACTAACTCCGGCTCACCCTCTGCGTTTTTAATGTCTAATGATGCCCAATTGTTCACAATATGGCGGTCATCTTGTGGCGGTACGGTAAAGCGTGTCGCGTTATCAACGCCATCGTGATAAAAGAACACACGAAAAATTTCGTGTCCTTTTGCAATCGCCGCTTTAGCAAACTGATATGCTGTGTCAGAGGCTTGATGCTGATAAGGACCTTCGTTAATTTGAATAGAAATTTTCATCTTTAACTACCTTAGAAACGGATATAAGCAGAAGAGTTCAACTGGTGACGCGTCCCTTTCCAGTCAGAAACATGGAATTTAGTAAATGGCAATCCAGTCTTTTCAAAGAATGCTGGCCAGCCGATACGCTCAACCCATTCTCCTACTCTTTCCCAATCACGAGCATCGCCTTTATAAACAGCAAGGATTTGTTTAACAACTGCACCTACTTCTGGCCATCTTGGCGGATTGTTTGGTAGTCCTGCTGCTACTAACTTTTGGAATGAAGGCTTGCTTCGTGCATTTGAATGCTTACCGCCAATCCAGATAGCAATCTTAGAATGCTCAGGATCGTTGATTTGCATTGGCGGACAAGGTGGGAAACAAGCACCACAACAAATACATTTCTTCTCATCCACTTCCAAAGTTGGTTTGCCGTTAACCATCGCTGGACGAATCGCAGCCACTGGACAACGCGCAACAACCGTTGGACGCTCACAAACATTAGCCACTAAATCGTGATTAATCTTAGGTGGCTTAGTGTGTTGGATGTTAATCGCAATATCACCATGACCACCGCAGTTAATCTGACAACAAGAAGTTGTCATATGCACACGGTTAGGCATTTCTTCTTTTTTGTATTCATCATACAATTCATCCATCAATGCTTTTACCACACCCGATGCATCAGTACCTGGAATATCACAGTGTAGCCAACCCTGGGTGTGTGAAATCATTGATACCGTTGGACCTGTGCCACCTACTGGGAAACCAGCAGACTCTAATGCTTCAATTAAAGGATTTACCTTTGCTTCAACATCAACCATGAATTCAACATTTGAACGGATAGTGAAACGGATATAGCCATCACCAAATTCATCAGCAATATCGGCTAACTTTTTGATTGTATAAACATCCATTTGTCTTTGTGTACCACAACGAACAGTCCAAATTTCTTCGTTATGCTTTGAAGTGTGGTGCAATACACCTGGACGAGGACGATCATGATAAGCCCATGTGCCATAGTTACGACGCATTGTCGGGTGCATGTATTGTACTGGATCAGGGCAACCTGATTCGATAGGCATTCTTACTGGTTCAGCCATAATATTTTCTCCTAAATTCTTTTAATTAAATTACGCGTTTACTTCTGCTTTATTTTCAAACCACTTGGTCGCTTCTTCATCCCACTTGTCCATACGAACATATGACATATAACGAGGAGAATCAACCATATTAGGATTAACATCTAAGCCAATACCTTCCATGAAATTTACAATACCGATTCGTTCAATCATTTCACCTGTGCGCTCGTGTTCTAGTGCATTTTCAGCAAAAAAGTCAATCACTTCACCAGCCAATTCTTCAATGGCTTCATAATCATCTTCAGTTTCAAGTTTCATAAATGGAACAACAACGGTACCAAATAAATCACCAATCTTCAAAGTGCGCTTACCACCCATACAGATAGTAACGCCTTTGTCATCACCTGTTGCTAAGATTGCACCTTCAGCAGCATCGCTAATGTATTTATGTGTTAAAGGTGAAGTTACATTTAAACAATGCATACACTTAACGCAGTTTTTATTATCAATCGTCAATGAAGTATCAGACTCAACTTTCATTGCCTGTGTAGGACAACGAGAAGTAATGTTGTCAACCACATAATCCATACCTTTGTCCGCAACCATTGCCTTCCATGCGTCTTGGTTGATTTTAATATCATCTCTCCAAGTGCCGATGGTTGAGAAGTCTGAACGCTCAATAGAGTTCATACAGTCATTCGCACAACCTGAGACTTTAAATTTCATTTTGTATGGTAAAGCTGGGCGATGCATATCATCTAAAAATGCATTAACCAAAGTTCTTAGTGCTGCTTGCTCATTCGTATTTGACATTTCACAACGCGAAGCACCCACACAAGACATACCTGTGCGAACCGCAGGACCTGCGCCACCCATATCAAAACCATAGTCATTAAATTTATTGAAAATAGTTTGCGTTGTTTCTTCAGTTGCACCTTGCAACATAATGTCACCCGACTGACCATGAAATGCAATCAAACCAGAACCACCATTATCAACAAACATATCGCACATATCTCTCAATAACTTAGAGGTGTAATGCATACCTGCTGGTGGCTGAATTCTTAAAGTGTGGAACTCGCCCGCATCTTTAAATTTAAAGTCACCGTTTTCGTCTTTCAACTCGTTAAAGCGTGGGATAACACCACCACCATAACCAACAACACCTACTGTGCCGCCTTTCCAGTAACCTTTCTTAGTCACATATGAGGTTTCAAGTGTTGCCAAAACATCACGCACCATACTGGCACCTTCGTGATCATCCTGTGCTAATTTTTTTAGACCTGTTACAAACGAAGGCCATGGACCATTTTCCAACTCATCAAGGTTGGGTGTGTTATATAACTCTTTTGCCATTTTATTTCTCCAATAATTTTAATAAATTTCCTAATTTCAAGAAAAGGAAATGTGAACGAGATAATTATACTCAAACTCAACAAAAAACGCCAACAAATGTTGGCGTTTTATTAGTGGTATTTATGACTATCTCCTAAGGGATATATAAATGGATAGTTAGGGTTATTTAAGCAAGATATTCATCCACTTTCTCAGCAACACCACGACCTTCATTGATTGCCCAAACAACTAATGACTGACCACGACGGCAATCGCCTGCGGTAAAGATGCCTGTTTGAGAAGTGGCGTATTCGCCATAAGTCGCTTGATAATTACCTCGTTCGTCAAGGGCAATATCGGCATCATCGCTTAAATAATGTTCTGGTGCAATAAAGCCCATTGATAATAAGACCAATTGTGTGTCCCATATTTTTTCACTGCCGTCAATTTCAATTAATTTACCATCTTTAAAATCAACATTCACCGTATTTAAGCCTATCACTTTACCCTCTGCGTCTTTACTAAATGACTTAGTCATTAAATGATATTGCCTCGGGTCGGCGCCAAATACTTCTGCTACTTCTTCATGTCCATAATCCACCCGATAAATTAACGGCCATAATGGCCAAGGATTGTTTTCCGCGCGTTCCTCAGGGGGTTTGCCCATCAATTCAAAATTCACAATGGATTTTGCACCTTGCCGCAATGCTGTGCCGATGCAATCCGTGCCGGTATCGCCGCCACCAATTACAATCACGGCTTTGCCTTTGGCAGATAATTCTGAATCATCTGCATGCCCAGTGTCTAATAAAATTTGGGTATTTTTTGTCAGATATTCCATTGCCAAATGCACGCCTTTCGCCTCACGATTATCCACTGGCAAATCACGAGCTTTTGTCGCACCTGTGGTAAAGACTAATGCATCAAAATCCTTTTGTAGTTGTTCAGTTGTTATATCTTTACCAACATCAACATTAGTGATAAATTCAACTCCCGACGCTTTGAGCAAATTCACCCGACGATTGACCACTTCTTTGCCGAGTTTCATATTCGGAATGCCATACATTAATAAACCACCAATTCTATCAGCCCGTTCAAAAACAGTCACACTATGCCCTAATTTATTGAGTTCTTCCGCTGTTGCCAAACCCGCAGGACCTGAGCCAACAACTGCCACTTTCTTGCCAGTACGATGTGATACTTTATGTGGTGCAATCCAACCTTCTGTAAAACCACGGTCAACAATCGCTTGCTCAATGTTCTTAATGGTTACCGCTGGATTATTCATCCCTAATACACACGACCCCTCGCAAGGTGCAGGACAAACACGCCCTGTAAATTCAGGAAAATTATTGGTTTTATGTAAACGAACCAACGCCGCTTGCCATTTGTCGTGATACACCAAATCATTCCATTCAGGAATTAGATTATCAACAGGACAACCTTCGTTCGATTGGCAAAATGGCACACCACAATCCATACATCTTGCCCCTTGCTCCTGTAAATGGACAACATTATGAGTATCGGTAAAAATTTCACTATAATCTTGAATACGCGATTTCACTGAGCGATACGGCTCAGTTTTCCTATCAAATTCCTTAAAACCAGTTACTTTTCCCATTACAAATTGATACATATATACAAAGTGCATAATTATATCTTGTTTAACAATTACAATGACTGTATAATTCTCCCTTTTTGAAAAGTTGAAACAAAGGAAGGCAGTCATGAATATAATTGACCAAATTGAAAGCGAACAGTTGAGAACAGACATCCCTGCATTCGCATCAGGCGATACAGTTATCGTCCAAGTGAAGGTGCGTGAAGGTGAACGCGAAAGACTACAGGCATTTGAAGGTGTTGTTATTGCGAAGAAAAATCGTGGCATTGGTTCAGCCTTCACAGTAAGAAAAATTTCTCATGGTGAAGGGGTTGAGCGTGTTTTTCAAACACATTCTAAAATGATTGATTCTGTCGAAGTTAAGCGTCGTGGTAAAGTTCGCCAAGCGAAGTTATACTATCTTCGTGGTCTTACAGGCAAGAAAGCGAGAATTAAAGAGAAATTGGCTGCTAAAAAATAATAGCAAACCATTCTTTTAAAAATACCGGCATATAGTCGGTATTTTTTTGTCTAAAATCTACCTATGAAAAACAACCCGCAACTCATCGACAAATTCCTTGATCATTACTGGCTATCATCAGGTGCAAGTCAAAATACTTTGTTAGCCTATCGCTCTGATTTAAAACTATTTTCCAAATGGTTAAAACACCCGCTTGAAACCGTAACAGATACCACAATCAACGATTATTTCAAACACCGTTCGCTCAACCCTGCCACACAAGCTCGTATTCTCACTTGTTTAGGCACTTTTTACAACTATCTAGTAACAACAAAAACGATTGGCACCAATCCAACTGAAAAACTCCATCAACCCAAGCAAGTACAAAAACTCCCCATATTTTTAAACATTAATGAAGTGGAATCTTTATTAAATACACCCGATGAAAAAACCATTTTTGGTATGCGTGACCGTGCAATGCTAGAGTTATTATATTCATGTGGATTACGCGTTTCAGAACTGATTAATTTAGAATACCACAACCTCAACCTAAATGAAGAATATATCCGAATTCACGGCAAAGGCAACAAAGAACGCATACTTCCAATGGGTGAAATAGCAATGGATTACCTCTCCATTTACGCAGAAAAATCTCGCCCCTTTCTACTAAAAAATGGACAAAACGACGCCTATTTTTTAAGCAATCGCAGTGCAAGAATGAGCCGACAAAATTTTTTCTATATCATTAAAGCCTATGCCCTAAAAGCTGGAATCAACAAACCTCTATCCCCACACACACTCCGCCACGCCTTTGCCACGCATCTAGTTCAACAAGGGGCTGATTTACGCAGTGTACAGTTAATGCTAGGACACAGTGATATTTCTACCACCCAAATCTACACCCACATACAAAACACTCAACTTAAATCTCAACATCAAAAACACCATCCCCGTGGTTGAGTAACTTATTGAGACCTTTGCATAAATATGAATAATCATCAAAACGCCATCTTTCATCAAATTACAAACTTTTTAAACACCCTTAGCCCTGCTAGGAGTGGATTTAAAAAATTTCCAATTTAATAAAATCTGTCATTTTGCTAATCATCCCTATTTATGCAAAAGTCTCTATTAATCATTACAAATAAATAATAAAAGAGATTAACTTGTAAATTAGATATACTCAACTTCTAAAATTTCGTATTGAATTTTTCCAGCTGGGGCGTTGACGGTTACTTCATCGCCTTCTTCGTTACCGAGTAAAGCGGCGGCGATTGGGGAATGGCAGGATATTTTTTTGAGACTGATATCGGATTCATCTTCACCGACGATTTGGTAGGTGATTTCGCTGTCATCGGCGAGATTCATTAGGGTGATGGTAGTGCCGAAGACACATCTGCCGTCTTGGTTGAGTTTGTTGACATCAATGACTTGCATACGGGAAAGTTTTGACTCGATTTCTTTAATTCGACCCTCAATAAAACCTTGCTCTTCTTTAGCTGCGTGGTATTCGGCATTTTCTTTTAAATCACCGTGTGCACGAGCGGTGGCAATTTCTTCAACAATACGGGGGCGTTCTCTGTCTTTTAGATTTAATAATTCTACTTCTAGAGCTTTTGCACCTGCAACGGTCATTGGGATAGTTTCCATATTTTGCCTCTTAACGGTTAAGTGATTGCACCGTTCTTACAGTGATTTCATCGTGTGTATTTAAACCATCTAACATCGCAAATGCAGCTGCAACTGTGGTGGTAAATGGTACTTTATGTACTAATGCTTGACAGCGAATGGCGGCAGCATCTTCTGCACCTTGTGTATCTTCGGTGGAATTAATGATTAAATCAATTTCATTATTTTTAATCATATCCACAATATGTGGCGAGCCTTCGGATACTTTATTGACGGTTTCGCACTCTAAGCCTGCATCAATAAGTTCCTCTTTGTTACTACGCGTTGCCACTAAACTAAAACCTTGCCTGGTTAGTTGCTTGCCTAAATCCACTAAATCATCACGATCTAATTTACGCAAACTAACAAAAACTCTACCTTTTTTTGGTGCACGACTGCCAGCAGCGAGTTGAGCTTTGTCAAAGGCAGAAGCAAAATCATCACCTATACCCATTACTTCGCCAGTTGAACGCATTTCTGGGCCTAAAATCGGATCAACACCCAAGAATTTGTTGAATGGAAACACCGCTTCTTTGACACTGAAATGTTTTGGAATGACTTCTTCAGTAAAATTTAATTCTTTGAGTGTTTTTCCTGACATCACTCGTGCTGCGATATTTGCCAATGGCTTGCCAATGGCTTTGGACACAAATGGCACAGTGCGCGATGCGCGTGGATTGACCTCAATAATGTAAATTTCACCATCTTGGTAAGCCATTTGCGTATTCATTAAACCAATTACATTGAGTTTTTTTGCCATTGCAACTACTTGTGTACGCATTTCATTTAATACATCGTCAGCCAGTGAATATGGTGGCAACGAACAGGCAGAATCGCCTGAGTGAATACCTGCTTGCTCAATATGTTGCATAATACCACCGATAACCACATCTTCACCATCGCAAATCACATCAATATCAACTTCAATTGCGTGGTCAAGGAAAGAGTCTAATAATACTGGCGAATCATTGGATACTTGCACGGCTGTGTGCATATAGTGGTCAAGGCTTTCCTTGTTATAAACGATTTCCATTGCACGACCACCTAACACATAAGAAGGTCGCACAACTAATGGAAAACCGATACCATCAGCAATATCTTGTGCTTGCTCTAATGAACGCGCTGTGCCATTAAGCGGTTGTTTGAGCTCTAATTCTTGTAGCATTTTAGAAAATTGCTCACGATCTTCGGCTAAATCAATTGCATCGGGACTGGTGCCAATGATATTTGCACCATTCTTTTCTAAAGCTTCAGCAAGTTTTAATGGGGTTTGCCCACCATAATGAACGATAATGCCTTCTGGATTTTCAATTTCAATAATAGACAACACATCTTCGAGCGTTAATGGCTCAAAATAAAGGCGGTCAGAAATGTCATAATCGGTGGAAACGGTTTCAGGATTACAATTCACCATAATAGTTTCATAACCATCAGCACGCAATGCCAAAGACGCATGGACACAGCAATAATCAAACTCAATACCTTGTCCGATACGGTTCGGTCCACCGCCCAAAATCATAATTTTTTTCTTATCGGTTGGGTTGGCTTCGCATTGTTGTTGATAGGTGGAATATAAATAAGCAGTTTGCGTATCAAACTCGGCTGCACAACTGTCCACCCGTTTGAATACAGGCTTAACATTTAAGGCTTTGCGTCGCTCTCGTACTGAAGATTCGCTACAATTACACAATTGCGCCAAACGCGCATCGGAAAAACCTTTGCGTTTTAAGCCAAATAATGTATCAGCATCAATCTCAGTAATATCACTACCATTAATTTGCATTTCGTTAGAAACGATATCTTGGATTTGTGCTAAAAACCACGGATCGACTTTAGACAAATCAAATATTTCATTTAATGACATACCTAATCTAAATGCGTCAGCTAAATAGAAGATTCGTTCACCACGGGCGGTGATACATTCTGACCTAATTTTATTTTTCGCATCGTCAGCATTTAAATCAACTATTGGTTCTAAGCCAACTTTATCTATTTCTAAACCACGCAGAGCTTTTTGCAATGACTCTTGGAAAGTTGAGCCCATTGCCATCACTTCGCCTACAGATTTCATTTGTGTGGTTAAGCGGTCATCTGCTTTTGGGAACTTTTCAAAGGCAAATCTTGGGATTTTAGTCACGACATAATCAATACTCGGCTCAAATGACGCAGGGGTTTTACCACTTGTAATATCATTATCCAATTCATCCAAAGTATAGCCAACTGCAAGTTTTGCAGCCACTTTTGCAATTGGAAAACCCGTTGCTTTTGAGGCTAAAGCCGATGAACGCGATACGCGTGGATTCATTTCAATAATGGTTAAGCGGCCATTTTTAGGATTGAGCGCAAATTGCACATTTGAGCCACCCGTGTCCACACCAATTTCACGCAAAACGGCAAGTGATGCATCACGCATTACTTGGTACTCTTTGTCGGTCAAAGTTTGTGCGGGGGCAACGGTAATTGAGTCACCCGTATGAATGCCCATTGGGTCAAAATTCTCAATTGAACAAATAATAATACAGTTGTCTTTGGTATCACGCACCACTTCCATTTCGAATTCTTTCCAACCGAGAATGGATTCCTCAACTAACAATTCGTTGGTCGGAGATAAGTCTAAACCTCGTTCACAAATTTCAACAAATTCATCTCGATTGTAAGCGATACCGCCACCAGAACCGCCCATCGTGAATGATGGACGAATCACAGTTGGATAGCCAACTTTTTCTTGTACTGCAAATGCTTCTTCTAAATTATGGGCAACCGCTGCTTCTGGCATATCGAGACCAATTTTAAGCATTGCTTCACGGAATAAATCACGATCTTCAGCTTTATCAATGGCTTCTTTTTTCGCACCAATCATTTCCACGCCATGCTTTTCTAACACACCGTGTCGTTCTAAATCTAATGCACAATTGAGTGCAGTTTGCCCACCCATTGTCGGTAACAATGCGTCTGGCTTTTCAACTTCAATAATTTTTTCAACCGTACGCCATTCAATCGGCTCAATGTAAGTCGCATCCGCCATTTGCGGGTCGGTCATAATCGTTGCTGGATTGGAATTGACCAAAATAACACGGTAGCCTTCCTCGCGTAATGCAGTGCAGGCTTGCGCACCTGAATAATCAAATTCACACGCTTGTCCGATAACAATCGGGCCTGCGCCAATAATAAGGATACTTTCTAAGTCATGTCTTTTAGGCATTTTATATTTTAAAAATTAGGTTAGGTTTAAAATTCGTCTTCGTCTGGTAAATCGCCGTTATAAATATCAAATTTACGCTTTTGAAAATAACCCGAACGCATTGCAATATATGGGTCATCTGTTTTTTTAAGTAAATCGGTAACAGGCAATAATTTAACGCGAGTATCAAGTGCCTGCATTCCAGTAATACCAAGTTTTTGTGCCGTTGTTAAAGGGCGAGTTTGCTCTACTTTCTGCACACCATCGCCAATTCTACCTGCTGTGTCACGCACCACTGAAGGCCCAAACACTGGCAATACAATATAATTACCTTTTGGCGCACCCCAAACAGCGAGCGTTTGCCCAAAATCTTCCTCAGTTTTTTCCAAACCGATTTCACTAGCCACATCAAACAATCCAAATAAACCGATTGTAGAATTAATCAAAACTCTACTTAATGTATTGGCACCGCTCACTATTTCAAACTGTGCCAATTCATTACCGAGTGTTGCAACATCGCCAACATTAGAAGAAAAATCACTCACACGATTTTGCACTGGATTAGGTATATTCTCTTTATATGACTTTGCAATTGGCTCGAAAAAACTTTCATCTAAAGTTTGGTTAAATTCGAAAGTTGCACGGTTCATTTCCTCCCACGGGTCTTCGTTCGCCATCAGCGAAAAAGACAAAAATATTAATATAACAAATTTCATTTCTTCATATCCTCTATAAATGTATCAAATAATCCACCCATATCTCTTGGACCAGGTGATGCTTCAGGGTGTCCTTGGAAGCCAAAAGCTTTTTTACCTGCCACTCTAACCCCTTGAATAGAATCATCAAATAATGATTTATGAGTTACTTCCAAACTCATTGGCATACTGTCTTTTGATACGGAAAAACCGTGATTTTGTGAAGTAATCATCACCTGCCCAGTGTTCAAATCTTGCACGGGGTGATTAGCGCCATGATGACCGAATTTCATTTTTACCGTTTTCGCACCACTTGCCAATGACAATAACTGATGCCCTAAGCAAATGCCGAATATTGGTATATTTTTTTCTAATAAAGTTTGAATGTTTTTAATTGCATAATTACACGGTTTAGGGTCTCCTGGTCCGTTGGACAAAAACACACCATCAGGATTTGTGGCTAATACTTCATCAACAGGCATTTGTGCATTGACAACGGTTAAATCACAGCCTCTGTCCACCAACATTCTGAGTATATTTTTCTTTACACCGTAATCGTAAACGGTAACCTTAAATTTAGTATCCAACGCATTAAATTCACCGCTTTCCAATGAATAAGAGCCTTCGTTGAAATCGTATTGCTTCGGCGTTGATACCACCTTTGCCAAATCCATATTTTTTAACCCTGCGAAAGCCTGTGCTTTTTCAATCGCAACTGCTTTGTCAATATTATCACCAGTAACAATGCACCCTTTGAGTGTTCCTTTTTTACGCAAATGACGGGTTAACGCACGAGTATCAATATCACTGATAGCGACAATATTATGCTTAACCAAATATTCATCCAATGGCATTGTGCTACGCCAATTACTCACCATTAAAGGCAAATCACGAATGATTAAACCTGATGCATAAATTTGTGCAGATTCTTCATCAACTGGATTTGTGCCGGTATTACCGATGTGTGGGTAGGTAAGTGCAACGATTTGTTGTGCATACGATGGGTCAGTTAAAATTTCTTGATAGCCCGTCATTGAAGTGTTAAACACCACTTCACCGACTGTATTGCCATTAACGCCAATAGATTTTCCACGGAAAACCTGACCATCCTCTAACGCTAATAATGCAACTTGTGACACTGAATACTCCCTGGTTCAAAACTTCGGAAATTTTACCATAACTGATATTTATTTTGGCACTCAAATGATATAATATTCACTTTAAACTCAACTGGAAATTCATAATGGAAATTATCGTAGAAAATATCAAATGTGGTGGTTGTGCTGGCACGATTACTAAGAAATTAAACGCAACATTCAACACAGACAGCACCGATATCAATGTTGAGCAAGGCATTGTTACTATTGCCGTTGATGACAGTAAACGCGATGAAGTGGCTAAAACTTTATTAAGTATAGGCTACCCTGAAACCGATACAGTTCAAGGCTTAGGCTCGGTAAAGGCCAAAGCGAAATCATTCGTTTCTTGTGCCATTGGAAAAATGGATAAGTGAGACTGATTTTAAATGGCGAGTCGTTAGAAGTCGCTGACAATCTCAGTGCTTACGATTTAATCGTGCAATTAGGCTATGAAAATCAACGCATTGCATTAGAAGTCAATGAAGTGATTATTGCCAAATCCAAACACGCTGAATTTACCCTGAATGCAGGGGATAAAGTTGAGATTATTAAGGCGGTGGGTGGTGGTTAGTCGTGAAAACCGAGGATCCACTCAAGTTTTTTCTCGATTTCTTGCATTTCGTTTTGACTGAGTTTAGTCAGCATATCTGAGGTAAGTTTGCTGGTATCAATTGCACGAATATAGTCACAGATAACATCTGAATCGTATTTTAATTGGTCTCGCTGTTTAATTCGAAATCGTAGTGTGGAATCATCAATTAGAACAGTGCTTAAAGGCAGGATATTAACCGTTTTGTGGTTGCTTAAATTTAAGTTATTGGATTGAATAACTAAAACTGGGCAGATTTTTCCAATTTCAGCGCCTCTGCTAGGATTCATATTAGCTAAATAAACATTACCCCTAACAAAATTCATTTTTCTTCCCAGGGTGGCAGCAGATATTCATCGTCTATAGCCTCAAAATCTCTAATCAGTTCATCATCCATACCTCTAGCACGCAAAGAATCTTCTCTCATTTTTTTTGCCATTTTCCTATTTTTGATTTTCTTTTGGTAATCCATAATCGCTTTACGAATCAATGCACTTTTAGAGATACGCTCTTCTAACGCCATTTCATTGATTTGATTAAAAAAATCATCTTGTGTTTTTAAAGTAATTGTTTTCATAATACCTATTTAGTAATAAAAAGTAATACCATTATAACTTACTTTTTTAAACCATCCACTCTTTTTTAATTTCAGCAGCAGAAAACGGCTTAACACTTAATTGCTGCACCACACCAACATTGAGTTTAACTTCCACGACAACTAACTTTTCTTCTCTGCCTTGAGAATAACGCGCCAAAATTTTAGCAGCAATTTGCAAGTCTGCTTGATTTGGCTCACCATCAATCAACGCCAACGGCCCATTACAACTGGTGGGATATAGATTTGCATATTGATTACGATAACCTTCTAAGAATTTCACTTCACCTTCTTCTCTAGCAATAATCATTTTAAAACGCGGATTTGGACGAATATGCCTGCCGACTTTAAGCATCATTAAATCGTCCAATTCATATTCGCGATTGCCACGAGATTGCCACATATCCACCAGTTTATCCGAATATTGTTTATCGGTTAAAAAACAACAACCCCCTGCTGGCGTGGCATAATCTTCAAAGCCGTATTGCTTGGCAAGTGCCATTTGCGGCTTGCGTGTTCTGCCTGAGAAATCTAATAATTTCTCTCTATCTACCCAACCTTCAATCTCCGCTTTGGTTTCTGGCAGATGCTTGGCACACAAAGGTCGCAATAATAAGTCATCAGCACCTGACTCCCTTTGCACAATCGGCATAGTTTCTTTGCGTTGCGACATCGGGCGTTGCCCCATCACCTCGCCAGTAATAATAAAGTCAAACTCATTTTCCTCCATCCACTGCTTGGCTTTTTTCACCATAAATCCCTTGCAATCAAGGCAAGGATTCATATTCTTACCATAACCGTGCTTTGGGTTAAGCAACACATCACGATACTCTTCAATCACATCAATAATATGCAATTTAATACCGAGTTGCTCTGCCACCCATAAGGCATTATTGCGTTTTGGTTTGTCTTTTTTCTGCTTCCGAATAGCGTGGGTATGCCCTTCCACACAAAACCCTGTAAAGAAATTAATCCCCTCCACATGAATGCCTTGGTCAAGCAACAACTTAGTGCTTAAAAGAGAGTCCAACCCCCCTGAAATTAACGATACTGCTTTTATTTGCTTGCTCATTTTCTCACTCCATTTACTCGACACCAGTCCTCTTTTTGCACTACTTTTAACCCTGAAAAATACTCACCATAAGCATCCAATATCATCCCCAATTGTTCGTGCAAAATACCCGATAAAACAAGTTTCCCACCCGATTTAACCAACTTAGAAAAGTGCTCACACAAACCCACCAAAGGCTTTGCCAAAATATTGGCAATCAGCAAATCCACTTTTTCCAACTGCCCTTCATTATCAATATGTAGTGCGATAATTTTAGCTCCCACCTGATTATTTTCAATATTACTGCGTGTCGCAATCACCGCCTGCGGGTCATTATCCACACAAACCGCCCGATTAGCCCCCAATTTAACAGCGGCAATCGCCAAAATACCTGACCCCGAACCATAATCAATCACACTTTGCCCCATAGGCGGATTCTCATCCAAATATTGCAAACACAAATCTGTCGTTTGATGCGTCCCCGTACCAAATGCCAACCCTGGATCCATATTAATCACCACCGCATCATCAGGTAATTGCGCACTGTCTTCCCACGACGGACAAATCCAAACACGCCTACCAAATTGCATCGCATGAAAATCCTTCTTACACTCATCTTCCCAAACCCGGTCTTTAAGCAATTCAAATTCCACTTCATCAATCTGACAAATTTGCTTTAAAGAATTTTTAACAAATGTTTGGTCGGTGCTGACATCAAACAACGCAGCAATGGTTACGAACTGCCACAAAGGCGTTTCACCCACAGGCGGCTCAAAAATCTCATCATCATTAGTATCACTAAAAGTAACCGAAACACACCCCAACCCCATCAACACTTCACTGACAAAATCCGCATTCTCTTTATTCGTTTTTAAACTTAATTGTATCCAATCCATAACAGCGAAATTATACAGAATTTCATTCCCTTATAAAAACCAAGTAAATAACTAAGGTAATAACCAAAGTAATACATTATAATAACCAAGTTATTAATTATTAGGAAGGAAAAATGGCATTAGAAAGAACAGGAAATGGATATTTGGTTGACCCAAGCATCTGGAGCGAAGAAATTATGTTTGAAATGGCAAAAGAAGACGACATAGAACTCACCGAAAGCATGGTTACGCAAATTATGGCAGCCAGAGACTATTTTGCTGAGAACTCATCAGTCCCCCCTATCAGAACTTTCGCCAAAGTCGTCGGCATTGACAAGAAAATCTTATTTAAAGAGTGGCTCACCGGCCCGATGAAGCCTATCACCAAATACGGTGGTATGCCACAACCAACAGGTTGTGTTTAGCATATCAATAACCCAATAACAAAACCCGCCGAAAGCGGGTTTTTTTATCATTAATATTATCCCAAACACAACGGCTTACCCCAATGAAAATCAGCAAACACCCCTGCCGACCTTATTCGCCATTTGCTTTTTTCGCTTCCGCTAAAGTGTAGCCCATGCCAATTCAAAATACCCAATAGCTTTCTTGGTTTTGCCTAGTGCTTGGTAAATCAATCCAAATTCATTCAAATAGAGACCTTTGCATAAATAGGGATGATTAGCAAAATGACAGATTTTATTAAATTGGAAATTTTTTAAATCCACTCCTAGCAGGGCTAAGGGTGTTTTTAAAAAGTTTGTAATTTGATGAAAGATGGCGTTTTGATGATTATTCATATTTATGCAAAGGTCTCAAATAAAGTATATTTTCTGTTACCAGATTAAAAGCTTGCTAAATCAGACTCCTCACTGAAGCTAATGCTTGGTCTATTTTGCTAGAATCGGTGCCACCGCCTTGTGCCATATCGGGGCGACCGCCACCTTTGCCGCCGACTTGTTGGGCGACATGGTTAAGGATTTTTCCTGCTTGGTATGTATCGGTTAGGTCTTTGGTAACGCCAGCAACTAAGGATACTTTTTCACCGCTAACGGCTGCTAATACGATAACGGCGGTGCCGAGTTTGTCTTTGAGTTTGTCGGCAATATCGCGTAAATCTTTGCCGTTCACGCCACTCACAACGCTGGTGAGGACGGGCACGCCGTTCACATTTTGCACTTGGCTGACCAAATCGTCGCCTTGATTGCTGGCGAATTGTTTTTGGAAAGAAGCCAGTTGTTTTTCTAGGGTTTTTTGATGGTCAAGCAATTGCGCAACTTTTTGGACAACTTGTGTGCTGCTTGACTTGGTCATCTGTGCGATTTGGTGCAAATGGTCTTGTGTTTGATTATCAAATTGATAAGCGCTATAGCCTGTTACCGCTTCAATACGACGGATGCCAGCAGAAACACCGCCTTCTGAGGTGATTCTAAACAGCCCAATATCGCCGAGTTGCTTGACATGAGTGCCGCCACACAGTTCGACTGAAAAGTCGTCTTTACCCATAGTTAAAACCCGCACCTTATCGCCGTATTTTTCTCCGAAAAGTGCCATTGCACCATTCTTTTTGGCGGTGTCAATATCGCTAACAGCGGTATGTACTTTGGTATTGCCTAAGATTTTTCGATTGACCATGCCCTCAATTTTCTCTAGATCTGATTTGGTAATCACTTCATCGCGTGTGAAGTCAAAACGCAGTTTCTCACTGTCAACCAATGAGCCTTTTTGTGTTACTGTTTCGCCCAAAACCGTGCGCAGTGCAGCATGCAATAAATGCGTGGCTGAGTGGTTTCTGGCAATGCGTTTGCGAGATTTTTTATCAACAGCGGCGACTAGCACAACACCCACTTTTAAAATACCGTTGTTTAAAACGCCGTGATGCTCGAATGCGCCTGTTTTTTGTTTTTGCGTCCGTGTTACTGTAAAAAGCGTTGCGGGGTTGGAAAGTGTGCCGCAATCGCCCACCTGACCGCCCGACTCAGCGTAAAAGCTTGAACTGGCAAGCACGACAATAGCCTGCTCGCCTGCTTCAATTTGTTGCACTAATTCGCCTGCTTTAATCAGGGCGATGACTTCAGAGGAATTTTCCAACTGCTCATAGCCTAAAAACTGCGTTTGTTCGCCAATATCAACGCCTTTTTGCAAGGTTTTGAAATCCCCTGCTTGGCGGGCTCGTTCGCGTTGTTTGGTCATTTCAATTTCAAAGCCTGTCATATCAATGGTTAAATCCTGCTCCCGTGCAGCGTCAGCGGTCAAATCTGCTGGAAAACCATAAGTATCGTAAAGTTTAAACACTGTTTTACCGTCAATTTCATGGCCTTTAAGTTTGGCAATCGCCTCGGCTAAAACTCCCATACCTTGGTTTAATGTCTGTACAAATCGCTGCTCCTCTCGCTTTAACACCTTTTCAACATTGGCTAGGTTTTTCTTTAATTCTGGGTAAGCGTCTTTGAGCTCTAGTGTCAAAACTGGCGCTAAGCGATAGAAAAAGACTTTGTTGATGCCAATTTTATGCCCATGACGAATAGCGCGACGAATGATACGACGCAACACATAGCCACGCCCTTCGTTGGAGGGAATCACGCCATCAACAATCATAAATGCAGTGGAACGAATATGGTCGGCAATCACCCGCACTGAGGCGTTATCTTGCTTAATGCTGCTGTCCTCTTGGGTTAATTCAACAATGGCTTTGGTCAACGATTTAAAGCCATCGGTGTCATAATTGTTATTTTTGTGTTGCAATACCGCTGCCAATCGTTCCAGCCCCATACCAGTGTCCACGCAAGGCGCATCAAGTGGTTTGAGGTAGCCATCTTCTTGCTTGTCATATTGAGTGAACACCAAATTCCAAATTTCAATATACCTATCGCCATCTTCATCAGCGTGTCCTGGTGGTCCGCCAGCGATGTCCTCACCGTGATCATAAAAAATCTCGCTGGATGGACCGCATGGGCCAGTATCGCCCATTTGCCAAAAGTTGTCTTTAGCGCCACAACGAGAGATGCGATTTCTGGGGAAGCCAATTTCATTTACCCAAATATCTTCCGCCTCATCGTCTTCTTCAAACACACTGACCCAAAGTTTTTCTTTTGGCAATCCCAATTCAACCGTTAAAAACTCCCAAGCGTATTGAATCGCCTCGCGTTTGAAATAATCACCGAATGAGAAATTACCCAACATTTCAAAGAAAGTATGATGGCGTGCGGTGTAGCCGACATTTTCCAAATCGTTATGTTTGCCCCCTGCACGCACACATCGTTGACAACTCACTGCACGGCTATAAGAGCGCTTTTCCACGCCACTAAACACATCTTTAAACGGCACCATACCCGCATTCACGAACAATAAAGTTTTATCATTATGCGGAATAAGCGAAGCACTCGGCTCAATAGTATGCCCTTTTGAAGCGTAAAAATCTAAGAATTTTTGTCGTATTTGTGCGGTTTTCATTGCAATGCTTTAGTAAAAAGAATAAAAGATTGAATTATACTGAAATGAGCGAGGTCTCGCCTACACCTTAACAGATAATTTTAAGGCAGTGTCTTGTTTAATACTCCTAACGCTTGAATTCAGCGATCGCGGGTCGCGTAAACGGTCGGCTGGAATGAATTGTTATGCGTTATTTTCATTGTACATTTCCTTTAAAGAATTAATGCTTATTGTATCTTTTTTACGATGAAGCATTGCATGACAATTGGGACACACAGAAATCAAATCTTTTTCTGGGCTTACTACATAACTTTCGTTTATTTCTGACAATGGTTTAATGTGATGAACATGAATAAACCCAATACCAATAGAACCATATGTAGTTTCAAAATTAATATTACAAACAGCACAGTTCAAACCATGTATTTCAATACATTTATTCCTGGCTTTTCTATCTCTTTCATATGCATTTACAGTAATAACTTTTTTAGCTCCTTCTGTATATTGATTAGGGTTTTCTATCTCGTCTAGCGATTTATAGATAAAGTTTGTTTCTGTAATAAACTTAAGATATTTCCTTAGTGCCGTGCCACAATTATTTTTATAATTTTCTGCTAAATCAGTTTTTGATAATTTTTCAATTACAATATCAACATCTTTTTTTGATGAAATTGTAGAGTCATTTATTATGATATCTAGAGTTTTTGAGATGGTTTCTAAATATATTCCATAACTATAAGCGCTATTTATTTGAAGTCCATTTTGGACTAAAAATTCAATATACTCATACTCATTTTGAACCATTACATATTCCTATTATTACGCATAACGCTTGAATTCACCTGACGCGTAAGCGGTCAGGTGGAATGACTTGTTAGATGCTTTTTTAAATAATTAATGTTTGTGTCTCCATATCTCTAGGTAAAAAATTCCACACTAAACCTCAATTATTTATGTATTATCTCAACAGTAGATATACCTCTATCCGATCGCATTACAGGATCGCTTGCATTATTTACACATTTAAAGGTAATTGTAGATCCGCCAAAGCGAACACCGGGCACATTATCCTTGTTACTTTGAGTGACTAATTGCAATTCTTTTCCAAGTGATTCGCAAAAATGGTTGCCTTCAACTATTAGGTCGCCAGTGGTTGCACCAACATCACCAAATATACCTGCATAGTTTGTTTTAGATGAATAATAAGTATTAGCCCCAATTTTGATAGGTACAGTACTTGCACAGCTAGATAATAGCATAGTGGTAATAAAATAAATGTAAAATTTTTTCATAATACAGCTCCCTTGAAGTCTTAATTTTTTAAAATAAATGGAAATAAATGAATAAATGGGGACATGAATAAATGGGGACAGGCTGCGATTCCCCCACTTGACTGGACACCACTTCAATAAATTATACCCTTGTTCTTTTTGATTGAACAATGGGGTTTGGGGGCTTGCCCCCCAAATTGGCGAAGCCAACCCAACTTAAGCCTAAAAGGCTTTTGTTAAGTTGGGTAATTCTCCTTATAAAACGCTTGTTCATAATCATTGGGACATAAATGGGGACAGGCTACTTTTATCATAGTTTTTTCTTATTTTTTGGTCTTCCTCTAACCTTTAGAGTTGACAGCAAACCATGCTTCTTTGCCATTTTTATAACCCAGTTTTCATTGCCAAGTGGTGCTTGTCTATTAATACTGTTTCTGATTTTATCTATTTCTTTTTGAGTTTGTGGCGTATTGACATATTCCACCCAGTTATCTAGTTCTCCATAAG
Organism: Candidatus Thiodubiliella endoseptemdiera; assembly: GCF_964212635.1. Classification (NCBI taxonomy): domain Bacteria; kingdom Pseudomonadati; phylum Pseudomonadota; class Gammaproteobacteria; family Pseudothioglobaceae (SeqCode); genus Candidatus Thiodubiliella; species Candidatus Thiodubiliella endoseptemdiera. Next base: position 798,135 of record NZ_OZ156463.1, read on the forward strand.
GCTTGTTCAATATCTTTCTATTTCTAAAAACTCTTTCTGATAATGACCCGTATTGCCAATCTTGTGCTGTTTTGCTTAAATCAGCCCTTAACGCATTAGCCTCTATATAGTATAATAAATGGGGACAGGCTACTTTTATCATAATAAATGGGGACAGGCTACTTTTATCATAATAAATGGGGACAGGCTACTTTTATCATAGTTTTTTCTTATTTTTTGGTCTTCCTCTAGCCTTTAGAGTTGACAGAAAACCATGCTTCTTTGCCATTTTTATAACCCAGTTTTCATTGCCAAGTGGTGCTTGTCTATTAATACTGTTTCTGATTTTATCTATTTCTTTTTGAGTTTGTGGCGTATTGACATATTCCACCCAGTTATCTAGTTCTCCATAAGGCTTGTTCAATATCTTTCTATTTCTAAAAACTCTTTCTGATAATGACCCGTATTGCCAATCTTGTGCTGTTTTGCTTAAATCAGCCCTTAACGCATTAGCCTCTATATAGCGCATCAAAGTTAGATAATAACTGTCTTTTTCAACAATAAAACTTTTAAATCTACCTTGCCAAATATGTCCTGAGGTTTTGTTTTTCTTATGATAATAACGCACATGAGAAGTCATCACCCATTGCATAAATTTACTCAGACTATTTTCACCTTGCGGTACAAGTAATAAATGAAAGTGATTAGGCATCAGGCAATAGGCGTGTAACTCAATATTCTCTCTTTCTAGCCCTGTTTTTAATAATTTTAGGAAAAACTCGTAATCATCCTCATCATCAAAAACTTGCATACGCATATTTCCTCTATTGATAATATGATAGATTCCGCCTTGGGTTTGGCCTCTTGGTATGCGTGGCATTTTAGTGTTGGGGTAAAAGTGGGGAATTATATCATAAAAAGTAGCCTGTCCCCATTATTTTCTGTCCCCATTATTTTGCAAAATATTGCTATTAGAGTGAATGGTATAGATACCCCAGAGATTAGGGGTAAATGTAAAAAAGAGAAAGAATTAGCGATTAATGCCAGAGATTTTGTTAGAAATTTGTTGTTAAAAGCCAAAGTGATTAAATTGACAAATATTGCAAGAGGCAAATACTTTAGGATTGTTGCCAATGTGCTGATTGATGGCGATAGTTTAGAAAAACAAGTATTAAATAAAAAACTTGCCTATGTTTATGATGGTGGTAAAAAATTAGGCTGGTGTAATTAATAGCATTCCATCTAACGGCGTGGCAATAACCCGCCTAGTAATTTATTTAGAGTTTACTCTATTTTAAATTCTCTAGGTCGGGTTGATTGGCTTGTTAGACGCCGCAGGCGGATAACGAGTTAATCCATTATTGCCACGCCGTTAGATCCGACCGCTCTGCGGTCGGCTCTAACGCCTTGCTCAGCGGCAATTTAGAGGGGCACGTTTTTGCGAAAGCAAAACAAGTGACGCTATAAATTGTCCGCTGGAGCTAATTGTTATGTTTATTTTTCGCTTTTCTTGTATGTCTCAGAGTACATAGTAGTAATGCTGTCTAAGTCTAACTTATGAGTATCTAAAAGATGTTGTATTTTCTGATCGCTAACTTCATGCAGCACATACTTTGCAAATTCTTTATAAAAACTTTTGACATTATCTTTTAGTAATTTCAATTTTCCTTTTCGCATTACTTCCACTGTATGTGTAAAATCCGCATGATATGATAATTTGATAGTTGGAATTATTAAAATGCGCTTACATTTAGCATCAGCATATACACTTTCAAACCAACCTGAGTGTGAATTCATCTGGCCCGCTTCATGTTTTGATATTTCAGTCCGAGATTCATCCACCTCATTTTTACATTCCAATAGTATGTATTGATTTTCAATACCACACCAAAGATTATCAGGTCCTTTTTTTATTTCTTTGTCTGGTCGCTGACTAAGAAAACCAATAGCATCACCTAATTCCTTCAATGCAGCCTCGAATTTTTCAGAGGGCATACCAAATGTTAGGTTTTGAAAAATCCCATCTAGTGAAATCATCATATCTTCATATTGACTAAATTGTTGAAGCCATTCTTTTATCCGTTTCACTCTGTTTTGGTTAATGAATTCAATTTTTTTGTAACTTATGCCTTCTCTGGGCTTCAGCAATTGAAGATTATTATGGAACGCTGATTTTTGAATTTGATTAGCATCAATTTTACTTGTGCGATATTTGTATCTAGCCAGTTGCTGTAGATACCATCCTTTTTCTGTGTCATCGTTATTGAATTGATCACACAGACCTTGCATAAGCGCACATGCTTTATCATATTCCCCAAGCATAAATTGTCGTTCTGCATCATATTCAACATGTAAAGTATCATGGATACTCTGACGTACTTCCTCCGAAGAAATATCGTCCATTTCTTCAGAGTAATATTCCTTCCATCCTTCATCACGATTTAAAGCTTGACTCATTAGATTAACAAGTACCTTATATGGCTCTTCATCGTTAGCATCTTCATTTGCAAAAGAAGCTACTTGCATACCAATTTCAATTTGTTTTCTTGTTTGTGCGGAGAAATATTTATTGCTAATTGGGCTCTTAACAAATTTAACCAAATCTCCACCGACCAATATTATAATGCTATAGTCTTTTTCGCCCCTAACGCTTCGACCTAATCCTTGCTCTACTTTTTGCGCAATACGTACGTTCATAATGTCACTGTTAGATCTACAATCTTCTTCATACCTGTCCAAAAGTGAGTCAAAATAAGGTTTTGAATCTATGATCAAAATACGACAAGCATTATCTGGAAGGTCAATGCCATCATATCTATTTGCAAATACGGCTGTTTGTGAATAGGATCCATCTTTTAACGCTTTAACAACTTGAAAAATATCATTACTACTGACAACTTTAGAACCGATTTTTTCGTATTGTTTCTTTTTACTAAATCCTGGTACAAGAGCAACTATTCCAAACTGCCTTTCTGAATTAGTCTTTGCCAACCAATTTATTACTGAGTCTCTTTCAAGATCTTCACTAATGAGCGAAGGAATTAAAATCATTTTTTCGCCAGACCAAGTAAGTTCCGTATTCGCCAAAGGGTTAGATACAGATTGAACATCAAACCCTAAGCCTTTAATAAAAAATGAATCATCTTGGGTCGTTGCTGACATTAAAACTCTGTTTTTAGCCTTGGAAAACGTCCCAAATTTTTCTATTGGCATCAATGTTGGTGATATTTCTAATGATTGACCAGAAATAAAAGCCTGACAGTTTGCTATACCATCCTTAATAACCGGCCAAACAAATTTAATTTCTATATCATTCTTGCTGCCGATAAGTGCTTGTGATATTTCATTTCTTTTTTCATACCAACTCCAATAAGGGATAGGAAGCATCGTATTGTAATCACCACTTTCTATTTCTAGAAAGCTACCTTCTCCTTGTTCTCTTACATCATCCTCAAATATTGATATTACTTTTTTATAGAGAGAATGCTTGTTATCCACCTTTATAGTTAATGCGTTCTTTAGTGAATCAATACAAGCATGGGAGTCATCAAGTATAATCGTCCCAACACTTACTGACTTATTTCCTAAACCAAATATCGTACGACCATTAAATACTTTTTGAACATGAGTGATTAGTATTTTTTTACCTATAATGAAATCCTCAGGGATATCATTGTCAGCACTTATTTCACAAATAGGTATACCAAATTTCTGCGCCTCTAACCTTACTTGCTCCGCAAGATATATGTTTGGACATACATATAGGCAAGCCCCATCATTTGAGTTGATTTTGGATTGAAGTAACAATAATCCAATGAGCGTTTTACCTTCACCAGTGTGAAGTTTTATTATGTTGTTTTTTTCATCTTTTCGAGACGAATACCAATCAGATAAAACTATTTTTTGCGATGGCCTTAATGGCCCAGTCTCACTTCGCCTATCCAGAGAATCATAGATGTCTTCTGGGTTAACTTTTTTTACTACCCTTTTCTTTTTCAGTCTTTTATTGAAGTCAACCATCTCTTATTCTCTATTTTATATACCAGCTACAATTTTTTTAAACATAACGGCGTGGCAATAACCCGCCTAGTAATTTATTTAGAGTTTACTCTATTTTAAATTCTCTAGGTCGGGTTGATTGGCTTGTTAGACGCCGCAGGCGGATAACGAGTTAATCCATTATTGCCACGCCGTTAGAGCCGACCGCTCTGCGGTCGGCTCTAACGCCCGCCATAACCGGCAGTTAAAAGCAGAGAGGAGCGTAGCGAAACGGCGCTTTTAACTGTCCGAGTTAATGGCATTGTTAGCTTTTTCATATTCAAAACGTTGCTCCATGACTTTTACTAATTTACTGATATTGGTATTTATTTTCTTTAATTCTTCTGCTGTTTTCTTATCCCAGTTACGATCAGATGAATCAGTTAGCTCCCAAGCCCTAATGCCTAAGCGGCTAGTTGCCTTTTTAAATTTATTTAGTCGCAATAAAGAATTGGGTCTTTCAAATGAAATATCTACGTCAATATGGCTTGAACCAAAATACTTGTTTAAACCTCCATACTGTCCCCAAGTAATCACAAATTGCTGGTTTGGAGCAATGTAAGGAATTCCATTTATTAAAGGGCCATCAACTATTTTTTCAGGCATTTGAGCATCATCAAAGCCAAATGCTTTGCTAGGCAATGCTTTTTCAGGTGAGAAGGTTACGTTTAGAGCAGGACTTTTACCTATATTATGAATAATAAGATTTATTATACTTGGGCGCTTAATATCGGGTTGTGAATAAAGTATTACTTCTGGGTCTGTTGATGAACGGTAGATTGTATAAGAAATTAATACCGAACTTACGGCAATTAAAGCCATTAAAAAAGAAACCCAAAAGTTAGCAGTATTAACCCATTCCATTTTATCGCTCTCTTATTTTGTAAAGCTAACTATTATTATTAAGGACATATTTCCCTATATTCCGATATTAAAAATAAAATCCTGTAAAAATGTTGTATTTTTACAACTTCATTGGTCTGAAACTAGGTTTTTACTTATTAATATTGGCAATTATGATAACAGAAACAACGCCTATCGGCAAAAAAATATGGAAATTAATGCAGGGTTCAAAAGAACCAAAATAAAGACTTATCCGCTTGACGCTCTATTTTGATGATTTTTCTTAGCGGTTCATTTTGGTAAAAACTTGCTCTATTTTTTGCTCTAAAGCCAACAAACTAAAACCCCGCACTTCTTCAATAAATTTCTGACCCATAAAAAATACTTGCACCACGGGTAGTGAAAACACGCCGTATTGGGCGCAGACTTCTTGCAATACTTCGCAATCAATATAAACCATTTTTAGATTGGGGAATTTCTCTGAGTATTTTGCAACAATCTGCGGTTTAATGGTTTGGCACACACCACAATTTTCACCGCCAAATAATACCAATAACGCATTTTGTTCTTGCTTGAGTCTGTCTAATTGTGCTTGATTTTCAATCTGAATCATAACTGTTCTTTAAGTTGATTGAAGAAAGTTTCAAAATCGAGTAACTCTAATTTTGCGTCTCTTTGCTTCTCACCCCACATTGGCTCAGGAAAATAACTGTCCAACTCAAATCGTGCCATCACATGCCAATGCACCTGCGGCAACATATTGCCAAAAGATGCAATATTGATTTTGTCTGCATTAAAATAATTCAACATTAATTTTTCAGCAATATCAATCACCCGAAAAAATTCCGTTTTTTCCTCAAGCGTGCATTCACTAAATTCTTTCACCTTGCGCTTAGCAAAAACTTTTACCCACGGGATTTCACTGGGTTCAATTTCTACGGTAATTAAATTATTTTCATAAATCATGAGACCTTTGTATAAATAGGGGTGATTAGCAAAATCCAATTTTTGTTCAATGGGTGATTTTTTAAAATCAGCCTTAGTAGGGCTAAGGCAGGGTTTAAAAAATTGCCCAGTGGATGAAAAGTGGATTTTTGATGATTATTCATATTGAGACCTTTGCATAAATAGGGATGATTAGCAAAATGACAGATTTTATTAAATTGGAAATTTTTTAAATCCACTCCTAGCAGGGCTAAGGGTGTTTTTAAAAAGTTTGTAATTTGATGAAAGATGGCGTTTTGATGATTATTCATATTTATGCAAAGGTCTCATATTTATACAAAGGTCTCATTATATTCGCTCCAACAACATCGCATCGCCATAGGAGAAAAATCGGTATTTTTCATCAATCGCATGTTGATAAATTTCCATCATTCTATCACGCCCGATAAAGGCACTGACTAGCATTAATAATGATGATCTTGGCAGGTGAAAATTGGTAATTAGGATGTCTATGACTTGGAATTTATAACCGGGGTAAATGAAGATATCGGTTTCTTCTTGTATGGCTTTAAGCGCTCCGCCTCTTGCTGCAGACTCCAAAGAGCGTACTGCTGTTGTTCCCACGGCAATAACTCGCCCACCGTTGGCTTTGGTTTGGGTGATTTTATCCACTGTTTCTTGTGGCACTTCGTAATATTCGCTGTGCATATGATGGTCTTTAATGTTGTCGGTTTTGACAGGTTGGAAAGTGCCTGCGCCAACATGCAATGTGACGAAAGCTGAGTCAACCCCTTTAGTTTTTAAAGAATCCAACAAGTCTTCATCAAAATGCAATCCTGCTGTAGGGGCAGCGACAGCGCCGTCTTTTTGTGCAAAAACAGTTTGGTAGCGGCTTAAATCTTGTTCGTTATCCGCTCTTTCAATATATGGGGGGAGTGGAGTATGTCCCACTTTATCCAACAAATCAAGTAGTGAATCTGTGGCAAATTCAAGTGTGTAAAAACCTTTGTCTTTGTTTAAAACAACTGCTTTAACTTTATTTTCTAAAATAAGATGACTGCCAATTTTAGGTGCTCTGCTAGCGCGAATCATTGCTAATGCCTGGTTATTACTTAACAAGCGTTCAATCATAATTTCAACTTTACCGCCCGATTCCTTGTATCCGAATAAACGAGCAGGAATTACTTTGGTATTATTCATTACTAACAAATCCCCTTCTTTGATAAAATCCCCAATATTTCGAAAAAATGTATCTATAATCGGAAAAATTGGCACTAAAAGTCGTGAATCTGTTCTATTTTTCGGTGGGCTTTGTGCAATCAGTGCTTCAGGTAAGTTAAAATCAAAATCACTGAGTTGCATTATTATTTAACCTGTAATGAACCTTTCTTGAACAACTCTAAAAGTTGATAAGTGGCAGTAACAACGGCACGGGGTGTTATTGTTGCCCCTGTAAAGGCATCAAACGAACCGCCATCTCTCTTGACTTTCCATTGACTTTTACTAGGGTTGGTCAAAGACATACCTTTGAATTGTTTGATCCAATTGGATTTTTTGGTTTCTACTTTATCACCCAAACCCGGGGTTTCTTTGTGTGCAATCACGCGAACGCCTAAGAGCTGGTTGTGGGTATCGATGCCTGTTAATAGGCGAATAGTGCCACTATAGCCATTTGGATAAGCGTGTTCAATTAGATAAGCGAAAGTCTGATTATTGTGTTTAGCAGGGTAAATATTCACGGTTTGCTTAATGCCGTGCAAGGTAATTTCTTTTGAGAATTTATCTTGCAAAATGTTATTATCATAATCTGAAACCAACTCATTAAGTCGTTCAATGAGTAATTGCTCTTCGTTATATTTAATGCGTTCTTTCATTAAATCTTGTGCCAACGAAACGAAAAATATACTGATGGCAGCAAAGATAAGTAGCAACATGCCTGCTTTGATTATCGGTTGTGATTTCATTGACCAAATACCTTAGGTTGTGTGTAATAATCAATCAACGGCACAGTAATATTCATCAACAAAACAGCAAATGCAACGCCATCTGGATAGTTGCCAAAAGTGCGAATAATTACAATCAGCATACCAATAAAAAAGCCATAAATAAGCCGCCCTTTGGGTGTGGTGCAGGCAGACACTGGGTCGGTAGCAATGAAAAACGCACCCAACATTGTGCCACCCAGCATTAGGTGATTCTGAATGGGTAGGTAATGCTCGGTGTCGCCAAATGAGAGTAAAAAGGCAGTGATGACAATACCTGATAAAAAGGCGAGTGGAATATGCCAAAAAATAACACGGCGAACCAATAGATACAATCCACCCAATAAAAATCCTGCGTTAATCCACGCTTGTGCTGTTGAATGCACGCTCAATTCACTGATGATTTTGCCTAAAGCCAACTGGGTTTTGACATCGTCTAATCGGGTTGCACCACTCAACGCATCCACAGGATTGAGATTAAAAATTACCTCAAAGGCTTGAGTGAAAGTTACAAAATCGCCCGCCCAAGTGGTCATTTGCAAGGGGTATGAAATCAGCAAAAAGGCATAGCCTAACATTGCTGGATTAAAAGGATTATTACCCAGTCCGCCATACAATTGCTTGCCGAAAATAATGGCAAAACTCACGCCTACCACGATAATCCACCACGGGGCAATGGTGGGAATTGAAATGGCTAATAAAAATCCTGTGAGCGCTGCCGAACCATCGCTAATGGCAGGGGAAATCGGTTGTTTTCTGATTTTTAAAAATATGGATTCTACGGCAATTGCGGTTGTTACTGCTAACACAATTTGCAGCATTATCCCCCAACCAAAAAAGTAATAAGACGCACTAACGCCTAAGACAAGCGCATAAATCACTTGTCGCATCATTTGTGAAGAAGAACTAAATATTGCTATCATTTTTTATTTTTTACCCTTGTTATTGCGTCTGCTATTTTATCTTTTTGAGTCTTGTCGCCTGCCATTTTTTGCTTCAATTCTGCTTTTTTTCTTGCCATCATCTCGGTGCGTTCGGTTTTATTACGCACCAGTCGATATTCTCTATATTCAAATCGCTTTCGGGCATTATACACTTTTTTCTGTGCTTTCAGAGTTTGGCGGTGTAACGCCTTCGCAAACGAAAAATACGATGCCAAAGGAATATGACTTGGACACACTACATCACAACAACGACATTCAATACAACTGCTTAAATTATACTCCATTGCTTTCTCAGTATTCTCACTTTTGGCATACCAATATAATTGCTGTGGCAACAAATCCACTGGGCAAACTTGATTACATTGCCCACAACGAATGCATTCTTGTACAGGTTGCTTTGGCTTAGCATTATTGACGAAAATACAATTAGTAATCTTACAAATCGGTATATCCAACGACTGTACATCAATGCCCATCATCATGCCGCCCATACGCACATCGTGCTGTTTATCATTCGGTTCTGCTAATGCAATAATATGCCTAAATGATGTGCCCAAACGCACTTCAAAATTATTCGGCGTTACTGCATCACCCGTTACTGTTACAATGCGTGAAATCAAAGGTTTGTCTTCAACTACAGCGTCAAAAATGGCTTTGACAGTGGATACATTCTGACAAAGAATCCCATGGTTTATGGCAAGTTCATCTGCTGGAATTTCAATATTTAATAACGCTTTGATGAGTAATTTTTCTGCACCTGAGGTGTATTTAGTTGGGATTTGGATGATGCTAATTCTCTCATTATGATTAAACATCAACAGCGAATGATAAGCTTCCTGTTTATCGTCTTCAATTGCAATGAAAACCTGCGTCGCCCCTGTAATTCGCAACAACACTTCCACCCCACGAATCACTTCACGGGCATCGTGTTGCATCAACGCATCATCGCACATAATCCCCGGTTCGCACTCGGTGGCATTGATAATTAAGGTATGGCAATTGGTCGCTTTTTTCAATTTTGAATGCGTTGGAAACCCTGCACCACCCAAGCCAACAATGCCTGATTGTTGCAGATATTCAATCAAAGTCTCACGCGAGCAATGCAAAAAATCACCCACACCTTTATTCTTAATCCACTCGTCTTTGCCGTCAGATTCAATGGTAATACAGTTTGATTTAAGCCCTGATTTATGTGGAATAATTTGTGCATCAATTGCCACCACCGTGCCTGAAATTGAGGCGTGAATAGAAGCACAAAACTGGTCTGGCGTCTGTGCAATTAACTGCCCTGTTAGGACTTTATCACCAACCTTAACACAGGGCTCAGCCTCCGCACCTATGCGTTGTTGCAAAGGCAAAACTACTTTATCAGGTAAGGGTGCTTGAATAATTTCAACCCGCGTCACGGGATACGGATTATTAATCACAATACCATTATTAAATGCATCAAACATCTGCCACCTCGGCTATAAAAGTCCTTAGCGTTGGCTGAATTTTCTTAATGAGACCTTTGCATAAATAGGGATGATTAGCAAAATGACAGATTTTATTAAATTGGAAATTTTTTAAATCCCCTCCTAGCAGGGCTAAGGGTGTTTTTAAAAAGTTTGTAATTTGATGAAAGATGGCGTTTTGATGATTATTCATATTTATGCAAAGGTCTCTTAATATAAATACAATCCACAGGACAAACTGGGATGCACAAATCACACCCCGTGCATTCATCCTCAATCACCGTCGTCATTACCTTAGATGCACCAACAAACGCATCCACAGGACAGGCTTGAATACACAAAGTGCAGCCAATGCATAATTTTTCATCAACATATACAACATGGTCGGTGGTATTTTCGCCATGTTCTTCATTCAGTAATAAAGTTTCCACTCCCAATAATTCTGCCAACGCATCTACACCTTCTTGCCCACCTGGCGGGCACTGGTTAATTTCTGCTTCGCCTTTTGCCAATGCTTCAGCATAAGGTTTACAGCCTGGAAAATCACATTGCCCGCATTGCGTCTGAGGCAAAATTGCATCAATCTGATCCACTAAGGGATTGCCTTTAACCTTAAATTTAATCGCCGCATAACCTAGAATTAACCCTAATACTAACGCCAACAAAGAGAAAATGAAAATAGATTCAATCATGCCAATCCAACGAACCCCATAAATGCCATTGACATTAATCCTGCGGTAATCAATGCAATCGGCACGCCTTGAAAAACAGTGGGAACATTTGCCCCATCAATGCGTTCGCGAATGGTTGAAAATAATACCAAAACAAAAGAAAAACCAATCGCCGCACCAAAACCATAAACCGCCGATGCCAAAAATCCATTATCTTGATTAACATTCAACAAAGCAACACCTAGCACTGCGCAATTGGTGGTAATCAATGGCAAAAATACGCCTAAAGACTGGTGTAAAACAGGGGAAGTTTTATTCACCACCAACTCCGTAAAACCCACCACGCCTGCAATCGTCACAATAAAGGCAATGGTACGCAGGTATTCCATTTCAAACGGCACCAGAATATAAGTATTAATCAAATAACTACTCACGCTCGCCAAAGTTAGCACAAAAGTCGTAGCAAAGCCCATACCAATAGCAGTTTCGACCTTCTTTGACACACCCATAAATGGACACAAGCCCAAGAACTTCACTAAAACAAAGTTATTGACCAAAATAGTACTTACTAAAATTAAAATATACTCATTCATAATAAATCATATAGGGCTTGGCGAATACCCTCTAATTCCCTCTTTGTTATAGTTGCAATCTTATCGCCCACTCTATTTTTAGACAAAGAGCGAATTTCATAAATACACGCATCCGACTCTTTTTCAAGTTTCTGCCTTTTGCTAATAGGGTAACGATAAGGCTGGTTATCTTTAATCACTAAACTTGACAATGGTATAACAACAGCCGTTGCAAATATCGTTGTGTCTTGATTGTCACTCAAAATAATAGCTGGCCTTAGCTTGCCAATTTCGCCTTTTTTCGTCGGTTCAAAATCAACCAAACAAATATCGCCTTTATTTAACACTTTACTCAATGCCGTCTCCTGCCGAGCCATCTCCAATAGGGTCAAGCATCTGTGCTTCTGCTGCACGCTTAGCATTTTTTAGTCGCTTTGACTTTTCTAGTTCATTTAAAAATTTTAAAAAATCTGTCTTTAATGTGTTTGGCACAAAATAACCAATTTCTTGTTTTTTTCTACCGTTAATAATGCTAATCACCTGATCAGTTTGGAAAAAATCAACTGATTTCCGCATATCTGCCATAGTCGCTTGAATCATTACACCCTCTTATTCTGTTAAATCATTATGTAACATTATAATGTAATATCAGAGTTACAAAAATACTTTCAAAAGTCCAAATGAACTAATCATCAATAAAGTCAACCCAACCCAGCGTTTAAACAAAACATCATTTTGAATAATTTTATCATGCAATTTGAGTCCGATTATATGTCCAATCGTGGCGACTGGAATTAACATCAAAGATAATTGCCAATCAATTGGTACACCGACTGCAACAAAAGCGACCATTTTAATGCACACCAAAATAAACCATAATACAAATAGTGTATTACGCAAATATTGTTTTGCCACATAACGCATATATACTGCGACAATCAGTGGTGCGCCTGTCAGTGAAGTGCCTGCCACATAACCCCCTAAAATCAATAACAATTTATCCACCCAAGGACGATGTGAAGTGATTTTTTGATTAAAAATCCAAGTAATAGCGTAAAAAATCGTAATGGAATAGACAAAAATAATCATCACTTTATCAGGTAACGCCAATAATCCAAACACCCCAATTAAAGTCGGCGGAATAATCCACCAAAGTGACTGTTTAAGATATTTCCAATCCACTTGTTTGATAGATTTTGCCAAAGTTAGCGACGAGAAAAATAACAAATGCAGCCCAATTACTGGCAGCCAATAAACCGGCGACCCACCCAATAACAACATTAACGGCAACCCCAATGCCGCCCCACCAAAGCCAAGCCCCGTACGCACAAACCCCGCCCACATAAAAATCAAACTGACTAAAAATAATTCTGTATTGGAAAAAATCACAATCTGTCTAACGGCGACACAACCCCTTGCCCACCTTGCTTTAAAACATGCGTATAAATCATCGTCGTTTGCAAATCACTATGCCCAAGCAAACCCTGAATAGTGCGAATATCCGTCCCTGTTTGCAACAGATGCGTGGCAAACGAATGGCGAAAAGTATGTGCCGACACTTTTTTATGGACACTTCTACATTTCCCCACAGCCACTTTAATCGCCTTATTCACCGCTGACTGGTCAATATGATGACGGCGCTCAACATTCGTGCGTGGGTCGGTGGCAATATTTCTACTCGCAAACACATACTGCCACCCAAACTCTTTATCTGCATTCGGATATTTTTTAGCCAAAGCATTCGGCAAATACACCCCACCAAAACCCACCGCTAAATCCTGCTCGTGGATTATTTTTCTTTGAGCGATATGTGCCTGCAACACAGGTATCGCTTTTTTTGCCAATGGCGTTACCCGGTCTTTTTTACCCTTACCATCACGCACTGTAATTTGGCAATAATCAAAATCCACATCCTGAACTCGCAATCGCACCAACTCAGAAATCCGTAATCCACCACCATACAACAACGAAACCATCAACGCATTAACCCCCGTTAATTGTGCAAAAATCTTTTTAACCTCTCTCGCACTCAACACCACAGGAATCCGTGGCTGCTTACGACTGCGCGTTGCCCGCACATTTTCCAGAGGCCTTTTAAGTACTTCTTTATACAAAAAAACCAACGCATTAAATGCCTGATTTTGCGTTGAAGCCGCCACATTTTGCCCAACCACTAAATCTGTCAAAAATACCTCCACTTTATCCTCAGCATTCTCAAACAATTCATCCCCACTCTGCATCTGAGAAAATTTAATAAAGCGCTTCACCCAATCACAATAACTACTCTCAGTTTTATAAGCATAATTCATCCGCCGCATTATTTCTCGCATTTGCTGAATGGTTGATTTCTTATCTGTTATCATATGTCCGTTAAATTTGAATTTTGTATAAATTTTTTACCCTAATATCAAATATTAGGTAAAAATTGAATTTTATCTTAAAAATAGATGGAATTTTGTTGTTTTTACAGGTTTTATTTTTAATATAGCAATATAAGGAAATATGTCCTTATAATAATAGTTATACGCCTAATTAAAATTATGGGTAAAATTTAGATTTTAAAAATAAAGAGGATAAAAAAATGTTAAAAAATATAATTATCAGTATTATTGTATTGGTGAATATGTTGATTGTTGGCTGTGTATCTCAGCCAGTAAATAATAATTCACAACAAGGTGATAGAATTACAGTAGGCACAGTACAAAAAGAAATTAAAGTTGGCATGAGTGCTGCCTCTGTTGCTTCTGCACTTGGTAGTCCGAATATTTTAACGTCAGATGACAACGGTGGAGAAGTTTGGATTTATGACAAAATATCCTCAAATGTGAGTTATTCAAGTAGTGACGCCTATGCAACGATACTGCTAATTGGCGGTAGCGAGTCCAGTTCTAGCGCTTCCAGCTCTCAAAGAACACTAACCATCATTATTAAATTTGATGCCAATAAAAAAGTATCTACTTTCAAATATCATACTTCTAGATTTTAATTTTTATTGGAGATAATTATGCGTTTTAAATTATATGTAGTTATTCTATTTTCTCTATTTATCACATCGTGTGGCACAATACCAAAGGACGCTTTAAGGCTTACACAAAAAAGTTTAGAACTGCGACAAATACAGCAAAAAGAATATAACAATGTTACAGAAAAACATATGTTAATTGCTTCTGCTAATGTTTTACAAGATATTGGCTTCATCATCAAAGAAAGTGAGCAGGATTTAGGATTATTGATAGCAGAAAAAACCAGAGATGCAACTAATACTGGTCAAGTGATAATGGCTATATTGTTAGGCACTCCAATGGATACACATCAAAAAATTAAAGTGTCTTTAATTACTAGAATTAAAAATAATAATTCTATTTTAGTTCGTGCAAGTTTTCAGAGGATAGTGTTTAGTGATACACAATACCAAAGTGGTGTACCTACTACAATGGAGTACATAAAAGATAAGAAAATTTATCAAGACTTTTATACTAAGTTAGATAAAGCTATATTTTTAGCAAAACAAGGAATTTAACATGAACATCAAAAAACTATTACTTTTAAGCGTTGTAACTTCATCTTTTTTACTGGCTGGCTGTGTAAGTTCTACTGCTCAAATTATTAATTCAGAATCTCAATCTCAATTAAAAGTAAGATCATATCAGACTAAAGTTTATGATAATATTTCAAAAATAAAAGCAACCAGAAGCACAATAGCAGTATTGCAAGATTTAGGTTTTGTCATTGATAAAGCAGATTTATTAACTGGAACTGTATCAGGTACAAAATTAGATGGTTATAAGCTGGTCATGAGTATAACAATAAGACAAGCGCAAAAATCAGTAAAGGTAAGGGCAAATGCTCAATACGGCATCAAAGCAATTAAAGACCCTAAAATATATCAAGACTTCTTTGTATCTTTAGATAAAGGTATGTTTTTGGAGAAAAATGCACTATGAAATAATGGGGACAGGAAATAATGGGGACAGGCTACTTTTTATCATATAAAATAAGGGGACGCTACCCTTTTATTTATTAAATTATATTTAAAAACAATAACTTATGACTATAAAAACACCTAACAAATCATTCCACCTGACCGCTTACGCGTTAGGTGATTTCAAGCGTTATGTTTAAAAAGGAGTTGAGATGTTTTTTAGTAGATTAAAAGTAATTCACTGGCAACAGTTTGAAGATATAGACTTAAAATAATGGGGACAGGCTACTTTTTATGATATAATTCCCCACTTTTACCCCAACACTAAAATGCCACGCATACCAAGAGGTCAAACCCAAGGCGGAATCTATCATATTATCAATAGAGGAAATATGCGTATGCAAGTTTTTGATGATGAGGATGATTACGAGTTTTTCCTAAAATTATTAAAAACAGGGCTAGAAAGAGAGAATATTGAGTTACACGCCTATTGTCTAATGCCTAATCACTTTCATTTATTACTTGTACCACAAGGTGAAAATAGTCTGAGTAAATTTATGCAATGGGTGATGACTTCTCATGTGCGTTATTATTATAAGAAAAACAAAACCTCAGGACATATTTGGCAAGGTAGATTTAAAAGTTTTATTGTTGAAAAAGACAGTTATTATCTAACTTTGATGCGCTATATAGAGGCTAATGCGTTAAGGGCTGATTTAAGCAAAACAGCACAAGATTGGCAATACGGGTCATTATCAGAAAGAGTCTTTAGAAATAGAAAGATATTGAACAAGCCTTATGGAGAACTAGATAACTGGGTGGAATATGTCAATACGCCACAAACTCAAAAAGAAATAGATAAAATCAGAAACAGTATTAATAGACAAGCACCACTTGGCAATGAAAACTGGGTTATAAAAATGGCAAAGAAGCATGGTTTGCTGTCAACTCTAAAGGCTAGAGGAAGACCAAAAAATAAGAAAAAACTATGATAAAAGTAGCCTGTCCCCATTTATTTATGTCCCCATTTATTTAAAGTAGCCTGTCCCCATTTATTTTGTCCCCATTTATTTCATTTATTTATGAAGGATAAAAAATGAAAAAATTATTACTATTGCTTCCAATTATCGTATTACTTACTGCATGTGGTGAGCCAGAAGTTAAAGCAACCCCTGTTGCACACGATTTAATTGAGAACCCTGGTGCATTTAAGACTAAGTAATTCTAATTAAGTGTTGCGGCTAACGCCTCAGCACTTTTTTGCACCAAATCTAAATTCTTGCCTTCAACCATCACTCGAATGAGTGGTTCAGTGCCAGAAGCACGAATTAATACTCTGCCAAATTCACCTAAAGCACTCTCCACTTTGCTTTGTGTTTCTTTTAGTGCCTGATGCTGTGATAAATCCACTTTTTCTTTAATTTTGACATCGATTAATACCTGTGGGTATTTTTGTACTTCGGATTTTAATTCGCTTAGTGTTTTTCCGCTTTTAATTACTACTTCTAATACTTGCAAAGCAGCAATAATTGCATCACCTGATGTAGCTTGATTAAGGCAAATAATATGTCCTGAGCCTTCACCACCAAGAATAGAATTGTGTTTTTGCATTTGTTCCATTACAAATCTATCTCCGACATCGGCTTCAATAAAGTTAATACCCAAATTTTGATAACCATGTTGCACACCAAGATTGGTCATTTTAGTGCCAACCACTGTATTGCTTGTTAACCGCTTTTGATTTTTCCATGCTTTAGCAATAATGAAAACTGACTCATCCCCATCAATTAATTCACCTTGTGAATCTACCATCATTAAGCGGTCTCCATCGCCATCAAAAGCGATGCCTAAATCGGCTTTTTTTTCAAGTACAACTTCCTGTAATTTTTTAGTATTCGTCGCACCACAATTCAAATTAATATTAAAACCATCAGGCTGATTATTGATAATAGTAATGTTAGCGCCCAACTCTGAAAATACATTTTCAGCGATATGGTAGGTTGCACCATTCGCACAATCTACCACGATATTCAAATTAGATAAATCAATGTCTTTGTCAAAAGAATGCTTACAAAAATCAATATAACGACCCAAAGATTGCTCGTGACGCACGGCTTTGCCAATATTTTCACTACTAACACTGACCATCGGTTCGCTTAAACGCTTTTCTATGTCTTTTTGATCTTGGTCACTGAGTTTAAAGCCCTTATCAGAGAAAAATTTAACCCCATTATCTTGAAAATTATTGTGTGATGCACTGATAACAACGCCCACAGTAGCCCCATAAGTTTGGGTTAAATAAGCAATTGCAGGGGTAGGCATCGGCCCCAAAAGCCCAACATCAACACCCGCAGATAAAAATCCCGCCTCCAATGCAGATTCAAATAAATAACCTGAAACACGGGTATCTTTGCCAATAACAACACTGGGATTTGCATGATTTTGTGCCAAAAATGAACCTACCGCCCAACCTAATTTTAGGAAAAAATCTGCCGTGATTGGCTCAATACCGACTTCGCCCCGTATTCCATCTGTTCCAAAATAATTAACCATTATCCAACCTTGTTTAATACCATTAATGCATCTTTCATTTCTAAAACATCGTGTACACGCACAATATTTGCACCATTTTGCACCGCCATTATAGCCCCTGTAACACTACCTATCATCCTTTCCCCAATATCTCTACCGCCAAGCATCTGCCCAATCATCGTTTTGCGTGACAATCCTGCCAACAAAGGTAAGCCAAAAAATTTAAACTCATCAAAGCGACGCAATATTTCTAAATTATGTTCATAGGTTTTTCCGAAGCCAAATCCTGGGTCTAAAATCAATCTATTTTTACTGATGCCTGCATCAACACAGGCATTTATCCTGCGTTCAAAAAAGTATTTAATATCTTCTACCACATCACCATATACAGGATTATTTTGCATACTGCGTGGGGTGCCTTGCATATGCATCAGACACACATCAGCCTTTAAATCAGCCACAATTTTTAACGCCCCTTCTGCACTCAACGCACATACATCGTTAATAATATGTGCCCCTGCTTGAACAGCCTGTGTCATCACTTCTGGTTTTGAAGTGTCAATAGAAATCACAATATTTGTAGTTTTGGTAAGTGCTTCAATCACGGGAATGACACGCGACAATTCTTCTTCAAGGGGAACGGCATCAGCATTTGGACGGGTAGATTCCCCACCAATATCAATAATATCAGCCCCTTGCTCAATCATCTGCTGTGCGTTTTGAATAGCATCTGCGACATCAAAATGCTGACCACCATCAAAAAAAGAATCGGGCGTTACATTCAAAATACCCATAATTTTAGGCTGAGTAGCCATCGTGTTTTAGGCGACTTGTTCGTTTAAAGGGCTTTCACCACCTTTACTATCACCATCGCCTGACACCTCTGTATCAACATCAAGCCCTTTGCCTAATTCGGTGGAGGCAACTTCGGAATCAACAATTACTGCAGCTTCACGCATTGGTTTTCTTGCCATTAAGTCGTCGATTTGGTCTTTGTCAATGGTTTCAAATTCCATTAGTGCTTCGGTCATTGTATGCAGAATATCGACATTGTCTTCTAATATTTTTAGTGCGATTGCGTAGTTTACATCGATAATTTTACGAATTTCAATATCAACTACTTTGAAAGTATCTTCTGAGATATGCTTGTGTTTGGTTACTTGCTTACCTAAGAAAACTTCGCCTTCTTCTTCTCCGTATGATAGAGGGCCTAGTGCTTTGGACATCCCCCATTGTTTGACCATTTTGTGTGCGATTTCGGTGGCGCGTTCGATGTCGTTACTTGCACCTGTTGTTACAGCATCGTCGCCATAAATCAAACCTTCAGCAATGCGACCGCCAAATAATGAGGAGATTTGTGAGTTTAACTTGCGTTTTGAAATGCTATAACTGTCTTTTTCTGGCAGGAACATTGTTACCCCTAATGCACGGCCTCTGGGGATAATGCTGACTTTGTAAACAGGGTCGTGTTCGGGAACTAAACGACCGACAATTGCGTGTCCTGCTTCGTGATAAGCGGTCATTTTCTTCTCAGTTTCGTCCATTGCCATTGACTTTCGTTCGGCACCCATCATAATCTTATCCTTAGCTTTTTCAAACTCTTGCATACCGACTAGTTCTTTGTCCTTACCTGCTGTAATCAACGCCGCCTCATTGCACAAATTCGCCAAATCTGCACCTGAAAATCCAGGTGTGCCTTTGGCGATATCAACAGATTTAACATTTTTAGCAATCGGTAATTTTTGCATATGCACTTTTAAAATCGCATCACGACCATTAATATCTGGCAGCCCTACCATTACTTGGCGGTCAAAACGACCTGGTCTTAACAATGCAGGGTCTAGCACATCAGGGCGGTTAGTTGCGGCAATGACGATAATGCCTTCAGAGCCTTCAAAGCCATCCATTTCAACCAACATTTGATTTAGCGTTTGTTCGCGTTCGTCGTGACCACCGCCCATGCCGGCACCCCGTTGGCGACCAACTGCATCGATTTCATCAATAAAGATAATGCAAGGTGCATTCTTTTTTGCCTGCTCAAACATATCACGCACACGAGATGCACCAACACCCACAAACATTTCTACAAAATCAGAGCCTGAAATGAAGAAAAATGGCACTTGTGCTTCACCTGCGATGGCTTTGGCTAATAGAGTTTTACCCGTGCCTGGGGGTCCAACTAATAACACGCCTTTAGGGATTTTTCCGCCGACTTTGGTGAATTTACCGGGTTCGGATAAAAAGTCCACCAATTCTTTAACATCTTCTTTGGCCTCTTCCACACCTGCTACATCTTTGAAAGTAACATTGGTTTCATCTTTGGGAATTAATCTCGCCTTAGATTTGCCAAAACTCATTGGGTTTTTCCCACCCATTGCACCGCCAGCACCCTTCATTGTGTAAAGAATCACACCGATTAACAATAAAATCGGCGCTAAAGAAATAATTAATTGCTTAAAAAATCCCTCTTTTTCAGGGGGTTTGGCGATCACATCCACGCCATTATTGAGCAAATCGCCCATCAAGCCCAAGTCACCAGGACTATAAGTTGAAAACTGTTCACCACCGACACCCGTGCCAGTAATACGACTACCTGCAATGGTTACATTAGAAACATCCCCCTGCTTAACACTTTGAATAAACTGAGAATAAGTGATATCGGTTTTTTCTTCTTTTGACTGAAACTGACTATAAAGTGAGCTCGCCACACTACCCAAAACCAACCAAAATAATAAACTTTTCAACATAATAAAAATCAATAAAAAATAAGAAAACAAATATACCCTATTCTGCTTGTAACCATTGTAAAATTATTGCAAATTCACAACTATTTTTTTAAACTAAAAATAAAACCATGTCAAAAATTAACCTACTTGCTATTATTCTTATTTCTACCCTATTAAGTGCTTGTGGCTTCCACACGCCGAACAATATTGCCTCACTGAATGCATCAATCACAGGCAATACAAGCGGTGCATTTGCAGTTGAACTTAAAAAACATTTTAATACAAATGCAGTGCAACTTTTAACAGTACAAATTGGCAATGAAGTGCAAAAACAACAAACCGTTACTTATTCAGCTGGTATAGTAAGTAGCTATTCACTAACACTAGGCGTTCCCATTAAAATATTTCAACACAAAAAATTATTACTTGTAAAAACTTTAACAGCAAATACCACCATGAGCAAACTCTCATTACAAGCCAATAGACTACAAATTACTACAAGCTACACACAATTACGAAAAGATATTGTAACGAAATTACTAAGAAGATTAAAAGCGTTAAATGCGAATTAAACCCGAACAACTCGCCAACAATTTGGCCAGTAAACTTAATTCTCTTTACTTTATTTTTGGCCCAGAACTATTATTAGTTGAACAAAGTTTATCCCATATCAGAAACACCGCAAAGACACAAGGATTTGACGACAGAGTTAGTTTTGAAGTTGATGGTAATTTTGATTGGGGTATCATCACTGCCGAACTCTCAGCGGCTTCATTATTCTCACCAAAACGCATTATTGAATGTCGTCTAAAAACAGGGAAAATTGGCCTTAAAGGCTCAAAAGCATTGACAGAAATTGCCTCAAATTTGCCCACCGATATTTTATTTATCGTCTCTACCGGCAAACTTGATTTTGCCCAACAAAAAGCAAAATGGTTTAAAACTCTCGATGCAAACGGTACTATCGTGCAAGTGTGGGAAGTGCAACGCGACCATCTTATTGGCTGGGTTGCTAACCATATGCAAGCAGAAGGATTAAACGCCAATTCGAAAATTGTAGAAGCCATCGCCTACTTTACCGAGGGCAATTTACTCGCCTCCATGCAAGAAATCCAAAAACTCAAAATAGCCTACCCCGACGGCAATATTAACGCTGATGAATATCTCAAGCAACTCAATCAACAATCCCACTACACCATTTATAATTTGGTTGATTCTGCATTGTCAGGTAATAGCGAACAAATGCTCAAAATTTATGCCACTATGACTGATGACACAGCAATGCCGATTATTTTAAGTAGCACACTGTATCGGGAAATCAGCGCCATCATCACTATGTCCATCGAATTGCAACAAGTGAAACAAGTGGAAAGCGTAATGGAAAGTCACCGAGTTTGGAAAAGCAGAAAATCCATCATTGGCAATACACTCAAACGCCTACCTTACCAACACCTGCAAAAAATGTTGCTACTACTAGGGCGTATTGACCGCTCTATCAAAGGCATGGACAACCTGAATGTCATCAATGAATTACGCACACTTCTATTAACTTTGTCAGGAAAAACACCATGGACTCAATAACAAAACTCATCACTACACTCGGGCAAAACGCACGCACCGCATCAAAAACATTGCGTAGCGCAACAACCCAACAAAAAAATAACGCACTAAATCATATCGCCACACAAATTGATAAAAACCGCAAAACCATCTTAAGTGCCAACCAAAAAGACCTACAACAAGGTAAAAATAACGCACTAGAAACAGCATTATTAGACCGACTAATGTTAGACAACACCCGCCTCGATGGCATCATTGAAAGTCTTAACCAAATCGCCACCTTACCCGATCCAGTCGGAGAAATCACCGACCTCAAATTCCGCCCAAGCGGTATCCAAGTAGGTAAAATGCGTGTACCCCTCGGCGCAATAGGCATCATCTACGAATCCCGCCCCAATGTAACCATCGACGCAGCAGCTCTTTGTCTCAAATCAGGCAACACCGCAATTCTACGAGGTGGCTCTGAAGCTATTAACTCTAATATGGCACTTTATGCTTGCGTTAAACAGGCCCTTATTCAGGCAAACCTAGACCAAAACTGCATCCAATTAATTGAAACCACCGACCGTTCAGCCGTTACCGAATTAGTCAAAGCCAAAGCCTTTATTGACGCTATCATCCCTCGCGGTGGCAAAGGCTTGGTTGAGGCCATTAGCGAAAACGCCAAAGTCCCAGTCATCAAACACCTGCACGGCGTTTGCCACACCTACATTGACAAAGATGCCGACACCCAAAAAGCCATCGACATCGCCTTTAACGGCAAAACCCGTCGCTACGGCGTATGCAACGCCACCGAAACCCTATTAGTCCACACCAAAGCCGCTGGTCGCATAATGCCCGAACTCATCGCCGCATTCATCGCCAAAGGCGTCCAACTCAGAGGCTGTCAAGAAACCCAAAAACTCTCAAAACAAATCACCCCCGCCACCCAACAAGACTGGGACACCGAATACCTAGATGCAATCTTATCCATTCGCATCGTCAATTCAATAAGTAACGCCATCGACCATATCGAAAAACACAGCTCAGGCCACACCGAAGCCATTGTCAGCGAAAACTACACTGCTACTCGTCGCTTTATGTCTGAAGTCGATTCATCTTCCATTATGGTCAACGCCTCTACCGCCTTCGCCGATGGTTTTGAATACGGACTAGGCGCAGAAATCGGCATCAGCACCGACAAATTCCATGTCCGCGGCCCCGTCGGCTTAACAGGACTCACCTCACAAAAATACATCGTCCTTGGCAACGGCCACACTCGACAATAACTCGCCCAAAATCAACCCCACCCCCCCTAATTTATGGTGCAATATCTCCTTACTTAAAACCAAACAATACTCATAGAGACCTTTGCATAAATAGGGATGATTAGCAAAATGACAGATTTTATTAAATTGGAAATTTTTTAAATCCACTCCTAGCAGGGCTAAGGGTGTTTTTAAAAAGTTTGTAATTTGATGAAAGATGGCGTTTTGATGATTATTCATATTTATGCAAAGGTCTCTCATAGACAAAACCAATGTAGATGATATATTCATCAAAATGGTCGTCAAAGAAATTGAAGAACGCTTCTCTCAAGGCAAAGTCTTGTCCCAAGACGACATCAACTACCAACATCAATCCTTGACAAGGTCGAACCTTGTCAAGGAAAAAAGGGGGTTGTGTGTTGAGTTTTTTAACCTAAAATGTGAAAAGGTCGGGGGATTTGTTGCCAGTCATTCAATTAAAATAACGCAATCAGATAAACCCAATAGTCCAACGCAAAAATATCGATTAGTTTAAAATTGAATTTTGCTAGTTAATCTTAAATTATAAAAATAATAATCAAAGTATCCTGTGTTTTTACGCATTAGACCTTAATAGAGACCTTTGCATAAATAGGGATGATTAGCAAAATGACAGATTTTATTAAATTGGAAATTTTTTAAATCCACTCCTAGCAGGGCTAAGGGTGTTTTTAAAAAGTTTGTAATTTGATGAAAGATGGCGTTTTGATGATTATTCATATTTATGCAAAGGTCTCTAATAAATATATTAAAATTACAAGCATTATTTTTAGCAAAAATTAATATGAATAATATACAACAAGCAAAACAAAATGCGATTAATTCACAAATTCGCCCTTGGGGTGGACTCAACTATATTGCCAATAACGCGTTAATGGATACGCCGAGAGAGCTATTTGTGCCTGGAGCGTATCAGAATTTGGTGTTTGCGGATATTGCAATTCCTTTGACAGATAAGGCAAAAATGTTTAGTCCTAAAATTGAGGGGCGTTTGTTAGATGCGCTAAATATTGGACAAGATGAAATGGTTTTGGAAGTGGGGACTGGTAGTGGCTATCTGACTTCGGTGGTGTCAAAATTGTGTAAATCTATTACCAGCATTGAGATTGATGAGGAATTGAGCCAAGGTGCTGGGGCAAAAATTAAAGAATTGGGTATTAACAATGTATCACTTGAAGTGGGTGATGCGTCTAAAGGGTGGCAGTCGAATGACTTTTTTGATGTGGTTATCGTCAGTAGTTCTGTGCCAAAAATCACGGGGCGTTATTTCCATTTACTCAATGTTGGTGGTCGTATTTTCGTCGTGGAAGGCACAGGTAATGCGATGCAGGCGAAACTCATCACTCGTATTAGTGAGCACAAATGGGAAACTAAATCGTTGTTTGAGACGCACCTTGATGCGATGCAGGGTTTAGAGTCTGTAGAACAATTTAACTTTTAAAAAATCTTGAAATATTTTTATAACTTTGTGTTGAAAAAATCGGGCGATAGTATTGTGCTATTGCTTTTAGTGCTTGGTTTTTTTATAGCACAAATCCCTAATTTTCAATTAGATGCGTCATCAGATTCTCTAGTTTTAGAGAGTGATAAAAGTTTACAATACTATAATAATATTAAAAAAAATTATGGCTCTGACGATTACTTAGTTATCAGTTATCAGGTTGAAAAAGACTTACTTGCCCCTGAGCAACTTGAACATTTAGCCCGTTTTAGAAAAGATTTGCAAGCCATTGATCAGATTAAGGCTGTAACTACGATTTTAGATGTGCCTCTGTTTCAATCACCGCCTTTGTCATTAACAGATTTGTCTTCTACAAGTATTTCTATTGATAATGGCAATGCTAATCTTGCAATGGCACACAAAGAATTTAAATCATCACCCTTGTATGCGGATAATTTAGTCAGTAAAGATGGCAAAACCAGTGCGATTTTAGTCATGCTCAAGAGCAATAAAGAGTTTGCACAGCGACGCCAAACGCGTAATACGATGCGAATTCAAAAGGTGAATGGCGAACTCTCTAAGGAGGAATTAACCCAACTCATTAGCCTTGAAAAACAAGTGTTACAAGATGCTACTACGCAAAGTGATACGCAGGCGGAAACAATTGCACAAGTGCGTACTACAATTGATAAATATCGCGATAAAGCCAGTCTGTTCTTAGGTGGTTTGCCGATGATTACCACTGATATTATTAGATATATTAACAATGATTTAATCGTCTTTAGTATTGCCATTATTGGTTTAATGACACTTATTTTGGCGTTGATATTTAAAGGCATTCGCTGGGTATTGATACCAATTGGCATTAGTATCACTGGTGCATTGACGATGACGGGTGTATTGGCGTTTTTAGGCTGGAAAGTGACGGTTATTTCTAGTAATTTCTTTTCATTGCTACTGGTGATGACGCTTTCGGTGACTATTCATTTAGTGGTGCGTTATCGAGAGTTGGCACAAAATGACCCTGATTTAGATTACCTAACGCTGATTAAAACTACCTTAGAGCAAATGCTTAAACCATGTTTATTCACAACACTTACAACCATTGCTGCCTTTGGCTCATTGCTGATTAGCGGTATTCGCCCAGTGATTGATTTTGGCTGGATGATGTCAATTGGTGTGACTATCGCCTTGGTTTTATCATTTATCATCTTCCCGATGGTGATGGTGTTCTTGCCAAAGGCCAAGGTGCAAACCTTTAAAACTGAGATAGGCATTACTAATAATTTGGCAAAATTTACTGAGAAGTTTGGCAATCATTTATTAATTATTTTGGTTTTATTTATTGGTGCTTCGGCTGTTGGTATTAGTAAATTGAGTGTTGAAAATCGCTTTATTGATTATTTTAAAAAAAGCACTGAAATCAACCAGGGGCTAACGCTAATTGACAAAAAACTCGGTGGTACTATTCCATTAGAAATCATCTTTGATGATTTGGCAGAAGACTATTGGTATGACGAAGATTTGCGTATTGATATTCATAAAATTCACCATTATATAGATTCTCTTGATGAGACTGGAAAGGTGCTTTCTATTGATACACTGATGCAAATATTAGCACAGGCCAATCACAATACGATGCCAAATGGATTTTTCTTAAACATTATTAAAGGACAAATTCCAGACACTGCCAAAACACAAGTACTAGACCCGTACCTCTCAGAAGACAGCGGGCAATTGCGTATGGTAATTCGTATTCGTGAAACCAATAAAGAACTAAAGCGTGGTGCATTGATTGAGAAAATTGAACACTTTATTACCAAAGAAGCGGGCTTTAGAGAAGGCACTTTCCGAACAACAGGTATGTTGGTGTTGTATAACAATATGTTACAAAGTTTGTTTAATTCACAAATTAAAACTATTGCCGTGGTGTTTGCAATGATTTTTATAATGTTCTTATTTATCTTTAAATCTTTTACTTTTTCATTGTTGGCTATTATTCCTAATATGTTACCATCCCTCTTTATTCTCGGCATTATGGGGCTAATGAATATCCCACTAGACTTAATGACCATTACCATTTCAGCGATTGCGATTGGCATTGGTGTTGATAATGCCATTCACTACATCCATCGTTTCCAAGACGAATTCCAAAAAGATGGTGACTATTTAGCCACAATGTATCGCTCACATAATTCTATCGGTTTGGCGATGTTCTACACTTCCATTACCGTTACTTTGGGCTTTTTAATTTTGGCATTGTCTAACTTTATCCCCAGTATTTATTTTGGTGTTTTTACTGCTATCGCTATGATTAGTGCGTTACTGGCTAATCTCACTTTATTGCCAAAATTGATTTTAATGATTAAACCAAAAATCTAAACTTATCCCTACACATAGTACTACCAAACCATGCCTGCACAACACCACTTTGATGTTTTAATTATCGGCACGGGCAGTGCAGGATTAATGAATGCTTTGCAACTATCTGATGATTTATCAGTGGCATTGATTGCTAAAGACAAATTTCTTAAAGGTAGTTCTTATTATGCACAAGGGGGGATATCTGCAGTACTTGATATTACCGATAATTTTCAATCGCACATCATTGACACTTTATCAACAGGGCATAAATTAGGCAATGAAAAAGTTATTCGTTTTATGGTGGAACACGCACCTGATGCTATTCGATCTTTAGAAAAAGCGGGCGTTATTTTTACCCAAGACAAGGACCATTACCACCTAACAACCGAAGGTGGACATAGCAATCGACGGGTTGCCCATGTGGCTGATAAAACAGGGAAGTCTATCCAAACTAACTTATTAAATAGTATCAAGAAAAAGAAGAATATCCACTTATTTGAAAATTTTATTGCCATTGACCTACTCACAAAAAACACCCAATGTCATGGTGCTTATGTGCTGAATAAATCTAATAACGAAGTAGAAAATTTTATTGCCCAGCAAACCGTTCTTGCCACAGGTGGTGCATCTAAAGCCTACCTTTACACTTCTAATCCAGATACTTCAACAGGTGATGGCATCGCGATGGCGTATCGTGCTCATTGTGATATCGTCAATATGGAATTTACCCAATTCCATCCGACTTGTTTATATCATCCACACGCAAAATCTTTTTTGATTTCAGAAGCCTTGCGTGGCGAAGGGGCTAAACTTATTTTGCCTAATGGAGATGCGTTTATGCACAAATATGACGAACGCCTTGAACTTGCACCACGAGATGTTGTCGCTCGAGCGATTGACTCAGAAATGAAAAAAAATGGCTTTGATTGTGTTTATTTAGACATCTCTTTTAAAGATAAAAGATGGATACAAGAGCATTTTCCAACCATTAGCGATAAATGTGCGTCATTTGGTATTGATATTTCCAAGCAACCTATTCCTGTCGTTCCTGCCGCCCATTACACCTGTGGTGGCATACAAACTGACATCAACGCTCACAGCAATTTAGACAATCTATATGCCATTGGCGAAGTCGCACACACAGGCGTACACGGGGCTAATCGTATGGCAAGCAATTCCCTATTAGAATGTATCGTTTTTGCCAAAACTTGTGCCCATCACATCAATCAACAGACTTTTAAACATACCCAGCCAGCTTTTAATAATTGGGATGCATCAAAAGTAAGCCTATCCAAAGAAAAGGTGATGGTAACGCATTTATGGGATGAAGTACGACGATTGATGTGGAATTTTGTCGGTATTATGCGTAGTAACAAGCGTTTGCACGCCGCACAAATGCGTTTGACACAAATACAAAATGAAGTAGATGAATATTACCGCCTATATTTGATTTCAAACGATTTAATTGAGCTTAGAAATCTCATCACCACCGCACAAATTATTGTCAAATCGGCAATTTCAAGAACAGAAAGCCTTGGTTTACATTACAATGAAGACTATCCACAAGCTGCTGACACTATTAAAAACACTATCGTAAAATTATGATATTACCCATTTTAAAATTCCCTGACGAACGCCTACGCACCAAAGCCGCCAAGGTTGAAATGGTAGATAATACGATTAAAACCTTAGTTGATAATATGTTTGAAACGATGTACGCTAAAGATGGCATCGGCTTGGCTGCTACACAAATTGACCAACATTTACAAATTGTGGTGATGGATGTCCCAGATTCAGGGGAAGACTACCAATTGCTGTTAAAAAAGCGAGAAAGTAAAACCAAAACACCGCTTAAATCAAAACACCCACTTTGTTTTATCAATCCCATTATTGTTGGAAAAGATGGCAAAGAAGTACACTCAGAAGGCTGTTTATCCGTGCCTAATTATTATGCAGATGTTGAGCGATTTAATCATGTCGTGGTTGAAGCCCTTGATGAAAATGGCAAAAAATTTACCTTAGAAGCAAAAAATTTATTGGCCATTTGCATTCAACACGAACTTGATCACCTTAAAGGGATTTTATTTGTGGATTACCTATCCAAACTTAAACAACGCAGACTGAAAGATAAGCTCAAAAAGGTCAAATGATTCAGGTTGGACCTTACCAACTCAATTCCAAAGTCCTACTTGCCCCTATGGCAGGTACCAGCGATAAGCCGTTTAGAATATTATGTCGTGCACAAGGGGCGGCACTCACTACTTCTGAAATGGTGGTCATACAACAACATTTACTCGACACTAATAAAACCAAATATCGCTTAGACTTTACAGGGGAATCTGCCCCGATTAGTATTCAAATTGCAGGCTCTGGGGCAGATGAATTAGCCATTTCTGCTCAAAAAGCAGTGGAATTTGGGGCGGATATTATTGATATTAATATGGGCTGCCCCGCCAAAAAAGTTTGCAACAAAGCGGCAGGTTCAGCATTGATGCAAGACGAAGAGTTGGTCAAGGGCATTCTCAATACCGTGGTCAATAGTGTTGATGTGCCTATTACTTTAAAAATGCGTACAGGTTGGAATCGTGACAATAAAAACGCACCTACCATCGCACATATTGCACAAGAAGCAGGTATTAAAATGCTCAGTGTGCATGGCAGAACTAAGGCAGATAAATACAATGGAGAGGCAGAATACGATACAGTTGCCGAAGTGGTTTCCCAGGTGGCTATCCCCGTGATTGCCAATGGCGATATCACTTCTGCCGAAAAAGCCAAACAAGTTTTAGATGCCACAGGGGCAAGCGGGGTAATGGTTGGTAGGGCTGCTCAAGGTAATCCGTGGATTATTGCGGAAATTAACCATTATTTAGAAACTGGAAAACACACTGAACCCATCCCATTGGCACTGAAAAAACAAACTGCTGTCAAACACATTCAACAAATTCACGCATTTTATGGCGAAGGATTAGGCGTACGCATTGCTAGAAAACACATTCTTTGGTATCTACAATATTTTAAAGATACTCAAACTTGTTGGACAAAAATTAGTAAAATTGACGCTTCTAAAAAACAATATCAACAATTCAAAAACTGTATCAATGAACACAACTGATTTACCCAAATGTATTAATGCCAAACTTGAACGCTACTTTACCCAGTTAAAGGGTGAACCAGCGACTGGCATACACAAAATGGTAATGAATGAGAGTGAATCAATTACCATTAAATTTGTATTGGATATGGTTGAAAAAAACCAAAGCGAAGCGTCTCGAATCCTGGGAATGAACCGTGGAACGCTCAAAAAGAAAATTGAACTTTATAAACTTTAAGAGATTACAACTATGATAAATCGTGCTCTAATCAGTGTTTCTGATAAAACTGGCGTCCTTAAATTGGCACAATTTTTAGCTAGTAAAAATATTGAAATATTATCCACAGGTGGTACCGCCAAACTCTTATCTGACAACAATATCCCTGTTATTGAAGTATCAGATTACACGGGTTTCCCTGAAATGATGGCAGGTCGTGTAAAAACTTTAAACCCAAAAATCCATGGTGGTATTTTGGCACGACGCGGATTAGACGAAGCAGTGATGGCAGAAAATGACATCAATCCAATTGATCTAGTCGTCGTTAATCTCTACCCTTTTCAAGCCACAATTGCCAGTCCTAATTGCACCCTTGAAGATGCGATTGAAAATATCGACATTGGCGGCCCAGCAATGCTGCGTTCAAGTGCCAAAAATCACGCATCAGTTACGGTGGTAGTAGATGCGTCAGATTATCAAACTGTGATTGACGAAGTCAATTTAAATGGTAATACTTCATTAGTAACCAGAACCAAATTAGCACTCAAAACTTTTGAGCATACTGCACAATATGATGGTGCAATTGCTAACTATCTTGGCAAAGGCGAAGACGGTTTTTCAAACACAATGAACTTGCAATTTAACAAAGTACAGTCTATGCGTTATGGTGAAAACCCACATCAAAATGCAGCATTTTATGTTGAAAATAATATCACAGAGGCTTGCGTAGCGTCATCAACACAGTTTCAAGGCAAAGAAATGTCATTTAATAATATGGCAGATGCCGATGCTGCTTTGGAATGTGTGCGTAGTTTTGATGAACCTGCTTGTGTCATTGTCAAACACGCTAACCCATGTGGTGTTGCCGTGCGTTCTAATATTTTTGATGCATATGATGATGCCTTTAAAACTGATCCAACTTCAGCATTTGGTGGCATCATCGCCTTCAATCGAAATCTTAATAAAAAGACTGCCGAAACCATCATTGAGCGTCAATTTGTTGAAGTCATTATCGCACCAAGTGTTGATGACGATGCCAAAGAAATTTTATCTACCAAGCAAAATGTCCGCGCCTTAGAATGCGGTGATTTAAACAAAGCCCAGCCATCATTAGACTACAAACGCGTTACCAGTGGTCTGCTAGTGCAAGACAAAGACCTTGGCTCAATTACTACCAATGATGTGAAATGTGTCAGCGAAATCCAACCAACTGAAGAACAAATGAATGATTTAATGTTTGCTTGGAAAGTTGCAAAAACTGTCAAGTCAAACGCCATCGTTTATGTCAAAAATCAAATGACCATCGGCGTCGGTGCAGGGCAAATGTCTCGCGTCTATTCTGCCAAAATCGCAGGCATCAAAGCTACCGATGAAAACTTAACGGTTGAAGGCTCAGTAATGGCATCCGATGCTTTCTTTCCATTCCGAGATGGCATCGATGCTGCTGCCAAAGCAGGTATCAAAGCCATCATCCAGCCTGGTGGCTCAATGCGTGATGATGAAACTATCGCTGCCGCCAATGAACACGGCATTGCTATGGTGTTCACGGGTATGCGCCACTTCAAACATTAGAGACCTTTGCATAAATAGGGATGATTAGCAAAATGACAGATTTTATTAAATTGGAAATTTTTTAAATCCACTCCTAGCAGGGCTAAGGGTGTTTTTAAAAAGTTTGTAATTTGATGAAAGATGGCGTTTTGATGATTATTCATATTTATGCAAAGGTCTCTGTAATAGATTAAAATAGCACGCATGAGTACTGAAACAATCAAAGCATTTCCAGAAGTAACCACCGTTATTCTTAATAATGATGGTACAGTGGACTCTATCGCTCAGGAGTATTACGATGTGGACAAGGTCAAGGCACACATACAAGAACACATCAAAATGGTGCGACAATATGACAAAATGGGATATTACAACCTTGCTAAACCTGAATTTGTAAATGAAGTAATCACTACTTTTACCAACTTAGAACTGAGTAAAAAAAATGTGATTCGAGTGAATAACTTTATGGATATTCAAGGACCTACTGAATGCAATCGCGTTTGGCAATTGCCCGATGAAGTAAAAGTAGAAGTGTCGAAAATGTTACATGGTTTTGAAGTAACTTACGATACTGAAAATTGGGAAGATTTTACGATTAAGCCATTGAAAGACAATCCAAGTTAAGACAAAATTCTTACCCTGAAAGTTTTACCTTTGAGTTTGTCGTTTTGAATTTTTTGCAATGCAGTTTTCACTAACTCTGAACTCACTGCCACATACGACCAATTACTTACCACATTAATTTTTCCAATCTTATCACCTGGGATACCGCCTTTACCTGTGAGTCCACCAACAATATCACCGGGGCGCAATTTTTGTTTTTTACCGCCATCAATTTTTAGTGTTGTCATTGTCGGGTGTTTAATAGGTTTGTTTAAATAATTGTCACTCGGCAATGGACTGGTACAATCCACCAGATCAATGTCCAATAAATCCAATTTTCGTGTTTCTTTATCGCTATACAAAGTGCAGGCAATACCGTGTTTTCCTGCCCTGCCTGTGCGTCCAATACGATGAGTATGGACTTCAGGATCGTGCGCGACATTAAAATTAATCACCATATCTAAATCATCAATATCTAACCCGCGTGCGGCGACATCGGTTGCTACCAACACCGATACACTACCATTAGAAAAACGAATTAAGGCTTGGTCGCGTTCGCGTTGATCTAAATCTCCATGAATAGAAATCGCATAAAATTTATAGTAAGCCAACTCATCTGCCACATCTTGCGTGTCAAGCTTAGTATTACAAAAAACCAATGCAGAATCGGGCTTGTGTTTTGCCAATAATAATCGCAATGCCGTCATTCGCTCATCATCCGTATTCGTCAGATGAAAATATTGCTTAATCGTTGATTCTTCTACCGAAGGTGCTTCAACAATTGTAGGGTGTTGCATTACTCTGTCAGCAATTGATGAAATTTCCACAGGGAAAGTTGCACTGAATAATAAAGTTTGGCGATTTTCAGGAATTTTTTCGATAATTTGATCAATGGTATCTTGAAAACCCATATCCAGCATCCTATCCGCTTCGTCTAACACCAAAGTGTTAATATTACTCAATTTCAGCGTGCCTTTACGCAAATGTTCTTCAATCCGCCCAGGTGTACCTACGACAATATGCACACCGTGCGCCAAAGAGCCAATCTGTGGACCAAAAGGTGTGCCGCCGCAGAGCGTCAATACTTTAATATTATGTACCGTGCGTGCTAATTTTCGAATTTCACTTGCCACTTGATCTGCAAGTTCTCGTGTGGGACAAAGCACAATAGCTTGTGCTTTGAACGAAGTCGTGTCTAATTTTTGCAATAAGCCTAAGCCAAAAGCAGCTGTTTTCCCTGAACCTGTTTTCCCTTGCCCAATCACATCTTTGCCCGACAAAATCATTGGCAGACTCAATGCTTGAATAGGCGTCATAGATTCATAACCTAAACTACTCAGGTTTTTTAAAAAATCAGGATTCAGTTTTAACGCAGAAAAATCAGTTGAACTCACAGAAAAATACTCAGATAATAATGCGATGAATTTTACGCTTGATATGGTTAGAGACCTTTGCATAAATAGGGATAATTAGCAAAATGACAGATTTTATTAAATTGGAAATTTTTTAAATCCACTCCTAGCAGGGCTAAGGGTGTTTTTAAAAAGTTTGTAATTTGATGAAAGATGGCGTTTTGATGATTATTCATATTTATGCAAAGGTCTCGGTTATAATAATCACTGTCTGTTATGTTTGTGATTGGCTTTTGTCCCCTGAGCTGATAAATAAAAACTAAGGATATGAGGTAGGATACTATTGTGCAAGCCCACCTTGCCTTTTAGGTATTGAAGTGGGAAGCCTGCGGTATACTTCGAATTTCCGCCTTGAACCTTATGGTTCAGGTTTAGAGCCACGCGACATAATAGACACCAAATTTTAAGGTTTGACTAATGAAAACACTACGCCAATCTCTCAGACAACAACGAAGTGCTATTCAACCACGCGATAGAGAGGAATTAGCCAAAACCCTTGCTTTCCAAGTAAAAAGAGGTGCAAAAGTCCAATATAAGCATAAAATTTCCTTATATTTAGAAAATGATGGCGAAATTAACCCAAAATATGTGCAAAAATGGTTAGAATCTCAAGGAATTTACCCTTATTTACCTGTTTTAGTTGGAAAATCTCTTAAATTTGCAAGAATAGGCAATAAATTTAAGAAAAATCGCTTTGGAATTGATGAGCCTGATACACCAACGCTGCTAAATGCCAGCCAAATGAATATTATTTTTATACCTTTAGTGGGGTTTGATAATAATAAAAATCGCATTGGTATGGGTGGTGGATTTTATGACCGCACATTATCTTTTAAAAAACATCAAATACAACATAGCAACCCAAAACTCATCGGTTTGGCATTTGATTGTCAAAAAGTGGATAAAATCATAACTCAGGAATGGGATGTACCATTAGATAAAGTGATTACGCCGACGACTATTTACCGCTAGCATATTTTTGGAAGAAAGATTTCAATGTTGGGTTCTCGTTAATTAAATTCATTCCGAAGCCACGCAACCAGCGTAAAGGCTCGTTATTTTCTTTATAAACCCAATTTAAACCTGTCATTGTCTTTGCTATCAATTCATTATCCAGTCGGCGTGCTCGTGCGTATCGGCGTAAAGCAGGTAAATTACCTAAAATTTGTCTATCTTTGTCTAATTGTATCGATAATTCATTAACATCTGAAAAACCCAAATTAACTCCCTGCCCTGCAAGGGGATGGATGTTGTGTGCTGAGTCACCAATCAGTGCCAAATTATCTTTAACATATTCTTTGGCGCTGCGTTCAATCAGTGGGAAGGCTTGGATTGGACTCAGAACTTCAAACTCGCCAAAGCGATATTCCACTCCTGTGGATAATTTATCGGCAAAAACTTCGGGTGATAAGTCCAATAACTCATTAGCAAGGTAGTTTTCTGCCGACCAAACAATAGATGCCTCATTCTCACCAAGTGGTAAAAGTGCGATGATGCTGTCAGATAAAAATCGTTGCCAAGTAGTATTTGCAAAGCTTTTTTCAGCACGAATATTGCAAATGATGGCTTTTTGCTGATAATTAGTTTCGCTAAATTCAATATTAGATAAATCACGAACGCGAGAACGCGCCCCATCAGCACCAATGAGTAAGGCACAGTCTAGTCGCTGTGTATTATCCAAATACAACGCATAGCCCGATTCTGTTTTATCAATAGTATCTAATTTAGCAGAAATAAATTGCACATCTGTCTCGGACAATTCAGCGAACATTGCCGATTGAATACAATCATTTTCAACAATATGTCCTAAATGCGTTGTGTTATTATCTGTAGTTGAAAAATCTAAATGTCCGTGAGAATTTTGATCCCAAACTTTGGTATCAGTGAAAGCATGTTTTCGTTGAATGCTGTCCCACGCGCCAATTTTTCGCAAAAATGCTTCCGAAGTCGGGGTAATCGCACTTACACGAGTATGGAAATTATCTTGTATTTCAGGATTTGGGTTGTTAGGTTCAATAATCGCAATACTAAAATTTCGATTTGCCATGGATAAAGCGAATGCCTGTCCAACCATGCCACCACCAACAATGATAATATCAAATTTACTCACCAGCGATTGTCATTTGGTTAATCAGTACTGAACCGACTTTAATGTTACTGCGATAGTCCACATCATTGCCCACATGTACAATACCGAGCAACATTGCTTTCAGATTGCCCGCAATGGTTAACCCCGATACTGGATATTGAATTTCACCATTTTCCACCCAAAATCCCAACGCACCACGGGAATAATCGCCCGTTGTACCATTCACACCTTGCCCCATTAATTCAGTTACGACCAAACCTTTATCCATCGCTTTTATCATCTCATCCAAACCGCCATCAAAGTTTTCTTTAATGATAACATTGTTCACACCGCCCGCATTTGCCGTGGTTTTTAAGCCTAATTGATTGGCAGAATATTGCCCCATTATGAAGCTTTTCACGCGTCCATGTTCAACAAAATATTGCTCGCGTTTGAGCACGCCATCACGGTCCATTGACTTAGCGCCCAGCGTTTTTTTGGCGAAAGGATTTTCAAATAAACTAATGTCTTCAGGCAAAATAATTTTATCAATACTATTTAATAAAAAGGTCGATTTTTTATACTGACTGGAGCC
The DNA here is from genome assembly GCF_964212635.1 of Candidatus Thiodubiliella endoseptemdiera. NCBI lineage: Bacteria > Pseudomonadati > Pseudomonadota > Gammaproteobacteria > Pseudothioglobaceae (SeqCode) > Candidatus Thiodubiliella > Candidatus Thiodubiliella endoseptemdiera. Next base: position 834,934 of record NZ_OZ156463.1, read on the forward strand.
ACTCAACGCACCCAAAAGGCTTGAAAATAATCCACCCGATAGGCGCGGGGTAAAAATCACAGGGCATTTTTGCGATTCAATAGAGCGTGCACCGAGTTTTTGTTGTGCGAGTTTTGCCACTTTTTCGCCTACTTGTTGTGGCGTTTCTAGATCAGTCGCATCCAGTGCCGTAGTATATTCATACGCTGTTTGCATATCATCGCCTCGTTTGGCAATTAATGAACAGTTAAGCGAATGGCTGGTGCTATTTTGCATCGCAATCAAATCGTTAGAATTGGCATACAAACCTTGACCTTGAAAACTAGAGACTTCCGCCCCTTCAGAGTTACCAATTTCATCTTGTGCAAGTGCTGTTTCTTCGCAAATCTTTGCCAATTTAATACTACGCTGTGCATCTAAATCCCAAGGATGATACATATCCAAATTTGGTCTATCAAACGCCATTAATTCTTTTGGTGCTAAGCCATTAAAAGTATCTTCTTGCGTATATTTTGCAATCAAACACGCTGATTCAATGGTTTTCTCAAGACTGGCTTTGCTAATATCAACACTTGATGCGTGCCCTTTCTTTTTGCCAAAAAATACATTGACATCAAAACTTTTATCTAGGTGATATTGTAAGGTTTCCACCTCACCCAAACGCACCACCGTAGAAACACCCGAACTTGAACCTAGCGATATTTCATAATCACTAACCTGATATTTTTTGAGTAATTCAATTGCCGTATGTGCAGTTTGTTCTAAGGGTGACATCTTTATATTTTGGTTACCTCTAATAAATGCAATCGGCGAGAATCTGCTTTCAACACCTTGAATTTAAAGCCCTGTAAATCAATCTCACTCATCTGCTTTGGCAAACAAGTAAAACCAGAAATTACTAGACCTGCAACGGTATCTACACTTTCTGCTTGCAATTCTACTTTAAAAAATTTATTAAAATCTTCAATTGGCGTATTGGCTTTGAGCAAAAATCTACCATCACCAAAATCAATAATATTATCTTCCTCCAAGTCGTGTTCATCTTCAATTTCACCTACGATTTGTTCCAACACATCTTCAAGTGTTACCAAACCCGCAATCTCGCCATACTCATCTACCACAATTGCCATATGTGATTTTTTTTGTTGAAAATCTCGCATCAATGAGCCTAAAGTTTTACTCTCTGGTACTAATACCACTTGGCGTAAATACTCTTGAAAACTAAATTCTTTATCTTGTCCGCTGGATAAATGACTGAGTAAATCCTTTGCTAAAATTACACCCTGCACCTTATCTTCTTGTGCATTCAATACTGGAAATCTTGAATGTGAAGATTGAACCATTATTGCTAATAAATCTTTGGTTGAAATGTTATTTTGAATCAGCACCATCTTTGACTTAGGCACCATCACATCACGCACTTCCATATTTTCAAGTTGTAATGTACCTTCAATCAAACTGCGACTATGAGAATCAATAATATGGTTCTCTTCAGACTCTTTTAAAGCTTGTAAAAGTTCATCACGAGATTGTAACGGGGTATGGAAAAATCGTTTTTTTAGCTTTTGTCTAAAAGACAATGTCGAGGGGGGGTAATCTTCGTTCATTTAAAATATAATAAATATTAATTAGTTATTTTACCAAAAATCAAGACTTTTTACCACTTCGCATATTTTTACCCTGTGCAGCACGCTCTTTACGCACTTGTTTTGGATCGGCAATCAGTGGTCGATAGATTTCCACGCGGTCTTTTTCACGCAAAACCGTGTCTAATTTGGCAATCTTACCAAAAATACCAGTTTTATCTTTAGATAAATTAATTTGTGGATAAGTATTCAAGATACCCGAAGTCTCAATCGCCCGTTTAAGCGTCGTGCCTTCACTCACTTCTAAAGCAAGTAGTGTTTGTTTTTTCTCTAAGGCATAAGCAACTTCAATTAGCATCACTTAGAGACCTTTGCATAAATAGGGATGATTAGAAAAATGACAGATTTTATTAAATTGGAAATTTTTTAAATCCACTCCTAGCAGGGCTAAGGGTGTTTTTAAAAAGTTTGTAATTTGATGAAAGATGGCGTTTTGATGATTATTCATATTTATGCAAAGGTCTCACTTAATATCACACAAGTTCTGTGCTTCTTGAAAATCAAGCGTACCTTCATAAATCGCACGCCCCGTAATTGCCCCCATAATGCCGTGTCGTGCCTCGCTCAATAACCCAGAAATATCATCCATATTAGTAATGCCGCCAGATGCAATAATCGGAATGGAGGTTTGCTTGGCAAGATTTACCGTCGCCTCAATATTTACCCCCTGCATCATTCCATCTCGTGCAATATCGGTATAAACAATTGAATTCACGCCATCTTGCTCAAACTTTTTCGACAAATCCACTACGCTCAAATCCGTCTGCTTCGCCCAACCCTCAGTCGCCACTAAACCATTATTAGCATCCAAACCTACAATAATTTTATCTGGGAATTCACGGCACAATTCTGACACAAACTCAGGGTGTGTCACTGCCATCGTGCCAATAATCAAATACTTAACCCCCGCCTCAACATAAGTATTCGCAATCTCCATCGTCCGAATTCCGCCCCCAATCTGCACAGGTAAATCAGGAAATTCCTGTGTAATCTCCATCACACTCTGCGCATTAATCGGCTTACCTTCAAATGCCCCGTTCAAATCCACCAAATGCAAGCGTCTCGCTCCTTGTACCACCCATTGCGTTGCCATATCCACAGGATTATCAGAAAATACCGTGGTATCCTCCATCACCCCTTGTCGCAGTCGTACACATTGTCCATCTTTTAAATCTATTGCGGGGATTATTATCATTTTCTTATTCTTCTTAAATTAGGGTGTATTTTACTATTAATCATTAAAGTGTCGATAGCCAATTGCTATAAAGACTCAATAATTTAAGACAAACAAAACTAAGATGAGACCTTTGCATAAATAGGGATGATTAGCAAAATGACAGATTTTATTAAATTGGAAATTTTTTAAATCCACTCCTAGCAGGGCTAAGGGTGTTTTTAAAAAGTTTGTAATTTGATGAAAGATGGCGTTTTGATGATTATTCATATTTATGCAAAGGTCTCATTGTATTGTAAATTTTGTTATCAAGCCTCACGCCGATAACTAATCGCCTCGGTTAAATGTTGGATGTTGACAGTATCTGCATTGTCTAAGTCGGCAATGGTTCTGGCAACTTTGAGGATGCGATGGTAGGCCCTTGCACTTAGGTGAAATTTATCAATGGCAATCTCTAAAAGATGTTTGTTGTTCTCATCAAGTAAAATGAACTCATCAAGCTCATCAGGGTTAAGTTTATCGTTGGTTTTACCTTGTCTCTTGATTTGTCTATTATAGGCTCTTAACACTCTTTTTCGTATAACTTCACTTGATTCCACACTACTATTGGTTTGTTCAAATAGCGCTTCTTTTGGCAGGGGTGGAACGGTTAGAACCATATCAATTCTATCTAACAATGGTCCTGATATTTTGTTTTTATATTTGCTGATTTGGTCTTGTGTGCAATGGCATTTAGCCGTACCATCGCCATAATAGCCACAGGGACATAGTTTCATTGCCTTGTTACCGTTTTTAACTTTTAGAGTAGAAAAACCCATTGCAGGAATGCCGATAAACCTTGATACCATAGGCAACCACCTAAAGGCTAAAAGATTAAAAGGCAACAAATCGCAACCATTCGTTGCCTCAAAACTTGGTGTTGATGTTAAAACCATTAATAACTGGGAGAAAAATAAAACCAAAAATATACCTGCTAAATATTATCCCAAGATTATGGAATTTTTGACCTATTGCCCTCTAATTCAAAACACAGAGTTTAAAAATATGCCTAAAACATTGGGGTAAAAAACCAAACTTCACAGACTCCACCAAGGACTTAATCAGAAACAATTTTCAGAACTGCTAAAAGTTGATTCAACCACTGTTAAATTTTGGGAGAGCGGAGAAAGAAAACCTTCGGAAAAAATAGTTGTGAAATTAAAAAAACTATTGGCTATCAACTAAAAAAACATGACTAACAATGTCGTTGTTATATGCTCACTCTAAAGTATTTGCAACATTTTGAATAACATCATCCCACTTGCCATCTTCATTTTGTCTAAATAGTTGCATCACATTTGGATACCAGTAACTGTCATCTCTATCTTCTGCCCAACGCCAGTCTTGGTTAAACGGTAACATCACATAAGTTTTGACACCTAGTGCGCCTGCAAAGTGTACAGTAGAGTTGTCTATGCTGATGACGAGATCTAAGGCTTTGATTTGGGACGTGAAGTTGTCTAGGTCTTTGAGTGGGTCAGCATCTTCCCAGTCATGGATGGTAATACCTGTTTGCCGTTTGAAGTTGTTAATTTCTTGTTGGCGGTCACCATATTGTAGGTTGATGATATTAGCACTTTGGCTGGCTTTGGTGAGTATAGGTAATATTTTCTCTAAAGTCAATGAACGGTCTCTTTTGTTTTCTGCTGTAGCGCCACCTGCCCAAGAGATGCCAATGTTGGTATTATGCTCTAAGTTATTAAATCTATCTTGCCATTTATGAAGTAGCACATTATCGACTTTAAGATAATGTTTATGTTTACCAAAGTCTTTAATATCGTTTCTATAGAATTTAGGCAATGAGCCAATAAACATCCAGTAATCAATCTTATTATCCAAGTCTTGATAACGATTGTCTTTGTCTTTTGGAATAGCGGTTAAAAAATCAAAAGAACGGTTAAATAAATCAATAAGTCGAGTATTGCAGGCTAAGGTAATTTTAGCACCACTATCAACCAATTCTAGCAATACCGAAGCAAACATAACTGTATCGCCTATACCTTGCTCTAGACAGACAAGGATGTGTTTGTCTCTTATATTTTCACCTTGGTATTGGGGGGTAGAGACATTGGGCGAAATAGTTTTCATTAAACCTCTACCTCTTTTACTTGGATGATAACGAGATTCATATAATTCAAATCCTTCACCAAATTTTATCAAAGTAAGATTTAACAAAGACAAGTTCCATTTAGTTTCAATATAATTTGGATTAACTTTTAGTGCCATTTGATAGTGCTCTTTAGCTTTGTCAAATTTTTTTTCTTTTTGAAGTAACACTCCAAAACCATTATGTGCCTCAGTATAATTAGGATCAATGTTTAATGCTTTTTGATAATATTCTTTTGATTTATTAAACTGTCCTTGCTTTTGAAAAAATATGGCTAAATTGTGATATATAGTGGCATTGTTAGGACTAATATTGAGTGCTTTTTGATAATACTTTTTTGCCTCATTAAAGCGTTTTTGCTCTGTAAGAAATGTGGCGAAATTGTTGTAAGTTTGAGAGTTACTAGAATTAATACTAAGTGCCTCTTTATAGTGCCTTTCTGCCTCATTAGGCTGTTCTTTTTGCTGAAAAATTAACGCTAAATTACTATGCAAATTAGCGTCATATGGGTTAATCTCTAAACTTTTTAATGTATATTGTTTTGCTAGTTCTATTTGACCTAATATCCCTGAGAATGCACCTGCATTTTTTAATAAAGTTAAGTCATTTGGAAACTGTTTGAGTGCCTGTTGAGAAAGAATTAAACTCTCTTGAATTTTACCTTTCTGATAAAGTTGGGTAATTTTAGCATTAAGTTTTACTAAACTTTTTCTAGTATTAATACTAGAATGTTTTGCATTCGAGAAAGCGTATTTTTTTTTAGACATTTACTATTGTAGATACGCCATTAATCTGCCCTAAATATGTTATGCTAACTTAAGCAATTTCTACAATTGCTTGGCAATTAGATCCTCAGGAGGAGTGCTCCGTCCATCGGTATTATCCCCCCAACAGGCTACACTATTATCATGTTTAATAGCACAGGAATGCCAAGACCCTAGAGAAACTTTTTTTGCTATTAGTCCTACAGGTACATTTGTAATTTGTAAATCACTCAGCCCCCAGCAGATTACGCTATCATCAAGCTTAATAGCACAAGAATGTAAAGCTCCTAAGGCTATTTGTTTTGCTAATAAATCTGCAGGTGCAATACCATCCCCCCAACATTCAACAGTGTTGTCAAACTTAATAGCACAAGAATGGTTTACTCCTAATGCAATTTGCTTGGCAATCAAGCCATTTGGAACTGTGCTTTGTCCGTTATTATTGTTACCCCAACATTCAATAGTGTTATCAAACTTAATAGCACATGAGTTAAAACCACCATGAGAGCTCGCCGACCCTAGTTGACAAGCAGGCCCACATCTCTGTGCTTCAGTTTCTTGCAAATAATTTTCCAACAAAGCAGCCCTAGCAGGCAAAAACTGCTCAGTCAGTGCTGAGGACAAATTACCTTGTTCGTTGACATGAACAAAAAAACCACTGCGTGGCCAGTGTACATTTGGGGCAATTTCTGCACCATTGTTGTTTTGATGACAACCGCCACAACTCATAGCTTCTGCACGGTTTCTAATCATTTGTGGCGTATAAGATGATAAACCTAAATCAGTGAGTTTATTATTAATTGCGGTATCTAGGATTGCATTGCTTGGACGTGCAGTATTATCACTACTACTTGAGTCTGATTGGAATTCATTGTAATGGTTATCACTACCCAAACTAAAACCATTGATAATACTGGTAGCGCTAGGACTATCTGATTGTCTTTCAGGGGTTAGGAGATTATCGATGTAGTGGTTATTAAAATCATTGTTAAAATAAATTCTTGATGCTTTGAGTGCATCTGAATCTTGTGCACTTACAAAAAGTTCAGTCAATGGATTAGATTTAACAGTGTCAGCAACAAATACGGCTTTACCACTGGCATCAATATTGGTTTTAAACTCTCTAAGTTGCCAAGGACCATCAACAAATTGATTAGAGCGAACTTGTCCTGTTCCATGGGTGTAATGAGTAAAGTTAATGGCTGCTGGCAGGCTTACACCATTATGCTTGAGCCCTTGGTAGAAGAATTTTTCCAACTCTATTAGAGCCTCTACTTTGGTTTTTTGTCCGACTTTTTGCCAAAAGTCGGCCACAGCAAAACAGCCTGCTGGACCTTGCTCTGGTTCAGGGTTAGGATATTGAGCTTCAAAAATTAAAAAGAAACGACCTGCACCACTATTCTTATGATAAACAATACGATATTCACCACAGTGTTCGCCACTGCTGGCAGATAAATCAAAACGGTTAAATATTGCTGTTGGCAACATGTCGTTATTGATTAAGTCACTTGGGTTGAGGTTTACTTCTTGGTCTCTTACCTGCAAGGGTATATTGACAAAGCCATTGGCTTTTGAGGTGGTGTTTAAGGTATTAAACAAACTGCCCAGTAGTTGGGCATTGGAATTGTCAGTTGTGGTTTCGTTACTGGTATTGCGAATATTTGTTAGGGTTTTGTCAAGAGAAAAAGCATTGTTAAAAGCAGTGATATTTACACCGCTATCACCTCGGCTAAAAACCAAAGCGTTGTTGTTGATAGTGTCTGTTGAGAATGCTGATAGGGCTGGTGCAGTTCTAAATCTTGATAACTGTGGAGTTTGAGAAGTTGATTGTTTTTGCAAAAACCTATCCATTAGGTTAGGTTCAGCTGTGCGACCACCAGCAATAGCTATATTCATTGTACTTGTTATACTAAAAGTAGTTTGTGTGTTTTGCATAAAACTTCCCTAATTAATTTAACAGTTGCGATTCATTATAACCATTTTTTTTGGCTAATGGGGGGCGTTTTTATAAATGGTATAAACTCAAACTTCGCGCCGATAACTAATTGCTTCAATTAAATGGAGCTTATCAACGACTTCATCGCCTGCCAAATCAGCAATAGTGCGAGCGACCTTTAAAATACGGTGATAGGCTCTTGCTGATAAGTGAAATTTATCAATCGAAATTTCTAATAAATGTTTGTTGTCTTGATTAAGTTTAATAAGCTTATCAAGTTCATCAGGTGATAGTTTGTCATTGATTTTTCCTTGTCTCTTAATTTGTTTATTGTAGGCTTTTAACACTCTTTCTCGTATAACTTCACTTGACTCTGCGCTACTATTGGTTTGTTCAAGTAGTGCTTCTTTAGGCAGTGGTGGCACAGTAAGCACCATGTCAATTCTGTCAAGTAATGGACCTGATATTTTGTTTTTATACCGGTCAATTTGGTCTTCGGTGCAATGGCATTTTGATGTGCCATCGCCATAATACCCACAGGGGCAGGGATTCATTGCGCCGATGAGTTGGAAATTGGCAGGAAAAATGGCTTGTTGCGCGGCACGAGATAGGTGGATTTCGCCTTTTTCTAGTGGCTGTCGTAATACTTCTAAAACGCTTCTTGGAAATTCTGGCAATTCATCTAAAAATAGCACACCTTCATGGGCTAATGAAATTTCCCCTGGTTTGGGTGGTGAACCGCCTCCGACTAATGCTACTGCCGATGATGAATGATGTGGACTGCGGAAGGGACGGATTTTGAGTTGATTTAACTCTAAAGGCTTGTTGGCAACTGAATAAATAGACGCACGCTCCAATGCCTTAATGATGCCGAGTGAGGGCATAATCGATGGCAATCGCTCTGCTAACATCGTTTTACCTGAGCCAGGTGGGCCAATTAAAAGTAGGTTGTGTCCGCCACTAACGGCAATTTCTAAAGCGTGTTTAGCGTGATGTTGCCCTTTAACTTGAGCAAAATCATTTTGATAAACGGGTTGATTATCAGTCAAATTATGCACTAATTTATCAACATCACTAACCCCTTGCAAAAACTCACAAACCTTTAGTAGGTGGTGACATGGATAGATTTTTGCCTGACTCACCAATGTGTATTGCTCGGCTTCTTGCATCGGCAAAATAATATTATGTGCAGCCTGACTACTGGCAATAATAGCAGGCAGCAATCCTTCAGTAGCGCGCAATGTGCCATCCAGCCCTAATTCGCCATATAATTCAAAATTATCTAGGTTGATGCTAGGTTTAAGTTGCTCACTTGACAATAGCAAGCCAATCGCAATAGGCAAATCATAACGCCCACCACTTTTAGGTAAATTGGCAGGTGCTAAACTAACTGTAATGCGTCCTTTGGGGAATTTGAATTGCGAATTCATCAGTGCACTACGGACACGGTCTTTGCTTTCACGCACTGCCCCTTCGGGCAAACCGACGATGGAAAACCCAGGCAAACCCCCTGAAATATGCACCTCAATAGTAACGAGTGGCGCATCCATTCCTGTGGATGCACGGGTGAAAATTTTAGCTAATTTACTCATACTGCTTGTAATTCCTCTAAACTCCATCTTGGATTAATAACAATTTCATTGCCGCTCGTGGTTTGTCCCCTGACTAATCTGAGATGTCCTGCAAGTGCAATCATTGCACCATTATCGGTGCAAAATTCTTGACGCGGATAAAATACTTCTGCTTTTGCTTTTTTACCCATTGTATTTAATTCCTTACGCAATGCAGTATTGGCACTCACGCCACCTGCAACCACCAAAGTTTTATACCCTGTTTGCACTAAGGCACGGCGACATTTAATCATCAGTGTTTGCGTTGATGCCACTTCAAAGGCTTTAGCAATATCAGCTTTTTGCTCCGGGTATTTGGCAAAAGTATTACGGGCAAAAGTTTTAAGTCCGCTGAAACTAAAATCTAGACCAGGTCTATCAATCATCGGTCTTGGAAATTTAAATGTCCCTTCAACGCCTTGCTCGGCAAGTGTTGCTAAGGCTGGTCCTCCCGGATAGCCCAAACCTAAAATCTTGGCAGTTTTATCAAAGGCTTCGCCCACAGCGTCGTCCAAAGATTCGCCTAATATTTTATACTGCCCTATGGCTTTGACATCGACTAACATCGTATGCCCGCCCGACACTAATAATGCTACAAAAGGAAATTTTGGTTGTTTTGCTTCTAATAAAGGAGCAAGTAAATGCCCTTCCATATGATGCACACCGAGAGCGGGAATCTTGAGGCTCCACGCCAAAGATTTTGCCACTGCACTACCTACCAATAATGCCCCTGCCAAGCCTGGCCCTGCGGTATAAGCAATGCCATCAATATCGGTAAGTTGTAAATTTGCCTCTTTGAGCACAGCTTTAATCAGGGGTAATACGCGTTGGATATGGTCACGAGATGCCAATTCTGGCACAACACCACCATATTCTGCGTGGATCTCAACTTGGGAAAATAATTGATGTGCAATTAGTCCGTCTTGCTCTGAATACAAACCGATACCTGTTTCATCGCACGAACTTTCTATGCCAAGTGTGATAAATTTAGCCACGCTCGCCCAGATAAACTTCACGCACTCTGTCGTTATCTAAAATATCATCTTTGCTGCCTTCAGCAATAATTGTACCTCCGTGCAACACATAAGAATGGTCACATGTATCTAACATTTCACGGTAATTATGGTCGGTAATCAACACGCCAATGCCCTTATCTTTCAACTGAAAAATAATCTCTTGTATGTCGCCGACAGAAATCGGGTCAACTCCCGCAAATGGCTCATCTAATAAGACAAATTTTGGATGCATTGCCAATGCTCTGGCAATTTCCACGCGTCGCCTTTCACCACCTGATAGACTCAAACCATCTAATTTGCGAATATGTTGAATATTAAATTCATTCAATAAACCTTCTAAATTATCTTCTTTAGCCTCTTTGTCTAAATTATTATTCAGTTCTAAAACTGCCATAATATTATCTTCAACCGAGAGTTTCCTGAAAATAGAAGGCTCTTGAGGTAAATAACCCAACCCCAATTTAGCGCGTTTGTGCATTGGTAAACGCTCAATCCTATGATTATTTAGGGCTACTTGCCCTGAATCGGATTTAACCAATCCACAAGCAATATAAAAACAAGTGGTTTTTCCTGCACCATTAGGGCCAAGCAATCCCACTATTTCACCGCTTTGTACAAAAAATGAAGCATTAGAAACCACATTTCTACCTGAGTAGGATTTACTAATATTAGAAATATTAAGCGAGTGCGCTGTGGACATAAGTCAAAAAATGTTTATAATTGCCAATTTTATCACTAATACTTAAGCTTATGTTTGCCACTAAAAAACCTGATACTGTTACACCATCAAAAGCACCAACTTCTGTTCCACCTAAGCCAACCCCTAGAACAGCAAATAGTGCTCAACACACTTCCGCTACCCCTGTTACTAGCAAAACAGGGAAAACTACTATTTCTAAAGATTGTTTTATTAAAGGAGACCTTTGCATAAATATGAATAATCATCAAAACGCCATCTTTCATCAAATTACAAACTTTTTAAAAACACCCTTAGCCCTGCTAGGAGTGGATTTAAAAAATTTCCAATTTAATAAAATCTGTCATTTTGCTAATCATCCCTATTTATGCAAAGGTCTCTAAAGGGGATATTGCAGGCAATGATGATATTAGTGTCTTGGGTAAAGTAGATGGTACTATCACCCTTAAAGATAGCGTTCTTACTATTGAAGAGTCGGGCAATGTGAAAGCCAATATCTTTGCTAGACTAGTTAATGTGATTGGCGAAGTGACTGGCAATATTGATGCTGGAGAGAAAATCATTATTCACGAGGACGGCAATGTAACTGGTGATATGACTGCACCAAAAATTATCTTAAAAGACGGTTCTTATTTCAAGGGCAATGTTTCTATGACTAGCGGGAAGGTAGATGAAGAACCTGCAAAAACTGAGATGAATAAACCTGCTTAATAGCGTCTTTGGTTTTAACCAATAACACCCCTTCCTTGTTGACACCATAACACAGGCCTGAAAAGATCTGTTTTTTATCGTCATATTGAACTTCAATACCGTGTAAATAATCAACATTAGCCCATTTTTGGGTGAAATACTCAAAGCCTTTGATTTCAAAAATCTGACAAAATTGTAGGATTTTATCAATCAATGATTTGGTTAACTCCAATTGATTGATGGGGGTTTTACTGATAGTGTGCAAATCTGTCCACAGCGTTTGGCAACCAATATTGACATCAATATTCAAACCAATACCGATAACAACAGACTGTGTTTGATTTTGCAGACTGTTTTCAATCAATATTCCTGCTAATTTTTTATCCTGGTAATAAACATCATTTGGCCATTTTAATTTCAAATCGGGCATATCCAACACTTCAATCAACGCCAATCCAATCACCAAGCTCAGTCCACTCAAATTCACATCTGCTGGAAATATCCTACGAATAGAGAGCAAAATACTGCTATTTTTATCACTATACCATTGCCGATTGTGTTGCCCTTTACCTTGTGTTTGTCGCGTGCTGACGCATACTTGAGTTTTCGGCGAAAAGACCAACGCTGAAAGATAATCGTTGGTGCTGGGGATGGTATCAAAAATATGGCAATCAATGTCGCCAGATAAATGGATTTTTAAATCAGAATAATCAACCATACCGCTACAACTAACATTAAGGATAACCAAACTGCTGCGGAACCCATATCTTTTGCGGCACCTGAAAGTATATGATACTCATCACCAATTCTATCTACAACCGATTCGATGGCTGAATTTAAAATTTCAACAATAAGCACCAAAAAGACAGGGGCAATAAGCAACACGCGTTCAACGGCCCCGTCGCGTAAATAGAATGCCAAAGGGATTAAGATAATACTAAGCCAGACCTCTTGTCTAAAAGCAGCTTCCGATTGATAGCAGACCTTAAGCCCTTGCATAGAAAATGTGTAAGCACTAAAAATTCGCTTTAATCCTGTTGCTTCGTTTTTCATATAAGTATTTAGCGTATAAAATGAGATAATTTTACACCGAAAAACAACAACAATGAAAATAGCCATCAAAGTAGCAATGGGTGTTGAGTATATGGGCAGTGACTTCCACGGATGGCAGTTGCAAAAATCTGGCATTCGCACTGTTCAACAAGTAGTCGAAAAAGCACTATCAAGTGTTGCTGACCACCCTGTACGGGTATTTTGCTCGGGTAGGACGGATGCGGGTGTACATGCTATTGAGCAAGTTATTCACTTTGAAACAAGTGCAGACAGAGAAGATAAGGCATGGCTTTTTGGTGGCAATGTCAATCTACCTCATGATGTCAATTTTGTTTGGGTGAAACGCGTTGATGAGGATTTCCATGCACGCTTTAATGCTCACGCAAGGCGCTACCATTACAAGATTCATAATACGCCAGTGCGTTCTGCTCTGATGGCTAAACACACCTTATGGGAGCCAAGAGTATTAGAGATAGAAGCAATGAGTAAGTCCGCTGAATGTTTACTCGGTGAACATGATTTTTCAGCTTTTCGTGGTAGTCTATGCCAAGCAAAATCACCCATCAAAACCATTGAGTTTATAAAGCTCACTCAACATGGCAATGAAATTCTATTGGATATTAAAGCCAATGCCTTCTTGCACCATATGGTGCGCAATATCGTCGGTACACTACTCAAAGTAGGCAGGGGTGAAAAACCTGTTGAATGGGTTAAAGAAGTATTAATCTCTAAAGATAGAAAAAAGGCGGGTGCAACCGCCCCGCCTCAAGGTTTATATTTTATTAAAGCCTTCTACCCTAACTTATGAGACCTTTGCATAAATATGAATAATCATCAAAACGCCATCTTTCATCAAATTACAAACTTTTTAAAAACACCCTTAGCCCTGCTAGGAGTGGATTTAAAAAATTTCCAATTTAATAAAATCTGTCATTTTGCTAATCATCCCTATTTATGCAAAGGTCTCACTTATAAATCAGTTTTTTCGAAGTTGTTTACTAGCCAATACCATATTAGTCAATGCAGGAATTACCTCATCCCAATGTCTGGTTTTTAACCCACAATCAGGGTTAACCCACAGTCTTTTAGCAGGAATGTGTTGGGCTGCTTTTTGCATGAGTTTAACCATGGAAGTAACTGAAGGGATGTTAGGAGAATGAATGTCATAAACCCCTGGGCCTATTTCATTGGGATAATCAAACTTATCAAATACATCCAATAATTCCATGTCCGAGCGAGAGGTTTCAATAGTGATAACATCAGCATCCATCTGCGCTATTGCCTCAATAATATCGTTAAATTCTGAATAGCACATATGAGTATGAATTTGGGTTTCATCACTCACACCATTAGCGCTAATTCGATAAGCCTTAATCGCCCAATCAAGATAAGTTTGCCACTGAGATTTTCGCAGTGGCAAGCCTTCTCTTAATGCTGCCTCATCAATTTGGATGATATTTATATTAGACTTTTCAAGGTCTAATACTTCCTCTCTAATAGCCAAAGATAACTGTAAACAGGTTGTTGCTCTTGGCTGGTCATCCCGCACAAATGACCAATTCAACATCGTAACAGGGCCTGTAAGCATGCCTTTCATGGGTTTATTGGTGAGTGACTGAGCGTAGCTTATCCAATCTAGTGTCATGGGTTTTGGACGAGAAATATCACCAAAAATAATCGGTGGTTTAACACAACGAGAGCCATAAGATTGCACCCAACCAAATTGGCTAAATACGTAGCCACTGAGTTGTTGCCCAAAATATTCTACCATATCGTTACGCTCAGGTTCACCATGTACCAAAACATCCAAACCTAAATCTTCTTGTACTCGCACACAATGTCGAATCTCAGTCTGCATTGCTTGTGTGTATTTCTCTGTTGATAATTTACCCAATTTATAATCACGCCTAACTTGTCTAATCTCTAGCGTTTGTGGAAATGAGCCAATAGTCGTGGTTGGGTATAAAGGCAGATTAAATTTTTCACTTTGTACTTTTTCCCTGCTCTTATAATTAGACTGGCGATTGCCCAGTTTATCATTCACTTTAGCAGCACGCTCTTTAACGGCACTATTATGTACAAGTGATGAATATTTTCTGGCATTAATGGCATCAATATTGCTCGCTATTTCTTTAGTGACACTTGCTTGTCCTTGATTAAGTGCTTGTGCTAATAGTCTTAACTCTTCTAATTTTTGCACAGCAAACCCAAGCCATGATTTAATGTCGCCATCTAGTTCTTGCTCGCTGTCTAAATCCACAGGTACATGTAATAATGAACAAGATGGTGCTAACCACAATCTATCCTGTAATTGTTGGTGAATAGGTTCTAACCACAACAAGGTTGCACTTAAATCTGTTTTCCAAATATTACGACCATTCACCACGCCCAAGGATAGAATCTTACTATCTGGCAGACTATTAATCACTAATTGAACCTCATCTTTTGTATTAACCGCATCAATATGTAGACCATCAATGGGTAAATCACAAACAAGATTCAAGTTGTCCTGTAACGAGCCAAAATAACTAGCCAGCAACAATTTAATTGAGCTATTGGCTAATATGTCGTAAGTTTTCCTAAAAGCTACTTGCCAATCTACTTCCAATTCTGTGACTAAAACAGGCTCATCAACTTGTACCCACTCTATATCTAACTTTGCCAATTCATCAAATAGTTGCACATACACTTTAACCAATGAATCTAATAAATCCAGTTTGTTGGTTTTGTCTTTAGACTTGCCTAACCATAAATAAGTGATTGGACCAATAACAACAGGCTTAACCTTCACACCTTGTTCTTGCGCTTGCCTAATTTGTGCAATCAGGTGTTGTGCTTGAAGTGCAAAATTTGTCTCTTGACTAAACTCTGGCACAATGTAGTGATAATTAGTATCAAACCATTTTGTCATCTCGCCCGCTTGAATGCAAGTGCAGTCAGATTCATTAACAGAAGCCCGCCCACGTGCTACTCGAAAATAATTATCTAACTCATTGTCTGATAAAATTTTGGCGCGTTTCGGCACATTGTCTAATAAAAAACTCATGTCCAAAACTTGGTCATAAAAAGAAAAATCACCCACTGGCACCCAATCTAATTTATTTTGATTCTGCCAGTGTTGCTTACGTAATATATCAGCAGTTTGTAATAACGCATCTTGAGAAATAGTGTTTGACCAATATTTTTCTAATGCAAACTTTAACTCTCGATGTTTACCAATGCGTGGAAAACCCAGATTGTGTGTTATGACCATAATAGTTCCTTAATGTTGAAAGTTGATTATTTTATAAGGGCTATAATATGAAGTAAAATGATTATTTTTAACTTAATAATGAATTATATTCATATATGATAACGCTGAAACATTTGAAAATCATACAAGCATTACATGAAAACAGCACTTTAACACGCGCTGCAAATGTGTTGTATTTAAGTCAATCTGCCTTATCCCACCAAATTCGCTACTTGGAGGAGAAATTAGGTATTGCGCTTTGGGAGCGAGAAGGTAGAAATTTACGTCTCACAAAAGCAGGTGAATTACTATTACAAACTGCACAACAATTGCTACCCATCTTAGAACAAACTGAGAAAACTCTAAAAGCCTATGCACAAGGTCGCCAAGGTATTTTACGCATAGGCGTTGAATGCTACCCTTGCTATGAGTGGCTAACAAAGGTCATTGGTGTGTTTTTGCAAAAAATGCCTAATGTTGAAGTAGAAATTATCAACAAATTTCAATTTTCTGGGTACGAAGGTTTACTCAATTATCATATTGATATTTTAATTACACCTGATAGTGAGAGAAAAGCAGATATTCATATTGAAACACTCGCCCAATATAATTTAGTACTCTTAGTTGCTAATGAACATCCACTAGCGCATAAGACAATAATTACACCAAAAGATTTAACTCATGAAACTTTACTGACTTTTCCTGTGCCATTAGAACGGCTTGATATTTTGACGCAATTTTTAAATCCAGCGCACATCAAGCCCCAACATATTAAAAAAATTGAATCTATTGAACTCATGCTACAAATGACAGCGCTCAAGCGTGGCGTTTGCATATTGCCAGAATGGTTAGCAAATGAATTTATTAAAAAAATGCCTATTAAAAAAATTCAAATAGGTGCGCAGGGGCTTAATCAAAAATTATTTGCAATTTTGCGCAAACAAGATAAAGAAATTAATTATATTCAACGCTTTGTCAAAATTAGCAAGGAAGTGGTTAATGTGCTTTAAGGAGACCTTTGCATAAATAGGGATGATTAGCAAAATGACAGATTTTATTAAATTGGAAATTTTTTAAATCCACTCCTAGCAGGGCTAAGGGTGTTTTTAAAAAGTTTGTAATTTGATGAAAGATGGCGTTTTGATGATTATTCATATTTATGCAAAGGTCTCTTAAGGTCATTAAAATTCAAAAATAGATATTTTTTAACCAGTAAAACTTGTTAGCGGTGATTAGTAATGTTGTGATTATGGTATAATTTTGCCTACTGTTTTTTACGCTTAATAAAATCAAAACCATGTTCAGTAAAAAAAATATTTCAGCCATTATTTTTGCTATTTTTGCCGTGTGGCTTTCAACAATTGCACCAACCACCTCTATTTCTTGGATGTTGGGTATTCTTGTATTAACAATTTACTTATTTGCTTTTGAGGTGGTAGAGGTTGATGAGGCTGCCATTACCATTATGATCATCTTAGGGCTAAGCTCTTTGCCATGGATTCATAATTTAATGGGGCTAGAAGAGGGACTAGTTGACAACCAAAGATTGTTTGATGGATTCTCCTCTAATGCGGTTATGTCAATTATTGCGGTAATGATTATTGGGGCAGGCTTGGATAAAACTGGGCTGATGGGCAGAGTTGCTACTTTTATTCTTAAAGTAGGTGGCACCTCTGAGCCAAGAGTAATTCCAATTATCTCTTCTACCGTTGGATTTATTTCATCTTTCATGCAAAATGTGGGTGCAGCTGCACTATTTATTCCTGTTGTGAGTCGTATTTCATCACGCTCAGGTATCCCAATGTCACGACTATTGATGCCAATGGGATTTACAGCAATTTTAGGTGGCACAATAACCATGGTAGGTTCTAGCCCTTTAATTTTGCTAAATGATTTAATTTTAACCACCAACCAAGGATTAGAAGTTGGACAGCAGATGGATACTTGGGGGTTATTCTCCGTAACACCAATAGGTATTGCACTGGTCATAACAGGTATTGTATATTTCGCCATTGCTGGCAAGTTTGTCTTACCTGCAACCAAAAAAGAGCAGTCAGAATCTATATCAGCCATCGAACACTTTCACCAAGTTTACAACATAGATTATGATTTATTTGAGGTCAGCGTCCCTAAAGATTCCAACTTAATTGGCATGACGCTTGATGATATTGAAACGGCTGCTAAAATTAGAATTATCGCCATTCAGACCATTGAAGGAGAAACATTTATTGGACACCACTCAGTTGAACGAAGCACCACTATTCAACCACAAATGACCTTAGGCGTATTGACAACAAAAGAACATTTGGATGCTTTTGTTCAAGGCTTTCATCTTGAGCTGTCAGACACCATTGAAAAATTCTCTAACTTACTGTCTACACAAGAATGTGGCACAGCAGAAATTGTTATCCCACCTAATTCTTCACTTATTAACCAAAGCGCTAGAGATGTATGGTTACGCAAGACCTATGGCATTGCCATGGTAGCCCTACATCGTGGTGGTAAAACCATGCAAGAAGGTGAAGGTATTCGTAATATGCCATTTCAATCAGGCGATACATTAATTGTCCATACACGCTGGGTTGACCTTGATAGACTGCAATCTAATACTGATTTTATTGTCATTACTTCTGAGTATCCAAGACAAGAAGAGTACCGACCTGAGAAAATCAAATGGGCAAGTATTTTCTTTGCCATTGCGCTTTTCTTAGTATTATTTACCGATATTAAACTCTCCATCGCGCTTATGACTGGCGCCTTGGGTATGATTTTATCTGGTGTTATTAAAATAGAAGAGGCCTATCGTGCGGTTTCTTGGAAAACAGTATTCCTATTAGCCAGTCTTATTCCGTTAGGCATGGCAGTGTCAAAAACTGGCACCGCCTTATGGATTGCACAAGAGACAGTTAAAGTAGTTGGTGATATGGCACCTTGGGTAATACTAACCTCAATTGTGGTATTGGCAACTTTCTTTACCCTAGTCATGTCTAATGTAGGTGCAACCATTCTCTTAGTACCTATTGCTGTTAATATTGCCATTCAAGTAGGGGAAGACCCTGCAGTTTATGCACTGGCAGTCGCCATTGCCACTTCAAACTCATTTTTAATTCCCACCCATCAAGTGAATGCTTTAATTATGGGACCTGGTGGCTATAAGGTGGCAGATTTCATCAGGGCGGGTGGCTTTATGACAGTGTTATTTATCATTGTTATGATGTCAATGATGAGCCTCATCTTTTAAAATACTGTCCTAACCCTTAATTTAAGAGAATAATATTCCTAACAAGACAAAAAATTTAAATTCAGCACAAGCAAAAAAAAGACTGGTTGATGGCAATCAACGCTTTGTTGATGGTACTATATTACATCATAAATTTCATCCACATAGACATACAAAAGACATACAAGACCAAGAACCTTTTGCGATTGTATTAGGTTGTTCTGATTCGCGAGTGCCAATTGAGACTATCTTTGATCAGAGTTTTGGTGATTTGTTTATTATTCGTATTGCAGGAAATATAGTGGCCCCCTCACAAATGGGCAGTGTTGAGTTTGCAATCTCGAAATTTAAGGCTTCTTTGATTGTCGTGTTAGGACATTCTAACTGTGGCGCTATTAGTGCTACCATTGATGAGTGCATCAATAAAACACACCTATCAGGTAGTCTTCATTCTATTACTGATAGGATAAAGCCATCAATTCTACCCTTAATTGACTCAGGTTTATCAGACCATGAATTAATGCATCAGGCTGTTGAAGTTAACATTGTTAACTCCGTCAAGCAATTACAAAATCAATCACCAATTATTAAAGAGGCTATCGAAAATAATAAACTAGAAGTTATAGGTGCTAATTACTCTTTAAAATCAGGTGCAGTTAATTTTCAAACTTAATTTATCTAAGCTTTTTTCTACAGCTGTTTATTTAACGTTCTTTTGATTTTGTTTTATGATTTTATCTAAAATTTCGTGCATTTCAGCCAAACCAGCTACTGGTAAAACTAAACGGTGGGAAATCTTGCGAAATTCTTTTTGCTCATCAATGCCATCTTCGTCTATGACTGGTGAAGATTGATAAAAATCAATCTTTGCAACATTTTGACGAATACTAATACTCGCTGTACCGTCAACATAGGTTTCATCAATTAAGTTTATTGTTTGTGGCTGAGCCACTTCAGATGTTGAACTTACTGCTTTTGTTTTAGACTCTGCCTTTTTCTTTTCCATTTCTCTTCCTTAGTTTTAAAAAAAACTTATTATACCAAGATATTTGAATGAATAGGATAATTAAAAATCCTCGTCCCAATCAACCAAAATTTGTTGTTTTTCGATATTGACTTCACACAAAAATGGTTCAATATACGGTACCCAATGCTCTTTTTCCCCTTGTACAATGAGCACATGATTAGCACCCGTATCCATCAAATTTTGCACTTTTCCAAGTACAAAATTTGATTGATTAACCACTTCCAAACCAATTAAATCTTTCCAATAGTGCTCACCTTTTTTGAGTTTGGGTAGTTGAGATTTCTCAATATAGACATCAATGCCAATCATTGCTCTGGCTTGCTCTCTGTTGTCAATATCTTTAATTTTCGCAACAATAGTTTTACCCTGCTCTCGACCATTAATAAATTCCAAAGTCTGCCATTGCCCGCCAATTTCAATATGCCAAGGCTTGTAAGTAAGGATATTTTTTCTTGGCTCTGTATGTGAAAATATTTTCACCCAGCCCTGAACGCCAAAAAGGCCGTTAATCGTACCGACCAACAGCCTTTTTGTGTTTGGATTGCTCACTGAATTACTCAGCTGGCTTTTCCTCTTCTGACACTTCTTCAGCAGGTGTTTCTTCAACTGATGCTGCCTCAGCTTCGGCGGCGGCTTTGGCTTTTATTTCGGCTTCTTTTGCTGCCGCTTCTTCTGCTTCTGCCGCTGCCACTTCATCTGCTTTCGCTTTTGCCTCTGTTGCTAATCTAGCTGCAACAGCTTCTGCACGCACTTGTTGCACTGCAATACGCTTTTCACGGATTGAAGGGTCTCTAAATTCTTTAATAAGTTGCTTAACACGATCAGTAATTTGTGCACCTTTCGATGTCCAATACTCTAATCTCTCTTCTTCGATAGTAAGCCTAACTTCTTGTCCGCGAGCCACTGGATTAAAATATCCAATACGCTCAATGTATGCACTGTCCCTACGCTTGCGAGAGTCTGTTGCTACAATTGAATAAAAAGGTTTTTTCTTGGCTCCACCTCGGGCTAGTCTAATTTTAACCATGGTTTTTTGCTCCTTTTTTATAAATAAACTTGCACCAAAACAATGCAAGACGCAATATTATATCAGTTTTTCAATATCGTTTGCTAGTTTCTCTGCGTCGCCCGTGTAATTCATCGGGGTTAACTCAGATAAGGCTTTTTTTGCCGCTTCTGGCATATCCAAATCTTTGACAAATTCCGCTAATACTTGTGCATTAATCGTTTGACCCCGTGTTAGTGCTTTGAGTTTTTCATAAGGTTCGTCAATGCCGTAACGACGCATCACTGTCTGAATGGGTTCTGCCAACACTTCCCACGAACGGTTTAAATCTTCTAATAGTTTTGCTTCGTTGGTTTCCAATTTACCGATGCCTTTGGCAATCGACGCATATGCCACTAAACAATGGGCGCAACTCACGCCTAAATTTCTCAACACAGTTGAATCGGTCAAATCTCGTTGCCAACGAGAAATAGCCAGTTTGTCTGCTAAATGCGTGTTTAATGCATTGGCAATGCCCAAATTACCCTCACCATTTTCAAAATCAATCGGATTGACTTTGTGTGGCATGGTGGAGGATCCGACTTCACCCGCAATGGTTTTTTGCTTGAAATAGCCCAACGAAATATAGCCCCAAATATCACGACAAAAATCAATCAAAATGGTGTTAAAACGATTAATAGAATGAAAATATTCTGCCATATAATCGTGGGTTTCAATCTGTGGTGTATAAACGGCATAATTCACGCCCAAATCCTCGATAAATGTCTGTGAAATACGCTGCCAATCTAACTCTGGGTAAGCTGAAATGTGTGCGTTAAAATTACCGACTGCACCATTGAATTTACCCATCACTTTAACGCTTTCTAACTGTGCAATTTGGCGTTTGAGACGATAGGCAAAGTTTGCCATTTCTTTGCCCACTGTGGTGGGTGATGCAGTTTGACCGTGGGTGCGAGAGAGCATAGGAATGGTAGCGTTGTCTTTTGCCAAATTGGTCATTAAAGACAAAATATTGCGCATCTGCTCCAGCATCACTTCACGCCCATCAATCAACATCAGTGCATGTGACAAATTATTAATATCTTCCGAAGTGCAAGCAAAATGGAAAAACTCACTCACGGCATTCAACTCAGCATTGTCCTTGATTTTTTCTTTTAAGAAATATTCAACCGCCTTAACATCGTGATTAGTAGTGCGTTCAATGTCCTTTACCGCCTGTGCATCTGCCTCTGAAAAATTTGTGGCAATACTCGCCAAAAAATCAGACGCTTCTTTACTAAATGCAGGCACTTCACCAATCCCATCAATCTCTGACATCGCTTGCAACCATTTAACCTCAATCAGCACACGATATTTAATCAGTCCAAATTCACTGAAAATCGGGGCTAAAGCCTTGGTTTTGTCAAAATAGCGTCCGTCAATTGGGGAAATAGCAGTTAAGGCATTAAGTTCCATAATGTAATTAGTCAAATCAAATAAATGCTAAAATTATACGCTTTATACGATTCACTAATTAAACAGATGAAAACAACCTACCTAACGCATATTAATGAGCGTGCCAAAAACAATTTACCCCCTTTAGTATTAAATGCAGAACAGACAAAATCTGTTGTTGAGCACTTAATTAACGGAGATGATGATGATTTTTACTTAGATTTATTAACCCATCGTGTGCCGCCCGGTGTCGATGAAGCAGCCTATGTTAAAGCCAGTTTTTTAACCAGCGTTGCCAAAGGAGAACAAAACTGCACTGCTGTTAGTCAAAAACAAGCTGCTTTTTTATTGGCAACCATGCTCGGTGGTTATAATATTGAAGCGTTGATTGATTTGCTTGATGTGGCAGCCGTTGCTGAAAAAGCGGCACATTTCCTCGGCACACATACCATCTTAATTTACGAAGCCTACCAAACAATTTTCGCCAAAGCCAAGCACAATCCATATGCACAAAAAGTGCTAGACAGTTGGGCAAATGCCGAATGGTTTTTCCACCACAAAACCCCATTAGCAGAAGAGATTAAACTCACTGTATTTCGTGTAGATGGTGAAATCAATACCGATGATTTATCACCTGCCACTGAAGCTTGGTCGCGTCCCGACATTCCACTGCACGCACAATCAATGCTGGCAAAGAAAATGGACAACCCACTCACAACCATTGAAAAACTCAAAGAAAAAGGACTGCCACTGGTTTTTGTTGGCGATGTAGTCGGCACGGGTTCTTCACGCAAATCTGCCATTAATTCCGTATTATGGCATATGGGCAACGACATTGATTTTGTGCCAAATAAACGCAGTGGTGGCGTGATTTTAGGCGGTAATATTGCACCAATTTTCTTCAACACGGCACAAGATTCTGGTGCATTGCCGATTGAATGCGATGTATCAAAAATGCAAATGGGAGATGAAATTATTATTTATCCATTCGCTGGCAAAATCACCAAAAATGGTGAAACCATCAGCCAATTCACGCTCACACCCACCACCATCAGCGATGAAGTGCAGGCAGGTGGACGCATTCCGCTCATTATTGGACGAGGGCTAACCGACAAAACCCGCTTTGATTTAGGCTTAAGCGTGAGTGATGTTTTTTTACGCCCAACAGACAGCAGTCCAAGTCAAGCCGGTTACACTTTGGCACAAAAAATCGTCGGCAAAGCCTGTGGCGTTGAAGGCATTCGCCCTGGTACTTATTGTGAACCACGAATGACCACAGTCGGCTCGCAAGATACCACGGGGGCAATGACCCGTGACGAACTAAAAGAATTGGCATGTTTGGGTTTTTCTGCCGACTTGGTGATGCAAAGTTTTTGCCACACCGCCGCCTACCCAAAACCGGTTGATTTAGAATTACAACACAGCCTACCCGACTTTATGCAATCTCGTGGCGGCGTGGCACTCAAACCGGGTGATGGTATTATTCACTCGTGGCTCAATCGTATGTTGCTACCTGATACGGTTGGCACAGGCGGTGATTCGCATACGCGTTTCCCAATCGGTATTAGTTTTCCAGCAGGGTCTGGCTTAGTGGCATTTGGTGCTTCAATCGGGGTGTTACCTTTGGATATGCCAGAATCCGTTTTGGTGCGTTTTAGTGGCACTATGCAAGCAGGTATCACGCTCAGAGATTTGGTCAATGCCATCCCCTATGTTGCCATTCAACAAGGTTTATTAACGGTTGAAAAATCCAATAAAAAGAACATTTTTTCAGGTCGTATTTTAGAAATTGAAGGATTGGGCGATTTGAAAATTGAACAAGCCTTTGAACTCACCGACGCCTCAGCTGAACGCTCGGCAAATGGTTGCACCATCAAACTCAACAAAGCCCCTGTAGCAGAATATTTACACTCTAATGTCGCCTTGTTATCCTCAATGATAGAAATGGGCTATGAAGACAAAAAAACCATCGCTCGCCGCATTCAAGCCATGCAAAAATGGCTAGACGCACCCGAATTGCTAGCGGCAGATGACAATGCCGAATACGCAGCAATTATTGAGATTAATCTGGACGAAATCAAAGAACCCATTTTGGCATGCCCCAATGACCCTGATGATGTAAAACTACTCTCAGAAGTCGCCAACACCAAAATCGACGAAGTTTTTATCGGCTCATGTATGACCAATATTGGACATTTTAGAGCCTCAGCACAATTATTAAAAGACCAATCAGAACTACCAACCGAATTATGGATTGCTCCGCCCACCCGCATGGACGAAGTGCAACTCAAAAAAGAAGGCATCTATCAAACTTTTGAATCAATCACCCAACACACAGAAACACCCGGTTGCTCATTATGTATGGGTAATCAGGCACGCGTTGCCAGTAACACGACAGTTATATCCACTTCAACGCGTAATTTCCCAAATCGCCTAGGTGATAATGCCGATGTGTATTTATCTTCAGCCGAGGTCGCTGCCATCACTGCCAAACTCGGACACATCCCAACCGTGGCAGAATACCAAGCAGAAATGCAAGCCATTCAGCCAATGTCCAAGGATGTTTATCAATACCTTAACTTTGACCAAATAGCCCAATATCAAAATGCCGTCGGACATATTGCGTTGGATACCATTTTGGAAGAATGATTTAAAAACCATTAGACGATAAAAAAGCCACTGTAAAAAGTGGCTTTTTTATTAAAAAATAAAAAAACTATGCAACCTTCTCTCTATTTTTTTTAATCATTTCAAAAATAAAGTTGAGGTTTATTTCAATTGCATCTAAATGCATATGTGCTTTTTTAATCAATTTTTGTTTTTCATTGTTGCTCATTGTTGCTCTCCTTTTTTAACTTCTTTATGATATTATATACTTTTTTTTAAAAGTGTGCATGTTTTTCTAATTCTATCATTAACTTATCTATTTCCACTTGATTTTCTTGCCTAATCGCTTGTGCTATTCTTCCCATAATAACAACGCATTGAGATGCATCAATAGACATATTCATTTCAGAATGTTCATCCTTTGCAAAAAGCGTTAATATTCCATTTAATCCATTTAAGTGCAATATTAAATCGTCAATTGATGGGTCTAACTCTCTTAACTCAGCAATCTTTAATCCATACCTGTTTGCTGGATTAATAAATTTCTCTTGAATAATAGAAATAATCTTTTGATATAAACTCGCCGTATCCATTACTTAATCTTAGCTTCCTTATACATCACATGCTGACGCACAACTGGATCAAACTTTTTAACTTCCACTTTTTCTGGGTGTAGTCGTTTGTTTTTGGTGGTGGTGTAAAAATGACCCGTCTTTGCTGATGATACTAATCTAATTTTCTCTCTCATATCTACTCCTTAAACCTTCTCGCCACGAGCGCGAATTTCTTTTAATACAACATCAATCCCTTTTTTGTCAACTGTACGCAAACCTTTTGCTGTTAATTTTAACTTAACAAAACGATTCTCAGCCTCTACCCAAAAACGATGCGTATGCAAGTTTGGATAAAAACGACGACGCGTTCTGTTGTTCGCATGAGAAACATTGTTGCCACTCATTGGGCGTTTGCCCGTTACTTGACATACTTTTGCCATGATTCACCTATCTATAAAATCTAAAAATGAAGCATTATACTTAAAAATACCCCGCTTTAAAAGTTAAATTTAACAAATGCTATTTACTATTAATAAAACTCTCGGTATCATATGCACCTTCGGAGGGATGGCAGAGCGGCTGAATGCACTGGTCTTGAAAACCAGCAAGGATTAATCTCCTTCTAGGGTTCAAATCCCTATCCCTCCACCATATTAAGATATTTTTACTACTCAAAACACCTCTAAATGCCTTACGCTAAAGCATTATATATAGTAGTCCCTAAATATCGTCAAGTTTCTTAAAATCTCATATATGCCCACAAAAGTGTGGGTATAATTGTGGGCGTAGAGTTTCATAAATATTTTCATACTCACAAATATGCTAACCGATACCAAAATAAATGGTAAAGAGTGTGAACCAAAAACCAAAGCATTTAAAGTAGCGGATAGCAACGGCTTATACTTAGAAATATTACCCACAGGTAAAAAGTATTTAGATACCGATACCGATACAGCAAAAACTCACAAGGCAATCCCAAGCAAGTCAACTACACCATAGGCGAATACTCAAAAGATAAAAATAACGGTGTATCACTTCAAAAGGCAAGGCAGGAATTGTATCGTCTTAGGGACTTAGTAACACAAGGCATAGACCCAAAGACACCACAGGGAAGAACAAAAGAAAAAACGAGAGAAAGAAGCACAGAAAGGCATTACCTTTAATGAAGCCTTTAATGATTGGTTCAAGTATTTTGACGGAACACCTAAATACAGAAAAGAAGTATTGGGCAGAATGAATAACCATATTTTGCCAGTCATTGGAAATATGCCAATTCACAGCATTGACAGAGACACGCTTAATGAAATGTTTTTATCAATCAAGAACAAAGGGCTTACCAATACACTTCAAAAGATTAGAAGTTATACAAACCAAGTTTTTGAAGATGCCCATGTTATACCCAACCCAATGAACTACCTAAAGAAGAATTTATTTAAAAATCTTCATAAGAAATCAAAACAATACGCCCACATTGAAACGCCTAAAGAGATTGGCGAACTATTAAAAAGGCTAGATACCCTACAAGGCACAATAGAGGTTACAACAGCCTTAAAAATCGCACCCTACCTATTTCTTAGACCATCAGAACTAACAGGCTTAAGATGGCAAGAAGTGGACTTTGAAAGCAAGATGTTACGCATCAAAGCCGACAGAATGAAAAAAGACAACGCCCACCTTGCACCATTGCCCAACCAAGTAATTAAGTTGTTAAAAATACTAGAGAGTATCGAGCCAAAAACCGAGTATGTTTTCCCAAGCAACAAATCTAAAAGTAAACACATCAGACCCGAAAGCCTAAGAAAGGCATTAAGAGACCTTTGCATAAATAGGGATGATTAGCAAAATGACAGATTTTATTAAATTGGAAATTTTTTAAATCCACTCCTAGCAGGGCTAAGGGTGTTTTTAAAAAGTTTGTAATTTGATGAAAGATGGCGTTTTGATGATTATTCATATTTATGCAAAGGTCTCATTAAGAAGTTTAGGCTATTCTAATGACGAATTAACCACGCACGGACTAAGACATACAGCATCAACAAGAATGAATGAAATTGGTTTTGGTGGCGACTTCATAGAAAGGCAACTATCACATAAAGGAAACGACAAAATCAGAGCCACATATAACAAAGCCACCTACCTAGAACAACGCACAGAAATGATGCAGAAGTGGGCGGATTATTTAGATGGATTGAGGGGGTAGGTTAGATGAGGTATGAACTAGTTGATAAAAACAAAGGCGGAGAAATAATTACAAGTTTAAAAAGGGAATTAAAACAACTACAAAATAACTTTAAAGAAAAAACCTATGAACATATTAAAGTAAAAAATGGAATTGAGGTTTATAAAGAATACGATTGGGCTGTTAAGAAAAGTGTAGATGAATGGAGACTCAAAATTGAGAACTTGGAATTATTTAAAGGGATAGACGGAGTAGATATTAAAGTAAATGGCATTACTTACGATACAACAATTAACGGCATAATCAAACAACACGATAACATAACATTTAACTTAGCCCTTTTTATGCTATTAGATTTACCAGTCAAACCTTTTGTTTATATCTTAGACAAACTAGATTTTAATGAGTGGCTTTGTGATGATAAATTTCAACTTGGGAAAGGCATTATTCCCCCTGATTTCAAGATTAGAAACGTTTTTATCAAGACAAATGAATATACATTGCTCAAAAGTTACTTTGCTAATGAAACTTACAAAAATACCAACCAATTTATAAAATGGGCGGTCGGAACAGCATGCTTTATCAAAGAAGTTACAGACGAACAAAGCAGCATCAATACAATCAACAATAAAGCCACTCAAAAGAAAGAAGAAAGGATAAGAAATATTAAAAGTATTCTGCTAGATAAACTATCTAGCCATAGCCATAAAGCAGAGCCTTTCACTATACGTGGACTTGCTAAACAACATTGCTTTAATGGTATCCCTGTTGGTGAAGAGCAACTAAGAAAAGATATTGCAAAAATCATAAACTCTGATTGGTGGAAAGAGCAAGACCAACAAAATATACAAAGCAAAATCAATCTAGCAAATAACTGCTTTCATTTCTTTGGGTAAATCAGGCAACTTACCCACTATTTTCCTTAC
Organism: Candidatus Thiodubiliella endoseptemdiera; assembly: GCF_964212635.1. NCBI lineage: Bacteria > Pseudomonadati > Pseudomonadota > Gammaproteobacteria > Pseudothioglobaceae (SeqCode) > Candidatus Thiodubiliella > Candidatus Thiodubiliella endoseptemdiera. The sequence goes on from NZ_OZ156463.1 coordinate 863,830, forward strand.
CCAACTTTTTACCCACGAAAAAGCCTATCACTAAAGGGTTTTTAGTGCCTTTGGGTAAATCGTACTTCGCTTGTAAATACCCATATGCATATGGCAAGGATAATTACTCATAACTTATCAAGCAATACCGATAAGTAGTTTTTAATATTAACTAAACACAGGAGTAAATAAAAATGGATAAACAAAAAGAAAAAATCTTAAGACTGCCAGCAGTAATGGAGCAGTTATCAGTATCACGGGCAACAGTATATAGAATGATGGATAGTGGCAGACTACCTAAACCAATTAAATTGGGTTTGCGTTCTGTGGGTTGGCTTGAAAGTGATATAAGCCAATTCATTGAAAACCAAGTAAATGCGAGGGTGTAGCAATGAAAAAAGAACATAAAACAGCCACAGCCTTTGACAGTTTCAATCGGAACAAGGATACTAGTTTTCGCAGTATTGTATCTAATAGCCTATGCGGTAAATTGGGGTTAGAAGTTTCACGAGAATGGACGAAAAACTCTGGCACAGGGAAACAGTTTTTTAGATTAAAGATAACAATAAAAGCATCTTATTTTGGGTGCTTTTTTTAGAAAATATTAAAAGCGGTTTTCATACAGCGGTTTTCATACACAAAAACGCCCACACCCTTACTAGCAACAATAAAAGGCGAGTTAAAAAACGCCTTATAACTTGCGGTATTTTCTATTATCTATATAGCACTAACAATGCCCAAGATAAACAATAGAAAAACACAGTATTTTGGCGAATACTTTCCCTATCATGGCGAGTGGGTAAAAATCCTTTCTAATGAAGAATACGGAGTTTACAAAGAGATTTTAATCAAGACCATTGAACAGTTAGACGCTTCAATAAAAATCCATAAAAGAATACTAATAGAGACCTTTGCATAAATAGGGATGATTAGCAAAATGACAGATTTTATTAAATTGGAAATTTTTTAAATCCACTCCTAGCAGGGCTAAGGGTGTTTTTAAAAAGTTTGTAATTTGATGAAAGATGGCGTTTTGATGATTATTCATATTTATGCAAAGGTCTCTAGTATTGCGTTTTGATTTACATCTGAATATCTACACACCCGATAACAAAAGAATATCAAACTTTATGAACAACATAAGAAACTATCTAAGCAGAAATTACGATATTCACAAAATGGGTTTTGTGTGGGTGCGTGAAATGGAAAGAGCAAAAACACAGCATTACCACTTAGCCTTATTCTTAGATGGTAACAAGATACAACACCCGAAAAAACTACTGCCAGTCTTAAAAGAAAAATGGTTACCTTTTGGGGGTATGCCTACAATCTCAAAACCGTTTTACTACATTGATAAAAACAATCACGCACAGCAAAGAACAGAAGTAATAAAGCGTATTTCATACTTTGCCAAGATTAGAGGCAAAGGCTACCGAGACACCCAAGCAAAGGATTATGGAACAAGTCGGCTTAAATCGTAAATATGGAAGCCTAAGATACTATACCTATTATAACAATAGACACAACAACCATTTTATTCATTGTCTTAACTCCTTTTGTTGTAATTACAGTTTGAAGAATTACAACATCACAGGTGGGGGAGGTATAAGCGTTTTATCGTTATGTTTTTATATCATGCCCAAGTGCTGAATTTTTATTGTCAAAATTCAAGGGGGGGGTGTGGGAGCAGAGCCTACAAGCATTAAAAAACTACCCATCATGAATACTAACAACAGAATACAAAGAAAATACAATACAATTTTTGACTTATCAAGTTAATGCTAAAATGTTTGCCAAATATTTTTAAATATTTTTAAAGGTAAAAGAACGCAATGAGAATGGGTGTTTGTAATTCATGTCAAAAAGAAGTTGCTAGAACGGCTTTATGCTGTCCACACTGTAGATATGTAAAAAAATATTATTTCGGTTATTTGATTAAAGTTGTTTTTTGGATAGCGTTTCTCTCTGTTTCAATAGTGGTGCTACTGTTTTTACATATTGTCATTGGTATGGTTATGTTTTTATTATCACTTTTTATGTTTCCAAAAATAACAATTCTACCAATCTACAAAAAATGGTATCAGTGATAATATGCTAAAACCACTATTTATCGCACTAATAACCACAACCGCATCAGCAAACAATAATTAAATCTTGCTTATTATCTAAAAAAGTATTAAAATAAATACTAATTTAAATACTAATATACAGACAATGAACCAAATACTATCAAATTACACAGCAAGTACAACTGAGTTAAAGACTTCTTTAAATAGCATTCTTAAGCAGTCAGAGGGCGACACAGTGGCTATTCTAAATCACAATACTGTTAGTAGTTACTTAGTATCGCCAAACATCTATGAAAAACTGCTTAATATTGCTGATGATTACCTTCTGTCTAAAGAAATTGATAAAAGACTATCGCAGAATGTTGAACCAATAACTGTATCGCTTGATGAGTTATAAATTAGAGTTTCTACCTAAAGCACTTAGTGAATGGAAAAAACTAAATACCAGTATCAAAGAACCACTTAAAAAGAAACTGGAAAAAAGACTTGCCAATCCAAAAGCACCAAAAGATAAACTCAAGGGCTATGAAGATGTTTATAAAATCAAACTTCAATCGTCAGGCTACCGACTAGCCTATCAAGTCATAGATGAGCGTGTGGCAATCTTAGTAGTAGCAGTTGGAAAACGAGAAGATAAAAAAATCTACAAACTACTACAACAAAGATATTAAAAAAACCATTGGAGACCTTTGCATAAATAGGGATGATTAGCAAAATGACAGATTTTATTAAATTGGAAATTTTTTAAATCCACTCCTAGCAGGGCTAAGGGTGTTTTTAAAAAGTTTGTAATTTGATGAAAGATGGCGTTTTGATGATTATTCATATTTATGCAAAGGTCTCCATTGATTAGATTGTGTTAAACTTATTACATTACTCATTTTCGCCACCTCACTTTTTAGTTAAAAAAAAGTAAGACACTTTTTGTATTGTGGGTATGAGAGTGGGTATAGAATTGATATTAAATTTTGTAAACCCTTATACTAAAAGAATTAAAAGACTATGATTAAAATCCCTATCCCTCCACCATTATTAGAGATTACACAGTCTCAAAACAGCTCTTAAAAGCACACACTATAAGACTTTCAGAGTATCAGGCAATATCATAAGAAACCACATTATATACACATAAAGCGTATAGAAAATCTGAAAAGGTTTTATTACTATTTTTCTATACGCTTTTTCAATAATGTTAAATGACGCCCAAATACAAAACCTAAAGCCAAAAGATAAAATTTATCAATTTGCTGATAGTAACGGCTTGATTATTGAAATAACGCCCACTGGCGATATAGGTACCGTTTTGCAAAAAAATCACAAATCATATCGCTGAGGCAATATCCAATCATAAGACTACAACAAGCCCGAAAAGAGCGAGATTTTTACAAGGCATTATTATTAGATAGCATCAACCCAACTACCCACAAAAAAGAACAGAAAATATTACAGAGACCTTTGCATAAATAGGGATGATTAGCAAAATGACAGATTTTATTAAATTGGAAATTTTTTAAATCCACTCCTAGCAGGGCTAAGGGTGTTTTTAAAAAGTTTGTAATTTGATGAAAGATGGCGTTTTGATGATTATTCATATTTATGCAAAGGTCTCTTACAGAAGCAAAACAACGAGCAAGGGAAAAACTTTAATCACTTTTTTAATGAGTGGATGGCACTACACAAAGATGACCACAGCGATAATTACAGAAAGGAAATACTAAAGCGTGCGAACAAACACCTACTACCCTATATTGGCAAAACACCAATAGCAGAGACAAAGCCAACACAGATAATAGAAGTTTTAAGGTGAATAGAGGCACTAGGAATAATGGAAATGAACACTACCCACATTACCTCCCCCCCCATTTTTTTTAAAGTATCATATAAAATATTAAATATTAACAACACCCAAAGGACAACCCCATGCCAGGACAAACAAAATACTTCATCAGCAACACCAACGGCTTCTTCGTCAACTGGTATTCCGATATCACCGGACTTGAATCTCACGGACAAGCATTAAAAGTATCTGGCAATAGTGGAGACGATGCCGTCTATGTAGGACAAGGCACCAAAGTCGATGCAACAGGGCTTACTTCAACAGGTGGCAATGATTCAATTTATTTAACCGGCACTTTTAACAACTACGAACAAACACTAGATGGCAATACCTACACCTTCAAAAGAACGGTTACTATTAACGATACTGAATACCAAGAAGAAGTCTCCTTCACAGCCTCTAATGGCGACAGGGTTTATTTTGCAAATGGTTTTTTTAAGATTGATATAGCAGGCAATGATGGGCTATCAAATGCAGGCGTTTTTCAGAAAATTAAATCCACTGATATTAACTCCAGTTCAAGCACACCCACCGACCCTTTAACCAGTCAACCCGCCATTGACAAAGGTGGTGCTACTAAAGTATTTATTTCTGATAACAACGGTGAGCACATTACCCCTGGTGTCAAAGGCTCAGTATTTAAGATATCTGGCAATAGTGGCAATGACACAGTTTATGTTGCCAAAGGCACAAAAGTCGATGCAACAGGACTCACCTCAACAGGTGGTAACGATGTTGTTTATTTAACCGGCACTTTTAACAACTACGAACAAACACTAGATGGCATTACCTACACCTTCAAAAGAACGGTTACTATTGGCGATACCGATTACCAAGAAGAAGTCTCCTTCACAGCCTCTAATGGCGATAGGGTTTATTTTGCAGATGGTTTTGTTAAGATTGATATAACAGGCGATGATGGGCTATCAGAAGCAGGTGTTTTTAAGAGAATTATATCCACTGATATTGACGGTAGTGAGTCAACTCCAGGTTTGGGGATTGGTTTAAGAATCACAGACGATAAAAGTAACATCGTAAAAAATGGTGAAGACATCACCTACACCTTTACTTTTGATGAAGCAGTTACAGATTTTGATATAAATGATATTACAGTTACAGGCGGTACAAAAGGTACTTTTACCTCTGTTAATGGTAGTGAAAGTGTCTATACTTTAGAACTAACCCCTCCTGCAAACAGCAAAGGCATAATAAGCCTTACAGTAGCCGTTGATGCTGCTACTTCTAAAGTTAACACAGCACTAAAATCAGTTGCTGCCAGCAATAATCAAAGTTTTGATACTCAAGCCCCAACTTTGATTATCAGCGATGACAAGGCTGATACTTTAACCCTTAAAACTGGCGATACAATCACCTATACCTTTACCTTTAGTGAAGCAGTAACAGGTTTTGATAAAAGTGTTATCAACATCAGCAATGGTGCTATTAAGACAGGTACTGATTTAATTGCCAGCACAACACCTGCTGATGCAGGTAAAGTCTATACCTTAACTGTTGTACCTAGCAGTGACCTAGATGTAGGTTCTAACTTAACAGTGTCAGTGTCTGCTAATCCTGCAATTACAGACAGTGTGGGCAATGCTTACAGCACAACAGCAGCAAATAACGAGCAAGCAATTGACACCAAAGCCCCGGTAGCAACACTCAGTGGCAATATGGCACCTAATGCAAACTTAACGATGACCTTTTTAGAGGCAGTTACAATAAACACAGCAGGCAGTATTGTCATTTATGATAAAGCCAACTCTGACACTCTTATTACGATTGATATAGCTAACCAAGTTAGTCTTGATAGCACCAAAAAAATTATCACTATTAATCCAGGTAGTGATTTAATAGCCAATAAGAATTACTATGTCAAAATTGATGCAGGCACTTTTAAAGATACTGCAGGTAATAATTATGAGGGTATTGACAGCAATAGTGGTTGGGGCTTTCTGGTCTATTCATTCACCACCACAGCACAATGGGTAGATGCAAGTGGTAATTCTGTTAGCGACAATGGTATCAATGCCAGTGAATTTAGCACACTTGCCATTCAAGGCACATTAACAAATTCTAGCGGTGCAACAGGCGTTGTTATCAGTGCTATTACATTTAAAGCAACCAGTGGAACAACAGCCAATGACAAAGTTGTAGAGACCAGTAACCTACCCACTTTTGCATCTGCCAATGGTACCGAATGGACATTAGCCAATAGTAAAATACCGACTTTAGTCAGTGGTGAGACCTATACGATTGAGATAAATTTATCTTCAACAGGTGGTGGCACAAGCACAGGTGGCAACACCACCCCTGTTTTAATTGACACTGCTGCCCCAATCATAACAGGCTGGGCAGTCAACTCACCAACAGATGGGCAATCAGGCTTTAAAGTGGATGATGTTATTGAGTTAACCATGACAACCAATGAAGCACTCTCGTTAAGCAATGCTACCAGTAGCAAAGTGACCATTGGTAATAAGGAATTTACACTAGATACCGGCAAAGGTGCCGCCAAAGCAGGGGCATCAGTAGATGAGTTAAAACAATTATTCTTTACTTACACTGTCAAAGTCGATGATAGTATCAATAAAGCAGATTTTGAGATTACCAATGAAAGTGCAATTACCTTGACAGGGGTAACCGATGTAGCAGGTAATATAGTTGCCACCACAGGCACTTATCCTGTTGAATTAGACCGTAATGTTGATGGTGTTGTACCAACTATTGGAGACATTACACTAAACTGGGGAGATATTTTAAACGCTATTGAAGACAACAGCAATGGCACTGTAACAGTTGCCACAACTGGTGTAGAAAACAATCAAGAAGTCTCACTAGTTATTAACCAAAAAACTTATACAGGTACTGTTACCAGCAATAGTGCAACCATTACTGTTACAGCCACAGATTTACAAGCATTAACCCATGGACAAACTTACAGCTATAAAGTCAATATAAAAGATACTGCTGGTAACCCAGCGATAGAGAAAATAGGTGATTTTAAAGTTGATACGGTTGCACCAACCTTGACCATTACCGATAATGAAGACGCTACAACCAAAGCAGGTGAAGAAATCATCTTTACCTTTACCTTTAACGAGGCAGTAACAGAGTTTACCAAAGATGACATTGTTATTACTAATGGCGCTATTAAAAATGGTGCTGATTTAGTATTGGTTACCACAGGTGTTAATGCCGATAAAGCCTATACCTTAGTTGTTGTGCCTAATACAGATACCGAAGGCAATTTAGAAGTTAGCGTTGCTGCTGATAAATTTGTAGATATTGCTGGCAATAGAAATACGGTTGCAGCGAGTGATACTCAGGTTATTGATACGAATGCTCCAGTTGCACTTACTGCAACAGCAACACTTATTTCAAATACAGATTCTGATATCACAGTAACAAGCACAGATTCTAGTGTGGGTTATTTGGTTCACAACTCATTGTCTGGCGATGCGATTAATACAGTTGCTAAACTTGAGGCTTTAGTAGCTGGCAATAAAGTCAACAAAGTAACGGGATTAGGGGGTGATGCTCGTAGTTTTAACCCGCATGATTTAATAGAGGGTACTTATAATTGGTATTTAGCTGACCAAGCAGGAAATATTTCAGCTGAATCTAATGATGTGGTAATGGACAACACTGCCCCAATCCTAACAACACAAGCTTCGGCCGAATTGGGTGAAACCTCAGACCTGATGCTTGATTTTAATGAAGACATTCAAGCAGGTAGTACAGGTAGTATTGTTATTAAAGGTAGTGATGATGGAGTAATAGCAACCATTAATATTACTGAGACAACTAAATTCAGCATTGCTGGCGATAAACTCACCATTGATGTGTCAGCATTAGGTTTAACTGATAATAAATTAACCCAAGGCAGTTACTATATCACCATGGATGCAGGCACAGTAACTGACATAGCGGGTAACGATGCTGCTGCCATTACTAAAGATACTAACCAATGGGTATTTGCAACCAAAGCATTTTCTACCACAATCGCTTGGATAGGTGCCGATGATAACTACATTAATGATAGTGAAAAAGACGCAACCGCACTCTCAGGCAAAGTAACTGGAATAGGTACTTTAACGATTACCAAAATTGAGTTTTTTGAAGGTAGTAATACAGTAGGCACAGCAATAACTTCAGGATTACCAGCTGTTGCAGCTGACGGCACTTGGGCACTCGCACATTCTGCTATGCCATCTGAATTAGCCGATGGAAAAACCTACACGGCTGTAGTAACGCTTAGTGATGGCACCAATTCAGCAATTAGCACTAGCACAGCAGTAACTTATGACATCATTAACCCAACCCCAATCACGACCAATCCATGGACTTTAAGCGATATTCCAGCAGGACAATCTGCTTTTAAGGTAGGCGATGTTATCAGCCTAACACTGACAATGAGCGAGACCTTGAAACTTAATAACACCACAGGCTCTAAAGTGGTCATTGCAGGCAAAGACTTTGTTTTGGATAAAACTGCCTCTACAACTGCAGGTGATAAGAAACTGGTGTTTAAATATAGCGTTCAAGCCGGAGATAGCATTGCCGCTACAGACTTTGATATTGACAACCCAACAAGCGATATTACGCTAAATAATATAACAGATGTCGCAGGTAATGCACCAGTATTTACCGCTGATAGAGTAGTGTTGGCTAAGGCTAAGCTTGAGTATATTGAAAAAACAGGTTCGGGCAATAATCCTTTTAATGGCATTGATGTGGGAGGTTATTCCACGCCAAACTTGGCTGATATTGACGGCGATGGCGACCTAGATTTGGTGGTGGGTGAGAATGATGGCACCCTTAAATACTATCAAAATACAGGCACTACTTCTAACCCTGCTTATGAAGCAAAAACTGGAGATAGCAATCCTTTTAATGGCATTGATGCGGGATATTCTTCCTCACCAACCCTAGTCGATATTGACGGCGATGGTGACCTAGATTTGGTGGTGGGTGAGAATGATGGCACCCTTAAATACTATCAAAATACAGGCACTACTTCTAACCCTGCTTATGAAGCAAAAACTGGAGATAGTAATCCTTTTAATGGCATTAATGTGGGGAATTTTTCCGCACCAACCCTAGTCGATATTGACGGCGATGGCGACCTAGATTTGGTGGTGGGTGAGCAGAATGGCACCCTTAAATACTATCAAAATACAAGCTCTACTTCTAACCCTGCTTATGAAGCAAAAACTGGAGATAGCAATCCTTTTAATGGCATTGATGCGGGAAGTGCTTCCTCACCAACCCTAGCCGATATTGACGGCGATGGCGACCTAGATTTGGTGGTGGGTGAGTTTAATGGCACCCTTAAATACTATCAAAATACAGGCACTACTTCTAACCCTGCTTATGAAGTAAAAACTGGAGATAGCAATCCTTTTAATGGCATTGATGTGGGGCGTTATTCCGCACCAGTCCTAGCTGATATTGATGGTGATGGCGACCTAGACTTGGTGGTGGGTGGGCAGAGTGGTAAACTTAAATATTACTACAATCAACAACCTTCTTCTGTAGATGGACAAGTTCCAACTCTAACAACACAAGCCAGCGTTATCTTAGAGGAAACCTCAGATTTAGTGCTTGACTTTAGTGAAAATATTAAAGCAGGTACGGGTAGTATTCTCATCAAGAATAGTAGCGATGTAACAGTAGCAACTATTAATATCGCTAGTGATACAAATAAATTCAGCATTGCTGGCGATAAATTCACCATTGATGTGTCAGCATTAGGTTTAACTGATAATAAATTAACCCAAGGCAGTTACTATATCACCATGGATGCAGGCACAGTAACTGACATAGCGGGTAACGATGCTGCTGCCATTACTAAAGATACTAACCAATGGGTATTTGCAACCAAAGCACTTTTTACCACAATCGCTTGGATAGGTGCCGATGATAACTACATTAATGATAGTGAAAAAGACGCAACCGCACTCTCAGGCACAGTAGCGGGAGCAGGTACCTTATCTATTACTAAGATTGAGTTTTTTGAAGGTAGTAATACAGTAGGCACAGCAATAACTTCAGGATTACCAGCTGTTGCAGCTGACGGCACCTGGACACTCGCACATTCTGCTATGCCATCTGAATTAGCCGATGGAAAAACCTACACGGCTGTAGTAACGCTTAGTGATGGCACCAATTCAGCAATTAGCACTAGCACAGCAGTAACTTATGACATCATTAACCCAACCCCAATCACGACCAATCCATGGACTTTAAGCGATATTCCAGCAGGACAATCTGCTTTTAAGACAGGCGATGTTATCAGCCTAACACTGACAATGAGCGAGACCTTGAAACTTAATAACACCACAGGCTCTAAAGTGGTCATTGCAGGCAAAGACTTTGTTTTGGATAAAACCGCCTCTACAACTGCAGGTGATAAGAAACTGGTGTTTAAATATAGTGTTCAAGCTGGAGATAGCATTGCCGCTACAGACTTTGATATTGACAATCCAACAAGCGATATTACGCTAAATAATATAACAGATGTCGCAGGTAATGCACCAGTATTTACCGCTGATAGAGTAGTGTTGACTAAGATTAAGTATATTGAAAAAACGGGTTTGGGCAATAATCCTTTTGAGGGTGTTGATGTTAAGGGGTTTGTTTCTGTGCCAACCTTGGCTGATATTGATGGCGATGGCGACCTAGATTTGGTAGTGGGTAAGGATGACGGCACCCTTAAATACTATCAAAATACAGGCACTACTTCTAACCCTGCTTATGAAGCAAAAACTGGAGATGACAATCCTTTTAATAGCATTAATGTGGGGATTTATTCCGGACCAACCCTAGCCGATATTGACGGCGATGGCGACCTAGATTTGGTGGTGGGTGAGAGTGATGGCACCCTTAAATACTATCAAAATACAGGCACTACTTCTAACCCTGCTTATGAAGCAAAAACTGGAGGTAGCAATCCTTTTAATAGCATTGATGTGGGGGATTTTTCCAAACCAACCCTAGCCGATATTGACGGCGATGGCGACCTAGATTTGGTGGTGGGTGAGAAGTATGGCACCCTTAAATACTATCAAAATACAGGCACTACTTCTAACCCTGCTTATGAAGCAAAAACTGGAGGTAGCAATCCTTTTAATAGCATTGATGTGGGGGATTTTGCTACACCAACCCTAGCCGATATTGACGGCGATGGCGACCTAGATTTGGTGGTGGGTGAGTATTATGGCACCCTTAAATACTATCAAAATACAGGCACTACTTCTAACCCTGCTTATGAAGTAAAAACTGGAGGTAGCAATCCTTTTAATAGCATTGATGTGGGGGATTTTTCCAAACCAACCCTAGCCGATATTGACGGCGATGGCGACCTAGATTTGGTGGTGGGTGAGAATAATGGCACCCTTAAATATTATTACAATCAACAATCTTTTTTTGTAGATGGACAAGCGCCAACTCTAACAACACAAGCCAGCGTTATCTTAGAGGAAACCTCAGATTTAGTGCTTGACTTTAGTGAAAATATTAAAGCAGGTACGGGCAGTATTCTCATCAAGAATAGTAGCGATGTAACAGTAGCAACTATTAATATCGCTAGTGATACAAATAAATTTAGCATTGCTGGCGATAAACTCACCATTGATGTGTCAGCATTAGGTTTAACTGATAATAAATTAACCCAAGGCAGTTACTATATCACCATGGATGCAGGCACAGTAACTGACATAGCGGGTAACGATGCTGCTGCCATTACTAAAGATACTAACCAATGGGTATTTGCAACCAAAGCATTTTCTACCACAATCGCTTGGATAGGTGCCGATGATAACTACATTAATGATAGTGAAAAAGACGCAACCGCACTCTCAGGCAAAGTAACTGGAATAGGTACTTTAACGATTACCAAAATTGAGTTTTTTGAAGGTAGTAATACAGTAGGCACAGCAATAACTTCAGGATTACCAGCTGTTGCAGCTGACGGCACTTGGGCACTCGCACATTCTGCTATGCCATCTGAATTAGCCGATGGAAAAACCTACACGGCTGTAGTAACGCTTAGTGATGGCACCAATTCAGCAATTAGCACTAGCACAGCAGTAACTTATGACATCATTAACCCAACCCCAATCACGACCAATCCATGGACTTTAAGCGATATTCCAGCAGGACAATCTGCTTTTAAGGCAGGGGATGTTATCAGCCTAACTTTGACAATGAGTGAGACCTTGAAACTTAATAACACCACAGGCTCTAAAGTGGTCATTGCAGGCAAAGACTTTGTTTTGGATAAAACTGCCTCTACAACTGCAGGTGATAAGAAACTGGTGTTTAAATATAGCGTTCAAGCCGGAAATAGCATTGCCGCTACAGACTTTGATATTGACAACCCAACAAGCGATATTACGCTAAATAATATAACAGATGTCGCAGGTAATGTACCAGTATTTACCGCTGATAGAGTGGTGTTGACCAAGACTAAGCTTGAGTATATTGAAAAAATAGGTTCGGGCAATAATCCTTTTAATGGCATTGATGTGGGAGGTTATTCCACGCCAATCTTGGCTGATATTGACGGCGATGGCGACCTAGATTTGGTGGTGGGTGAGAGGAATGGCACCCTTAAATACTATCAAAATACAGGCACTACTTCTAGCCCTGCTTATAAAGCAAAAACTGGAGGCAATAATCCTTTTAATGGCATTGATGTGGGAGGTTATTCCTCACCAACCCTAGCCGATATTGACGGCGATGGCGACCTAGATTTGGTGGTGGGTGAGAATAATGGCACCCTTAAATACTATCAAAATACAAGCTCTACTTCTAACCCTGCTTATGAAGCAAAAACTGGAGGCAGCAATCCTTTTAATGGCATTGATGTGGGATATTCTTCCTCACCAACCCTAGCCGATATTGACGGCGATGGCGACCTAGATTTGGTGGTGGGTGAGAATAATGGCACCCTTAAATACTATCAAAACACAGGCACTACTTCTAACCCTGCTTATGAAGTAAAAACTGGAGATAGTAATCCTTTTAATGGCATTGATGTGGGATATTCTTCCAAACCAACCCTAGCCGATATTGACGGCGATGGCGACCTGGATTTGGTGGTGGGTGAGTTTTATGGCACCCTTAAATACTATCAAAATACAGGTACTACTTCTAACCCTGCTTATGAAGTAAAAACTGGAGATGACAATCCTTTTAATGGCATTGATGTGGGGGATTCTTCCAGACCAACCCTAGCCGATATTGACGGCGATGGCGACCTAGATTTGGTAGCGGGTAAGAATGATGGCATCCTTAAATATTACTACAATCAACAACCTTCTTCTGTAGATGGACAAGTTCCAACCTTTACAGAAAAAACCAGCGATACCAATGTCTTAGGCGAGCCTTCAAATCTAGTAATTGAGTTTTCTGAAAACATCAAAACAAATGGTGGCATTGTTGAAATCTGGAATAGCGCAGAAAAAGTTGCAACTATTAGCATTACTAATGCTAATATTAGCGACACAACACTCACTCTTAACCCAAATAGTTTAACTTCAGGTGTTTATTACATCAAAATGGCATCAGGCGTTATAACTGACACCTCGGGTAATGACTTTGCAGGTATTGATAATACCTCAGGTAAAACTTGGGCATTTGCATATAATTTTTATATCGGCACCGATAACGCCGATACTATAACGGGCAGTGCAGGTGACGATACTATAAATGGTGGTGCAGGCAACGACACTATAAATGGCGGTGCAGGCAGTGATATTTTTGTTTATGCAAGTACAGATAATGGCGAAGACACCATAACTGGCTTCATATTTGGTGCTGGTGGCGATAAATTAGATTTAAAAGATTTTATTACTGCTAGTGGTAACCAAGCGACACTTTTTGCTAATATTGATAAATATATTACAGTGTCAGATACTGGCACTGCAGGTAGTGCCAAACTAACGATTGATGCTGATGGCACGGTTACAGATGATGTTGCTGATTTGGTTATCAATCTACAAGGGGTTTCTGGTATTGGTGGCTCCTCTACTCCCGACACAGTTGCATTAGGGCACTTTATAACTGATAATCTTATTCTTGTATAAAGTAAGACACCTATAAAAACAAAAACCCGCCTTATTAAAGCGGGTTTTTTTTATGGAAAAATATCAACCAAAAATTTAAAAATTTAAAAACTTGAACTTAGAGAGACCTTTGCATAAATATGAATAATCATCAAAACGCCATCTTTCATCAAATTACAAACTTTTTAAAAACACCCTTGGCCCTGCTAGGAGTGGATTTAAAAAATTTCCAATTTAATAAAATCTGTCATTTTGCTAATCATCCCTATTTATGCAAAGGCCTCTTAGAGGAATAAGTAAATATGTATAATTAATAATCAGTTATAACAACACAAAGGACAACCCCATGCCAGGACAAACAAAATACTTCATCAGCAACACCAACGGCTTCTTCGTCAACTGGTATTCCGATATCACCGGACTTGAATCTCACGGACAAGCATTAAAAGCATCTGGCAATAGTGGAGACGATGCCGTCTATGTAGGACAAGGCACCAAAGTCGATGCAACAGGGCTTACTTCAACAGGTGGCAATGATTCAATTTATTTAACCGGCACTTTTAACAACTACGAACAAACACTAGATGGCAATACCTACACCTTCAAAAGAACTGTTAATATTAACGGTACTGAATACCAAGAAGAAGTCTCCTTCACAGCCTCTAATGGCGATAGGGTTTATTTTGCAGATGGTTTTGTTAAGATTGATATAACCGGCAATGACGGGCTATTAAATTTAAATACAGGCGCTTTTAAGAGAATTGAATCCACTGATATTGACAACAGTGAGTCAACTCCAGGTTTGGGGATTGGTTTAAGTATTACTGATGACAAGTCCGACACCGCTAAAGTTGGTGAAGTTATTACCTATACCTTTACTTTTGATGAAGCAGTTACAGATTTTGATATAAATGATATTACAGTTACAGGCGGTACAAAAGGTACTTTTGCCTCTGTTAATGGTAGTGAAAGTGTCTATACTTTAGAACTAACCCCTCCTGCAAACAGCAAAGGCATAATAAGCCTTACAGTAGCCGTTGATGCTGCTACTTCTAAAGTTAACACAGCACTAAAATCAGTTGCTGCCAGCAATAATCAAAGTTTTGATACTCAAGCCCCAACTTTGATTATCAGCGATGACAAGGCTGATGCTTTAACCCTTAAAACTGGCGATACAATCACCTATACCTTTACCTTTAGTGAAGCAGTAACAGGTTTTGATAAAAGCGTTATCAACATCAGCAATGGTGCTATTAAGACAGGTACTGATTTAATTGCCAGCACAACACCTGCTGATGCAGGTAAAGTCTATACCTTGACCGTTGTACCTAGCAGTGACCTAGATGTAGGTTCTAACTTAACAGTGTCAGTGTCTGCTAATCCTGCAATTACAGACAGTGCGGGCAATGCTTACAGCACAACAGCAGCAAATAACGAGCAAGCAATTGACACCAAAGCCCCAGTAGCAGCACTCAGTGGCAATATGGCACCTAATGCAAACTTAACGATGACCTTTTTAGAGGCAGTTACAATAAACACAGCAGGCAGTATTGTCATTTATGATAAAGCCAACTCTGACACTCTTATTACGATTGATATAGCTAACCAAGTTAGTCTTGATAGCACCAAAAAAATTATCACTATTAATCCAGGTAGTGATTTAACAGTCAACAAGAATTACTATGTCAAAATTGATGCAGGCACTTTTAAAGATACTGCAGGTAATGATTACGAGGGTATTGACAGCGATAGTGGTTGGGGCTTTCTGGTTTCTTCATTCACCACCACAGCACAATGGGTAGATGCAAGTGGCAACTCTGTTAGCGACAATGGTATCAATGCCAGTGAATTTAGCACACTTGCCATTCAAGGCACATTAACAAATTCTGGCGGTGCAGCAGGCGTTGTTATCAGTGCTATTACATTTAAAGCAGCCAGTGGAACAGCCAATGACAAAGTTGTAGATACCAGTAACCTACCCACTTTTGCATCTGCCAATGGTACCGAATGGACATTAGCCAATAGTAAAATACCGGCTTTAGTCAGTGGCGAGACCTACACAATTGAGATAAATTTATCTTCAGCAGGTGGTGGCACAAGCACAGGTGGCAATACCACCCCTGTTTTAATTGACACTGCTGCCCCAATCATAACAGGCTGGGCAGTCAACTCACCAACAGATGGGCAATCAGGCTTTAAAGTGGATGATGTTATTGAGTTAACCATGACAACCAATGAAGCACTCTCGTTAAGCAATGCTACCAGTAGCAAAGTGACCATTGGTAATAAGGAATTTACACTAGATACCGGCAAAGGTGCCGCCAAAGCAGGGGCATCAGTAGATGAGTTAAAACAATTATTCTTTACCTACACTGTCAAAGTCGATGATAGCGTTAGTAAAGCAGATTTTGAGATTACCAGTGCAAGTGCAATTGCCTTGACAGGGGTAACCGATGCAGTAGGCAATATAGTTGCCACCACAGGCACTTATCCTGTTGAATTAGACCGTAATGTTGATGGTGTAGTGCCAACTATTGGAGACATTACACTAAACTGGGGAGATATTTTAAACGCTATTGAAGACAACAGCAATGGCACTGTAACAGTTGCTACAACTGGTGTAGAAAATAATCAAGAAGTCTCGCTAGTTATTAACCAAAAAACTTATACAGGTACTGTTACCAACAATAGTGCAACCATTA
Source organism: Candidatus Thiodubiliella endoseptemdiera (assembly GCF_964212635.1). Lineage (NCBI taxonomy): Bacteria > Pseudomonadati > Pseudomonadota > Gammaproteobacteria > Pseudothioglobaceae (SeqCode) > Candidatus Thiodubiliella > Candidatus Thiodubiliella endoseptemdiera. The sequence goes on from NZ_OZ156463.1 coordinate 880,490, forward strand.
CTGTTGCAGCCACAGATTTACAAGCATTAACCCATGGACAAACTTACAGCTATAAAGTCAATATAAAAGATACTGCTGGTAACCCAGCGATAGAGAAAATAGGTGATTTTAAAGTTGATACGGTTGCACCAACTGTAACCATTACTGACAATGAAGACGCTACAGCCGAAGCACTTTCTACCACAATCGCTTGGATAGGTGCCGATGATAACTACATTAATGATAGTGAAAAAGACGCAACCGCACTCTCAGGCACAGTAGCGGGAGCAGGTACCTTATCTATTACTAAGATTGAGTTTTTTGAAGGTAGTAATACAGTAGGCACAGCAATAACTTCAGGATTACCAGCTGTTGCAGCTGACGGCACTTGGGCACTCGCACATTCTGCTATGCCATCTGAATTAGCCGATGGAAAAACCTACACGGCTGTAGTAACGATTAGTGATGGCACCAATTCAGCAATTAGCACTAGCACAGCAGTAACTTATGACATCATTAACCCAACCCCAATCACGACCAATCCATGGACTCTAAGCAATATTCCAGCAGGACAATCTGCTTTTAAGACAGGCGATGTTATCAGCCTAACTTTGACAATGAGTGAGACCTTGAAACTTAATAACACCACAGGCTCTAAAGTGGTCATTGCAGGCAAAGACTTTGTTTTGGATAAAACTGCCTCTACAACTGCAGGTGATAAGAAACTGGTGTTTAAATATAGCGTTCAAGCTGGGGATAACATTGCCTCTACAGACTTTGATATTGACAACCCAACAGGCGATATTACGCTAAATAATATAACAGATGTCGCAGGTAATGCACCAGTATTTACCGCTGATAGAGTAGTGTTGACTAAGCTTGAGTATATTGAAAAAACAGGTTCGGGCAATAATCCTTTTAATGGCATTGATGTGGGAGGTTATTCCACGCCAAACTTGGCCGATATTGACGGCGATGGCGACCTGGATTTGGTGATGGGTGAGGCTTATGGCACCCTTAAATACTATCAAAATACAGGCACTACTTCTAACCCTGCTTATGAAGCAAAAACTGGAGATGGCAATCCTTTTAATGGCATTAATGCGGGGTTTTTTCCCAAACCAACCCTAGCTGATATTGATGGCGATGGTGATCTAGATTTGGTAGTGGGTGAGAATGATGGCACCCTTAAATACTATCAAAACACAGGCACTACTTCTAACCCTGCTTATGAAGCAAAAACTGGAGATAGCAATCCTTTTAATGGCATTGATGTGGGAAATGCTGCCTCACCAACCCTAGCCGATATTGACGGCGATGGCGACCTAGATTTGGTGATGGGTGAGAGGAATGGCACCCTTAAATACTATCAAAATACAGGCACTACTTCTAACCCTACTTATGAAGTAAAAACTGGAGATAGTAATCCTTTTAATGGCATTGATATGGGGAATCTTTCCGCACCAACCCTAGCCGATATTGACGGCGATGGCGACCTGGATTTGGTGATGGGTGAGGCTTATGGCACCCTTAAATACTATCAAAATACAGGCACTACTTCTAACCCTGCTTATGAAGCAAAAACTGGAGATGACAATCCTTTTAATGGCATTGATGTGGGATATTCTTCCAAACCAACCCTAGCCGATATTGACGGCGATGGTGATTTAGATTTGGTAGTGGGTGAGGCTGATGGCACCCTTAAATATTACTACAATCAACAACCTTCTTCTGTAGATGGACAAGCCCCAACTCCAACGGCTACTAACTCATGGACTCTAAGCAATATTCCAGCAGGACAATCTGCTTTTAAGGTAGGGGATGTTATCAGCCTAACTTTGACAATGAGTGAGACCTTGAAACTTAATAACACCACAGGCTCTAAAGTGGTCATTGCAGGCAAAGACTTTGTTTTGGATAAAACTGCCTCTACAACTGCAGGTGATAAGAAACTGGTGTTTAAATATAGCGTTCAAGCTGGAGATAGCATTGCCGCTACAGACTTTGATATTGACAATCCAACAAGCGATATTACGCTAAATAATATAACAAATGTCGCAGGTAATGCACCAGTATTTACCTCTGATAGAGTAGTGTTGACTAAGCTTGAGTATATTGAAAAAACAGGTTTGGGCAATAATCCTTTTGAGGGTATTGATGTGGGGTATGTTTCTGTGCCAATCTTGGCTGATATTGACGGCGATGGCGACCTAGATTTGGTGGTGGGTGAGAATTATGGCACCCTTAAATACTATCAAAATACAGGTACTACTTCTAACCCTGCTTATGAAGTAAAAACTGGAGATAGCAATCCTTTTAATGGCATTGATGTGGGGAATTTTTCCGCACCAACCCTGGCCGATATTGACGGCGATGGCGACCTAGATTTGGTGGTGGGTGAGAATTATGGCACCCTTAAATACTATCAAAATACAGGCACTACTTCTAACCCTGCTTATGAAGTAAAAACTGGAGATAGCAATCCTTTTAATGGCATTGATGTGGGAAACGCTGCCTCACCAACCCTAGTCGATATTGACGGCGATGGCGACCTAGATTTGGTGGTGGGTGAGTTTTATGGCACCCTTAAATACTATCAAAACACAGGCACTACTTCTAACCCTGCTTATGAAGTAAAAACTGGAGATAGTAATCCTTTTAATGGCATTGATGTGGGGTATTATTCCACACCAACCTTGGCTGATATTGACGGCGATGGCGACCTAGATTTGGTGGTGGGTGAGACTGCTGGCACCCTTAAATACTATCAAAATACAGGCACTACTTCTAACCCTGCTTATGAAGCAAAAACTGGAGATGACAATCCTTTTAATGGCATCGATGTGGGAAATGCTGCCTCACCAACCCTAGCCGATATTGACGGCGATGGCGACCTGGATTTGGTGGCGGGTAAGAATGATGGCACCCTTAAATATTACTACAATCAACAATCTTTTTTTGTAGATGGACAAGCCCCAACTCCAACGGCTACTAACTCATGGACTCTAAGCAATATTCCAGCAGGACAATCTGCTTTTAAGACAGGCGATGTTATCAGCCTAACTTTGACAATGAGTGAGACCTTGAAACTTAATAACACCACAGGCTCTAAAGTGGTCATTGCAGGCAAAGACTTTGTTTTGGATAAAACTGCCTCTACAACTGCAGGTGATAAGAAACTGGTGTTTAAATATAGCGTTCAAGCTGGGGATAACATTGCCGCTACAGACTTTGATATTGACAACCCAACAAGCGATATTACGCTAAATAATATAACAGATGTCGCAGGTAATGCACCAGTATTTACCGCTGATAGAGTAGTGTTGACTAAGCTTGGGTATATTGAAAAAATAGGTTCGGGCAATAATCCTTTTAATGGCATTGATGTGGGAGGTTATTCCACGCCAAACTTGGCTGATATTGACGACGATGGCGACCTGGATTTGGTGGTGGGTGAGAATTATGGCACCCTTAAATACTATCAAAATACAGGCACTACTTCTAACCCTGCTTATGAAGCAAAAACTGGAGATAGCAATCCTTTTAATGGCATTGATGTGGGATATTCTTCCAAACCAACCCTAGCCGATATTGACGGCGATGGCGACCTGGATTTGGTGGTGGGTGAGTTTTATGGCACCCTTAAATACTATCAAAATACAGGCACTACTTCTAACCCTGCTTATGAAGCAAAAACTGGAGATGACAATCCTTTTAATGGCATTGATGTGGAGTATTATTCCACACCAACCTTGGCTGATATTGATGGCGATGGTGATCTAGATTTGGTAGTGGGTGAGATTTATGGCACCCTTAAATACTATCAAAATACAGGCACTACTTCTAACCCTGCTTATGAAGCAAAAACTGGAGATGACAATCCTTTTAATGGCATTGATGTGGGGTATTTTTCCTCACCAACCCTAGCCGATATTGACGGCGATGGCGACCTAGATTTGGTGATGGGTGAGGTTTATGGCACCCTTAAATACTATCAAAATACAGGTACTACTTCTAACCCTGCTTATGAAGCAAAAACTGGAGATGGCAATCCTTTTAATGGCATTGATGTGGGATATTCTTCCAAACCAACCCTAGCCGATATTGACGGCGATGGTGATTTAGATTTGGTAGTGGGTGAGGCTGATGGCACCCTTAAATATTACTACAATCAACAACCTTCTTCTGTAGATGGACAAGCCCCAACTCCAACGGCTACTAACTCATGGACTCTAAGCAATATTCCAGCAGGACAATCTGCTTTTAAGGTAGGGGATGTTATCAGCCTAACTTTGACAATGAGTGAGACCTTGAAACTTAATAACACCACAGGCTCTAAAGTGGTCATTGCAGGCAAAGACTTTGTTTTGGATAAAACTGCCTCTACAACTGCAGGTGATAAGAAACTGGTGTTTAAATATAGCGTTCAAGCTGGAGATAGCATTGCCGCTACAGACTTTTATATTGACAATCCAACAAGAGATATTACGCTAAATAATATAACAAATGTCGCAGGTAATGCACCAGTATTTACCTCTGATAGAGTAGTGTTGACTAAGCTTGAGTATATTGAAAAAACAGGTTTGGGCAATAATCCTTTTGAGGGTATTGATGTGGGGTATGTTTCTGTGCCAATCTTGGCTGATATTGACGGCGATGGCGACCTAGATTTGGTGGTGGGTGAGAATTATGGCACCCTTAAATACTATCAAAATACAGGTACTACTTCTAACCCTGCTTATGAAGTAAAAACTGGAGATAGCAATCCTTTTAATGGCATTGATGTGGGGAATTTTTCCGCACCAACCCTGGCCGATATTGACGGCGATGGTGATCTAGATTTGGTGATGGGTGAAGGTAATGGCACCCTTAAATACTATCAAAATACAGGCACTACTTCTAACCCTACTTATGAAGCAAAAACTGGAGATAGCAATCCTTTTAATGGCATTGATGTGGTAAATTATTCCTCACCAATCCTAGTCGATATTGACGGCGATGGCGACCTAGATTTGGTGGTGGGTGAGCGTGATGGCACCCTTAAATACTATCAAAATACAGGCACTACTTCTAACCCTGCTTATGAAGTAAAAACTGGAGATAGTAATCCTTTTAATGGCATTGATGTGGAGAATCTTTCCGCACCAACCCTAGCCGATATTGACGGCGATGGCGACCTAGATTTGGTGGTGGGTGGGAGTGATGGCACCCTTAAATACTATCAAAATACAGGCACTACTTCTAACCCTGCTTATGAAGCAAAAACTGGAGATGACAATCCTTTTAATGGCATTGATGTGGGATATTCTTCCTCACCAACCCTAGCCGATATTGACGGCGATGGCGACCTAGATTTGGTGGTGGGTAAGTATGATGGCACCCTTAAATACTACTACAATCAACAACCTTCTTCTGTAGATGGACAAGTTCCAACCTTTACAGAAAAAACCAGCGATACCAATGTCTTAGGCGAGCCTTCAAATCTAGTAATTGAGTTTTCTGAAAACATCAAAACAAATGGTGGCATTGTTGAAATCTGGAATAGCGCAGAAAAAGTTGCAACTATTAGCATTACTAATGCTAATATTAGCGACACAACACTCACTCTTAACCCAAATAGTTTAACTTCAGGTGTTTATTACATCAAAATGGCATCAGGCGTTATAACTGACACCTCGGGTAATGACTTTGCAGGTATTGATAATACCTCAGGTAAAACTTGGGCATTTGCATATAATTTTTATATCGGCACCGATAACGCCGATACTATAACGGGCAGTGCAGGTGACGATACTATAAATGGTGGTGCAGGCAACGACACTATAAATGGCGGTGCAGGCAGTGATATTTTTGTTTATGCAAGTACAGATAATGGCGAAGACACCATAACTGGCTTCATATTTGGTGCTGGTGGCGATAAATTAGATTTAAAAGATTTTATTACTGCTAGTGGTAACCAAGCGACACTTTTTGCTAATATTGATAAATATATTACAGTGTCAGATACTGGCACTGCAGGTAGTGCCAAACTAACGATTGATGCTGATGGCACGGTTACAGATGATGTTGCTGATTTGGTTATCAATCTACAAGGGGTTTCTGGTATTGGTGGCTCCTCTACTCCCGACACAGTTGCATTAGGGCACTTTATAACTGATAATCTTATTCTTGTATAAAGTAAGACACCTATAAAAACAAAAACCCGCCTTATTAAAGCGGGTTTTTTTTATGGAAAAATATCAACCAAAAATTTAAAAATTTAAAAACTTGAACTTAGAGAGACCTTTGCATAAATATGAATAATCATCAAAACGCCATCTTTCATCAAATTACAAACTTTTTAAAAACACCCTTGGCCCTGCTAGGAGTGGATTTAAAAAATTTCCAATTTAATAAAATCTGTCATTTTGCTAATCATCCCTATTTATGCAAAGGCCTCTTAGAGGAATAAGTAAATATGTATAATTAATAATCAGTTATAACAACACAAAGGACAACCCCATGCCAGGACAAACAAAATACTTCATCAGCAACACCAACGGCTTCTTCGTCAACTGGTATTCCGATATCACCGGACTTGAATCTCACGGACAAGCATTAAAAGCATCTGGCAATAGTGGAGACGATGCCGTCTATGTAGGACAAGGCACCAAAGTCGATGCAACAGGGCTTACTTCAACAGGTGGCAATGATTCAATTTATTTAACCGGCACTTTTAACAACTACGAACAAACACTAGATGGCAATACCTACACCTTCAAAAGAACTGTTAATATTAACGGTACTGAATACCAAGAAGAAGTCTCCTTCACAGCCTCTAATGGCGATAGGGTTTATTTTGCAGATGGTTTTGTTAAGATTGATATAACCGGCAATGACGGGCTATTAAATTTAAATACAGGCGCTTTTAAGAGAATTGAATCCACTGATATTGACAACAGTGAGTCAACTCCAGGTTTGGGGATTGGTTTAAGAATTACTGATGACAAGTCCGACACCGCTAAAGTTGGTGAAGTTATTACCTATACCTTTACTTTTGATGAAGCAGTTACAGATTTTGATATAAATGATATTACAGTTACAGGCGGTACAAAAGGTACTTTTACCTCTGTTAATGGTAGTGAAAGTGTCTATACTTTAGAACTAACCCCTCCTGCAAACAGCAAAGGCATAATAAACCTTACAGTAGCCGTTGATGCTGCTACTTCTAAAGTTAACACAGCACTAAAATCAGTTGCTGCCAGCAATAATCAAAGTTTTGATACTCAAGCCCCAACTTTGATTATCAGCGATGACAAGGCTGATACTTTAACCCTTAAAACTGGCGATACAATCACCTATACCTTTACCTTTAGTGAAGCAGTAACAGGTTTTGATAAAAGTGTTATCAACATCAGCAATGGTGCTATTAAGACAGGTACTGATTTAATTGCCAGCACAACACCTGCTGATGCAGGTAAAGTCTATACCTTAACTGTTGTACCTAGCAGTGACCTAGATGTAGGTTCTAACTTAACAGTGTCAGTGTCTGCTAATCCTGCAATTACAGACAGTGCGGGCAATGCTTACAGCACAACAGCAGCAAATAACGAGCAAGCAATTGACACCAAAGCCCCAGTAGCAGAACTCAGTGGCAATATGGCACCTAATGAAAACTTAACGATGACCTTTTTAGAGGCAGTTACAATAAACACAGCAGGCAGTATTGTCATTTATGATAAAGCCAACTCTGACACTCTTATTACGATTGATATAGCTAACCAAGTTAGTCTTGATAGCACTAACAAAATTATCACTATTAATCCAGGTAGTGATTTAATAGTCAATAAGAATTACTATGTCAAAATTGATGCAGGCACCTTTAAAGATACTGCAGGTAATAATTATGAGGGTATTGACAGCAATAGTGGTTGGGGCTTTCTGGTCTATTCATTCACCACCACAGCACAATGGGTAGATGCAAGTGGTAACTCTGTTAGCGACAATGGCATCAATGCCAGTGAATCTAGCACACTTGCCATTCAAGGCACATTAACAAATTCTGGCGGTGCAGCAGGCGTTGTTATCAGTGCTATTACATTTAAAGCAGCCAGTGGAACAACAGCCAATGACAGAGTTGTAGAGACCAGTAATCTACCCACTTTTGCATCTGCCGATGGTACCGAATGGACATTAGCCAATAGTAAAATACCGGCTTTAGTCAGTGGTGAGACCTATACGATTGAGATAAATTTATCTTCAACAGGTGGTGGCACAAGCACAGGTGGCAACACCACCCCTGTTTTAATTGACACTGCTGCCCCAATCATAACAAGCTGGGCAGTCAACTCACCAACAGATGGGCAATCAGGCTTTAAAGTGGATGATGTTATTGAGTTAACCATGACAACCAATGAAGCACTCTCGTTAAGCAATGCTACCAGTAGCAAAGTGACCATTGGTAATAAGGAATTTACACTAGATACCGGCAAAGGTGCCGCCAAAGCAGGGGCATCAGTAGATGAGTTAAAACAATTATTCTTTACTTACACTGTCAAAGTCGATGATAGTATCAATAAAGCAGATTTTGAGATTACCAATGAAAGTGCAATTACCTTGACAGGGGTAACCGATGTAGCAGGTAATATAGTTGCCACCACAGGTACTTATCCTGTTGAATTAGACCGTAATGTTGATGGTGTTGTGCCAACTATTGGAGACATTACACTAAACTGGGGAGATATTTTAAACGCTATTGAAGACAACAGCAATGGCACTGTAACAGTTGCCACAACTGGTGTAGAAAACAATCAAGAAGTCTCACTAGTTATTAACCAAAAAACTTATACAGGTACTGTTACCAGCAATAGTGCAACCATTACTGTTGCAGCCACAGATTTACAAGCATTAACCCATGGACAAACTTACAGCTATAAAGTCAATATAAAAGATACTGCTGGTAACCCAGCGATAGAGAAAATAGGTGATTTTAAAGTTGATACGGTTGCACCAACCTTGACCATTACCGATAATGAAGACGCTACAGCCAAAGCAGGTGAAGAAATCATCTTTACCTTTACCTTTAACGAGGTAGTAACAGAGTTTACCAAAGAGGACATTGTTATTACCAATGGCACTATTAAAGGTGGTGCTGATTTAGTATTGGTTACCACAGGTGTTAATGCCAATAAAGCCTATACCTTAGTTGTTGTGCCTAATACAGATACTCAAGGCAATCTAGAAGTTAGCGTTGCTGCTGATAAATTTGTAGATATTGCTGGTAATAGAAATATGGTTGCAGCAAATGATATTCAGGTTATTGATACCCTTGCGCCAAATGCACTCACTGCAACAGCACTTATTTCAGCTGAATCTAATGATGTGGTAGTGGACAACACTGCCCCAATCCTAACAACACAAGCTTCGGCCGAATTGGGTGAAACCTCAGACCTGATACTTGATTTTAATGAAGACATTCAAGCAGGTAGTACAGGTAGTATTGTTATTAAAGGTAGTGATGATGGAGTAATAGCAACCATTAATATTACTGAGACAACTAAATTCAGCATTGCTGGCGATAAACTCACCATTGATGTGTCAGCATTAGGTTTAACTGATAATAAATTAACCCAAGGCAGTTACTATATCACCATGGATGCAGGCACAGTAACTGACATAGCGGGTAACGATGCTGCTGCCATTACTAAAGATACTAACCAATGGGCATTTGAAACCAAAGCACTTTTTACCACAATCGCTTGGATAGGTGCCGATGATAACTACATTAATGATAGTGAAAAAGACGCAACCGCACTCTCAGGCAAAGTAACTGGAATAGGTACTTTAACGATTACCAAAATTGAGTTTTTTGAAGGTAGTAATACAGTAGGCACAGCAATAACTTCAGGATTACCAGCTGTTGCAGCTGACGGCACTTGGGCACTCGCACATTCTGCTATGCCATCTGAATTAGCCGATGGAAAAACCTACACGGCTGTAGTAACGCTTAGTGATGGCACCAATTCAGCAATTAGCACTAGCACAGCAGTAACTTATGACACCATTAACCCAACCCCAATCACGACCAATCCATGGACTTTAAGCGATATTCCAGCAGGACAATCTGCTTTTAAGACAGGCGATGTTATCAGCCTAACACTGACAATGAGTGAGACCTTGAAACTTAATAACACCACGGGCTCTAAAGTGGTCATTGCAGGCAAAGACTTTGTTTTGGATAAAACTGCCTCTACAACTGCAGGTGATAAGAAACTGGTGTTTAAATATAGCGTTCAAGCTGGAGATAGCATTGCCGCCACAGACTTTGATATTGACAATCCAACAAGCGATATTACGCTAAATAATATAACAGATGTCGCAGGTAATGCACCAGTATTTACCGCTGATAGAGTAGTGTTGGCTAAGACTAAGCTTGAGTATATTGAAAAAATAGGTTTGGGTAATAATCCTTTTGAGGGTATTGATGTGGGGAAAGCTTCTGCGCCAACCCTGGCCGATATTGACGGCGATGGCGACCTAGATTTGGTGGTGGGTGAGAATGATGGCACCCTTAAATACTATCAAAATACAGGCACTACTTCTAGCCCTGCTTATGAAGCAAAAACTGGAGGCAATAATCCTTTTAATGGCATTAATGCGGGGTTTTTCCCCAAACCAACCCTAGCTGATATTGACGGCGATGGTGACCTAGATTTGGTAGTGGGTGAGAATGATGGCACCCTTAAATACTATCAAAACACAGGCACTACTTCTAACCCTACTTATGAAGCAAAAACTGGAGATAGCAATCCTTTTGATGGCATTGATGTGAGGGATTTTTCCTCACCAAGCTTGGCTGATATTGACGGCGATGGCGACCTAGATTTGGTGGTGGGTGAGTTTTATGGCACCCTTAAATACTATCAAAATACAGGCACTACTTCTAACCCTGCTTATGAAGTAAAAACTGGAGATAGTAATCCTTTTAATGGCATTGATGTGGGGTATTATTCCACACCAACCCTGGCCGATATTGACGGCGATGGCGACCTAGATTTGGTGGTGGGTGAGAGTGCTGGCACCCTTAAATACTATCAAAATACAGGTACTACTTCTAACCCTGCTTATGAAGCAAAAACTGGAGATAGCAATCCTTTTAATGGCATTGATGTGGGATATTCTGCCAAACCAACCCTAGCCGATATTGATGGCGATGGCGACCTAGATTTGGTGGTGGGTAAGTATGATGGCACCCTTAAATACTACTACAATCAACAACCTTCTTCTGTAGATGGACAAGCCCCAACTCCAACGGCTACTAACTCATGGACTCTAAGCAATATTCCAGCAGGACAATCTGCTTTTAAGGCAGGGGATGTTATCAGCCTAACTTTGACAATGAGTGAGACCTTGAAACTTAATAACACCACAGGCTCTAAAGTGGTCATTGCAGGCAAAGACTTTGTTTTGGATAAAACTGCCTCTACAACTGCAGGTGATAAGAAACTGGTGTTTAAATATAGTGTTCAAGCTGGAGATAGCATTGCCGCTACAGACTTTGATATTGACAATCCAACAAGCGATATTACGCTAAATAATATAACAGATGTCGCAGGTAATGCACCAGTATTTACCGCTGATAGAGTAGTGTTGACTAAGCTTGAGTATATTGAAAAAATAGGTTCGGGCAATAATCCTTTTGAGGGTATTGATGTGGGGAATGCTTCTGCGCCAACCCTGGCTGATATTGACGGCGATGGCGACCTAGATTTAGTGGTGGGTGAGGAGAATCGCACCCTTAAATACTATCAAAATACAGGCACTACTTCTAACCCTGCTTATGAAGCAAAAACTGGAGGTAGCAATCCTTTTAATGGCATTAATGCGGGGTTTTTCCCCAAACCAACCCTAGCTGATATTGACGGCGATGGTGACCTAGATTTGGTAGTGGGTGAGAATGATGGCACCCTTAAATACTATCAAAATACAGGCACTACTTCTAACCCTGCTTATGAAGCAAAAACTGGAGATGACAATCCTTTTAATGGCATTGATGTGGGGTATTATTCCACACCAACCTTGGCTGATATTGACGGCGATGGTGACCTAGATTTGGTGATGGGTGAGGCTTATGGCACCCTTAAATACTATCAAAATACAGGCACTACTTCTAACCCTGCTTATGAAGCAAAAACTGGAGATGACAATCCTTTTAATGGCATTGATGTGGGGGATTCTTCCAAACCAACCCTAGCCGATATTGATGGCGATGGCGACCTAGATTTGGTGGTGGGTGAGAGTGATGGCACCCTTAAATACTATCAAAATACAGGCACCACTTCTAACCCTGCTTATGAAGCAAAAATTGGAGATGGCAATCCTTTTAATGGCATTGATGTGGGGCGTTATTCCGCACCAGTCCTAGCCGATATTGATGGCGATGGCGACCTAGATTTGGTGGTGGGTGAGCAGAATGGCACCCTTAAATATTATTACAATCAACAACCTTCTTCTGTAGATGGACAAGCGCCAACTCTAACAACACAAGCCAGCGTTATCTTAGAGGAAACCTCAGATTTAGTGCTTGACTTTAGTGAAAATATTAAAGCAGGTACGGGCAGTATTCTCATCAAGAATAATAGCGATGTAACAGTAGCAACTATTAATATCGCTAGTGATACAAATAAATTTAGCATTGCCAATGATAAACTTACTATTGATGTATCAGCATTAGGTTTAACCAATAATAAACTTACCGTAGGCAGTTACTATTTAGAAATGAACTCTGGTGCTATAACGGATATGTCAGGCAACGATGCACTGGGTATTGCTAAAAACAGCAACCAATGGGCATTTGAAACCACCGTCCTTACTACCGACATTGTTTGGGCAGGTGCCGATGATAATTACATTAATAATAACGAGAAAGATGCAACCACACTCTCAGGCAAAGCAACTGGAATAGGTACTTTAACGATTACCAAAATTGAGTTTTTTGAAGGTAGTAATACAGTAGGCACAGCAATAACTTCAGGATTACCAGCTGTTGCAGCTGACGGCACTTGGGCACTCGCACATTCTGCTATGCCATCTGAATTAGCCGATGGAAAAACCTACACGGCTGTAGTAACGCTTAGTGATGGCACCAATTCAGCAATTAGCACTAGCACAGCAGTAACTTATGACACCATTAACCCAATCCCAATCACGACCAATCCATGGACTTTAAGCGATATTCCAGCAGGACAATCTGCTTTTAAGGCAGGCGATGTTATCAGCCTAACACTGACAATGAGCGAGACCTTGAAACTTAATAACACCACAGGCTCTAAAGTGGTCATTGCAGGCAAAGACTTTGTTTTGGATAAAACTGCCTCTACAACTGCAGGTGATAAGAAACTGGTGTTTAAATATAGTGTTCAAGCTGGAGATAGCATTGCCGCTACAGACTTTGATATTGACAATCCAACAAGCGATATTACGCTAAATAATATAACAGATGTCGCAGGTAATGCACCAGTATTTACCGCTGATAGAGTAGTGTTGGCTAAGCTTGAGTATATTGAAAAAATAGGTTCGGGCAATAATCCTTTTGAGGGTATTGATGTGGGGAATGTTTCTGTGCCAACCCTGGCTGATATTGACGGCGATGGCGACCTAGATTTGGTGGTGGGTGAGGGTAATGGCACCCTTAAATACTATCAAAATACAGGCACTACTTCTAACCCTGCTTATGAAGTAAAAACTGGAGGTAGCAATCCTTTTAATGGCATTGATGTGGGAAATGCTGCCTCACCAATCCTAGTCGATATTGACGGCGATGGCGACCTAGATTTGGTGGTGGGTGAGAAGAATGGCACCCTTAAATACTATCAAAATACAGGCACTACTTCTAACCCTGCTTATGAAGCAAAAACTGGAGATGACAATCCTTTTAATGGCATTGATGTGGGGTATTATTCCACACCAACCTTGGCTGATATTGATGGCGATGGTGATCTAGATTTGGTGATGGGTGAGGTTTATGGCACCCTTAAATACTATCAAAATACAGGCACTACTTCTAACCCTGCTTATGAAGCAAAAACTGGAGATGACAATCCTTTTAATGGCATTGATGTGGGGCTTTACTCCACACCAACCTTGGCTGATATTGATGGCGATGGTGATCTAGATTTGGTAGTGGGTGAGGTTTATGGCACCCTTAAATACTATCAAAATACAGGTACTACTTCTAACCCTGCTTATGAAGCAAAAACTGGAGGTAGCAATCCTTTTAATGGCATTGATGTGGGGGAATTTTTCGCACCAACCCTAGCCGATATTGACGGCGATGGCGACCTGGATTTGGTGGTGGGTAAGAATGATGGCACCCTTAAATATTACTACAATCAACAACCTTCTTCTGTAGATGGACAAGCGCCAACTCTAACAACACAAGCCAGCGTTATCTTAGAGGAAACCTCAGATTTAGTGCTTGACTTTAGTGAAAATATTAAAGCAGGTACGGGCAGTATTCTCATCAAGAATAGTAGCGATGTAACAGTAGCAACTATTAATATCGCTAGTGATACAAATAAATTTAGCATTACCAATGATAAACTTACTATTGATGTATCAGCATTAGGTTTAACCAATAATAAACTTACCGTAGGCAGTTACTATTTAGAAATGAACTCTGGTGCTATAACGGATATGTCAGGCAACGATGCACTGGGTATTGCTAAAAACAGCAACCAATGGGCATTTAAAACCACCGTCCTTACTACCGACATTGTTTGGGCAGGTGCCGATGATAATTACATTAATAATAACGAGAAAGATGCAACCACACTCTCAGGCAAAGCAACTGGAATAGGTACTTTAACGATTACCAAAATTGAGTTTTTTGAAGGTAGTAATACAGTAGGCACAGCAATAACTTCAGGATTACCAGTTGTTGCAGCTGACGGCACTTGGGCACTCGCACATTCTGCTATGCCATCTGAATTAGTCGATGGAAAAACCTACACGGCTGTAGTAACGCTTAGTGATGGCACCAATTCAGCAATTAGCACTAGCACAGCAGTAACTTATGACACCATTAACCCAACCCCAATCACGACCAATCCATGGACTTTAAGCGATATTCCAGCAGGACAATCTGCTTTTAAGGTAGGCGATGTTATCAGCCTAACACTGACAATGAGCGAGACCTTGAAACTTAATAACACCACAGGCTCTAAAGTGGTCATTGCAGGCAAAGACTTTGTTTTGGATAAAACCGCCTCTACAACTGCAGGTGATAAGAAACTGGTGTTTAAATATAGTGTTCAAGCTGGAGATAGCATTGCCGCCACAGACTTTGATATTGACAATCCAACAAGCGATATTACGCTAAATAATATAACAGATGTCGCAGGTAATGCACCAGTATTTACCGCTGATAGAGTAGTGTTGACTAAGCTTGAGTATATTGAAAAAACAGGTTCGGGCAATAATCCTTTTGAGGGTATTGATGTGGGGAATGCTTCTGCGCCAACCCTGGCTGATATTGACGGCGATGGCGACCTAGATTTGGTGGTGGGTGAGGGTAATGGCACCCTTAAATACTATCAAAATACAGGCACTACTTCTAACCCTGCTTATGAAGTAAAAACTGGAGGTAGCAATCCTTTTAATGGCATTGATGTGGGAAATGCTGCCTCACCAATCCTAGTCGATATTGACGGCGATGGCGACCTAGATTTGGTGGTGGGTGAGAGGAATGGCACCCTTAAATACTATCAAAATACAGGCACTACTTCTAACCCTGCTTATGAAGCAAAAACTGGAGATGACAATCCTTTTAATGGCATTGATGTGGGGTATTATTCCACACCAACCTTGGCTGATATTGACGGCGATGGTGACCTAGATTTGGTGATGGGTGAGGTTTATGGCACCCTTAAATACTATCAAAATACAGGCACTACTTCTAACCCTGCTTATGAAGCAAAAACTGGAGATGACAATCCTTTTAATGGCATTGATGTGGGGCTTTATTCCACACCAACCTTGGCTGATATTGATGGCGATGGTGATCTAGATTTGGTAGTGGGTGAGGTTTATGGCACCCTTAAATACTATCAAAATACAGGTACTACTTCTAACCCTGCTTATGAAGCAAAAACTGGAGATAGTAATCCTTTTAATGGCATTGATGTGGGGGAATTTTTCGCACCAACCCTAGCCGATATTGACGGCGATGGCGACCTGGATTTGGTGGTGGGTAAGAATGATGGCACCCTTAAATATTATTACAATCAACAACCTTCTTCTGTAGATGGACAAGCGCCAACTCTAACAACACAAGCCAGCGTTATCTTAGAGGAAACCTCAGATTTAGTGCTTGACTTTAGTGAAAATATTAAAGCAGGTACGGGCAGTATTCTCATCAAGAATAGTAGCGATGTAACAGTAGCAACTATTAATATCGCTAGTGATACAAATAAATTTAGCATTACCAATGATAAACTTACTATTGATGTATCAGCATTAGGTTTAACCAATAATAAACTTACCGTAGGCAGTTACTATTTAGAAATGAACTCTGGTGCTATAACGGATATGTCAGGCAACGATGCACTGGGTATTGCTAAAAACAGCAACCAATGGGCATTTAAAACCACCGTCCTTACTACCGACATTGTTTGGGCAGGTGCCGATGATAATTACATTAATAATAACGAGAAAGATGCAACCACACTCTCAGGCAAAGCAACTGGAATAGGTACTTTAACGATTACCAAAATTGAGTTTTTTGAAGGTAGTAATACAGTAGGCACAGCAATAACTTCAGGATTACCAGTTGTTGCAGCTGACGGCACTTGGGCACTCGCACATTCTGCTATGCCATCTGAATTAGCCGATGGAAAAACCTACACGGCTGTAGTAACGCTTAGTGATGGCACCAATTCAGCAATTAGCACTAGCACAGCAGTAACTTATGACACCATTAACCCAACCCCAATCACGACCAATCCATGGACTTTAAGCGATATTCCAGCAGGACAATCTGCTTTTAAGGTAGGCGATGTTATCAGCCTAACACTGACAATGAGCGAGACCTTGAAACTTAATAACACCACAGGCTCTAAAGTGGTCATTGCAGGCAAAGACTTTGTTTTGGATAAAACCGCCTCTACAACTGCAGGTGATAAGAAACTGGTGTTTAAATATAGCGTTCAAGCCGGAGATAGCATTGCCGCTACAGACTTTGATATTGACAACCCAACAAGCGATATTACGCTAAATAATATAACAGATGTCGCAGGTAATGCACCAGTATTTACCGCTGATAGAGTAGTGTTGGCTAAGGCTAAGCTTGAGTATATTGAAAAAACAGGTTCGGGCAATAATCCTTTTGAGGGTATTGATGTGGGGTATGTTTCTGTGCCAATCTTGGCTGATATTGACGGCGATGGCGACCTAGATTTGGTGGTGGGTGAGAATGATGGCACCCTTAAATACTATCAAAATACAGGCACTACTTCTAACCCTGCTTATGAAGCAAAAACTGGAGATGACAATCCTTTTAATAGCATTAATGTGGGGATTTATTCCGGACCAACCCTAGCCGATATTGACGGCGATGGCGACCTAGATTTGGTGATGGGTGAGGCTTATGGCACCCTTAAATACTATCAAAATACAGGCACTACTTCTAACCCTGCTTATGAAGTAAAAACTGGAGGTAGCAATCCTTTTAATAGCATTGATGTGGGGGATTTTTCCAAACCAACCCTAGCCGATATTGACGGCGATGGCGACCTAGATTTGGTGGTGGGTGAGAAGTATGGCACCCTTAAATACTATCAAAATACAGGCACTACTTCTAACCCTGCTTATGAAGCAAAAACTGGAGGTAGCAATCCTTTTAATAGCATTGATGTGGGGGATTTTGCTACACCAACCCTAGCCGATATTGACGGCGATGGCGACCTAGATTTGGTGGTGGGTGAGTATTATGGCACCCTTAAATACTATCAAAATACAGGCACTACTTCTAACCCTGCTTATGAAGTAAAAACTGGAGGTAGCAATCCTTTTAATAGCATTGATGTGGGGGATTTTTCCAAACCAACCCTAGCCGATATTGACGGCGATGGCGACCTAGATTTGGTGGTGGGTGAGAATAATGGCACCCTTAAATATTATTACAATCAACAATCTTTTTTTGTAGATGGACAAGCGCCAACTCTAACAACACAAGCCAGCGTTATCTTAGAGGAAACCTCAGATTTAGTGCTTGACTTTAGTGAAAATATTAAAGCAGGTACGGGCAGTATTCTCATCAAGAATAATAGCGATGTAACAGTAGCAACCATTAATATCGCTAGTGATACAAATAAATTTAGCATTACCAATGATAAACTTACTATTGATGTATCAGCATTAGGTTTAACCAATAATAAACTTACCGTAGGCAGTTACTATTTAGAAATGAACCCTGGTGCTGTAACGGATATGTCAGGCAACGATGCACTGGGTATTGCTAAAGACACTAACCAATGGGCATTTGAAATCATCGTCCTTACTACCGACATTGTTTGGGCAGGTGCCGATGATAATTACATTAATAATAACGAGAAAGATGCAACCACACTCTCAGGCACAGTAGCGGGAGCAGGTACCTTATCTATTACTAAGATTGAATTTTTTGAAGGCAGTAATTCAGTAGCCACAGTTTCAAGTTTGCCAACCATTGCGGATGATAAAACTTGGACACTGGCACATGCCAATATGCCATCTGAATTAGCCGATGGAAAAACCTACACGGCTGTAGTAACGCTTAGTGATGGCACCAATTCAGCAATTAGCACTAGCACAGCAGTAACTTATGACACCATTAACCCAACCCCAATCACGACCAATCCATGGACTCTAAGCGATATTCCAGCGGGACAATCTGCTTTTAAGACAGGCGATGTTATCAGCCTAACACTGACAATGAGTGAGACCTTGAAACTTAATAACACCACAGGCTCTAAAGTGGTCATTGTAGGCAAAGACTTTGTTTTGGATAAAACTGCCTCTACAACTGCAGGTGATAAGAAACTGGTGTTTAAATATAGTGTTCAAGCTGGAGATAGCATTGCCGCTACAGACTTTGATATTGACAACCCAACAAGAGATATTACGCTAAATAATATAACAGATGTCGCAGGTAATGCACCAGTATTTACCGCTGATAGAGTAGTGTTGGCTAAGCTTGGGTATATTGAAAAAATAGGTTTGGGTAATAATCCTTTTAATGGTATTGATGTGGGGAATGCTTCTGCGCCAACCCTGGCTGATATTGACGGCGATGGCGACCTAGATTTAGTGGTGGGTGAGGAGAATCACACCCTTAAATACTATCAAAATACAGGCACTACTTCTAACCCTGCTTATGAAGCAAAAACTGGAGGTAGCAATCCTTTTAATGGCATTAATGCGGGGTTTTTCCCCAAACCAACCCTAGCTGATATTGACGGCGATGGTGACCTAGATTTGGTAGTGGGTGAGAATGATGGCACCCTTAAATACTATCAAAATACAGGCACTACCTCTAACCCTGCCTATGAAGCAAAAACTGGAGATGACAATCCTTTTAATGGCATTTATGCGGGATATTCTTCCTCACCAATCCTAGTCGATATTGACGGCGATGGCGACCTAGATTTGGTGATGGGTGAGGCTTATGGCACCCTTAAATACTATCAAAATACAGGCACTACTTCTAACCCTGCTTATGAAGTAAAAACTGGAGGTAGCAATCCTTTTAATAGTATTGATGTGGGGGATTCTTCCAAACCAACCCTAGCCGATATTGATGGCGATGGCGACCTAGATTTGGTGGTGGGTGAGAGTGATGGCACCCTTAAATACTATCAAAATACAGGCACCACTTCTAACCCTGCTTATGAAGCAAAAATTGGAGATGACAATCCTTTTAATGGCATTGATGTGGGGCGTTATTCCGCACCAGTCCTAGCCGATATTGACGGCGATGGCGACCTAGATTTGGTGGTGGGTGAGCAGAATGGCACCCTTAAATATTATTACAATCAACAACCTTCTTCTGTAGATGGACAAGCTCCAACTCTAACAACACAAGCCAGTGTTACCTTAGGTGAAACCTCAGATCTAGTGCTTGACTTTAGTGAAAATATTAAAGCAGGCACGGGCAGTATTCTCATCAAGAATAGTAGCGATGTAACAGTAGCAACGATTAATATCGCTAGTGATACAAATAAATTTAGCATTACCAATGATAAACTTACTATTGATGTATCAGCATTAGGTTTAACCAATAATAAACTTACCGTAGGCAGTTACTATTTAGAAATGAACTCTGGTGCTATAACGGATATGTCAGGCAACGATGCACTGGGTATTGCTAAAAACAGCAACCAATGGGCATTTAAAACCATCGTCCTTACTACCGACATTGTTTGGGCAGGTGCCGATGATAATTACATTAATAATAACGAGAAAGATGCAACCACACTCTCAGGCACAGTAGCGGGAGCAGGTACCTTATCTATTACTAAGATTGAATTTTTTGAAGGCAGTAATTCAGTAGCCACAGTTTCAAGTTTGCCAACCATTGCGGATGATAAAACTTGGACACTGGCACATGCCAATATGCCATCTGAATTAGCCGATGGAAAAACCTACACGGCTGTAGTAACGCTTAGTGATGGCACCAATTCAACAATTAGCACTAGCACAGCAGTAACTTATGACATCATTAACCCAACCCCAATCACGACCAATCCATGGACTCTAAGCAATATTCCAGCAGGACAATCTGCTTTTAAGGTAGGGGATGTTATCAGCCTAACACTGACAATGAGCGAGACCTTGAAACTTAATAACACCACAGGCTCTAAAGTGGTCATTGCAGGTAAAGACTTTGTTTTGGATAAAACTGCCTCTACAACTGCAGGTGATAAGAAACTGGTGTTTAAATATAGCGTTCAAGCCGGAGATAGCATTGCCGCTACAGACTTTGATATTGACAACCCAACAAGCGATATTACGCTAAATAATATAACAGATGTCGCAGGTAATGCACCAGTATTTACCGCTGATAGAGTAGTGTTGGCTAAGTTTGAGTATATTGAAAAAACAGGTTTGGGTAATAATCCTTTTGAGGGTATTGATGTGGGGGATCGCTCCAAACCAACCCTAGCCGATATTGACGGCGATGGCGACCTGGATTTGGTGGTGGGTGAGAATAATGGCACCCTTAAATACTATCAAAACACAGGCACTACTTCTAACCCTGCTTATGAAGCAAAAACTGGAGACAGCAATCCTTTTAATGGCATTGATGTGGGAAATGCTGCCTCACCAACCCTAGCCGATATTGACGGCGATGGCGACCTAGATTTGGTGGTGGGTGAGAATTATGGCACCCTTAAATACTATCAAAATACAGGCACTACTTCTAACCCTGCTTATGAAGCAAAAACTGGAGATGACAATCCTTTTAATGGCATTGATGTGGGGTATGTTTCTGTGCCAAACTTGGCTGATATTGATGGCGATGGCGACCTAGATTTGGTGGTGGGTGAGAATGATGGCACCCTTAAATACTTTCAAAATACAGGCACTACTTCTAGCCCTGCTTATGAAGTAAAAACTGGAGATGACAATCCTTTTAATGGCATTGATGTGGGGGATTATTCCAAACCAACCCTAGCCGATATTGATGGCGATGGCGACCTAGATTTGATGGTGGGTAAGAATGATGGCACCCTTAAATACTATCAAAACACAGGCACTACTTCTAACCCTGCTTATGAAGCAAAAACTGGAGGTGATAATCCTTTTAATGGCATTAAAATGGGATATTCTTCCTCACCAACCTTGGCTGATATTGATGGCGATGGCGACCTAGATTTGGTGGTGGGTAAGGATGATGGCACCCTTAAATATTATTACAATCAACAATCTTTCTTTGTAGATACTCAAGCCCCAACCCCAATCACGACCAATCCATGGACTCTAAGCGATATTCCAGCAGGACAATCTGCTTTTAAGACAGGCGATGTTATCAGCCTAACACTGACAATGAGCGAGACCTTGAAACTTAATAACACCACAGGCTCTAAAGTGGTCATTGCAGGCAAAGACTTTGTTTTGGATAAAACCGCCTCTACAACTGCAGGTGATAAGAAACTGGTGTTTAAATATAGTGTTCAAGCTGGAGATAGCATTGCCGCTACAGACTTTGATATTGACAATCCAACAAGCGATATTACGCTAAATAATATAACAGATGTCGCAGGTAATGCACCAGTATTTACCGCTGATAGAGTAGTGTTGGCTAAGACTAAGCTTGAGTATATTGAAAAAACAGGTTCGGGCAATAATCCTTTTGAGGGTATTGATGTGGGGAATGCTTCTGCGCCAACCCTGGCTGATATTGACGGCGATGGCGACCTAGATTTGGTGGTGGGTGAGAAGAATGGCACCCTTAAATACTATCAAAATACAGGCACTACTTCTAGCCCTGCTTATGAAGCAAAAACTGGAGGCAATAATCCTTTTAATGGCATTGATGTGGGAGGTTATTCCTCACCAACCCTAGCCGATATTGACGGCGATGGCAACCTAGATTTGGTGGTGGGTGAGCGTGATGGCACCCTTAAATACTATCAAAATACAGGCACTACTTCTAACCCTGCTTATGAAGCAAAAACTGGAGATGACAATCCTTTTAATGGCATTGATGTGGGACATTATTCCACGCCAAACTTGGCTGATATTGATGGCGATGGTGATCTAGATTTGGTAGTGGGTGAGGTTTATGGCACCCTTAAATATTATCAAAATACAAGCTCTACTTCTAACCCTGCTTATGAAGCAAAAACTGGAGATGACAATCCTTTTAATGGCATTGATGTGGGATATTCTTCCAAACCAACCCTAGCCGATATTGACGGCGATGGCGACCTAGATTTGGTGATGGGTGAGGCTTATGGCACCCTTAAATACTATCAAAATACAGGCACTACTTCTAACCCTGCTTATGAAGCAAAAATTGGAGATGACAATCCTTTTAATGGCATTGATGTGGGGGATTATTCCTCACCAGTGGGGGATTATTCCTCACCAGTCCTAGCTGATATTGATGGTGATGGCGACCTAGACTTGGTGGTGGGTGAGCAGAATGGCACCCTTAAATATTACTACAATCAACAACCTTCTTCTGTAGATACTCAAGCCCCAACCCCAATCACGACCAATCCATGGACTCTAAGCGATATTCCAGCAGGACAATCTGCTTTTAAGACAGGCGATGTTATCAGCCTAACACTGACAATGAGTGAGACCTTGAAACTTAATAACACCACAGACTCTAAAGTGGTCATTGCAGGCAAAGACTTTGTTTTGGATAAAACTGCCTCTACAACTGCAGGTGATAAGAAACTGGTGTTTAAATATAGTGTTCAAGCTGGAGATAGCATTGCCGCTACAGACTTTGATATTGACAATCCAACAAGCGATATTACGCTAAATAATATAACAGATGTCGCAGGTAATGCACCAGTATTTACCGCTGATAGAGTAGTGTTGGCTAAGACTAAGCTTGAGTATATTGAAAAAATAGGTTCGGGCAATAATCCTTTTGAGGGTATTGATGTGGGAAATGTTTCTGTGCCAATCTTGGCTGATATTGACGGCGATGGCGACCTAGATTTGGTGGTGGGTGAGGGTAATGGCACCCTTAAATACTATCAAAATACAGGCACTACTTCTAGCCCTGCTTATGAAGCAAAAACTGTAGGTAGCAATCCTTTTAATGGCATTGATGTGGTGTTTTTCCCCAAACCAACCCTAGCTGATATTGACGGCGATGGTGACCTAGATTTGGTAGTGGGTGAGAATGATGGCACCCTTAAATACTATCAAAACACAGGCACTACTTCTAACCCTGCTTATGAAGCAAAAACTGGAGATAGTAATCCTTTTAATGGCATTGATGCGGGATATTCTTCCTCACCAATCCTAGTCGATATTGACGGCGATGGTGACCTAGATTTGGTGGTGGGTGAGAATAATGGCACCCTTAAATACTATCAAAACAAAGGCACTACTTCTAACCCTGCTTATGAAGCAAAAACTGGAGATAGTAATCCTTTTAATGGCATTGATGCGGGATATTCTTCCTCACCAATCCTAGCCGATATTGACGGCGATGGCGACCTAGATTTGGTGGTGGGTGAGTTTAATGGCACCCTTAAACACTATCAAAATACAGGCACTACTTCTAACCCTGCTTATGAAGTAAAAACTGGAGGTAGCAATCCTTTTAATAGCATTGATGTGGGGCGTTATTCCGCACCAGTCCTAGCTGATATTGATGGTGATGGCGACCTAGACTTGGTGGTGGGTGGGCAGAGTGGTAAACTTAAATATTACTACAATCAACAACCTTCTTCTGTAGATGGACAAGTTCCAACCTTTACAGAAAAAACCAGCGATACCAATGTCTTAGGCGAGCCTTCAAATCTAGTAATTGAGTTTTCTGAAAACATCAAAACAAATGGTGGCATTGTTGAAATCTGGAATAGCGCAGAAAAAGTTGCAACTATTAGCATTACTAATGCTAATATTAGCGACACAACACTCACTCTTAACCCAAATAGTTTAACTTCAGGTGTTTATTACATCAAAATGGCATCAGGCGTTATAACTGACACCTCGGGTAATGACTTTGCAGGTATTGATAATACCTCAGGTAAAACTTGGGCATTTGCATATAATTTTTATATCGGCACCGATAACGCCGATACTATAACGGGCAGTGCAGGTGACGATACTATAAATGGTGGTGCAGGCAACGACACTATAAATGGCGGTTCAGGCAGTGATATTTTTGTTTATGCAAATACAGATAATGGCGAAGACACCATAACTGGCTTCATATTTGGTGCTGGTGGTGATAAATTAGATTTAAAAGATTTTATTACCGCTAGTGGTAACCAAGCGACACTTTTTGCTAATATTGATAAATATATTACAGTGTCAGATACTGGCACTGCAGGTAGTGCCAAACTAACGATTGATGCTGATGGCACGGTTACAGATGATGTTGCTGATTTGGTTATCAATCTACAAGGGGTTTCTGGTATTGGTGGCTCCTCTACTCCCGACACAGTTGCATTAGGGCACTTTATAACTGATAATCTTATTCTTGTATAAGGTAAACTAATAAAAAACTTAAACTTGAAGGAATAAGTAAATATGTATAATTAATAATCAGTTATAACAACACAAAGGACAACCCCATGCCAGGACAAACAAAATACTTCATCAGCAACACCAACGGCTTCTTCGTCAACTGGTATTCCGATATCACCGGACTTGAATCTCACGGACAAGCATTAAAAGCATCTGGCAATAGTGGAGACGATGCCGTCTATGTAGGACAAGGCACCAAAGTCGATGCAACAGGGCTTACTTCAACAGGTGGCAATGATTCAATTTATTTAACCGGCACTTTTAACAACTACGAACAAACACTAGATGGCAATACCTACACCTTCAAAAGAACTGTTAATATTAACGGTACTGAATACCAAGAAGAAGTCTCCTTCACAGCCTCTAATGGCGATAGGGTTTATTTTGCAGATGGTTTTGTTAAGATTGATATAACCGGCAATGACGGGCTATTAAATTTAAATACAGGCGCTTTTAAGAGAATTGAATCCACTGATATTGACAACAGTGAGTCAACTCCAGGTTTGGGGATTGGTTTAAGTATTACTGATGACAAGTCCGACACCGCTAAAGTTGGTGAAGTTATTACCTATACCTTTACTTTTGATGAAGCAGTTACAGATTTTGATATAAATGATATTACAGTTACAGGCGGTACAAAAGGTACTTTTGCCTCTGTTAATGGTAGTGAAAGTGTCTATACTTTAGAACTAACCCCTCCTGCAAACAGCAAAGGCATAATAAGCCTTACAGTAGCCGTTGATGCTGCTACTTCTAAAGTTAACACAGCACTAAAATCAGTTGCTGCCAGCAATAATCAAAGTTTTGATACTCAAGCCCCAACTTTGATTATCAGCGATGACAAGGCTGATGCTTTAACCCTTAAAACTGGCGATACAATCACCTATACCTTTACCTTTAGTGAAGCAGTAACAGGTTTTGATAAAAGCGTTATCAACATCAGCAATGGTGCTATTAAGACAGGTACTGATTTAATTGCCAGCACAACACCTGCTGATGCAGGTAAAGTCTATACCTTGACCGTTGTACCTAGCAGTGACCTAGATGTAGGTTCTAACTTAACAGTGTCAGTGTCTGCTAATCCTGCAATTACAGACAGTGCGGGCAATGCTTACAGCACAACAGCAGCAAATAACGAGCAAGCAATTGACACCAAAGCCCCAGTAGCAGCACTCAGTGGCAATATGGCACCTAATGCAAACTTAACGATGACCTTTTTAGAGGCAGTTACAATAAACACAGCAGGCAGTATTGTCATTTATGATAAAGCCAACTCTGACACTCTTATTACGATTGATATAGCTAACCAAGTTAGTCTTGATAGCACCAAAAAAATTATCACTATTAATCCAGGTAGTGATTTAACAGTCAACAAGAATTACTATGTCAAAATTGATGCAGGCACTTTTAAAGATACTGCAGGTAATGATTACGAGGGTATTGACAGCGATAGTGGTTGGGGCTTTCTGGTTTCTTCATTCACCACCACAGCACAATGGGTAGATGCAAGTGGCAACTCTGTTAGCGACAATGGTATCAATGCCAGTGAATTTAGCACACTTGCCATTCAAGGCACATTAACAAATTCTGGCGGTGCAGCAGGCGTTGTTATCAGTGCTATTACATTTAAAGCAGCCAGTGGAACAGCCAATGACAAAGTTGTAGATACCAGTAACCTACCCACTTTTGCATCTGCCAATGGTACCGAATGGACATTAGCCAATAGTAAAATACCGGCTTTAGTCAGTGGCGAGACCTACACAATTGAGATAAATTTATCTTCAGCAGGTGGTGGCACAAGCACAGGTGGCAATACCACCCCTGTTTTAATTGACACTGCTGCCCCAATCATAACAGGCTGGGCAGTCAACTCACCAACAGATGGGCAATCAGGCTTTAAAGTGGATGATGTTATTGAGTTAACCATGACAACCAATGAAGCACTCTCGTTAAGCAATGCTACCAGTAGCAAAGTGACCATTGGTAATAAGGAATTTACACTAGATACCGGCAAAGGTGCCGCCAAAGCAGGGGCATCAGCAGATGAGTTAAAACAATTATTCTTTACCTACACTGTCAAAGTCGATGATAGCGTTAGTAAAGCAGATTTTGAGATTACCAGTGCAAGTGCAATTGCCTTGACAGGGGTAACCGATGCAGTAGGCAATATAGTTGCCACCACAGGCACTTATCCTGTTGAATTAGACCGTAATGTTGATGGTGTAGTGCCAAC
The DNA here is from genome assembly GCF_964212635.1 of Candidatus Thiodubiliella endoseptemdiera. Taxonomy (NCBI): domain Bacteria; kingdom Pseudomonadati; phylum Pseudomonadota; class Gammaproteobacteria; family Pseudothioglobaceae (SeqCode); genus Candidatus Thiodubiliella; species Candidatus Thiodubiliella endoseptemdiera. Next base: position 907,941 of record NZ_OZ156463.1, read on the forward strand.
TATTGGAGACATTACACTAAACTGGGGAGATATTTTAAACGCTATTGAAGACAACAGCAATGGCACTGTAACAGTTGCTACAACTGGTGTAGAAAATAATCAAGAAGTCTCGCTAGTTATTAACCAAAAAACTTATACAGGTACTGTTACCAACAATAGTGCAACCATTACTGTTGCAGCCACAGATTTACAAGCATTAACCCATGGACAAACTTACAGCTATAAAGTCAATATAAAAGATACTGCTGGTAACCCAGCGATAGAGAAAATAGGTGATTTTAAAGTTGATACGGTTGCACCAACTGTAACCATTACTGACAATGAAGACGCTACAGCCGAAGCACTTTCTACCACAATCGCTTGGATAGGTGCCGATGATAACTACATTAATGATAGTGAAAAAGACGCAACCGCACTCTCAGGCACAGTAGCGGGAGCAGGTACCTTATCTATTACTAAGATTGAGTTTTTTGAAGGTAGTAATACAGTAGGCACAGCAATAACTTCAGGATTACCAGCTGTTGCAGCTGACGGCACTTGGGCACTCGCACATTCTGCTATGCCATCTGAATTAGCCGATGGAAAAACCTACACGGCTGTAGTAACGATTAGTGATGGCACCAATTCAGCAATTAGCACTAGCACAGCAGTAACTTATGACATCATTAACCCAATCCCAATCACGACCAATCCATGGACTTTAAGCGATATTCCAGCAGGACAATCTGCTTTTAAGGTAGGGGGTGTTATCAGCCTAACACTGACAATGAGCGAGACCTTGAAACTTAATAACACCACAGGCTCTAAAGTGGTCATTGCAGGCAAAGACTTTGTTTTGGATAAAACCGCCTCTACAACTGCAGGTGATAAGAAACTGGTGTTTAAATATAGTGTTCAAGCTGGAGATAGCATTGCCGCCACAGACTTTGATATTGACAATCCAACAAGCGATATTACGCTAAATAATATAACAGATGTCGCAGGTAATGCACCAGTATTTACCGCTGATAGAGTGGTGTTGACCAAGACTAAGCTTGAGTATATTGAAAAAACAGGTTTGGGCAATAATCCTTTTAATGGCATTGATGTGGGAGATTATTCCAAACCAACCCTAGCCGATATTGACGGCGATGGCGACCTGGATTTGGTGATGGGTGAGGAGAATGGCACCCTTAAATACTATCAAAATACAGGTACTACTTCTAACCCTGCTTATGAAGCAAAAACTGGAGATGACAATCCTTTTAATGGCATTGATGTGGGGTATTATTCCGCACCAATCCTAGCCGATATTGATGGCGATGGCGACCTGGATTTGGTGGTGGGTGAGGCTTATGGCACCCTTAAATACTATCAAAATACAGGTACTACTTCTAACCCTGCTTATGAAGCAAAAACTGGAGATGACAATCCTTTTAATGGCATTGATGTGGGGTATTTTTCCTCACCAACCCTAGCCGATATTGACGGCGATGGCGACCTAGATTTGGTGGTGGGTGAGACTTATGGCACCCTTGAATACTATCAAAATACAGGTACTACTTCTAACCCTGCTTATGAAGCAAAAACTGGAGATAGCAATCCTTTTAATGGCATTGATGTGGTAAATTATTCCTCACCAATCCTAGTCGATATTGACGGCGATGGCGACCTAGATTTGGTGATGGGTAAGGATAATGGCACCCTTAAATACTATCAAAATACAGGCACTACTTCTAACCCTGCTTATGAAGTAAAAACTGGAGATAGCAATCCTTTTAATGGCATTGATGTGGGGAGTTATTCCGCACCAAACCTAGCCGATATTGACGGTGATGGCGACCTAGATTTGGTGGTGGGTGAGGTTGGTGGCACCCTTAAATATTACTACAATCAACAACCTTCTTCTGTAGATGGGCAAGCCCCAACTCCAACGGCTACTAACTCATGGACTCTAAGCAATATTCCAGCAGGACAATCTGCTTTTAAGGTAGGGGATGTTATCAGCCTAACTTTGACAATGAGTGAGACCTTGAAACTTAATAACACCACAGGCTCTAAAGTGGTCATTGCAGGCAAAGACTTTGTTTTGGATAAAACTGCCTCTACAACTGCAGGTGATAAGAAACTGGTGTTTAAATATAGCGTTCAAGCTGGAGATAGCATTGCCGCTACAGACTTTGATATTGACAATCCAACAAGCGATATTACGCTAAATAATATAACAAATGTCGCAGGTAATGCACCAGTATTTACCGCTGATAGAGTAGTGTTGGCTAAGACTAAGCTTGAGTATATTGAAAAAATAGGTTTGGGTAATAATCCTTTTGAGGGTATTGATGTGGGGAAAGCTTCTGCGCCAACCCTGGCCGATATTGACGGCGATGGCGACCTAGATTTGGTGGTGGGTGAGAATGATGGCACCCTTAAATACTATCAAAATACAGGCACTACTTCTAGCCCTGCTTATGAAGCAAAAACTGGAGGCAATAATCCTTTTAATGGCATTGATGTGGGAGGTTATTCCACGCCAAACTTGGCTGATATTGATGGCGATGGTGATCTAGATTTGGTGGTGGGTAAGGATGATGGCACCCTTAAATACTATCAAAATACAGGCACTACTTCTAACCCTACTTATGAAGCAAAAACTGGAGATAGCAATCCTTTTAATGGCATTGATGTGGTAAATTATTCCTCACCAATCCTAGTCGATATTGACGGCGATGGCGACCTAGATTTGGTGGTGGGTGAGAATGATGGCACCCTTAAATACTATCAAAATACAGGCACTACTTCTAACCCTGCTTATGAAGTAAAAACTGGAGATAGTAATCCTTTTAATGGCATTGATGTGGGGAATTTTTCCGCACCAACCCTAGTCGATATTGACGGCGATGGCGACCTAGATTTGGTGGTGGGTGGGAGTGATGGCACCCTTAAATACTATCAAAATACAGGCACTACTTCTAACCCTGCTTATGAAGTAAAAACTGGAGATAGTAATCCTTTTAATGGCATTGATGTGGGGAATTTTTCCAAACCAACCCTAGCCGATATTGACGGCGATAGCGACCTAGATTTGGTGGTGGGTGAGAATAATGGCACTCTTAAATATTATTACAATCAACAATCTTTTTTTGTAGATGGACAAGCCCCAACTCTAACAACACAAGCTTCGGCCGAATTGGGTGAAACCTCAGACCTGATGCTTGATTTTAATGAAGACATTCAAGCAGGTAGTACAGGTAGTATTGTTATTAAAGGTAGTGATGATGGAGTAATAGCAACCATTAATATTACTGAGACAACTAAATTCAGCATTGCTGGCGATAAACTCACCATTGATGTGTCAGCATTAGGTTTAACTGATAATAAATTAACCCAAGGCAGTTACTATATCACCATGGATGCAGGCACAGTAACTGACATAGCGGGTAACGATGCTGCTGCCATTACTAAAGATACTAACCAATGGGTATTTGCAACCAAAGCACTTTCTACCACAATCGCTTGGATAGGTGCCGATGATAACTACATTAATGATAGTGAAAAAGACGCAACCGCACTCTCAGGCAAAGTAACTGGAATAGGTACTTTAACGATTACCAAAATTGAGTTTTTTGAAGGTAGTAATACAGTAGGCACAGCAATAACTTCAGGATTACCAGCTGTTGCAGCTGACGGCACTTGGACACTCGCACATTCTGCTATGCCATCTGAATTAGCCGATGGAAAAACCTACACGGCTGTAGTAACGCTTAGTGATGGCACCAATTCAGCAATTAGCACTAGCACAGCAGTAACTTATGACATCATTAACCCAACCCCAATCACGACCAATCCATGGACTTTAAGCGATATTCCAGCAGGACAATCTGCTTTTAAGACAGGCGATGTTATCAGCCTAACACTGACAATGAGCGAGACCTTGAAACTTAATAACACCACAGGCTCTAAAGTGGTCATTGCAGGCAAAGACTTTGTTTTGGATAAAACCGCCTCTACAACTGCAGGTGATAAGAAACTGGTGTTTAAATATAGTGTTCAAGCTGGAGATAGCATTGCCGCTACAGACTTTGATATTGACAATCCAACAAGCGATATTACGCTAAATAATATAACAGATGTCGCAGGTAATGCACCAGTATTTACCGCTGATAGAGTAATGTTGACTAAGATTAAGTATATTGAAAAAACGGGTTTGGGCAATAATCCTTTTGAGGGTGTTGATGTTAAGGGGTTTGTTTCTGTGCCAACCTTGGCTGATATTGATGGCGATGGCGACCTAGATTTGGTAGTGGGTAAGGATGACGGCACCCTTAAATACTATCAAAATACAGGCGCTACTTCTAACCCTGCTTATGAAGCAAAAACTGGAGATGACAATCCTTTTAATAGCATTAATGTGGGGATTTATTCCGGACCAACCCTAGCCGATATTGACGGCGATGGCGACCTAGATTTGGTGGTGGGTGAGAGTGATGGCACCCTTAAATACTATCAAAATACAGGCACTACTTCTAACCCTGCTTATGAAGTAAAAACTGGAGATGACAATCCTTTTAATAGCATTGATGTGGGGGATTTTTCCAAACCAACCCTAGCCGATATTGACGGCGATGGCGACCTAGATTTGGTGGTGGGTGAGATTAATGGCACCCTTAAATACTATCAAAATACAGGCACTACTTCTAGCCCTGCTTATGAAGCAGAAACTGGAGGCAATAATCCTTTTAATGGCATTGATGTGGGAGATTATTCCACGCCAAACTTGGCTGATATTGACGGCGATGGCGACCTAGATTTGGTGGTGGGTGAGTTTTATGGCACCCTTAAATACTATCAAAATACAGGCACTACTTCTAACCCTGCTTATGAAGTAAAAACTGGAGGTAGCAATCCTTTTAATAGCATTGATGTGGGGGATTTTTCCAAACCAACCCTAGCCGATATTGACGGCGATGGCGACCTAGATTTGGTGGTGGGTGAGAATAATGGCACCCTTAAATACTACTACAATCAACAACCTTCTTCTGTAGATGGACAAGCCCCAACTCCAACGGCTACTAACTCATGGACTCTAAGCAATATTCCAGCAGGACAATCTGCTTTTAAGGTAGGGGATGTTATCAGCCTAACTTTGACAATGAGTGAGACCTTGAAACTTAATAACACCACAGGCTCTAAAGTGGTCATTGCAGGCAAAGACTTTGTTTTGGATAAAACCGCCTCTACAACTGCAGGTGATAAGAAACTGGTGTTTAAATATAGCGTTCAAGCCGGAGATAGCATTGCCGCTACAGACTTTTATATTGACAATCCAACAAGAGATATTACGCTAAATAATATAACAGATGTCGCAGGTAATGCACCAGTATTTACCGCTGATAGAGTAGTGTTGACCAAGACTAAGCTTGAGTATATTGAAAAAACAGGTTTGGGTAATAATCCTTTTAATGGCATTGATGTGGGAGATTATTCCAAACCAACCCTAGCCGATATTGACGGCGATGGCGACCTGGATTTGGTGATGGGTGAGGAGAATGGCACCCTTAAATACTATCAAAATACAGGTACTACTTCTAACCCTGCTTATGAAGCAAAAACTGGAGATGACAATCCTTTTAATGGCATTGATGTGGGGTATTATTCCGCACCAATCCTAGCCGATATTGATGGCGATGGCGACCTGGATTTGGTGGTGGGTGAGGCTTATGGCACCCTTAAATACTATCAAAATACAGGTACTACTTCTAACCCTGCTTATGAAGCAAAAACTGGAGATGACAATCCTTTTAATGGCATTGATGTGGGAAATGCTTCCAAACCAACCCTAGCCGATATTGATGGCGATGGCGACCTAGATTTGGTGGTGGGTGAGACTTATGGCACCCTTGAATACTATCAAAATACAGGTACTACTTCTAACCCTGCTTATGAAGCAAAAACTGGAGATAGCAATCCTTTTAATGGCATTGATGTGGTAAATTATTCCTCACCAATCCTAGTCGATATTGACGGCGATGGCGACCTAGATTTGGTGATGGGTGAGGCTTATGGCACCCTTAAATACTATCAAAATACAGGCACTACTTCTAACCCTGCTTATGAAGTAAAAACTGGAGATAGTAATCCTTTTAATGGCATTGATGTGGGGAGTTATTCCGCACCAAACCTAGCCGATATTGACGGTGATGGCGACCTAGATTTGGTGGTGGGTGAGGTTGGTGGCACCCTTAAATATTACTACAATCAACAACCTTCTTCTGTAGATGGACAAGCTCAACAACCTTTGTCTGTAGATGGACAAGTTCCAACCTTTACAGAAAAAACCAGCGATACCAATGTCTTAGGCGAGCCTTCAAATCTAGTAATTGAGTTTTCTGAAAACATCAAAACAAATGGTGGCATTGTTGAAATCTGGAATAGCGCAGAAAAAGTTGCAACTATTAGCATTACTAATGCTAATATTAGCGACACAACACTCACTCTTAACCCAAATAGTTTAACTTCAGGTGTTTATTACATCAAAATGGCATCAGGCGTTATAACTGACACCTCGGGTAATGACTTTGCAGGTATTGATAATACCTCAGGTAAAACTTGGGCATTTGCATATAATTTTTATATCGGCACCGATAACGCCGATACTATAACGGGCAGTGCAGGTGACGATACTATAAATGGTGGTGCAGGCAACGACACTATAAATGGCGGTGCAGGCAGTGATATTTTTGTTTATGCAAGTACAGATAATGGCGAAGACACCATAACTGGCTTCATATTTGGTGCTGGTGGCGATAAATTAGATTTAAAAGATTTTATTACTGCTAGTGGTAACCAAGCGACACTTTTTGCTAATATTGATAAATATATTACAGTGTCAGATACTGGCACTGCAGGTAGTGCCAAACTAACGATTGATGCTGATGGCACGGTTACAGATGATGTTGCTGATTTGGTTATCAATCTACAAGGGGTTTCTGGTATTGGTGGCTCCTCTACTCCCGACACAGTTGCATTAGGGCACTTTATAACTGATAATCTTATTCTTGTATAAAGTAAGACACCTATAAAAACAAAAACCCGCCTTATTAAAGCGGGTTTTTTTTATGGAAAAATATCAACCAAAAATTTAAAAATTTAAAAACTTGAACTTAGAGAGACCTTTGCATAAATATGAATAATCATCAAAACGCCATCTTTCATCAAATTACAAACTTTTTAAAAACACCCTTGGCCCTGCTAGGAGTGGATTTAAAAAATTTCCAATTTAATAAAATCTGTCATTTTGCTAATCATCCCTATTTATGCAAAGGCCTCTTAGAGGAATAAGTAAATATGTATAATTAATAATCAGTTATAACAACACAAAGGACAACCCCATGCCAGGACAAACAAAATACTTCATCAGCAACACCAACGGCTTCTTCGTCAACTGGTATTCCGATATCACCGGACTTGAATCTCACGGACAAGCATTAAAAGCATCTGGCAATAGTGGAGACGATGCCGTCTATGTAGGACAAGGCACCAAAGTCGATGCAACAGGGCTTACTTCAACAGGTGGCAATGATTCAATTTATTTAACCGGCACTTTTAACAACTACGAACAAACACTAGATGGCAATACCTACACCTTCAAAAGAACTGTTAATATTAACGGTACTGAATACCAAGAAGAAGTCTCCTTCACAGCCTCTAATGGCGATAGGGTTTATTTTGCAGATGGTTTTGTTAAGATTGATATAACCGGCAATGACGGGCTATTAAATTTAAATACAGGCGCTTTTAAGAGAATTGAATCCACTGATATTGACAACAGTGAGTCAACTCCAGGTTTGGGGATTGGTTTAAGAATTACTGATGACAAGTCCGACACCGCTAAAGTTGGTGAAGTTATTACCTATACCTTTACTTTTGATGAAGCAGTTACAGATTTTGATATAAATGATATTACAGTTACAGGCGGTACAAAAGGTACTTTTACCTCTGTTAATGGTAGTGAAAGTGTCTATACTTTAGAACTAACCCCTCCTGCAAACAGCAAAGGCATAATAAACCTTACAGTAGCCGTTGATGCTGCTACTTCTAAAGTTAACACAGCACTAAAATCAGTTGCTGCCAGCAATAATCAAAGTTTTGATACTCAAGCCCCAACTTTGATTATCAGCGATGACAAGGCTGATACTTTAACCCTTAAAACTGGCGATACAATCACCTATACCTTTACCTTTAGTGAAGCAGTAACAGGTTTTGATAAAAGTGTTATCAACATCAGCAATGGTGCTATTAAGACAGGTACTGATTTAATTGCCAGCACAACACCTGCTGATGCAGGTAAAGTCTATACCTTAACTGTTGTACCTAGCAGTGACCTAGATGTAGGTTCTAACTTAACAGTGTCAGTGTCTGCTAATCCTGCAATTACAGACAGTGCGGGCAATGCTTACAGCACAACAGCAGCAAATAACGAGCAAGCAATTGACACCAAAGCCCCAGTAGCAGAACTCAGTGGCAATATGGCACCTAATGAAAACTTAACGATGACCTTTTTAGAGGCAGTTACAATAAACACAGCAGGCAGTATTGTCATTTATGATAAAGCCAACTCTGACACTCTTATTACGATTGATATAGCTAACCAAGTTAGTCTTGATAGCACTAACAAAATTATCACTATTAATCCAGGTAGTGATTTAATAGTCAATAAGAATTACTATGTCAAAATTGATGCAGGCACCTTTAAAGATACTGCAGGTAATAATTATGAGGGTATTGACAGCAATAGTGGTTGGGGCTTTCTGGTCTATTCATTCACCACCACAGCACAATGGGTAGATGCAAGTGGTAACTCTGTTAGCGACAATGGCATCAATGCCAGTGAATCTAGCACACTTGCCATTCAAGGCACATTAACAAATTCTGGCGGTGCAGCAGGCGTTGTTATCAGTGCTATTACATTTAAAGCAGCCAGTGGAACAGCCAATGACAAAGTTGTAGATACCAGTAACCTACCCACTTTTGCATCTGCCAATGGTACCGAATGGACATTAGCCAATAGTAAAATACCGGCTTTAGTCAGTGGCGAGACCTACACAATTGAGATAAATTTATCTTCAGCAGGTGGTGGCACAAGCACAGGTGGCAATACCACCCCTGTTTTAATTGACACTGCTGCCCCAATCATAACAGGCTGGGCAGTCAACTCACCAACAGATGGGCAATCAGGCTTTAAAGTGGATGATGTTATTGAGTTAACCATGACAACCAATGAAGCACTCTCGTTAAGCAATGCTACCAGTAGCAAAGTGACCATTGGTAATAAGGAATTTACACTAGATACCGGCAAAGGTGCCGCCAAAGCAGGGGCATCAGCAGATGAGTTAAAACAATTATTCTTTACCTACACTGTCAAAGTCGATGATAGCGTTAGTAAAGCAGATTTTGAGATTACCAGTGCAAGTGCAATTGCCTTGACAGGGGTAACCGATGCAGTAGGCAATATAGTTGCCACCACAGGCACTTATCCTGTTGAATTAGACCGTAATGTTGATGGTGTAGTGCCAACTATTGGAGACATTACACTAAACTGGGGAGATATTTTAAACGCTATTGAAGACAACAGCAATGGCACTGTAACAGTTGCTACAACTGGTGTAGAAAATAATCAAGAAGTCTCGCTAGTTATTAACCAAAAAACTTATACAGGTACTGTTACCAACAATAGTGCAACCATTACTGTTGCAGCCACAGATTTACAAGCATTAACCCATGGACAAACTTACAGCTATAAAGTCAATATAAAAGATACTGCTGGTAACCCAGCGATAGAGAAAATAGGTGATTTTAAAGTTGATACGGTTGCACCAACTGTAACCATTACTGACAATGAAGACGCTACAGCCGAAGCACTTTCTACCACAATCGCTTGGATAGGTGCCGATGATAACTACATTAATGATAGTGAAAAAGACGCAACCGCACTCTCAGGCACAGTAGCGGGAGCAGGTACCTTATCTATTACTAAGATTGAGTTTTTTGAAGGTAGTAATACAGTAGGCACAGCAATAACTTCAGGATTACCAGCTGTTGCAGCTGACGGCACTTGGGCACTCGCACATTCTGCTATGCCATCTGAATTAGCCGATGGAAAAACCTACACGGCTGTAGTAACGATTAGTGATGGCACCAATTCAGCAATTAGCACTAGCACAGCAGTAACTTATGACATCATTAACCCAACCCCAATCACGACCAATCCATGGACTCTAAGCAATATTCCAGCAGGACAATCTGCTTTTAAGACAGGCGATGTTATCAGCCTAACTTTGACAATGAGTGAGACCTTGAAACTTAATAACACCACAGGCTCTAAAGTGGTCATTGCAGGCAAAGACTTTGTTTTGGATAAAACTGCCTCTACAACTGCAGGTGATAAGAAACTGGTGTTTAAATATAGCGTTCAAGCTGGGGATAACATTGCCTCTACAGACTTTGATATTGACAACCCAACAGGCGATATTACGCTAAATAATATAACAGATGTCGCAGGTAATGCACCAGTATTTACCGCTGATAGAGTAGTGTTGACTAAGCTTGAGTATATTGAAAAAACAGGTTCGGGCAATAATCCTTTTAATGGCATTGATGTGGGAGGTTATTCCACGCCAAACTTGGCCGATATTGACGGCGATGGCGACCTAGATTTGGTGGTGGGTGAGCAGAATGACACCCTTAAATACTATCAAAATACAGGCACTACTTCTAACCCTGCTTATGAAGCAAAAACTGGAGGTAGTAATCCTTTTAATGGCATTGATGTGGGACATTATTCCAAACCAACCCTAGCCGATATTGACGGCGATGGCGACCTAGATTTGGTGGTGGGTGAGAATAATGGCACCCTTAAATACTACTACAATCAACAACCTTCTTCTGTAGATGGACAAGCCCCAACTCCAACGGCTACTAACTCATGGACTCTAAGCAATATTCCAGCAGGACAATCTGCTTTTAAGGTAGGGGATGTTATCAGCCTAACTTTGACAATGAGTGAGACCTTGAAACTTAATAACACCACAGGCTCTAAAGTGGTCATTGCAGGCAAAGACTTTGTTTTGGATAAAACCGCCTCTACAACTGCAGGTGATAAGAAACTGGTGTTTAAATATAGCGTTCAAGCCGGAGATAGCATTGCCGCTACAGACTTTTATATTGACAATCCAACAAGCGATATTACGCTAAATAATATAACAGATGTCGCAGGTAATGCACCAGTATTTACCGCTGATAGAGTAGTGTTGGCTAAGACTAAGCTTGAGTATATTGAAAAAATAGGTTTGGGTAATAATCCTTTTGAGGGTATTGATGTGGGGAATGCTTCTGCGCCAACCTTGTCTGATATTGATGGCGATGGCGACCTAGATTTGGTGGTGGGTGAGAGGAATGGCACCCTTAAATACTATCAAAATACAGGCACTACTTCTAGCCCTGCTTATGAAGCAAAAACTGGAGGCAATAATCCTTTTAATGGCATTGATGTGGGAGGTTATTCCACGCCAAACTTGGCTGATATTGATGGCGATGGTGATCTAGATTTGGTGGTGGGTAAGGATGATGGCACCCTTAAATACTATCAAAATACAGGCACTACTTCTAACCCTACTTATGAAGCAAAAACTGGAGATAGCAATCCTTTTAATGGCATTGATGTGGTAAATTATTCCTCACCAATCCTAGTCGATATTGACGGCGATGGCGACCTAGATTTGGTGGTGGGTGAGAGTGATGGCACCCTTAAATACTATCAAAATACAGGCACTACTTCTAACCCTGCTTATGAAGTAAAAACTGGAGATAGTAATCCTTTTAATGGCATTAATGTGGGGAATTTTTCCGCACCAACCCTAGTCGATATTGACGGCGATGGCGACCTAGATTTGGTGGTGGGTGAGCAGAATGGCACCCTTAAATACTATCAAAATACAGGCACTACTTCTAACCCTGCTTATGAAGTAAAAACTGGAGATAGTAATCCTTTTAATGGCATTGATGTGGGGAATTTTTCCAAACCAACCCTAGCCGATATTGACGGCGATGGCGACCTAGATTTGGTGGTGGGTAAGTATGATGGCACCCTTAAATATTACTACAATCAACAACCTTCTTCTGTAGATGGACAAGCCCCAACTCCAACGGCTACTAACTCATGGACTCTAAGCAATATTCCAGCAGGACAATCTGCTTTTAAGGCAGGGGATGTTATCAGCCTAACACTGACAATGAGTGAGACCTTGAAACTTAATAACACCACAGGCTCTAAAGTGGTCATTGCAGGCAAAGACTTTGTTTTGGATAAAACTGCCTCTACAACTGCAGGTGATAAGAAACTGGTGTTTAAATATAGCGTTCAAGCTGGAGATAGCATTGCCGCTACAGACTTTGATATTGACAACCCAACAAGCGATATTACGCTAAATAATATAACAGATGTCGCAGGTAATGCACCAGTATTTACCGCTGATAGAGTAGTGTTGGCTAAGATTGAGTATATTGAAAAAATAGGTTTGGGCAATAATCCTTTTGAGGGTATTGATGTGGGGAAAGCTTCTGCGCCAACCCTGGCTGATATTGACGGCGATGGCGACCTAGATTTGGTGGTGGGTGAGTTTTATGGCACCCTTAAATACTATCAAAATACAGGCACTACTTCTAACCCTGCTTATGAAGCAAAAACTGGAGATGACAATCCTTTTAATGGCATTGATGTGACAGGTTATTCCACACCAAACTTGGCTGATATTGACGGCGATGGCGACCTAGATTTGGTGGTGGGTGAGAATTATGGCACCCTTAAATACTATCAAAATACAGGCTCTACTTCTAACCCTGCTTATGAAGCAAAAACTGGAGATAGCAATCCTTTTAATGGCATTGATGCGGGGTTTTCCCCCAAACCAACCCTAGCTGATATTGACGGCGATGGTGACCTAGATTTGGTGGTGGGTGAGAATGATGGCACCCTTAAATACTATCAAAATACAGGCACTACTTCTAACCCTGCTTATGAAGCAAAAACTGGAGATGACAATCCTTTTAATGGCATTAATGTGGGATATTCTTCCAAACCAACCCTAGCCGATATTGATGGCGATGGCGACCTAGATTTGGTGGTGGGTAAGGATTATGGCACCCTTAAATACTATCAAAATACAGGCACTACTTTTAACCCTGCTTATGAAGCAAAAACTGGAGGTGATAATCCTTTTGATGGCATTGATGTGGGGCTTTATTCCGTACCAGTCCTAGCTGATATTGATGGTTATGGCGACCTAGATTTGGTGGTGGGTAATGATGGTGGAACTCTTAAATATTATCAACAACCTTTTTTTGTAGATGGACAAGCTCAACAACCTCTGTCTGTAGATGAACAAGTTCCAACCTTTACAGAAAAAACCAGCGATACCAATGTCTTAGGCGAGCCTTCAAATCTAGTAATTGAGTTTTCTGAAAACATCAAAACAAATGGCGGCATTGTTGAAATCTGGAATAGTGCAGAAAAAGTTGCAACTATTAGCATTACTAATGCTAATATTAGCGACACAACACTCACTCTTAACCCAAGTAGTTTAACTTCGGGCGTTTATTACATCAAAATGGCATCAGGCGTTATAACTGACACCTCGGGTAATGACTTTGCAGGTATTGATAATACCTCAGGTAAAACTTGGGCATTTGCATATAATTTTTATATCGGCACCGATAACGCCGATACTATAACGGGTAGTGCAGGTGACGATACTATAAATGGCGGTGCAGGCAGTGATATTTTTGTTTATGCAAGTACAGATAATGGCGAAGACACCATAACTGGCTTCATATTTGGTGCTGGTGGTGATAAATTAGATTTAAAAGATTTTATTACTGCTAGTGGTAACCAAGCGACACTTTTTGCTAATATTGATAAATATATTACAGTGTCAGATACTGGCACTGCAGGTAGTGCCAAACTAACGATTGATGCTGATGGCACGGTTACAGATGATGTTGCTGATTTGGTTATCAATCTACAAGGGGTTTCTGGTATTGGTGGCTCCCCTACTCCCGACACAGTTGCATTAGGGCACTTTATAACTGATAATCTTATTCTTGTATAAAGTAAGACACCTATAAAAACAAAAACCCGCCTTATTTAGGCGGGTTTTTTTATGGAAAAATATCAACCAAAAATTTAAAAATTTAAAAACTTGAACTTAGAAGAATAAGTAAATTATGTGAGACCTTTGCACAAATAGGGATGATTAGCAAAATGACAGATTTTATTAAATTGGAAATTTTTTAAATCCACTCCTAGCAGGGCTAAGGGTGTTTTTAAAAAGTTTGTAATTTGATGAAAGATGGCGTTTTGATGATTATTCATATTTATGCAAAGGTCTCTATGTATAATAATAATCAGTTATAACACCCAAAGGACAATCTCATGCCAGGACAAACAAAATACTTCATCAGCAACACCAACGGCTTCTTCGTCAACTGGTATTCCGATATCACCGGAGTTGAATCTCACGGACAAGCATTAAAAGCATCTGGCAATAGTGGAGACGATGCCGTCTATGTAGGACAAGGCACCAAAGTCGATGCAACAGGGCTTACTTCAACAGGTGGCAATGATTCAATTTATTTAACCGGCACTTTTAACAACTACGAACAAACACTAGATGGCAATACCTACACCTTCAAAAGAACTGTTAATATTAACGGTACTGGATACCAAGAAGAAGTCTCCTTCACAGCCTCTAATGGCGATAGGGTTTATTTTGCAGATGGTTTTGTTAAGATTGATATAACCGGCAATGACGGGCTATTAAATTTAAATACAGGCGCTTTTAAGAGAATTGAATCCACTGATATTGACAACAGTGAGTCAACTCCAGGTTTGGGGATTGGTTTAAGCATTACTGATGACAAGTCCGACACCGCTAAAGTTGGTGAAGTTATTACCTATACCTTTACTTTTGATGAAGCAGTTACAGATTTTGATATAAATGATATTACAGTTACAGGCGGTACAAAAGGTACTTTTACCTCTGTTAATGGTAGTGAAAGTGTCTATACTTTAGAACTAACCCCTCCTGCAAACAGTAAAGGCATAATAAGCCTTACAGTTGCCGTTGATGCTGCTACTTCTAAAGTTAACACAGCACTAAAATCAGCTGCTGCCAGCAATAATCAAAGTTTTGATACTCAAGCCCCAACTTTGATTATCAGCGATGACAAGGCTGATGCTTTAACCCTTAAAACTGGCGATACAATCACCTATACCTTTACCTTTAGTGAAGCAGTAACAGGTTTTGACAAAAGCGTTATCAACATCAGCAATGGTGCTATTAAGACAGGTACTGACTTAATTGCCAGCACAACACCTGCTGATGCAGGTAAAGTCTATACCTTAACTGTTGTACCTAGCAGTGACCTAGATGTAGGTTCTAACTTAACAGTGTCAGTGTCTGCTAATCCTGCAATTACAGACAGTGCGGGCAATGCTTACAGCACAACAGCAGCAAATAACGAGCAAGCAATTGACACCAAAGCCCCAGTAGCAGCACTCAGTGGCAATATGGCACCTAATGCAAACTTAACGATGACCTTTTTAGAGGCAGTTACAATAAACACAGCAGGCAGTATTGTCATTTATGATAAAGCCAACTCTGACACTCTTATTACGATTGATATAGCTAACCAAGTTAGCCTTGATAGCACCAAAAAAATTATCACTATTAATCCAGGTAGTGATTTAATAGTCAATAAGAATTACTATGTCAAAATTGATGCAGGCACTTTTAAAGATACTGCAGGTAATAATTATGAGGGTATTGACAGCAATAGTGGTTGGGGCTTTCTGGTTTCTTCATTCACCACCACAGCACAATGGGTAGATGCAAGTGGCAACTCTGTTAGCGACAATGGCATCAATGCCAGTGAATCTAGCACACTTGCCATTCAAGGCACATTAACAAATTCTGGCGGTGCAGCAGGCGTTGTTATCAGTGCTATTACATTTAAAGCAGCCAGTGGAACAGCCAATGACAAAGTTGTAGATACCAGTAACCTACCCACTTTTGCATCTGCCAATGGTACCGAATGGACATTAGCCAATAGTAAAATACCGGCTTTAGTCAGTGGCGAGACCTACACAATTGAAATAAATTTATCTTCAACAGGCGGCGGCACAAGCACAGGTGGCAATACCACCCCTGTTCTAATTGACACCATAGCCCCAACCATAACAGACTGGGCAGTCAATTCACCAACAGATGGACAATCAGGCTTTAAAGTAGGTGATGTTATTGAGCTAACCATGACAACTAATGAAGCACTCTCGTTAAGCAATGCTACCAGTAGCAAAGTGACCATTGGTAATAAGGAATTTACACTAGATACCGGCAAAGGTGCCGCCAAAGCATGGGCATCAGCAGATGAATTAAAACAATTATTCTTTACCTACACTGTTAAAGTCGATGATAGCGTTAGTAAAGCAGATTTTGAGATTACCAGTGCAAGTGCAATTGCCTTAACAGGAGTAACCGATGCAGTAGGTAATATAGTTACCACCACAGGCACTTATCCTATTGAATTAGACCGTAATGTTGATGGTGTTGTACCAACTATTGGAGACATTACACTAAACTGGGGAGATATTTTAAACGCTATTGAAGACAACAGCAATGGCACTGTAACAGTTGCTACAACTGGTGTAGAAAACAATCAAGAAGTCTCACTAGTTATTAACCAAAAAACTTATACAGGCACTGTTACCAGCAATAGTGCAACCATTACTGTTGCAGCCACAGATTTACAAGCATTAACCCATGGGCAAACTTACAGCTATAAAGTCAATATAAAAGATACTGCTGGTAACCCAGCGATAGAGAAAATAGGTGATTTTAAAGTTGATACGGTTGCACCAACTGTAACCATTACTGACAATGAAGACGCTACAGCCGAAGCACTTTCTACCACAATCGCTTGGATAGGTGCCGATGATAACTACATTAATGATAGTGAAAAAGACGCAACCGCACTCTCAGGCAAAGTAACTGGAATAGGTACTTTAACGATTACCAAAATTGAGTTTTTTGAAGGTAGTAATACAGTAGGCACAGCAATAACTTCAGGATTACCAGCTGTTGCAGCTGACGGCACTTGGGCACTCGCACATTCTGCTATGCCATCTGAATTAGCCGATGGAAAAACCTACACGGCTGTAGTAACGCTTAGTGATGGCACCAATTCAGCAATTAGCACTAGCACAGCAGTAACTTATGACACCATTAACCCAACCCCAATCACGACCAATCCATGGACTTTAAGCGATATTCCAGCAGGACAATCTGCTTTTAAGACAGGCGATGTTATCAGCCTAACACTGACAATGAGCGAGACCTTGAAACTTAATAACACCACAGGCTCTAAAGTGGTCATTGCAGGTAAAGACTTTGTTTTGGATAAAACTGCCTCTACAACTGCAGGTGATAAGAAACTGGTGTTTAAATATAGCGTTCAAGCTGGGGATAGCATTGCCGCTACAGACTTTGATATTGACAACCCAACAAGCGATATTACGCTAAATAATATAACAGATGTCGCAGGTAATGCACCAGTATTTACCGCTGATAGAGTAGTGTTGGCTAAGACTAAGCTTGAGTATATTGAAAAAACAGGTTTGGGCAATAATCCTTTTAATGGCATTGATGTGGGAGGTTATTCCACGCCAATCTTGGCTGATATTGACGGCGATGGCGACCTAGATTTGGTGGTGGGTGAGAAGTATGGCACCCTTAAATACTATCAAAATACAGGCACTACTTCTAACCCTGCTTATGAAGCAAAAACTGGAGATGACAATCCTTTTAATAGCATTAATGTGGGGATTTATTCCGGACCAACCCTAGCCGATATTGACGGCGATGGCGACCTAGATTTGGTGATGGGTGAGGCTTATGGCACCCTTAAATACTATCAAAATACAGGCACTACTTCTAACCCTGCTTATGAAGTAAAAACTGGAGGTAGCAATCCTTTTAATAGCATTGATGTGGGGGATTTTTCCAAACCAACCCTAGCCGATATTGACGGCGATGGCGACCTGGATTTAGTGATGGGTGAAGGTAATGGCACCCTTAAATACTATCAAAACACAGGCACTACTTCTAACCCTGCTTATGAAGCAAAAACTGGAGATGACAATCCTTTTAATGGCATTGATGTGGGGTATTATTCCACACCAACCTTGGCTGATATTGATGGCGATGGTGATCTAGATTTGGTAGTGGGTGAGGTTTATGGCACCCTTAAATACTATCAAAATACAGGCACTACTTCTAACCCTGCTTATGAAGCAAAAACTGGAGGTAGCAATCCTTTTAATGGCATTGATGTGGGGGAATTTTTCGCACCAACCCTAGCCGATATTGACGGCGATGGCGACCTGGATTTGGTGGTGGGTAAGAATGATGGCACCCTTAAATATTATTACAATCAACAATCTTTTTTTGTAGATGGACAAGCGCCAACTCTAACAACACAAGCCAGCGTTATCTTAGAGGAAACCTCAGATCTAGTGCTTGACTTTAGTGAACATATTAAAGCAGGTACGGGCAATATTCTCATCAAGAATAGTAGCGATGTAACAGTAGCAACGATTAATATCGCTAGTGATACAAATAAATTTAGCATTACCAATGATAAACTTACTATTGATGTATCAGCATTAGGTTTAACCAATAATAAACTTACCGTAGGCAGTTACTATTTAGAAATGAACTCTGGTGCTATAACGGATATGTCAGGCAACGATGCACTGGGTATTGCTAAAAACAGCAACCAATGGGCATTTGAAATCATCGTCCTTACTACCGACATTGTTTGGGCAGGTGCCGATGATAATTACATTAATAATAACGAGAAAGATGCAACCACACTCTCAGGCACAGTAGCGGGAGCAGGTACCTTATCTATTACTAAGATTGAATTTTTTGAAGGCAGTAATTCAGTAGCCACAGTTTCAAGTTTGCCAACCATTGCGGATGATAAAACTTGGACACTGGCACATGCCAATATGCCATCTGAATTAGCCGATGGAAAAACCTACACGGCTGTAGTAACGCTTAGTGATGGCACCAATTCAGCAATTAGCACTAGCACAGCAGTAACTTATGACACCATTAACCCAACCCCAATCACGACCAATCCATGGACTTTAAGCGATATTCCAGCAGGACAATCTGCTTTTAAGCTAGGGGATGTTATCAGCCTAACACTGACAATGAGTGAGACCTTGAAACTTAATAACACCACAGGCTCTAAAGTGGTCATTGCAGGCAAAGACTTTGTTTTGGATAAAACTGCCTCTACAACTGCAGGTGATAAGAAACTGGTGTTTAAATATAGTGTTCAAGCTGGAGATAGCATTGCCGCTACAGACTTTGATATTGACAATCCAACAAGCGATATTACGCTAAATAATATAACAGATGTCGCAGGTAATGCACCAGTATTTACCGCTGATAGAGTAGTGTTGACTAAGCTTGAGTATATTGAAAAAACAGGTTCGGGCAATAATCCTTTTGAGGGTATTGATGTGGGGAATGCTTCTGCGCCAACCCTGGCTGATATTGACGGCGATGGCGACCTGGATTTAGTGATGGGTGAAGGTAATGCCACCCTTAAATACTATCAAAATACAGGCACTACTTCTAACCCTGCTTATGAAGCAAAAACTGGAGATGACAATCCTTTTAATGGCATTAATGCGGGATATTCTTCCTCACCAATCCTAGTCGATATTGACGGCGATGGCGACCTAGATTTGGTGGTGGGTGAAGGTAATGGCACCCTTAAATACTATCAAAACACAGGCACTACTTCTAACCCTGCTTATGAAGCAAAAACTGGAGATGACAATCCTTTTAATGGCATTGATGTGGGGTATGTTTCTGCGCCAAACTTGGCTGATATTGATGGCGATGGCGACCTAGATTTGGTGGTGGGTGAGGGTAATGGCACCCTTAAATACTATCAAAATACAGGCACTACTTCTAGCCCTGCTTATGAAGTAAAAACTGGAGGTAGCAATCCTTTTAATAGCATTGATGTGGGGAATTCTTCCAAACCAACCCTAGCCGATATTGACGGCGATGGCGACCTAGATTTGGTGGTGGGTGAGAGGAATGGCACCCTTAAATACTATCAAAATACAGGCACTACTTCTAGCCCTGCTTATGAAGTAAAAACTGGAGGCAATAATCCTTTTAATGGCATTGATGTGGGAGGTTATTCCTCACCAACCCTAGCCGATATTGACGGCGATGGCGACCTAGATTTGGTGGTGGGTAAGGATGATGGCACCCTTAAATACTACTACAATCAACAACCTTCTTCTGTAGATGAACAAGCCCCAACTCCAACGGCTACTAACTCATGGACTCTAAGCAATATTCCAGCAGGACAATCTGCTTTTAAGACAGGCGATGTTATCAGCCTAACACTGACAATGAGTGAGACCTTGAAACTTAATAACACCACAGGCTCTAAAGTAGTCATTGCAGGCAAAGACTTTGTTTTGGATAAAACTGCCTCTAGAACTGCAGGTGATAAGAAACTGGTGTTTAAATATAGTGTTCAAGCTGGAGATAGCATTGCCGCTACAGACTTTGATATTGACAATCCAACAAGCGATATTACGCTAAATAATATAACAGATGTCGCAGGTAATGCACCAGTATTTACCGCTGATAGAGTAGTGTTGGCTAAGGTTGGGTATACTGAAAAAACAGGTTCGGGCAATAATCCTTTTAATGGCATTGATGTGGGAGGTTATTCCACGCCAATCTTGGCTGATATTGACGGCGATGGCGACCTGGATTTGGTGGTGGGTGAGAATTATGGCACCCTTAAATACTGTCAAAATACAGGCACTACTTCTAACCCTGCTTATGAAGTAAAAACTGGAGATAGCAATCCTTTTAATGGCATTGATGTGGGATATTCTTCCAAACCAACCCTAGCCGATATTGACGGCGATGGCGACCTGGATTTGGTGGTGGGTGAGTTTTATGGCACCCTTAAATACTATCAAAATACAGGCACTACTTCTAACCCTGCTTATGAAGCAAAAACCGGAGATGACAATCCTTTTAATGGCATTGATGTGGGGTATTATTCCACACCAACCTTGGCTGATATTGACGGCGATAGCGACCTGGATTTGGTGGTGGGTGAGATGTATGGTACCCTTAAATACTATCAAAATACAGGCACTACTTCTAACCCTGCTTATGAAGCAAAAACTGGAGATGACAATCCTTTTAATGGCATTGATGTGGGGTATTTTTCCTCACCAACCCTAGCCGATATTGACGGCGATGGCGACCTAGATTTGGTGATGGGTGAGGTTTATGGCACCCTTAAATACTATCAAAATACAGGCACTACTTCTAACCCTACTTATGAAGCAAAAACTGGAGATGACAATCCTTTTAATGGCATTGATGCGGGATATTCTTCCAAACCAACCCTAGCCGATATTGATGGTGATGGCGACCTAGATTTGGTGGTGGGTAATGGTGGTGGCACCTTTAAATATTATTACAATCAACAATCTTTTTTTGTAGATGGACAAGCCCCAACTCCAACGGCTACTAACTCATGGACTCTAAGCAATATTCCAGCAGGACAATCTGCTTTTAAGGCAGGGGATGTTATCAGCCTAACTTTGACAATGAGTGAGACCTTGAAACTTAATAACACCACAGACTCTAAAGTGGTCATTGCAGGCAAAGACTTTGTTTTGGATAAAACCGCCTCTACAACTGCAGGTGATAAGAAACTGGTGTTTAAATATAGCGTTCAAGCTGGAGATAACATTGCCGCTACAGACTTTGATATTGACAACCCAACAAGCGATATTACGCTAAATAATATAACAGATGTCGCAGGTAATGCACCAGTATTTACCGCTGATAGAGTAGTGTTGACTAAGCTTGAGTATATTGAAAAAACAGGTTTGGGCAATAATCCTTTTGAGGGTATTGATGTGGGGTATTATTCCACACCAACCTTGGCTGATATTGATGGCGATGGTGATCTAGATTTGGTGGCGGGTAAGGATGATGGCACCCTTAAATACTATCAAAATACAGGCACTACTTCTAGCCCTGCTTATGAAGCAAAAACTGGAGGCAATAATCCTTTTAATGGCATTGATGTGGGGATTTATTCCGCACCAACCCTAGCCGATATTGACAGCGATGGTGATCTAGATTTGGTAGTGGGTGAGAATGATGGCACCCTTAAATACTATCAAAACACAGGCACTACTTCTAACCCTGCTTATGAAGCAAAAACTGGAGATGACAATCCTTTTAATGGCATTGATGTGGGGGATTCTTCCAAACCAACCCTAGCCGATATTGATGGCGATGGCGACCTAGATTTGGTGGTGGGTGAGAGTGATGGCACCCTTAAATACTATCAAAATACAGGCACTACTTCTAGCCCTGCTTATGAAGCAAAAACTGGAAATGACAATCCTTTTAATGGCATTGATGTGGGATATTCTTCCTCACCAACCCTAGCCGATATTGACGGCGATGGCGACCTGGATTTGGTGATGGGTGAGGCTTATGGCACCCTTAAATACTATCAAAATACAGGCACTACTTCTAACCCTGCTTATGAAGTAAAAACTGGAGATAGCAATCCTTTTGATGGCATTGATGTGGGGGATTATTCCGCACCAGTCCTAGCTGATATTGATGGTGATGGCGACCTAGACTTGGTGGTGGGTGAGCAGAATGGCACCCTTAAATATTATTACAATCAACAACCTTCTTCTGTAGATACTCAAGCCCCAACCCCAATCACGACCAATCCATGGACTCTAAGCGATATTCCAGCAGGACAATCTGCTTTTAAGACAGGCGATGTTATCAGCCTAACACTGACAATGAGCGAGACCTTGAAACTTAATAACACCACAGGCTCTAAAGTGGTCATTGCAGGCAAAGACTTTGTTTTGGATAAAACTGCCTCTACAACTGCAGGTGATAAGAAACTGGTGTTTAAATATAGCGTTCAAGCTGGAGATAGCATTGCCGCTACAGACTTTGATATTGACAATCCAACAAGCGATATTACGCTAAATAATATAACAGATGTCGCAGGTAATGCACCAGTATTTACCGCTGATAGAGTGGTGTTGACCAAGACTAAGCTTGAGTATATTGAAAAAACAGGTTCGGGCAATAATCCTTTTAATGGCATTGATGTGGGAAGTTATTCCACGCCAATCTTGGCTGATATTGACGGCGATGGCGACCTGGATTTGGTGATGGGTGAGGCTTATGGCACCCTTAAATACTATCAAAATACAGGCACTACTTTTAACCCTGCTTATGAAGTAAAAACTGGAGGTAGCAATCCTTTTAATAGCATTGATGTGGGGGATTTTTCCGCACCAACCCTGGCCGATATTGACGGCGATGGCGACCTAGATTTGGTGGTGGGTGAGTATAATGGCACCCTTAAATACTATCAAAACACAGGCACTACTTCTAACCCTGCTTATGAAGCAAAAACTGGTGATAGTAATCCTTTTGATGGCATTGATGTGGGGGATTATTCCGCACCAACCCTAGCCGATATTGACGGCGATGGCGACCTAGATTTGGTGATGGGTGAGGTTTATGGCACCCTTAAATACTATCAAAATACAGGCACTACTTCTAACCCTGCTTATGAAGCAAAAACTGGAGATGACAATCCTTTTAATGGCATTAATGTGGGATATTCTTCCTTACCAATCCTAGTCGATATTGACGGCGATGGCGACCTAGATTTGGTGGTGGGTGAGTATTATGGCACCCTTAAATACTATCAAAATACAGGCACTACTTCTAACCCTGCTTATGAAGCAAAAACTGGAGATGATAATCCTTTTAATGGCATTGATGTGGGATATTCTTCCTCACCAACCCTAGCCGATATTGACGGCGATGGCAACCTGGATTTGGTGATAGGTGAAATTGACGGCACCCTTAAATATTACTACAATCAACCACCTTCTTCTGTAGATGGACAAGTTCCAACTCTAACAACACAAGCCAGTGTTACCTTAGGTGAAACCTCAGATCTAGTGCTTGACTTTAGTGAAAATATTAAAGCAGGTACGGGCAGTATTCTCATCAAGAATAGTAGCGATGTAACAGTAGCAACTATTAATATCGCTAGTGATACAAATAAATTTAGCATTACCAATGATAAACTTACTATTGATGTATCAGCATTAGGTTTAACCAATAATAAACTTACCGTAGGCAGTTACTATTTAGAAATGAACTCTGGTGCTATAACGGATATGTCAGGCAACGATGCACTGGGTATTGCTAAAAACAGCAACCAATGGGCATTTAAAACCATCGTTCTTACTACCGACATTGTTTGGGCAGGTGCCGATGATAATTACATTAATAATAACGAGAAAGATGCAACCACACTCTCAGGCACAGTAGCGGGAGCAGGTACCTTATCTATTACTAAGATTGAATTTTTTGAAGGCAGTAATTCAGTGGCTACAGTTTCAAGTTTGCCAACCATTGCGAATGATAAAACTTGGACACTGGCACATGCCAATATGCCATCTGAATTAGCCGATGGAAAAACCTACACGGCTGTAGTAACGCTTAGTGATGGCACCAATTCAACAATTAGCACTAGCACAGCAGTAACTTATGACACCATTAACCCAATCCCAATCACGACCAATCCATGGACTCTAAGCAATATTCCAGCAGGGCAATCTGCTTTTAAGGCAGGCGATATTATCAGCCTAACACTGACAATGAGTGAGACTTTGAAACTTAATAACACCACAGGCTCTAAAGTGGTCATTGCAGGCAAAGACTTTGTTTTGGATAAAACTGCCTCTACAACTGCAGGTGATAAGAAACTGGTGTTTAAATATAGTGTTCAAGCTGGAGATAGCATTGCCGCTACAGACTTTGATATTGACAATCCAACAAGCGATATTACGCTAAATAATATAACAGATGTCGCAGGTAATGCACCAGTATTTACCGCTGATAGAGTAGTGTTGGCTAAGACTAAGCTTGAGTATATTGAAAAAACAGGTTCGGGCAATAATCCTTTTGAGGGTATTGATGTGGGGATTGTTTCTGTGCCAATCTTGGTTGATATTGACGGCGATGTCGACCTGGATTTGGTGGTGGGTGAGAATTATGGCACCCTTAAATACTATCAAAATACAGGCACTACTTCTAACCCTGCTTATGAAGTAAAAACTGGAGGTAGCAATCCTTTTAATGGCATTGATGTGGGAAATGCTGCCTCACCAACCCTAGCCGATATTGACGGCGATGGCGACCTAGATTTGGTGGTGGGTGAGAATAATGGCACCCTTAAATACTATCAAAACACAGGCACTACTTCTAACCCTGCTTATGAAGCAAAAACTGGAGATAGTAATCCTTTTAATGGCATTGATGTGGGATATTCTTCCTCACCAATCCTAGTCGATATTGACGGCGATGGCGACCTAGATTTGGTAGTGGGTGGGAATGATGGCACCCTTAAATACTATCAAAATACAGGCACTACTTCTAACCCTGCTTATGAAGCAAAAACTGGAGATGACAATCCTTTTAATGGCATTGATGCGGGATATTCTTCCTCACCAATCCTAGTCGATATTGACGGCGATGGCGACCTGGATTTGGTGGTGGGTGAGTTTTATGGCACCATTAAATACTATCAAAATACAGGTACTACTTCTAACCCTGCTTATGAAGCAAAAACTGGAGATGACAATCCTTTTAATGGCATTGATGTGGGGGATTCTTCCAAACCAACCCTAGCCGATATTGATGGCGATGGTGATCTAGATTTGGTAGTGGGTGAGGTTTATGGCACCCTTAAATACTACTACAATCAACAGCCTTCTTCTGTAGATGGACAAGTTCCAACCTTTACAGAAAAAACCAGCGATACCAATGTCTTAGGCGAGCCTTCAAATCTAGTAATTGAGTTTTCTGAAAACATCAAAACAAATGGCGGCATTGTTGAAATCTGGAATAGCGCAGAAAAAGTTGCAACTATTAGCATTACTAATGCTAATATTAGCGACACAACGCTCACTCTTAACCCAAGTAGTTTAACTTCAGGTGTTTATTACATCAAAATGGCATCAGGCGTTATAACTGACACCTCGGGTAATGACTTTGCAGGTATTGATAATACCTCAGGTAAAACTTGGGCATTTGCATATAATTTTTATATCGGCACCGATAACGCCGATACTATAACGGGTAGTGCAGGTGACGATACTATAAATGGTGGTGCAGGCAACGATACTATAAATGGCGGTGCAGGCAGTGATATTTTTGTTTATGCAAATACAGATAATGGCGAAGACACCATAACTGGCTTCATATTTGGTGCTGGCGGTGATAAATTAGATTTAAAAGATTTTATTACTGCTAGTGGTAACCAAGCGACACTTTTTGCTAATATTGATAAATATATTACAGTGTCAGATACTGGCACTGCAGGTAGTGCTAAACTAACGATTGATGCTGATGGCACGGTTACAGATGATGTTGCTGATTTGGTTATCAATCTACAAGGGGTTTCTGGTATTGGTGGCTCCCCTACTCCCGACACAGTTGCATTAGGGCACTTTATAACTGATAATCTTATTCTTGTATAAAGAGACCTTTGCATAAATATGAATAATCATCAAAACGCCATCTTTCATCAAATTACAAACTTTTTAAAAACACCCTTAGCCCTGCTAGGAGTGGATTTAAAAAATTTCCAATTTAATAAAATCTGTCATTTTGCTAATCATCCCTATTTATGCAAAGGTCTCTAAAAGGTAATTATGAGGTTTGAAAATGAGTGAATTATTTAATAGCATCAAACAAGGTTTGGGCGAGACGATTGATTTTTCTGAAGGTAAAAAATCAAAGGCTATCGTCCACGATATGAACCCACTAGATATAAACAATATTCGTGCTAATGTTGGTATGAGCCAAAATGAATTTGCTAATGCTTTTGGCGTTAGCGTCAGCACTCTGCGTCATTGGGAGCGAGGCGATAGAAATCCCCGAGGTCCGGCTTTGGTTTTGCTTAATGTGGTCGCTAAAGAACCAAGTGTTGTTTTAAGGGCTTTAAGTCATTAAATATATCAAAAAGAGACCTTTGCATAAATATGAATAATAATCACACTTTCTTTTGGTGGGTGGCTGTATCTTTCAGCGTTGCTGATTTTTGTCTGTAGGTGGTCCTTCTGTCGTTTCAACGAACGAAAAAAGAAGTTTAGCCAGGCACTCCAGTCTATTGTTGAATTGAGTGTTTTCTGCGTGCGTTGCAGGGCGAGATAATAGCCGTCTTTGTTTTTTTCAATGATGCTTTCAAGTGAGGTATAAGAAATGTATCCATAACCCGATTTCAGCATTAGTAGAGATACTAAAGCACGAGAAAGCCTGCCGTTGCCGTCTTGAAAAGGATGAATGGCTAAAAATACCAAGTTAAAAACCGCAATCACAATCAATGGGTGATAGCTTTTGTCATTCAAAGTTTCCCGAGTCCAATAAATCAATTCTTGCATTTTGTTCGGCGTGTCAAAAGCCGATGTCGTTGCAAAAACCACACCCGAACTTTTACCCAGCCCATCAAAAGCCTCAACATTGTTGGTGTGTTTTTTATACTCACCACGGTGGCGAGTATCTTTGTCTGAGTGTTTAAGTAAAATAATATGCAGTTGCTTGATATAGTTTTCACTGATTTTAATATACTCAGAATTAGCAAAGATGGTTTCCATTACCTCAGAATAACCTGCCACCTCTTGCTCGTCCCGATGAGAAAAAGACTGATTTTTAACCTCACCAAGTAGAGTTTCAATCTCGCTATCAGTTAGTTTTGAGCCTTCAATATATGTCTAGAGACCTTTGCATAAATAGGGATGATTAGCAAAATGACAGATTTTATTAAATTGGAAATTTTTTAAATCCACTCCTAGCAGGGCTAAGGGTGTTTTTAAAAAGTTTGTAATTTGATGAAAGATGGCGTTTTGATGATTATTCATATTTATGCAAAGGTCTCGTCTAGTTTTAAACCTAATAAATCACTGCCATAAGTGGCTAAATAATAAAATTTATTTTTGGGAAAACTTCGGTTTTTAATGATACATATGTCTATATCTAATAAAGATATTGAGATGGGGACGCATTAAACCCCATATTGCTGACGATACCCTTCAATACGCGCAATCAATGACGGGTCATCCCCCTGTTTAAGATAATCAATAATATCGGCAAGGCAAATAATACTCAGCACTGTCAAACCAAAATCTCGCTCCACTTCCTGAATGGCAGACTGCTCACCTTTGCCCTTTTCTTGCCTATCCAAGGCAACAATCACGCCTTTGGCATTCGCCCCATTGGCTGCAATAATATCCATCGCCTCACGAATTGCCGTCCCTGCGGTAATTACATCGTCAATAATTAAAATATTGCCTGTCAGTGCATGACCCACAATATTGCCTCCCTCTCCATGAGTTTTGGCTTCTTTGCGGTTAAAACTATAAGGCATATTTCTATCAAAACTGTCATTCAACGCCATTGCAGTCGCTGTTGCCAAGGGAATGCCTTTATAAGCAGGGCCAAATAAAACATCAAAGTCCATTTTACTGTCCTCAATTGCTTGCGCATAAAAACGACCGAGTTGCGAAAGATGTTTGCCCTGATTGAATAGTCCTGCGTTGAAAAAATAAGGGCTAATACGCCCCGATTTCAGTTCAAACTCGCCAAATTTCAACGCGCCCACTTCTAAAACGAAATTAATAAAGTCTTTTTTGTAATCTTTCATCGTATTTAATCAGTAAAATTTAAGTATGAAAATTATAACAGTCAATGTCAACGGAATTCGAGCAGCTGAAAAAAAAGGTTTTTTTGAATGGTTAAAAAAAGAAAATGCTGATGTGGTTTGCTTGCAAGAAATCAAAGCACAAGAAGACCAGTTAGACGAGCGATTTTATCCCAAAGAATACCACTGCTATTATCACCCTGCCGAGAAAAAAGGCTATTCGGGTACAGCAATTTTTAGTAAGAAGAAACCCAATAAAATCATCAAAAAAACCAACTGGGAAACCATAGATTTTGAAGGTCGCCTTATCCAAGCTGATTTTGATGATTTGTCCGTCGTTTCCATTTATGTCCATTCTGGTAGCGCTAAACAAGAACGCCAAGATATAAAAATGGCATTCTTAACCCAACGCTTTATGCCGTATCTCAAGCAATTAAAAGCCGATGGTAAAAAAGTCATCCTCTGTGGCGATGTCAATATCGTTCATCAAAAACGCGACATCAAAAACTTCACTGGCAACAAAAACCGCTCGGGTTGCCTCCCCGAAGAACGCGCCTACCTCGATGAATTATTTAATCAAATCGGCTTCATCGATGCCTTCCGTGCGGTCAATCAAGAAGATCATCAATACACTTGGTGGAGCAATCGCGGACAGGCGTGGGCAAATAATACAGGCTGGCGTATCGACTACCAAATCCTCACACCGAATTTGCAAGGCACGGTTAAAAATACCCGTATTTATAAAGAGGAACGCTTTTCTGACCACGCGCCATTGATTATGGAATATCAATTATGAGTACAATCGTTAGTGGATATATTAATCAAATTGCTGAACAATCTTCAGAGAGTAAAAGATACATTTATCGAGGGCAATCAAAAATCTACGATGGCATTACCTCAACAGCAAAGAGGCGTTTTAAACACTCAGATCTCACGCCTAACGAAGATGAATATTTTGAATATCATACAAATTTGATTAAAGATGCTAGAAGTTATCGCTATGGTCAAGAATCAGAATTAAACGACACAGAATTATTGATTGATTTACAGCACTACGGTGCGGCAACAGGGCTGATTGATTTTAGTGAAGATTTGTTAATTGCTTTGTGGTTTGCTTGCGATAAGCCTGATGAAAATGGCAAAGTATTTTTCCTTGATGTGTGGACAGATCAATTTGAACACTTAGTTTCTGGAGGTGATTTATTTAAAGAAAAAGAAAAAGAAAAAGATAAAACCAAACCTCCACACTACTATTTACATACAAATTTTAAGAGTAATGCACGCATTTCTGCTCAAAAAGGTGTGTTCATATTTGGCTATCAGGATATTGATATTGATAATGTAGCATCTATTACGATTAAGAAAGAGGATAAAGTCTTTATTCGGCAAGAATTAAAACAATATTTTAACATTGAAGAAAAAACTCTATTCCAAGATATTTATGGGTTTGCTCAAGTAAACAACACAAAACACAAACTCAGCATAAAAACAGAATCAGATTATTTTCAAGAAGCCTATGAGGAAGACAATGCGGAGCAAGCAATAGTGCTTTATCAAAAAGCCATTGGAATTAAGCCTGATGATGCGGCTTATTACAATATGGGGAATGCTTATGGTGAGTTAGGGGAATACCAAAAGGCAATTAATGCCTATCAAAAAGCCATTGAAATTAAGCTTGATATGCATGAGGCTTATAACAATATGGGGAATGCCTATAATGAGTTAAAGAAATACCAAAAAGCAATTAATGCCTGTCAAAAAGCCATTGAGATTAAACCCGATAATCATGAGGCTTATAACAATATGGGGAATGCTTATAATGGGTTAAAGGAATACCAGAAAGCAATTAATATCTATCAAAAAGCCATTGAGATTAAGCCTAATGATATGGCTTATTACAATATGGGGGTTGTTTATAAAGAGTTGAAGGAATACCAAAAGGCAATTAATGCCTATCAAAAAGCCATTGAGATTAAGCCTAATGATGTGGCTTATAACAATATGGGGGATGCTTATGATGAGTTGAAGGAATACCAAAAGGCAATTAAAGCCTATCAAAAAGGCATTGAGATTAAGCCTAATGATGTGGCTTATAACAATATGGGGAATGCTTATGATGAGTTGAAGGAATACCAAAAGGCAATTAATGCCTATCAAAAAGCCATTGAGATTAAGCCTGATTATGATATAGCTTATTACAATATGGGGAATGCTTATAATAAGTTAAAGGAATACCAGAAAGCAATTAATGTCTATCAAAAAGCCATTGAGATTAAGCCTAATGATATGGCTTATTACAATATGGGGGTTGTTTATAAAGAGTTGAAGGAATACCAAAAGGCAATTAATGCCTATCAAAAAGCCATTGAGATTAAACCCGATAATCATGAGGCTTATTACAATATGGGGAATGCTTATGGTAAATTAGGGGAATACCAAAAGGAAATTAATGCCTATCAAAAAGCCATTGAGATTAAACCCGATAATAATGAGGCTTATAACAGTATGGGGGTTGCTTATAAAGAGTTGAAGGAATACCAAAAGGCAATTAATGCCTATCAAAAAGCCATTGAGATTAAACCCGATAATCATGGGGCTTATTACAATATGGGGAATGCTTATGGTGAGTTAAAGGAATACCAAAAAGCAATTAATGCCTATCAAAAAGCCAGTGCAATTTTTCCTAGCCTCATTGATTACGCCAAAAAACAAAATTTTGATTTGCTAGAAAGTTACATCAACAATCTTGACGACTCGCCTGTCAAGCAACAAAACTTATTTATCTTAAATCAACTAAAAGGCCATGACTAACCTACGAAAAATCCAAAGTTTTGTGCGTCGTTCAGGTCGATTGACACTGGGGCAAAAGGCGGGGTTAACGGAGTTTTGGGGGGATTATGGTGTGGATTTGCCAGAAGGCAATATTGATTTGGATGCTTTGTTTGTTAAACGGCAGCAGGTTGTTTTGGAAATTGGATTTGGTAATGGGGACAGTTTGCTGGAGATGGCGATTAACACACCTGATAGGAATTTTTTGGGTATTGAGGTGTATGAGGCGGGTATTGGCAGGCTGATTAATGAGGCACATAAACACCAATTACGCAATTTAAAAATTATTCAAGCGGATGCAGTTGAGGTTTTAATCCAGCATATAGAGAATGACAGTTTTGATACTTTTCAACTTTTTTTTCCTGACCCGTGGCATAAGAAAAAACACCACAAACGACGCATTGTTAATCCTGATTTTTTGGATATATTATCGCAAAAGGTCAAACCGGGTGGACGGATTCATATGGCGACTGATTGGGAACATTATGCCATTGCGATGCTGGCAACTTTAGAAAATCACCCCGACTTTAAAAACACGCAAAGCGACCCTATCTATTCACCAAGACCGGACTATCGCCCGATGACCAAATTTGAAAAACGCGGTAAACGATTGGGACACGGTGTTTGGGATTTAATTTTTATTAACGAGGCAGGCTAATGTTATTTTTAATTTTTGTTATATCAACTACTTTGGAATTAATGGTGCTAATTGAAGTTGGCGGATCAATTGGCACGGGCAATACGATTTTGTTGATTATCTTGACGGCTTTTATTGGCTCATATTTATTGAAACAACAGGGGTTTTCTACCTTACAAAAAGTGCAAATAGCAACGATGGAAGGTAAAAATCCTTCGTTTGAAATGTTAGAAGGTGTGGTTATTATGGTGTCGGGAATTTTGCTTTTAACTCCTGGGTTTATTACTGATAGTATTGGACTATTGGGATTAATGCCTTGGAGTAGGGCATTCTTTTTAAAACATTTTTTAGAAAAAAATGCAAATAAGGTTTTTACCGCGACACAGAGACAAAAACCGCAACAAAATCAAAAAACAATGAAAAGTGAAAAAACTATTGAAGGCGAATTTTGGGAAGAATGAAAACGCTGGATGAGTGGCTAGATTATCAAGAAAATCTACATACAAAAAAGATTGATTTGGGGCTAGAACGCATCCAAAAAGTTTATCAAAAACTGTTTCCAAATGGGGTTAATTTTAAAGTTATTACTGTTGCAGGCACAAATGGTAAAGGTTCTACCATTGCTTTTATTGACAGTATTTATCAACAGGTAAACATTAAAGTTGCCTCGTTTACCTCTCCGCATATTATTCAATATAATGAACGATTTATTATCAACGGCGTGCAAGCCAGCGATGCACAAATATGCGATGCATTTGCACAAATTGAACAAACAAGAGGAATGACTTCTTTAACCTATTTTGAATTTTCAACCTTGGCAGCACTACTTATTTTCACCCATCAAAAAGTAGCAGTAGCAATATTAGAAGTTGGACTTGGTGGGCGCCTAGATTCAGTCAATGTGGTGGACAATGATGTGGCTGTAATTAGCAGTATTGATATTGATCACGCTGATTATTTGGGTAACACGCGTGAAAGTATTGGCTTGGAAAAAGCGGGCATTATGCGTCCGAATATGCCGTGTATTTGTGGCGATACAAACCCACCAAAAACGATAGTGCAATACGCTCAGGAAATTGGTGCGTTGCTGACATTTGTCAATGCACCTTATCTTGGTAATATCGGCTTACAGGGTGAGCATCAAAAACGCAATGCGGCATTAGCGATTGAAGCGGTTAATCAATTGCACACCCTCCCCTTTAATCAAGTATCTGCTGGTATTTCCAATGCTAAATTAGTAGGTCGCTTTCAAGTCAAAAGCAAAAGTGATAAGACAATTGTATTAGATGTCGCTCACAACCCGGCAGCAGTTCAAGCATTAACTGATACGCTCCAATGCAATCAACAACCGACGATTGCGATTTTTTGCGTCTTAGAGGACAAAAATATTGAAGAAATGATTGATATTATTTCCCCATCAATTGACGAATGGCTATTAGTCCCATTAAATACTGGGCGTGCAATTTCTATGCAAAATTTAATTCAAAAATTTAGTCTGTTAAATAAAGTCAAAGTTTACAAGGATATGCCATCCGCCCTTCATCAGGCACTAAATGCAAATCGAGTTAAACGCATTGTAATTTTTGGCTCTTTTTATGTTGTTACCGATGCACTCAAAGTGTTGTAAAATTAACTTTGATAAAAAAAACAACTAAAGGGCAATAATGAATGAATTTTTAACAAATATTGGGAACTCAATCGTACAAATACACTGGTCAGCCTGGATTTCCATAATTATTTTTATTGGGTTTGGTATGCGCGGATTTAAGCGCGGCTTGGCAAAAGAGTTAATTGGTTTAGGCTTTATGATACTTTCATTCGTCATTGCTTGGTTGTTTTACGATTCCTTATCGACCCACACACTGATTACTTGGATGTCGTTATCAATACAATCAAATATGGCAATTGCCTTTGGCGTTATTTTTGTTTTGATGCAAGCGGCTAAAATAGCACTTTATCGATTAACCGCAATGGCATCAGAAATAACTGACCCCTGTGTATTAAATAAATCACTTTTAATCCTTTTTCTGCTGATTGCCACCGCTATATTTAATTACTATATAGATGTATTTCTCAATTTCAACACCGTAGAAACCGTAGTAACTACTGGATTGTTGCGCACTGGCTCATCATTTATTATCACTTTTTTTGCCATTATTGGTTTATTTGTTACCATATCTAAACCACTCAAACTTTCAATTAGTGTTTCATATCCTTGCTTTTTATCCTCTTTTATTCAAGGGATCTTAAATCTATTAAGCTCCTTGAATAACAAACTTAATGCGGTCAGTGTCATCAGTAGAAGCAATTCTATATTTGGCTCAGTTATTGGGCTAATAAAAGGCTTTATGTTTATTATTATTGTGATTTTAATATTACAAAGTATTGACATTGTATCGCAGGAATATTTCTGGGTTGAGTCTAAAAGTTCACTCAGAGTATTCCAAGATGTAGCATCAAATATCAAACCAGAATTATCAAAATACTTACTCTTTATTAAGGAATAACTTATGTGCGGTATTGTTGGCATTCTATCCACCACTAAAAAAGACACGGCAATTTATATTTACGATGCGCTAACTATTCTTCAGCATCGTGGGCAAGATGCCGCAGGCATTGTTACTTCGCATAAAGGTCGCTTTTATATGCGTAAGTCAAATGGCTTAGTTAGAAACGCTTTTAGGACAAAACACATCTCTGGCTTACTGGGCGATATGGGCATTGGACATGTGCGTTATCCGACGGCGGGCAGTTCATCGGGTGCGGAAGCACAGCCTTTTTATGTGAATTCACCGTATGGTATTACCTTTGCTCATAACGGCAATTTGACCAATACTGCAGAATTAGCAAAAGAATTATTTGAACAAGATTTACGCCATATTAACACCAATTCTGATTCTGAAATCTTACTCAATGTCTTTGCAGGGGAATTGGCAAAATTAGAAAAACAGCGTATTAATGAAAAAGATATTTTTACTTCTATCATGCAAGTACATAAACGCGTACGAGGTGCTTATGCAGCCGTTGGTATGATTCCAGGCTATGGTATTTTTGGCTTCCGTGACCCAAATGGCATCCGCCCACTCATCTTAGGAAAACGCACCACTAAAGGCGGCACCAAATATATGCTGGCTTCGGAAAGCGTGGCACTCACAGCGTTAGGCTACAAAGTAACTCGTGATATTGCCCCAGGCGAAGGCGTGGTAATTGACAGAAAAGGCAATATTTTTACTAAGCAATGCTCAGACAAGTCGCAATACAGTCCTTGTATTTTTGAGTTTGTTTATTTTGCCCGTCCAGATTCGGTGATTGATAATATTTCCGTGTATAAATCACGCCTTAGAATGGGTGAAAAGTTGGCAGAAAAAATCCAAAATGAATGGAGTGAGACAATTGATGTGGTGATTCCAATCCCAGATACCTCTCGTGTGGCAGCCTTGCAATTAGCACAAAAATTAGGGGTGAAATACTCCGAAGGTTTGATTAAAAACCGTTATATTGCCCGCACCTTTATTATGCCAGGGCAAAAACAGCGTAAAAAATCTGTGCGTCAAAAACTCAGTGCGATTGAACTTGAATTTAAAGGTAGAAATGTTTTATTGGTTGATGATTCGATTGTGCGTGGCACCACCAGTCAACAAATTGTGCAAATGGCACGGGATGCTGGTGCTAAAAATGTATTTTTTGCCTCGGCTGCCCCTGCAGTACGCTACCCCAATGTTTACGGCATTGATATGGCAAGTAACAAAGAATTTATTGCCCATGACAAAACCGCCGAGCAAGTATGCACAGCGATTGGTGCTGATAAACTAATTTACCAAGATTTAGATGATTTAATTTGGTGCGTTCAGCAAGGAAACCCAAGCATTAAAACCTTTGACAATTCTTGTTTTGATGGTGAATATGTTACTGGCGATATTGACAAAAACTACCTACAAAGCATTGAAGATATACGCTCTGACACTGCCAAACAAGAAAACAACACCAACGAAAGTTCAGAATTAATTTGTAATGATGTAGAATAACTCCATGCTAGAAATCAAAGACACGCCAAAGATTAGTCACCCTTCAAGCAAGGGGTGCGATATTTCTTACCCAATTTTAGAGCGTAATAAAACACCTGATTATATAGATGGTGCCTTTCAGATGGGATTGTTAGATCGTTTTGAAACAAAAGAATTCGACCACAATAAACCTGATTTTACTTTTATTGATTTATTTGCAGGTATTGGTGGTTTTCATCTAGCGGCTTCAAATTTAGGTGGAAAATGTGTTTTTGCTAGTGAGTGTGACGACAATGCCCGTAAAACTTATGAAGTAAACTTTCTAAAACACAATAAAGATTTATTCTATTCAAATAACTTTGCAGGTGATATTACTGAAGTTGATGAAAAAGACATTCCCAGTTTTGATTTTTTATTTGCGGGTTTCCCTTGTCAGCCATTTTCCAAAGGAGGACACAGAAAAGGTTTTGAAGACACCAGAGGCACTTTGTTTTTTGATGTTGCAAGAATTATAAAACACCATAATCCCAACTATGTGCTACTTGAAAATGTGCAAAATTTAGTTACCCACGATAGCGGTAAAACATTTGAGACAATTTGCAACACTTTGGATGAATTAGGTTATGCAATAAACACCACTCCTTTAATTTTAAGTCCTGATGACTTTGGGATTCCAGCCATTAGAAAGCGTATTTTTATCCCAGCTATTAAAAAGACACTGATAAAAAAAGACAAACTTATGTTAAATCTTTCTAGTGCTTTATCTTTGGTTGATGAGCAAGGGGCCTATGGCATTGTAGATAAGAAACCAGTTGATAAAAAATTCTATATTTCTGATTATGAAACAAAAGTTTTAAAAGTTTGGAATGATTTTTATTTGGGTATTGATATTAAAGTAATCGGGTATCCAATATGGGCAAACGAATTTAATAAAGAATACAAAATTATTGATACACCTGAATGGAAGGTAACGATTATTTTGAAAAACAGAGCACTTTATAAACGCAATAAAAAATTTATTGACAAATGGCTGAAAAAATACGATTATTTAAAGTGGATGAAGCCAACACAACAAAAAATGGAATGGCAGGCAGGTGCAGACATTAACAATATTTACGAGGGTTTAATCCAATTTAGACCCTCAGGCGTTCGAGTAAAAAGACCCAATAAGTTTTCAACCTTAGTGGCAATGAACCAACCACAAATTATCGGAAAATATAAACGCAGACTAACCCTTGATGAAACCAAAAAATTACAATCATTTCCTGATAATTTTATCTTGCATAATCAACATAATATAGCCTTAAAACAACTGGGAAACTCCGTCAATATGGAAGTGGTTAAAAAAATTATCCAAAAGATGAGAGATTATGCCAATTAAAGTAGAACAAATTACAAAAACTGGTTTGGTTGTTAGTGATTATGATAAAAAACTAAAACCCAATGACATTAAGTTACTTTTATCTAAACAGCAACATATAGAAATTAAGTCTAACAAAAATCCCTACATTGTCAAATATAAAAATAAAGACATAAATTTATATGTAAAAAATATTACTTATTTAGGTAGGAAAAAAGATAAATTTGGCAATTATAATGATTGGGAGCATTATAAAAAACGAATACAAATTGGTAAAAACTTTAAACCAGTATCCAAGCAAAAAAACACCTTGTTATTAGGCGTGTATCATTATGATAATGCAAATGTATTCTGTATTTTTGATAAACAAAGTTATGAAAATAGTTCAGCAAATAATGCAAGTGCCCACATCCATACAATGGATATACACAAGGCAAGAAAATTAGGTATATTTGAAAAAGTCGACAAAAAAGGCAATAATCTCATTGTTTTTACTGAACAAAATTTTGAAAAAGTGTTTGGTATGATTTTGTTAAGTAAACAAACCGCTTTATCAAATGAACTGGATATTTTTAGTAAATTTTCTAATACTTTAAATACCAATTGGAATGGTATTGATTGCTATACAGAGATGATAAATGCAAATTTCAATAACGCTTATCTATCAGAATGGGCTGGACTCTATTTAGAATATAAATTTGAGCAGTTTTTAAACAGCAATCCCAATTATCAAAATACTTGTCAATATATACAAAATAAAACGAAAGGTTCGATTGATTTAGATTTGTGGTTTAAACAAGGTAAATATTATGGAGATTTAAAAGCCCATAATATTAACCAAAATTTACTCGGCAATGATAAGACAAATATTGACAAAGCAATAAAAGAGTATCAAAAAGTTTGGTATATTGCTTTTTCTCATCACACCATTAAAGATAAAGATAAGAATGGTGTAACAACTCAATTTTGGAATCAAAAGTTAAATAGTAACAAAGGTAAAAAGAAAAAATTAACTAGTTATTTATCAAGAATGAAACATTCTGTTATGCTGGATAATTTTGTGGTACTGGAGATAAATCAATTTAACCAGCAATATTTAGTTGATTTTAAACAAGGAAGAAATAGCGATGGAACGCCAAGAAATAAAAAAATATCAATCAAAAGAAAAGATATAGAAAACGATAATTTTGCAATTTATCGACAAAAACTATAAGGTATAAAGAATATGAAAAACAATAAATTCAACACAACCGCCATCCGAGAAGGTTATCAAGCCACTAACGAGCAGGAGCATTCTGAGGCGATTTTTCTTACTTCTAGTTTTAAGTTTGACTCCGCAGAACAGGCGGCGGCTCGTTTTGCTAAAGAAGAACCAGGTAATATTTACGCACGATTTACCAATCCTACGGTTGATGCTTTTGAGAGAAAATTAGCCGCACTTGAGGGTGCAGATGGTTGTGTTGCGACCTCGAGCGGTATGGCGGCAA
Organism: Candidatus Thiodubiliella endoseptemdiera; assembly: GCF_964212635.1. Lineage (NCBI taxonomy): Bacteria > Pseudomonadati > Pseudomonadota > Gammaproteobacteria > Pseudothioglobaceae (SeqCode) > Candidatus Thiodubiliella > Candidatus Thiodubiliella endoseptemdiera. Next base: position 947,184 of record NZ_OZ156463.1, read on the forward strand.
TCTTTGCTACGATTATGGCATTGGTTAAATCGGGCGACCATATTGTGGCTTCGCGTAATATGTTTGGCACCTCAATTGTGCTACTCAACACCATTATTAGTAAATTTGATATTGGAGTTAGTTATGTTGATTTAAGTGATTTATCACAGTGGAAAAGTGCGGTGGCAAGTAACACAAAATTATTCTTATTAGAAACACCCTCTAATCCGTTGGGTGAGGTGGTGGATATTGTTGCGTTGAGCGAAATTAGCCGAGCCAATGATATTTTATTAGCGGTGGATAATGCGATTTTATCGCCAGCGTTACAAACACCAATCAAATTAGGGGCGGATATTGTGATTCATTCAGCCACTAAATATATTGATGGGCAAGGTCGTTGCTTGGCAGGTGCAGTACTAGGCAACACAAATATTATTGAGCAAATATCTGCTTTTACCCGTGCAACTGGTCCGAGTTTGAGTGCATTTAATGCATGGATTGTGCTAAAAGGATTGGACACACTCAGTCTTAGGATGGAAGCACATTCTAAAAATGCACTCAAAGTTGCAACTTGGCTGAAAAACCAACCGCAAGTAGAAAAAGTGTACTATTTAGGTTTAGAGTCTCATCCTCATCATCAATTGGCAAAAAAACAGCAATCGGGTTTCGGCGGTATTGTTTCATTTGAAGTGGCAGGTGGCCAGGCAGCGGCATTTAAGTTAATTAATGCAACTGAAATATTTTCCATTACTGCTAATCTAGGCGATACCAAATCTACTATTACTCATCCAGCAACCACTACACACAGTCGTTTAAGCGATGAAGAAAAAGTCAATGCCAATATCGCCGATGGCTTGATTCGACTCTCAATCGGCTTAGAGGATGCGGATGATTTAATAGCGGATATAGATAAAGGGCTTTCGGTATAATATTCAACAAATTTATAATCAATAAAAACTATGCAAAATTCTTATTCTTACGAAGAGCTTATTAAATGTGGCAACGGCGAGTTATTCGGTCCAGGTAATGCACAATTGCCAAAACCGCCAATGCTGATGTTTGATAGAGTGATAGAAATCAATAAAGAAGGTGGGAAATTTGGCAAGGGTGAGATTATTGCTGAGCTAGATATTAAGCCTGAGTTGTGGTTTTTTGATTGTCATTTTAATGAAGACCCAGTGATGCCAGGTTGTCTTGGTATTGACGCAATGTGGCAATTGATTGGTTTTTACTTGGGATGGTTAGGAGGCCCTGGTCGTGGTCGCGCACTAGGTGCTGGTGATATTAAATTTACCGGTCAAGTATTACCGAATGCTAAAAAAGTTGTTTACAGAATTAATTTATCGCGCGTAATCGAACGCAAACTTTATATGGGTGTTGGCGATGCAACGATGGAAGTGGATGGTAAAGTAATTTACGAAGCTGCCAACTTGAAAGTTGGATTGTTTACTGACACCAGCAAAATGTAATGAATAGAGTTGTTATTACAGGAATGGGCATCGTTTCAAGTTTGGGTGCGAATTGTAACGAAGTTTTAGAGTCTTTAAAAACTGCCAAATCAGGCATTAAATTCGATGAAAAATATGCGGAATTGGGGCTTAGGTCGCATGTGTCTGGTCAGGTTGCTGAGGTGGATAGTAGTGAAATCATTGATAGAAAAATGAAGCGCTTTATGGCAGATGCAGCCATTTATAATGCCATTGCTTTGGACGAAGCTATCAAGCAATCTGGGTTAACCGATACACAGGTTTCTCACGAACGCACAGGACTGATTATGGGTTCTGGCGGGGCATCTAACCAAAATGTGGTTGAGGCTGCTGATATTTTAAGAGAGAAAGGTATTAAACGCGTTGGCCCATATCGTGTACCACGCGCTATGGGTTCCACTACTTCTGCTTGTTTATCTACCTTGTTCAAAATCAAAGGCGTTAACTATTCAATCAGTTCAGCTTGTTCGACCAGTGCACATTGTATTGGTAATGCGATGGAACAAATTCAACTCGGCAAACAAGATGTGGTATTTGCAGGAGGTGGTGAAGAATTAAATTGGTCGTTGACTATGCTATTTGATGCGATGGGTGCGTTGTCTTCTAAATACAATGAAGCCCCTGAGCAAGCCTCCCGTGCTTTTGATACAGAACGAGATGGTTTTGTTATCTCGGGTGGTGGTGGTGCTTTGGTGTTAGAATCACTAGAACACGCTGAAGCACGAGGGGCAACGATTCTTGCAGAATTAACAGGTTACGGTGCCACTTCTGATGGTTATGATATGGTTGCACCATCAGGCGAAGGTGCTAAACGCTGTATGCAACTTGCCATTTCAACTGTTGACGGTCCAATTGATTATATCAATGCACACGGGACTTCAACACCTGTTGGTGACGCCAAAGAATTAGGTGCAATTAAAGCAGTGTTTGGTGATGAGATCCCCAATGTTGGCTCAACTAAATCACTTTCTGGCCATGCACTTGGTGCTGCAGGGGTGAATGAATCTATCTATTCATTATTAATGCTAGAAAATAATTTTATGGCAGAATCGGTGAATATCGATACCTTGGACGAAGCCGCCGATGGTGTGCCAATCGTTCAGGCAACAACGGTACAATCACTCAATCGAGTAATGTCTAATAGTTTTGGCTTTGGTGGCACGAATGCTTGTTTGGTGTTTGAAAAGTTTAAAAAATAAACTTAGGGTTTGCCATTAAATGGTGGATATTTATCGGTGATTAGTAATATTGCGTAAGCACTTACTCTGAAGTTATAACGCAGAAATCCAACCAAAAAATTAAACAATGTTTCTGGCATTTTCCCCATAATTAGCACAGTCAGCCAGATAACAGGTGATAGCACAAATATAGCGGCGTATATTACTATCAATATTAAAAAATGCGGGGCAGCTAATAGCCATTTAATCAATGGTAAATACCGATTTAGCTCTTTCTTCACATCGGGATATTTTAAAACCAACTCAATATCTTGCTCTTCATCAACTGATGGATACTTATCCGTTAATAACATTGAATACGCTAAAATTCTATAACTAAGTTTACTTAGCTCACAAACCCAATCAAACCACCATTTTGGATATTTTCCTCTAACAACAATCATCAACATAATGGGTAGAAACAAAAAACCACCACCTACTTGCAATGCATTAGAATTATTACCTTCCACTAAAAATCCTGAAAGTAAAGCGATAATTAGAGCAGCAGGAATAACCAACAATAAACGAAAAAATACAGTAACTCGATTAGAACTGTCATTGTATTTAATATTTAATTGTGCTGGATAATTTGTATTATCTGACATATTTCCTCTGTAGGTTTATTGATTTTCAAATATTGAGACCTTTGCATAAATAGGGATGATTAGCAAAATGACAGATTTTATTAAATTGGAAATTTTTTAAATCCACTCCTAACAGGGCTAAGGGTGTTTTTAAAAAGTTTGTAATTTGATGAAAGATGGCGTTTTGATGATTATTCATATTTATGCAAAGGTCTCATTATAACACGACTAAGGGCGGTTATCGATTGCTTGCTCTTCTTTTTCTGATGGTAATAAATCTTCCTTGCTAATGCCCAGTGCCAAAATCATTGTGCTTGCCACATAGATTGAAGAATAAGTACCAATCACCACACCAATCAACAATGCCAATGCAAAACTATGAATAGTTTCACCACCAAGGTAGAACAATGCCACCAATACCAATAAAGTAGTAACTGAGGTCATAATCGTTCTAGAAAGCGTTTGGTTGAGTGCGCCATTCACAATCTTTGTGGGGTCTGTATGGCGAGTTGATAGGAAATTTTCACGAATACGGTCAAATACCACAATCGTATCATTCAGTGAATAACCAATTACCGCCAAAATCGCTGCCAATACGGTCAAATCAAATTCTATTTGCAGAATTGAAAAGATACCTAGGGTAATAATAACATCGTGGATAAGAGCTGAGATTGAACCCAAGGCAAAGCGATATTCAAACCGAAATGCCACATAAATTAAAATACCAATTAATGCATATAGCATCGCCAAACCACCATCATTGGCCAGTTCTTCACCCACTTTAGGGCCGACAAATTCCACACGACGGATATCCACACCATACCCTAATAAATGGATAATTTTAGAGCTGAGTTTTGCACTGGAAATAGCCTGTGGTTCAAGACGGATTAAGATTTCTTTGGTTGAGCCAAAATACTGCACATTGACACCCTTGAAATCTGCATCATTTAGCACCTTTCTAATATCTGCCAAATTTGCATCTTGCTGATAACCCACTTCAAGTAAAGTACCGCCTGTGAAGTCAATGCCAAATTTTAAGCCATTCGTTGTTAATGAAAATATTGAAACAATAATCAACAACAGCGAAAAAATAATTGAGTAAGTACGCTTGCCAACAAAGTCAATCGTAGGAATATTTAATGCCTTCATATTGATAACCCCTGTATTTTTTTACCACCGTAAATCTTATTGATAATTGCTCTTGAGACAATAATCGCCGTGAACATCGAAGTAATGATACCAATGGACAAAGTAATAGCAAAACCTTTAATCGGCCCCGTGCCAAAACTGAATAACACTAATGCAGCAATCAGCGTAGTAATATTCGCATCTGCAATCGTCAATACCGCTTTATCATAACCGCTAGAAATGGCTTTTTGGATGTTGCTATCTACTCCCAACTCTTCCTTGATACGCTCAAAAATCAACACATTCGCATCAACTGCCATACCTACCGTTAAAACGATACCCGCAATACCCGGTAAAGTGAGTGTTGCTTGCAGCAATGATAATACGGCTACAATCATTACTAGATTTAAGGTCAATGCCACATTGGCTACCATGCCAAATACACGATAACGAAATGCCATAAACAATAAGACCAATACAAAACCCACAATCACACTCAATACCCCTTTGGCAATATTATCTGCACCAAGACTTGGACCGATGGTGCGTTCTTCAACAATCTCAATCGGTGCTGAAAGCGAACCTGCTCTGAGCAATAACGCCAAGTTGCGTGCTTCACGGGCACTGTCAATACCAGTGATTTGGAAACGCGATGAGAAAGTGCCTTGAATAGTGGCTGCATTAATGATGTCTTTCGTTGTTGTGCGTTTTTTAACAATTTTTTCACCTTTGCGTATCGTCTCTACCTTATTTTCAATAAAAACAACTGCCATACGATGGTTCACATATTTCTTTGTTGTATCTAACATTGCACGACCACCAGCATTATCCAAAGTGATATTGACTTGTGGCGTGCTGCTTTCTTGGTCAATACCAGACGCCGCACCCGTGATATTTTCACCTGTTGCAATCACTCTGCTTTTTAACAACAAAGGTCTGCCGTCTTTAAAATAATACAATTTTGAGCCAATCGGCGATCTGCCCGATTGAACCGCTATTTGCGGGTCATTTTCTTCATCCACCAATCTAAATTCCAGCGTTGCTACTGCGCCTAAAATCTCTTTGGCTCTTGCAGTATCTTGTACCCCTGGCAACTGCACCACAATACGCTCTAAACCCTGTTGCTGAATAATTGGCTCTGCCACACCCAACTCATTCACTCGGTTTCTTAGCGTGGTCATATTTTGCTTTAATGCATTGCTTTTAGCTTGTTTTTTGGCATTGTCACTAATACCGACAAAAACCATCAACGCCTCTTCATTATCGCTGTCTAAAATAACCAAATCATTTAACTCGGATTTAATAATTTTTAATACTTTGGGTTTTGACTCAAGTGTTTTAAGGCGGATAGCAATATAATCGTCCTGCTTTTTAATACTCTTATACAAACGCTCAGTGCGTAACAATGTGCGTAACTCATTATAGTATTTATCCATTGACATTAACAATACCGAATGCATATCTACCTCTAATAAGAAATGCACTCCACCACGCAAATCCAACCCTAACGACATCGCCTTACCACCTAAACCAGTCAGCCAAGAAGGCACTGAAGGGGCAAGATTAAGGGCAACAACGAAATTGCGACCCAATCCTGTTTTAAGGTAATCATTGGCAGAAAGTTGACTGGCATTGTCTTTAAAACGCACCAAAATACGCCGACCCGATAAAGTGGCCGACTTATAATTAACGCCCTTAGCATTTAAAGTGCTTGTAACTTTGTTTAAATCAGTCTCGGTAATCATCTTATCCCCAGCACTCGACACTTGCACCGCCAAATCTGCACCAAAAATATTGGGCAAAGCGTATAAAGCAGAAAGCAACAAGAAAAAGCCAATCAGTGTATTTTTTAATGTTGAATATTGATTCATTTTTTTACTGTAAGAGGTTCAACTTCTTACAACCTTTATAGTGGATTAAATAATGGTTAAATAGCGGCACTGCCTTTGGGCAATTTTTGATTGATGCCTTGTTTTTGCACTTTGATAGCAACGCCTGCGGCAATTTCAATGATAGCAAAAGATTCATCAACCGATTTTACAACACCAATAGTGCCGCCATTTGTAACCACTTCATCGCCTGCTTTTAAGGCTGCCAATAAGGTTTTATGGTCTTTGGCGCGTTTTTGCTGTGGACGAATTAACAAAAAGTAGAAAACGATAAATAACAATACGATGGGTATTAAATCCCCCAAACCGCCCAAACCTGATACTACCCCAGTTGCCTCACCTTCTGCAAATGCGGGTGTGATGATTAAATCTAATAAACTCATTGTTTTTTCTCCTATATAAAAAAAATTGATTAATTAATAATACTGATGCCACCCATATAACGGTGCAATACATCGGGTATTTTAATACTTCCGTCGGCCTGTTGGTGGTTTTCTAACACTGCCACCAAAGTTCTGCCAACTGCCAATCCCGAACCATTCAAGGTGTGCAATAACGCCACTTTGCCCGTTGCTGGATTTTTCCATCTGAGTTGCAAGCGTCTTGCCTGAAAATCTTCAAAACACGAACAAGAAGAAATCTCACGATATGCACTTTGCCCTGGCAACCACACTTCTAAATCATATGTCTTAGCCGCTGAAAAACCCAAGTCACCTGTGCATAAATTGACCTTACGATAAGGCAATTCTAACGCCTGCAAAATACTTTCCGCATGTCCTGTCAAAGTCTCCAAAGTCGCATAAGAATCCTCTGCTTTCACCATCTGCACCATTTCCACTTTTTCAAATTGATGCTGGCGAATCAAGCCTCGTGTATCGCGTCCATAAGCACCTGCCTCAGAACGAAAACTCGGCGTATGTCCCACAAATTTAATCGGTAACTCGCTCTCCTTCACCATAGTGTCACGCATAATATTGGTAATCGGCACTTCCCCTGTTGGAATCAAATACAAAGTTTTTGCATCACCCTCTTCGCCATGCAGGGAAGTTTTAAACAAATCTGCCTCAAACTTAGGCAATTGCCCCGTCCCTGTCAGCGATTCTGCATTCACCAAATAAGGCACATAAACCTCTGTATAACCATTATCCACATGTTGGTCAATCATAAACTGCGTCAAAGCACGATGCAAGCGAGCGATTTTCCCTGTCATTACTGAAAATCGTGCACCCGATATCTTAGCAGCCGTTTCAAAATCTAAACCATGCATCTCGCCCAAATCAACATGATCTTTCGCCACAAAATTATATTGCTGTGGCTTACCCCATTTCAACACCTCAATATTATCTTCTTCAGAATTACCTATTGGCACAGATTCGTGCGGTATATTCGGCATCGCCATCACAATATCATCAATTCTTTGCTGAATACCTTGCAATTCACTTTTTGCCGCATCCAGTTTGTCGCCCAAATCAGCAACGGCATCCAATAAAGGTTTAATGTCTTCGCCGGCCGCCTTTGCTTTGCCAATCGCTTTTGACTGTGAATTGCGTGAATTTTGCAACTCCTGTGTTTCCATTTGATTTTTTTTGCGTCGCTCCTCTAAAACAGACAAGGCACTCGCATCAAAAGAAAAATTGCGCCTTTTTAAAGCGGCTTCCACTGATTTAATATCATTTCTTAGTTGTTTCGTATCTAACATTAGTATATAATTATATCCTTATATAAAAGGAATACTGTCAAATTTAGTATTCACTCAAAAATTTATCAAGGAATTATACTATGTTCAACTCATTTTCGGGCGACGATGCTTGTAAACTCTTAGCCAATGGCGCTCAATTAGTCGATGTTCGTTCAACTTCTGAATTTGCACAAGGTGCTTTACCAAATGCTGTCAATTTACCCCTGCAATCTGTGATGAATGCTAAAAATATTCTTGACGAAAACAAAGCCATCATCTTATACTGCGTTAGTGGTGCTCGCTCTGCAACTGCCAAAAACTATCTATTGCAAATGGGTTTTGATAATGTAAACGATTTAGGTTCATTTAAAAACTACAATTGCGACTAAGTTATTTTTTGTTAAAATCTCGTTATGCGAGTAAAAAGTAAATGGCATAAAACCCAAGTTAAAACCATCGAAGATATCGGTGGCGCAATGGCGTTCATTTGTTGGCGTATCACCAAAAACCACCTTGAAGACTTAATCAACGAAGGCTTTGTCATTGAAAAAGAACAAGTTTTCGATGTTATTGCCGAATACTTATGTTTTCTTATTCAGTCCATCGACAGACTAATATTCAAAACACTCAACACCAAACAACGCCAAGAACTCATTAATAAGCTAGCAAAACAATCGGCGTTTTATTACCAAGAAAATAAAACTGACCGAATTGTCGAAGGCAACCATTGGAAGGCATTCATCAACACTTACAACCAACGCTCAAAAGACTACTCTGATTATGAATTTATCGGCAATGAACCCGATTATCACTTCCTTAGATACTTTGCTGAAAAAGTTAAATCTGCCATGACTGATGTTGATGAAAAATGGATTGTGCAACAAATGATTGAAATCCAAGCGCCCAAAGCCTTCAAAAAAATCAGTGCAAGCGTTGATGACTTGGTTTCAGTTGATAACATCATCTCCAAAACCGAACAAATCAAACTCAAAGAAGAAAAAATCCCCCGCTCTAAACGCAAATCTACCCGTTCAGATTTAAAAATATTGCCATAAAATATTAACCAAATATCACAAAACATACAACAACTATCAACTTAATCATTGCCGAACTTTTATTGGGAATCGTTTTTACAACAATTACTTGAACCATTATCACCGCCCCGCCTGCTGATATATTTCACCGTAAAGAATGAAATATAGAGACCTTTGCATAAATAGGGATGATTAGCAAAATGACAGATTTTATTAAATTGGAAATTTTTTAAATCCACTCCTAGCAGGGCTAAGGGTGTTTTTAAAAAGTTTGTAATTTGATGAAAGATGGCGTTTTGATGATTATTCATATTTATGCAAAGGTCTCTACTAACAAAGTTAGGTATTTTGGTATGTGCCTCGCCGTTAACAAACGCCCCCCACAGAGTGATTAACCATCAACTATTTATAACCCTTTATGCCCTGATAGACTCTTACATATCATCAACACAGATTAAAATATTCCCGATAAAATATACTAATGAGAATTGCTATTGTTAAACTTTCTGCCTTAGGAGATATTATTCATGCTATGAGTGTATTGCAATTTATTAAGCGGCATTTGCCAGATTCTACGGTCGATTGGGTAGTGGAGGAAGGTTTTAAAGATGTTTTGGCTAGCAATCCAGATATCAACCAAATTCTTACGGTCAACATCAAAAGAGCGAAAAAAGAAAAATCTTTTAAATTACTATTTCAGACTTTAAGAAAGCTTAAAAAGCTTAAAAAATACGATATTGTTATTGATATGCAGGGGTTGCTCAAATCTGCTATTGTCTCTAGCCTCATTCCATCAGAAAAAACTTTTGGCTTTGATAAAGCTTCTTTGCGTGAGAGATCTGCGACGAGTTTTTATTCCGACACTTGTCAGATAAAATATGCTGAAAATGTAATTAAACGCAATGCATTTATCGTTTCTAGTGCCTTGGGGCTGATTATTTCACACAATGATATTTTAAATAAACAACCATTTTTGCATTTTAATAATAGCTTTAAACCCTACTTTCTGCAAAATGACAGGCCGAATATTGCCTTTGTGCCAGGGGCTTCGTTTGATTCTAAGGTTTATCCTGTGGAGAATTTTGGGCAATTAGCGTTGGCATTGGATGCCAATATTACACTTTTATGGGGTAATGAAAAGGAAAAAATAATGGCTGAAAAGATACAACAAATTGCTCCAGAAGTAACGCTTTCTGCTCAATTGTCGTTAGGAGAATTAAAAGCATTCATCGGGCAGATGAATCTTGTGATTGGTGGTGATACGGGTCCAACTCATATGGCTTGGGCGCTTAACATTCCTTCTATTACACTATTTGGCTCAACACCCGGTTATCGGAATACTTATCTCACTAAAATTAATAAAATTATTGAGTCTAATTCTAAGGTAAACCCTAACAAAATCAACAAAGACGATATGTCAATTCAAACTATTGAAGTAGATAATATTACCAATACCGCTAAAGAATTATTGTTTTTGACTGACTAATTGAGTTAAGAATAAATTGGGCTTTTGATTTTTTTTCATTAATTTTATGCCCGCTCCTGACTAAAATCGTGTTTTTTATCCCTGCCTTATTTGCTGCAGAAATGTCATTCTCCTTATCGCCAATCATCCAAGAATTTTGCATAGCAATATTGTGTTTTTTCTGTGCACTTAGCAGCATACCTGGTTTAGGCTTTCGACATTCGCAATCATCTTCTGGTGTGTGTGGGCAATAAAACACATCCAAAATATCAACCCCCTGCTGTTTAAACTGCGCCAATACCCAGATATTGAGTTTGTCAAAATCATCAGCATTATAATAACCTCTAGCAATACCCGATTGGTTGGTAACAATGATAATTTTGAATCCGAGCTCTTGAAATTGTCGGCAAGCGTCAAACACACCGTCAATAAAAATAAAATCCTCTATTTTATAGAGGTAATTTTTTTCTTGGTTAATGACACCATCACGGTCTAAAAAAACAATTCTCATTTTAAAATTTCACTAGGCTTTTTGTGTGTCCACTTCCCTCTAGGCTTGTCAATATATTGAAAATGTTCATTGGTAAAGTCACCTTGAACACAAACATAGCGATATGACTTATCATTAATTGCAATCTTACTTTGTTTGATAGCATCGCTAAAAGGCACAGGTCCAGTCAGTGAAAAGACACCGACAACTTGATTGCTGTTAATGTTTTCAAGAATAATTTCAGTGGCTTTTTCTAAAATTGGATGATTTTTCTGGGAGGCGATAAAATAGTTAGTATGCGTATTGTCACTTCCTTTAAGAATAAAAAGTTCCTTATCTGTTTTTTTAATAAGACCTGATAATGGAAAAACCAGGTGTGCATCAATATCCATATAAATACCGCCCAAATGCTGCAACACCAATAAACGCCATAAATCAGCCTGTGCTGCACCGTCATTTAAACGCTCATAGGCTTTAACTATATCAGCACCAGTATTTTCTTTGATAAAAATCAGACGATCTTCAGTGCTAACATAATGATAATCATAACTAAGGCTCATTAGCCGATTAAACAAATAGTTTAAATAAATTGGTAAACTTACTCGATTAGTGTAGTTAGTTTGCCAAATTTTTTTAGGAATAATCTGCTTTTTTCCTTGAACAAGTGCTTTACTATATTTGGGTATAGTAAAGCGTTTTTTAGGTAGAAAGAAATGAAAAGGATAGCTGATAAATACTTTACTCAAATTACCAATAAGCTTTGAACATCTGTTGCAAGTTAAAATTAATAATGACATTGAAGTTTTTATAATTGTTTAATAGGAAGTTTACATTAAAATGAATATTTTAAAGAGACCTTTGCATAAATATGAATAATCATCAAAACACCATCTTTCATCAAATTACAAACTTTTTAAAAACACCCTTAGCCCTGCTAGGAGTGGATTTAAAAAATTTCCAATTTAATAAAATCTGTCATTTTGCTAATCATCCCTATTTATGCAAAGGTCTCTTAAAGTAATTTACAGACATGATTAAACAACAGCTCATTCATACTGACTATCAACCTTTGGTTGACAAAATAGAATATTATTTTGCACAGAGCGATATTGTGTTGCACGATGCGAGGAATATAATCAAAGAAGTTGATTTTAACAACGAAATGCTCGTGGTTAAATCATATAAGCAACTGAGCTGGTTTCGCGGGTTTATTTATACTTATTTAAAAAAATCTAAAGCTTGGAGGGCATATGAATACGGGCTAAAAATTGCTGAATTTACCCCTAAAGTTGTTGCTAGAATTGAATATTTTCAGCCGTTGCTGACAAAAAGTTATTTAATTTGTTATAAATGTGAAGCAGATTTTAATATGCAAGCACCTTTGTTTAAAGACCACCCAGAAAAGCAAATAATTTTTATTAAATTTGCTGAATTTATTTATCAACTGCATCAAAATAACATCCTTCATCAAGATTTATCTCCGGGTAATATTTTGATTAAAAAAAATCAACTGGGTTATGAGTTTAAAATTATTGACATCAATCGTATGAATTTTAAAATACTCAACTTACAACAGCGAGCAAAGAATTTTAACAAACTTTGGGCGGATGACATTGATTTAGGCGTTATACTTAAAGCGTATGCAAAACTAGCTAAATTTGACGAGGTAAGTTTTGTGCAATTAGGCGTTAAATACAATCAGCAAAATAAAGCACGCAAGACACGCAAACGCAAAATCAAACAGGTATTAGGACTATGGTAAAAAATATCTCTGTTGTTATTATCATTAAAGACGGCGAGAGAACCATTAAACCAACACTTGATGCACTCGTCAAATTTTCTGATGTCGTGGTCTATGACAATGGTTCAACGGACAATACTTTAGATATAGTCGGCGCTTATCCTAATGTTAATCTTATTCAAGGTGATTTTTTAGGCTTTGGAATGACTAAAAATAAAGCCGCCACTTATGCCAAAAATGATTGGATTCTATCACTAGATGCAGACGAAGTTTTAGGTGCCAACTTTTTAATTGGCTTAGAAAACCTAGTTTTAAATCAAACAACTGTTTATCAAATCTTTAGACAAAATTTTTATCAACAAAAACACATTAAACACTGTTGGAATAACGACAAAATAGTGCGATTATATCACCGTCAAAAAACCCGATTTACCAACAATAAAGTACATGAAAATGTATTGACTGATGGCTTAAACATCAAGCCCTTAACTGGTTTTGTTAACCATTATCCATACAGTAATATCAGTGATTTTATCAAAAAATTAGACATTTACTCCAGTGAATTTGCGTTGGACAATGTTGGGAAAAAAACCTCTTCACCTATAAAAGCAGTGTTTAATTGTGGCTTTTCATTTTTTAAAACCTATTTCCTAAAACGCGGTTTTTTAGATGGGTATGCAGGCTTGGTTATTGCTTTTTCACACATGGCAACTAATTTTTATAAATATATTAAGTTGTATGAACTTAATCAGAAAAAATGAATATTCTAATTACTCGTCACGATAAGATTGGTGATTTTATTACGACCTTGCCTTTATTTTATGTAATAAAAAAAACTTATCCTAATGCCAAAATTTTTGCTTTAGTATCAAATATCAATTTTGAGTTAGCTGAACAAATTGATTTTATTGATAAAGTTATTTTGTATGATAGAAATCATTTTTGGCAAACGCTAAAGGTAATAAAAAATGCAAATATTGAGGTTGGTATTAGCGCCTTCATTGATACCCAATTAGGTTGGCTTTTATTTTTAAGTCGTATTAAAACACGCATTGCACCAGCGACAAAAATTGCTCAACTGTTTTTTAACAAAACACGCAAACAAAAACGCAGTAAAGTAGAAAAAACTGAATTTGAATACAATCTTGATTTGGCAAAATTACTCAATAAAAACATTTCCCTAGAATTTAAAAAACCCTTATTAACATTACCCAACAATACAAAATTTAGAGAACAACACCAAATAGACCAAGGCAAAAAAATAGTATTGCTTCATCCTGGATATGGTGGCAGCAGTGATGGTAATTTGTCGTTAAAAGATTATTTGAGTCTTGCCAAAATAATCAGAAGTAAAGACAACACCCAAATCGTGTGGACTTTCGGACCTGATGATTTATCAACAAAAAATCAACTTCAATCAAAAATAAACAAAAAAGATATTATTCACCAGCCAAAAACACTACTTGATTTCTGTAATTTGATAAATAACAGTTTGCTAATAATTAGCACCTCAACTGGTCCCATGCACCTAGCGGGTGCACTTAACATACAAACCATTAGTTTTTTTGGCGACAACTTATTTGCCAGCCCCAAACGCTGGGCAACAATCAATAATTTAAGTAGGCAACATAATTTCACTGTTGACAAATATTTTAAATTAGCCGATGTAAAGCAACTCGTTACAGAAATTTTATGTTAAGATTTTATCGCACTTACACAACGCCTTTTAAGGAAAAAATACCAACTTTTGTAGAGGTTTTTTTCTTGCGTGTTCCCTTATTTAAAAGATTTTTAAGATTTTTTGGGCGTTACATATATTCAGAGATTACTTTAAGAGACTCTCAAAAATTAAATACAATCACTAAACAACATAAAAAGATTTTATGGGTGCAATGGGTGGATAGTTATTTGGGCGACAGCTTAATGGATTTATCAAGTAGAATCTTGTTAAAGGATAAAGAAATAGATTTATTAACCAAAGAAAATGTGGCTAATATTTATCAAAATGATACTATTTTTAGGCATATTTTTACCGATCCAAAGCAATGTGCGTCCAATCAATATGATTTATTAATAATTGACAGTTATAGGCAACGCAGTTTAAAGGTTCTTACAAAAGATTTGCTACAATTGCCACATATTTCTTTATACGGTTACTACAATGTTGATGATTTTAATCGTTTATATTTTTCATTTTTCCACATTAACAAACTTACTGGCTGTCATTATAACCAACAACAAATAGAACAAATTGCAAAACCATTATTACCAATTAGTAAACAGGACAAGATAGCCATTTCAAGCCTCAATTTGCCTGATAATTTTATAGCCATTGTCATTGGTTCAGCAAGTGTTGATCGTAATTTTAATAAATGGGATGTGATTGTTGATGCTATATTTACACAAGATATTGTGGAGAATATTGTTTTGATTGGTGCAAAAAATGCAAAAATTGAAGCAAGAAAAATTCAACGAAAACACCCAAATAAAATAATCGATACGACTGGAAGGTGCTCTTTTAATCAAACGGCTCAAATTATTAAGAAATCTAACTTATTAGTCTGTGCTGATGGTGGCTTGTTGCATGCTGCAAATGCTGTTCTAACGCCCGTCGTGGCTCTATTCTACCATATTGAGCCGACAACTAGACTCATTAAAATTAATAAATCTATAGCGTTAATGGGCAAAAATAATATGGGCCATATTCAATCTGATACAATTATAGAAAAAATACAACTATTACAAAAGGACAGCGAATGGGAAATGAAACAAGAAAAACCAATAAATTAAGAGAGACCTTTGCATAAATAGGGATGATTAGCAAAATGACAGATTTTATTAAATTGGAAATTTTTTAAATCCACTCCTAGCAGGGCTAAGGGTGTTTTTAAAAAGTTTGTAATTTGATGAAAGATGGCGTTTTGATGATTATTCATATTTATGCAAAGGTCTCTTTAGATAGAATTTTTTGTATTACGCCATCTTCTCCATGTTGAGAAAAGAATTGCTGTTCTGACTGCTCCAATTCAGATATAAGTGGATGCAATTGTTTGGACCAACGCTTAGGCTTATAGGTAAGCCTTGAATTTGCACCTTGGATGTAGTAACTTGGATGACCTTCTTGCATTGGCACAATGTGAAACAATCCGTTTAAAATACTAACACTGCATATATTATTACTCTTAAAATATGCCAACCAAATAGGTAAATCATCGCGATTTACACACATTTTATTGCCTGCTTTATCTAACAATGTATATGTTTGACTCAAGAGTCCAGATGCCGCTATAAAAGCAACCCACGGCCTTTTAAAATCCCTACGCAGTTTTATTAGACGACTGAATTTTAATAAATTAGGTGCATTTCTGAGTCGCATTTACTGTTTCATACTACCCATAAAAGCACCTAGATAGTCGTTAGGTGCAAACACATAATTACAATCATATTTCTCATTCGTTTTACTAATACTCTCAATAATTTTCACCTCCCCACTTATTAACTCACGCCCTACCAAAGAGTAGTGCATATTTTGAATTAACTCACATATTTTGATTGAATCAGGATTTTTAGCGTCAAGTATTTCTATATAAATATAGGGTGTATATTTCTTTATGCTTGCCAACATTCCTTCCAAAACTAATGATTCTGCACCTTCAACATCAATTTTTACAGCCGATATTTCATCTAATTTAAGCACATCAATTAATGCATCACCTGTCATTGTAAGTGAAGCTCCCCCAATAAACTGGACACTAAATTTTAACATTTAGGAGTCCAAAATGACAAGAAAATACACAGCCTTCACCAAAGCCTTTAAACTAGAAACCCTAGCACTAGCAAATCAACCAAATACTTGCATTGCACAGCTTGCAAGAGATTTAGGTTTACGCAGAAACATGATCTACAAATGGAGGATTGAATTGAATCAAAAACAAGATAAAGCCTTTAAAAGAACCGCCGATACTGCCAACACAGCACATCACAAAGCAACACATTCGGCGTTATTAAAGCAAAACAAACAACTTGCAAAAGACCTTAAACTGGCTCAAATGGAGGTAGAAATCCTAAAAAAGGCTCAAGCCTTCTTCAAAGGTCAAAACAGTTAAGATTTAAGTTTATCGCCTCAGAGGCGATAAACTACCCAATCACTGTTTTGTGTCGCTGTATGCAGGTATCCAAGAGCGGATATTACTACTGGAAGCATACGCCACAAAGCCCTAGAAGTAGGCAGAATACATTACCCCAAAACCTCAAACAACTTTCTAAATTTTCTTATATAGCAAACCCTAAGAAGCCCTCTTCTTTTTCTGATTCAATTTTATACTTTCTTGATACACATCCATTGGTTTTTTATATTTCAATGTTTCATGGAATCTTTGGTGATTATAAAACTCAATATAATCATCTACATCCGTGGTTAACTCACTGATAGTTTGGTATTCGTTTAAATAAATCCTTTCACATTTAGCACTTCTCCAGAAGCGTTCAATGCAGATATTATCTGTGGCTCTGCCTTTGCCGTCCATTGAGATAGTAATACCCAGTTTTTTGAGTCGCTTGGTGTGCACCTCACTGGTGTATTGACTGCCTTGATCGGTATTAAATATCTCTGGGTGCGGGTATTTTTCTAAAGCATCGTTGAGTACGCTCATCACTAACTGTGAATCCATTGTGTTGGATATTCTGTGTGATAAAACAGCCTTGGAATGCCAATCAATAATAGCAGCCATATACACCATACCTCCCGCAATCTTAATGTAGGTGATGTCTGTACTCCAAACTTGATTAGCGTGGTTAATACCAAGACCTCGAAGCTTATAACTGTATTTTTTATGTGCTTTGATTGGTATGGCTGTATTAACCTGTTTAACCGCTAACACCGCTTTTAACCCCAACGCTTGGCGATAACGAGCCACTGTGTTTAAACTTACCTTGTAACCGTCTTCAAGTAGTTGTTGATGCACTTTTTTCTCACCGTAAATAGGTATTTGTTCAAACACCTTGGTGATATGAGATTTAATTTTATCTTTACGCACATTGGTACGCGGTGTGTAATATAAGCCACTCCTGTTAATGCTCAACAGTTGGCATTGTTGATTAATTGATAAAGGTTGTGTTGCAGATGTTGAAGACGGCTTGAAGTCAACTAATTGTTTAAGATTAGATAAGCCCAAGCTTTTTAGCTTTTTTGCTAACCATTCCTTCTCTACGGTTACCTTGCCTACCAGAGCTGTTAAGCGCTCATTTTGTTTTTGTGATTTAACAAGCTCTTCTTTGTATTCTTTAACCGCCTTGGATGGCTCCATGGCAATTTCAGCATTAGCAAGGAAGGTTTTCTTCCAGTTTTGTAGGTTTTGTGGAAGGATGTTATGCTTGCTAGCAATCTGTACCAAGGTACTTTCATTTTGTAATAACTCAAGCACTAATTTTGTTTTAAATGCTGAGGTGTATTTGGTTCGTTTTTTACTCATTTTTTTACTCCGATTTTTTTTGTTTAGTTTAACGGGTTTTAAATAAGAAAGTTTAGATTGTTGTCTGAAATTGTTGGGGTTTTATAGAACGATAAAATCGTATTACAAATCATTCAAGCCTTTAAAAATAGTAGGCAAACCTATGGTTCGCCTAGGATTTATCACGAACTAAAAGCCCAAGGCGTTAAGGTTAGCCTGAATAAAGTGGCGAGGCTGATGAACAAGAACGACATATATGCCCATTTTAGTATTCGCCATAAAAAGGCAAAAATACCTAGAAACAATATTAACTTTGCTAATAATATACTGAACAGGGAATTTATTGCAACAACACCCAATAGCAAATGGGTAAGCGACACTACCTTTGTTTGGACGCAGCAAGGTTGGTTGTATTTAGCAACTGTGATTGATTTATACTCACGCAAAGTTGCTGGTTGGTCAATGGGCAAGAATAATGACACAGTGCTCGTAATTGACGCTCTGAGCATGGCAATCAAAAACAAGCCAAGACAACAGCAAGTATTACTGCATTCAGATCAAGGTTCTACTTACAGGGCTTATGAGTATTTAGCATTATTTAAAGCAAATAACATTACCCAAAGCATGAGTAGAAAAGGAGAATGCTATGATAATGCAGTTGCTGAGAGCTTCTTTAACACACTCAAAACCGAGCTAGTCAATCAACAAACCTACCAAACCAGAGCACAAGCAACAAGTGCAATCTTTGAATATATTGAAGTGTTTTACAACAAGATTAGACGACATTCAACGATTGGTTATTATTCACCCAATGATTATGAACAAGCGTTTTATAAGGAGAATTACCCAACTTAACAAAAGCCTTTTAGGCTTAAGTTGGGTTGGCTTCGCCAATTTGGGGGCAAGCCCCCAAACCCCATTGTTCAATCAAAAAGAACAAGGGTATAATTTATTGAAGTGGTGTTCAGTCAAGTGGGGGAACCGCATAGTGACCCCATTCTATCTGCTGAAGTCTGTGTATAAAAATCAACCACACCGCTAGAGTTGCTTAATGCTGTAGTTAATAATTTTGCATTACCAAACTGATTGAGTCTAATTAATTCCTGAGTATAGAATGTGCACGATGGGTTTGGATCTATACCATAATATGCCACATCATCTGAGATAACCCTGAGTTTAACCAAATACAAGCCAACATTAACCCCTACATCTATTACACATCCTGGTTTTGTTTCAACGAAGGATGCTAGGCAATCAGACATCCAAAACTCAGAAGGCACAATGTAGCCACCATTCCTCATGCCGTGAATTAATGGAACTTTGATTTTTAACCCCAAATAATTTGATCTAACATAGCGAATGTATATTTCTGACAGCCCCGCAATAAATTCTCTTTTAATTTTTTTAAGATAAATCATTATGTTGTATTTCTTTTAAAATTAGCACTATGCTGTAAAATGAACTGATGTTGTATTTTACTGGTTTTTTATTATTAATGGCCCGCTATCTAAAAAGGCAAAAAAAATAGAAAGACGAATGCGGTATCAAACGGCCGAAAATAATGATAAAAATACAGTACAGTAAGATTTTTTGATTGAAGTACTTCTGCACCTTGAGCTAAACAAATGGAATAATTAATGAAATATAGAAGAGAGATAGACGGACTTAGGGCTCTTGCCGTACTACCAGTTATTTTGTTCCATGCTGGCTTTAATATGTTTAGTGGTGGTTTTGTAGGTGTTGATGTATTTTTTGTGATTAGCGGTTATTTAATCACTACTATTATTGTTTCTGAACTTGAGCGTGGCAAATTTTCGATAGTTAATTTTTATGAAAGGCGTGCTAGGCGTATTTTGCCAGCCTTATTCTTGGTTATGCTTTGCTCAATTCCTTTTGCTTGGTTTTGGTTACGAGCTCACGACATGAAAGATTTTTTTGAAAGTCTTTTCGCTGTCTCACTATTTTTATCCAATATTTTATTTTGGAGTGAGAGTGGTTATTTTGATACAGCAACTGAACTTAAACCACTCTTGCACACTTGGAGCTTGGCTGTTGAGGAGCAATATTACATCTTGTTTCCCCTTTTAATGATGTTCTTTTGGCGACATGGTAAGCATTGGATATTTATTGTACTTACTATCATTTGTATTACAAGTTTTGTATTCGCACAATGGGCATCTATTGCCAACCCATCTATGGCCTTTTATCTCTTGCCAACACGCACTTGGGAGTTAATGATTGGTGCTTTTTCTGCCTTTTTCTTGCTCCAAAATAATCGTGTAAAATTTACCAGTAATGTAAGTGAAACAGGTGGTTGGCTAGGTTTAGCACTAATACTTTTCTCCGTTTTTAGCTACAGTAAGGCAACTCCATTTCCTGGTTTTTACGCATTAATTCCAACAATTGGCACTGCTCTAATCATCCTGTTTGCCACTCAACAGACAACAATTGGGAAGTTTATTGGTAATAAAATTTTTGTTAGTATTGGATTAATAAGTTACAGTGCATATCTTTGGCACCAGCCATTATTTGTTTTTGCTAGAAATATAAGTTATAACGAACCTAGCAATATAGTTTTTATTATTCTAACCCTTGCCTCTATTGTTTTGGCGTACTTCACTTGGAAGTATATTGAAACTCCTTTTAGGGTTAAATCAAAATTTTCACGCAAATTTATTTTCTTGTTTAGTGCTTTTGGAATGGCGATTTTTATTTCTATAGGTATTTTTGGACATCTTAACAAAGGGTTTCCGAAAACTACAGACATTAAAAAGGCATTCACAGAAAAACATCGCATTAATGATGATTTTATTGTACTTGGTGACTCTCATGCTAGTCACTTAATAAGCGGACTTAGTTCTATAACTTCTGGAAATATTACTGACTACACTGGTAGTGGTTGTATCCCATTTAGAAATGTAGATAGATATGACTATCGTTTTAAACCAGGAGCCTGCGCCAAAAAAATCAATGGTCATCTTGACCAAATTATTGCTAAAAACCCTAAGGCAACGATAATTCTTAGTTCAATGGGTCCTGTATATATTGACGGTAAACCTTTTAATAATAAAGATTACGCTCGTGTGACTGGATTAGGTGTTGAGCTAATTACAGATAAATCCATTAAAAATAGAGGAAAAGTATTTGAAATTGGACTTCGAACTACGCTAGCAGAATTATCTCAATTAAAGAATGCCGTTATAGTAGTTGCTATCGATATTCCCGAACTTGGCATTGATTACGGCTGCTCTAAACAAGAAAAAGAGGCGGTCCTTTTTGGAAGTAAGTTTGGTGATTTTGTTAAGAACCCAATAACGGACGAATGCTTTGTTTCAAGAAAAAATTATAATGAACGCTCGCGAGCATACAAAAGTATTATCAACACAGTAACATCAGAATTTTCCAAGGTGCGCGTCTTTGATCCAACTGAATTTTTTTGTGATAAGAATAAGTGCAAAGGCTTTAATCCTGAATATGGATTTCTCTACCATGATTTTGACCATTTAAGCAATGCCGGGAGTCTATTTTATACTTCGAAACTTGTTGATTTTTTGAAACCAAGTAATCCAAAAGTATTGTAATTTCACTGTCAGAAAATAAAATAGTTCTTTCTAAAAGAGGCCTTTGCAGTGAGTAAATAATTATTGGTTTTGATAGAATTTATTTTGTAATTAAAAGCAAGTTGTAATATTTGGCAAAACACTCTACTTGCCTTCAACTTGGCTGAATAGAAACCCATTGCCAAGATGAGTTTTAAAGAAAGATTAGTGGCAATTATTGACAAGCAAGCGTGTAAAATTACTCTAATTGTTTTAATAATCAATATGGCAAATGGATAAAAAATGTAATTTTCCAATTGAAGGCATACACAGACATGTTGTCAAGTATATTCAATCATTACCCGACCTTTCAGGGAAAACAGTATTAGACATTCCTTGCGGCAGTGGCAAGGCCAGTTGTGAATTCAAAAGAAAAGGTGCCAAGGTTATTGCGCTTGACTTGTTCCCAGAATTTATGGAAGTACCAGATATAGAGGCAAAATATGCCGATTTATCAGAAAAATTACCAATAGAAGACGAGTCAATTGATTATATTATCTGTCAAGAAGGAATAGAGCACATCCCAAATCAGTTAAATGTATTGCAAGAGTTTAATCGTGTGTTGAAAAAAAATGGCATTGCTTTAATTACCACACCAAGCAATTCACACATTAGAGCAAGATTATCACATTTTTTATTTGAAACAGATTTTTACAAAAGAATGCCACCAACAGAAATTGATGGCATTTGGTTTGCCAATAATACGCAAGATAAACTATATTTTGGACATTTGTTTCTACTAGGTGTACATCACTTACAGACACTACTTACCATTTCAGGCTTTAAAACCAAACAAAGAATCAAAACAGATATTGGAAGCACATCATTAATATTGGGTGTGATGCTATATCCGATATTCATATTATTTAGTTTGTTGACTTATTTTTCTTACAGAAATAAGAATAAACATATTGATAAAAACATAAGGAGCAAAATATTATGGGATAGGGTCAAGTTAAATCTGTTACCAACAACTTTAATTTATAAAGATATATTTTGGGTTGTTAAAAAGATAGACAACCTTGATGTTATTATTAATCAATTGAAGTCTATGCAGAGAAATTAAAGACTGTAGTTGCATGAACATTCTACATTTACTGTCACAAACACACCTAACAGGGGCCGAGGTGTATGCGGCTGACTTATGCAAATATCAAACTCAGTATGGACATCAGTGTTTTATTATTTCGGACACCTTGTCGGTTAAAACTGCTGTTCAGTATTATCCAATGCCAATTCATAATCGTAGTTATTTAAATCGCTTTCGTAATATCAGGGCGATTATTAAATTTTGTAAAATACATCAAATTAATTTAATTCATACTCATTCTAGGGCGGGCAGTTGGTTGGTAAATATTGTGCGTTTATTTGTTGATGTTGCTTATATATCAACTATTCATGGGAGGCAAGGTGTACATTTTTCAAGTAAAAGTAAGAATGTATATGGTCGGCGTATTATTACGGTATGTGAACACTTGCAAACACATATTCGCAATGAATTGCATATTGATGAAAAGGTATATTTAATTCGGAATATTATTGATGAACATTAGTATTATTGGAAGGCTAACAGGTCCAAAAGGAGATATTGCCTATCAAATTCTATCCAAAATCGCACCTCAATTTCCTTTAGTGAAATTCAATATTGCAGGTGGACCAGTATCTTCAAGATTTAAGGCATTAGCATCTAATAATGTTATATTCTATGGATTTGTTGATGATGTTCCTAAAGTAATTAAAGGAGCGGATTTGGTGATTGGCGCTGGTCGTGTTGCAATTGAAGCATTGCAATTAAATACGCCTGTGTTGGCTATTGGTGAGAAACAATATGTAGGTATTTTAGATAAAAATAACATTGTACAAGCTCAGGAAAGTAATTTTGGAGATTGTGCATTGGATGAATTTCATGACTTTAATCAAATAAGTAGCGATTTAAAGGACTTTATTCAGTTTAATCTTAAGCGAGAGGATTTGTCTGCAGTTGTCAATCAATATTCACCAGCAAATATTATGCCTAAAATCAATCAAGTTTATTCACATGCATTAGCAGATGTAACTTTTGCAAAGAAGAAGGAAGTGCCAGTTTTGATTTATCACCGAGTAGTCAATGAAAAACTTACTGATTCTAAATTTAATGTATACATCACCAAAGAAAAATTGGATTGGCAAATTGGATTCTTAAAGAGGCAAGGTTTTAATATAATTACTTTTAAAGACCTTGCTAATGGTATTAAAGTTAAAAAACCAATTATCCTTACTTTTGATGATGGCTATGAAGATAATTATCTAAACCTCCTTCCTTTGTTAAAAAAACATCAAGAAAAAGCGGTGATTTATTGCCTAGGTAATCGTTCAATTCAAAACAATATATGGGATGAAAAATTAGGCGAGCCTAGCGCCAATTTAATGAGTGATTATCAAATCCAAGAATGTCATAATTCAGGATTGATAGAAATTGCCTCTCATGGACTAAAGCACCAACACTTGCCTGATTTGAGTGAAGCAGAAGTCAAAGAAGAACTTGAATCATCAAAGTCAAACCTAGAAAAATTGATTAACGATAAAGTTGTTTCTTTTGCTTATCCCTATGGTGATTACGGAAAAAGAGAAGAGATTTTGGCGTATGAATCTGGATATGATTTTGCGATTGGGACAGTTAACGGACCTCTCAACCTAACGGATAATTATTACGCTATTCGTCGCATACAAATATTTCCAAGCACAAAAAAGTTTGATTTTTGGAAAAAAACAAGTGGTTTTTATTTGCGCTTATGTAAATTAAAAGCTAAGGATTTTTGAATATGCAAAATTCATATTTTGTATGGGATGAGAACTCTGACCAACCCCATATAATTACCGATAAAAAGTTCAAGGAAGAGCAAAAGAAAAAGTTTCAATCAGAGTACTTGAAAATGTTCTTTTTGTTTATTGTATTAGAGTTTTATCTGACACTTACGCTTGTAGCGTAGTAATTTATTTAACTATTCGATTGTTATAAAGAGACCTTTGCATAAATAGGGATGATTAGCAAAATGACAGATTTTATTAAATTGGAAATTTTTTAAATCCACTCCTAGCAGGGCTAAGGGTGTTTTTAAAAAGTTTGTAATTTGATGAAAGATGGCGTTTTGATGATTATTCATATTTATGCAAAGGTCTCTCTTATATAGGAACACCCTAAGAAGCCCTCGCTTTTTCTTGATTTAATTTTATACTTTCTCGGTACACATCCATTGGTTTTTTGTACTTCAATGTTTCATGGAATCTTCGATGATTATCTCTTTTTAGTGCCCCCCCCCTTGAGGGGTGAAAACTCAATATAATCATCCACATCAGTGATTAACTCACCAATAGTCTGACATTCATTTAGATAAATTCTCTCACATTTTGCGCTTCTCCAGAAGCGTTCAATGCAAATATTATCTGTGGCTCTACCTTTGCCGTCCATTGAGATAGTGATACCCAGTTTTTTGAGTCGCTTAATGTGTATCTCACTGGTATATTGAGAGCCTTGATCAGTATTAAATATCTCTGGGTGTGGATACTTCTCTAAAGCATCGTTGAGTACGCTCATCACTAACTGTGAATCCATTGTGTTAGATATTTTGTACGATAGCACAGCTTTACTGTGCCAATCAATAATGGCAGTCATATAAACCATACCACCTGCAATCTTGATATAGGTAATGTCAGCACTCCATACATGATTAGAATGACTGATATTAAGTCCTCGTAGCTTATAACTGTATTTTTTGTGTTCTTTGATTGGTTGATTTGTAATACTTCAAGCACCAGTTTTGTTTTAAATACCGATGTATATTTGGTTCGTTTTTTACTCATTTTTTTACTCCGATTTTTTTGTTTAGTTTAACTTGTTTGAAATAAGTAAATTTAGACTGTTGTCTGAAATTGTTGGGGTTTTAAACTATCTTATAGAGACCTTTGCATAAATATGAATAATCATCAAAACGCCATCTTTCATCAAATTACAAACTTTTTAAAAACACCCTTGGCCCTGCTAGGAGTGGATTTAAAAAATTTCCAATTTAATAAAATCTGTCATTTTGCTAATCATCCCTATTTATGCAAAGGTCTCTTATGATATAATTTTGTGGCTAAACAAACGATTCATTGATTCGTCATGTGGGTGGCATTAACAACCTTAGTTGAAGGGTAAATATAACCTATCGTTAAAAAATATCTATTTTTAAATTGGATAACTCAACCCATAAGCGTAGCACTTCTATTTGAGACCTTTGCATAAATATGAATAATCATCAAAACGCCATCTTTCATCAAATTACAAACTTTTTAAAAACACCCTTAGCCCTGCTAGGAGTGGATTTAAAAAATTTCCAATTTAATAAAATCTGTCATTTTGCTAATCATTCCTATTTATGCAAAGGTCTCTATTTAAAAAAATTAAAATAAGCGCATGTCATCATTCAAACAATATTACAAACTATTATTGCTTTATGTTGTGTCAATTGTTACAACGAAAGTTTTATTTTATATTTATCTGCAAAATGAGTTTTCAGATTTATCGTGGCAGTCGTCTATTTATGCTATTTTTTGGGGATATAAGTTTGATTTTGCGGCTGCTGCGTTATTAGTATTTATCGCTTCATTATTTGATTTTAATAAAAAGATTTATACATTGGTATCAACACTTTTTTTGGTTTTAATTATCAATATTCAAATTGGTGATATGCTTTATTTTTCAGAAGCTGGCAGGCATACAGGTTATGAAATATTTGATGTTTTCGTTGACGCAGAAAGTCTTTTATTGACTGCTTATTCTCAACATTTTTGGCTGGCGTTGGTGGCATTAATTTTGAGTATCGCTGCTTGCGTTATTAGCTTTTTTAGATGGAAAATGGCTGTTGCCACTGAGTTTAATCGTTATTATTTACCCAAAAAACTCATACTTTTAGTTTTATCAATATTTTTTATCAGAGGCATGTCAGTTCAAGGTATTCCACTTAATCCTTGGCAGGCGGGACAACTTGCAAATAATCAACAGGCAATATTAGCACTAAATGCCACATACAGTGTGATTTTTGCATTAACTAATAAAGATAAGACAATTCAACAATTACATATTCCTAACATTAATCAAAATACCATCAAGCAATCCCTTAAGGTTTTGTATGCCGATAAAAACACTAAAATTAAAACACCAATTTTGACGAGTAAGCCCAATATTGTAATGCTGTTTTTAGAAAGTTGGAGTGCTAAATATATGCAATCTTATGGCTATCAACACCCAACCACACCTTACTTTGATAGCATTCTTAAACACTCAATTCGCCCTAAAGTGATGGTTGCAGGCGGGCATCGAACCTCAGAAGGCATGTTTGCAGCTTTGAGCTCTATGCAAAATCCATTAGGTAAAACGATTGCCAAAACCCCACTGCAAGATAACGATTATCCTTCTATTGTCAAAGATTTAAGTCAAGCTGGGTATTCTAGTGCTTTTTTTCAAGGTACAAGCAAGGAAACCAGTGGCGTTGGAAGTTTTGCCCAATCTCTTGGATTTATAGATTCGTTTGGAAAACGAGATATTACAAACTCAAAATATCCTAACAATAATTGGGGTGTACAAGATTATGATTTGTATCAGTTTGCTTTAAAGAAAACGCAATCAATGTCATCGCCGTTTATGATTGGTATTAATGGCGCAACAACACACGACCTTGTTGTACCTGAGGGGTTTCAGCAGAAGCATTTTTCCGACGATAAAGATTTGAATGCAATGCTGAATACCTATCGTTTTGCTGATTTTTCTTTAGAGTATTTCATGGAAAAAATTAAAGAAAAATACCCTAATACTGTATTCGTTCTGTTTGCCGACCATACAGGCAGTAGAATTTCAGACAACTTGGAAAATTACTTAATTCCATTTGCAATTTATGCGCCTAACATTTTAACTGCACAATACAAAGATGTTGTCATGTCACAAAGAGATATAGCACCGAGTCTTTATGATTTAATTATGGGTGATTACACAAAAACTAAGTTTAGCGGGAAATCAATCTTTAGAAACGACTATTATTTTGCTGATTATTTTCACAACAACATACTGGGCTGGATTGAAGCAGAAGACATTGTAGAAATAAATGTTCAAACAGGTGATTTATCGTGTTTTGTATTAAATAAACTACAAAAACAAGTCGTTAAATGTGAAAATAAACACGACAACTTAAAAAATCACGCACTATCTTTCACTCATTATTATCAAAATTTATTGTTTAATGTCAAAGATAAATAATATTTATAAGTGGGATCATCATTCCGACCAACCTTATATTATTACGGATAAAACCTTTAAAAAACAGCAAAAACAAAAATACTTGCTTGAGTATTTTATGATGTTTTGGTTGTTTATTGTTGTTTTTCCAATTGCTTTTGTGTGGCAGTTTGTCATGCGTTTTCCAACAACAAAAATGCAGGTTGGCATTGGTGTAAATTTAGACAAAGGTGAGGAGCAATATGCATTAGTAGAAGAATTGGGTGTGCAGCATTTAATTATTAGAATGCCGCTTTGGGAGGTTGAAAAAATTGATGAATTTGTGCGGTTTGCCAAAGGCTTTGGTGAGAATAAAATCATTATGATTAATGTATTGCAAGACAGAGAACATATTGAAGATTTGGTACTTTTTCAACAAAATATTCAACTAATATTTGACAAATTTCAAGATATTGCCAAAGTCTATCAAATCGGCAATGCCACCAATCGAAGCAAATGGGGGGTTTTTTCAGTTAGCGAATATTTGGCATTTTATCAAACCGCACAAAACATTAGAGATAAACATTTTCCACAATTAAAGTTACTGGGTTCAAGTGTGATTGATTTTGAATATTACTACACTGCTTATGCTCTATTTAATTTCAAAAAAATTAAATTTGATACATTATCAAGTCTACTTTATGTGGATAGAAGGGGCACACCTAGAGAAAGACAATATGGTTTTAATTTAAAAAATAAAATTAATCTTTTGGCAGCGATGGTGAATTTATCGCCAAAAGTCAATAATAAAATAGTGATTACTGAAACCAATTACCCATTAAAAGCAACAGCACCTTACGCACCTACTAGCGAAAAAGAGTGTGTTAGCGAATTGGAATATGAGCAATATATGCAAGATTATATTGATATTGCCAAAAAGACCAAAAAAATTAGCCATCTCTATTGGCATCAACTGATTGCTCCAGGTTATGGTTTGGTGGATAATCGCGATGGAATAATCAGGAAAACACCTGCATTTTATAAATTTAAACAATTAATCAAACAAATTTAATATGCGTAAAATATTAATAGAAATTCCAACTTGGTTAGGTGATTGCGTGATGGCAACGCCTGCGATTGAAAATATCATTAAACAATACCCCAATATCCAAATAACTATTTTCGGCTCTAGCGTTGCTACCGAAATTTTTAAATACCATCCACAGGTTGATCGTATTGTTGTTGATGAAAGCAGAAATAAAAAATACCGAATTTATTATTTGTATCGATTAGCCAAGCAACTGGGGAGATTTGATTGTGCCCTATCCTTCAGGCGCACCATAACCAGTAAATTATTTATATTTTTTACTAAGGCATCGCTTAAAAAAAAATATAGGCGTTACGATAAAATACCCACGCACCAAGTCAATCGATACAATGATTTTGTTAATATTGCCCTGCATAAAAATAATATTGCCTCAAAATTAATCATTCACACAAACTCAAAACCACTTAAACTTGATAAAAAAATACTGGGTATCAATCCAGGCGCATCATACGGCAGCGCCAAGCGTTGGTATCCAGACGAATTTGCTAAAGTGGCTAGTGTATTATCTGCACAATATAATATTGTAATTTTTGGCGGTAATAGCGAAGTTGATATTGCGAGTGATATTGAAAAAAAGTTGGTTGATAATGGGGTAAAAAATTACACCAATCTGGCAGGAAAAACAAGCGTTTCAGCGTTAATTAAGCAACTTTCGATACTTGATTTATTTATTACTGGGGACAGTGGTCCAATGCATGT
Source organism: Candidatus Thiodubiliella endoseptemdiera (assembly GCF_964212635.1). Lineage (NCBI taxonomy): Bacteria > Pseudomonadati > Pseudomonadota > Gammaproteobacteria > Pseudothioglobaceae (SeqCode) > Candidatus Thiodubiliella > Candidatus Thiodubiliella endoseptemdiera. The sequence goes on from NZ_OZ156463.1 coordinate 976,961, forward strand.
GGCTGCTGCTTTTCAAGTACCGACGGTGGCAATTTTTGGACCTACAAAAGATAAAGAAACCGCCCAATGGATGAATCAAAAAAGTGTTATTATCAAAAAAAATCTTGAATGCCAGCCTTGTATGAAACGCATTTGTCCTTTGAAACACCATAACTGTATGAAAAAAATTAAAGCAAATGAAGTGTTGGATGCTACTGTGAAAATTCTTGCTCAATCAAATGACAAAGTGTGTGTCCGATAAGCATATGCATTTCTTGAATGCGTGGCGTATCATCGCTTGGCACTATTAAGTTGACTTCAGATAAATCATTCATTTTTCCGCCATCTCGACCGCTAAAGCCAATGGTTTTAGCGCCTAATTTCCCCGCCAATGCCAAAGCATTAATGACATTTTCACTACTACCACTGGTACTGATGCCAATAACCACATCATTCTTATTCGCTAAGGCTTCCACTTGGCGGGAAAAAATAAATTCATAACCGTAATCATTGCCGATTGAAGTCAATGCAGAGGTGTCAGTCGTAAGTGCGATGACTGGCAAGCCTGGGCGTTCAACTTTATAGCGTCCAACCAGTTCTGCGGCAATATGCTGTGCGTCGGCCGCACTACCGCCATTACCAAAAATTAAAATTTTGCCGCCATTTTTGAGGCTGCTTATGCATAAATTTGCCGCTATCTCAAGTTGAAGGGGAATAACACCCATTGTTGCCTGAGTAGTTTTCAGGTGTGCATTGAATTCAGATTCGATAATTGAACGCATTATTCCTTCCTTTGTTGGATTTTTTTAATGATTTTAGTGGTGCTTTTTCCCTTGACAAATTGTACCAGTTTTAATTCATCAGCCAGCTCTTGTCCAATCACTTTTTTGCCTTCATAGTCCCCACCTTTGACTAGCACATGAGGTTGAATTGCTTTAATCAAATTATAAGGCGTGTCTTCATCAAATACCACCACATAATCCACCGCTTCAAGTGCAGCTAATAAATAAGCCCTATCTAATTGTGTATTAATGGGGCGACCTTGTCCTTTTAAAGCGGTAACTGATTGATCGGAATTAAGTCCTAATATTAGCACATCGCCATAATTCTTTGCGGCTTCCAAATAACGCACATGTCCTGCATGTAATAAATCAAAACAACCGTTAGTAAAAATAATTTTCTTACCTCTTGCTTTTAATTCAGCACTCAAAATAGTAATTTCTTTCAAAGTTTTAATATGTGCCGCACTACTTGACTTGTTCAAACTGGATTCATATTCAATAATTTCATTCAGTGTGGCAGTTGCACTACCAATTTTACCGACAACAACACCCGCTGCCAAATTGGAAAATTTAACCGCGCTGTCAATATCATAACCACATGCCAATGCAAAACCAAGGGCTGCCAGCACTGTATCACCTGCACCCGTAACATCAAACACCTCCCTAGAAGCTGTAGGGTGTGTGCGTAACTCGTCATCATAAATTGCTACACCTTGCTCACTAAGAGTAATTAAGGATGCGGTTAAATGACATTCATCTTTGAGTTTTTTTATAGAGGAAAACAAACTTTTTTTATCTGTAATGTTAATGTCTGTGGCTTCGCTGGCTTCTTTCTTATTAGGAGTTAGTAAATAAGCACCTTGGTATTTTGAATAATCCAAACCTTTAGGGTCAATCAACACTTTTTTATGATGCTGCTTAGCAAGTTTGATTAGCGATTGAGTTAATGGCTTGGTTAAAATCCCTTTACCGTAATCTGATAGTAAAATAACATCATAACTCTCAATAATGGCTATAAAATTCTCTAAAAGTTTCGATTGTGATTCTTCACTAATAGCATTAGTGCTCTCTCTATCGTATCTAACCACTTGTTGTTGTGAGGCAATAATACGACTTTTTTTACTGGTGATTCTGCCTGTTTGCGTGATTAAATACTCAGTGCTAACTTGAATATTAACCAATAATGCTTTAAGTTCATCGGCAATCGGACAATCACCAATCACACTCATAACACCAACTTCAGCGCCCAATGCAGACAAATTATTAATCACATTACCTGCTCCACCCAATACTGTGGTTTCTTTATCGATATTAACCACTTGCACGGGTGCTTCAGGGGATATTCGCTCACACGACCCCCACAAATAATGGTCAATCATTAAATCACCAACAACCAAAAGTTTGGGTGATTTGCCTTGTAAGTTAATCATCATTACTCCAAAGAATTACCATGTGTCGCTGATACAAAGGCCTCATAACAATTCAGCACCATATAAGCGTTTAATCTCAGGAATGTAGGCTTTAATACCTGCTTCTAAGCTAATTTTTGGCTCAAATCCAAGATTGGTTTTTGAAGTGGAAATATCTGCTTGTGTGTGCATTTGATAGCCATCATAAGGATTGGAAATATAGTCAGTGCCCAAATTAGTATTCAATTCTTTTTGTAAAATATCAGCAATATCTTGGAAACTTCTAGGGCTTCCAGTGCCAACATTATAAGTGCCATTTTGTTGAGGGTTGCAGGCTTTAATATTGGCTTGAACAACATCTTCAATATTAATAAAATCCCGTAATATTTGTTTTGAATTTTCAAATAATTTTGGTGCTTTTCCCGCTAAAATTTGGTGCCCTAACTGAATAACCATAGAGGAGGTTTTGGCTTTATAGTATTCACGAGGTCCATAAACATTGAAAAATTTTAAACCAACAATCGTCATCTCAGGATGTTCATCTGCAAACCGATAAGCAATCTGATCCATCATATATTTGCTAAATCCATAAGGATTTTCAGGGTTCTCCTGCCCCACCGTTTGTGGCGAAGGTAGACTGCCATAAGTCGCCGCTGAACTTGCGTAAACCATGACCGCATTGTCTTTTTTGGCTTTATTCAACAAATCATAAAATGAATTTACATTGGTTTGCATAATGATTTCCTGATCATACACCCGTGTATCAGAAATTGCCGCCTGATGAAAAATAAAATCAAACTCATAGTCATTTAGCAACGCTAAATCAACTTTACTATTGATATTGCCACAGACAACATCACCCGTAAAACCAATTAAATTTTTATAATGACCAAAACTTTGTAAATTGCCATTAGCAAAAGTCGCTTCATTCCTAAAGCAATCAAATACCACTATATGTGAATTAGGATAATGTTGTTGAAAGTAAAAAACTAAATTACTACCAATAAAACCAGCACCGCCAGTGATTAAAATGGTTTTTTGGTTAAATTCAATATCGTTATAAATCATAGGTTTTTCAAAAATTATTATGGTGTTTGAATTTTAACCTCATACAACGATAGAAAGAAGAATTATTGATGTAATGCCTTACTTAATTTAAAATCAAACATAAAAAAGCCTATTAGAGACCTTTGCATAAATATGAATAATCATCAAAACGCCATCTTTCATCAAATTACAAACTTTTTAAAAACACCCTTAGCCCTGCTAGGAGTGGATTTAAAAAATTTCCAATTTAATAAAATCTGTCATTTTGCTAATCATCCCTATTTATGCAAAGGTCTCTTTAGTTATAAAAAAATAGTAGATAAAAAAATACCCAACTTCTGTATTTAGAAATTGGGTATTTTGAATTTAAAGCCTAGCAATGTCCTACTCTCACATGGGGAGACCCCACACTACCATCGGCGCTAAGTGGTTTCACTTCTGAGTTCGGTATGGGATCAGGTGGGTCACACTCGCTATTGTCACTAAGCAAACTGTTTGTCTCATTCGCTTATTTTTGGTTTTTTCGGCGTTAAATTTTAAAAATGTTCAGTCACATAGTTTGCACCATGCTCCTTCACATTTTGAAAATTTGCCTTGTAAAATTCCAAAAATAAGCGAATCTTTAGCCTGATTATTGGAATCAAACCAGAGACGAATTTAAAAGTTTTTACACCTTAAAGAAGGTATAACAAAATAATACATGTTATAAAGTTTGAACACTTACTCAGTGTATTGCATGACACAACAACACAAAAATTATGAATTCATTCAAATAATTTGGGTGTTATATGGTCAAGCCTCACGATCAATTAGTACAAGTTAGCTTCACACATCACTGCGCTTCCACACCTTGCCTATCAACCTCGTAGTCTTCGAGGGATCTTTAGGGATATTAAATATCCAGGGAGACCTAATCTTGGGAGGGGCTTCCCGCTTAGATGCTTTCAGCGGTTATCCTTTCCAAACATAGCTACTCGGCAATGCGACTGGCGTCACAACCGAAACACCAGAGGTTTGTCCATTCCGGTCCTCTCGTACTAAGAACAGCTTCCCTCAAGTCTCCAACGCCCACGGTAGATAGGGACCGAACTGTCTCACGACGTTCTAAACCCAGCTCGCGTACCACTTTAAATGGCGAACAGCCATACCCTTGGGACCTGCTTCAGCCCCAGGATGTGATGAGCCGACATCGAGGTGCCAAACACCGCCGTCGATGTGAACTCTTGGGCGGTATCAGCCTGTTATCCCCGGCGTACCTTTTATCCGTTGAGCGATGGTCCTTCCACTCAGAACCACCGGATCACTAAGACCTAGTTTCCTACCTGCTCGACGTGTCAGTCTCGCAGTCAAGCACCCTTTTACCTTTGCGCTCATTGCACGATGTCCGACCGTGCTGAGGGTACCTTTGCGCTCCTCCGTTACTCTTTAGGAGGAGACCGCCCCAGTCAAACTACCCACCATGCATTGTCCCCGATCCAGATAATGGACCTAGGTTAGAACCCCAACCATACCAGGGTGGTATTTCAAGGGTGGCTCCACTCAAACTAGCGTTCAAGCTTCAAAGCCTCCCACCTATCCTACACAAGTAGGATCAGAGTTCAATGCAAAGCTGTAGTAAAGGTGCACGGGGTCTTTCCGTCTGGCCGCGGGTATACTGCATCTTAACAGCAATTTCAATTTCACTGAGTCTCGGGTGGAGACAGTGTGGCCCTCGTTACGCCATTCGTGCAGGTCGGAACTTACCCGACAAGGAATTTCGCTACCTTAGGACCGTTATAGTTACGGCCGCCGTTTACTTGGGCTTCGATCAAAAGCTTCGGACGAATCCTAACCTCATCAATTAACCTTCAAGCACCGGGCAGGCGTCACACCCTATACGTCCACTTACGTGTTTGCAGAGTGCTGTGTTTTTAATAAACAGTCGGAGCCACCTGGTATCTTCAACTCTTACCAGCTCATTTAGCAAGTAAAATCACCGGCAAGAGCACACCTTCTCCCGAAGTTACGGTGTCATTTTGCCTAGTTCCTTCACCCGAGTTCTCTCAAGCGCCTTAGAATTCTCATCTCGTCCACCTGTGTCGGTTTGGGGTACGGTTTCATATAACCTGAAGCTTAGAGGATTTTCCTGGAAGCATGGTATCACGCACTTCTCCCAAAAGAGGGATCGTTATCACGCCTTGAGCTTTAGATTAAACTAAGAGTTCCGGATTTTCCTAAAACTCTACTCTACACGCTTGAACTTGGACAACCATCGCCAAGCTGCGCTAACCTACTCCGTCTTCCCATCGCAGTTATATGAAGTACAGGAATATTAACCTGTTTCCCATCGACTACGCATTTCTGCCTCGCCTTAGGGGCCGACTAACCCTACGCCGATTAACGTTGCGTAGGAAACCTTGGACTTCTGGCGAGGGGGTTTTTCACCCCCTTTATCGTTACTCATGTCAGCATTCGCACTTCTGATACCTCCAGCATCCCTCACAGGACACCTTCAACGGCTTACAGAACGCTCTCCTACCATCATAATAAATTATGATCCGTAGCTTCGGTATGTAGTTTTAGCCCCGTTAAATCTTCCGCGCAAACCGACTCGACCAGTGAGCTATTACGCACTCTTTAAAGGAATGGCTGCTTCTAAGCCAACCTCCTGGCTGTCTGGGCCTTTTCACATCGTTTCCCACTTAACTACAATTTTGGGACCTTAGCTGACGGTCTGGGTTGTTTCCCTTTCCACTACGGACGTTAGCACCCGCAGTGTGTCTGCCATGCTCATACTTTCAGGTATTCGGAGTTTGCAATGGTTTACTAAGTCTTGACGACCCGCTAGCCATAACAGTGCTCTACCCCCTGAAGTAATACATGACGCTCTACCTAAATAGATTTCGGAGAGAACCAGCTATCTCCGGGTTTGTTTGGCCTTTCACCCCTATCCACAGTTCATCCCCTCATTTTTCAACATAAGTGGGTTCGGGCCTCCAGTTAGTTTTACCTAACCTTCACCCTGACCATGGATAGATCACCCGGTTTCGGGTCTACTCCCAGCAACTAATCGCCCATTTAAGACTCGGTTTCCCTACGGCTCCCCTAATGGTTAACCTTGCTACTGAGAAGTAAGTCGCTGACCCATTATACAAAAGGTACGCAGTCACGGAATAAATCCGCTCCTACTGCTTGTATGCATACGATTTCAGGTTCTATTTCACTCCCCTCCCGGGGTTCTTTTCGCCTTTCCCTCACGGTACTTGTTCACTATCGGTCATTAGAGAGTATTTAGCCTTGGAGGGTGGTCCCCCCATATTCAAACAGCGTTTCACGTGCGCCGCCTTACTCGATTTCACATAAATTAAACTTTCCTATACGGGACTATCACCCTGTATCGTTGAACTTTCCAGAACATTCTAGTAATTTAAAATATGCTTAAGGGCTGTTCCCCGTTCGCTCGCCGCTACTAAGGGAATCTCGGTTGATTTCTTTTCCTCTAGGTACTTAGATGTTTCAGTTCCCTAGGTTTGCCTCCTTAACCTATGTATTCAGTTAAGGATAATGGTCTGATGACCACTGGGTTTTCCCATTCGGAGATCTCCGGCTAATAATGCTTATTATCAGCTAACCGAAGCTTATCGCAGATTATCACGTCCTTCATCGCCTTCTAATGCCAAGGCATCCGTCGTATGCACTTATTCACTTGACCATATAACCCCAAACTATCTGTATATGGCTTCGGTTTTTGTCCATTTTACTGCGTCATTTTTATCTTTCAATCGATCATGTGGAAAACCACACTCTCTCTCAATCAAGATAAAAATTCCTTGAAAATGAATAAAATCCAAAGCCCCAGAATTTGGTGCTTATGGTTTCGTATTTCACCAAGAAGTCACAAATTGCGATAAATCACAATCGGTGAATTCTTTTCTTTCTTATTTCACCAGCGGTTTTTACACCGCCAATGAGAATCCATATTTTTTGAAATTGTTGTGTCAATGCAATACACCAATGAAGACTGTCATCACAACAGTCTTCGCGTTGTTATATTGTATATTTACAAACTTTACTTCATGTATTAAATTGTTAAAGAGCATCACACCCGAAGGCGAGATATAAAAACTTAAATTAAAATCACATTAAAATGATTTTATTTAAGTTTTCAAGAAAATGAAAACTTATATTTTGCAAGGCAAAATAGAAAGTGGTGGAGCCAGGGAGGATCGAACTCCCGACCTCTTGCGTGCAAGGCAAGCGCTCTCCCAGCTGAGCTATGGCCCCCTAAAAACAGTATTAAAAACACTGTAATTTTGATTTTTTGCAAGGAAAGACTGATTGAGCTTATGCTAATAAGCGATTGAAGGCTTAACGCCGCAAAAAACAAAATTTGGTGGGTCTGGGTGGATTTGAACCACCGACCTCACCCTTATCAGGGGTGCGCTCTAACCAACTGAGCTACAGACCCGAATGGTATTATCTTTCGAGAAAAAATAGATTAGAATACTAAGTGCACTTAGGTTAGCAATAAACATTTTACAACTAACTTAAATATTACAAAGATAAATTTTATATTCATGTTGCTATCCTCCTTTGCGATATACACATTGAAAATTAAACATATTAAATGTACTGCATATTTTAAAAAAATACTAACCTCAGAAGGTATTCCTAACCTAAGTACACTTTTTTATTATATATAAATCTATCAAAATCAAAAGATAAGATATTATTTCATTCTTCTTTATTAATTATCAAACAACTTGTTGTGGACACTCGGACTTTTCTTAAGGAGGTGATCCAACCCCAGCTTCCGCTAGGGTTACCTTGTTACGACTTTACCCCAGTCATGAATCACAAAGTGGTGAGCGCCCAGATAAGCTACCCACTTCTTTTGCAACCCACTCCCATGGTATGACGGGCGGTGTGTACAAGACCCGGGAACGTATTCACCGTAGCGTTCTGATCTACGATTACTAGCGATTCCGACTTCACGGAGTCGAGTTGCAGACTCCGATCCGGACTACGAAAAGGTTTATGAGATTAGCACCACCTCGCGGCTTAGCGACCCTTTGTCCTTCCCATTGTAGCACGTGTGTAGCCCTGGTCGTAAGGGCCATGATGACTTGACGTCGTCCCCGCCTTCCTCCGGTTTATCACCGGCAGTCTCTTTATAGTTCCCACCATGATGTGCTGGCAAATAAAGATAAGGGTTGCGCTCGTTACGGGACTTAACCCAACATCTCACGACACGAGCTGACGACAGCCATGCAGCACCTGTATCACGGTTCCCGAAGGCACCAATCCATCTCTGGAAAGTTCCGTGTATGTCAAGACCAGGTAAGGTTCTTCGCGTTGCATCGAATTAAACCACATGCTCCACCGCTTGTGCGGGTCCCCGTCAATTCCTTTGAGTTTTAACCTTGCGGCCGTACTCCCCAGGCGGATAACTTAACGCGTTAGCTTCGCCACTAAGAGGTAAATCCCCCCCAACGGCTAGTTATCATCGTTTACGGCGTGGACTACCAGGGTATCTAATCCTGTTTGCTACCCACGCTTTCGTACCTCAGTGTCAGTATTAGTCCAGAAAGCTGCCTTCGCCATTGATGTTCCTTCAGATATCTACGCATTTCACCGCTACACCTGAAATTCCACTTTCCTCTCCTATACTCTAGTTTGCCAGTTTCAAATGCAGTTCCTAGGTTGAGCCCAGGGCTTTCACATCTGACTTAACAAACCACCTACGCACGCTTTACGCCCAGTAATTCCGATTAACGCTTGCACCCTCCGTATTACCGCGGCTGCTGGCACGGAGTTAGCCGGTGCTTCTTCTAAAGGTAACGTCAAGGCTAACAGGTATTAACTGCTAGCTTTTCTTCCCAATTGAAAGTGCTTTACAACCCTCAGGCCTTCTTCACACACGCGGTATTGCTGGATCAGGGTTGCCCCCATTGTCCAATATTCCCCACTGCTGCCTCCCGTAGGAGTCTGGACCGTGTCTCAGTTCCAGTGTGGCTGATCATCCTCTCAGACCAGCTAAAGATCGTCGCCTTGGTGAGCTTTTACCTCACCAACAAGCTAATCTTACGCAGGCTCATCTAGTAGCGTGAAGTCCGAAGATCCTCCACTTTAATCCATAGATATTATGCGGTATTAATCCAGATTTCTCTGGGCTATCCCCCACTACTAGGTAGATTCCTACGCGTTACTCACCCGTCCGCCACTCGACGCCTAAGAGCAAGCTCTTATCGTTTCCGTTCGACTTGCATGTGTTAAGCATACCGCCAGCGTTCAATCTGAGCCAGGATCAAACTCTTCAGTTCAATTCTAACTATTTAGAACATTGGCAACACTTATAAATAAGTGCGCTTTGCGTTCAATTTTTTTAAAAGCTTAATTTGCTTTAGTTTTTTTATGTGCACTTGCACAATTAATGTACGAGTGCCCACACAAGTTGTTTGATAGATTTTTAAAGAGCAACTAAGACTTGGAAATAAATTCTTTGTCTCAGTGAAAGGTGGCAATTATACAAGGATAAATTCATCCGTCAAGAACTATTTTACTTTTTTGTGAAAATAATTCCTAAGATTGTGAATTTGGTTGCAACTTTTCTTCTGAAACCTTTTGGTTAAGCCATTCATCAGCGACATCAATATCAATAATGTTGCCTTTTACATCGAGCATTTCAAAGTCGTTGTCATTCCAACCTTTAATACCCAGTTTTAATGAGCGCACATTTTCAAAGCCCATTTGTTGCATGGTTTGGGCTGCTAAGACGCTACGATTGCCTGAACGACAGATAAGAATGATGTTTTGATTTCTAGCTTGTGCAAGTGCTGGGTTGGTATCGTCATAGTTCCAAACGCAAGCACCTTCCAGTGTGCCTCGGGGGATGTGGATGGAATTTGGAATGTGCATCATTTCAAATTCGTCCCGCTCTCTTATGTCTAATAGTATTAAATTTGAATTTAATTTGTCTTCTTCCAAATCCCATGGCATCACTTCGTCCACCGTTTCTAATGCTTTTGCGACTAATTTTTGATAATCGTCCATTATTTACACACTCCTTTTTTGGTTACCATTACAGCGACTTCTACTCTCGATGACAGGCTTAATTTTTTCAAAATTGATTTCATATGCAGTTTTACCGTGCCGTCTGAAATACCCAATTCTTTGGCAGCGACTTTATTACTATGCCCGATAGCAATTTGACAAGCCACTTCTTTTTCACGCTTGGTAAGTGTTTCAAAAGACGGCTCACTGTCGGTTAATTCGTTACGCAATACTTTTGCTAAGACAGGGGTCATATCTTGTGCCACGATAATTGAACCAGTTTGAATTTCAATTAGTGCATTGACCAGTTCATCTGGGTCCATATCTTTTAATAGGTACCCTTGTGCACCGTATTTTAAACAATCGCGTAAATCATTTTCTTCGGTGCTAGTGGTGAGCATTACGATTGGGGTTTCTTCACCTTGGTCTTTGAGTGCTTTTAGAACTTCAATGCCTGACATACTTGGCATCCGCAAATCCAATAAAATGACATCAACCAATAAGTCTGGGATTTCATCAATTCCTTGTTCAGGCGATGAGGCAGATTTAGCACTGATTTTTCTGGATTCTAATAATGACACGAGTCCGTTGCGAAATAGGGCGTGGTCATCAATGATATAAACTTTCATGCATTTTCTCCAAAAGTAACAATAACTCGGGTGCCTTCGTCGGCTTCGGATTCAATCTCAATTTGAGCACCAATGCGTTGAGCGCGTTCTTGCATAATATTCATACCGATATTATTTCCCATTGTTTCGATATCTAACTGCCTTTTTTCAAAGCCCACGCCATCGTCTTCAATCAACAACTGACAATATGGCTCAGCAGAAAATAAAATTCGCACATTCCGTGCTTGAGCGTGTTTACGAATATTGGACAGGGCTTCCTGGGTGATACGCATAATCTGCATTTCCATTTCTGGGGTTAAATTAAACTTACCCTCTACTTGTAAATAAGTGGCAATGCCTTCTTCGGCTTTGAAACGATTGACTAAATTTGCTAATGAGACTTCAATGCCTCGTGGGTCTAATGGCACACGGAAGTTACACATTAATTCTCTAAGCTCTTGATTTGCTTGAGTAATATTTAATTGCAAACTGGTTACTTTTTCATCCGCATTGACTTTATCTCCTTGTTTTAACATATCGCCCAAAACAGTTACTTGCAATTTTAAACTGTAAATAGTTTGTGCCAAAGAGTCGTGAATTTCCTGTGATAAAAACAAACCTTCTTGCGAAAGTTCCATGCGTTTGGTTTCCTCATCAAGTCGTGATTTATCAAGTGCAATGGCGATATTATCAGCAATGGATTCTAATAATGCGCGTTCGTCAAAAGCAAGTGATGGCTCGGTGTCAAAAAATAAGTTGAAGATACCCAAAGTTTTGCCGTGATACTTTAAAGGGATAAAAATCGTGCCGACATTGTCTTTAACTTCGGATTTTTCACCCACACATTTTGCACAGGTATGGATACTAAATTGCACATAAGTGGTTTCTGCCATTGCCACTTCGCCACAAAAACAGTCGCTATTCAAAACATTGGTAACTTGCCCTTGGGTGTCAATTACCCCGCGTTGTGCCACTAAATGTAGTTCGTCATCACCACTTAAACAGCGTGCTACGCCCGAAGAAGCGAGTGTCATTTTCATAAAAATATCTAAAAAATATTCAAATAATTCGGTGCTGGAATGCATGGAATTGAGCTTAGATGAGACACTGTAAAGGGTTTCTAACGAGGCAGATTTTTTACTCAAACGCTGAACTTGTTTGTGCAAGATATCTTCCATATCGTCATACAAGTATTGATTTTCGTCAATTAAATGGTTGATTGCGGTGGCTACAGGTTGAAAGGTAGTTTTTTCCTTGTCGCTAAGACGCGCACTTTGATCGATATTGTAGTCATTCACCCATTGTTGCAAATCATTAAATGGAGATAAAAAATCTTTGCGAATTGCAATATATAAACCTAAATAAACTAACAATATCAAGATAACAAATACTGCCCCTATCATATTAGGAGACTGATAGACTGATACTAATTCACGGAATAAAAACGGCGATAAAATAATCGTTGTTAATAAATAAAGATAAAATTTAGTTTTAATACCCATCACTTACCAATACAAAAAGAAGAAAAAATCTCACCCAGCAAATCGTCAGAGGAAAACTCGCCCGTGACACTACCTAAATCTTGTGCAGCTTGGCGTAAATCTTCGGCAATTAACTCGCTGGCACTATTATCCAGTTGTATCAACGCACTATGCACGGACTCGAATGCTGCCTCCAAGGCAATAATATGTCGTTTGCGTGCCAACAAAATCCCTTCGCCTGTATCGTTTAAACCCGCAATCTCTGAAAGTTTTTGTTTTAATAAATCAATCCCTTTTGATTTCTTGGCACAAAGAGACAACTGTGTTTGGTGGTCTAAATACGACACACCCACAGCATCATCAGTTAAATCCACCTTATTTTTAATCAACAATATCGGCTTACCCTCAAGCCCACTCGGTAAAATTGACAAATCTGGCGCCTCATCTTGTGCATCAAACACCAACAACACCACATCAGCCCGTTCGATTTCCAAATACGCTCTTTTAATGCCTTCCTGCTCTACCTTATCCTTACTTATATGTAAACCTGCCGTATCAATAATATTCAGTGGCATACCCTTTATATGTATCGTCTCTTTTAACACATCCCGTGTCGTCCCCGCAATATCCGTTACAATCGCACTGGGAACCTGCGTTAACGCGTTCAACAAAGAAGATTTTCCCGCATTTGGTTTGCCGGCAATCGCAACATTCAACCCCTCTCTTAAAATCGCACCTTGTTCAGCAGCACTTAAAATCATTTGAATGTCCTTTCCAATCTTTTCAATCTTCTTCTTAACCTCCCCTGAGGCTAAAAAATCAATCTCCTCATCAGAAAAATCAATCGTCGCCTCAACAAAAACCCGCAGTTCAATCAATGCCTGCGTTAAGGCATTCACCTGATCAGAAAACTCACCCGATAAAGACCTAAGTGCACAACGAGCCGATTGCTGCGAACTGGCATCAATAATGTCTGCCACCGCCTCCGCCTGCACCAAATCCATTTTTCCATTCAGAAAAGCCCGCTTAGAAAACTCCCCTGGTTCAGCCGCCACTGCCCCCAATGACATCGCAGCCTCTAACAACAAACGCATCACTACAATACCACCATGGCCTTGTAATTCTAAAACATCTTCACCCGTAAACGAATGTGGTGCTGGAAAAAACAACGCCACGCCTTTATCAATTTCACTGCCATCCTGGCTAAAAAACGAACCATAATGTGCATAACGCGCTTTGGGGATATGCCCAAGCATACACTTAGCAATCTCAACCACACCTGCACCAGAAACCCGCACAATACCGATACCGCCTTGTCCTAAAGCACTTGCTAATGCACAAATTGTAGTTGACTTATTCATCAAAAAACCTGATAGTTTTATTAACCTGTATTTTATCAGCGAAAGGCTCACTCTGCTTCGTCATAAAAACGAACCAGCCTCCTGCTTAATGATTATTTTAGAGGACTTGCCTCTAAAATAATCATTAAAGAACCCAGCAATTAAGTTGGTTTTTTTTATGACAAGGTTCGACCTTGTCAGGGATTGATATTGATGTCACCTTATGAGACCTTTGCATAAATAGGGATGATTAGCAAAATGACAGATTTTATTAAATTGGAAATTTTTTAAATCCACTCCTAGCAGGGCTAAGGGTGTTTTTAAAAAGTTTGTAATTTGATGAAAGATGGCGTTTTGATGATTATTCATATTTATGCAAAGGTCTCCTTATAACAAAAACTATAAGGAAACCTAGCTGAAATAAGTGAGCAGATGCCCGAAACAAGAAGTACAATCGCTTAAAAAAAACAACTTTGGCGTTCGCGAAAGAATAATGAAATCTTAAAAAATACCCAAAAGGATCACTAGAAAAAAAGCCTCGTTTACAGCGAACAATCAAAATACACTATTGATTGGAGAGCGTAAATTAAACTGTGTAAATCCTTAAAAAGCTTTTGATCCTATAAAATCAAAAGCATTAAAAATACAAGGAGAAACACAAATGAGTTTAATCAACCACAACGAACTAAAAAGACAAATCCAAACAGGGGAATTTACCTCCCTTGATAACATCGCAGATGAATTTAAAAACATAATGCGAGAGGTTATTCAAACTGCTAGCGAAGAAGAACTATCAAGCCATCTTGGCTATCAAAAAAATCAGTTATCACTAAAAGATAACGACGGTCGTAATTATCGCAATGGGCATAACAAAAAGACTTTAAAATCCAAGTATGGCAATATAGATGTCGCCATCCCCAGAGATAGGCAAGCCAGTTTTGAGCCACAACTAGTCAAAAAGCGTGAAGTCATTTTAGACGGCAGTGAGGATTTAATCTTGTCTCTTTATACCAAAGGCATGAGCGTTAGAGACATTCAAAATCATCTTGATGATTTGTATGGTTATGAGCTATCTACCACCACCATATCCAACATTACCGAGAAGATTATGGCTAAGGTAGATGAGTGGCAGCATCGTCCTTTAGAGGCGATTTATCCCATCATATTTATGGATGCTACCGTACTTAAAATCAAGATTGATTCTGTGGTTAAAAACATTGCTGTGTATATTATGCTGGGTGTAAGTCTTGAAGGTAAAAAAGAGATTATTGGATTTTGGATAGGTGAAAACGAAACATCTAAGTACTGGCTCACAGTGTTAAACGATATTAAAAAGCGTGGTATTAACGATGTTTTAATCTTTGCTATTGATGGATTAAATGGCTTTAATAAAGCAATAGAGGCTGTTTACCCAAAAGCTGAGGTTCGGCGCTGCATTGTTCACCAAATCCGCTCATCGCTAAGATTTGTGTCTTGGAAAGACACAAAGGCAGTTGCTAAAGATTTAAAAGCTGTTTACACGGCTTTAAACGAAGGGCAGGCATTATTATCACTAGATGAATTTAAACATATTTGGGATAAAAAATACCCTAATATTGCCAAATCATGGCATAACCATTGGAGTGAGCTATCAACATTCTTTAAGTATCCGCAAAGCGTTAGAACATTGATATACACAACTAACCCAATAGAATCATTAAATGCTATTATCAAGAAGAAAACCAAATCTAAGGGCTCATTCCCAACACAAGGATCAGTGCTTAAAATGGTATACTTGGCAACACAACAAATACAGGAAAAATGGCAAAGAACTAGAGTTAGAAACTGGGGTGAGATTTACCCTCAATTATGTATATTTTTTGATGAGATTATGGAAAAATACGAGAAATAGTTAAGAGTGAAAAGGCGGATTTACACAGTTTAATTTACGCTCTCGCCAATTCTAAAACTTCCTTATAACAGTTATTACTATCGGATCAAAGATAAATCAGCCAATGATAATACCAATACTATGATTAAATTCATCAAATAAACTGCCATTGAAGTTAGGCATACTTATGGCAAACACAGGATGTAAGTGTCTTTAAATAATCAATCAATACTCATTGAGTGGGTGATATTACCTATATTAAGACCTATCAAGGCTGTGTGTTATTTAGCCAGTGTTCTAGATTTAGGACTAAGGTAGTTTTTGAGCTGGGCATTGTCAAAACAGCCTAATGCTCAATTATTTAAAGATGTATTGCAAAGTACTATATCAAAACATCAATAAACTTATGTGCAATACTGTACAAACATATTACCTAGAGTAGGTGGCAATTGTTGGAACAATGCCCCGAGCACAGTGATGGAACGACTCTTTAAAAGTTTAAAAACTGAGAGATGAAACTACCAAAGCTTCACTAATCATAACGAAGTAGTAGAAAATATAGAGAGTTATATTTATTTTTATAATTACAAAAGGAGTCATTCAGCAATTGGGTATATTACACCTGTTCAGAAGATGGCTGAATTGAAAAAAGTAGCTTGAAATGTGTTTAAGTAAATTAGACTGTTACGAATTCGTCCATATAGTCAATTACATCAAAGGTGAATGTAAACATTAGGTGTGCTTTAGTGAAATAATGGGGGCTATTATCCACAAGTTTGGGAGATTGATTCATACAAAGGTTTTTCATTGAGACTTTTGTATAATTATTCTTTATTAATTTCTACATTCAAACCCTTGGTGTTTTTTGATAAAGAAAAGTCAGCTTGTGCTTTCATAATGGAATCTACGCATTCATCAAGGTCGGTGTACTCGTCTGTGCCAGTATCAAAGCGTTTGTCACGCATAAAGTAGAACATATTTTTATAAATGCTGTCTGCCATTTTAATGACAATAAAGGTGTAGTATCCATCTTCCCAAACGGCTGAAGGTTTTTCTACATCGCCAACTTCAATGTCGCCCATGTGTAAGCCGTGGTCTTTTTTTGTCCAACGGGCATCTATATGTTTTTTAATAATTCCGGTTTCGGATTGGGTAAAGTCTATTGCCATAATAATATCAGTTTTATAAAAGTTAGAGGTTAGTGAATTTTGCGTGCATTTGGCATTTTAAGTTCTGGTGGTTCGGCATCGATAGGACCGCCTGCTGCTGCCTCTTCATCAGTTGGTTCACGCACTGTCAATACTGTTAGGATAAAAATAACTTCTCTGCCACAGAGTGGGTTGTTACCATCTATGGTTATTGATTTTTCATCGACACGGGTAACAATAAAATCTTTGGGCTCTCCATTTTCATTTTCCATAGTAACTGTGTTGCCGACTTTGTGGAATTCTTTTGGTACATTTTCGAGGTGGTCGGTAAATACTAATGACTCATCTCTTGGTCCATAAATTAGGTCGCAGTTAATGGGTAACTCAATCACATCGCCTTTTTCTTGCCCTACTAGTTCTGCTGTTACTTCAGGTGATAAAATTTCGCTGATGCCGTGTATATAGCCGAGTGGAAATTCAACTGCAGATAAAATATCTTTGGTTTTTTTGTCTATCACTTTGTAATTTAATTCAACAAATTTTCCGTCTTCAATAATCATTATTCTAGCCTTTAAAAAATAGTTGCACCGAAAATTTTAATCTCGCCCTCTTCATTATAGCCCAATACTAAACGCCCAAGATATTCGTCTCCCACTCTGTTTTTGTTGGTTTGTTTGTAAAGCACAGTTACATGTTCACCACGACGAATTAGCCCTAGATACTCAGGGTCTTTTTCTAACCCTTTAGTCAATTTACTGCGGGCAAATTGTTTACCCATTTCAATTTCATTTGCACCACGAAGCATATCTTCAGAAAAATTTCTGGTAAATGCACCGTAATTTTTATTGTTAGAATATTTCACTAAGTCATTCCAAAATGGATTGGCAATCGCTAAAATTTCCTCATCTGTTTTTTCAATAATATTCATAATTTTTTATTTTATTTAAGACTCATATAGACACTGAATATTATCCAATGCCTATAAAGGTCTGCTTAAAATAAAAAACCAACATAAAATGTTGGTTTTTTATTGTTTCCAACAAAGACTTGTTACTAAATCTTTGTTAAGCGAGATTTCTACTTCTCAGCGTCACCCACTAAGTGGTACAAAGGTTGTTTCTCCATCTTGTATTCACCAGTAGTACGATCGCGTTGTGAGGTAGTTAAAACATGCCAATTTTCATCGTCAAGTTTCATTTTATCGCCACGGTAGTAGTAACCAGGCCAGCGAGTTTCCTCACGGAACAAGGTGTGTTGGACCACACACTCAGAAGTACGATGACGGTGTTTAAGTTCCCATGCACGCAACAATTGGTGAATGTCTTCTGCACCCACTTTCTCCAAATCTTCTTCTAGGATTTTCAATTTATGAAGTCCCATATTTAGAAGTTTGTCGTTAGTCATATACTGAACCGTTACACCGCCTGCATACTCATCCATCAACTTCTGTAAACGCTGTAGACCAGGGAATGGCAAGATGTAGCTTGGCGATACAGTGCCACCAACGATTTCGTTGCGACCTACTGTGTAAGTCTCTAAAGGTTTGAAGATTTGCGCTTTACGCTCATCAATTTGCTTTTGTGAAACATTGATACCTTCTGCTTTACCGTCATCAATATATTTACAAGCAGCTTTAGCAGACAAACGACCTTCCGTAAATGAACCTGAAGAGAATGCGTGTGGTGTTCCACCAACAGAGTCGCCTGCACCGAATAAACCATTAACCGTCGTCATACGATTGTAACCCCAAAAATACTCAGGAATATTACCTGAAATATCTTCAGGACCTGAACACCATGCACCACAACCTGTGGCGTGTGAACCCATTACATACGGCTCAGAAGTTGTTAACTCAGGGTTGATGTATTTAGGATCAATGTCTGTTGCAGCCCACAATACCGCTTGACCAACCGTCATACCTAGGAAGTTTTCCCACCCTACTTCTTCTAAATGTGGGTCTTGGAATGCTTCAACTGTTACCATGTGAATTGGACCACGACCAGCTGCTACTTCAGAAATGAATGCGTGGTTACGCAAACAAGTTGGAATAGGCTTGTGTGAGAAATGTTGGTTTTCAGTATCAAGATATGCCTTGCCTACTCTTTCTGCTAATTCTGGGAACCACTTAGACTCATACTCGTCGCCATAAGCATTTTGAGTATAAGTTTTAAGGTGCAAGAAGTAAGCGCCAACAGGGCCATAACCGTCTTTGAATCGAGCCAAAACGATACGATTTTCCATTTGTGTCATTTTTGCACCCGCTTCAATTAATAAACCGTATGCAGAACCTGATGACCATGGAGCGTACCAAACACGGCCTGCACCTTCACCCACTGAACGCGGCTTAAAGATATTAGAAGCACCGCCGGCACCAACAATAACTGTCTTAGATTTGAATACATGGTAGTTACCTGTGCGCACATTAAAACCAACAGCACCTGCAACACGGTTATCTTGTGCATCATCCATCAATAAATGCGTTACCATAATACGGTTAAAAGTCTTATCGGCATTCACTTTAGCAGCTTCAGCAACGATAGGCTTATAAGATTCACCATGAATCATAATCTGCCAACGACCTTCACGCATATAAGCACCTTTACCTAAATCATCTGCAGGCAAGTCTGCTCTTTTAGGGTCTTTCATTAATGGTAAACCCCATTCTTCAAATTTGTGAACTGCTGAGTCAACATGGCGAGCCATATCAAAAGCTAAGTCTTCACGAACCATACCCATTAAGTCCATTCGTGCATAACGCACATGGTCTTCAGGGTTATTTTCACCCCAACGAGTACCCATATAACAGTTAATCGCATATAGACCTTGAGCAACCGCACCAGAACGGTCAATGTTTGCTTTCTCAGCAATAATCACCTTCTTGTCGCGACCCCAATGTCTTGCTTCATAAGCAGCACCTGTGCCACCTAAACCTGCACCAACCACTAAAATGTCAATGTTGTCTTCAATAATAGTTTTCATTAGTAATATACTCCTTCAACAAGTTTTAAACCGTTAGACTCTAACGTATGTAAACCACCATCGTCTAAACGAATTGACTCAGGTTCAAATGCCAATAACTCAGAATTACGCGCTTCGGCCGTAGGCTCAGCTTCGTTTCTAAAGTCAGGGATTGTAGAACCCCATGGCTTAGTAGTGATAGGTGACAAGAAATTCTTCTCACGACCATCTCTAAATTTAATTTTCCATGCAATCGTGCCTTTTTCTTCATCACGAATTACACGAACACTGTGACCTAGCGGCGCAAAGTCTGCGTAGCCACGAACATCAATGGCTTGATGTGGGCATGCTTTGACACATGAGTAGCATTCCCAGCACATGTTAGGTTCAATGTTAAGTGCACGACGATATTTCTTATCGATGTGCATAATGTCAGATGGGCAGATATCTACACAATGTCCACAACCATCACAACGGGTCATATATACAAAAGTTGGCATATTATTCTCCTTAGTTTAATTAATAAATAAATTTTAGTAGTGCTGTGGCTTTTCACGCTTGATGCCAAGACCCATATCCATAGGTGCATCTACTAACAATTCCATAGAGTGGCGTTGCTGTTGCTCAGACTCATCTCTAGTAATTGTTGGTAAGTTTTCAGCAGAACCATCCGCTTTGGTGATTCGTTTATCGTATGCAGCAAATGGCTTAAAGAACATATGTGAAAACTTAGACCAGTAAACACCGCCAAACAATGAAGCAGTAGCAAGAATGACGAAACCAAATTCCCAGCCTTTTACATTAGCGCCGTTACCCGTATTAAAAGACCAAATTAACGCAGCAACAGAAGTTGCCATTAATGACAAACTGAACGCATCTCTTTTAAGGTCAATACTAAAAGGTGAATTACCTTCGGCAACCACATCTACTTTAAAGGCAAACCAAAACCAAAAACTACCTACGAGTAACATAATCGCACCAATGTGCCATATTTGCGTCCAAGTTGCGTCAGCACCATTTGCAGTAAATATCATTACTGCCGTTGCTGCATTAAACAAAATGAAACCGTACATAGTCAACAAGTGAACCAAACGACGCACTGGGTTATGGAACTCACCCGCTGATAAAACATCTGTTGCGATTGTTGCCGCTGCAATACCGACTTTATCGCCTGCACTCAACTGCGTTGTTGCATTTGCTTTGGCTTTCTTTGCGTTAGCAAAGAAATACTTAGCACTTTGCTTGTGCAACATATCCATTACTGTCATTACGACAACAAGTGCAACCATTATTATTACATAAGTTTGCATTGTCTCGTATGAGATGCCCGCTTCTGCAAGCAAGGCTATTGGTGTGTTAGTGATCATGGTTTTATTCCTCCTTTAGGTAGTTAATCACATCAAAAAAATCATCAAGTTTTAAAATTAGAAATTTTAAAACTCAGCAATTATATACTATTAGTCCTTTGTTTTAAATAAATTTTACTTTACTTAGCTGAGTGACCACTCAACTTAATTTCTACTTTGTCTTCATCTTTAATACCTGCGTAGTATGCTTGTAACACCTTAGCAACTTCAGGGCGTGAGAATTCTTCTGGTAAATCTTCACCGTCTGAAAGCATCTTACGGACTTTAGTTCCTGACAATAAAACACGATCCTTGGCTTCATGCGGGCAAGTTTTCATCGAAGACATACCACCACATTCGTGACACCAGAAAGTCCAATCAATTTTAAGTGGCTGTGTTATTAGTGCATTATCTGCAATTTCATCAAAAATATTATGTGCATCGAATGGCCCATAATAATCATCAACACCTGCATGGTCACGACCAACAATTAAGTGTGAACAACCATAATTTTGCCTAAATAATGCATGTAATAATGCTTCGCGAGGACCTGCGTAACGCATATCTAATGGATAACCCGACTGTAAGATTGTGTTATCAACAAAATAGTTTTCAATTAAGACTGAAATTGCTTCTGAACGCACATCGGCAGGAATATCACCCGCTTTAAGCCCGCCTAAAACTGAATGAATCATTACACCATCACAAATTTCTACTGCGATTTTCGCCAAATATTCGTGTGAACGGTGCATTGGATTACGCGTTTGAAAGGCAGCAACTGTCTTCCACCCTTTGTCATCAAAATAAGCACGCGTCTCAGCAGGTGTCATATATAAATCGCCGAACTTTGCAGGAAAGCCACCGTCAGATAATACTTTGATAGGACCTGCAAGATTATATTTACCTTGTGCCTGAACCATTACTACACCTGGGTGTGCATCTTCGGTAGTTTTAAAAACAGTTTCACATTCGTGGTCCTTGTCAATGGTATATTTCTCAGTAACAGTCATCGTTGCTAAAACTTC
Organism: Candidatus Thiodubiliella endoseptemdiera; assembly: GCF_964212635.1. Lineage (NCBI taxonomy): Bacteria > Pseudomonadati > Pseudomonadota > Gammaproteobacteria > Pseudothioglobaceae (SeqCode) > Candidatus Thiodubiliella > Candidatus Thiodubiliella endoseptemdiera. Next base: position 998,986 of record NZ_OZ156463.1, read on the forward strand.
ACCAGATTTACTACTTGCAATTGCAATTTCATCTCCTGCTTTAACGGCTTCATTGTCAGTTGAAAGTGTTACAGGAATTGGCCAAAACAACCCATTGGTCATTGTCATATTATCACAAACACCTTTCCAATCTGCTTCGCCCATAAAACCATCTAATGGATTAAACCCGCCAATACCCAACATAACGATATCGCCTTCCTCTCTAGAAGAACATGTAATTTTTATTAATGATTTTGCTCTCGCTAACTCTGCTGTTAAAGCATCGCCTGATAGTGCTAGCGCCTTGATTGTATCGCTACCATGTGGTGGGACTAATTTTGACATACCTCATCCTCTATTTAATTTAAAGAGGGAAATTATACCGAATAGTGGTTTTTTGATGGCAATATTTTACAGTTTAATTTTAAACTTAACCCGTTGAGTGCCGTCCTTAGATTTCGTGGCAATAATTTTGTCTTTGTTGATATCGTAATTCAAAACACCGCCACTAAAGGAATCAAAGCCTTGAATCAGGTGTGCACCTCCTTTAAGTCGCACCAATTTCTTATCAATAAAATAGATAATCTTCTGTGCTTTCGCCTCAATAAATCGCGGTTGATTGGGCTGATTTTGCTTGTAATGAGCGGGATTTTTTTTAGTGCCGATGGCAATTACTTTGGTAATAGCCTGATTTCTGCTAAAAATTTGTATTGTCTCAGCGTTGATAGTCAGATCTCCCTGCACAATTTGTGCATCGCCCATATAAATACTTAGCCCCAAACGCTCATCAACCACTACTGTATAGGCTTTAACATCGACTGGGATTTTATCATCAAGCAATGCTTGTGCCGAAAAAGGCAACAACAATAAAAGGTAAATAATCTTATTCATAACGACCAACAACGCCCCCTGTCAATCTCACCTTTTGGTCTTTAGCATCATAACGCATGCCTTTTTTTGCACGAATATCTGAAATTTTTGATTGATAATGCACTTTTTCTGTGGTTCTGTAAATATCATGCTCTTTTGATTGGTCAATGGTGAGTGCTTTAGTATCAATTTTGGTGCCTGATTTTTGTAAGATTTTAACTTTACCAAGCAGGGTAGCAATACCTTTATTCATATCCATATCCAAGCCTTGAGAGTCAATTTTATTACCCGATGCTAAATAAGTAGTCTTGTGTTTAGAGTAATAACGCTTCTTTGATTTGGCCTGGTCAATGAACAAATTACGGGTTAATATTTTTTGTCCGCTGTCTTGATTAATGATGGTTTTACCGATTAAGCGCATTTTATCATCTATGGCTTTCATCCGCATACCTTGGGCGATAACTTGTGCGGTTTTGTCTAAATAAACAATTTGTTTGTCGCTCATTAAATCATTGGTCTTGGTATTAATTGACAGTTCTTTGGCGTTGATTTGGTAATTAATGCCGGATTTGGAATTGATATCAACTTTACCGTTAAATTTAATCTTTCCATCATCTAAATAATTAGCTCGTTTTGAAGTTAGGGTGTAGATTTCTTCTCCTTTGGCATTATAGGTAATTACTTTTGGGTCTAATAGTAAAGCAGGCTCGTCTTTAAAATTATAATATTTATCAGCTTCCACAAAATGGACTAATTGTTGCTTTTCATTAAAACTTTGCAATACAAATTGGTTGATTTTTTCAATGTAATTGGTAATTTCGTCCGGATCGGCCACTTTTTGTTCGTCCGAAGTAAATATTGAAAAAACCAATGATATAAAAAGCCATATAATGCCGATAAGCACTATAATAACGCCCGTGAATAACAAATTTCTTCTTAAATGAAAACTAATTTTTTGCATAATATAAGTGGTATTTACGCTATCACGCCAAGCCGTGCCTTAAACCTTGACGCTATTGAAAAAGTGATTGTTCAACATCACATCAGTATTTTACAATATCGACATAAAACGGTGGATACAAAAACGCAATTCAATGAAACGACACAACTACAGCAGTTGTGTGCAAAACATCATACTTTATTTATTCTCAATGATGACATTAACCTTGTGCAAAAAATAGCCGCTGATGGTGTGCATCTTGGCAAAAATGATGTATCAACTCAACAAGCGCGTGCACAACTCGGTGCGGACGCTGTCATTGGAGTATCGTGCTATAACGATATTTCTTTGGCGCAAATGGCACAACAACAAGGAGCGGATTATGTGGCATTTGGTGCTTTATTTTCATCATTAACCAAACCTAATGCACCAAAATGTGGCTTAGACATTATCAGACAAGCGAAAAAAATCCTGACTATTCCAATTGTCGGCATTGGTGGCATTGATTTTAATAATCAACAATCTGCTTTAGATGCAGGCTGTAATAGCGTGGCAATGATTAATGCTTTATGGAATTAAGAGACCTTTGCATAAATAGGGATGATTAGCAAAATGACAGATTTTATTAAATTGGAAATTTTTTAAATCCACTCCTGGCAGGGCTAAGGGTGTTTTTAAAAAGTTTGTAATTTGATGAAAGATGGCGTTTTGATGATTATTCATATTTATGCAAAGGTCTCATTAAGTAATTTCAATTAATTGGCTAACGCTCGGACAATATAACGCACAACGCACTGGATACTCATAAATGTCAGACATTGCAGTTTTATAAAATAACAGTTGCTTGCTGTGTTGTTTTTGTTGGCGTTTGATGAATGTATCCAACAATTCGCCTTCATTAAGTTCGGCAGTTTTAAAATCAATCACCCACAGTGTACCTTCATCAACAAACAATCTGTCAATAGCAATAGTGCGTCCATTAACAAAAAATGCCGCTTCATTTTGTGCCAGTTCTCTGTCTTTGAACAGCCATTCAAATTGCGTGTCATTTTTGGTATTCTCCAATAATTTCAGAATAAACCTCTGCCAATGCTCAATTTCACTCGATGCTGTGCCAATTTCAATCAGGCGATTGCGTATATTATCAACACTCGGATTAAACAACTTTTGTTCATAATATCGATGCACCAAAGTCCCTAAGGCACTTTTAAATAAGCGTTCAAAATTTTGTCGATATTCAACTCTTTCGCCTTCTGTTTGGACTTGATTAGTTGGTGTTTTTAATTCAGCAAAGCGTTGCAATTGCAATACTGCCGAAGACTCAACCGTATCAGGTGTTTCATCAATATCATCAAAATAATGCGAAAAAAATGGTGCTAACAATGTCAACAAAGTGTTTTTAGCAACATTGCCCGATTTATTTACCGCACCCAATAAGTGTAAATTGCTTCTAGCACGCGTCATTGCCACATACAATAAACGCATACTTTCAAAATAATCTTGTCTTGACTCAATAAATTTCAAATAATTATAAGCCCCACTATCACTCGCATCCATCGCTGATTTGACGGGGGCTAATAACAAAGAATTATTAGAAAATTCACGCAAGTGAATGATAGGAGAATCCGCATTTCTCGGACTTCTGCCCAAACCAGGGATTATCACCGTATCAAATTCCAAACCCTTAGATTGATGAATAGTCATCAACTTTACCTGTGCAGTGTCGCTCGGCGCATACAGACTTTCTATCGCACTTTGAATGGTCTTAACATTCAGCCTTTGCTGCTGTTCGCAATCATAAATAATACGCAAAAATTTATCCTTAATCGCTAACTCAACTTCCGACAAAACATCATTTGTATAACCCAATTGATTAATCGCATCAGTCAGTAATTCCACAAAATTAAATCGCCCCTGATTATTAACCACCTTTTGTAGGCAATGGTGCAGATGTTTGACGCGTTTTTGCCCGTTTTTGCTCAACTTTGACACCACTCCCGTATCATTCAATTGTTGGTAAATAATACAATCATCATTGTCAGATAATATCAACAAATCATTCAAAATTAACCCGCACCACGGCGCACGCAACACACTTAGCCATGCCAATTTGTCACCAAGGTGTAATAATGCCTTTGTTAAGGAGAATAAATCACGGGTCAATAAATGATTTTGCAATTGGGTAATATCCACCGATTCAAATTCGATATTATCGCATTTAAGTTGCTGAGTAATATGTGTCAAATGGTTGCGCGTACGCACCAAAATTGCCACTGTGCCGCTTGCATTTTTTACCAACGCGTTTTTAACCGCACCACTCACCGCTTGTGCTTCAAGCAAGCATTGGTCGTGTGCAAAGGGGTGAAAAGTAATGGCCCGTTCCTCAGTTACCTCTGAATTTGCCGTCGATGACGAGTAAGAAATCGCTCCCTGATGTACTTCATCATTTTTTGGAAAAATACCTTGGAAAATCTCGTTATTACCCTTCACAATACTCTGCGATGAACGGAAATTTGTCTCTAGTACCAACGATATTGGCTGCAGTTGAGCAATACCCTTGTCTCGAACTTGCAAAAATAATCCCACTTGCGATTCTCTAAATCGGTAAATTGACTGCATCGGATCGCCCACCAAAAACAGCGTTTTGCCATCACCTGTCTGCCATTCGCTCATCATTTTTTCAAGAGTATTAAACTGCGACGCTGAGGTGTCTTGAAACTCATCAATTAATAAATGTTGCACTTTATAATCCAGAAACAGAGCAATATCACTCACGCCCACCTGATCATCCAGTGCCTGATTGGCATTCAATGCCACCTCAATAAAATCGTGCATTTGCTGGTCTTCAAAATAAATATTGAGTTGCGCCACGCACAGTTTTAACACTTGTGCAATCGTCTTTAAAGTGTCCGCCTGTGCCTGAGAGAAATCAATATCGGGCAAGACATTTAATTGTTGCAAACTTTCTCTTAACGCTTCGTTAAAAATATCTGTTGGTAATTTTTTTTCCAAAGTCTTGCGCCAAGTACCCTTTTTGGTCAAACAGAAATCACTCATCAATTGCCATTTTTCCAAATCTAGATAATCAGCATTCGGCAAAGATACAACCTTGTTGTAGTCTAAATTATTACTAGACAGCATCAACGCAAAAAATTCCTCACCAAAATACGGTTCCGCCAAGCTATGCAATGCCTGCAAATGCTCCAAAATAATGCGTTTTGCACTATCTTGCAATATCTGTAAATCCAACACATTATCTTGATACAAGCGCCCCAACCACTGGTCGCGTTTGGACAACATCTGCATCACCAAACCTTCAAACTTATTAACATTATTATCCAAATGCAACAATAAATACCTAATATCCTTGCCATAATCCGCATCATCAATCATCTTCAAAGTCTCACGCGCTGCATACTGATAAGCCCAATCACGCTCCCACTGCTGTGCCATAATTTGGCGGGGGACTAGTTGCTTTGGCAATGGATAACGATTGGTAATCAAACTATACAACCCGTCAATGGTAGATATTTTCAGCCGTTTCGGATTTTGCAACAAATCCCACCCCTGCTTATCTGAATGCTGAATAACTGCCCTTGCTAAATCATAAGTAACCTGTTTATGTGGCTCTTCTGGACGAGATTGCTTAGTCAATTTTAACGCCGACAACACTCGATGCGTCATCTCATCCACCGCCTTATTCGTAAATGTCATCGCAATCACATTCTCAGGCTCAGTGCAATTTGCTAATAATTTTAGATACCGTTGTGTGAGTAATTCCGTCTTTCCCGACCCCGCAGGTGCTTGCACAATAAAAGACTGGCTAATGTCTAGGGCTTTCTGGCGTTGGGTTTGATCATTCATCGGTTTTTAATGTTTTGCAAATATTTTATTAGTTTATGAATATTGGTGTGTGGATTGTTTTCTGCATTTTGACAAGCGGTTGGTATCTTATCTTGCAAGTTTGTAAAAACATCCTGATTTTTTTGATAATCAGGAAAATGCTTTTTAAACATTTTGTCTTTTTTTAATTCGTCGAAACAAGTAAACGGTTTAGTGGTATTTTCATAATGCAACAACAACCAATATTCAAAACAAGGCTCTGAAAAAGCAACATAAAAGTTTTTAGCTTGCTCTATATTATCTTTAGTTTCTTGATATTTGGCGTGCCTATCTTTGTCAAAAATACAATACACTTTATCATAAGAATTCCCTTTTCTTTTTGCATCTTGATAAAGTTCTTTTGCCTCCCTAAATAAACTATCGGGCGTTGTCTGTTTAATATCTAACATTTGAATGTTAACAGTGCTTAGTTTTAAATGGTTAATCAAGCCGTTAAAATAATTAATCTCCGTTTTACTGCCCTCACAAACAATTAAAACCCTATCATAAGGTTGCCTTATATTCGTCTTTCTAGGGCTATATTGTGGCTTTGGTTTGCGTTTTGCCATTAACTTCTCAAATACGGCACAGCACCATAGCGCCCAGATAAGTAAAACTTTTCTACATTTTCTGCCCCCTTCCGCACTGAAAAATCAGCCAAAGAAAACAACTCTGTCGCATTGTTTTCTTTTTCACAAAACCAAACTTGGTCTCTGCGGAAAATTTCTTGGCTAAGCAATGAAGTTTCGTGTGTAACAAAGATTAACTGCGCTCCTTTATTATTGACTTTTGAATCGTGGAACATTGTTATCAAATGCTCTACCAGTTTGGGGTGTAAACTATTTTGCAATTCATCTAAAATTAAAGTGTAGCCTTTTTCTATAACATCTAGCCAAACGCCAATCAAAAAGAATAATTTTTGCGTTCCACTTGACTCTTGATGTAGATCAAATCTAATTCCGTCAGTGTGGACAATATGAATTTTAGTTTCAATATATTTAGGTTTTTGTTGGATGCCATCTACCTCCACAATCATTCTTGCCATTTCTGGAACATTATCAACATTTACTTCATGGCTTTCAATAATAATGTCCTCAATACCTATGTCCGCATTATTTAAAAAGTCTAATACAGACTGTTTTTTATTGTTCTCTTCAACTTGTGCAATTGTAAAATGAGGGTCTTGAAAGTCAACTATTGTAGTCTTTAGTGTGAAAATATCTTGCAATACACTTGATAATTGTTCATTATTAAACTGATAGGCTGTTGATAAGAAAAGCGAAACTTCCTTTGTGCTATCCTTAAGTAGTTTTTTACTCCCTTTGAGGGCATTCATTTCTCCCCAAGTACTTGTATTATCTCGACTAATTAAAATCTGTGGCCTGCCTTTTGGGTATTGATATAGCCATTCATCAATAAATTTTTCTTGTGTAGCAGAAAATCCATAAACAAAACGCACACCTTTATCGTTAATAAAGTCAATTTCAAATTCACTAACACCATTACTAGTAAATGCAAATGATTCAACGCCTGGAATACTTTCATTTTGTTTATAATTAAATGAACTACCTACAATAGTTAGCATAGTGGTGAGTGCCAAGACTAAGTTAGACTTACCACTCGCATTCGCACCATAAATCACAGCACTGTTAAGCACATCTAGCGTTTTACCTGTGGACAGGGTGACGGTTGTAAAATTATTGGGCAGTTCGTTCTTGTTGGTTTTTAACAAACTAAGCGTTTGTTTCTCCTTAATGGATCGAAAATTAGTAACACTGAATTCTAAAAGCATATCTAAATCACATTAAAATTGAATTAAAGTAAACATTTTAACATTATTTGTCAAAAATACAATTTTATTTAACATATAAATCAATTTTAATAAAGAATTGTTCATTATTTTCACCACCCTTCATATTTCCTTTAAAAGCCCTTTATTTCAATTTTTAACTAAATTAAACCTCTATTTTGTCTGTTTTTTAACCAAAACCTAACTTTATTTCACTTTTAACCCTATTTTAAATTACATTTCATCAGGCGCACTCACACCCAACAACCCCAAACCATTTTGAAGTATTTGTTTTGTGGCTTTCACCAATTCTAAACGACTGGCTTGTAAGGTTTTATCTGCAATTAAAAAATCACAATTATTGTAATAACTATGGAAATCGCCCGCCAAATCACGCAAATAATAGGCCAGTAAATGGGGCTCGTAATTGAGGGCTGAGGTTTTTACTATGTCGCTATAACGACTGAGTTGCTTTATCAACGCTTGCTCATATTCATTATTAAGTAGCGTCAAATCTGGCGTTTGATTACCCTGCGCTTTACTAAGCACCGAACAAATACGCGCATGAGCATATTGAATATAAAACACAGGATTTTCATTAGTTTTAGACTTTGCCAAATCCAAGTCAAAATCCATATGCTGCTCCGATTTACGCAAAATATAGAAAAAACGCGCCGCATCGTTACCCACTTCATAACGCAATTCTCTTAAAGTTACAAACTTGCCACTACGAGTGGACATCTTCAACTTTTCGCCCCCTCGATATAAATGCACCATCTGCGAAAGCAATACTTTCAGTTTTTCAGGGTCGTTTCCAAGTGCCTTAATAGACGCTTTAACACGAGCAATATAGCCATGATGATCCGCCCCCCAAATGTCAACAATCGTCCCATAACCGCGTTCAAGTTTTTCAAAATGATAGGCAATATCTGAGGCAAAATAAGTGTGCATGCCATTATCACGCACCACCACACGATCCAAATCATCGCCAAAATCCGTCGTCTTAAACCACAATGCGCCATCTTTTTCATAGATATGATTAGAAGCCTGCAACTGTTGGACAATTTTTTCACTCAAACCGTTGTCTATCAAAGATTGCTCTGAAAACCACTGCTGATATTCAACCCCAAACTCCAACAAATCTTCTTTAATATCCGCCAATACATCCTTAATTGCCAAATCAAAAATAGTTTTATAATCCTTACCAAGCATTACCTTACAGTTTGCAATCAACGAATCAATGTATTGCTCTTTATCGCCGCCGTCTCGTTCATCTTTACAAGTAACCCCTGAAAAAATATCCAACTTTTCAACCCTTTTTATTTGATTGGCAATATTTTGAATATAATCGCCTTGATAGCCATTATCAGGAAATTTATCTGCATCAATATAACGCATATACACCGAAACCGCCAAAATATCCATTTGCCGCCCTGCATCATTGACATAATACTCACAATCTACTTCAACACCAATGGCACGCAAAATATTTGCCATAGTTGAGCCATACGCCACACCACGACCATGCCCAACATGCAAAGGCCCAGTTGGATTAACCGAACCAAACTCTAACAATACCCGCTGCCCAGCCCCCACAGTTGAAGTGCCATATTCCATCCCTTGCTCTAAAATCTGACTAACCACTGAAGCCGCACAATCTTGCGACATAAAGAAATTAATAAACCCAGGCCCTGCAATTTCCACCTTTTCCACCATTTCATCATCAGGAAAATTCGCCAAAATTTGCTCCGCCAACACCCGTGGCGTACACTTCGCCTGCTTCGACAATACCATCGCAATATTGGTCGCAAAATCTCCCTGGGTCTTATCCCTAGAATGGTCAATACGAATATTATCCGGCATACACGCCAGTACGCCGTCCTTTATCAATGTGTTTAATGCTTGTTTTAATAGTGTTTGTAGTTGTGTTTTCATTGTGTGATTGTTAGATTAAGGATTTGTTTTAGGTAATGCTTGTAAATCAAAGTCCCTCATTTTATCATCATTCAGTGCAAAAGGCACAACGCCTAAATTCAGGCTTTCATCAAATTTAAAATTAAATTCTTTTCAATTAGCAACCGCTACCGCTAATCCCGCCCGAACGGCGTTTAATATAAATACAGTTATCCAACACTCAGCCACGATTGTCAGTGGTTTTTTTATTGCTGTTTTTAGAATCGATATCCAAATTACCTCGGGCTCGGGCGACCACAAGGGTTGCCCCTACGGTATACCTCAAAGATTTAACCCCATTGTTCAATCAAAAAGAACAAGGGTATAATTTATTGAAGTGGTGTCCAGTCAAGTGGGGGAACCGCATACTGACCCCTTTGATTGTAAATATAATATTTACAGGGCACTACAAAATGAATTTTTTGTTTAAAATCTTATGTCTTTGATTTTTATGGGTTTTTTATTTTTTTCGGATTTTTTGTGTGGTGCTTTGCGGAAGTCGGGAAAAGAAAATATATTCCTTGTGATTTCCTTTTTGGGTGATATGATAAGGGATGTTAGTAAATATATTACTAGGTTGTCTTGGTATAAAGTCTGTCTTAGCAAAGTTTTACAATAAAAGAGTGCATCCCTTTATTTACCTTTATTTAATGATAAGGGGCTAGCAAGCACTGCTTAGTTTGCTAACTCTACACTTGTGTGTGTAATTTGATGGCAGTAGTGCAACTTCCAATTTTAAACTATCTAACTATAAACTTCTTGACTTTTTTTAAGTTCCATTTCTTTTGATAAGTCAAAATTTTCCCATTTAATAAACCATTCTTCTCTAAAGTCTATTAAATTTTCTTCATTCTCAGTTATTCCAAAAGATTTTAAAAGACCCCTCTTGTCTTTTTCACTAATAAAAGGACAACTTAATGAATCAAGCAACAACATCACAAGTTCAGAATCTTTTTTACGATTATCTTTATTACAGTTATTGATTTTTTTATAAATTTCTTTAATAATTTCCATCTTAATATTTTTATAGATTTCTTGATTTTTAATATAAAACAGCAATGTTGTAATTACAAAGTAATTCACCTCTGTATTATCTGTATTGGAAAGAAAGTATTTTTTTAAAGTGTCATTATCTATAAAATAACACTCTTGATTTAATTCAGCTAATATTATCAATAAGTACAAGGTTTCATTTTGAACATATTTTTTATGTTGGTTGCCCTTAATTATTTGATGCGACTCGTCAAATATTTTTTTATATAAAGCATCCTTTTGATGTTTATTTATATTTTCATTTTTTTTCAAAAAAGCAAGCAATTTACTCAATAAAGAGACAATTTTGACGGTACCACTCACCCTTGGTGCAACTGAGTATATGAAAAATATTAAATCCAATATATTGTAAAAATAGCTAATAAAATCTTTTTTATAAGGCTTGATATCTTCTTCATTTTCTATTTTTAAAATAACCTTTAATGCCTTTTTCTCAATAATAGCAATAGAATAATTTACTACATCCTTGTATTCAATATTGGATTCTCTAATAATAATTTTAAATCTTGTAATTAAATCCTTTGACTTAAAGCCAATACTCCACCCTTTCTCTTTCTCTTTATTTTTTTTAATGCCTAATTTATCATCTATCAAATCTACAATCTTTATTTTGGCAATGGTTAAGTCTGTAATAATTGGGCGAGAATATTCATAAGATTTTGCTTCATTGATAAATAAATTGTATTGTTTTAGATGATGGATAAACTTATCTTTTATAGTATTTTTTAACATCTCGTCACTGCAAAATAAAAAGTAGTCATCGACATATCTAAAAACTTCATAATCTTTTTTATGTATTTTTCCATCATGAAACAACTCATCAAATACAGCCTTATCCACTTGCTGTAATAATAATTCAGCAAAAATTCTAGATACCTCTGGTCCAATTAATATTCCGTTAGTTTCTCCATAATTCATACTCTGCATTAAAGTGTCAAACTTGCCTGCAAAAGTTGTTTTGGATGATGGTATGTTATCTTTTACAATTCCTTTTTCGTATAACGCCCAAGAGATAGAATGTGTATAAATACTATCGAAACATTTACCAATATCAAACTTATACAAATGAGTAAATTTTTTCTCAGCTCTTTGGTATTCGTGCGACTCAAAAAATTTATAAATATTGCTATATTTTTCATATGAGAAAAATGTTTTAAGATTTTCATCTTTATCTTTATATATCTCTATATTACTAGCATTCTCTGATTCTTGCTGTTGATGCTGATGAATGTAGTCATTTACAAATCTAGTTTTTGCAACTTTATATGGCTTTCTGATTGAATATTGGCTAACATTAGCAAAATATTTGATGATTTCTTTAAATTCATTATAAAACGCCACTACATGGAGCTGGTTTAAAGGATGAATAATTGCCAATGAACGATAACTATTGTCTTTATGTGATATTCTAAATTCAAAAGGTATTGTTCTAGGTATTGGACTAAAAATTATCTTGATAACATCATTCAATCCTTTTTTAGCTCCCTCTTTATGTCTAATTTTTTCACCATTTAACCCAATTTCGTTTTCCACCAAAAATCGATAAAAGTATCTATTTATAAAACCCCAACAATTTCAGACAACAATCTAAACTTTCTTATTTAAAACCCGTTAAACTAAACAAAAAAAATCGGAGTAAAAAAATGAGTAAAAAACGAACCAAATACACCTCAGCATTTAAAACAAAATTAGTGCTTGAGTTATTACAAAATGAAAGTACCTTGGTACAGATTGCTAGCAAGCATAACATCCTTCCACAAAACCTACAAAACTGGAAGAAAACCTTCCTTGCTAATGCTGAAATTGCCATGGAGCCATCCAAGGCGGTTAAAGAATACAAAGAAGAGCTTGTTAAATCACAAAAACAAAATGAGCGCTTAACAGCTCTGGTAGGCAAGGTAACCGTAGAGAAGGAATGGTTAGCAAAAAAGCTAAAAAGCTTGGGCTTATCTAATCTTAAACAATTAGTTGACTTCAAGCCGTCTTCAACATCTGCAACACAACCTTTATCAATTAATCAACAATGCCAACTGTTGAGCATTAACAGGAGTGGCTTATATTACACACCGCGTACCAATGTGCGTAAAGATAAAATTAAATCTCATATCACCAAGGTGTTTGAACAAATACCTATTTACGGTGAGAAAAAAGTGCATCAACAACTACTTGAAGACGGTTACAAGGTAAGTTTAAACACAGTGGCTCGTTATCGCCAAGCGTTGGGGTTAAAAGCGGTGTTAGCGGTTAAACAGGTTAATACAGCCATACCAATCAAAGCACATAAAAAATACAGTTATAAGCTTCGAGGTCTTGGTATTAACCACGCTAATCAAGTTTGGAGTACAGACATCACCTACATTAAGATTGCGGGAGGTATGGTGTATATGGCTGCTATTATTGATTGGCATTCCAAGGCTGTTTTATCACACAGAATATCCAACACAATGGATTCACAGTTAGTGATGAGCGTACTCAACGATGCTTTAGAAAAATACCCGCACCCAGAGATATTTAATACCGATCAAGGCAGTCAATACACCAGTGAGGTGCACACCAAGCGACTCAAAAAACTGGGTATTACTATCTCAATGGACGGCAAAGGCAGAGCCACAGATAATATCTGCATTGAACGCTTCTGGAGAAGTGCTAAATGTGAAAGGATTTATTTAAACGAATACCAAACTATCAGTGAGTTAACCACGGATGTAGATGATTATATTGAGTTTTATAATCACCAAAGATTCCATGAAACATTGAAATATAAAAAACCAATGGATGTGTATCAAGAAAGTATAAAATTGAATCAGAAAAAGAAGAGGGCTTCTTAGGGTTTGCTATATAAGAAAATTTAGAAAGTTGTTTGAGGTTTTGGGGTAATGTAATTGTTAAATATTGCAGGCACTTCATACGGCAATATATCAGATAAAACAACTCTTTCTTTTTTGTAGGCAATTTTTTCTTTTTTCTTTGTGTTCATAATTACCTCCAAATATTTAAGATGGCTTTTAATGTTTTTACATCAAATTTATAAAAAGTTTTTTCTTTAAATCCTTTTTCAAAACTATATTTACTAAATTTATCCTGTAAATTTATTGTTGGATTTAATTTGTCTAACTTGTATTTTAAATAATCATCAAGCTCTTTAAGTTTTTTTGTATCAGTAAGCAATATATTGGAAAAGTAAATACCAATCAAAATATCTTTTTTGACATTTAGTAGTCTTGTATTGCCTGTTAAATACTTTAGTCTATTTCTTAATAATTTTCTTGCTGATTTTTCATCGTAATTAATGCTTCTGGTGTAGTATTTTATTGATGAGTCTATTTTTTCTTTGTATTTACTTACTTTTGAATCGGTTATCGATACATTAATTTTAATCGTATTGACCTTAACAATTTCATACCCTAAAAAGTCTAATTGAATACAGGAATTTTCATATAAATTATATGCTTTTGTTTTTTCTTCCTTTAACTGCAACTCCTCACTTTTGATAATTTTCAGGATTTTATTCAAATGACAAGTTTTGTCATATTTTGTATTTGGTGTAAATACCAAAATCATATCATCAACATAGCGAGCATAATAAGTAAGATTTGGCAATGCTTTTATTTTATTATCAATATCCCTCATATATAGTTCTGCAAGATATGGACTAACACCAACCCCCCTAGGAATACCCTTATCCGTTTTAGAAAGCTTACTATATTGACCCAATATTTTATTAATAATATTCTTTGATTCTGCATTCAGAATATAATTTTTATTTAATTTTTCCTTTAATTTATCATGCGGTATTGACTCAAAAAAACTTTCTATATCTGTGCGAATAACACATTTTGGAAAATCATTATCAAGCATATTTATTACTTGATTTGATATTTCATATCTATTTGATGGTCTTACCTTGAAAGAGGCTTTAATATTATTTTGAACTTGCTTTAATGCAAAAAAAATCTCAGGGCTGTCCCCTGTGTTTTCTATTTTATAAGTTTGCTTATTGCTTATTGATTTGCCTGATATTAATTTAAAGTTAATACCTTGGCTTTCTATTGTATTTTCCAAATCAGAAAAAATACCTTCCAACTTGCGATATTTTCTTTCTTTGAGCTTATCCTTTACTCTATTGGCTTTTTCCTTTAATTTTTCAGAGTTGTATTGATTATCTTTAAAGTTTTGATTTATTTTTGATATTGAATTTGTGTGCTTTTTAATTGGTTTAAATATGGTGTATTTACTTTCCAAATACACCCCCTTCTTATTTTCGCTATAAAATATTTTTATAAAATTATCGCTATTAAATGATTGTTTCATATGTTAAGCCATCCTATGGAAATAAGAATAAAGGGAGAGGGCGGGGACGCCACCCTTTTTTTAGATCTATCAACCTTCTTAAACCTTAAATCTCTACCAGTTATCTTATCAAAATTGGCAACAAAATAATTACTACCAAACGACACCCCTTGTAAACATTGCACCTTAGAATATCTGGGGTTTTTTGATGCCCATCCATTATTAAACAATCTTTTGCCCTAATACCGATATTATAGTCAGTAATAATGTCATTTGAAATCAAAGGGGTTAGTATCACTTGATTTTTTACCCTAATTATTCATAAAATCAAGTGATACTAACCCTTTGATTTCCGCTTCTGTGCTTTTTGAACAGTTTTTTAATCTTTGGAGACCTTTGCATAAATATGAATAATCATCAAAACGCCATCTTTCATCAAATTACAAACTTTTTAAAAACACCCTTAGCCCTGCTAGGAGTGGATTTAAAAAATTTCCAATTTAATAAAATCTGTCATTTTGCTAATCATCCCTATTTATGCAAAGGTCTCTATGTTCAAGTTCATCAATCAAGTTATCTAAAGTACTGAGATTATTTTGATTTTTTAACGCTGCATTTAATTCTGAAAAAGCGGAGTCAAGCTCTTGTAAAGTATCATTTTTTACACTTTGTTGTTTGCAATTTATTAAATATAAATTGAGCGCTTTTTTAATGTGAAAACTACGGCTTCTTTCAGTAAGACTTGCGACTTCATCCAGTCCTTTAACCATTTCTGCTGGGATTCTAGTGGAGATAGCGATGCTAGGTGTTGTATTCATTTGTCATTCATTGTATTGCAAAGTCAACATTATAAAACAAAAGTAACATTTGATTGTTTATTTTTGCTTAGTGTGCTTCCTGCCAAGAACCACCAATACCAACATCAACTTTAAGGGGAATGTCTAGTGGGTAAGCGTTTTCCATCAAGCCTTGTATTTTATGGGCAAATTCGTCGGCTTTTGAGGCGTTGACTTCAAATACCAATTCATCATGGACTTGCATTATCATTTTAATGTCAGGGTTATTTTTGCCTATCCACGCATTAACATCAAGCATGGCTTGTTTGATAATATCGGCGGATGAGCCTTGCATCGGGGCGTTAATGGCGGTGCGTAAGGCGTGCTGTTGTAACATTTTGTTTTTGGCGTTAATTTGTGGCAGGTATAAACGCCTGCCTATTAGCGTTTCCACAAAGCCTTTTTCTTTTGCCAATTCTTTGGTGCTGTCCATATAATTGAGTACGCTTGGGTAATTTGCAAAATATGCATCAATATATTGCTTGGCTTCGGTGCGTGAGACATTGATTTGCTTGGCAAGTCCGAAGGCACTCATACCATAAATCAAACCAAAATTAATGGCTTTGGCCTTACGACGATGGTCGTTGGTAATTTGCTCAATTGGGAGGTTAAACATCATTGATGCTGTGGCACGATGAACATCTTCGTCGTTATTAAAGGCTTTTAGCAGATGTTCGTCTTGGGATATGTGTGCCATAATTCTAAGCTCAATTTGGGAGTAGTCTGCGGCGATAATGACATTACCTTTGCTGGCAATAAAAGCCGAACGAATTTTGGCACCTTGTTCACTACGAATGGGGATGTTTTGTAGGTTGGGATTGCTAGATGATAGGCGACCTGTGGCAGTGCCTGCTTGATGATAAGAAGTGTGCAATCTTTTAGTGTGTAGGTCAATTTGCTTAGGCAATGCTTCTAAATAAGTGGAATTGAGTTTGGTTAATGTGCGATAACTGAGTATCAAATCTACTAATGGATGGTCTAATAATTTCAGCGCTTCTTCGTTGGTTGACGGTGCGCCTTTCGGGGTTTTCTTTTTCGGCTCTAACCCCAAACCCTCTTCTGAGAATAAGATTTGCTGGATTTGCTTTGGCGATTCTAAATTAAACGCATCGCCTGCCAATTCAAATGCTTGCGCCTTAATGATTTCCATTTGTGCAGCCACATCAAATTGCTGCTTGCCTAAGATAGTAGCGTCCAATTCTACGCCATTGCGTTCCATAGTTACCAGAACAGCAATTAGGGGTAATTCTATCATTTGATAAAGTTTGTAAAGTTTGGCATAATTCACCAATTCTTGTGCCAAAACTTCGTTGAGCTTATGCGTTACAATAACATCTTCACAGGCATACGGAGCGCCATCATTAATACTGACTTGGTTGAAAGTGATTTGTTTTTTGCCTTTGCCTGCAATATCGGAAAAATGGATGGTGGTATGCCCCAAATAATGCTCAGATAGATCATCCATATTATGCCTTGAGGCGACCGAATTCAAGCAATAGGATTTGAGCATGGTATCATCAACAATGCCGTTAAGGGCTATCCCATAATTTGCGAGAATATGGCTATCATATTTGAGGTTTTGTCCGATTTTACCGATGGATTTGTTTTCTAAAATAGGTTTTAGTAGTGTCAGCACAATATCAAAATTTAACTGCTTTGGTGCATCTAGATAATCATGGCTGACGGGGATATAAAAACTGTCTTTATCAACTAAGAACACCCAACCCACGATTTTGGCATTCATATAGTCAAGCGATGTGGTTTCTAAATCAAAGACAAAATTTTTGCATGATTCTAATCGTTTAACTAAATCGTCAAAATCGGTTGGCTCAAAAATAACGGTTTGTGTGTATTCTTTTAACCACTCAGTTATCGGCTTTTTGATTTCTGTTTCAGCAATAGGCGTTGCTGTTGTGTCTGTTATTTGGGCAGGAACACTGCCTAATTGTTTGAGCCAAGCTGCAAATCCATATTGCTGATATAAACTGGCGAGTTTTACATCGTTAGCACTCGGCTCGTCGTCTAAAATATTGCAGGGTAATTCCACATCAAATTTGAGCTGCACTAACTGATAAGATAGGTCTAATTTGTCAAAATTTTCGCGTAACTTTTCACCGACTTTGCCTCCAATTTTTTCGGCATTTTCCTTGATACCTGCAATGGATTTAAACTGTGCCAACCATTTCAACGCCGTTTTTGGCCCAACGCTCGGCACACCTGGAATGTTGTCCGCACTATCGCCTGTAAGTGCCAATAAATCTAAAATATGCTCAGGTGCAACGCCCATTTTTTCAATCACGGTTTGGCGGTCGTATAATTTGCCTTTCATATCCAACTGGGAAATATTATCGCTAACTAATTGCATCAAGTCTTTGTCGCCACTGGCAATGATAGTTTGCATTTTTTGCTCATCGGCAACCATCGCCAATGTCGCAATCACATCGTCTGCTTCTACCCCTGGCACACACATAAAATGAAAGCCCATAGCGCGAATAATTTCGTACAAAGGCTCAATTTGTACGACTAAATCATCTTCGGCAGGTTTTCGATGGGCTTTGTATTCTGGGTAAATATCATGGCGATGGTTTTTACCTTTGGCATCAAAAATTGCGATAAGTTTTGCTTCAGGGTATTGGTTCTGTAAACGCTTAATCGCATTAATAACACCAAACATTGCACCTGTTGGAAAGCCTTCCTCATTGGTCAAATTTTGTGCAAGCGTGGAAAAATAAGCCCTAAATAAAAAGGCTGACCCATCTAATAGAATAAGTTGCTGTGACATAAGATGAATTTTACACACTTAAACTATTTATCAACGGTATAAAATAAGCACATGACTACAATCACACCACAAACATTAATTAGCGCTCACGATATTTGTCTAACGCACCGTAGAAAAAGTGTACTGGATAAGGTAAGTTTTGAGTTAAAACAAGGCGATTTTGTGACTGTCATTGGTCCAAATGGGGCAGGGAAAAGTTCACTTATCAAAATTCTACTCGGTTTGATTAAAGCAGATAGTGGCAAGGTAGTGCGTTCTAAAAATATTAAACTGGGCTATACACCGCAAACTTTTAACCCAAATCCATTCATTCCGATTTCTGTGATTGATTTTCTTAATCTTAATCAAAAAGTTGCACCTGATTTTTTGCATCAGACGGTGGCGCTTACTGGCATTGAAGGTTTGCTAAAAAATCTGTTAAAAAATTGTTCTGGTGGTGAATTGCAACGCGTTTTATTAGCGCGTGCATTGCTCAATAAACCGAATGTTTTAATCCTCGATGAACCCGCACAAAACCTTGATGTCAGTGGACAAATGCAACTCTACAAACTCATCCAAGACATCCATCAACAACAAGGCTGTGCAGTGCTGATGATTTCTCACGATTTGCACCGAGTGATGAAAGAATCCACACAAGTATTATGCCTGTATCATCATATTTGTTGCATGGGGCAGCCTGAAACCATTATTAAAAATAGTCAATTTAATGATTTATTCGCCGACCAAATGGATGAATTAATGGCAACTTATGAACACCATCACAACCATTGTCACGAAGATTAGTGCTTCGCCCTGATATAATGTCTGTTTTTTGAACGACGGATACATTATGAAAGATATTATTGAAGTAGCTTTTGACAATAGAGCTAACATCAACCCACAAACTGCAAGTAGCGAAGTTAAACAAGCCGTTTCTGAGGCAATTCATCTGCTTGATTCAGGTCAGGCACGTGTTGCCGAGCAACAAGGCGTTGGTGATTGGACAGTTAATGAATGGCTAAAAAAAGCAGTGTTGCTTTCTTTTAGATTAGAAGACAATGTGCCAATGGAAGGTGGTTTTACGCAATATTACGATAAAGTGCCTTCAAAATTTGCCAATATGTCACCAGCCGATTTTAATACAATGGGCATTCGTGTCGTGCCACCCGCCACCGCGCGCCGTGGCTCATTCATCGGCAAAAATACCGTGCTTATGCCCAGCTATGTCAATATCGGTGCCTATGTTGATTCAGGCACCATGGTTGACACTTGGGCAACCGTCGGATCCTGTGCACAAATTGGTAAAAATGTACATTTATCAGGCGGTGTCGGCATCGGTGGCGTATTAGAACCTTTACAAGCCAGCCCAACCATCATTGAAGACAATTGTTTTATTGGTGCCCGATCAGAAGTGGTTGAAGGCGTTATTGTCGAAGAAGGCGCTGTCATCTCAATGGGTGTTTACATCGGACAATCCACCAAAATATTCAACCGTGAAACAGGTGAAATTAGTTACGGACGCATCCCTGCTGGTTCAGTCGTTGTGTCTGGTAATTTACCAAGTAAAGACGGCAGTTATTCACTTTATTGTGCGGTTATTGTCAAACAAGTTGACGCTAAAACTCGCTCCAAAGTGGGTATTAACGAGTTGTTGAGAGGTATTTAACCTTTTAAAACTGAAAAAAACCCACTTTTTAGTGGGTTTTTTTGTTTACCCTAATCTAAAAACAGCAGTCATACCATTTATAAAAAATAATACCACTAAAGAGATACTTATTGACCCTGTCATAAATTACCAAATTATAGAGGCCTTGCCTCTCAAAAGTTAGTGAATATTGTGGTTTTAATCATTTTCATGAGTTTTTTTTTGCTTAAAACTATTGGCAACTCAAAGAGGATTGTTGTTTATCAAGTAACCATACGCATTCGCCGATATGGGTGCCGTTTTGATTGTAAAACCTAAACTTTTTGTCGATATTGCTTAAAATACTGTAGCCAAAACCTGAGCGAGAATACACAAAATTGGCGAGGTGTTTGTCGATGTCCACTGATTTTTGTATTGTATTGCCGACTTTAATTAATTGTGTGCCACCATTGCCAATAACCAGTTGATCGTAATCACTTTGCATGTCCAGTGTTTGTAGATAGTGTGCATGCCCAGCCATAAAGAGTGTGTTGCTTGGAAGTAAATCTTTAAATGCTATTTGCTGAGTGAGGTTGCCATAATAATATTTTGACTTCATTTTGTTATAAGTCCACATAGCCCGATGGGTGAGCAGTACATAAGTTAAATTTTTATCCAATTGCAACTGTTTTATTGCGGCTATATACAATGCCAATTGTGCGTCAGAAGTGCTGCTATCCTTGCCATAACTGCTGTCAAATATGATGTAATTTACGCCTTTTAGCGTGAGAATGTAAGGATTTTCCATCTCGGTGCATTTTTGTGCCTTTGCTTGATAGGCCCATGGCGATAAGTAACGGAACCAGCCGTTATACGCTCGGTTACAGTCTTCGTGATTGCCTCTGGCAAATGCCATTACTGCAGACTGCAACAATGGATTGGCAGGTGCGAACCAATCGGCATTCCAAGTATCCCAGTTATAGCCACTCGGGGAGCCTTTGCAACCTGCATTGCCCTTAGGACAAGGGGATTCTCTATACAAATAGTCGCCTACATGTAAAACCACATCGGCTGTTTTTGCAGCAAGACTGGCACTTAATGTACGAA
This sequence comes from Candidatus Thiodubiliella endoseptemdiera, assembly GCF_964212635.1. Lineage (NCBI taxonomy): Bacteria > Pseudomonadati > Pseudomonadota > Gammaproteobacteria > Pseudothioglobaceae (SeqCode) > Candidatus Thiodubiliella > Candidatus Thiodubiliella endoseptemdiera. The sequence continues at coordinate 1,020,070 of NZ_OZ156463.1, forward strand.
ACGGCCAAGCCTCGATGTCATTACACGCTTGAACACTGTTATTTTTAATCCGACACCCTGTATCGCCTAGAATGGCAACACGATCTATCTGACTAGGCAAAGTGGGCAATGAATGTTGATTGATTTTGATTGAATAGGTATCACGACCGACCAACAACTCGCATACTGCGGGGAAATCTGCTGTTTTATCGGCTCTTAATGTCATTAAGTGGGATTTGTTATTGACCTCAACTTTGGGACATTGTGTATCGTCCAATAAAACCACTCTAATACTAAGTTGGTTATTGGGCACCATTTGCACCCATTGATAATTTGATTGTGCGTAGGATGAAGATGACGCTAGCAGTAAAATACTTGTTACAATTTTAGAAAATTTCATATAGAGACCTTTGTATAAATAGGGGTGATTAGCAAAGTGACAGATTTTATTAAATTGGAAATTTTTTAAATCCACTCCTAGTAGGGTTAAGGGTGTTTTTAAACAATTTTCAATTTGATGAAAGATGGTGCTTTGATGATTATTCATATTTATGCAGAGGTCTCATATAACCCCTTGGTTAAAACTCACACTAAAAATCACACCTAATAACACGCTAATACCAATGTATTGATTGTGCAAAAACGCTTGAAAGCAAGCGTTTTTTTCTCTATTTTTGATTAGCGTTTGATGAAAAACCATCAACAATGCACTTAAAATTAATGCAATATCGTAAAAGATACCCAAATTAAAAACAGTTGATATTTTCATTAATATCAGTAACAAGCAAATTTGCAAGCCACCAATGATGATTATATCGTATTTTGCAAATAAAATTGCACTAGATTTCACCCCAATTTTTAAATCTTCTTCCCTGTCTGCCATCGCATACATCGTATCATAAATCACTGTCCAAACAACCGTTGCCAAAAAAATCCACCACGCATTACTAGGCACATTGCCAAGCGTTGCCGCAAATGCCATCGGTACGCTCATCGCAAATGCACAGCCAAGCACGAACTGTGGCAGGTGCGTCCAGCGTTTGGTGAATGGATATAGAATTGCCAACAATGCGGCAACCATTGCCAATTGAATGGTTAGCCCGTTAGTCATCAGCACCAACAAAAATGCCAGAATAAGCAAAGAAAAAAACAAAAATAACGCTTTTTTTGGGCTAATTTCACCCGTGGTAATCGGTCTATCCTGCGTTCGTTTGACTAATTTGTCAATTTTCCTATCGGCATAATCATTAATCACACAGCCTGCTGAACGCATTAATACTACGCCCAACACAAAAATTAACAACAATTTTAACGCAGGCAACCCACTTTCTGCCAAAAATAATGCCCACAATGTCGGGTAGAGCAACAAATAAATGCCAACAGGTTTGTCCAAGCGCATTAGGCGAAAATAGGCGTTCATAATGTTGCCAAAAACGCTGTCAATTCAGCGGACAATGGGGCTTTCACCGTTTGGATTGTATCGGTGGTTGGGTTGGTAAAAGTTAACTGTTGTGCATGTAAAAATAAGCGTTTTAAGCCCTGTGAATGCACTTTGCGGTCAAAGTCTCTATCGCCGTATTTGTCATCTCCTACCAATGGATGTCCCGCATATTGTGCGTGTACACGGATTTGGTGCATACGCCCTGTTTCAATCAGCACTTCCACCAAGGAGGCATCAATACTATCGAAATTTTTGAGTGGTTGAAAATGACTCACTGCCTCTTTGCCTTTAGCATCCACTATTGTGCAACGAGAATTTTGATACAAAGGTGCATCAATAGTATGGCGTTTTTTTGACCAAGTGCCTTTAACTAAAGCGGTATAACGCTTTTCCATATGACGATTTACCAACTGCTCGTGCAAATTTTTTAACACTGAGCGTTTTTTAGCAATCAACAATACGCCCGAAGTTGCACGATCAATGCGATGCACTAATTCTAGGGGTGTATTGGACATGTCCCGCAACGCCTCAATCACACCAATATCAATACCACTACCGCCATGCACTGCCAATCCACTTGGCTTATTGAGTATCAACAAACCTTTATCTTCATATAAAATACTATCGGTCAATAGTTTTTTAAGACTATCAGAAGTTTTAGTGAGTTTGGATTCAGACATACGAATCGGCGGAATACGCACCACATTATTCAATATTAATTTATAATCTGCTTTTTTTCTGCCTTTATCCACCCGCACTTCACCCTTTCGAATGATACGATAAATATGTGATTTCGGCACACCTTTCAAATGCTTCAATAAATAATTATCCAGTCGTTGCCCCACAGAAAATTCATCAACCGTTTGAAAAATAACCCCCATACTCTCTCTCAATTTTTTAGAGGCTTTGCCTCTAAATTTAGTGCCAAGTTAAAAAGTGTGTTGAAATTATGGGTGGTGGCATTAGCAATAGTTTCGATGGTTTCACCACGAATTTCGGCCATTTTTTCAGCAACATAATAAGTATGGGCAGGGGAATTAGGCTTGCCACGATACGGCACAGGTGTAAGGTAAGGTGAGTCGGTTTCCACCAAAATTCTATCCAGTGGCACTTTTTTTGCCACTTCACGCAAATCTTCTGCATTCTTAAAAGTAACAATACCCGAAAATGAAATATAAAAACCCAAATCCATCGCTGCTTTTGCCGTTTCCCAATCCTCTGAAAAACAATGCATCACCCCTTTTTCCGCCTTCTCTTCTCGCATAATTGCAATGGTATCGGCTTTGGCATTGCGGGTGTGAATAATCATTGGTTTACCCGATTGATTGGATGCGGCAATGTGCCGTCTAAATCGCTCTCGTTGCCAATCAGCCCCGTCCTTTTGCACATGAAAATAATCCAACCCCGTCTCGCCAATAGCAATAATATTATCATCATCCGCCAATGTCAATAATTCCTCAACGCTTGGGTCTTTGCCATCTAATTCACAGGGATGCACACCAACAGAAGCATAAACTTCGGGGTGTTTTTGCGCAATAGCAAGCACATCATCAAAATGCTCTAAGTCAATACACACACATAAAAATTCTTCAACCGACAAGGTCTTGGCATGTGCCAATAAACTTTCCATACTGCCACCAAAGGCCGATAAATCAACTCGGTCAAGATGGCAATGGGAGTCAATTATTTGCATTTTTCTGTATCGGAAGCCGAAATTATTTGTGAAAACTCATTTAAAAAACTTTTTTTATCAAGGCAATCTTTATTAAAATCTTCTGATATTTCTTTAAACATTTCAAATAAATATTCTTTATCGCATTGATTCTTATCATTAAAAGTTAAATATATATGATTATCTGGATTTAGCGGTAATTTTGGTTCATACGGTTTTATAGTTGCAATTTTATGTGTATTTTCTACCACCCAAAATGCACCAACCTCTAAACATGCATACCAAGAGTTTTCCATATTTTGACTTGCTATAAAAAAAACATAAGGCTTTTTAAACCAATCATTTACAAAAAACTTCCTAATATAACCAAGGGTATTTGTCCCCTCGGGTGTTTTTGAATCTATATTATTGCTAGAGGTATAAAGAATTTCTTTTGGTAAAAATCCACAGAATAATAATAATTCATAAATAATATTAGCCTGCTCTGAATCTTCACTAGAGTGTGTTATTAATATTTTCTTATTAGATGATTCTGCTGGAGAAATGTTAGCAATCATCTGTTTAGCTTTTTCTTTTAAATCCTCTCCTTCGTCCACATTAAGAAACTCATTAATAGCCGTTTGTTTAGATTCTGTAAAAGCACTAAAAGTTGATAATGAAGTATCTGTTATATCAGGCTTAATAACCTTGATTTCATTTCTCCACTCATTCCATTCCTTAGATATTTGTTCAAAAATATTATCTTTAAATTCTTTAATAAGTTTTGCGTATTCCTCATCACCTTCTTTAATGCCTTCTCTACTAGTCGTCATCCTATCTGTTAGAGTGCCATCATCTAGTAGATCAAAATGAATTTGACCATAAAGGTAACTTGCAATATGTCTTGTTGCAAAATCAGGTGTATGGCTAAGTATATTTTTTTCCCTTAGCCTTCCATTAACAAAAAGGTCAACACCTACCTTTTCATCCATTGTTCTAATTGTTAACCCGCTAGGTTTTTCAGTAGAAGCAATAAATCCATTAACACCTATTTCGGAGTCCACACTCCCTTTATTTTTTAAACTATTCTGTTGCTCCAACATATCAAGATAAGGGTCGCTTATGGCATTAATATTCCAAAAAAACTGAGTCTTTTCTGCTAAAGGTTTAAGCTCTTCTATGGTGATTTCTTTACCCCCCACAAAGATATTGAATTCCTCGTCTATGAGTGAAAATTTAAAAGATAATGCTATCAATGTTTTTATATAACCTAATTTATTTTTTATACCTTCATGAATATCTTCAAAATATATGATTGTTCCCTTTGTATGCCCTTTTTTATAATCTAAGAAAACTACATCATCAATTTCACTAAGTTTTGAGTCTTGTGCATTTACACCATCACTAATATCTTGGTCTAATTTATTATTATCAATAACACCCCCCACATAATCTGTCTCAGATGTCTTGGTGATAATGCTAATTTTTTTTGCACAAGACAATAACGCTAACTTTCCAATTCCTTTTCCGCCTATAAAATGCCTTCCTTTTAATTGTTGTATATTTGAATCTTTTCTCTTTGAGTAGCCAATATTCAAAAATTTCCCTTGAAAATCTTCTTTACTCATTCCGATACCATCATCCCTAATAACGAAGTAGTTTTCCTCCCTATTAATGGTAATCCACACATTCTCTGCACCAGCATCCCATGAATTGGAAATCGCCTCACCAATCACTGTAATAAAACTACGGTATAAATTTCTACCTAGATGGTCTAATACGCTGAGGGATATGTTGAAATTAAATTCTGAATTATTATCAGCCACAGTTTCCCCCTATATGCTTTACAATTGTTTCACCAATTACTCGCCCCAACTCTGGAGGAACGGCATTGCCAATGTGTCTACTTACGGCAACTATTTTAATATCATCACCAAAATCATAGTCTTTGGGAAATGTTTGCAATAAAGAACCTTCTCGAATAGAGATAGCTCTATTTTGCTCAGGATGCCCAAATCTACCCGACCCATAACTGGTAAATTGCGTTGTTATCGTGGGGGAAACTTTATCCCAGCTCATGCGACCATAAACGGTTGCATAACTTTGACCGCTTTCCTTTTTATAGCACTCTGGTAATAATTTTTTATCCCAATCTCTCCATGTGCCGCTCGGTTTTGATTGTTGTATTCTTTTTATATTTAATTTAGAAAGGTTTCTAGATTTATGCACTTTGTCTTTTTTGCAAGCCTCGCCACTTTTTAGTGTTGGCAGGGTTTTAATAATTTTGTCAATTGAAATGTGGTTATCCTTTGTGTGGGTTTTTTGCGGCACAGATATATCGCCTAATTTAGAGGCTAAAAAAACCAGCCTATTTCTATTTTGTGGAATACCGTAATCCGCACAATTAACAACTTCGTAAGAAACCTTATACCCCATCTCTTTTACTTGCTTAACAAAATCAAAAAATACTTGGGTTTTCGCTATCCCTCGTACATTTTCCATAGAAATAATATCTGGCTCTATGGTTTTAATGCCTCGCAAAAAATGATCAATCATATTCCATCTTTTATCGTCTTCTTTATTTTTGACTTTAAAAGTGTGAGATGAGAATGTTTGACAGGGCGCACAGCCTGCCAAAACCTTAATACTACCTTTAGAATACATATTCTTCATAGTTTTAAAGTCATATTTAGAAACATCTTCACAGATAAAATTAACACCATTGTTTCTTTCGTATGAGTACTCGCATGATTTATCATTATCAAGACCAGCGAGTACCTTTATTTTTGCTTGTTGTAGACCATATGTTAGACCACCAACGCCACAGAATAAATCAATTGCTTCTATTTTTTTCATAAACTAAAACCCGAAACTTTTAAATAAATCTTTGGCTTTGCTTTTAATTTCATCCGTGTCAAGCTGCTTTTTAAGGCTGTCTAAGCCGCCTTGAATGCCGAGTTTTTGCTCAATTTTACGACGAAGATCGGCTTCGATTTCTTTTTTACCTGCTTCAATGCCTTTTTCTTCCAATGCCTTTTTTAGACTGTGCAAAATTTCTTTGATGACTTGTTTGCCGATTTCGTCAATTTTAGCGCCTGAGTTTCCGCCAAAATTGTGTACTGAAATGTTAGGCACTTTGAGTGTGGTTTTTAGCCATTTAGTATCAACTTTAAGACTGATATTATTGACTTTAAAGCGTTTTATTTTGATGCGTTTTTCTTGGTTTTCTTGGGCTTTTGAAGTTGTTGCTGATGTGCTTTTATTTTGTTTTTCTAAATTATCCAATAATTGAGTTAAGTTTACTTTATTAGCATTTTGCTCTAAGGTAAATTTCAATCCATCAAATTTGATTTCATCAATGACAATCAAATTATCGGAAATATCGCCTATTTTTAACGAAAAATAGTCTAAAGAAAAGGCGTTTTTACCTTTGAAGTTAGGCGGATTTTGCACCTCAATAAAATTAATATTCAGGCTTTTATCAAGAATATGGCTGTCAAATTGACTGATACTAACAGGGGTTTTGAGTAGTTTTTGAGCATAATCTTGAGCATAATCTTTGCCAATGGAATCAATAAAAAAGACAACAGCAACAACCAAAACAACAACCAAGCCTAATAATTTATAAATAACTTTTTTCATTTTTCTTTTCCTATTTTTATTAAAAACCTTTCATCTGAAACATTGGGAACAGATAATTTATGTAACTCTGCTCCTAATGGTAGAGCCTCTTGCTTAATATTTGCGCCTTTCATTAGCAAATAGTACCCATTATCAAACATAGGTATCGATTCATTTTATAATTATAAAATGAATTATAGCATGAAACAATTCCAAACCTTAGCAAACACAAAGGGCAACCATATAAAGCGGTGCCGCAAAAAAAAATACCCAAAAAGTCTAACTTCTGGGTATTTTTTTTAACTGCAGCAACAAACTTTAAATTATAGAAGAGACCTTTGCATAAATATGAATAATCATCAAAACGCCATCTTTCATCATGGTATAATGGGGACAGGCTACTTTTTATGATATAATTCCCCACTTTTACCCCAACACTAAAATGCCACGCATACCAAGAGGTCAAACCCAAGGCGGAATCTATCATATTATCAATAGAGGAAATATGCGTATGCAAGTTTTTGATGATGAGGATGATTACGAGTTTTTCCTAAAATTATTAAAAACAGGGCTAGAAAGAGAGAATATTGAGTTACACGCCTATTGCCTGATGCCTAATCACTTTCATTTATTACTTGTACCACAAGGTGAAAATAGTCTGAGTAAATTTATGCAATGGGTGATGACTTCTCATGTGCGTTATTATCATAATAAAAACAAAACTTCAGGACATATTTGGCAAGGTAGATTTAAAAGTTTTATTGTTGAAAAAGACAGTTATTATCTAACTTTGATGCGCTATATAGAGGCTAATGCATTAAGGGCTGATTTAAGCAAAACAGCACAAGATTGGCAATACGGGTCATTATCAGAAAGAGTTTTTAGAAATAGAAAGATATTGAACAAGCCTTATGGAGAACTAGATAACTGGGTGGAATATGTCAATACGCCACAAACTCAAAAAGAAATAGATAAAATCAGAAACAGTATTAATAGACAAGCACCACTTGGCAATGAAAACTGGGTTATAAAAATGGCAAAGAAGCATGGTTTGCTGTCAACTCTAAAGGCTAGAGGAAGACCAAAAAATAAGAAAAAACTATGATAAAAGTAGCCTGTCCCCATTTATTCTCATTTATTACTGTCCCCATTTATTATTTTACAAGTTATGTAATGCTTGTAAACTACTTGCAAGAGAAGTTTGTCGTTTCGGTATTTTTGTGAAAAAATCAACCGACTGTTTAACTTTATGGTTAGGTAATATTGCTAATATCTTTCCTTTTAACAATTCATCATTTCTAGTGTCCCACATATCTAAAAACTGAGATTTACTGTAGGTGCGATTACCCAATGCTGAGTCAGCTAGCCAAATAGTATTCTTATCAATACCACGTAATACTGAAAAATGATTATCTTTTCTATGCTTTAGATATACAATTGTTGGTATTTTGATCTTTGATAATTGTTCAAAAGATAAAGCGTAACCTACGCCACGAAAGCCAAACTTTGGTAAAACTTTTGCCATGTCGTCAAATGAAGCACGACCATCACCCTTGTCCATTGCCTTTAACAGTTCTATTTCGGTAAATGATTGATTGTAAAACTCATTTAGCAATGTTGCCATTGATGCCGCACCACAAGAATAATCTTTGTCTTGTTTAACAATGCTAGCATCTCTCAATGCCTTCCAGGTTTTGACTTTTATTTCAACACCCGTACTTGATAAAGGCACAATGACACCTGCATTAACGCCAAACGTCAAACAAAATAATAACCAAAATTTCATCATACTGGCGGTAAAGTTGGCTCTGGTAATAGCCCAATGGCAATAAAAATAAGGCTGGTAGCAATCATAAATGCGAATAAAATAATTGTGCCAAGCGACATAGCGAGTAAACTAAAACCTAAACCCACAGCATTTGCCTTGGCAAAAGCAAAGAAAAATACCAATAATGAATAACCAACTACCACTAATTGCAAGTAATCAAAACCCCCATGAAACTGTGATAAAAATATCAATGGAATTGTCAATAAATCAATGATACTGGCAAGCACGCTTAAGGCAAATAATGCTTGAAATGTGGCATTTTTTTGCTTTAGTTTTAACAAACCGACCAAAGACCAAGTTACTCCTATAATTATTGGTACCATTGATAACATTAATAAAAAGTGTGTGATAAAATTAATTTCCGGCGGATGTGGTAACAATAAACCAAATGCCGTACTAATAAAAATCGTTAAACCAATACTGGTTTTAAATGAATATTTTTGGTAATACTCAATCGGTTCAGGTTTAAATTTAAGTAAGTTTAGAATGTCTTTAATCATTTAAATATTCTTATAGGTTAACGAAACAGGTGTATAAACAACACCAATAAAACAACAATTACAAATATAAGTTCGGGCATGTTTGCCCAAAAATATGCCCTCCCCCTTCCTCATCTAAAGGAAAACTGTTTTTTTTCTTAAAAAATATTTTTCTTATCAGACTGATTACCATCTCTAAAGTTTTTTTAGAAATCATTATAAATATTGTAAAAATTTTTAAAATAATTTTATTTATTGAAAAAGTCTCAATTCAATAATACCCATCCAAAAATTAACTTTCCCTGCTTCTGATTCCATTGATTTTTTCGTAATTTACTACACTTAAAAAAATCGGTTTAATTCTCAAGTTTTATAATCATTTTTTTTATTTTTTCTGTATTTAATTGCTTTATAGATAAGATAAACGATTAACTCAAGTCCGCCAAGAAAGATTATTATAGAAACAATACCCATAATATTAATATAGAAAAAATAAGCCTTAATTAAAAGGCTTATTTTTTTAGTTAATTAAATTTAAATGTTAACTTAATAGGCTGGTCTGGACCAAAGCATCCGAGAGGCAAAAGCCCAAGCCACCCAAACCCAAGCGCCTTCTGTCTCCTGCATCTCAACACTTGATAATTTCGCTAAGTCCATTGACTGAACTTGTGTATTATCATTACTAAAAATTAAATTAGCATCATTGCTAACTGAATTTGCCATTGGTGATGTTACCATCATAAAACTTGCTAGTGTTGCTAACAAGAGTGTTTTTAAATTTTTCATCATATTCTCCTTGTTTGATGAATAAAAATAGGAGCAACTTTCTAACGGGTTGTTAGTTAAAAACTATACAGCCAATTAACCCTCAGATCCGCTCCCCCACGACCTGAAATATTCGCTTTTAAGGTGGTATTGATAATGCTATTTTTTGCTTGCCCGTAACCCATGTCTAATATTAAATCAGTGCTAGTTGAGCGTACCCCTTGTGAAATGTTATTAAATTTATCAGCTTGTTTATTCATCCACTGAAATCCTGTTGTTAAGGTAATGACATCGTTAACAGCAAAACCAACAGAAGGTGAAATAAAGAGAAAATTACCTGGTTTATAATCAATATCGCCATCTTTTCGAGTTTGACTAAAGCGATAGCCACTAGTAAGTGATAGTACAATTGGGTCAATTGCCCGATAAGTAGTAATTCCAATTTGTTGCGATTTAAATTGGGCATTATCAGAAGCATAATTTTCATACAAAGCGGCTTCAATCGAAACAAGTAGTGCTGGTGTGTTGTTGTTTTTTGAGAGTTGATAATTGAATCCTGCCCATACGTCTGCTAATTTGGAATCATTTGCACTTGAGGAGCCGGATAAATCAGTAACCCGATTATTGCTATTTAAATAATCAGTGCGAACATAGGTTTCAAAATTATCACTTAAACCATAACGAGCGCTCAAGGCAATAATAATAATGGGGACATAAAATAATGGGGACAGGCTACTTTTTATGATATAATTCCCCACTTTTACCCCAACACTAAAATGCCACGCATACCAAGAGGTCAAACCCAAGGCGGAATCTATCATATTATCAATAGAGGAAATATGCGTATGCAAGTTTTTGATGGTGAGGATGATTACGAGTTTTTCCTAAAATTATTAAAAACAGGGCTAGAAAGAGAGAATATTGAGTTACACGCCTATTGTCTAATGCCTAATCACTTTCATTTATTACTTGTACCACAAGGTGAAAATAGTCTGAGTAAATTTATGCAATGGGTGATGACTTCTCATGTGCGTTATTATCATAAGAAAAACAAAACCTCAGGACATATTTGGCAAGGTAGATTTAAAAGTTTTATTGTTGAAAAAGACAGTTATTATCTAACTTTGATGCGCTATATAGAGGCTAATGCGTTAAGGGCTGATTTAAGCAAAACAGCACAAGATTGGCAATACGGGTCATTATCAGAAAGAGTTTTTAGAAATAGAAAGATATTGAACAAGCCTTATGGAGAACTAGATAACTGGGTGGAATATGTCAATACGCCACAAACTCAAAAAGAAATAGATAAAATCAGAAACAGTATTAATAGACAAGCACCACTTGGCAATGAAAACTGGGTTATAAAAATGGCAAAGAAGCATGGTTTTCTGTCAACTCTAAAGGCTAGAGGAAGACCAAAAAATAAGAAAAAACTATGATAAAAGTAGCCTGTCCCCATTTATGATTTGGTGCTTCATCACACCGAAAAACAAATAATGAAAAATGTGCTAAAATACAGTTATGAAAGAAAAAATTGCTGATTATTTATTGGATATTTCCAAACTCATTTTTGCAGGTGTGGTGTTAAGTACTATTTTGCAAGTTGAAGGTGTATCTAAATTAGTTATTTTATCAATCGGCATATACGCCACGATGATATTTGCTGGCATTGCATTTATGTTAATAAGGAGGAAGTGATGGAAGCACTATTTTTATTTTCTGGTCTTGCTATAGTTGGTACTGTAGCATTTATTGCTATTTTTTGGTATCAACGCACACACACCTAACAAATCATTCCAGCCGACCGCTAACGCGTCGGCTGAATTCAAGCGTTAGGTGTATGAAATATGAATGAAAAAGAAAATAAGAAATCAATCATAAAGAGATTGTCAAAATGGATAACCAAACTTGATACTTTATTGGGTGGTATTAGGAATATAGTTTTAGTTATTATCGCCATTACCCTTATGGTTATTGCTAGTAATTCACAATATTTACGGGAGATTTATTTTAGAAGCATAGATGTAAGAGTGATAAACACCCCCGATGTAGATGTAACAAATTTTCCTAGCAGTATAAGCGTGGATAACCTTTATGAAATCAGTAGATAAAGCAAATAATGCAATACAGAGTCTAATAAGTGACTTTAAAAAATGTCCAAATAAATACTTAACTGAAGATGATGTAAGAATTCATTTGTGTCATTTATTAATGAATGACTTTAGCGAAATTGAAAAAACAGAAGATAATGATTGTTCAATATCGCTACATACTGAAGTACGCTGGTGGGGAGATGAACATTTAAAATATCGTTCAGACATTGTGCTTTTTGATGTTTCAGATATGCAAGTAACAAAAAAGAAAATACTAGAATTGAAAAATCACACACAAAAAGGCTATTCCGCCAATAAAATAAAAGGTGTTATTGAAATAAAATTTAGAAGAAACAAGGGCGATTCCAATAATCAATTTTTAAAGAAAATAAAAAGTGATTGTGATAAACTCACAAAAATTAAAACTATGCTAGAGATTGACGGTGAAAATAAAAATACTTTCTATTGTTTAATTGTTCTTGATAAAAAACAAAACATGAAAGATAAATTGAATAATTTAATTTATGTTAGATATGAGTTTGCCAATGAATATTGTGAAAACACCTAACAAATCATTCCAGCCGACCGCTCGGCGCACCCTTTGGGTAAACGCATTGGCTAAATTCAAATGTTATAAATAAATATTTCTTTATTCAAAAAAAATAAAAATGCAAAAAATAGGCGATATACAAAAAATGCACACCACGCTTGAAGAAGGCAATGCAACATATCAATTGCCAATCGGTAACGAGATGGTGGCAATGAATGAATTAGTGGGGCAAGAAATATCGCTCACATTTAACGGCACAATCAGTTGCTCAAACTGTGGCGTAGCAACTAAAAAAAGTTATTCTCAGGGCTATTGCTATCCGTGTTGTCGGGATTTGGCGCGTTGTGATTTGTGCATTATGAAACCTGAAACTTGCCATCATCACCTCGGCACTTGTCGTGAGCCGTTGTGGGGGCTGGACAATTGTTTTGCGCCGCACATTATTTATTTGGCAAATTCATCTGGTATTAAAGTTGGCATTACTCGCAAGGGTAATATCCCCAGTCGTTGGATTGACCAAGGTGCTATAGCCGCTTTGCCAATACTTGAAGTAGATACACGACTTAAATCTGGGCAATTAGAGATGGCATTGAAAGACTTTGTAGCGGACAAAACCAACTGGCGAAAAATGCTGAAAAATGAAGTGGAAGAAGCGGATCTTGTGGCGATGAAAAATCAACTGTTGCCAAAAGTATCAAACTTAATGATGGATTTAGATGCAGTAGAGTTAGACAATGAAGTAATAAAAATTAATTATCCTGTGGTAGAATATCCAGGCAAAATTACCTCGTTAAACTTTGACAAAACGCCTGAAATTTCTGGCATTTTACGGGGCATTAAGGGGCAATATTTATTATTAGACACGGGCGTGCTTAATATTAGAAAATTTAGCTCATATAATATTACACTAGCTTATTAAGGAAATACAAATGGCAGAATTACAAATAGAAGATATTGAGGCTGGTAAAGGCAAGGCTTGTAAGGCGGGAGATTTTATATCTATGCATTATACGGGTTGGTTGACGAATGGCAAAAAATTTGATTCAAGTGTTGATAGAAACGAACCTTTTGATTTTAAACTCGGCGTAGGGCAAGTAATTTCTGGCTGGGATCAAGGTGTTGAAGGTATGAAAATCGGCGAAAAACGCAAATTGACTATTCCCTCAAAATTGGCTTATGGTGAGTTTGGTGCGGGACCTATTCCACCGAGTGCTACGATTATTTTTGAAGTTGAATTATTAAAAATTAAATAAAATGAATGAAGATTTCCCACGAATAAAAAGATTGCCTGCTTATGTGTTTGCTATTACCAATGAATTGAAGGCGGAGGCGCGAGCTCGGGGTGAGGATATTATTGATTTTGGGATGGGTAATCCTGATCAGCCGACGCCTGACCATATTGTGGAAAAATTAGTAGAGGCGGCGCGGCGGCCGAATACGCATCGGTATTCGACTTCTAGGGGGATTCCACGGTTGCGTCAGGCGATTTCGCATTGGTATAAAAGGCGTTTTGATGTTGATATTGACTCAGAAACTGAGGCGATTGTTACGATTGGCTCTAAAGAAGGGTTGGCGAATTTGGCACAGGCGGTGGTGGGGAATGGTGATACAGTTTTGGTGCCTAACCCTGCTTATCCCATTCATCCGTATGGGTTTGTGATTGCGGGGGCGGATATTCAGCATGTGCCGTGTGGGCCGGAGGATGATTTTTTTGCAGAATTGGAACGCTCAATTAAAAACACTTTTCCAAAGCCAAAAATGTTGGTGCTTAATTATCCGTCCAATCCAACCACGGAATGTGTGGAATTGGAATTTTTTGAAAAAGTGATTGAGATTGCCAAAGCACATAAAATTTGGGTGATTCAGGATTTGGCGTATGCGGATATTGTGTTTGACGGTTATGTAGCACCGAGTATTTTGCAGGTGGAAGGGGCTAAGGATATTGCGGTGGAGTTTTTCTCATTGTCAAAAAGTTACAATATGCCCGGTTGGCGAGTGGGCTTTATGGTGGGTAATGCAACCTTGGTGGCAGCGTTGGCAAAGATTAAATCTTATTTGGATTATGGTATGTTTACGCCGATTCAGGTGGCAGCGATTGAGGCGTTAGAAGGCGACCAAACTTGCGTCAAAGAGATTTCAAATATGTATCAGGATAGGCGTGATGTGTTGTGCGAAGGGCTAAATGCTATTGGCTGGACGGTAACACCACCTAAGGCGACGATGTTTGTGTGGGCAAAAATTCCTGAATTTTATCAGACGATGGGCTCGTTAGAATTTACCAAAAAATTATTAAATGTGGCAAAAGTGGGGGTATCGCCGGGGATTGGTTTTGGTGAATATGGGGATAAATTCGTGCGTTTTGGCTTGATTGAAAATGAACATCGCACTCGTCAGGCGATACGCGGCATCCGTGAAATGTTTAAACAAGACGGGGTATCGTGAGATTTTCTGCTGAAGAATTTTCACAATCAAAACACAAACGCTTAACACTGTTAGGTATGTCGGGGGTAGGCAAAACGCATTTGTCAAAACTGCTCTCTGCGGATGAAAAATGGTATCACTACTCTGGTGATTATCGCATTGGTGCCGAGTATTTAAACGATGCTATTTTGTCTAATATTAAACACAAAATTCGACAAGATGAAGACCTAGCAGAATTATTAAATAACGACTCAATTCGGGTAAAAAATCACATCACTTTTGACAATCTATCTTCGGTATCGAGTTTTTTAGGTAAAGTCGGCAATCCTGAGCAAGGCGGTTTACCGATTGATGAATTTATTAGGCGACAAGCTTTATTTTATCAGGCAGAAACACTTTCTATGTTAGATGTTCCAGCGTTTATTGAGCGTGCTAAAGCCAAGGGTTTTAATCATTTTATTAATGATGCAGGAGGTAGTTTATGTGAATTGGACGATGATAAAGTTTACCAATCATTAGCTGAAAATACACTTATTGTTTATATCCGTGCTAATGAAAACAATGAATTTGCTTTGATTGAACGCGCAAAAAACAAACCCAAACCTTTGTATTACAACCAAGAGTTTTTGAAAAAACAACTCGATATTTACTTGCAAGAAAACCAATTGATTTATGCGGCACAAATTAATCCTGATGAATTTGTACGCTGGATTTTCCCACGCCTGCTTGAACATCGAAAGCCCAAATATGAGGCAATTGCCCAACAATACGGCTACACTATTAACAGTGAAGATTTGTATCAATGCCAAAATGCCAACGAAGTATTTGAACTGATAGGGGCGACACTATGCCGTTAATTGCACATTCTAGCCTGCCTTCTTTTAAGCGACTTCAACAAGAGGGCGAGACGGTGTTAAGCAAAGACCGTGCTAATAATCAAGTCATTCGTGAATTGCATATCGGGTTATTAAATATGATGCCAGACCCTGCACTTGAAGCAACTGAGCGGCAATTTTTCCGCCTGATTGGGCATTCTAACCAAATTGCACAGTTTTATCTGCATCCCTTTACCCTGGCCTCTATTCAGCGTGGTGAAAAAGCACAAAAACATATTAATGCATATTATCAGGATTTTGATGAAATCAAGGCACAAGGCTTAGATGCGTTGATTATTACAGGCGCCCATGTGGAAGAGGCTAACCTTGAAAAAGCACCTTTTTACCAACAACTCAAAGAAGTATTGACATGGTCTTATGACAATGTTACCTCAACACTATGTTCATGTTTGGCAACTCACGCTGTGCTGGAATTTCGTTACGGACAAAAACGCCAGCCTATTGGCAAAAAATGTTGGGGCATTTTTCCGCATCAAGTATTAAACCGAAGCCACCCACTGATGAATGGGGTAAATACGCGTTTTGATGTGCCACATTCTCGTTTTAATAAAATCTCAAAGGCACAATTTGAATCCGCAGGCATTAAAATCTTAGTCGATAGCAAAGTTGGCGCACACTTATGTGTGAGTGAGGATTTACTTAGAATTGTATTTTTTCAAGGACATCCAGAATACGACACTATCAGTATGTTGAAAGAATATAAACGAGAAGTTATTGCCTATTTAACAAAAACACGCACCGATTATCCACCACTTCCCGAACATTATTTTTGCGAGCAAAATAAGGCTATTTTGAATGAATTTAAAGTCAAATTATTGGCAGGTGAATTTAAAATCAGTGATTTTCCTGAGACCTTAATTAGCCAAACTTTAGACAATACTTGGCACGATGCTGCTACTGCTATTATCAATAATTGGATTGGTTGCGTCTATCAAGTTACGCATAAAGAAGTGGGCAAACCGTTTATGGAAGGTATTGACCCACACGACCCGCTTAGGTTGAAGTAGTGCATCTAATCTCTAAACCACTATTGAAGTGGTTTGACCAATTCGGTCGTCATTCTTTGCCATGGCAAGCGTCAAATAGTAGCCCAGTTAACCCTTACCTTGTATGGTTAAGCGAGATTATGCTACAACAAACCCAAGTTATCACAGTGATTGAGTATTTTAATAATTTTATTCAACATTTTCCAGATTTAACCGCACTTGCTAACGCCGATGAAGATGCTGTTTTGGCACAATGGGCAGGGTTAGGCTATTACGCTAGAGCCAGAAATTTACACAAATGTGCCAAAATTGTTGTTACACAATATCAAGGGAAATTTCCAAAAACATTAAAGCAAATGATTTCCCTGCCAGGTATCGGTGAATCTACTGCAGGGGCAATTTTATCCATCAGTTTTGGGCAAAACCACGCTATTTTGGATGGCAATGTTAAACGAGTTTTGGCTCGCTACCACCAAGTTAAAGGGCATTACGGGCAAATAGCTACAATTAATGAATTATGGCATTTGGCACGACAACATACCCCCAACACCTGCAACGCCGATTATACGCAGGCAATTATGGATTTAGGTGCGACCTTATGCACACGAAGTAAGCCTGACTGTGAACGATGCCCGCTTGCACCGCATTGTTTAGCTAAAAAATACGACACACAAAGCCAATACCCCAACCCAAAACCGAAAAAAATCAAACCCACTCGCACAACCACAATGCTGATTTATCGCAATGAAAAAAAGGGTATTTATTTAGAAAAACGCCCTAAAAAAGGTATTTGGGGCGGGCTATGGAGTCTTGTAGAGTGTGAAAATGACGAAAAAATTATCGCTCAAACTATCAAAGAATTTGATACCAACGCTCGCATACAAACAAAATTACCAATAATAAAACACTCATTTACCCATTATCATTTAATAATTACCCCAATTGTAGTGAATTGCACAGACGCAGCATCCACTTTTCAATCTATTGCCCAATTAAAAGTCGGCTTACCCGCACCTGTGAAGAAAATCCTCGCCCAATTAGACTAAAATAACCCAATGAATTTAATCCGCGGACTACACAATCTAAAACCACAACAAGGCACTGTTGTTACTATCGGCAACTTTGACGGCGTGCATACAGGACACCAAAAAATCATCACCCGCCTAATTGAAAAATCAAAAGCACTGGGCATACCTTCTGTGTTGATTTCTTTCCTACCAACACCACAAAGTTTTTTTAATCACCCGCAGGCATCATTAAACAGTTTTAAGGAAAAACACCATTTATTATCTAAATTAGGCTTGGATATCCATCTTATTATTCACTTCAATCAAGCATTTTCTCAATTAGAAGCGGTTGATTTTGTGCAAAAAATTCTATTGGATAAATTAGCAATGAAACACTGCCTAATCGGCGATGACTTCCGCTTTGGTAAAGACAGAGTAGGTGATTTTGAATTATTGCAACGCCTATCAAAAACCAACAATTTCAGCGTAGAAAATACACCGAGTGTCCTATGCGACAATCATCGCGTCAGTAGTTCCAACATCCGCACCTACTTAAATCAAGGCAAACTGCACCTAGCAACACAAATGTTAGGCCGTGAATTTTCTATCACTGGCAAAATTATTCACGGACTTAAAAACGGTCGAAAAATTGGCTTCCCCACCATTAACCTCCCAATTAAACGCAAAATCAGCCCCATTCACGGCATTTTTGCCGTTACCGTTGAAATCGAAGGAAAAACCCATCAAGGCGTATGCAATATCGGCAATCGCCCCATAATCGGCGGTAAAAAAACGCTACTAGAAGTGTTTTTATTTGATTTTAATCGCACTATTTACGGACTTCAAGCCAAAACTACTTTTAAACACAAGATTAGAGACGAAGCAAACTTTGATGATTTTGAAACATTAAAACAACAAATCAAACACGATGTTAACGCTGCTAAAAATTACTTTACCAACCAATCCCAATGCTAAACACACTACAAAACACCCTACTCAAACTACACAACAACAAACTATTTGAATTCAGTGTCATTGGCGTTATTATCCTATCCTCACTATTAATCGGCGTTAAAACCTACGATCTAAATACCAACTATCTACTAATTTTAGAAGTATTAGACACAAGCGTAACCGTCTTTTTCTTAGCCGAAATCCTACTACGATTCACCACCTGCACCCACAAAAAACGCTTCTTCCACAACGCCTGGAATATATTCGACACCCTCATCGTAACCATCAGCCTAATCCCCATCGACCAAAGCGAATACGCCCTACTAGCCCGCCTAATCCGCATTTTCCGAGTATTACGCCTAATCAGCGCCATCCCCGAATTACGCCTACTGGTCAACGCCCTACTCAAAGCCCTACCATCAATGGGCTATGTACTCCTCCTAATGTTCATCCTATTCTATATGTATGCCGCTGTCGGCAGCTTTATTTTCGAATCCATCAACCCAGTCCTATGGGGCGACATTTCCATCTCTATGCTCACCCTATTCCGCATCGTTACTTTCGAAGATTGGACAGATGTCATGTATGAAACCATGGCAATACACCCATGGTCATGGCTATATTACCTCTCATTCATCTTCTTCAATGCCTTCGTATTCCTCAATATGATGATCGGCATTGTCATCGATAAAATGCAACAAGAACACAACAACGAAGAAGAAGGCGTCCACGAACGCCTAAAACGCATTGAGCAAAAATTAGACACCTTGTCAAAATGAACCCATCAGCCTAACCGTCCGCCCTAGATTGATTGAGCAATATATTGAGTTAGAGTGGTAATGGAGCAGTTATCAAGCAAGTCTTATTGTTGCTTTAATTCAGCATAATATTCGCAACCTGGTGCAAACTTTAAATCACAAGCCTTACCGTAATACTTCAAGGCTTTATTGATACTCTTTCTAACACCATCGCCATACTCATACATAACCCCAAGATTAGAACAACCCCTACCATTATTCAAATCACAAGCCTTTTGGTAAAACTTAACTGCTTTGAAATCATCTTGTTTAACGCCTTTGCCTTTTTCATACATAAACCCAAGATTAGAACAACCCAAGCCATCATTCAAATCACAAGCCTTTTGGTAAAACTTAACTGCTTTGAAATCATCTTGTTTAATGCCTTCGCCTTTTGCATACATAAGCCCAATATTAGTACAACTCCCACCATCATTCAAATCACAAGACTTTTGGTAAAATTTAACTGCTTTGATATAATCTTGTTTAACGCCTTCGCCTTCATCATACATAAACCCAAGATTAAAACAACCCCTGCCATAATTCAAATCACAAGCCTTTTGGTAAAACTTAACTGCTTTGATATAATCTTGTTTAACGCCTGTGCCTTTGAAATATGCAACCCCAAGATTAAAACACTGATCACCTGTATTACATTCATCTGTTATTGATTTTGCGTTGGCAGTTGATAGTGTACTGGCTAGTATTAAAATTGTAAGTGCTGTTTTTATGAAATTTTTCATTGTTATTTCCTAGGTATTAAGTTAAAAAATTCCCAATAAATTGGGAACTTGTCTCTCATTTTATAGTAATTAAGTAATGGCGAAGGAGAGGCTGGGGCTGAAAGTGCCGACTTCGCCATTGGTAATGCCATAGCGAGAGATGATGTGGCAGAATTGTCCTGTTTGGCTGGGGTCGAAGGTGAGTTTTAGGGTGGCAGTTTTGGTGGTTTTGTGGTTGGAATAAATGAGGGTGTCGATGGGTTCGCGGATATTGTTGATGACCCATTGCCAATCGATGATGTCAATGCGATCGGGGAGGCTGGGGCGGGTGCCTTGGTCGTGGCTGGCGGCGTGGTGGGCGGTAATGCGGGCGATTAGGTGTTCGATGTGTTCAAGTTTTAGGGTGGGGGTGGGGATGGTGTGGGAGGTGCGGGGTTTGTCTTGGTGGATGAAGAGGGAGGCGTAGTCTTGTTCGGTGAGAGTGGCTTTTTTGCTGATTTTAATGGTGGTGCGTAGGTGGAGAATCCAGGCATTAATCTCTTTGAAGTCGGCTTGGATTTGTTGGGTAATGGCATGGGTGCGGTGTAGAGGGCGATGTCGTTGTTGAGTTGGGTTTTGTAGGCGTTGAATTGGGTGAGTTGGGCGTTGTCTATGCCGAGTTCGACTTGTTTTTCGGAGGTGGCGTGGATGTAGGCATCCATTGTGTTCATTTCGTTATTGAGAGACCTTTGCATAAATATGAATAATCATCAAAACGCCATCTTTCATCAAATTACAAACTTTTTAAAAACACCCTTAGCCCTGCTAGGAGTGGATTTAAAAAATTTCCAATTTAATAAAATCTGTCATTTTGCTAATCATCCCTATTTATGCAAAGGTCTCATTGAGTTGAACATATCGTTTGCTTTGCATGGTATTTATCCTGTTATTAGTATTATTAAAAGTGTAAGATGATCAAAATACTTTAGTGGGGGGGGGTTGGACGCTTGAATAAAAAATATGGGACTAACTTACATTAATATCAATACCAACACGGTAAAATAGGCAGTATTTACAACACTACAAGATATAACAATGACCCAATACACAAACACCATCAGCACATTTGAACCATTAGAAAAATTCCCAACCGAAGAGTCTGATCGCCTATATTTTGAAAAAAAACTTTGGAATGGAAAGCCCAAGTGTCCATTATGTGCCAACCAAACACCTACGCAGATTTATCGCCACCCATCTCGTGCTGGCAAAACCATTGCCGTAAAGATGGATCAGGTCAATAGTATCAATATTCAGGCTATGATTGACAAGTATGTTGATAGCAATGCCACGCTTTGTACTGATGAAGCAACAGTATATAAAGGTATAGAGGACTATAAACAGTTAATGGTCAAGCATTCTGCTGGGCAGTATGTCGATGAGATTGCACATACTAATGGCATTAAGAGTGTTTGGGCACTGCTAAAACGAAGTTACATTGGTGTGTTTCATTATTTTTCCGACAAACATATTGGGCGTTATGTTGATGAGTTTGTTTTTAGGTTAAACAAGGGTAATGTTAAACCATCAACACTGGAGCGAATTGAATCAATGATGTTTGGATTTAGCGGTAATAGGCTATCTTACAAGATGTTAGTATTAATACAAGTTAGTCCCTACATTTTTTTTAAAAATCAAAATTTATCTTGACTCAAGAACAATTAACCTTTGCTATAATTTCTTGGATTGTTCTTACAAGTGTTATTTACACATTGACAGGATGGCGAAAGGTATTTAATTGCTACAAAATGTGGTTCAAAAAAGAATATTGGACTACTTACAATGTCATTGAAGCAGTTAGCTGGTGCATTAAGTCTATTATCATTGTACCAGGATTGATATTTGGCATTCAAATTTGGCAATTGTATTTTGTCGCTTTGTTAACAAGTATGTCTTTAATTTGGGCTAGCAACAAAAAATTACTTCCTACATTAGTAGGTTTTAATACGCTTTGGATTTGGTTGTCAATGATGGTTATATCTCAACACATATTAGACTCATAACTTTCAAAAAGCGTCCAATAAAAATCTAGCAGGTTATAGCGTTTTATTCTGGTTAATCACGCTTACACTGCCTTTTTTACCAATCCAAAAATAGAAATCACAAACCTAGCACCGCCCTTTGCCCCGTCTGCATTTACAAAAAATAGCCACCGAACCTATGAGTGGGACTAATATTTTTTGCAAACACAGACGGGGCAAAGGATAGATACAAGCGCTATCTTTGCAATCTCTACTTTGGATTGGGCTTTAATAAAATTTGAAAATGAATTTTAGATGGTTTTTTTTGTTAAAATAACCATTTTATTACTATCATTTAGCACAATGGAAAGAGTATTTAGCGCAATTAATAAACACAAACAAAATGTATTAGAGCATAAGTTATTTCAAGATGTTAAGAAAATTACACGAGAAAATGTGATTGAAAAAATGAATATATGGGCGCCTTTGTTTGTTCATCTTACAATGACATTTAGAGACATTAATCAGATGTTTTATCACTTTCCCAACCCTAAAAACAATCTGCAAAAAGCGATTAATGCACATGCCGAGGTAGATTCTACACATTGGAATATGTTGAAAACTGATTTACAAACTCTAGGTATTTATAATGATGTAAAAAACTACGGTGATGCGATGGATATGATTTGGCTAGATGCGGGTGCGCCTATTAGAAATTATATGTATAGCGCAATTATTAGGGCTCAAATGTGTGGGGAGAATACTTTTTTAAGAATGACAGCAATGGAAGCTGGAGAAACAACGGTAAAAATGTTTTTTAATACAACTAAATATATTGCAGAATTATACGAACAAGAGACTGGGAAGCAGTTACATTATTTTGGCAATCAACATATTGATAGTGAAGTTGATAATGCTGTTGATTTATTAATTTTTGAACAAAAGGAACTTAATCAGGAAACCTTAGAGAAGGCATTGTACATAGTTGATGCACATTTTGATAAGTTCCAACATTTTTTAGATTATAAATATTCAATTACCTTTCCTGATAAAGACCAATCTTGAAATCTAAAATACTAAGTAAAAAAATGTGCATCATTGGGGCTGGACCCTCTGGTCTTTGCACGGCAAAAGAAATTCAAGAAAACAATCCAAACATCGATGTAAAAGTTTTGGAGAAATCTAATGACATTGGTGGTGTATTTTCAAATTGTTACGAGGGCTTAAATCTTGTTAATAATCCATTTTTAATTAGTTTTAGTGACTTTCCACCTCAAGATAATTACAATGATCTGAAAATGTGGCAAGCGAAAGAATATGTAGATTATCTAAAACGCTATGCCCAACACAACCATTTATTTTCTTTAATACACTTCGGTTGCACCGTTCAAAAAATAAATAAAGAAAACGATCAATGGGAAATTTTTTTTCAAAAAGACAAACATATAGACACTGAAATATTTGATTATTTGGTTGTCTGCAGTGGGACCAATCATGAAGCAAAAAAAACTTCTTTACCCAATCAAGAAAAATTTTCTGGTGAAGTTGTTTATGGTGGAAATATCAGAAAAATATCTGCTTTAAAGGATAAAAAAGTAGTTTTCGTAGGTTTGGGTGAGACGGCTTCTGATCTTATTTATTTATCTCGTAATTTGGTGAAAAAAAGTTACACCTCTATTCGTAGATGGCCTGGATATTTTATCCCGAGATATCATGACAAAAAACCCACGGATTTAGATACATCAAATATCTATCATGCGCTTTCTAGAGATATAGATGATAGCAAATTATCTTTTTTAATGAAGTTTAAAAGAAAATTAGAATATAAAAATATTATTTCACAAGAAGATCAAAAAATTCAAAGTACAATGAATCATTTTAACGCTTCTTATCACTCAATTAATTACTTAGGACCTTTTCGTCGAGTAACAACAAAAAGCTGTGGATTTATTAAAACTTATCTGGAAAACAAGACACTTTTAAAACCCGGGATTGCAAACTTAGAAGACAAAAAAGTTATCTTTAAAGATGGTAGTTCTGTTTTGGCAGATACAATTGTTCTATGTACGGGGAACACTTTTAATATATCTTTTTTACCTGATAAAATACTAAGTAAAGTTTCATCTCCTAATAAGCTGTATAAATATATGTTTGTTCCAGATGTTAATAATTGTTATTTTGTCGGCTTTGTTCGTCCAAATTTAGGGTCTTTGCCTTCGATTTCAGAGTTACAGGCGAGGTATTTATCTTCTTGCCTAAATCAAGAAATTATTTTACCCAATCAAGAACAGATGCAACAAAATATTTTAAGTCAACAACAAAGATTCCGATGGCAATTTCCTATTGACTCTAATCGTGTTTCACATCTTGTTGACTATTATTCATACACAAAATCATTGGCAAAAGATTTAAATATTTTACCCAAACAGTGGCATTTATTTTTTTCGGATATTTGCTTATGGTACAAAGTTAATTTCTCTTTTTTATATCCAGGAATTTACAGGCTATATCCGCACAATAATAAGTCAAAAAAGATAGCGTTTATTATTAAAAAACTACCTACAATGAATAAAAAAGTTCTTTTTTTAGAGGGTATTCTTTACTTGCTAAATCGATTACTAAAATTACTTTCAGTTAAATCCCCAATCCAAAAGTAGAGACTGCAAAGATAGTGCTACCCCTTACCCCACCTGTGTTTGCAAAAAATATGAGTTCCATCCATAGGTTCGGCGGCTATTTTTTGTAAATGCAGACAGGGTAAGATACAAGGGGGTACAAACATTAATTATGGGGTTAACATACATTAATACCAATATCAAAACCAACACGGAAAAATAGGCAGTGTTAAGCGATCAACAGAAAATCAATGGTGTTTGAATTTAGCGGTAATAGGCTGGTTGGTATTGATGTATGTTAGTCCCAAAAATATTCACGGGTGGATAAAAAATGTTGACGCTTGAATAAAAAATATTGACGGGTGTGGAAAATAGGAAGAAGGGTGTGGAAAATGTGAAGGGAAGCGAGGATTTTGTACGAGTGGGACGATGACTGGGCGAAGGTCGTCGATGAAGGAGTAAAAGAGGGAATGGTGAGGTGTGTTGTCATAGTTGGGGCATTGTATAGGATATTTTGAAGGTGTCAATAAGTTAGGAGGGGGCTTCCTCTTGTTCCTATGCTTTGCGTGGGGACGCTTATCTTAGATGAGGAGTCCAACTTCTGCCCTCGCTCCTAAGTTCCGCTTGAGGCGGTTAGTTTGGGTTTGATTATTGGGGTATGTATTTCCACGCAAAACATGGGAATGAGGGAAAAGTCTTATTATTACTTTAATCTAGCATAATTTTTGCAACCTTTTGCATACTTTAAATCACAAGCCTTTTGAAAAAACTTAACTGCTTTGAAATCATCTTGTTTAACGCCTTTGCCGTAGTAATACGAAACCCCAAGATTAGAACAACCCCAGCCATTATTCAAATCACAAGCCTTTTGGAAAAACTTAACTACTTTTAAATCATCTTGTTTAACGCCTTTGCCTTCTACATACATATTCCCAAGCTTAGTACAACCCTCACCATTATTCAAATCACAAGCCTTTTGGTAAAACTTAACTGCTTTTAAATCATCTTGTTTAACGCCTTTGCCTTTTTCATACATAAACCCAAGAAGAAAACAACCCTTGCCATAATTCAAATCACAAGCCTTTTGGAAAAACTTAACTACTTTTAAATCATCTTGTTTAACGCCTTTGCCTTCTGCATACATAAACCCAATATTAGAACAACCCGGGCCATAATTCAAATCACAAGCCTTTTGGTAAAACTTAACTGCTTTGAAATCATCTTGTTTAACGCCTTTGCCTTTTCTATACATAAACCCAAGATTAGAACAACCCAAGCCATTATTCAAATCACAAGCCTTTTGGGAAAACTTAACTGCTTTGAAATCATCTTGTTTAACGCCTGTGCCTTTTTTATACATAACCCCAAGATTAGAACACTGATCACCTGTATTACATTCATCTGTTATTGATTTTGCGTTGGTAGTTGATAGTGTACTGGCTAGTATTAAAATTGTGAGTGTTGTTTTTATTAAATTTTTCATTGTTATTTCCTGGGTATTAAGTTAAAAAAGTCCCAATAAATTGGGAACTTGTCTCTCGTTTTATAGTGATTAGGTAATGGCGAAGGAGAGATTGGCGAGATAGGTTGTCATAGTTGGGGGATTATATGGGATATTTTGGGGGTGTCAAGGGGTTAGGAGGGGGGGGAGAGGGTTGTGTTGCTTGTCCAATTGAGAGTTTTGCCGGCCATGAAGGGGACGATTACGCTGTTGCCGAATTTATATTCATCAGGTACAGTCCATGGGTGTTTTTCTAAAGTGAGGGTTGTTGTGTTGCGTGGCAAATCGTAAAAATCGGCGCCGAATTTGGAGGCGAAGGCTTCTAGTTTGTCCATTGCTTGTGCTTGGTCGAAGGCTTGTGCATATAACTCAATCGCATGAGGCGCAGAAAAGACGCCGGCACAGCCGCAGGCGGATTCTTTGTCGTGTTTGGCGTGGGGGGCGGAGTCGGTGCCGAGGAAGAATTTGGGGTTGGCGCTGGTGGCGGCGGTGATTAGGGCGGTTTGGTGTTTGGCGCGTTTGAGGATGGGGAGGCAGTAGAAATGGGGTTTGATGCCGCCTACTAGCATATCGTTGCGGTTGTTTAGGAGGTGTTGGGGGGTGATGGTGGCGGCGATTTTGTTGCTACTTTCACGCACAAAATCGACGGCGTTTTGGGTGGTGATGTGTTCAAAGACAATCTTTAATTCGGGGAAGTCGTGTACGATTTGGGTGAGGATTTGGTCGATGAATACGGCTTCTCGGTCGAAGATGTCGATTTTGGGGTCGGTAACTTCGCCGTGGATTAGAAGGGGCATATTGAGGGTTTGCATGGTTTCTAGGGTGTGGTAAATGTTTTTAATGTTGGTTACGCCGCTGTCAGAGTTGGTGGTTGCCCCTGCAGGATACAACTTGGCTGCTATAACATCATTATCAATTGCCTCTTGAATGTCTTTGGGGGTGGTGTTGTTAGTTAAGTATAAAACCATTAATGGCTTGAATGTGCTGTCATTTGGCAAGGCGGTTAGAATTTCTTCTCGATATGCACATGCATCCTTTGCATTAGTTATAGGTGGGTTTAGGTTGGGCATAATAATTGCTCTGCCCATTTGTTTGGCGGTCATGCTTATGACGGATTTTAATGCCTTGCCATTACGCACATGGAGGTGCCAATCGTCGGGTTGGATTATTTTAAATTGCATAAACTGCCCCTAATATTCTTTTATATTTTGCACCTGTTACCGATGGCAAATTTGATGGTGTGCCGTTCATTGTTTGTTTGGCAAAAAAAGCAAAGGCAGCGGCTTCAACGAAATCTGCGTGGATGCCTAAATCGTCAGTCATTGAGATTTCACTGTTAGGATTTTGGTAAGACAGGCGTTCGCATAAGAATAAATTATGCACGCCACCACCACATAGATATACATCACTACCCGCGGGAATGTTGTCAGAAATAGATATTACCGTTAATTCTATCAGTGTTCTTTGCACATCTTCTGGGGTTTCATTGCCATTCAAATAGTGTGATAACCACGCTAAATTAAAATATTCTGGACCTGTGCTTTTGGGGTGGGGCTGTTGAAAATAATCATCGGTAAGCAGTGATTTTAATAAAGTTTCATCGACTAAACCTGTGCGTGACCATAGTCCATCGCGGTCATAATCTAAATTCCTATGCTTTTTAATCCAATTGTCTAATAAAGTGTTTGCAGGGCCTGTATCAAAGCCAACAACCTGACCATTTTTAACGATTGTCACATTGGCAATACCACCCAAATTAACCACTACGCCGTCTTTTCTGTCTAATAAATACTGATGATAAAACGGCGTGAGTGGTGCGCCTTGTCCAGCGGCGGCAATGTCTTGCATGCGAAAATCGGCAACTGTGGTGATGCCTGTTTGCTCGGCAATCAGTGCACCGTGTCCGATTTGCATAGAATATCTACTGCCTTGGTGATAAATAGTTTGTCCGTGTGAACCGATTGCTTGAATGTTTTCTGCTTTCAATCCTGATTGTTGCAGTAATAAGTTCGCTGTATTGGCAAATATTTCTGCCACTTGAATATCAATATTAGCCAAATTTTTTAATGAAGTGGCCAAGTTTTGCGTTAGTTTTAATAAATTTTTTTTTAATTCATCGGGATAAGGCACGCAAAGTGAGGCGATAATTTTTCGGCAATCTTTATCAAGCACAACACCATCAACACCGTCCATACTAGTGCCGGACATTAAGCCAATATAGTAATTAGCCATGACAGTTTTTGTATTTTTT
Source organism: Candidatus Thiodubiliella endoseptemdiera (assembly GCF_964212635.1). Classification (NCBI taxonomy): domain Bacteria; kingdom Pseudomonadati; phylum Pseudomonadota; class Gammaproteobacteria; family Pseudothioglobaceae (SeqCode); genus Candidatus Thiodubiliella; species Candidatus Thiodubiliella endoseptemdiera. The sequence goes on from NZ_OZ156463.1 coordinate 1,048,624, forward strand.
ACCAGAGCCACAAGGGCATGGGTCATTACGACCTACTTTTTTGCTGCTGCGTTGATAAGTTTGCGAATTTTCGCCAGCCATATGGCTGGGTGGTTGTGCCATTCCTGCGACTGCGATTTCTTCGTGTTCTGTGTGTGCGTCGTGATTATCTTGCTGTTCTATGTCATCGGCACTGGTTTGTTCGTTGATAGCAGTGCTGGAAAGTGCTTTGACAATTTTAACATTAATGGTATTTAACAAGGTTTCAAACATTTCAAAAGATTCGCGTTTATATTCTTGAGTTGGATTTTTTTGTGCATAGCCACGCAAATTGACACTGTGACGCAAATAATCCATTGCCGCAAGATGTTCTTTCCAAAAATGATCTAGGGTTTGTAACATCACTGCTTTTTCAAAACTGCGCATTTGTTCGGCACCGACAACTTCTTCTTTGCGGTCGTAAATGTATGCCAATCCTTGTTCAATCCTTGTTTCTAATTCATCCACATCAATACCTTCTTTCAGCCATTCTTGCAATGGGAAATCTGCGGCATAATCTGAACTTAGGGCGTGGTGCAAGCCTTCTACATCCCAGTCTTCTTCAATTTGTGCAGTGGAAATATAACTATCAAATAAATTGCTGATAACAATTGAGCGCATCGTGATAAATCTATCTTTCACATTGTTGGTGCTCATTAATTCATCACGCAAACCGTAAATAATTTTACGCTGGTCGTTTGATACATCGTCGTATTCCAGTAGGTTTTTACGCGCATCATAGTTCATACCTTCGACTTTTTTCTGAGCGTTCTCAATGGCACGATTAACCATTTTGTGTTCAATTGCTTCGCCTTTTTCCATGCCTAGGCGTTGCATCATTGACGCCATTTTTTCACTGGCAAAAATACGCATTAAATTGTCTTCTAAAGATAGGTAAAAACGGGTGGAACCAACATCACCTTGACGACCTGAGCGACCTCGCAATTGGTTATCTACACGACGCGATTCGTTGCGTTCGGTGCCGACGATATGTAAACCACCTGCTTTAATAACGGCGTCATGTTGGACTTGCCAATCGGCTTTTTTCTCTTCAGTTGGTTCTTCTTCTAGCTTGCCACCAAGAACAATATCTGTGCCTCGTCCCGCCATATTTGTTGCGATAGTAACTGCGCCGACTGCACCTGCATTGGCAATAATTTGCGCTTCTCGTTCGTGTTGTTTGGCGTTTAAAACTTCATGTTTGATATTTTTATTGGTCAACAACGCTGAAATTGATTCAGAGTTTTCAATGCTGCTAGTGCCGACCAAAACGGGCTGTCCTGTCTTTTGGCAAGCTTCTACATCTTTGGCGATAGCCTCTAGTTTTTCTGCCAAAGTTAGATAAATTTGGTCGGACATATCGTTTCGTGCCGATGGTTTATTAGGTGGCACTACCACCGTTTCTAAATTGTAAATCGCTTGGAATTCAACAGCCTCAGTATCTGCGGTGCCTGTCATCCCTGAAAGTTTGTTGTAAAGTCTAAAATAGTTTTGGAAAGTAATGGATGCCAGTGTCTGGTTTTCTTTCTTAATGCTGACACCTTCTTTGGCTTCAATTGCTTGATGCAAACCTTCTGACCAACGCCTTCCTGGCATACTTCTACCAGTAAACTCATCGACAATGACGATTTCATCATTATCAACAATATAATGGTCATCCTTGCGGAATAGCACATGGGCGCGTAATGCTGAGTTAATGTGTTGCATTAATAAAATATTGCTGGCATCGTATAGGCTTGCTCCTGTTGGTAAAGCACCGTATTGAATGAGTAAATCTTCTGCTTTTGTGTGCCCATCATCGGTTAGGAATACTTGCTTATTTTTCTCATCAACAGTGTAATCACCAGCTTTTTCAACCACCACTTCCTTGCCTTCACCTGTCTCTATTTGCTTACTGAAATTTGGAATCATCTGATTAATTGCGTGGTAAATCTCGGCATAATCGTCTGCAGGGCCAGAGATAATGAGGGGGGTTCTAGCCTCATCAATTAGAATCGAATCCACTTCATCAATAATGGCAAAATTAAGTCGGTTTTGCACTTTTTGTTCGGTGGTGAACGCCATATTGTCTCTTAAATAATCAAAACCCAGTTCGTTATTAGTGGCATAGACAATGTCGCAATCGTAAGCTTCTTTTTTATTTTCTATCGGCATATCTGAAGTAATAATGCCCACGCTTAGCCCTAAAAATTCGAACACTTTACCCATCCACTCAGCGTCTCGTCGTGCCAAATAATCATTTACCGTTACTACATGAACGCCGTTAGTTGTCAGTGCGTTTAAGTAGGCAGGTAGCGTTGCCACCAAAGTTTTACCCTCACCTGTGCCCATTTCTGCAATGTTACCGTTGTGCAATACCATGCCACCAATCATTTGCACATCGTGATGTCTGAGTTCTAATACTCTAACACTGGCTTCACGCACCACGGCAAATGCTTCCGGTAATAAGTCGTCTAAGGGGGTTTTATTCTCCAGTTTTTGTTTAAATTCTTGAGTTTTGGCACTGAGTGCACTATCGCCCAACGCTTGTAATGTAGGTTCAAATTCATTGATACTCTCAATTACCTTAGAGAGTTTCTTTACTAGTCTATCATTGCGAGATCCGACAATCTTGGCTGCGATTTTATTTATAATGTTCATTACTTTTTATATTAAATATATGCTTTTTAAAAATGCTTCTATTTTACTCACAGATGTTATGATACATATTATTTATATAGCCCTTTTGTCAATTAATGTCTAAAAAAATCACAAATTTAGCCGATTTCACTCCAAAAGGGGCGTTAGGACAAATGTTTACACACGCCAGAGTATTAAATGAATTAAACGAACAATTGGTAAAACATTTACCAGAATCTTTTCAATCATTATCTTTGTGTGCGTTAAACAAGGATACTGCGACTTTTGTTACCAATAATCAAGCGTTAGTTTTTCGTGCGCAAAAACAACCTGATATGTTGCTCAACATACTCAGAAAAATAGAGTCGCTTGCACAAATTAAAAAGGTAGTGGTTAAGGTTAACTTGAGACCTTTGCATAAATATGAATAATCATCAAAACGCCATCTTTCATCAAATTACAAACTTTTTAAAAACACTCTTAGCCCTGCTAGGAGTGGATTTAAAAAATTTCCAATTTAATAAAATCTGTCATTTTGCTAATCATCCCTATTTATGCAAAGGTCTCAACTTAAAATAATAACAAAACTTACATTATTCAACACTGATATACATTATAATTATCGGGTTTTTATATTCAACAATATTTACAAAGGAATAATAATCTTATGTCAGAGCAAACAATAGATCTTAAGAAAAGACGCTTTCTAACCCAAGCTACAAGCGTAGTGGGTGCAGTAGGTGTAACTTTCGTGGCTTGGCCATTCTTATCAACTTGGAATCCATCTGCTAGAGCGAAAGCTGCTGGCGCACCTGTTGAAGTTGATATTAGCAAACTCGAAGAAGGGCAACTGGTTCGTGTATTATGGCGTAAAAAACCTGTTTGGATTTTTAAACGCGACAAGACCACTATTAAAAATTTAAGAACCCTAGACAGTATCTTAACCGACCCAAACAGCACGGAAACCTCCCAACAACCAGAATACGCTAAAAACCTTTACCGCTCAATTAATCCTGATATTGCGGTAATTGTTGGCGTTTGCACACATCTTGGCTGTTCTCCAACTTACCGCCCAGAACTTGGTGCAGCTGATCTCGGTGGCGATACCTGGAAAGGGGGTTTTTACTGCCCATGTCATGGCTCAAAGTTTGACTTGGCAGGCCGTGTTTACGCAGGTGTTCCAGCACCCACTAATCTGGTTATTCCGCCTTATCATTTTGTATCAGAATCACTCATTCAAATCGGCGTTAGCCCAGCAGAGCACGAAGTAACACCTATTTTTAAATCTAACAAACTAACCTAGCATTATGGATAATAATAAAAACTGGATTGACCAAAGATTCCCACTCACCAAGGTTTGGAATGAGCATTTAGCGGAATATTACACGCCAAGAAACTTTAACTTTTGGTATTTCTTCGGCTCATTAGCGATGCTGGTCTTAGTGATGCAAATCGTAACGGGCATTTTCTTAACTATGCACTTTAAACCCGATTCAGCAAGTGCATTTGCATCGGTTGAATACATTATGCGGGATGTAAATTGGGGTTGGTTGATTCGCTATTTGCATTCAACAGGTGCTTCGGCATTCTTTATTGTGATTTACTTGCACATGTATCGTGGCCTGCTTTATGGTTCCTACAAGTCGCCACGGGAGTTGATTTGGATTCTTGGTATGATTCTTTACATTGCCCTAATGGCTGAAGCATTTATGGGTTATGTGCTGCCATGGGGTCAAATGTCATATTGGGGTGCACAGGTTATTATCTCGTTATTTGGTTCAGTTCCAGTTATTGGTCCTGACTTATTAGTGTGGATTTTAGGTGATTATGCTGTGGGTGACCCAGCGCTGAATCGTTTCTTCTCATTGCATGTTATTGCATTGCCACTTATTTTAGTCATACTAGTATTCTTGCACATCGTAGCATTACACACAGTAGGTTCAAACAACCCAGATGGTGTTGAGATTAAAAAGAATAAAGATAAAGATGGCATTCCAAAAGATGGCATTCCATTCCATCCTTATTACAGCGTGAAAGACATTGTTGGTGTGGTGGTATTTTTGATGATTTTCTCAGCGGTAGTATTCTTTGCACCTGCAATGAACGGCTACTTCTTAGAGCACGCAAACTTTATTGAAGCAAACCCATTAAAAACACCTGACCATATTGCACCACTTTGGTATTTAACGCCTTTTTATTCAGTATTAAGAGCAATTCCGCCGATGTTTAGTTCACAATTCCCAGGGGTTGTAGGTATGTTTGCAGCCTTATTAATTCTATTGGCACTGCCGTGGTTAGACCGCTCTAAAGTGAAATCAATTAGATACCGTTCGGCACCTTATAAGTATGCGTTGGGTATTTTTGTGATTAGTTTTGTTTACCTTGGTTACCTTGGTATGCAACCAGTAACACCAACAAACGCCTTGTTAGCACGAGTTTTCACTGTGCTTTACTTTGGCTTCTTTATTTTAATGCCATGGTTTACTTCAATTGGGAAAACCAAAGAAGTGCCTGAAAGAGTAACGGGGAAATAAGATGAAAAAATTATTAACAATGACAGCATCTGTTATCGCAAGTTTAACAATTTCGTTTAGTGTATTGGCTTCTAGTGGTACAAAATTAGACCATGCAAATACTAATATCAATGATGAAAAATCACTACAAAATGGTGCACAATTATTTATGAATTATTGTTCCGGTTGTCACTCAATTTCATTTATGCGGTATAACCGTATTGGCAAAGACTTAAATTTGACCAATGAATATGTTGAAAAAAACTTAATGTTCAGTGGTAATAAAATTGGCGACCAAGTAATTGCCTCAATGTCAGAAAAAGGGGCAAAAACTTGGTTTGGCACAACGCCACCAGACTTGTCTTTGGTGGCTCGCTCTAGAGGCACAGACTGGATTTATACTTACTTACACAGTTTTTATAAAGACAAATCTCGTCCATTTGGCGTTAATAACCATATTTTAACCAATGCGGCTATGCCTGATATTTTATGGAAACTTAAAAAGAATCAATCAACAGAAAAGTTTGATAGTGATGTGAGAGACATTACCAACTTTTTAGACTATGTTGGCGAACCCGCTAAATTGGTGCGCGTTGATTTAGGCTACAAAGTATTAGGTTTCTTATTCATCTTATTGCTTCTTTCTTATTTACTGAAAAAAGAATATTGGAAAGATGTTAAATATGGAAAATGGCGAGCTAAGGACTAATTAATCTCATCTTCTAATACAATTAAAACAGCACCTAAAAAAGGTGCTATTTTTTATTTTCTAAGGGCAAAATACCATGATAAATAGACCAAACCCATCTTCAACCATCCTTTACTCATCTGACGATGATATGCAATCGCATGTGGTGCGTTTCATTATGGCTGAAAAAAATATTGAAAGAGAAGTGGTTAGCCTAGATATTCATAAAATGCCTGAAGAGATTTTAGAGCGTAGTCCTGGTCAAGTGATACCGACTTTGTTTGATCGCGGTATCGTCTTATACGACCTTTCTGTAATTATGGAATATTTAGACGAACGCTTTCCGTTTCCTCCATTATTACCAGTTGACCCTATTGAAAAATCTGAAAAACGCTTATTAATTTTTAGGTTCACAAGGTCAGTTGATAGTTGGTTTGAGCAGGTTAACATTATTGAAACTGGTAGTAAAAAAGAAGCCAATGAAGCGAGAAAAGTACTGAAAAGTAATCTGATTGAATTGGTGCCTTTATTTGAATACAAGCCTTTCTTCAAAAGTGATGATATGACTATTGTTGATGCTTGTTTAGCGGTGTTGCTATGGCGTTTGAAAAAGTTGGATATCGACTTGGGTACGCCCGGTAAAGCTGTTACTGGGTATGCAAATCGTTTATTTGCAAGAGACAGTTTTAAAGAAAGTCTGACTAACTGCGAAAAAGAATTTAACTAAAATCGCCTGTGCCTCTCGTAGCGCCTTATCTGATTAGAGCCTACCATCAATGGATGGAAGACTCTGGACTTACACCCCATATCTTGGTTGATTGCTCAAAGTCAGGAGTTAGTGTGCCTGAGATGTTTGTGCAGCAAGGGAAAATTGTACTCAATATTGCCAATAATGCGACCAGTGCTTTGGTTATTAGTAACGAATCTATCTCATTTAAAGCGCGTTTTGAAGGTAAATCCCACGATATATTCGTCCCTGCCAATGCGGTATTGACGATTTATGCGGGGGAAAATGGCGAAGGTATGTTTTTTGAAAATGAAAATCAACTACCAGGAAAAGAACCTGCCTTAAAGATATTAGATTAATGCCATTACTTTGGCGTTAAAGTCGTTCAATCTATCTTTATTAAAAACCACCACCTCAACCTCTGTATAAGCACTTAATGCCTTGGCATTGTCCAAACTATTGGGAGTTATTTGATTTAGTATCAACATAGAAATATCCAATTTATGTTTTTTAACTGCTTTAATACTCAATAATGCTTGATTGATTGCTCCTAATTCGTCTTTCACTACAATCACAATCGGCAATCCAAGTGCTGACGCAAAGTCACTATTTAAGGTTTGCTGTGCAATAGGGGAATAAAATCCACCTGCTCCTTCAATCATAACAAAATCATTGCCATTGCTTGGCTGCACTGCCTGCACTAAATCTGATAAATTTACTTTAACCCCTTGCTCGATGCTGGCTTTCTCACCACTCATACAAGCTTCAAACTTGAATTGACAGACAACATCAATCGGTTCTGGATTTCTGCAAGCCTCATTTAATAGTACTGCATCTTTTGGCACTAAGCTATTATCGTCTTTTATACAGTCGCTTTCCATCGGCTTTCTAGCGACGATAGTGTATTTTTCATTTAATGCGTGAATGAGATGGATAGTAACAAATGTCTTGCCGACATCGGTGCCTGAACCACTTATAAATAAACCTTTCATAGCAAATGATTTTAACAAAAATGTATAATAGCAACTATGCATAATAACTTAAAAATCAAATTCTGTGGCATGTCATTAGATTCGCCCATCGTTCTACTGTCAGGCTGTGTCGGCTTTGGTGAAGAATACACCCGAATTAATGGATTTTCTAATACCGATGTTGGTGCGATTTGCCTAAAAGGCACAACTTTAGAGCCTCGATTTGGCAATATTCCACACCGAATTTGTGAAACACCCGAAGGAATGATTAATGCTATTGGCTTGCAAAATCCGGGTGCCGACGCGGTGATTAACGAAATTATGCCGAATTTAGACAAAACTGAAACCCGTTTTATCATCAACATCTCAGGCTCATCAGTGGAAGAATATGGCGAAATTGCCAAACGCTTTGATAACACCGATATTGATGCCATAGAAATCAACATTTCTTGCCCGAATGTCAAAGAAGGGGGCGTCGCATTTGGCAATGACCCTGATATGTCCTATCGTGTGGTAGAGCTGTGTAGAAAAAACACCAGTAAGCCCATTATCACCAAATTATCCCCAAATCAAACTGACATCGGCAATAGTGCGCAACACTGTATTGATGCAGGTACTGATGGTTTAGCGGTAATCAACACACTGATGGGTATGGGCATTAACACTGTCACTCGTAAACCAATCATCGGCAACAATCAAGGGGGCTTGTCAGGGCCTGCGATTAAACCCATTGCCCTATTAAAAGTCCATCAAGTCTATCAAGTGAGCAAGCACCATAATGTGCCAATCATTGGACAAGGGGGTATTATGACTGCCAATGATGCAATTGAGTTCATTATTGCAGGTGCAGCCACCGTTGGTGTGGGTACTGCGTTATTTTACGACCCGTTAGTCTGTCCAAAAATCAATGACGGTATCAGTCAATACTTAATTGACAACCATCTCAACAGCATCGATGAACTCGTCGGCACGCTGGAACTTAACACCGCTGTTTCACAATGTGATACCAGCACAAAATAAATAAAACCTATGAACACAGAATACAAAGCACAAGAAATTGAAGCCCAAGCACAAAAATATTGGCAAGAAAACAAATCATTTGAAGTGGTTGAAGATGATTCTAAGGAAAAATTTTACTGCCTCAGTATGTTTCCATACCCATCCGGTCGCCTACATATGGGGCATGTGCGTAATTACAGCATTGGCGATGTAATTTCCCGTTATCAAAAAATGCAAGGTAAAAATGTCCTACAACCGATTGGCTGGGATGCTTTCGGCTTGCCCGCTGAAAATGCTGCCATTAAAAATAAAGTGCCGCCTGCAAAATGGACTGGCGAAAATATCGACTATATGAGACAACAACTTTCTGAATTAGGTTTTGGCTACGATTGGTCGCGCGAATTGGCAACTTGTCACCCAGAATATTACCGCTGGGAACAGTGGCTGTTCGTTAAATTATTTGAAAAAGGCTTGGTTTACAAGAAAAATGCCATCGTCAATTGGGACCCTGTAGATCAAACTGTGCTTGCCAATGAGCAAGTCATTGATGGTCGTGGCTGGCGTTCTGATGCGTTGATTGAGAAAAAAGAAATTTCACAATGGTTTATGCGTATCACCGATTATGCAGATGAACTACTCACTTCATTAGACGATTTAAAAGGCTGGCCTGATGCGGTTAAAACAATGCAAAAAAACTGGATTGGCAAATCTGTCGGCTTGGAAATTACCTTTCCCAGAAAAAATACCGATGCACTCACCGTTTATACCACTCGTCCAGACACGCTAATGGGCGTTACCTACTTAGCGATTGCCGCTGAACATCCCCTTGCACTTGCAGCAGGAAAAACCAACCCAGCAGTGCAAACCTTTATTGACGAATGCAAAGCCATGGAAACCACCGAAGCCGCCATGGAAACCATGGACAAAAAAGGCATTGATTCAGGGTTGAAATGCACCCACCCAATCACAGGTGAAGAAGTCTCTATTTGGATTGCCAACTTCGTGCTAATGGGCTATGGCACAGGGGCAGTGATGAGCGTGCCAGCACACGATGAACGGGATTATGAATTTGCCAAAAAATACAATATTGCTATGCGGCAAGTGATTGATAAAGAGCGTGATATTAAAGAATCAGCCATTACCAATAAAGGCATTTTGTTTAATTCTGGGCAGTTTGATGGTCTGGATTTTAACCACGCCTTTAATGCCATTGCCAAACAACTTGAGGACAACAATTTGGGCAGTAAAAAAACCAATTATCGCCTGCGTGACTGGGGAGTTTCACGCCAACGCTATTGGGGCTGCCCCATTCCCATTATCAACTGCCCAAGTTGCGGATCGGTTGCCGTGCCAGCATCTAATTTGCCTGTTATTCTGCCAGTGGAAGTTGCTTTTGATGGCATCGGTTCCCCCATCAAAAAAATGCCTGAATTTTACCAAACCCCTTGCCCAAACTGTGGCACAGCGGCAGAACGAGAAACCGATACCTTTGATACTTTCTTTGAATCTTCATGGTATTTCGCCCGCTACACCTGTAAAGACAATAGCAATGCAATGCTCGATGAACGGTCTAATTATTGGCTGGATAACGGCGGTGTGGACCAGTACATTGGCGGTATCGAACACGCTATTTTGCACTTATTATATGCCCGATTTTTCAACAAACTCTTACGCGACGAAGGACTCACTAACAACGACGAGCCTTTTAAAAACTTACTCACACAAGGAATGGTTTTAAAAGACGGTGCTAAAATGAGCAAATCCAAAGGCAATACCGTTGACCCACAAGAAATGATTCAAAAATACGGCGCCGACACTGTGCGTTTATTCATTCTATTTGCAGCACCGCCAACTCAAGATTTGGAATGGAGCGACTCTGGCTTAGAAGGGGCACATCGCTTTATCAATAAAGTTTATCGCCTTATTGATAGTTTTTTAAAAGACCAAAAAAACAACCCAATCGGCACGCTAAGCACGCTAAACAAAGCCCAGCAAGAAATGCGCCATAAAACCCACCAAACGCTCAAAAAAATCACCGACGATATGGATAGAAGACATCTTTTTAACACTGTTATCGCCGCATTAATGGAACTTAGCAACAGCCTATTAAAATTCACCGATACCGACACAGTTTCAATGGCAGTGCGTCAGGAATCCCTTACCATCTTGCTTAAAACCCTAAGCCCAATCGCCCCACATATCTGCCATTACTTATGGCAAGAATTAGGCAACACAAAAGCCATCATCAATGAACCTTGGCCAATCACTGATGAATCTGCTCTCGTTCAAGATGAAATACAAATCATCGTTCAAGTCAACGGCAAACTCCGCGCCAAACTCATGCTTGATGCTACCTTAGACAAAACAGCCATTGAAACCCAAGCTTTAACTCATGAAAATATTACTAAATTCACCGAAGGCAAGGATATTGTCAAAGTGATTATTGTGCCAAATAAATTGGTTAATATTGTTGTTAAATAAATTTTATAATTATGAGACCTTTGCATAAATAGGGATGATTAGCAAAATGACAGATTTTATTAAATTGGAAATTTTTTAAATCCACTCCTAGCAGGGCTAAGGGTGTTTTTAAAAAGTTTGTAATTTGATGAAAGATGGCGTTTTGATGATTATTCATATTTATGCAAAGGTCTCATTATGTCAAAAAAAATAGATAAAACCTATTATTCAAAGTCTCAAAGCAAAAATATTAAAAAATACTGACTTTTAACCCTATGGTCAAAGATACTTAGTCAAATAGAAATGAATCTTGTTTATGATTAGCAATATTGAGGTTAATCCTAAAGATAGGGCGTAACTTAGACATTAAAAACAGCATAAAACACAAAATTAGAGCAGCCACTATAATAAAAATAGGCTTTAAAGATACCAAGAGCCTGTTCCCATTAACTTTATTTAAAAATAAAATGGGAAAATGGGGCAGGTTTTCAACAAGCAAAAAAAAATACCGACTAAAAAGTCGGTATTTTAAATAACTTTGATTTACAAGATTATGACAAAATCAAATTAGACGCTGTAAAGTCAGATAAAGTAGTAATATCAGTTGACAAAGAAGCCGTTGGTGTTGCTGATGAAGTATTTTGTTTGTCCTGGCATGGGGTTGTCCTTTGGCTGTTATAACTGATTATTATTATACATATTTACTTATTCCTCTAAGTTTTTGGTTGATATTTTTCCATAAAAAAAACCCGCTTTAATAAGGCGGGTTTTTGTTTTTATAGGTGTCTTACTTTATGAGACCTTTGCATAAATAGGGATGATTAGCAAAATGACAGATTTTATTAAATTGGAAATTTTTTAAATCCACTCCTAGCAGGGCTAAGGGTGTTTTTAAAAAGTTTGTAATTTGATGAAAGATGGCGTTTTGATGATTATTCATATTTATGCAAAGGTCTCTTTATACAAGAATAAGATTATCAGTTATAAAGTGCCCTAATGCAACTGTGTCAGGAGTAGGGGAGCCACCAATACCAGAAACCCCTTGTAGATTGATAACCAAATCAGCAACATCATCTGTAACCGTGCCATCAGCATCAATCGTTAGTTTGGCACTACCTGCAGTGCCAGTATCTGACACTGTAATATATTTATCAATATTAGCAAAAAGTGTCGCTTGGTTACCACTAGCAGTAATAAAATCTTTTAAATCTAATTTATCGCCACCAGCACCAAATATGAAGCCAGTTATGGTGTCTTCGCCATTATCTGTACTTGCATAAACAAAAATATCACTGCCTGCACCGCCATTTATAGTGTCGTTGCCTGCACCACCATTTATAGTATCGTCACCTGCACTACCCGTTATAGTATCGGCGTTATCGGTGCCGATATAAAAATTATATGCAAATGCCCAAGTTTTACCTGAGGTATTATCAATACCTGCAAAGTCATTACCCGAGGTGTCAGTTATAACGCCTGATGCCATTTTGATGTAATAAACACCTGAAGTTAAACTACTTGGGTTAAGAGTGAGTGTTGTGTCGCTAATATTAGCATTAGTAATGCTAATAGTTGCAACTTTTTCTGCGCTATTCCAGATTTCAACAATGCCACCATTTGTTTTGATGTTTTCAGAAAACTCAATTACTAGATTTGAAGGCTCGCCTAAGACATTGGTATCGCTGGTTTTTTCTGTAAAGGTTGGAACTTGTCCATCTACAGAAGAAGGTTGTTGATTGTAGTAGTATTTAAGGGTGCCATTATTCTCACCTGTCACCAAATCTAGGTCGCCATCACCATCAATATCAGCTAGGACTGGTGCGGAATTAAGCCCCACATCAATGCCATCAAAAGGATTATCACCTCCAGTTTTTACTTCATAAGCAGGGTTAGAAGTAGTGCCTGTATTTTGATAATATTTAAGGGTGCCATCAGTCTCACCCACCACCAAATCTAGGTCGCCATCACCATCAATATCAGCCAAGGTTAGTGTGGGATAATACCCCACACCAATGCCATTAAAAGGATTACTATCTCCAGTTTTTACTTCATAAGCAGGGCTAGAAGTAGTGCCTGTATTTTGATAGTATTTAAGGGTGCCATTACCCTCACCCACCACCAAATCTAGGTCGCCATCGCCGTCAATATCGGCTAGGGCTGGTTTGGCAGAATATCCCACATCAATGCCATCAAAAGGATTATCACCTCCAGTTTTTGCTTCATAAGCAGGGTTAGAAGTAGTGCCTGTATTTTGATAGTATTTAAGGGCGCCATTAACCTCACCCACTACCAAATCCAGGTCGCCATCACCGTCAATATCGGCTAGGGTTGGTGCGGAAAATTTCCCCACATCAATGCTATTAAAAGGATTGCTATCTCCAGTTTTTGCTTCATAAGCAGGGTTAGAAGTAGTACCTGTATTTTGATAGTATTTAAGAGCGCCATTAGCTTCACCCACCACCAAATCCAGGTCGCCATCGCCGTCAATATCAGCCAAGGTTGGTGCGGAATAATTCCCCACATCAATACCCTCAAAAGGATTATTGCCCAAACCTGTTTTTTCAATATACTCAAGCTTAGTCTTGGTCAACACCACTCTATCAGCGGTAAATACTGGTGCATTACCTGCGACATCTGTTATATTATTTAGCGTAACATCGCTTGTTGGATTGTCAATATCAAAGTCTGTAGTGGCAATGCTATCTCCAGCTTGAACGCTATATTTAAACACCAATTTCTTATCACCTGCAGTTGTAGAGGCAGTTTCATCCAAAACAAAGTCTTTGCCTGCAATGACCACTTTAGAGCCTGTGGTCTTATTAAGTTTCAAGGTCTCACTCATTGTCAAAGTTAGGCTGATAACATCGCCTGTCTTAAAAGCAGATTGTCCTGCTGGAATATTGCTTAGAGTCCATGAGTTAGTAGCCGTTGGAGTTGGGGCTTGTCCATCTACAGAAGCAGGTTGTTGATTGTAGTAGTATTTAAGGGTGCCATTATTCTCACCTGTCACCAAATCTAGGTCGCCATCGCCATCAATATCGGCTAGGGTTGGTTTGGAATAATCCCCCACATCAATGCCATTAAAAGGATTGTCATCTCCAGTTTTTGCTTCATAAGCAGGGTTAGAAGTAGTGCCTGTGTTTTGATAGTATTTAAGGGTGCCATTATTCTCACCCACCACCAAATCTAGGTCGCCATCGCCGTCAATATCGGCTAGGGTTGGCGTAGCAAAATCCCCCACATCAATGCCATTAAAAGGATTATTGCCTCCAGTTTTTGCTTCATAAGCAGGGCTAGAAGTAGTGCCTGTATTTTGATAGTATTTAAGGGTGCCATTACTCTCACCCACCACCAAATCTAGGTCGCCATCGCCGTCAATATCGGCTAGGGTTGGTTTGGAATAATCCCCCACATCAATGCTATTAAAAGGATTGCTACCTCCAGTTTTTACTTCATAAGCAGGGTTAGAAGTAGTGCCTGTATTTTGATAGTATTTAAGGGTGCCAGCACTCTCACCCACCACCAAATCTAGGTCGCCATCGCCGTCAATATCGGCTAGGGTTGGTCCGGAATAAATCCCCACATTAATGCTATTAAAAGGATTGTCATCTCCAGTTTTTGCTTCATAAGCAGGGTTAGAAGTAGTGCCTGTATTTTGATAGTATTTAAGGGTGCCAGCACTCTCACCCACCACCAAATCTAGGTCGCCATCGCCGTCAATATCGGCTAGGGTTGGTGCAGAAATATCCCCCACATCAATACCCTCAAAAGGATTATTGCCCAAACCTGTTTTTTCAATATACTCAAGCTTAGTCAACACTACTCTATCAGCGGTAAATACTGGTGCATTACCTGCGACATCTGTTATATTATTTAGCGTAATATCGCTTGTTGGATTGTCAATATCAAAGTCTGTAGCGGCAATGCTATCTCCAGCTTGAACACTATATTTAAACACCAGTTTCTTATCACCTGCAGTTGTAGAGGCGGTTTTATCCAAAACAAAGTCTTTGCCTGCAATGACCACTTTAGAGCCTGTGGTGTTATTAAGTTTCAAGGTCTCACTCATTGTCAGTGTTAGGCTGATAACATCGCCTGTCTTAAAAGCAGATTGTCCCGCTGGAATATCGCTTAAAGTCCATGGATTGGTCGTGATTGGGGTTGGGTTAATGATGTCATAAGTTACTGCTGTGCTAGTGCTAATTGCTGAATTGGTGCCATCACTAAGCGTTACTACAGCCGTGTAGGTTTTTCCATCGGCTAATTCAGATGGCATAGCAGAATGTGCGAGTGCCCAAGTGCCGTCAGCTGCAACAGCTGGTAATCCTGAAGTTATTGCTGTGCCTACTGTATTACTACCTTCAAAAAACTCAATTTTGGTAATCGTTAAAGTACCTATTCCAGTTACTTTGCCTGAGAGTGTGGTTGCATCTTTCTCGTTATTATTAATGTAATTATCATCGGCACCTGCCCAAACAATGTCGGTAGTAAGGACGATGATTTCAAATGCCCATTGGTTAGTATCTTTAGTAATGGCAGCGGCATCGTTACCCGCTATGTCAGTTACTGTGCCTGCATCCATGGTGATATAGTAACTACTGCCTTGGGTTAATTTATTATCAGTTAAACCTAATGCTGACACATCAATGGTGAGTTTATCGCCAGCAATGCTGAATTTAGTTGTCTCAGTAATATTAATGGTTGCTATTACTCCATCATCACTACCTTTAATAACAATACTACCTGTACTACCTGCTTGAATGTCTTCATTAAAATCAAGTATCAGGTCTGAGGTTTCACCCAATTCGGCCGAAGCTTGTGTTGTTAGAGTTGGGGCTTGTCCATCTACAGAAGAAGGTTGTTGATTGTAGTAATATTTAAGGTTGCCATTCTCCTCACCCACCACCAAATCTAGGTCGCCATCGCCGTCAATATCGGCTAGGGTTGGTGAGGAAGAATGCCCCACATCAATGCCATTAAAAGGATTACTATCTCCAGTTTTTGCTCCATAAGCAGGGTTAGAAGTAGTGCCTGTATTTTGATAGTATTTAAGTGTGCCATTACTCTCACCCACCACCAAATCTAGGTCGCCATCGCCGTCAATATCGGCTAGGGTTGGTGAGGCAACATTTCCCACATTAATGCCATTAAAAGGATTATTGCCTCCAGTTTTTGCTTCATAAGCAGGGTTAGAAGTAGTGCCTGTATTTTGATAGTATTCAAGGATGCCATAAACCCCACCCATCACCAAATCTAGGTCGCCATCGCCGTCAATATCGACTAGGATTGGTGAGGCAGCATTTCCCACATCAATGCCATTAAAAGGATTGCCACCTCCAGTTTTTACTTCATAAGCAGGGTTAGAAGTAGTGCCTGTATTTTGATAGTATTTAAGGGTGCCATCATCCTCACCCACCACCAAATCTAGGTCGCCATCGCCGTCAATATCGGCTAGGGTTGGTGAGGCAGCATTTCCCACATCAATGCCATTAAAAGGATTGCTATCTCCAGTTTTTACTTCATAAGCAGGGTTAGAAGTAGTGCCTGTATTTTGATAGTATTTAAGGGTGCCATCATTCTCACCCACCACCAAATCTAGGTCGCCATCGCCGTCAATATCGGCTAGGACTGGTGCGGAAAAACGCCCCACATCAATGCCATTAAAAGGATTATTGCCCGAACCTGTTTTTTCAATATACTCAAGCTTAGTCTTGGTCAACACTACTCTATCAGCGGTAAATACTGGTGCATTACCTGCGACATCTGTTATATTATTTAGCGTAATATCGCTTGTTGGATTGTCAATATCAAAGTCTGTAGCGGCAATGTTATCCCCAGCTTGAACACTATATTTAAACACCAGTTTCTTATCACCTGCAGTTGTAGAGGCAGTTTTATCCAAAACAAAGTCTTTGCCTGCAATGACCACTTTAGAGTCTGTGGTGTTGTTAAGTTTCAAGGTCTCGCTCATTGTCAGTGTTAGGCTGATAACATCGCCTGTCTTAAAAGCAGATTGTCCCGCTGGAGTATCGCTTAAAGTCCATGGATTGGTCGTGATTGGGGTTGGGTTAATGGTGTCATAAGTTACTGCTGTGCTAGTGATAGTTGTTGAATTGGTGCCATCACTAAGCGTTACTACAGCCGTGTAGGTTTTTCCATCGGCTAATTCAGATGGCATAGCAGAATGTGCGAGTGCCCAAGTGCCGTCAGCTGCAACAGCTGGTAATCCTGAAGTTATTGCTGTGCCTACTGTATTACTACCTTCAAAAAACTCAATCTTAGTAATAGATAAGGTACCTGCTCCCGCTACTGTGCCTGAGAGTGCGGTTGCGTCTTTTTCACTATCATTAATGTAGTTATCATCGGCACCTATCCAAGCGATTGTGGTAAAAAGTGCTTTGGTTGCAAATGCCCAAGTGGTGTCAGCACCTAAATTAGTGATACCTGCAAAGGCATTGCCTGCCATATCGGTGATTACGCCAGATGCCATTTTGATGTAATAAGTGCCTTCAGTTAAATCAGCAGTAGGATTAATAGTAAGTTTATCGTTAGCAATGCTAATTTTACTATTGTCAATAGCAATGGTTTCTACAATGGTATTGTCGCTGGCTTTATGAATGACAATATTGCCTGTGCCGGCTTTGATGTTTTCACTAAAGTCAATTACTAGGTTAGAGTCTTCACCCAAGATAACGCTCATTGCTTGTGCGGTGAGAGTAGCAGTAGTAGTATCCACAGTAATCGCCAAAGCATCAGAAACCAAACTTTCATTACCCGCAACATCTGTTGCTCTTGCGGTAATGCTGTGTGGGGTTGTGCTTTGGGTTAAACTGATATCAATAGAGAATGTGCCATTAGCCTTTACTATTTCAGAGCCTATGGCTGTTGTGTTGGTACCATTGTATAATCTTATAGTAGCACCGACTTCTGCACTGCCTGTGATGGTGAGGTTTGAGGTTTTATTAGTTAGGTTGTCACTATTACTTGTGCCTGAATCGTCCTCTGTGGCTAAATCTAAACTTATGGGTTTGCTGGGTACAACGGTATCAACTTTATGACTATTACTAGCGTATTCTGTGCCAACACCTCCTCCAATTGCCGCATCTTTTGCCACACCAATAAATAAGTCAGTTGTTGAGTTATCTGTCACTCTGACTACTAACGAATAAACACTACCACTGCCACTGAAAGCACCTTTTGTTCCACCTGTCACTTCAATATCAGTTTTATCAAAACCAGTAACATCATCTTTAAAAGTAAAAGTATAGGTAATATCTGTGCCTACCTTTGCCTTGTTAATGATGCTTGTTTCTGCTAAATCATCAGTAATACTTAAACCAATCTCTAAACCTGGAGTTGACTCACTACCGTCAATATCAGTGGATATAATTCTCTTAAAAACACCTGCTTCTGATAGCCCATCATCGCCTGTTATATCAATCTTAACAAAACCATTTGCAAAATAAACCCTATCGCCATTAGAGGCTGTGAAGGAGACTTCTTCTTGGTAATCAGTACTGTTAATATTAACAGTTCTTTTGAAGGTGTAGGTAATGCCATCTAGTGTTTGTTCGTAGTTGTTAAAAGTGCCGGTTAAATAAACAACATCGTTACCACCTGTTGAGGTGAGTCCTGTTGCATCAACTTTGGTGCCTTGGGCAACATAGACTGTGTCATTGCCACTATTGCCAGATATCTTAAATACTGAGCCTTTGACACCAGGGGTAATGTGCTCACCGTTGTTATCAGAAATAAATACTTTAGTAGCACCACCTTTGTCAATGGCGGGTTGACTGGTTAAAGGGTCGGTGGGTGTGCTTGAACTGGAGTCAATATCAGTGGATTTAATTTTCTGAAAAACGCCTGCATTTGATAGCCCATCATTGCCTGCTATATCAATCTTAAAAAAACCATTTGCAAAATAAACCTTGTCGCCATTAGAGGCTGTGAAGGAGACTTCTTCTTGGTATTCAGTATCGTTAATAGTAACCGTTCTTTTGAAGGTGTAGGTATTGCCATCTAGTGTTTGTTCGTAGTTGTTAAAAGTGCCGGTTAAATAAATTGAATCATTGCCACCTGTTGAAGTAAGCCCTGTTGCATCGACTTTGGTGCCTTGTCCTACATAGACGGCATCGTCTCCACTATTGCCAGATACTTTTAATGCTTGTCCGTGAGATTCAACTCCGGTGATATCGGAATACCAGTTGACGAAGAAGCCGTTGGTGTTGCTGATGAAGTATTTTGTTTGTCCTGGCATGGGGGCGCTCATTTTTGTTATAATTGGGTTATTATACATAGATTTGGGGGTGTATTATTTATGCCCCCCAAGAAAAATAAATTTTTTAAACTTTTTTAGGCGGGGAAAGGGGCTTAATAAAAGTAGTTTTATTCGAGACCTTTGCATAAATATGAATAATCATCAAAACGCCATCTTTCATCAAATTACAAACTTTTTAAAAACACCCTTAGCCCTGCTAGGAGTGGATTTAAAAAATTTCCAATTTAATAAAATCTGTCATTTTGCTAATCATCCCTATTTATGCAAAGGTCTCATTCTTCATAGAGTGCAGTTATTTTCTAGATTTTTTAAAAATTCTTTAAAAGCCATGCTTTTTTCTAAAACTATCATTTTTTTAAGATTAAAGTCTTGAGTTTTGTATACTTTTCTTGCCTTCATGCTCACCCTTTCATCCCATAGCTTTATAAAACACATTGAGAATATCTTTATGTTCCTTGTTAGCATATTTTGGATAGTGCATTTTAAAACTTTTATTTCATAATAGAAAACCTGTAAAATTTAATTTGAGACCTTTGCATAAATATGAATAATCATCAAAACGCCATCTTTCATCAAATTACAAACTTCTTAAAAACACCCTTAGCCCTGCTAGGAGTGGATTTAAAAAATTTCCAATTTAATAAAATCTGTCATTTTGCTAATCATCCCTATTTATGCAAAGGTCTCAATTTATAATTATTAATTGGTCCTTATGGCTTCAAACTCGGGTAAGTCCATCAAATTGCTGAGTATTTTTTTATTCTACTGCGATAGATTAGAAAAATACTTAATCACCAAGTATGACATTTGACAAAATTCTGCCACAATTAATCACACTCACTACAGAAGTTGGTGACGAGATTTTGTCGCATTACAAAACTGACATTCAGATTGAGATAAAAGCAGATGAAACACCCCTCACCATTGCCGACAAACACGCCCACCAATCCATCGTTAATGCCTTATCTAAACTCACTCCAACAGTGCCAATTTTATCTGAAGAGTCCGATAAAATTACCTTTAAAGAGCGTTCAAAATGGGATGAATATTGGTTAATAGACCCCTTAGATGGTACAAAAGATTTTATTGAACAGACGGGTGAATTCTGTATTTGTATTGCATACATTAAAAACCATACAGCGATTTTTGGATTGGTTTATGCACCAATTTCCCGCACTCATTATTATGGTTTTGACGGGCAATCTCATCAATATCATAATGGCAATCACAAACGCATCAAGGCATCTGCCGCCAAGCAAACATTACGCATCATTATTGGGCATCATTCATTGCACAATCCAAAATTACAGACACACCTTGCAAAATTGGGCGAATATCGATTAAATCATTTAGGCAGTGCCTTAAAGTTTTGTGAAATTGCACAAGGTAATTATGATTATTACCCAAGATTTGGGCCTTGTTCTGAGTGGGATACCGCAGCAGGTGGGTGTATTTTACAAAATGCAGGAGGGTCTGTGGTGGATGAGAATGGCGAACCACTCAGGTACAATGCTCAGGAGAGTTTGCTGTCACCAACTTTCTTTGCCTTTGGCTTAAATAAATCTAAGTGATAAATCTATTGCTTGAATATTTTTGGTGATACTGCCAGTAGAAATATAATCAATCCCCGTTTCAGCCACTGCGACAATCGTGCTTTCATTAATATTACCAGAAGCCTCTAACGGCACATTATGGTTCACCAACTTAACAGCCCGCATCAAATCAGCCATTGAAAAATTATCACACAACACTCTATCAATAGGCACATGTAAGAGGTTCAACCTCTTACAATTATCAATATTTATTAAATCTAGTATTTCAGTGAGTTGGGGTAGGGTTTCTACCTCAACAATCAAGGGTAAATCTGGGTATTTTCTGCCTGCGGATTGCACCGCTTGTGTGATTGAGCCAGCAGCAATAATATGGTTTTCTTTTAGCATTACGCAATCATATAATCCCATTCGGTGATTGACACCACCACCACATTGCACCGCCTGTTTTTGTGCCAATCGTAATCCAGGAAGGGTTTTTCGAGTGTCTAATAGTTGGGCGTTGGTATGTGCAATTTTATTCACCAAATACTGCGTTTGCGTTGCCACCGCACTCAAAGTTTGCAAGAAATTGAGTGCTACCCGCTCAGCACTAATGATTGCCCTAGACGACCCCGACAAAATGGCTAAAACTTGCCCCGCCTGAATGTTGTCGCCATCGCCCAATTGCCATGCAATTTGAATAGACTCATCTAATAATAAAAACGCCATTTGTGCATATTGAGTCCCACAAATCACAGCCGATTCTCTGGCAATAATTTGTGCCGATACTATTTTGTCATCAAGCAAACTAGCAGACACATCGCCCGTACCAATATCCTCATCTAACGCCAAAGCAACAATAGCATTTATTTTACTCATAGAGACCTTTGCATAAATAGGGATGATTAGCAAAATGACAGATTTTATTAAATTGGAAATTTTTTAAATCCACTCCTAGCAGGGCTAAGGGTGTTTTTAAAAAGTTTGTAATTTGATGAAAGATGGCGTTTTGATGATTATTCATATTTATGCAAAGGTCTCTCATAAATAAATTCACTAATAAGTCGTGCTGATTCTTCACTGGCATTTAAATTCAGTTGTTGATGGATTTCCTTAAACGCTTGCGTTAATGTTGTTACATCGCTAGTTAAAATTTCCATAGCGTGTTTGGCAATATTTTCTCCGTTTGCCGCATCTTGAATAAGTTCCGGTACCAAGGGTTTATTGGCAATAATATTGGGCAAACTCACCCACTTAATTTTGACCAATCTGGAGGCAATAAGATAACTAAATGCCGATAATTTATACACCACCACCATCGGCACACCTAATAACGCCAACTCCAAAGCCGCTGTGCCACTAGCCACCAACACCAAATCTACTTGTGACATCCACTGGTGTGCATCCCCTATAGAAATACTCACATTTGCTTTTGTGGCAAGTGGCTTCGCCCATCCAAGCAGTTCATCATTTGCCAATGCTAAGTGAAATTTTAACTGTGGGTCTTGCACCGCCATCATCGCTGCTGCTGTTAACATTTCAGGCAATAATCTGGTAATTTCGCTCGCACGAGAACCAGGCATTAATAAGATGGTTTTTGTGGCTTGGTAATTGACTCTAGGCTGTAAAGTTTCCGCCAATGGATGTCCAACAAACACCGCTCGTTGCTTATGTTTTTGATAAAATTCTACTTCAAATGGAAACAGGCACAACACCAAGTCGGTTGATTTTTTGATTTTCTTGATTCTTGATTGTCGCCAAGCCCACACTGATGGCGAGATAAAATGCACGGTTTTAATACCCTGCTGCTTCAACCTTTTTTCAATCATAAAATTAAAATCAGGTCCATCCACACCAATAAAAACATCGGGTTTGTTGGTAGAAAAATAACCAATAACAGTTCTTCTAAGCCACAACAACGCAGGCAATTTTTTCAACACCTCGCTAAAGCCCATCACATTCACCCGCTTCTGATCCCACAACTGCACACAGCCTGCGGCAATCATCTTATCGCCAGACAGCCCCATTATTTGAATATCAATATCTTGTGCTTTTAACGCTGCCACTAATTTAGCACCAATTAAATCGCCCGAAGTTTCAACAGCACTAATGGCAATTTTTACCGTCATTGAATATTATTTTCTAGGGAGAATAATTTGCGGCTCTTCCTCAAACGCCCGATAAATCACCATCACGCTACCAATCACCTGTATCAAATGTGCTTTAGTAACATTAATCACCTCATCAATCATTTTTTGCCTATCGTCCCTATCCTCTGCACGAATTTTTATTTTTAACAACTCATGCTTGGTCATTGTTGATTCCAATTCTGCCAATACCGACTCACTTAAGCCATGTTGTCCAACCATCACAATAGGTTTAAGTACATGTCCACGAGCGCGTAAGAATTTTTTTTGATTGTTAGTTAGTTTTGTCATTTTTTAAGTTTTGTTAATCCATTTATTATTTTTTCTACCAGTCCATCAGCGTTATTTTTTTCTTTGGTTGTAGAATACACGATAGTATCAACAAGTTTAGGTAAAAATTCTGTTTGGTAATCATTATTTTCGTGTTTCACTCGTTCAAACATTTTTGCCATTGCCACACGGTTGCTGGCTTCAATACGCAAAGCCTTGGCGTTGGTATATTGGCGAATAATGGTAAAAGTTACAATAGAAGAAAAAATATAAACAATATAAGTGTCGCCACTTTCTAAAAAACCACAAGAAACCAAAACCAGTGCCAACACAATTAACCCTAAAGTTATACCAACCGCCCCTTTACTCCATTTAAACCAGTCGCCTTCTTCTGTTTGATGTTCTTCTTTTAAATCCTCTAAAATCGTTTGGAACCCTTGCACCTCTTCATTGCTATCTTGAGTTTGTTGAATTTTTTCTTCAAACTCTTTTTCCAACGCTTTGATTTGTTCTTTGGCAATAATACTGGGGTCTAATTTCTGTGCTTCTTTAAAGTCTTGAATTGCTTCTTCCTCTTCCCCTAATGCTCCGTAAGCAATGCCACGATTGTAAAAAGCCTTGGCATACTTTGAGTTTGATTCAATAGCCTTGTTGTAATCTTGGATGGCTTTTCCAAATTGTTTTAAATCAGTATAAGCACTGCCACGATTGTTAAAAGCCTTGGCATCATTTGGCTCTAATTCAATAGCCTTGTTGTAATCTTGGATGGCTTTTCCAAATTGTTTTAAATTAGCATAAGTAACGCCACGATTGTAAAAAGCCTTGGCATACTTTGAGTTTGATTCAATAGCCTTGTTGTAATCTTGGATGGCTTTTCCAAATTGTTTTAAATCAGTATAAGCACTGCCACGATTGTTAAAAGCCTCGGCATTATTTGGCTCTAATTCAATAACCTTGTTGTAATCTTGGATGGCTTTTTCAGATTGTTTTAAATTAGCATAAGCAGTGCCACGATTGTAAAAATCCTCGGCATTATTTGGATCTAACTGAATAATCTGCGTGCAAACCTCAATTATCTCATTGTAGTTCTTACTACCTATTAATGCGTTATATTTCTGTTTGAGTTGTTTTAAAGTCATTTTTTTAATATCCATACAATTTCTCCTGAGCAAATAAATCTTGTATGGTTTCGCGTTTTCTAATACATTGATGTTTGGTGTCTGACACCATGACTTCTGCTACCCTAGGGCGGGAGTTATAGTTGGAACTCATGGTAAAACCGTAAGCACCTGCTGACATCACGGCTAAATAATCGCCTTCAGATAATGACAAATCTCTATTCTTAGCAAGGAAATCACCCGTTTCACAGATGGGGCCGACTATATCCCATTGGGCTGTGATGCCAGTGGGGTTTTGGTTAATAGGCAAGACATTGTGATAGGCGTTGTAAAAACTGGGGCGGAGTAAATCATTCATAGCACCGTCAACGATGGCAAATTCGTGGTCGGAATTTTGCTTTAAAAACTCAACTTTGGTGATAAATATGCCTGCGTTGCCAACGATGGCTCTGCCAGGTTCTAAAATTATTTCGGTTTTTCCTACTTGGCTGATAATGGCGTCAACATAGGCTTGAATATCAATGGTTTCCTCACCTTCGTAATCGATGCCGACACCGCCGCCTAAGTCTAAGTGGTGGATATGAATGCCTTGGTCGTTTAATTGCTCAACTAAGGCTAAAACTTTGTCGAGTGCGTCTAAAAATGGTGAAACATCAGTGATTTGTGAGCCAATATGGCAATCTAGACCTTGAATATCCAAAAACTCAGAATTTTGTGCTTTTTTGTATAAATCAATGGCTTCGTCAATATCAATGCCGAATTTATTTTCTTTCAAACCTGTGGAAATATACGGGTGGGTTTTGGCGTCAACATTGGGATTAACACGAATAGAAATTGGTGCTTTTTTATTGACAGATTTTGCAACGGTTTCAATGCGTTGTAATTCGGATGCGGATTCTACATTGAAACAACGCACGCCTACTTCTAATGCGCGTTCAATTTCGATAACGGTTTTTGCCACACCGGAGAAGACGCATTTATTGGCGTTGCCCCCTGCGGCTAAAACCCGTTCTAATTCACCCACAGAAACGATGTCAAACCCAGCACCGCATTTTGCCAGCACATTTAAGACGGCTAAATTAGAATTTGCCTTGACTGCATAGCAAACCAAATGCGGGTGTGTGCCAAAAGCTTGGTCAAATTGACGCCAGTTGTCTTCAATGTCTGTACGAGAATAGACATAGAGTGGCGAGCCGTAAGTTGCCATTAAATCTGTGATGGCAACTGATTCGGCGTGTAATATTTGATTGTGATAAGAAAATCCCAAGGGCTTTTTATATGCTATGCGTTACAGTGGGTGTAATTGATGAAAGTTTAACTTTTTCTAATTCACCCGTTCTGCCACAAGCAGAAATATTGAGAATGAAAAAAGTCAATGTGGTTAATTTAATAAAGTTTTTCATAACAGTCCTTTTTAATAGTTTAGTGCTATTTTAACAGTAATTGTTGTAATTGTTGAATGAACACATCTCGTTTGATATTGAATGCACCCAAACTTTTTAAATGCGTACTTTCCACTTGACAATCGATCAGTTCGTAGCCCAACTTTTGCACTAAATGCACGAAGGCAATTTTGGACGCATTACTCACCAAAGAAAACATTGATTCACCAAAAAATACTTTGCCCATACTCACGCCATACAACCCGCCAACTAACTCGGAGTTTTGATACACTTCCACCGATTTCACCACGCCTTGCTTGTGCAACTGGGTATAAGCACGCACCATATTTTCATCAATCCAAGTGCTGTTTTGTGCTTTACGCACGACGCTTCTGCAATGGTGAATAACGCTGTCAAAATGGGTGTCAATTTTGACCTTAAATTGCTTGGATTTTAGCGTTTTCGCTAAACTTTTGGAGATGTGTAATTTGTCGGGCGTAATCACCATTCGTGGATTTGGACTATACCAAAGTACAGGATCGTTTTCGCTATACCATGGGAAAATGCCCTGTTGATAAGCCCTAATCAACCGCTCAGGCGACAAATCACCGCCAATGGCAATCAGCCCATTCGGCTCGTCTAACGCCAAAGAGACATCGGGGAAAGGGGTGTTTGGCGATTGCAGGATAAATGTTGGTGGAATATCAATCACTGATTTTTAATAATTTCCTTTGCCATATAAAGTGCTGCAATGGTTCTGGCTTCAGTTAAATCTTCGTTATAAACCAAGTTTTCCAAGTCAGATAATTTATGCTTTACCACTTCCAACGGCTCAGGCTCATCACCCTGCGCACTGTCTTCATATAAATCTTGTGCCAAAATAATATGGGTAAAGTTTGATTGATAACCTGGTGCCAAAGTCATGGTTTTCACAAAAGAAAGCTGTTTTGCGCCATAGCCAATTTCTTCAATTAACTCTCTATTAGCAGCTTCAATTGGAGATTCACCTGTATCAATTTTGCCTTTGGTCAATGCTAACTCATATTTATCAGTACCGCCAGAATATTCATAAATCATTAAAACGGTATCATCATCCAGCATTGGTATCACCAACACAGCCCCATTTCCCTCTGGCTTTAGGCGTTCATATTGGCGTTTTTCCCCATTGGAAAACGCAACATCCATTGATTGAATATTGAAAAACTTAGTTGTGGCAATATCTTGGACATTGCTTAATATCGGTTTTTTTCGCATATGCATATTATGCCATTAAGCAGTATGAAACCTTTACATAATTATGAATAATCACCAAAATGACAGGGAGTTGTCCCCTCCCTCGTTGTGTGCAAAAATTACTCTCTACCGACCCTAATTTTCCTGCAACGGTATCTAGCCAAGTGGGGAGTCGTATCCTATACCCATTATTTTATTAAGAGACCTTTGCATAAATAGGGATGATTAGCAAAATGACAGATTTTATTAAATTGGAAATTTTTTAAATCCACTCCTAGCAGGGCTAAGGGTGTTTTTAAAAAGTTTGTAATTTGATGAAAGATGGCGTTTTGATGATTATTCATATTTATGCAAAGGTCTCTAATACAAACAAAATAATAATTCCGATTGAAACAGCTGACCAAAATCCAATCGGTTTTTTTGATGTGTGCATATAAGTCCTTACTTTGAACAATTACAATTAGGATCAGAGTTTTGTTTTACGCTAAAATGATATTTTTCTTTTGAATATCATTGAACAGTGTATGATTAAATGAAAAACTTTATAAAAACATCTGGCAAACCATTCCAGCCGACCGCTAATGTGTCAACTGAATTCAAGCGTTAGACCATTAGGAGATAAACCATGACAAACTGTTGCCCTTCATCAAATAAACCTCAGGCACATCCTAAAAAGTATAAGTGCCCTGTTAACGGAAAATCATACAGTGGTGTGTCATCAACAACGATTATTCATCATATTAATGAGCCTTGGAACTGGAATAACAAACAACAAGGTT
The DNA here is from genome assembly GCF_964212635.1 of Candidatus Thiodubiliella endoseptemdiera. Classification (NCBI taxonomy): domain Bacteria; kingdom Pseudomonadati; phylum Pseudomonadota; class Gammaproteobacteria; family Pseudothioglobaceae (SeqCode); genus Candidatus Thiodubiliella; species Candidatus Thiodubiliella endoseptemdiera. Next base: position 1,076,358 of record NZ_OZ156463.1, read on the forward strand.
ATTATTTTTGTAATGACCCAGAATGTGAGGTGGTATATTTTGGTGAAGATGACTCGACAATTAATAAATCATCACTACGCACAGAAGTAGGAATAAAAGAAACTAATCCCAATGCATTAATTTGTTACTGTTTTGGTGTTTCTAAAATTGAATCTTCATCACAAGCAATTAAAGATTTTGTTATTAAAAATACCCAAGAAAAAATATGTGCATGCACAACAAGAAATCCTTCGGGTCGGTGCTGCCTAAAGGATTTTCATTGATATATGGCAGCTCTAACAAGTCGTCTAATCTGGCTTTTCTATACGCTGTTCCGGTTAACTCAAACGGTTAGGCGAGTAAAATAAAAAACAAACAATGTTATTAACAGAGACATCACATTTATTAAACAACCTATATTAGGAGACCTTTGCATAAATAGGGATGATTAGCAAAATGACAGATTTTATTAAATTGGAAATTTTTTAAATCCACTCCTAGCAGGGCTAAGGGTGTTTTTAAAAAGTTTGTAATTTGATGAAAGATGGCGTTTTGATGATTATTCATATTTATGCAAAGGTCTCTAATTATTTCTTAACAACATTTATCATCAGTTGGACAACATTGTGATTTAAACCAAGACAAAACGGTTTTTGCATCTGGAATACCGCCTGTGTGTGCGATTTTGCCATCAACCACTACACCTGGTGTGGACATAATGCCATAAGACATAATCTGGACGGTGTCTTCAATTTTCTCTAAATTAATTGGAATAGCGTTATCACTACAAACTTTTTCAACCAATTTTTGAGTTGCCTTGCAATTCGCACAACCTGTGCCTAATATTTTAACTTCTATCATTTTTTTCTCCTATTTTATAATTCGTAATCTCCAGCATAAGGTTTGTCGCCTTCTACTGTTGGTAAAGTTAAACGGTTGCCCCAATGCGACCAACCACCGTTATACAGTTTAATATTTTTATATCCCAAACTTTTTAATTGTAAATACCCCAAACTCATTCTAAATCCATCATGGCAATAAAGATAAACGGTCTTATTTTTGTTAATGGAGGCATATAATTGTGTGAGTTGTTTTTCATCTATCCATTCTTGAGAGCTAATACCTTTCATGCTAACAATATTAATCGCACCTGGAATATGTCCTGCTAGGATAGAATGCTTAATGACCTCACCTGTGTACATCTTATGTGGTCTTGCATCAAGTAAAACAATATCTTTATTGCGTTCTGAGACGACATCAGAATAAATATCTTGCCATTCAATAAATAAGTTGGTATTGGCATCTTTTAGCACTACATTGCCCTGAGTAACTTTTGTGGTTTCTGTGGTCATATCCTCAAATGAATTCCACGCTTGTGTACCACCATTTAAGATTTTAACTTGATGCATATTAAAGCCGTATAATTCCAATAGAAAATATACCCTTGATGCAAGTGCACTGCCAGAATCATCATATAAAACGACGGTAGAATGATTATTTACCCCCCAACTGCGTAAAGTTTTTTCAAAGGCTTTTTTGCTTGGAAAACGCATAATTGGATTGCTGTTGTTATCGCCTAAATCTTTAAAACGCTGTACTTGAATGGCACCTGGAATATGCCCAATAGTAAAGTAGCGATGTGGGTGATAGCGTACCTCTAAAATGCGTAGGTTTTTATCATCAATGCGCTCGCTTAACCAATCACTGTCCACTAAAAAATCACGATTTGCTAAAGTCAACTGACTTATTAGCAACAATATAACACTTAGAAATATTTTCATTTTCACTCTCCTATTATTTATTCTTCAAACTCTAATTGCACAAAGGCATTTTGTGCATTTTTTCTAGCAATACCCTCAAAGTTTTTTAGATATTTAAAAGCATCTTGATTGATATCAGTTGCTTGCATAATATCACCATCTTCCTCAATTACTTTTCGCACTTCATCACGCAAAAACACCAAATAATCATAAGTGTCTTTAGTGGCTTCTACTAAGTTAGTCGTGTGTCCATGCCCTGGAATAATGTGTTTTGGTTTGAAACTTGCCATTTTTTCAAATACTTTAATCCAACTTTTGATATTTTTAGCAGGCCCTGTGCCAAGTGCCCTTTGGACAAAAACAATATCACCACTAAACATAATTTTTTCTTGTGGCATCCACACAAAAATATCACCCAGCGTATGTGCACCGCCGAAATGATACAACTCTAAATGCACACCACTAATATTGAGCATTTTTCTTTGTTTAAAAGTTGTATTAGCATAAACAGGTTTAGTACCCTTTAAACTGTCGCCAATTAAATTGCCTAAACGATTTAGATGATAATCAGTGCGCGCTATTTGGTCATTGCGTGTTTTTTCTGAAGCAATAATGTTTGCACCCAAGGTTTTAAAATAATCATTCCCAAGCCAGCGATGGTCTTGTCCACCAGTATTAATAACAGTGGTAATTGGTTTATCAGTTAGAGTTTGGATTGCTTGATGAATTTGTCTAGCACCCAAATAGCTTGCACCACTATCAATCACAATCACCCCTGTCTTAGTAATAACCACCCCATGAGTGGAATTGTTGCCTAAGTTTTGCGTACTTCTTTGTTTGGTTTCACCCACTAAGGCATAAACATAGTCATTAATTTTTTCAATCTTAAGTCCAGTACTGGCATAAACATTAATATTGAATAGCATTAGTAGTAATATTGTTTTTTTCATTTTTTTTATCCGTTATAAAACCAAATTAAACAACAGTCCAACTAGCATAATTGAGACTGCAACAATCGTTGTAAATAAAGCCAATGCCTTCCAGTGCATCACTTGCTTTAAAATCAATAACTCTGGCAAAGAAATAGCGGCAATACTCATCATAAATGCAAGTGTCGTGCCAACTGCAACGCCTTTAAGCAGCATAGCCTCCACAAGTGGAATAATACCAACTTCATCAGAATATAGCGGCACACCGGCAATAACTGCCATCGGCACTGCTAATAGATTATCTCCGCCTAAGCTTTGCGCCCAATCTTGGGGGAAATAACCATGGAATAATGCACCAACACCCACTCCTATAATTACCCACTTCCAAAGCTCGCCAAATATTTTTTTTGCTTCAACTACGGCGTATTTGTGCATAACTGCCCAACTTTTATCGGTTTGCATACTTGAAGTTGCAACCAGTTTGGCGTTTTTAATTTCATCATAATTAAAAATGTGTTTTTCCACGCCCATTCTTTCCATAATTCTGCCACCAATAAAGGCAATAATTGCACCTGAAACCACAAACATCAAAGTTGCTTTCCAGCCGACTACGCCAACTAGAATAATGACAGCAATTTCGTTAATCATCGGGCTGGCGATTAAAAAAGTAAAAACGATGCTTAATGGAATGCCAGCACGCAGGAACCCTAAAAATAGCGGGATAGAAGAACAAGAGCAAAAGGGGGTAATTGCACCTAAAATAATCGCCATAAATTGTGCAAAAGTTTTTGATTTGCCTTGCAGATAATCACGCACTTTTTCTGGTGAAATGTGAAAACGCAACAAACCCATAAAATAAATGATGATGATTAACATAAAAAATATTTTGACAATATCCATTATAAAGAACTGCATAACCTTGCCGAGACTACTACTGGCTGATATTGCCAATATATCAAAAGTAAGCCAATTGGCAAAATTCTCAAACGCTTCAAACATCACATTCTCCTATTTTTGGTCTATTTTTCATAACACTCAACCTATGCAAGTCACTTTTATACAAGACTTGTGCTCTTGCTTCAGTAGTAACAAATTTGATGATTTTCTTTTGAAAATCTGCTAAATCTGGGTGGATAGAATAAAGCACCCATTTACCACAACGGCGTTTACGGATTAAGCCATTTAATCTAAGAACACTTAAATGGCGCGATATTTTTGACTGAGGAAGTTTGAGTGCATACTCTAATTCACACACACATAATTCTTTGTTTTCACAGACTAAAGTGATACACCTGAGTCGGGTTTCGTCGGACAACACATTAAAAAATTCATTCATAGTTTATTTATATATTCACATATTCGTTTTTACACATATTATATACTAAAAAGTTTACATAGAGACCTTTGCATAAATAGGGATGATTAGCAAAATGACAGATTTTATTAAATTGGAAATTTTTTAAATCCACTCCTAGCAGGGCTAAGGGTGTTTTTAAAAAGTTTGTAATTTGATGAAAGATGGCGTTTTGATGATTATTCATATTTATGCAAAGGTCTCCATATGCAAAAAATAAAATACGCTGTTGATTTATGCAAAGGTCTCTTAAAATGGGAATATAATGCAATTTACTTTTAAGGAGAAAATAATGAAAAAACTACTATTAATATTAACAGCCATATTTTTAGTGATTGCCATTATCTGGTTATCACAGAATTCAGAAAAATATAAATTTGACAAAATTGCTGATAATGTCTATGTTATGCATGGTCCACTTGACGAGCCTAATCCAGAAAATCGTGGATTTATGAACAACCCTGGACTTATCGTTGGTAACATTGGTGCTGTTATTGTTGACCCAGGTAGCACAGTTGAGGTGGGAAGTAATGTTCTTGCTGCCGCAGAAAAGATTACCAACAAGCCTATTGTTGTCGTTTTTAATACCCATGTCCATGGTGACCACTGGTTAGGTAATCAGGCGATTGTTGCGCGTTACCCAAATGTCAAAATCTATGCCCATCCCAATATGATTGAGCAAGCCAAATCTGGTGAAGGTGAGCGTTGGGTAAAGTTAATGCATGATTTAACTGAAGGCGCATCTGATGGTACAAAACCCACTTATCCAACTAAGGCTAGTACACACTTACAAATCGTTAATGCAGGTGGTGAGACTTTTAAAATTCACCACAATATTACTAGGGCAGCACATACCAATACCGATATTATGGTTGAACATGTCAAGAGCAAAACTTTATTTATGGGTGACAATGGTTTACTACACAGACACGGACGATTTGATAACACCTCCGATATGCATGGCAATATTAAGGTATTAGAGTATGTAATCAATTTAGACTTAGATTATTATGTCCCTGGCCACGGTCCAACTGGCAATGCAGAAAGCACTGTAAAACCCTTCTTAAATTATTTACGCATCGTGCGTGACGAAGTCAAGAAAGGCTATGAAGAAGACTTAGCCGACTATGAAATCAAGCCGATTGCTGATAGAAAATTAACGGCTTATCATGACTGGCACGGTTACAAAAACAACATGGGTAAACATATTGGAAAAATGCTTAGCGAAATTGAAAACTTAGACGAATAATTTTAGGGATGTCTTAACATTCTGATTTTTATCAAAATTGAGGCATAAGAAATTTGAAAAACAGAAATTTGTACATAACAAATGACTGTTTTAAAAATTTCAACAACAAAGATTTTAATGAAAAGCGAAACTTATCAGTCAAAAAATCCATCCATATGCAACTCGGTTAAATCGCTAAATCCACCGATATGTTTGTTGTCGATAACAATTTGTGGCACCATTCTAGCACCATTTGTTACCTTGGAAAATTCTGCCATTAGGGCGCGATCTTCATCAATCATTTTTTGCTCAAAAGTTAAGTTCCATTTGTTTAACAATTCTTTGGTTTTGACGCAAATCGGGCAAGTATTGGTGGAGTAAACGACAATATTCATGCTAACGCTCCTACCACTAAATCGCCCATTTTGCTTGTGCCGACAACACTATCACCTTCTGCTGCAATGTCTTGGGTACGATAGCCTTGGTCTAGAACACTGTTAACGGCTGCTTCAATTTTTTCTGCCAAGTCTGCTTGATTAAGTGAATAACGCAACATCATTGCTACTGAAAGAATGGTTGCCAAAGGATTAGCCAAATCTTTGCCTGCAATGTCAGGTGCGCTGCCATGAATTGGCTCGTACATACCGAAGCCATCTTTGTTGAGGGAGGCACTTGGTAGCATGCCGATTGAGCCTGTGAGCATTGCCGCACAATCAGAAAGCACATCGCCAAATAAATTACTGGTTACCATCACATCAAATTGCTTTGGTGCTTTAACCAATTGCATCGCCGCATTATCCACATACATATGCGAAAGTTCGACATCTGGATAATCTTTTGCCACCTCGATCATGGTTTCACGCCATAATTCACACACTTCTAACACATTCGCCTTGTCAACTGAACAAACACGCCCATCACGCTTTTGTGCAATTTTAAATGCTGAATGTCCGATGCGTCGAATTTCAGACTCAAAATAACCTGCTGTATTAAAGCCATATTTTTCACCATTTCGTTCTTCAATGCCACGCGGTTGACCAAAGTAAATGCCTGCTACTAACTCACGCACAATCATCAAATCCAGCCCAGAAACCACTTCTTCTTTCAGCGTCGAAGCGCTGACAAGTTGCGGATATAAAATCGCAGGACGCAAGTTAGAGAATAGATCCATTTCAGCACGCAAGCCTAACAAACCTCGTTCGGGGCGTAAATTTCGCTCTAATTTCTCCCATTGGTAACCACCTACCGCACCTAGCAAGATTGAATCACATTGCTGTGCCATATCGAGCGTGGCTTGTGGCAAAGGTGAGTCAGTTTCATCGAACGCTGTGCCGCCGATTAAACCGTGAAGCAATTCCATATTAAGCGAGTGATTGTCATTTAAGTAATTGATAACTTTCAGTGCTTGGGCGACAATTTCTTGCCCAATGCCATCACCTGGCAATATTAGAACTTTTGACATTAAATTTCCACCATGTCAAACTGGTCTTTGTTAGCGCCACAATCAGGGCAAACCCAATCCTCAGGTATATCTTCCCATTTGGTTTTGGGCGCAATGCCTTCTTTTTCTGAGCCTAAATATTCATCATAAACCCAATCACAAATTGTGCATCTTAATTTTTTATACTGCATTATTTCCTCTTTATCTTTTTAAACATAAAAGTAAAAAAAGGGGGTAAATCACCCCCTTTTTTTTACTCACTAATTATCATCTTATAACTTAGCGGCATTCTTGGCTAAATACTCAGCCACGCCTGCTGGCGTGTCTTTCATACCTTCATCGCCTTTATTCCAACCTGCTGGGCAAACTTCACCGTTAGTAGTGTGGAAATCCAGTGCATCAACCATTCGTAACATCTCATCAACATCACGCCCAAGTGGTAAATCATTCACTACCTGATGACGCACATCAAAATTCTCATCAATCAAAAACGATGCACGAAGTGCAATGCCTGCTGGATGAATGATACCATAAGCCTCCATAATAGAGTGGTTAACATCAGCCACCAATGGAAAATCAATCTTGCCTAAACCACCGTCCTTAGGGTCGGTATTTCTCCACGCATTATGTGTGAATTGTGAATCAATAGAAACACCCACAACCTCAACACCTTTTTCAGCAAACTTTGCCATACGATGATGATGTGCCAAAATCTCAGAAGGACATACAAAAGTAAAGTCCAACGGATAAAAAAACAACATAATTTTCTTACCCTTTAAACTTGAAAGTGTAAAGTCATCTACGATTGACCCATCTGCCAATACTGCCGCTGATGTAAAGTCTGGTGCTTGTTGTGTTACTAAAACGCTCATATATTTCTCCAAAATTATAATAATAAAGCGTTAATTATACAACAACTCAGCACCGTATTTCATTTATAACAAAACATAAAACTAAGTAATCAACTAAATTAAGTGCATTAATAAATTTGAGCATATTCCAATATCTGCAATAGATTCAACTTAAATATCAATTTTTTACAAGGAGACCTTTGCATAAAGATTTAACGGAGTTTTTTAAAAATCAAAATTATAACGCAATACTAAACTGGTTTGATTTTGGTCAGGGAAGTAGGCTTTGTATTCGCTAGCAGGGGTGCCAGTGGCAGTGGAGTGGGATAAGGTAAGTTGCAGGTTTTCGGTTATGTTATTTTTCCATTTTAGGGTATTCAGGGCAGAGTTATCGGTACTGGTGCGACGACTTAGGCTGAGTTCGTGGGTGTTGAATTTTTTGCCTAAGCGTAAGAAATGATAGCGTTGGCGTAGGCCGTTGGGGCGGACTAGGGATAAATTTAATCCTGTTGTTAATCCAAATGTTTTGTAAGTTTGCCATTCTTGGGTGTTCATGCCGCGGTCGTCTTGGCTGATTTCGGCAATGATACTGGTGTTGTTGTCGCTGACCCAGTGCCAGCCTAACATTGCCCTGGTGTAGCGTTTGTCGTTATTGGTGCGATTTTCTGATTGTTCGCTAGGGATTGTTGTGCCTTTACGGGTGAAAAATGCGCCGTAGAGTTTAACATTGTCGGTGGCAATGTGGCGAAAACCTACGCCAAAGCCTGTTTTGACGGTTTCTTTTTTATGGGCGATGAAAGTTAAGTCAGTTTCGTCATTTAAGATGTAATTTAGGCGGACGCCTTGTGATTTGTAGCCGTAACCATGCACAGTATCGCGTGGTTTTTTGTCGTCGCTGATATACAAATCTAAATAGGAATTCTCCATACTATATCGCATAGCAATAGCGTTAATACCGAGTTTTTGGTTGAGCTCATCATCATTATTGATGGAGTGATAGGGATCAGTGACAGCTAAGGGGTTAAAGGCGTAGCCAAGTTACCAATTTTCAATAAATTTTCCCATTTGCACGCTTAAATCATCATTGATATCGGCAATATAAAATAGGCTTTGGATGGTAGTTTTTTTGGTGTCTATCTGATATTTTAGTTGATATTCAAAACCCGATATGTCGCCACTCAACCCTAAAATAGCGTTGGTTTTTTCTGTGTCTCTTAGCGTATTTTCGACAGCTGGATTTCCCCATAGCCCCTTTCTATCAAGTTTGTAACTGTGGGTAATAAAGGTGGCGTGGTTGATGGGTTTGGCGAATGCATTGCCTGCCAATAAACCCACGAGAATAAAAATGATTTTCTTCATCGGATGGCGTTACGCATACCTTGACTGGTTAAAAGGCGTTTTGGGATTTTTTTGGCGGTGATATTGAGAAAATTCATTACTGTTTTTTTACTTTTATTTTTTGAGGTGTAAGTAATACTATTAAGGATTTTTTCTTTGACATTGTAGTGCATTTTTTTATACAATTTGCCACTTCTTAAATAGGCATTTGCACTGATGGGGCGTTGGTCGGTGCTGTCAATGAGCAAAATAATTTTATGGTAAGTAGCACTGGATTTTTTAGCAATTAATTCTAAAATAGTAGTATTTGGCTTTTGTTCGATGATGCTGGGTGTGTAGTTTTTACTAAGACGCAGACCTGCAAGGTCGCCATACGATGCTTGCCCTAGCAAACGCTGAATTGGGGTGATGCGTACTGCACGAGAACTATTTTTAGGAGCAACGAACATTCCTTTATTGCTGAGTAAAATGCGATTGTCTTTGTCACTACCGTCTAAAACGCTGACTAAACTTTGTCCATCTTGATGGAAAACGGTGTAGTTTTGACTTTTTTCTATTATGTCATTTTTGTATTCATCAATGCGAATGTCTAATTGTGCGTGAAGAAAAGGTGAGCGGTAAGTGTCAACTTTGATCAATAGTTCCATTGCATTCATTGCCATTGCTGGTGCTGTCAATAACGCTAAAAATAGAAGTCGTAAAATAGTCATAATTATGTGAGACCTTTGCATAAATAGGGATGATTAGCAAAATGACAGATTTTATTAAATTGGAAATTTTTTAAATCCACTCCTAGCAGGGCTAAGGGTGTTTTTAAAAAGTTTGTAATTTGATGAAAGATGGCGTTTTGATGATTATTCATATTTATGCAAAGGTCTCTATGTATGAGAAAGTTGCTCAATAACTTTCTTTTTCAAAATTTTATTAATTGGTAAATAAGAGGCAGCGACACCCAACAAACTCATTGCTAATAATACCCATATTGCCATACCCATCGTCGGCAATATCAATAGCGGAAATTCCGTAGAACGCCCTGGTGGAGGCGGCATCATAATACCTGCTTGACTGATGGTAAATGCCAACACGAAGCCCAGTATTATGCCGAGAACAGCACCGATAAAGCCGATGATAAGCCCTTCAAAAACAAAATTAAGTCGTAGTTGCCATTTTTCAATGCCAAAAGCCCGTAGCGTGCCGATTTCTGGCACTCGCTCATTCACGGTTGTGCCCATCACATTTGCTACTGAAAGCAGGGCAACTGTCATAATAATCACACCCATTACTGTGAAAATTGAATAATAAATAATTTCTACGGCTTTGAAATAAGGTTTAATGTCGTACCAAGGTTGCACTGTCATTTTTGTGCCTTTTACTAAGGCTTTAATTTGAAGAAAAATGGATTTAGTCGCTTCAATATCACGCAATTGCACCACGATATTGCTGACTTTGTCGGTAAGTAATAGTTGTTGTGCCAAGGCAAGTGGCACTTTAATATCCAGTTGATTGGTAATTGGAATGCCTGTGTCATAAATCCCACTCACCGTTGCGTCAATGGCATTGATACCACCTTCAACGGTATTGGCAAGTAGCACCACTTCATCGCCGACATCAATGCTAAGTTTTTTTGCTAAATCAATGGCCAATACCGCTTGATAGGGATTTTTATCGGTGTCTTTAAACATTGCACCTTTGACAAAAGCACCTGCAGCATTACCTTGTTGCAGGCGTTTTTCTTTCTTACTTTCAATGCCTGTAGCACGAAATACGGTGCTAATACTGTCGTCTTTTGAGACAATGCCAGTAAACAATAATCTTTGCATTGCACGGCGCACAGGCTGGGTTGCTTCTAATTTTGCCACGGTTTCATTGGCGGTTTTGCTGTCTAATCCAAATGCTAATAATTCCGTTTCAAAGTCGTTCACCATTCGTTTATCTACAAGTTGCATATTGCCTGTGCCGCCTTGAACAATAACTCGGGTTAAGCCCCAAAAAGTAAAATTAATATAGCCATGAGCGACTATGATTGAACTAGAAACAATGGCAACTGTCCAAATTGCCACCATTGAACGGCGTCTATTGCGTGCGACATTACGCCAAGCGATTTTAAACCATTGACTCATACTAATTCTCCGTCTAATAGATTGATTGTGTTACTGACTTTGTCAAGTAAGCGGTCGTCGTGGGTAGAAAATAAGAAAGCCGTACCCAGTTCTTGGTTGAGTTTTTTCATCAAATCAATCAAAATAAAGGTATTTTCTGAGTCTAAATTTGCCGTCGGTTCATCTGCCAAAATCAATTTTGACTCACCCATCAACGAACGCGCCACGGATACCCTTTGTTGTTGCCCGCCTGAGAGTTGATGAGGAAAGGTATCCATCTTATCTTTCAACCCCACTTGTTCTAAAAAATATTGTGCTTGAGTTTTACGCTGTGCTACATTTGGAATACTAGAAAGTGCTGACATTTCCACATTTTCCAACGCTGTTAAGACGGGCAATAAATTAAAATCCTGAAAAATAAAACCCAAGTCAAATGCTCGCAAATGGTTGATGTGTGCCTCATTGTTGCTATCAATTTTCACGCCATCAAAATAATATTCGCCATTATCAGCATTATCCAGCAAACCAATCACATTTAATAAAGTGCTTTTACCCGAGCCACTTGGTCCAGAAACCGCTGTAAATGCACCTGTCTCAATCTCTAAATTAATATTTTTTAGTACTTTAACTTCCTTAATACCTTCGCCAAAAGTTTTGCTAATTTTGTTCAGTTTTATCAACATAATGTCCTATTATTTCAAAGTTAATTTGCATACCTGATTCTGGTAGTTTGAATTGCGCTTGGGAAAAGCTTGGCGCAGAAAATGCTGCCCTAGCATCATTAGAAAACCCATATGGCTCAAGTGGTATGCCTAGCAAAAATACTTTATTTAGCTCTTTATCTTTATTCTTATCATGAAATGCTGTCGCTGTATAAATCCCTGCGGGGGCTGATATTCTAGCAGATACACTGCCTTTTTTAGCAGGAATGCTCAACCCTATTGTTACCTTCCCATCGGGGAAATTTCCCTTGTCTTTTTCAGAAAATAAACCAAGTTCAATATTCCCCTCATTACTTTCAATACCTTCCATAACAATGAGAAAATCCGCTGCAAATACAGACGAAGTTAAAAAACCAAACAATACAATTATCTTTTTCATTTTATTTCTCCTTTTTAAATTAAGTGGCAATCATAATGTTTAAAAAAAAATAATGTACACAAAAGGATAAAAAGCCTTTTTTTTACGGCTAAAAGGTTAGTAAAAACGATGAACGGGACTGTAAAATACCGCTATGCTAAAAATTTACAACACTCTCAGTAAAGAAAAAGAAGTTTTCCAACCTATCAATCCAGAAAAAGTCGGGATGTATGTTTGTGGAATGACGGTTTATGATTATTGTCATATGGGGCATGCCCGTGTGTTAGTGATGTTTGATGTTATTACTCGCCACCTACGACGCCATTTTCCGCAGGTGGAATATGTGCGTAATATTACTGATATTGACGACAAGATTATCCAACGAGCGATTGAAAATAAGGAAGATATTTATGCACTAACCAATCGTTTTATTGATGCAATGCACGAAGATGAGCGGGCTTTAGGGATTTTGCCACCTGATGCAGAACCGCGGGCGACGGATGCAATTGACCAGATGTTTTATATGATTAAAACTTTGATTGATAAAGGAATCGCTTATCAAGGCGAGAATGGCGATGTGTATTATTCGGTGCGACAATTTAAAAATTACGGCAAGTTGAGTGGCAAAAATATTGATGACCTTGAAGCGGGCGCACGAGTTGGTGTGGAATCGAATAAAAAAGACCCATTGGATTTTGTACTGTGGAAAATGGCAAAACCAAACGAGCCAAGTTGGGAATCGCCTTGGGGTGATGGTCGTCCAGGCTGGCATATTGAATGTTCGGCGATGTCGTGCAATCATTTGGGTAATCATTTTGATATTCACGGGGGTGGGATGGATTTGGCTTTTCCACATCACGAAAATGAGATTGCGCAATCTGAAGGCGCAAACGACTGCACTTTTGTAAATACTTGGATGCATGTGGGTTTTGTCAATATTAATAATGAAAAAATGAGCAAGTCGCTGGATAATTTTTTCACCATTCGTGGGGTGATGGAGAATTATGATGGTGAATCGTTGCGTTACTTTATTATGAGTTCGCATTATCGATCTCCGCTTAATTTCTCTGATGAAAACTTAGACAATGCCAAAGCTTCTTTAACGCGTTTGTATACTGCCACTCGTGGATTACAAGCTTCAGAATCAGCGATGGAAGAAGTCTCACAACGCTTTGATTTTGAAGCACGAATGACCGCAGCCTTAGATGATGATTTTAATACACCGATTGCACTCAGTATTTTATTTGAGTTAGCAAAAATGGCAAATGCTGAACGAGAAAAAGACCCAGACCAAGCCAATGCCTTGGGGCAATTACTCAGAAAGCTCGGTGGCTACATCGGTATTTTACAAATGAATGCAGATGAATTTTTAAAACAAGGTGTTGCGTTATCTGATGACGCTATTGACGCAAAAATCTGCCAACGAAACGATGCCAGAGCCAATAAAGATTTTTCCACTTCTGATCAAATCAGAGACGAATTAGCCGAATTGGGTATTATTTTAGAAGACAGCGCAGGCGTAACCACATGGCGCAGAAAATAGACTGGGATAATATCGACACTGTGCTTTTAGATATGGACGGCACTTTGTTGGATTTGAACTATGACCTGCATTTTTGGATGGAATATATGCCTTTGATTTTTGCTAAAAAGCACGACTTAACGCACAATGAAGCCAAAGACAAACTGTTTCCAATTCTTCGTGCTGAAGAAGGAAAATTGCACTGGTATTGCCTGGACTATTGGCAGGAAAAATTACAATTAGACATTGCCACACTCAAACAAGATGTGGCACATCTCATTCAAATTCACCCTTTTGTATTAGAGTTTTTAGAACAGGCCAAAGCCCATAAAAAACGCATTTACCTCGTTACTAACGCACACAGAAAAACCCTGCAATTGAAAATGCGAGTAACCAATTTAGAGTCCTATTTTGACGGTATGATTGTTTCTCACGATTACAAAGTCGCCAAAGAAAAGCAAGAATTTTGGCACAAATTAGAAGCCGAATTAAAATTTGATAAGGCAAAAAGCATCTTTTTTGACGATTCATTAGCCGTGCTAAAATCCGCCCAACAATACGGTATCGGTACTATTGTTGCAATGAGCAAACCTAGCTCCAAAATGGATGCTAAAGAAATTGAAGGTTTTATCAATATTGAAACTTTTGAACACGCACTTATAAAATGAAAATCGGCATTCTCTCAGACTCCCACGGCTGGATTCACCCAGAAATTATCAGCCTAATGAACACCTGCGACAAAATTATCCATGCAGGCGACATTATGGAAGAAGATACACTGAAAGCACTCACCGCCCCCCTTATTACAGTTAGAGGTAATAATGACGAACACCTTGCCTTTGCCGACATTGAAACGCTTGATTTACCTGGTGGAAAATTAGTGGTAGAACACGGTCATAAACACGGCTGGCACACCCCATCACATAATTCTTTACGAGAAGCACACGCTGAGGCTAAAGTTATTGTTTACGGACATACGCATAAGCAACTTATTGACACTGAAATCAGCCCCTGGATAGTCAACCCCGGTGCATCGGGTGCTATTCGTAATAAGGGTAGTTCTAAATGCTTAATACTCACTATTGATGATGAACAAAACTGGGAAATCATAACATGTGAATTTACTAACGATGCGTAAACGATGAATGCAATCATTCGATTTAGTGAAACACATAAAATAGTACCTTTTCCACCTAAAAACTTGTCACATTCTCTTATTTTTGAACAAAGTTTTCAATATGAGACCTTTGCATAAATATGAATAATCATCAAAACGCCATCTTTCATCAAATTACAAACTTTTTAAAAACACCCTTAGCCCTGCTAGGAGTGGATTTAAAAAATTTCCAATTTAATAAAATCTGTCATTTTGCTAATCATCCCTATTTATGCAAAGGTCTCAATATAAAATAAGTTCTTTAAAGCACAAGTACAGCAAAAGGTAAAAGCTATGCAACAAAAAATAAATAAACGGACATTAACTTTTATTATTGGTTTCTTATCAATAGTTTCTTGCCAAACGGCTATCAGTAAAGACAAAGCAACATCGTTTGATACTTTGACGAATGTGGATTATGTACGAAAATTAACCATTCAAGAGTTTCCTCTTTTTAGGCAAATTAAAAAAATAGAGGCAAGCACTACCCTAACTGTTAGTTATAAAGATTACAATGGCGATTTACATCATGATGGGGCACTTGAAGTGCCTGCTAATATTGCCAATCAAGTAAAGGCATTGTTTCCTGATTTGTTAGCAAATGGCTTTCTTTTTCAAAAAATCAAGCCTTTATCACAATATAGCGATGTTTATGCAGCAATGAAAGACAATGCAACTTTTTTCTTTACAAGCACTTTAGGGAGGATATGGCTAGTTATCAACCCAATAAATAATCCACTCATTGTGCGTGATATTGGAAACAAAAATGCAGCATATAAACATACTTTTGCCCATGGGGTGGCGACCAGCAATAAATTGGTAATTTTTCCTGCCGCAGGGGTTTTGTCAGTCAATGTGAATCAAACTGGAAATGTTGGAAAACTAACACCAAAAGCATTAGAAGTATTCTCCAAACATAATTTTATTCAAGCATTACAAGCAAATGACAACCCTGATATGTTATTTTTTGGCTTACTGGGTTATCAATATAAGGCACCTAAAATGCCTAAAAAAATTGATTTTGCCGATACATCTTCAGTTACCCCAACATTTTCTTATGAGCCTCTACCAGATAGCGTGAAAAAAGCACTGATTAACAGTGGAGCATGGAAAAAAGGTTGTCCAGTTAGTTTAGAAAGACTGAACTATGTCCAATTCGGTTATTACGGCTATGACGGAAATATCGCCCAAGGATCACTAGTAACAGCCGATGTTGTTGCCCCTAATATTTTAGAAATTTTTAAAAACTTCTTCCAAAATAAAATTGCCATTGAAAAACCAGGCGGTGAAAAGGTGGGTGGCACCGGTATGTTTAATTGTCGAAAAATTACTGGAGAATCTGGATTTTCACTACATTCTTACGGCACAGCACTTGACCTTAGTTACTATCGAAACCCCTATATAGGTATATATAAACTGGATAAAAATAACGACGGCATAGCAGCAACAGGGGTGATTGTAATTCCTGACAGCCAATTGATTTTTTTGGCTCGTAATCAGCATACAGATGGTTTTAATGAAGCCCATGTTGATTACCTCCGTTCTCAAGGATTATCTGAGTGGGGCGGTCATTGGCTTAATCGCACTGATTATATGCATTTCCAAACCAGCCCATTCTTCTCATATCTATTCCCTCTTATCAATGAAAAAAGCGGGAAAATTCTACTTACTTTAGAGAAAAATAAAGACAGCCTTTTGCACAAGTTTTCCATTCAAAGCACAGAAATGGCTAAATGGTCGCTAATGGCACAACTTTACCCCAAGCACTTCGCTCAAGCGTTTGTTAAAAATATTGCACAATTTGATACTTTGGGTGAAGATGGGTTTTATCAAATGCTTTACACAAAACTTCAGGCACAGGCAACCAGTCAATAAATCAAATTTTTTAACAAGGTCTTTATAATGCGTAGCCTCCCAAATAGTTGCCCCTTAAAAACCAGCTAACCTTTGTTTTAAAAGATAAGTAGGTAAATTAGAAATAATGGAAACACCTTATTACTTCTTGACAACCCCAAAATATTCTATATAATTCCTCAACTATGATAACACATTCAACCATTCCCCGCCACACCCCCTCATAAAATTACACTCTGACCCTAATTATTTATTTTAGAAGTTGAAAGACTCTATCCATTAAGCGGAAAACAACAAAAACAACAAGCATGGGGTGAAATTAACCAAGCAATAAAATCAATAGGGGATGGGTATAAAGAACAATCTAAAGCATATGAGTCAATTTTACAAAATCAAAGACAAAGACCTAATACAACTATTATTTATCCTGCAAATTACAAAGGATGGATTCCAGTATATTAACGACATAAAATGACCAAAAATTTAACTCAAGGGCTAACGCCATCTGAAAAATTTGTTAATAATCTTTGTGAATTATCATTCTTAAAATTATGGACACATCCAAACCCTAAAGGCAAAAAAGATAAAGAATTATGCGATTGCCTAATTGTTTGTGGAGTACATATCGTTATTATCTCTGTTAAGGAAATTGAATATAAAAATACAGAAAGTGAAGCAGGATATGATAGGTGGACTAAAAAAGCGATAGATAAATCAGCAAACCAAATATATGGTGCGAAGCATTGGCTAGAAGGTACAGATGCCGTTAAAAGACACGATGAAAGAATAATCAATTTACCGCCTAAATCGGAAAGAATATATCACAGAATATCTGTCTCTTTAGGCTCAAAAGATCAAGTTCCTATGCCGTATGGAGATTTAGGAAGTGGCTTTATACATATTTGTGATGAAAAAAGTACAAAAATTTTATTTAAAGAACTTGATACAATTTCAGACTTTACAAATTTTTTACAAGCTGTTGAAAATTTATCAGATAAAACAAAACTGATTTTTGATGGCGGAGGTATTGAAGATTTAATTGCCTTATATTTGCAAAATAATAATTTATTCAATATTAATGAAAATAGTAAAAAACCAAGTTTGATGTTATTAGAAAACGATATGTGGATCGGATGGGTAAATTCACAAGAATATAAAGACAGGTTGTTAGATTTAAAGTCTTCCTATATTTGGGATGAATTAATTGAACATTATTCAAAATATTTATTATCTGGAGAAATATTTGATTTTTATAATCGAAAAGCCACAGACAATGATTGGGCTATTATGACAATGGCTTTACAGCCAAGAGGTCATCGCGCAGTTCTTATGGATGCTTTTATTGAATATCTAAACAATAATAAAAGTGCTTCTCGCATAGCCCAAGGTTACGACAACACTATTTTTGTTTTTTTAAGGGGTAAGCATTGTGATAGAGAGCATAGATCTAAAGAATTGCTTTTAAGGTGCTGTATAGTGAGTGTCAATTTAGAAAATAAAATAATAGTTGGTATAGCAAGAGATAAACCAGAAGGAAATGGATCTTCCTCAGATCTTGTGTATATAGAAAATAAAAACTGGACACAAAAAGAAAAAGATGAATATAAAAAACTTTCAAAAGAATTTAATTATTTTAAAGGCATAAACTGGGAAAAAATGAAAGAGATGAGTTTATGAAAAAGCATCTAACAAATCATTCCACCTGACCGCTAACGCGTCAGGTGAATTCAAGTGTTAGGGCTATAAACGAGACATATAATGAGAAAGTTTGTTTGGGATACATCAGCAATTGTAAATATAAAAGAGCCAAATGCTGAAGGTTACTCACCAGGTAATAGCTTTTACGAAGATTTCAACGATGGTTGGATTGAAGGGGAATATTTAAATATTTTTCCTACGCTAGCAGTTTTTGAAATTCAAGCAACCGTCTCTAAAAAACATAGAAAAGGTCAGCGTATTTTAAGAGATTTTTATCTTATGGATGACAATGCAATTTCATATGATGTAAACCAAGAGTTAATTACTAAATCAATTGATTTGTTCACCCTTGATGGTTTTAACAATCTTCAAGGAGCAGACCTTGTGTTTGCTTGTATCGCTCATGTTGAAGATGCATATTTAGTTACAATGGATAGAAAGCTGGCCTTACATGCATCAAAACAAATAAAGGTAATTAATCTTAATGAGAGTGCTGAATCAGCAAATTATCGTGCATTATTCCAATACAATAATTAGGGTCAAATAATTAGAAATAATTAGGGTCAGAGTGTAATTTATTCAACATTTTTCTTCGGTCTTCCTGCTTTTCTACTACTTACCCTAGCATTATTCAAAACTTCAATTTCTTTGATAAAAACCTCATTACCAAGTGCTAACCCTTTGTTAATATTTTTCCTGATATTACCTCGTTGTATGATATGCTGAGGAATATCTGCTGGAGTTATGCGTTTTAGTCTTGCCATTTTGAAATACAGAATACAAAAGAGAAATATTATTTTAGCGTAAAAATAACACTCTGACCTTAATTATTTGTAATTGCTCTTGAGTGTGAATTTGTATTTGCATTCTTGTGGTAGTTTTGTTGCATGTCTTCTCCTTTTGTGGTGAAAAAAGTTGATATGTTACGATAACTATCACTCTTATTTGAGTGTTAGTTTAAGGGTTTGAATTTTTATTTTTCTGTATTTTTGCAAGCAAAAATTCAAACCCTTAAAATGACCATTGTGCTAGGCTTGAGAATTATTAATTCAAATGCTTAAAGTGGAATAACGTGGTGAAACTGGATAGTTAAGGGGTAAAAAGTGGATTTACACAGTTTGGTTTACACTCCCTTTTTTAGGTTTTTTTGAAATTAATTTTTAATTAGAGAACATTAAAGATATTTTATGTAATATAATTATATTCAGAGACCTTTGCATAAATTTGAATAATCATCAAAACGCCATCTTTCATCAAATTACAAACTTTTTAAAAACACCCTTAGCCCTGCTAGGAGTGGATTTAAAAAATTTCCAATTTAATAAAATCTGTCATTTTGCTAATCATCCCTATTTATGCAAAGGTCTCTCTCAATTATACCATTTTCAAATAACAACACTAAAAAATTCTGATGCCCTAATCCAAAAATAGAAAACAAAAAAGTACAGAAATCCTAACTGGTATAATAACAGTTTCAACAAAAAAACCTTGAACCATTAACCAAATTTCTGTTCTTAAACTATAAACTTACCTAGCATCAACTGTCAAGGAGTGCTAGCGTTCAAGCCCTTGACAGTTAAAACTAGATTTGTTGGTATAATAGATCAGCCAATTAAGGATAAAAATGACTGTGAACAGTCAAGATTCTGCTTAAAAGTTGCGCGGGAAATGGGGTATTACAGAGGTAATTGTGAATTTCTACCGTTTCACCATCTAATCTTAACTTTTTCTTGCTACCTTTAGCCGTTTCAAGATGGTAAATTTTCTTGCCTTCTTTGCTAATAAAGTAGTTGTTTAGTCCCACAATCTTATGGTGTATCATTACCCCAACTACAGGAGACTAACTTATGGGGAACATACTGCATGCTAATGCCAAGACTACGCCACGAATCAGAACTGAAATTCAAAACGCTACAGCGAGCATCGCTGTTTTAGCCGAGCGCTACAAATTAAATCCTAAAACCATTATTCGCTGGAAAAATACCCTCTCTGTAGCAGATAAAAAATCAGGACCTAAAGTCTGTAATGGTCTAATCAACTTGGACACATTTCAAGCCACTTTTTTTTGATTTTAGTGTTTCATATGCCTTGCAATCTTTTGGACTTTTTAAATCACAGGATTTAAGTTCTTTTTTTTTGATAAAAAAAGACATTCAAACGCACTCCAAAATTAAAAATAAATTAGTTTTAAAATACTAACGGCCATTGAAAACAAAATTATTTTTAAAAACATTAAACACCAACAATGCACTAACAATTAAATCAATGTTGGTGGCACTTTTTTTGGTGTTAAATTTCAGAACATTGCTTATCTCAAAAATTGTTAAAAACAAAAGAAACATCCACGACATCCCGCAAGCGGGAACCCTGAAAATCTTCTACACCTGATACGCAATATCTACAGGTTTATCAAAAATTGTAATGCGTGTGTCTGTCGGATCTGACGAAATCCAGCCAGTGTTTACATCAAAAGTCAAGGCAATCGTTCTATTCTTAGGCGGAAAATCAATTAATACTGCTTTATTCTCTGATGTTGCTGTGACTGTTCCAATTTCTCGCTATTATTGTGAAAACATTAGTAATATTTTTTCGTGCGGTTTCAATTGAACAAAAAACTGAGGTTCAATATTCACCGCAACAAATGGATTAATATCACCGTCAACAATCGTCCCTAGCCCACAACTAAATTGGAATTCTTTAACGGTCCGCTCCTCCATTCCAAAGTTAAAACTTTCTTTGTCACCACCCTTTGATACAACATCTGTTCCGTCTTTAGCTAATGTATATAAGTTTGATAGCCCCATAATACGCACCATCAAGAAACTCTTTAATTGCTCTTATCGCTTGAAATAAAGTCGTTGCAACCATCTATATAGCCCCAACATCAGGTGCTTTTAACCCAGTAATCGGCAATGAGTTTATTAACTCTTTACCCTCTAATTCTATTAGAGACCTTTGCATAAATATGAATAATCATCAAAACGCCATCTTTCATCAAATTACAAACTTTTTAAAAACACCCTTAGCCCTGCTAGGAGTGGATTTAAAAAATTTCCAATTTAATAAAATCTGTCATTTTGCTAATCATCCCTATTTATGCAAAGGTCTCTATTAATTAATTTATTTTCAGGTGACTAATTGCAAACTTCATTAACAATATTAACGGGATTCTTAAAAATTGTTACCCTTGGGTCTGCTGGATCTAATGGCAACCAACCTGTATTCTCATCAAAAGATAATACTATTTTCCTGTTACTAGTTGGAAAATCAATTAATATAGCTCTACTCTCAGACTGAACAGTAATAGTCCCAACTTCTCGTGGCTGTCGTGAAAACATTAATAATATTTTTTCATGAGGTTCTAATTGCACGAAAAACTGAGGCGCTATACTAATCGCAACAAACGGACTAAGTTTATTATCGGCAATAGAGCCTAATCCGCAATAGAATTGGTCTTCTGGCACTTTCTGTTGTTCCATTGCATAATTAAAACTATCTGAGCGTTCCCCTTTGGATACAATCCCCTCCCCGTCACTATTAAGGGTATATAAATCACCCAATTTTAACGATGAAAAATCTGTGGCTTCTATTACTGCTTCGTCCTTGAGAACCGTAGCAGTGAAATAACCAGCATAATTCTCTTCCCATTCTATAGTGTTTAATTCTAACAATTCCTCAACGGACTTCCAAACTGACACTTTAGCAGCGTCTTTAGAAATGTTGTTCGCACCTTTAAAAACCTGTAAACTAAAACCTTCTTCAATCAGTTTCTCAAGTGTTGGTTTATCCAACTTTAAATCAATTTCATATTGCATATTTTATACTCCTTATTTAAATTATATAATTGTACTATAGTTTGCCAACAAAATCAGCGTCTTTTCTATAAGTGAATCCGAATACCCTAAATTCAACACACAGAGCCTTAATCGTTTTTTCTACTATCTACTATTCTACTATTCTACTAAGTAAAAAATATTATAACACAAAAACTATATTGCAACAATAAATTTAAGGACACCCCTAAAAAAACCCAAACACAAAAAAATTAGTATTTTTCCAATCAAAAAACCTATAAAAACCCTTCTACAAAAGAATTTAAGTTAAAATAAATATCATCTTTTGTCAAAAAAAAACAAGATGATAACAATGAGATTATTTGACTAAGACCACTGCATTAGCCCCACATGACTCTAAAAAGCAATCACCAAAATTCAAAAACCTCTATTTTTTTCCAAAAAAATAAGAAATCCCTAAAAAACAGATTTTTAACTAAAAAAATAACTAATATTTTGTTTTCTACCCCTAATTTTATATATTTTTGTTAAAAAAGACACAATAATCCCTAGGTTGTTATCAGATTCTTATAAACATTTGCAGCCCTGTGTAATGGTCTAACAATCTTGGACACAAAGATAGCCTTATAGAGACCTTTGCGTAATTCATAATTTATTGCTTTAATCCCAACTTTTGTAATTTTTCAAAAAAGATTTTTCAAAATTATTCTCAATTTCTTCAAAAACCCAAAAACAAGGCCGATTGTTTGCATTTCTTGGCGATTTCCCGCCTATTTTTACCTTTATTTCAACCATTAGACGCAACAATCCTGCAGTTCTCGCATCTGTTTAAAAATATTCATCCCTGTTTTAAGATTATGACTCATGGCAATCAGTTGTGCTCGGGTCTTGTTTCTCTCTAATCCAAGGTATCTTGCCTTGCCTAAGCCGTGATGAAGTTTGAGCAACCCAAAGGTTCGCTCAACAATGTAGCGAACAGATGAGCGTTGTCTGTTGTCTTGTTTTTGTTTGTTTGTGAGTGGTGTGTTTCTGTAGACTCGATGCAAGACTTTATTGTTTTGTTTGCCCAACTTTTTGTCATTTCTTTTGTTGGCGTAAGCGCTATCAGCAAAGACTTGCCCGCAGGTTTTGGTTTTGCTAACATCAAGAGACCTTTGCATAAATATGAATAATCATCAAAACGCCATCTTTCATCAAATTACAAACTTTTTAAAAACACCCTTAGCCCTGCTAGGAGTGGATTTAAAAAATTTCCAATTTAATAAAATCTGTCATTTTGCTAATCATCCCTATTTATGCAAAGGTCTCATCTATTTTTATAATTACAAAAGGATTCATTCAACCATTGGGTATTTAACCCCAGCGGGAAAGATGGCTGAATTGAAAAAAGTGGCTTGAAATGTGTCCAAGTTGATTAGACCATTACAGACTTTAGGTCCTGATTTTTTATCTGCTACAGAGAGGGTATTTTTCCAGCGAATAATGGTTTTAGGATTTAATTTGTAGCGCTCGGCTAAAACAGCGATGCTCGCTGTAGCGTTTTGAATTTCAGTTCTGATTCGTGGCGTAGTCTTGGCATTAGCATGCAGTATGTTTCCCATAAGTTAGTCTCCTGTAGTTGGGGTAATGATACACCATAAGATTGTGGGACTAAACAACTACTTTATTAGCAAAGAAGGCAAGAAAATTTACCATCTTGAAACGGCTAAAGGTAGCAAGAAAAAGTTAAGATTAGATGGTGAAACGGTAGAAATTCACAATTACCTCTGTAATACCCCATTTCCCGCGCAACTTTTAAGCAGAATCTTGACTGTTCACAGTCATTTTTATCCTTAATTGGCTGATCTATTATACCAACAAATCTAGTTTTAACTGTCAAGGGCTTGAACGCTAGCACTCCTTGACAGTTGATGCTAGGTAAGTTTATAGTTTAAGAACAGAAATTTGGTTATTGGTTCAAGGTTTTTTTGTTGAAACTGTTATTATACCAGTTAGGATTTCTGTACTTTTTTGTTTTCTATTTTTGGATTAGGGCATCAGAATTTTTTAGTGTTGTTATTTGAAAATGGTATAATTGAGAGAGACCTTTGCATAAATAGGGATGATTAGCAAAATGACAGATTTTATTAAATTGGAAATTTTTTAAATCCACTCCTAGCAGGGCTAAGGGTGTTTTTAAAAAGTTTGTAATTTGATGAAAGATGGCGTTTTGATGATTATTCATATTTATGCAAAGGTCTCTGAGTATTGTGTTTATGGCTCCAATCCAAAAAAAAGAAATCATGAGCCCAGTGCAGCCCTTCGCCTCATCTGCATTTACAAAAAAATAGCCACTGAACCTATAAATGGGCTAATATCTCTTACAAACACAGGCAGGACAAAGGGTAGTGTTATCTTTAAAGTCTCTATTTTTGGATTAGAGTATAATGTGAATTCAAGTGTTTGGCCTTATGATACCAAATTGCATTACACCGCCAGTAGCAAGCAACGACACTTTAAACTCTTTATCAGCACTTTCAAGCGAAATTCTTTTATATAAATTGAATTCTATAGTCACCTCTTTGCCTTTATAATCCGTAATCACCACTTTACCACTTCCACTATCTTGTTGAGACCATTTATATTGTATCAATACAGTTGAAACTTTATTCTTAGTCTCAACAGAATATAAGAATGTTGAATTGGACTCTGACATAGAATTTACACGAAAAACACCCGTATCCGCTTCGCCTTTAAATAAAAAGTTTTTATGTGGTAAACTTCTTGCATTATGTTGACTATCGTCAGTCATAAATGCTTGCAATATAACAACATCAGCATTAGAATTTTCAACCGAAACCGTTAGATATGCACCGTCTAAGAATTCTTTAATTACTTCAGCAGCAGTATATACTGTTGAAACAGCAGCAACACTATCAATACCATCGTTAAGGATTGCTTTTAAGCCAGTTTTATCTATGCTATTGATTAAATCCAATCCTTTTTTATCAATCATTTCAATACTTTTAACTTTCTTACTATTGTCATATAACTCGTCTTCTGTATGTTTCATTTTGTTACTCCTTTTTATTATTTTTCATTTATTATGCCAAGATTTCATCTTATCGATTCACTCTAGGTTGGTACAAATAAACAGCAACGTTTGTTAATTATTCGTCATTAAATAATTGAATATAATTATACTACATAAAATATCTTTAATGTTCTCTAATTAAAAATTAATTTCAAAAAAACCTAAAAAAGGGAGTGTAAACCAAACTGTGTAAATCCACTTTTTACCCCTTAAACTAACACTCAAATAAGAGTGATAGTTATCGTAACATATCAACTTTTTTCACCACAAAAGGAGAAGACATGCAACAAAACTACCACAAGAATGCAAATACAAATTCACACTCAAGAGCAATTATACACGGCGCTAAAGCCTCAAATATCAGTCTGGCAAAACGCTTTTCGGTTAGCACCAAAACCATTGCCAAATGGAAAAATAGAGATTTTGTTGTTGATAAAACCTCAAGACCAAGGACACTACACTACAGCCTAAGCACAACCGAACGTGAAATCATTCGAGTAGTACGAACACTCACTTGGCTAAAGTTAGATGATTTAACCGATGTCATGAGCGCTACTATCCCTAACGCCAACAGAAGTAATATTTATCGCACCTTAGTGCATTTTGGTATTAATCAAGTACCACAACAGAGAAAACAACAAGCATCTACATGAGACCTTTGCATAAATCAACCCAAACCCACCAACATGGTAAAATAACACCCATCTAAAAACAGCCACAAAAATCAAAAAAAAATGTCCTGGAAACAAACAGCCCAAAACTCATTTGCAGACTCTCTTGTCGTTGAACACAAATCCCTATCAGAACTAGACGATGTGCATAACATTATCAATTGGCCTGAGATAGAACAAACACTTTCAAACCTGTATTCATCCAAGCGAGGTGCACCCAGCTACCCACCACTAATGATGTTCAAGATTCTCATTCTTCAAGCTTGGTACGGACTAAGTGATGAGGCATTAGAGAAATAAATTGCCAGAGATTTAATGTTTAGAGACCTTTGCGTAATTCATAATTTATTGCTTTAATCCCAACTTTTGTAATTTTTCAAAAAATATTTTTCAAAATTATTCTCACTTTCTTCAAAAACCCAAAAACAAGACCGATTGTTTGCATTTCTTGGCGATTTCCCGCCTATTTTTACCTTTATTCCAGCCATTAGACGCAACAATCCTGCAGTTCTCGCATCTGTTTAAAAATATTCATCCCTGTTTTAAGATTATGACTCATGGCAATCAGTTGTGCTCGGGTCTTGTTTCTCTCTAATCCAAGGTATCTTGCCTTGCCTAATCCATGATGAAGTTTGAGCAACCCAAAGGTTCGCTCAACAATGTAGCGAACAGATGAGCGTTGTCTGTTGTCTTGTTTTTGTTTGTTTGTGAGTGGTGTGTTTCTGTAGGCTCGATGCAAGACTTTATTGTTTTGTTTGCCCAACTTTTTGTCATTTCTTTTGTTGGCGTAAGCGCTATCAGCAAAGACTTGCCCGCAGGTTTTGGTTTTGCTAACATCAAGAGACCTTTGCATAAATATGAATAATCATCAAAACGCCATCTTTCATCAAATTACAAACTTTTTAAAAACACCCTTAGCCCTGCTAGGAGTGGATTTAAAAAATTTCCAATTTAATAAAATCTGTCATTTTGCTAATCATCCCTATTTATGCAAAGGTCTCATCAAGTAGTTTGTCAAATTCTTGTGAGTCATGCACATTGCCAGGGGTAAACGTCATTTTTTTTAACAAAGCCATCCTTATCAGTATTTGCATGCATCTTAAAGCCATAGGTGGTTTTGCGTTTGCCATCAGCGGCAGTTTTGACATTGTAAGCGGCTTCAGGGTCTTGGGTGTTGTTGCCGTGTTTTCCCTTGCGTTTTCTTGATTGTTTGGCTTCTATGACAGTAGCGTCAATGGTGTTGATTGAGCATGGCGAGACAATGATTGAATTTTGCTCTAAGTGATTGCTCTATCTCATTCCAGTTAATGATGTTGTGAACATCATCAAGTTCTGATAGGGATTTATGCTCAACGACAAGAGAATCTGCGAATGAGTTTTGTTGAGTGTTTTTCCAGGACATTTTAGTATTTTTATGGTTGATTTAGTAGAGGGTGTTTATTTTACCAGTTTGATGTGTTTTTAGTTGATTTATGCAAAGACCTTTCTTGATTTTAATTAAAAATCGATCATCTGAGACATATGGCACGGATAATTTATGAATTTTTGCCATTTTGGGTAGAGCTTCTTGTTCAACATTGATTCCTTTCATTAACAAATGGTGTCCATTATCGCATAATAAATGCTGAGTTAATTTTAAGGTTTTATTGATTTCGGCAAATGCTCTGGTGGTAATTTGACCAAAACATTGTTCGGGCTCAAACACTTCAACCCGCTCATTCAATACTGATAAATTTTTAAGCCCTAATTGAGATTTTACAAACTGCATAAAATGACACTTCTTGCCCACTGTGTCTAATACGCTAACAGCAAATTCTGGTCGCATAATGCTAATCACAATGCCTGGCAGGCCTGCACCTGAACCCACATCAAGTAAGGGTGATTGGTCAATAAATGGCATAATGGACAGGCTGTCTAGCAAGTGTTTTTTAACGCCTTCTTCCATGGTGCGAATGGCACTCAGATTGTAAGTTTTGTTCCATTTAACAATCAACTCAAGATAGGCGATGAGTTGTTGTGCTTGAATATCGTTTAACGCAATGCCCATTTTCTCTGCACCTGAGATTAATAATGCTTCTGAACTCATTTTTTGTAGGTTTTTAAATAAACCAATAAGATGGAAATGGATGCTGGGGTAACGCCTTGCAATCGACTTGCCAAACCAATCGTTTCTGGGCGGTGGTCGTTGAGTTTTTGTATTACTTCGGCAGACAGCGCTTTGATAGAGGTGTAGTCCATATCTTCTGGTAGTTTAGTGTCTTCGTTCTTGCGGTATTTCTCAATTTCTTCTAATTGGCGTTTGATATAGCCTTTGTATTTAATTTCATTTTCAACAATGCTACTCAAAGTTTTATCGGTCAAAAATGGCTTTCCCGACTCAATTTTAGACAATAATTCGTAATTTACTTTTGGGCGTTTTAACAACTCTAGCAGTGAATATTCGTGATTCAATGTTTGCCCCAATACTTCGTCTGCCTGCGTATCACCTGCTTGAATCCAAGTGGTTTTTAATCGTTGTTCTTCCTGTGCTGTCGCCTCATATTTTGTTTGAAAGGCTGTCCAGCGTTCATCATCCACAAGCCCCAATTCTCTGCCTTTGGGTGTTAAACGCTTATCAGCATTATCTTCACGCAACAACAAGCGATATTCCGCACGGGAAGTGAACATTCGATAAGGCTCATTTGTGCCTTTGGTGATTAAATCATCGACCATTACCCCGATATAAGACTCGTCGCGTTTTGGCAGCCAAGCGGTTTTTTCCTGTACGCTGCACGCCGCATTTACGCCTGCTAATAACCCTTGTGCTGCCGCTTCTTCATAGCCAGTTGTGCCATTAATTTGCCCAGCAAAATACAGCCCCGATATTTTCTTCACTTCCAGCGTTTGCCTCAAGCCTCGTGGGTCAAAGAAATCGTATTCAATGGCATAACCAGGACGCACAATATCAACATTTTCAAAGCCTTTAATTGAACGAATAAAATCTTGCTGCACCTCATACGGCAAAGAAGTAGAAACGCCATTTGGATAGAACTCATTCGTCGTCAAACCCTCAGGTTCAACAAAAATTTGGTGTGAATCACGCTCGGCAAAACGCACCACCTTATCTTCAATCGATGGGCAATATCTAGGGCCAACGCCTTCAATATTACCTGTGTACATAGGTGAATCTTTTAAGCCATCACGAATAAAATCGTGGGTTTTTTCATTGGTATGGGTGATATAACAAGGGATTTGCTCGGGGTGGTCAGTGGCTTTTCCCATAAAGGAAAAAGTCGGCAAGGGGGTATCACCCAGTTGTTTTTGCAAAATACTAAAATCAATGGTTCTGCCGTCAAGCCGTGGTGGTGTGCCCGTTTTAAGTCGCCCTACCCCTAAATCATAGGCACGAAGCGTTTTAGATAAAGCATTAGAGGGGGCATCACCTGCCCGCCCGCCTTGAAAGTTGCTTTGTCCGATATGGATAATACCGCCCAAAAAAGTGCCTGTAGTCAAAATCACTTTATCAGCTAAAAAATCCAAACCCATTTCGGTTTTAACGCCTTTAATCACATCGTTTTCAATGATTAAATCACCTACTGCCTGCTGAAACAAAGACAAATTTTCCTGATTTTCCAACGCAAAACGAATGACCGCCTTATATAAAACCCTATCCGCCTGTGCCCTAGTTGCCTGCACCGCAGACCCTTTAGAGGCGTTTAGCGTGCGAAATTGAATACCTGCTTTGTCAATCGCCTTCGCCATCACGCCACCCATCGCATCAATCTCTTTGACCAAGTGCCCCTTGCCAATCCCACCAATTGCAGGGTTGCAACTCATTTGCCCTAGGGTTTCAATGTTATGAGAAATCAACAAAGTGCTAACCCCCATCCGTGCAGATGCCAACGCCGCTTCCGTACCTGCGTGACCACCGCCGATGACGATTACTGAATAAGTGTTATTTATTTGTTTCATAAAGCCACTTAGAGGCTATATAAAAAACACCTAGAATATTTGCAGTGGTTGTGCTTAGTAAAGTAATTAATACTTGGCTCTTAAGTTGAAAATAATGTTCATTCCCAACAAGTAACAATAACACCAAAAAAATATAAACACAAATAGCCCAAAATAATTTCTTGTATATTTTAACTGCAAGTTCATGTTTATCATTTTTGTGTACTAAATCTTGTTCTTCTTCCTTAGATAAGGGTTCAGCAAGATCTAGTTTTTGTTCTTGAGTTGCACTTTCAGCTTTTATATTCTGCGAATCCTTTGTTTTTTTTATGAAATCGCTATATTTAGTGTTACTCCCCATAGTTATCAATTAAATATGATTATTCTTATAAAACTCGTATATGTCATCAGCAGGAATTACACCATATTTATTACTTTCCCAAGACTTGCTCCAAGGTGTGTTATCTTGATGGGTTAAATTTGACAGTTGCGTACCACTATATTGCTTATAATTATCATATACAGCTTCAATAATCTTTAAACTACCGTCATCAAGTTGTTCTGCTGTATTGGGGGGGGTATTTATCTTTTCTGTTACCTGGTTGGAACCATACTGTCGTAACTCTTCATAAAGTTCTGGCACCACAGGTCCAAAATTCCAAGCTCTCGTATCTTCATAATATAACTTAGTATCTCTAAGTGCTAAATTAAATCCATGTGCAATATAAACCATTTTTTGTAATTGCATATTAGTCAAATACTCTTCTTTGGCTAAATCAATAAATTTATTAGCAATAGTTATCACTGAATAAACCATGCGACCCTCCCATTAAAATATATTCCCATTACAAGCCCAACCCAAATACTCACAACAAACTGTCTAACCTAGTTATTTGATTTGTGCGTCTAACTCACCAGATAAATATCTTTGACTCATAGTGTCTAGTGAAGACACTTTGATTTTATCAGCATTGCCAGCGGAACCAAAAGCCTCGAAACGAGCGGCACAAATATCACTCATAGCATTGGTGGCTTCTTTTAAAAATTTACGCGGGTCAAAATTTGCTGTGTTTTCAACTAAGAATTTACGCACTGCACCGGTTGAAGCCATACGCAAGTCAGTGTCAATGTTGACTTTACGCACGCCGTTTTTGATGCCTTCTTGAATTTCAGAGACTGGCACGCCGTAAGTTTGCCCCATATCGCCACCGTGAGAGTTGATGATTTCTAACCATTCTTGTGGCACTGAAGATGATCCGTGCATAACTAAATGGGTGTTGGGTAGGCGTTGGTGGATTTCTTTGATGCGGTCAATACGTAAGATGTCACCGTCTGGCTCTTTGGTGAATTTGTAAGCACCGTGTGAAGTGCCGATAGCGATTGCTAAGGCATCAACATTGGTTTCTCTAACAAAATCTGCTGCTTCTTCAACGGAAGTTAGGAGCATATCAAGGTCTAATTTGCCTTCGGCACCGTGACCGTCTTCTTCGCCCATTTCGCCTGTTTCCAGCGAGCCTAAACAGCCTAATTCGCCTTCTACTGAAACACCACCTGCATGTGCCATTTTAACCACTTCTTTGGTTACGGCAACATTGTATTCAAATGAAGCAGGGGTTTTGCAATCTGCTTCTAAAGAACCGTCCATCATTACTGATGAAAAACCTGATTGGATTGAACGCAAACAAACTGCGGGCTCAGAACCATGGTCTTGATGCATAACAACGGGAATATGTGGATACATTTCCGTGGCTGCAATGATTAAATGACGCAAAAACGGTTCGCCTGCATAGCCTCTAGCACCCGCAGAGCCTTGCATGATAACAGGGCTGTTAGTTTTGTCGGCAGCCTGCATAATCGCATGCACTTGCTCCATATTGTTGACATTGAATGCGGGCATACCGTAGTTGTTTTCTGCCGCATGGTCTAATAGTTCTCTTAATGAAATTAACATATTTTTCTCCTTTTTATTATTATTTACTGGTTAGTTGATGTTACTCGTTTACATAAAAACGAACACACACTTTTTTTACTGTTTTTACCCATATTTTTCGTCGCCGACACGCAAAATTTTCATTAGGTTGGTGCCACCAGATTTGTCACTGTGCATGCCTTTGGTTAGCACTACTAAATCTCCTTCTTCTACAATGTTTTTTTCTGTCAATATTTCAATCACTTTAGCGTTGACTTTTTCCCAATCTAAAGCTGACATTTTTTCAATACCACAAGGATAAACACCACGATAAAGCGTTGTCTTACGCAAAGTAGCCACTTTGTCGCTCATCGCATAAATGGAAATATTAGAGCTGATACGCGACATCCATAATGGGGTTTTTCCGCTATCAGTCAACGCCACCACAACTTTAACGCCCAAGTGATTGGCTGCATACATTGTGCTCATGGCAATGGTTTCATCAACAAACTCAAAGCCTTCGTGCAAACGGTGATGGGATACTTTTGCTGTTGGGCTCTTTTCCGTTTCCACGCAAACATCATGCATCGTTCTGACAGCATTCGCAGGATAATCTCCTGCCGCTGTTTCTGCAGATAACATCACCGCATCTGTGCCATCAAGCACTGCGTTGGCAACATCAAATACTTCTGCACGAGTTGGAATTGGACTGTGAATCATAGACTCTAACATCTGCGTTGCTGTAATCACCGCACGGTCATAAGAGCGTGCTAATTTAATCAGGCGTTTTTGCTGCGCGGGTAACTGTGGATCGCCAATTTCAACGCCCAAATCACCTCGTGCCACCATAATGCCAGCTGACTCTTTAATAATGTCGGTAATAACTTCCTCTGCCAAAGCTTCAGCGCGTTCAATTTTTGAAATAACACCTGCATCAGATCCCGCTGCCTTCAATAATTTCTTAGTTAAGCGCACATCGTCGCCACTCACTGGGAATGATAACGCCACATAGTCTGCCTTAGCTTTTGCTGCTGTTAGGATATCTTTTTTATCTTTTTCAGTTAGCGCATCGGCTGATAAACCACCGCCACGCAAGTTAATGCCTTTCTTGTCTGATAATTCACCGCCTTGGGTAACTACGGTGTTGATTTTATTACCTTCAACACTCAGCACTTCCAAAACAACCTTGCCATCATCTAACAATAAAATATTACCTGTTTTAACATCTTGCGGTAAAGTTTTATAAGCAATACCGACTGACTCTTGAGTGCCCATTGACTCATCTTGATCTGCATCTAACGCAAATTTATCGCCATTTTCTAACTGGATTTTCATCTCGTCTTGAAAGCGGGCAATACGAATTTTAGGTCCTTGTAAGTCCATTAAAACACCAACATAAGTGTTGTTTGCATGCGCCCAATCACGCACTGCTTTAACGCGACCTAAATGCTCTTCTTGCGAACCGTGTGAAAAATTAATACGCACGACATTGGCACCCGCCTCTAAAACGCTTTCTAAAACGCCGGGCTTGTCCGTTGCTGGGCCAAGTGTTGCTAATATTTTAGTTCTTCTAGGCAAGAATTACTCCGCTGCTCTTTGTTCTAAGATTTCTACTGCAGGTAATTTTTTACCTTCTAAAAATTCTAAAAACGCGCCACCGCCAGTAGAGATGTAACTGATTTTGTCTTCAATATTATACTTATCAACTGCTGCTAGCGTATCACCACCGCCTGCAATTGAGAAAGCCTTTGATTCAGCGATTGCTGTTGCTACCGTTTTGGTGCCATCAGAAAATTGATCAAATTCAAATACGCCGACTGGACCGTTCCAAACAATGGTCCCTGCATTTTTCATAATTTCAGCCAACTCTTCTGCAGAATTTGGACCAATATCAAAAATCATATCATCATCCATCACTTCTGAGGATGCCTTTGTCGTTGCCTCTGCTGTTTCAGAGAATTCCTTGCCACAAACGACATCTGTTGGCACTGGGATTTCACAGTCTTCCATCAACTTTTTAGCGGTTGGGATTAAATCATTTTCACATAATGATTTACCAACATTATGCCCTTGTGCTGCAATAAAAGTATTAGCAATACCGCCACCAACAACTAACTGGTCAACAATTTTGGAAAGGGAATCAAGTACGGTTAATTTTGTTGACACTTTAGAGCCACCCACAATCGCTACCATCGGACGCTTAGGATTGTCTAATGCTTTACCTAGCGCTTCAAGCTCGCCCGATAATAATGGACCAGAACAAGCAATGGGTGCATATTTGGCAACGCCATGCGTTGAAGCCTGTGCACGATGTGCAGTGCCGAACGCATCCATCGCAAAAATATCACATGTCGCCGCCATGCGTTTAGATAAATCATCGTCGTTTGCCATTTCACCGTTATTAAAACGCACATTTTCGCATAGCACCACTTCGCCGTCATTCATTTCAATGCCGTCTAGCCACTCTTTTTCTAAACGCACAGTAACACCTAATAACTCGGTTAAACGGTCAGCCACAGGTTGCAGTGTAAATTCCTCACTATACTCACCCTCAGTTGGGCGACCACGGTGCGACATTAACATCACTTTGGCACCTTGCTTCATTGCCATTTCAATGGTTGGCAATGATGCCTTAATGCGTTTATCACTAGTTACTACACCCTCTTTGATGGGTACATTAAGATCTTGACGAATCAATACTTTCTTGCCGTTCAAGTCTAACGCTTCTAATTTTATAATCATTGATTAATATTCCATATTCGTTCAACATATTCGGGGTTTGTAATAAAGGGGTTGGATTTCCCTTGTATTGCCGTAATTTGATCGTTGCGTTTTTTCTCTTTATCACTTACAGGATCATTTTCATGCCATCTAAGCAACATCTCTTGCGCCCATGGTGTAAAGTTATCCCCTTCTAACATAGGCGATGACCAATTTTTTACTCTGTCATAATAAGCCGTTACCAAATAAAAGTAGCCTCTAGCAAGGTCTCCTTTAAACTCATCAACTGGCTCAAAAACCTTGCCTTTTATCAGTTTGTTTTCTGCTTGACCTAAATAAGATCCGTTAGTAGATTGCTTGTAAGTGCCTTTTTGAGTTGTGTCAACTTCTGCATAAGGGTAATTAGCACGCATATTATTCACAAATCCATCTGTGGGATATATATGAAATAAGTCCCTAGCCATTGGCTTACCTAAACCACCTCCCCACCAAGCTTTTGGAAAGGAATGCTCTCTGTTATAACATTCGTCTTCGTGTTTATAAACACCACACTGATCGGTAAAAAATTTATAAACATAAGCCATTGGTGGTTTATTCTTATCATTATATGAATAAATATCAAACACTTCATCCGCATGACCTGGTAATGGATCGGTTGTTTTAAATGCCTTCCATACCTGTTTATAACTGATAACCTTGTGGTCTTTTATTTGTTCAAACAACCTTTCCCTTAACGATTCAACCGGTTTTTGATTGTCTTTTACATTCTCAGTAGTATCTGAAAAGCCACATGAGGTTATGCTCAGCGTAAGTACCACACCACACAATAAAATAAACTTTTTCATCGGCTTAAGCGATATGTTTAACTAAACGAAGCATGTTACAAGTATAACCATACTCATTATCATACCAAGAGACCAACTTCACAAAAGTGCCATCAAGTGCAATACCCGCATTGGCATCAAAAATTGAAGAAGCACTAACACCACGGAAATCAGAGGATACAACCATATCTTCTGTATATTGCAAAGTGCCTTTCATTGTGGTTTCTGCTGTTGCTTTAATGGTTGTACAAATCTCTTCATAAGTAACGCTTTTATCTAATTCACAAGTTAAATCAACCACCGAAACATCCACTGAAGGGATACGGAAAGCCATACCTGTCAATTTGCCATTCAATTCTGGCAACACAACACCAACTGCCTTAGCCGCACCTGTTGAGGAAGGAATGATATTCTCAAATACGGCACGACCACCTCTCCAATCTTTCATTGAAGGACCATCAACCGTTTTCTGTGTTGCTGTTGAGGCGTGAACAGTTGTCATTAAGCCTCGTTTCAATCCCCAGTTGTCATTGACAATTTTAGCGATTGGTGCTAAACAGTTAGTGGTGCAAGACGCAGCTGAAACGATTGTCTGACCATCGTAAGAATCGTGGTTAACGCCATAAACAAACATAGGTGTACCATCTTTAGCAGGTGCGGATTGCACCACTTTCTTAGCACCCGCATCAATATGTGCTTGACAAGATTCTGTGGTTAGGAAGAAACCTGTGCAGTCAATCGCAATATCTACATCAATATCGCCCCACTTAAGATCAGCAGGATTGCGTTCAGCAGAAAGACGAATCTGCTTACCATCAATAATAAAATTGTCACCCTCGACAGCAATATCGCCGTCAAAACGACCTTGTGCCGTATCATACTTAAGCATATATGCCAAATAATCGTTTTCTAATAAGTCGTTAATACCGACTACTTCCAATTCAGGAAAATCCTTTTTAATTGCACGGAAAACCATGCGACCAATACGACCAAAGCCGTTAATACCTACTCTTACTGTCATTTTACTTTCTCCTATTTATTTTTTTAAAATTATGCTAAAACTTCATTAACCGTTTTGACAACATTATCCACTGTGAAACCGAATTCTTTAAACAATTGATCTGCTGGTGCACTTTCACCAAAACTGGTCATACAAACCAAGCCACCGTCCAAACCAACATACTTATACCAACCATCACCCACACCTGCTTCAATTGCCACGCGCTTAACACCAGCAGTCAATACAGACTCTTTATAGGCTTGATCTTGTGCATCAAATGCATCTGTTGAAGGCATTGAAACCACCCTCACTTTCTTATCGGTCATCGCATTGGCACTGTCAATTGCCAAGCCCACTTCTGACCCTGTTGAAATGAGAATAATATCTGCCTTGCCATCACAATCTTGCAACACATACCCTCCTTTTTCAATGTTTTTCACTTGTTCTGCCGTTCTTGGCATAGGGGTTAATGCTTGTCTTGAAAAGACTAACGCTGTCGGTGCATCATGACGAAGCATTGCCATTTTCCAAGAAACTGCAGATTCAATTGCATCACAGCCTCTCCAAGTTTGAAAACCAGGAATCATTCTAACCGTTGCCAATTGCTCAACTGGTTGATGCGTTGGACCATCTTCGCCCAAGCCGATAGAGTCATGCGTATAAACATAAATCGTGCCAATTTTCATCAATGCTGACATACGCAACGCATTGCGCATAAATTCCATAAACATAAAGAATGTGGCACCATACACCTTAAAACCACCGTGTAAAACCATACCATTCATCATATGTGCCATACCAAATTCACGCACACCCCATGAAAGATAATTGCCTTTTGCATTTTCTTTATTGACTTTCACCGTACCTGACCAGTTGGTCAAATTAGAGCCAGTTAAATCGGCAGAACCACCAAACATCTCTGGCAATAATGGCCCCATTGCTTCAATCGCTGCTTGCGATGCTTGACGAGAGGCAATTTTTGGCATTTGCTCTTGTGTCTTAGCAATAAAAGCATCCATTTCAACTTCAAAGTTCGCTGGTAAATCCCCTGCCATACGACGAATAAACTCAGCCGCTTCAGCTGGAAATTCTGCTTTATAAGCAGCAAATTTATCATCCCAAGCCGCTTCATCCGCCGCCCCTTGCACTTTGTGATCCCAACCCGCATAAACCTCAGCAGGTATTTCAAACGGTGCATATGTCCAACCTAATTGTTTGCGTGTTGCCGCAATCTCATCATCGCCCAAAGGTGCACCATGACAATCGTGCGTCCCCGCAAGATTGGGTGAACCAAAACCAATCGTGGTCTTGCAACAAATTAAACTGGGCTTGTCTGTAACAGCTTTTGCTTCTTCAATGGCTTTACCAATTGCCTGGGCATCATGTCCATCAACCGCAACCACATGCCAATCATAAGATTTGAAACGCCCTGGAACGCCTTTTTCCATCCAATCACCAATATGCCCATCGATTGAAATATCGTTATCATCCCAAAATGCCATTAATTTACCTAAACCTAATGTCCCAGCCATTGCACAAGATTCGTGCGATAAGCCTTCCATTAAACAACCATCTCCCATAAAGACAAAGGTATTATGGTCAACAATCTGATGTCCCGGTTTATTAAACTGTGCTGCTAAAGTGCGTTCTGCAATTGCCATACCGACCGCATTAGTAATTCCCTGACCTAATGGACCAGTTGTTGTTTCGATACCGTCTGCATACCCATATTCTGGATGTCCCGCTGTTTTAGAGTGTAATTGACGGAAGCCTTTAATATCGTCCATTGTCAAATCAAAACCCGACAAATGCAACAATGAATACATCAACATTGACCCATGTCCATTAGACAAAACAAAACGGTCGCGATCCGCCCAGTTAGAGTTTGTAGGATTAAACTTTAGATGGTCATTCCAAAGCACTTCGGCAATATCTGCCATGCCCATTGGGGCGCCTGGGTGTCCTGAGTTGGCTTTCTGAACCGCATCCATACTTAAAGCGCGGATGGCATTTGCTAAATTTCTGCGTGATGACATATTAAATTTCCTTGAACAAAAAATTAAACAATTATACGCAAAAAATTTCTAATTATCAACCCCCTCACAAACGCTTGCGCTATCAATAAATAACCTATTTTATATCTTATATAACTGTTTACTACTCTAAAAAATCCAACACATAGCCCCTTTTCCGCCCTGACAAGGTTCGACCTTGTCAGGGGTGATGATGGTGTATTGGAATGCTTATCTAAGAATGAGGGCATTATGCCGTAAAAACTGTTTTGGTGGTTTTTTTGTTTTGGTGGTTTTTTGTTGGGGCGAAAAAAAAGGCTACCTTTCGATAACCTTTTTAATGTATGGTGCCGAAGGCCGGACTCGAACTGGCGACCTACTGATTACAAATCAGTTGCACTGCCAACTGTGCTACTTCGGCGTGAAACGAGAGATTATACAATCTTATGGGAGGTAGATTGGATAAATTCTCAAATATGGTGGTTATAGGTGGACTTGAACCACCGACCCCAGCATTATGAATGCTGTGCTCTAACCAGCTGAGCTACATAACCATACAGAGAGGGTATTATCCAAGCTTTGTTAAAAAAGTCAATAGGTTAAGGCTTTATTATTTAAAATTGGGGGCTATGAAGAGACTAAATGTTGCGTTGACGGGTGGGATTGCTTGTGGAAAATCACGGTTTGGGGGTTTTTTGGAGGGGTTGGGTGCGCAGGTTATTCGTTTGGATGATTTGTCTGCTGAGGTAACTGGGGCTGGGTCTTCGGGGCTGGCGGCATTGGTTGAGGCGTTTGGTGTGCGGGTTGTTAATCGGGCGGGTGGGTTGAATCGGGCGGTGTTGCGTGATATTTTGCTGGCTTGTCAGGCGGATAGGCGGGTGATTGAGGGGATTTTGCATCCGCGGATATTAGCAGAGATGAGGAGATTGCAACAACACTCGCAAAAACGCGTGGTGGTGGTGGAGGTGCCGTTGCTTTTTGAGCAGGGGTTGGAGGGGTTATTTGATAGGGTTGTTGTGGTTGTTTGCGGGGGCGGGAAACAACGGGAGAGATTGAGAAAACGCACAGGGGTGGATGAAGATACTGCGCAAAGGCTGATTGCGATGCAGATGAATCAACGGCAACGATTAAGGGCGACTGAACGGGTGGGAGGTAGTGTTATTAAGAATAATGGAGGGATTGAGGATTTACAGCATCAGGCACAGGCGTTTTATAAGGGGCTGGGTTGACTAAGGTTAAAACGCACTGTGAATGTTGAGCCGATACCTACTTTGCTGTTGATGCTTAATGTGGCGTTGTGGCGTTGAGCAATGTGGTTCACAATGGCTAATCCTAGCCCTGTTCCTCCTTGCTCTTTAGACCTGCCTTTGTCGGCTCGATAGAATCTTTGGGTTAAGCGGGCTAAATGTTTGTGTGGGATACCTGCGCCAAAATCTTGCACCTCAAAGCACAATTTATCCTTGTCCTTATACCATCTGGTGATGATTTT
This sequence comes from Candidatus Thiodubiliella endoseptemdiera, assembly GCF_964212635.1. Lineage (NCBI taxonomy): Bacteria > Pseudomonadati > Pseudomonadota > Gammaproteobacteria > Pseudothioglobaceae (SeqCode) > Candidatus Thiodubiliella > Candidatus Thiodubiliella endoseptemdiera. The sequence continues at coordinate 1,116,070 of NZ_OZ156463.1, forward strand.
TGTGTGTTTTTGGGTATAAAATATTGCGTTTTGTATGAGATTGGTGCATAAGCTAATTATTTCTGTTTCGATACCGATTATGATTTCATTGGTGTTAATTTCTATGATGACTTGTCGGTTTAAGTCTTGGCAGATGTGGTTGATAAGCTTTGCCATATTGATGTTTGTGCTGATGTCTTGGATGTCGTTGGTGCTTTCTAGGCGTGAAAGTGTGAGTAAATCTTCAATGATATTTTGCATTCGTTCGACTTGTTCGTATGCGGTGTTAATTGGGCTGGATAGGGATTGCGGTAAACTTTTATCTTCTTTGATTATCTCCAAATAGCCTGAGATGACTGTTAGCGGGGTGCGTAATTCGTGAGAAGCGTTGGAGATAAAACTTTTACGCATTTCTAGCGTTCTGTTTCTTTGGGTGATGTCGCGTGCTATCAATAATTTCGAGTCTACACCGAGGGTAATTAGCTTTAATAATAACTGTACGGATGAGTCTTTGGGTGATTCTATTTCAATTTCATTGCTGCGGTCGTTGGAATGTAATAATTTGTATAATTTGGGTGAGCGGATTAAATGGTTAATACGCTGTCCTTTATCATTTTTAACAATATTGAGTAAAGCACTTGATTCTTTATTACTCCATTCAACTGCATTGCTTTGATCAAGCACAATAGCAGCGTAGGGGAAACCTTTTAAAATACTTTGCGAGCGTTTTAATAAAGCGTTTAGTCTTTTCTTCCTGTTATTGCTTTTATTTTTATCTTGTAATACTTGGTAGTTAATTTTGTCCCATATTCCATCACTGTCTGGCACATTGTTTTGACGGGTTCCGTTAATTATCCAAATGTAGAACTGATGAATTCTGTAATACATCCAGATAATATAGCCAAATAAACTTAACGCTATACTGATTAGCCAAGCACCTGTGAGTAAGCCACCCAGTAGTATTGCAAGTATAGCAAGAGTTATGTGCCATTTTTCAATAGACAAAATGGCGGGTTTCATAGAGTTATATCAGGGCTAAATCGATAGCCTATATTGCGGACAGTTTGGATGTGTTTGTCTGACTTATGGGGTTTTAATACTTTTCTTAGTCTTAAGATGTGGACATCAACAGTGCGTTCGTCTATAGCGACAAACCTTCCCCAGACTTCATCAAGCAATTGGGAGCGACCAAACACCCTGTTTTTATTTTTCATTAAAAAATGTAGTAACCGAAACTCGGTAGCGCCAACGGCAATATTCTCACCGCTAATAGTTAATAATTGTTGCACTGGATTTATAGTAATGTTGTCAATAATGAGTTCGTCATTTGCGGTAAGCCCTTGTGATCTGCGTAATAAAGAGCGAATGCGTGCATCTAATTCTTTTAATAACACAGGTTTGGTCATATAGTCGTCGGCACCCATATCAAAGCCTTTGACCTTGTCTTCTTCGCTGGATTTTGCGGTTAGCATTATTATTGGCAAATACTGAAAGCCCTCAAACTTTCTAATCTTGCCAATCAACTGAGTGCCGTCAACATCTGGCAACATCCAATCTAGTAAAACTAAATCTATGTCGTTATCGCTCAATAGGCTTATTGCTTTGGCGCCTGTGTTGGCTTTGAGTGTTTTGTATCGCTTGGATTGAAGTGATATGCTAAGCATTTCTAATATTGCTTTATCGTCTTCAACAATTAATATGGTTGCCATATCTTTACTCTCGCTCAATATGGCGAATATCCTGTCCCTTGACTAAGTAAACGACATACTCGCAAATATTTTGAGAATGGTCGCCGATTCTCTCTAGTGCTCTTGCACACCAAATAACATGTAGCATAGTTTTAATATTACGGGAATTTTCCATCATATGTGTTACTAATATTCTAGAAATTCGGTTAAACTCTTCGTCAATTTGTTTGTCAGTTTCAGCGATTTTGATTGCCTGTTTTACATCCATTCTGGCAAAAGCATCGAGTGCATCTCGTAAAATAGTGACAACCTTATTCCCTAATCCAGAGAGTTCAGCATACATGTTAATGTCATCTTTCATAGCGGTTAGTTTTTGGGTGTAACGGCCAATTTTTTCTGCCTCATCGCCAATACGCTCAAGGTCTGTGATAAGCTTAATAATTGCAATAATAAGTCTAAGATCGCCAGCAGCAGGCTGTCTTTTAGCAATAAGTTGGGCACAGTTCTCATCAATCTCTACTTCAATTTTATTAATTTTATAGTCTGACTCTGCAACTTCTTTTGCCAACTCATTATTTTGTTCAATCAGGGCATTAATGGCCTTTTCTACTTGGTCTTCAACTAGCCCTCCCATATTCAGAACTTTACTTTTAACACCCTCTAACTCTTGGTTATACTGTTGTGAAATATGTTGTTGTGTTTCCATAAATAGCCTCCTAATTATTATCCAAATCTGCCAGTGATATAGTTTTCAGTTAATTGATGTTCTGGATTGGTAAAAACGGTATTGGTATCATTCACCTCAACCAAATAACCCAAGTGAAAATAAGCGGTTCTTTGTGATACCCTAGCCGCCTGTTGCATAGAATGTGTAACGATTGCAATGGTATATTTCTTACTTAAATCAATCATTAGTTCTTCAATAACAGCGGTGGCAATCGGGTCAAGTGCAGAGGTTGGTTCATCCATTAAAATAACCTCTGGGTCAATGGCAATTGTTCTGGCAATGCATAATCGTTGCTGTTGCCCGCCAGAAAGTCCAGTACCTGGCTTATGCAATGAATCTTTAACCTCTTTAAAAAGGCCCGCTCGAATTAAACTTTTCTCTACCAACTCATCAAGCTCAATCTTACTACTTGCTAGCCCATGTAATTTTGCCCCATAGGCGACATTGTCATAAATAGATTTTGGGAATGGATTTGGTTTTTGAAAAACCATTCCAACCCGTGCACGCAGCAAAACAGGGTCCTGTTGTTTTTGATAAACATCTTCATCGTCTAACTTAATATCACCGCTTATACGGCAATCTTGAATGGTGTCATTCATACGATTAAGGCATCGTAAAAAAGTGGATTTCCCACATCCAGATGGACCAATCATAGCGATAATCTGATTTTTCCCAATATCTATATTCGCATCAAATATGGCTTGTTTTTCGCCATAAAAAACATCCACATTACGAGTAGAAAATTTTGCATTATCAATAAAAGGCTTGCCAACAGTTTTATCAATTTCTATATCAAATTCTTCACGCTTTTCCATATTTATCATAATTTTATTCTACCGTTTTTTTTCAAATTTTCTACGCATTATTACTGCTAACAAATTCATTACAATTAAAAACCCTAACAATACCATAATAGCCGCCGAAGTTCTCTCTGTAAATGCGCGTTCTGGTGAATCAGACCATAAATATATTTGCACTGGAAGCACCGTAGATGGATCTGCAATACCTTGGGGCACATCTGCAATAAAAGCAACCATACCAATCATTAGCAATGGTGCAGTTTCGCCTAATGCTTGTGCCATACCAATAATAGTGCCTGTTAGTATTCCAGGCATGGCGGCTGGAACCACATGATGAAAGGTAGTTTGTACGCGTGATGCACCCAAACCTAGTGCTGCCTCACGAATAGATGGGGGAACAGATTTTAATGCCGCCCTAGAAGAAATAATGATAGTAGGGAAGGTCATTAAAGTTAATACCAAGCCTCCAATCAATGGAATTGATCTTGGAATTCCAAAAAGACCAATAAATACCGCTAGTCCCAATAATCCAAAAACAATGGAGGGTACGGCAGCTAAATTATTGATATTAATCTCAATAACATCCACCCATCTATTGTTTTTTGGTGCAAATTCTTCAAGATATATAGCAGCTGCAACGCCGATTGGAAAAGACAAAAGCATCGTTACTATCATTGTCAACAATGAGCCAATCATTGCACCTTTAATACCTGCTTGTTCGGGCTCCCTAGAATCTCCTTTGGTAAAAAAATTGATATTAAATCGTTTTTCAAGGCGATTTTCAGCCAATAATTTATCAATCCAGACCAGTTGAAAATTTTTAAGCCTACGGTCTGACTCTGGCAAAGATCTGTCGATACCACCTTTCATAAATACATCAACATCGTCCCTAGCTAAAAACCACAAAGATTGTTTAGTATTAATAACATCGGGATTATTGATAACAATATCTCTAAGTTGGTATGTGGCACTTTTACTGACTAACTGCCTAAGTGCTCTTTTTTGCTTCCTACTCTTAACTCCCGGAAACATAGCTTTTAATGATTGGTTAACAACTTTTCTATAATTAGCACTAAATAACGCTTTCTTGCTATATTTACCATCTAGATTTAATAGTTTACTATCTATATCAACATCAATATTAATATAAGTTTGCTGGAAAGCTGGAAACCCTGTTATTGAGATATTGATCAATAATGATAATAAAAATGCAATACTAACAGCAATCGCACTGATACCATATACCTTAAAACGCCTTTCCTTTGCATAACGCTTATCGAGTTTATCTTTTATTTTTTTTGTATTACTAATCATATTGTTCACGATATTTACGCACGATATATAATGAGATAACATTAAGCACTAATGTGGTTAAGAACAATCCTAATCCCAATGCAAATGCTGCAAGCGTTTTTGTACTGTCAAACTCTTGGTCACCTGTTAACAAGGCTACCATTTGCACTGTAACTGTCGTAACTGCTTCTAAAGGGTTGAATGTTAAATTTGCTGATAGACCTGCCGCCATAACCACAATCATCGTCTCACCAATGGCACGAGAAGCCGCTAACAACACGCTGCTAACAATACCAGGGAGTGCGGCGGGAATAATCACTTGTTTGATGGTTTCAGATTTAGTAGCGCCCATTGCGTATGAACCATCACGCATTGCTTGTGGCACGGCAGAAATAATATCATCTGACAATGAAGACACAAATGGAATAATCATTACACCCATTACAATACCCGCTGCTAATGCGCTTTCAGATGACAAACTTAAACCAAGGGACTCACCTAAATCACGAATAAAGGGTGCGACTGTTATCGCAGCGAAGAAACCATAGACAACAGTCGGAATACCCGCTAGCATTTCCAAAACTGGCTTAGCAAACGACCTAAATCTAGGCGATGAATACTCTGACAAATATATAGCTGACATAAGTCCTAAAGGTACAGCAATCATTAATGCAATAAATGAAATCAATAAGGTTCCAATAAATAAAGGCAATGCACCAAAACTGCCAGAGCCGCCAACTTGGTATTCACGAATAGCTTCTTGAGGACTCCAGTGGATGCCAAATAAGAAATCAAATACATTAACTGTTTTAAAGAAAATAATAGATTCAAATATCACTGAAAATATAATGCCCACAGTCGTCAAAACTGCAATTGAAGCACAGCCAATCATCGCCCAGCGTATTAACCTTTCAACCAAATTGCGCGCTTTCATTTCTGGCTTAACAAAGGTTAATGCGACGAACATACCTATAAACGCTAAAACAAAAACAGCGACTGGCTTAATCCAGTCGCTAAATTCAGTTAACTCTTTGTAATAAAGGACTGCATGGCGTTTAACATCATCATTTATAACGACACTTGAATGAGATAAATTAATAATTTCATTAATAAATAACCCGAGTTCATCTGTTGATAGTTGTTGCAACTGTACTGGTAATTGGGCAACAATTGCAGAGTTAATAATAGATGGCTCTAAAACAGACCAAAATAACAACACTAATAATGCAGGAACACTGCTCCAAAATGCAATCAAATAACCATAATGCTGTGGCAATGAATGCAAACGCTGGTTACTCTTATTAGATAAGTCAATTGAGCGCTTCCTCCCAGTGTAATACCCCAGAAGTAGCAATGCTATGAGTGTAACTCCAAAGGTCATATTAATTCCTTCAATATAAAACTTATCATACGCATACAGTTATTTTTAGCATTTTTTAATAGAGACCTTTGCATAAATAGGGATGATTAGCAAAATGACAGATTTTATTAAATTGGAAATTTTTTAAATCCACTCCTAGCAGGGCTAAGGGTGTTTTTAAAAAGTTTGTAATTTGATGAAAGATGGCGTTTTGATGATTATTCATATTTATGCAAAGGTCTCTAATAATAGATGGAGTTTAATAAGTGAATATGACAGAATTATGACAATAAAGTTTATTATCTTACTATCGTCGCCACCGATGGTCTTTTCTATGAGACCTTTGCATAAATAGGGATGATTAGCAATTAAATTTAATTGCTAAATATGCTACCTACATTTTAAGTGGTCTTAAATTGTTGGCAGAACGGTTCATATTTTGGCGTTCACTATCAGATAGCGGGATTAGCCCCTTGTCAGTCAAATATCCATCTTCGCCCCAAGCATCTTCACTGGTAAATTCAGCAATAAACTCCTTAATACCTGGCACTTTTCCAACATGACTCTTCTTAACATAGAAATACAAAGGTCTTGAGATTGGATATGAGCCATTAGCGATTGCTTCAAAATCAATCTTAATCCCGTCAATAACAGCGCCCTGAACTACATCGCTATTTTGATCTAAAAAACTATACCCAAAAATGCCTAATGCATTAGGATTTGCCTTTAATTTTTCAACAATAAGATTGTCATTTTCTCCTGCTTCGATGTAGGCGCCATCCTCGCGAATTGAATGACAAATATTTTTATATTTTCTCTTTAACTTAGAAGCAAGGGGTTTGTTGCTAGATTTCTTAGCCACTTTTGAATCTTTTTTAATTTTCTTAATCCAACTATAGGTAAAACACCCTCCCTGCAAGGCTAACTCTACAAATGCATCGCGTGTTCCAGAGGTTGGTGGCGGACCTAATACCTCAATTTTTGTATTGGGTAACTTGGGGTTAATATCACTCCATTTTGCATATGGGTTATCAACCAACTCGCCTGTTTTTAGACTTGGAACTTGCTTAGCTAACGCTAAAAATAATTCTCTACGCGTCAAATTAAAAACCGGACTTTTCTTAGAGTTAGCAACGGCGATACCATCAAATCCAATCTTAACTTCTATAATATCCTGCACACCATTTTTTTGACATTTTTTATACTCACTGCTTTTAATTCTACGAGAAGCATTGGTAATATCTGGCGTAGCAATACCATTCCCAGCACAAAACAACTTAAAACCACCCCCTGAGCCAGTAGATTCAATTTTTGGCGTTCTAAATCCTGTTTTTTTCCCATAAGTTTCGGCAACTACCGTTGCAAAAGGATAAACTGTTGATGACCCAACGATATCAATGTGATTTCTAGAAATTAATGCCCCATAAGATGAAACAGATAGTGTCATCATGGCTGCAGAAGTGATTGCTGCTAGTTTATAATTATTTATCATATGCTTTTCTCCATTTTTATTAAATTACGGATAAAGTTTAACCAATGAATATGACAGAATTATGACAATACATTTTTTTATACCTAGAGACCTTTGCATAAATAGGGATGATTAGCAAAATGACAGATTTTATTAAATTGGAAATTTTTTAAATCCACTCCTAGCAGGGCTAAGGGTGTTTTTAAAAAGTTTGTAATTTGATGAAAGATGGCGTTTTGATGATTATTCATATTTATGCAAAGGTCTCACCTAGGTAAATTGGTAAATTTTCTAAGAGGTTAATGGTGTAATTACTAACAACAAAACACTTTAATAATTAAATTTACTGCCTGCTAATCAATTTTTAATCTATTAACCAACTTACCTGCTATTAAATGCTCATTGATGATTTCATCAATGTCGTCTTCATCAATATATTGATACCAAATATTATCAGGATATACCACAGCCACTGGTCCAAACTCACAGCGTCCTAAACAGCGTGATTCACTGACGCCAATTTTTCCTGCGCCTAATTTTCCTTCGTTGCGACATTTGTCTTTGGTGTAACGATACATTTGTTTGGCACCAAATTTTGCACAGCAATCCTCGCCCTCTTTGCGTTGATTATTGCAAAAGAAAATATGGCGTGTGTAATGGCTCATAAATTAATCGCCCTTTGGTAACAATATTTTTTGTCAATACCAGTGATTTTGGCGGCTAGTTTTGCGGCTTTAGATGTGCCCATTTCTATGAGTAAAATAGGGAGAATTTTATCTAATTGTGCTTCTCCTTGAATGGCATTATTTTTATCAATAGCACTAATTAAAATTACAAATTCGCCTTTCTGATGGGCGTTGTCTGTCGTTAAATAATCGATAATTTTTGGCAAAGTATTTGTAACAATGGTTTCAAAAGATTTGCTGATTTCTTTGGCGAAACAGACGATGCGTTCATTGCCCAAAATTTGCAATAAGTCATTTGCGCAGGCGAGGATGCGTTTGGGGGATTCGTAGAAAATGGCAGTTTCGTTGATGTGTGCAATGGATTGGATAACTTTGATGCGGGCAGTGGTTTTAGCAGGTAGAAAGCCAAAAAAAGTAAATTGATTGCTGGCAATGCCGCTAGCACTCATTGCACTAATGATTGCCGATGCACCCGGAATTGGGGAGACAATAATCCCTGATTTTTTTGCTTCATGGACGAGCACATAGCCCGGGTCACTGATCAGGGGTGTGCCTGCATCACTGATAAGGGCAATGTTTTTTCCTGCCACTAATTGTGTTACTATATCGGCTGTTTTGGCGGATTCGTTGTATTCATGAAAGGCTTGTGTAGGGGTGTTGATGGCGTAATGGGTGAGTAATTTTTTGCTGTGGCGGGTGTCTTCTGCTAAAATTAAGTCGACGGTTTTGAGCGTTTCTATTGCTCTAAAAGTGATGTCGTCTAGGTTTCCAATCGGGGTGGCAATGATATATAAAGGCATAATTATGTTTAGTTTAAAACGGAAAATAGGCAATAAAGCGGAAAAGTTGGCGCTGCAATATTTAAAAAAACAGGGACTAAAACTTATCCAGCAGAACTATTTAACCACAATGGGTGAAATAGACCTTATTATGCTTGATAAATCAGAACAAAGTTTGGTTTTTATTGAAGTTCGTTATCGGAAAATGGCGAATTTTGGCTCTGCCACTGATACAATCAACCATAGCAAGCAAGGGAAAATTATTAACACTGCTAAACATTTTTTACAAAAATATGCACAATATGATGATTTTATCTGCCGGTTTGATGTTGTTGGGTTGGAATCTGATTTAAAATGTCCTAAAATAAATTGGATACAAAACGCATTTGAGGTGCGATAACTACTTATGAAAAAAATCATCTTATCTTTACTCATTACTATAGGCACGCTATTTTTAAGTGGCTGTCTTATTTCATCGGTGGTGGGCACTACTATTGTAGTTTCTAATGACAGGCGTACTACTGGCGAAGTCATTGATGACACAGGTATTGAGTTTAGTTTATTTAGCTGGAGTGGCGAAGACAAAATGCTAAAAGACACGCATTTAAATTTTATGGTTTATAACAAAGAAGTTGTCATCACGGGTGAAGTGCCGACTGTCTCCATACGCAACTACATTACTAAGCAGGCGCCATTCAAAGATTTTAAAATCAGAAAGGTTACCAATGAAGTGCGTGTTGCAAAAAATACTGGTTTAGTGGGCAGGGCTAAAGACTCGGCGATTACCCTAAGTGCCAAAGCGTTATTCCATAATCAAGAAGTTTTTAATCCGCTACATGTTGAGATTATGACTGAAAATCGCACGGTTTATTTAATGGGTGCGTTGACGGCTCGTGAAGCTGACAAAGCAACCAAAATTGTCTCTACAATAGGAGGGGTTGAGCGAGTCGTTAAATTATTTCACTATTTAAAAGCCCGTCCCGCCGCTGAGATTGAAAGCGAAAAACGCAAACAACTTGAGGCTGAGAAGCAAGCAAAACTTGAGGCAAAACGCGCCATAATCAAAGCAAAAAAAGAGGTTCTTCGTCGCCAAATACAGGCATTAGACTCTAACAGCGGGACAAGTTTCTAATTGGGGAAAATGAAGCACGGTGCTGATTTTTAATTGCACCAAATTCTTTTAGTGCTTGCAGATGTTGCTTTGTGCCATAGCCTTTGTGCTTGGAAAAACCATATGCTGGGTAAAGTTCATCTAATTCAAACATCTGCCTGTCGCGTGTGACTTTAGCAATAATTGACGCTGCGGAAATCACAGGCTCAGTCAAATCACCCTTAATAATTGCTTGGCAATTATTTAACTCTGGGCAACGATTGCCATCTACTAACACTTGATGATATTGGATAGACAGATTTTCAACCGCCCGTTTCATGGCTAACATTGTGGCTTGCAAGATGTTGATTTCATCAATTTCATTGGCACTTGCTTCGCCCACTGCCCATTGGCATTGTTGGGTGATTTGTGCATATAAAGTTCCGCGTTTTTTCTCACTGAGTTTTTTAGAATCAGTAAGTTCCGGCAAATCAAAATCATCAGGCAAAATCACCGCTCCTGCCACCACATTACCGACCAAACAGCCTCTGCCCACTTCATCTACACCGACAATAATCATTGGTATGATTTAATGCGTTGCTCTAAATCATTCGGGGCAATAAAGACAAAGGCTCGCCCACGCTTAGATTGTTGCAAAAGCCCTAATTTTGCTAATTTTTCTAAATCTAATTTAGCGGTTGCATAGCCAATATTTTGAGATATTTTATGCCCTTCAATTGTATAAACTGCCCCCAAGTGTTTGATGGAATGCTGAATTAGCATCGCTTGGCGTGAGTTAAGTTTGCCATCTGTCAAGTAAGCGCTTAGTAATTCTAACGCCTTTTTTTGTTCATGCTGCTTTTTATCTACATAGTCAAACAAACCTTTGATGGCTTGGTTAATAAATTTTAGTTGGCTATTAATAAAATAAGTCAAATCAAAATTATCACTTTCAACCATTAAAAACGATTCACCATACTGACCTTGTGCTTTTTTAATGTAGGTTGATAGCGTAATATATTGAAATAGCCAATAATTGTTTTTTAAAATCACCCAGTAAAATAACGCCCTAGTGGTGCGTCCATTGCCATCGGCAAAAGGGTGGTCATATGCCAAAGTAAAATGCACAATAATCGCTCTAATAATGGGATGAACAAAATAATTCGGCGTATTGCCATTGGCAAAATTACACAAAACTTTCATTCTATCGGGCAATGATTGATATTCTGGGGGGTGGTGCAAGATACTGCCTGTACCCATATCAACCACATTAATATCGTCATCTTGCCTAAATCTGCCTGCGTCATCAGGGTTGTCTATGGCATTGTCAGTAACAATTTTGTGCAATTCTAGTATTAACTTGGGTGTTAAATCATCGTGTTTGTGTTCATTAATAAAATTAATCGCTTGATAATTGTTATAAATCATGCGTTGCGAATAATCCTCAGGTGCTTTATTGTGCCGCAACATATCGCGTGCAACTTTTCTGGTGGTTGCTGCCCCCTCAAGTTGAGACGAACTAATGGCTTCATCCATCAATGAACGAATAATATACCTGTCTTTATTGTTTCCAATATTTTTAGATTCAACTGAGCCGTGCATGTTGGAATCTATTTGGTGGATATTTTTCTGAATATCGTCTGTCAAAACATAGGAAAACGCTTCGGTAAAAGGCAATATTTTTTGTTGTCCTGTGCGAGAAAATTGCAAAAAATGCCAATACTGTTCAATACTATCGAACGCCTCAGGAACCTCTAAGTGTCTAATTTTATCCCAATGTAAATAACGCCCTTTTTTATCTGTTGCAGAGGGTATCGCACCCAACTGAACTTTTTCAACTACTAATTTAACAAGTTCCCCCATAGATAGTGATTGAGGTGGTGATACAATTTTCATAATAAGAAATGATTAAAATAAAACACATTATAACATTAACTATCAGTTTTTTAAAAACCGATAGTTAATTATTTGTAACTCTGTTTATCGTTGATTAAACACTATTTTTTTAACTTTTAACACTGATAGTTAGTGTAAATATAAGACTATATTATTTTGAACTATCGGTTTTTATCCAACCTGAAAAAATTAAGGGCGCCCCAGAAACCCCGGTGCGATTTAGGAAATGCAGAAAATAGTCCCTTTTCTATCCAAAAATAAGGAGAATAGCCCGTTATTTAACGAGTTTTTGGGTAGAAAAAGGGCTGTTTTTATGTGTTTCATAAATTGTGCTGGGGTTTTTAAGCGTGCCCTTAATAGAGACCTTTGCATAAATAGGGATGATTAGCAAAATGACAGATTTTATTAAATTGGAAATTTTTTAAATCCACTCCTAGCAGGGCTAAGGGTGTTTTTAAAAAGTTTGTAATTTGATGAAAGATGGCGTTTTGATGATTATTCATATTTATGCAAAGGTCTCTAATAATGGAAAAAATCTGTCAAATTGCTTTGAAACCAATGTCGGTTCGATAATAGGCATTTTCCCAGTCAATTTTTTGCACTAATGCGTAAGCGTTTTTCTGTGCGTCTTTGGTGTCGGTGCCGAGTGCGGTGGCACATAAAACACGCCCACCGTTGCTAACAATATTGTCGCCATCTATCTTGGTGCCAGCATGAAATACTTTTGTTGATTCACTGTCTATCGGCAAACTAATCACTTCGCCCGAAGGGTAAGCATCTGGATAGCCATTTGCTGCCAAAACTACGCCCATAGATGAGCGAGTATCCCATTCAATAGTCGCTTGGTCTAATTTTTGTTGCGTTGCTAATAAGCATAAATCTGCCAAATTAGACTTTAGACGCATCATAATCGGTTGCGTTTCTGGGTCGCCGAAACGGCAATTATATTCCAATACTTTAAATTTATTATCCGCATCAATCATCAAACCTGCGTATAAAAATCCTGTGTAAGCATTGCCTTCGGCTGCCATTCCGTCAACGGTTGGGCGGATGACGGTGTCCATCACTTCTTGGAAAATTGTATCGGTAACGATTGGGGCGGGGGAGTAAGCACCCATGCCACCTGTATTTGGACCTTTATCGCCATTGTCTCTGGCTTTATGGTCTTGCGAAGTTGCCATTGGCAAGATATTTTTACCATCCACCATAACAATAAAACTGGCCTCTTCTCCATACAAAAATTCTTCAACCACCACGCGTGAACCCGCTTCACCAAAGCGGTTACCCTCAAGCATATCATTAATTGCATCGGTTGCCTCTTGTTGAGTATTGGCAATAATTACGCCCTTGCCTGCCGCTAGACCGTCGGCTTTAATAACAATCGGCACACCTTTTTCTTGCACATATTTAATAGCAGGTTCAACCTCGGTAAACACATCATAATAAGCAGTTGGAATATTATTGCGCTCTAAGAAATCTTTGCAAAACGCTTTTGAACCCTCAAGTTGTGAGGCAGCTTGAGTCGGCCCAAAAATTGCCAATCCTTCCTTTTGAAAGGCATCCACCACGCCAATCACCAACGGTGCCTCAGGCCCCACAATGGTAACATCAATCGCATTATCTTTAGCAAAATCAATCAAAGCACCAACCTCTTCCACCCCAATATCGACATTCGTGAGTTTGTCTTCTAGTTGCGTGCCCGCATTACCTGGTGCCACAAAAACCTCTTCAACACCATCAAACTTAGCACACTGCCAAGAAATAGCATGCTCACGACCACCGCCGCCTATTACTAAAATTTTCATATATTCTCCTGTGATTTTATTTATTTGTATTTTCTAAATAATTTAATATTTTTTTTGGCTTTATCCGCATGGTTTTTATTCTGAGATTTGGATAAATCTTGGAAAACGGATATTACATTTTCTGTATATTCACTAACGTTCAAATCCTTTCCTTCAGGGCTACTCAAAAAACGCACAACCTCTTTAACATATTTTGGATTATCCAAAATATATTGCTCTATATTCTTTGGCGGAACTTTAGATAATACTTCTGGCTCATTGTTCCAACCATGCTTTTGTCTTATATCACGCATCATGGTTATTATTTGTTCAACTGAATTAATAGAACACTGATCACTTTCTTTGATACATTCTTTATAATAATCAGGTAATGACACATCAAAATCTAAAATCTTTTGTACATCTCCACTATCATCTTTCATCCAGTCAAGATTCTCTTTAATAAAAGATTTAAGGTGTTCGACAGCAAAATTATGGTATTTTTCTTTATTTTCAATGTCTAGTTCTTTTAATTGCCCCATATAGTACATAAAATTTCTAGGATTTAGATATGTATCTCCAGCAATAATAAGTTTATTGCCGTGTTCTTCGAATATCTCCCATAAATCCCCTACATAACTATCGACTTCATACGACATATCGTATAAATGCTTATCCCGTTTTGTTTTAATATTTTCATGCACAGAATATAAATTTCTATTATCAACTTTAGATTTGATAATTTTTACAAGAGATTCCTCGTCAACAAGAGAAGTTTGGCAATATTGGCGAAGGATAGACACAACATCGCTTTTCAAAAAAGAAGATATATTCCAATCATCGCCTTCGATTAAAAATAATAATTTTTCATGCTCTACATTTTCTGTAAACTCAGCAGATTCAGATTCTAGTTTTTCACTAACATATTTGATAAGTCCATCAAAAGAAGATGTTTGTGCATTAATAGCGGCAATTTCGATAATACTGCCCACTATCTCAGTTGTAACTTTTGGCTCGCCTTCGATATGAGTCTGGATAAAAGAAAAATCATTTAGTGCGTTAATAATTCGGCTAATAATCCGTATATTGTTTACTTTATGCTCTATTAAATATTTCTCTAAAGGATAATCTTTGAAAACAGTTAATTTATCTTTCAATATATTTAATGAATCAGATGGACTGGGATCGTAATTAAATTCATAATCAACAATTTTTTCTTTATATTTGGACAGGGTTTCTTGATCTTCTGGTTCTAACTCTTCCTCATTCAATATCATAACAATCTTACATTGTTTTTGTTCTTTTAATTCTGATATAAGGCCCAAAACTTCTTCTAGTTTTATTGATGATAATCTTTCAAAATCATCAAAACACACGATTATATCTTTGAAGTCTTGACTGTCAAGTGAGGCTATAAGTGTTGAAATATCAATAAGCGGGATTTTTATACTTTTAACCAACTCCTTGGTTTTAGTTACAATTTTCTCGTTCTTAGACATAACTTGCAAAAATATATCTGTTCGAATATCTGCAATTTTTTCCTTGCCAAACAAAGAAACATAGGCAGTTTTTTTATCCGCCAGTTCTTCTTTAGATTTATGCCAAAAATACGTTTTCCCCACGCCCCACTTGCCGTTAATTGAAATAACGATAGGCTCATCCTTTTTAAAAATATTTTTTAATCTTTCTTTTATTGTAATATGCATAGTTTTTTTGAATAATTTACAAAAATTGAGACCTTTGCATAAATAGGGATGATTAGCAAAATGACAGATTTTATTAAATTGGAAATTTTTTAAATCCACTCCTAGCAGGGCTAAGGGTGTTTTTAAAAAGTTTGTAATTTGATGAAAGATGGCGTTTTGATGATTATTCATATTTATGCAAAGGTCTCAAATTATATGTAATGCTCAATAAATTCTCTAAATTTCTTGTGTGACATAATCTGCGTACCGTCACAATTAAATGACATTGACACCGTTGAATTAAACAAGTTGATAGTCACTGCACGCAAATAATAACCCTCTAAGTCTCGCAATTTAGGTAGATTTTCCATAATGAAACGCAAATCGTCAACATCGGTCAATTTTTCCATTTTTTTATTACGCATGCGTAAAGAGTTTTGCCATTCTAAGGAAAGCAACTCAAAGGCAGTATCGTCTTCCATTACTTTGTAAAGTCGTTTAATCAATCGACTTTTTTCTTTGAGTGGGATTTTATTAAAATGAAAATCCATATATTCTGGATTGAGCAAATCATCTGCCAAATGCACTTCAGTATTAAATGGGTCAAATACACTGGAAATACGCACCTCGGCATTATTAAGCCCAATTACTAGGCGATAAGCACCAGTTTCCAGCAGCAAATATAACCAAACTTTTGAGAGTTTTTCTAGGTTTTTATCAACACTGTTAAATGCACGCTCACGATTATAAACACTCTCTCGTAGGCTTTTATCGCCTTTGATGGAGTGCATTAAATTATTATTAAAATAATAGCCGACGAGTGCGTCTTTTTTCTTCATATAAATAATCGCTTGGGTTGTAAAATGTTATTTTCTATTTGCCCAATACCTAAAAATAGAGCGTTTTTATCAAATATTTTAACCAAGTTATCACCTTGGTTTTCAACTTTCACAGTTCGCCCATAACGAATGTCGATACCCTGCTGCTCATCAATAGTGATGCTGTGAATGCTAGGCAACATATCCTCACTTGGAAAAATCTGTGCATCAAGTTGTGCATAATTGTCACTGGCTAATTTTTCCAAATCAGAAAATTTAATAGCTTGACCAATATCTACATGGGCAAATCCTGTACGCCTGAGTTCAATCACATGTGCACCACAGCCCAATTTTTCACCAATATCGCCAACCAATGAACGGATATAAGTGCCTTTGGAACATGACACCTCTAAACTAAAAATGCCATTTTCATAGCCCAAAAAATCAATGTTGAAAATAGTGACAGGTCGAGCTGGTCGTTCAATTTCAATGCCTAGTCTAGCGAGTTTGTACAAAGGTTGTCCGTCTTTTTTAAGCGCTGAATACATTGGCGGTATTTGCTCAATATCGCCTTGAAAACTGAATGCAGCTGCTTTTACTTGTGCCTCACTCAGTTCAAAATCTCTGGTGTTGGTAATTTCGCCTTCACAATCTAAGGTGTCAGTGGTTTCACCCAATTTCCCACGCACATAATAGCGTTTATTGTCATCCAATAAAAACCCTGCAACCTTCGTAGCCTGCCCCAAACAAATCGGCAGTATGCCACTGGCAAGTGGGTCAAGCGCCCCTGTATGTCCTGCTTTTTTAGCAAAAAATAAGCGTTTGACTTTTTGTAAAACTGCATTAGAACTCAGCCCTGTATCTTTATCCAATAGGATAATGCCGTTAATATTTCTACCTTTTGGGTTGCGTCTTGACAATTTAGAGTTTTGCTAATAAATCATCAATTCTGGCACCTGTATTTGGGGCTGAATCATAGATAAACTTGAGTGCTGGAGTGTGGCGTAAATCCAAAATATTTGACAAGCGAGAACGAAAAAAACCACTAGCCTTATAAAGCAAAGGGGCGACGCTGTTTTTCTGCTCTTCTGGCACAGTGTAAAAAACCTTGGCACTGCTCAAATCACGACTGGCTAACACATCAGTAATATCGACGGCTTGTAGCCTTGGGTCTTTGGTTTCTTTTTTGAGCAATATCACTAATTCTCGACGAATTAACTCATTAACGCGTTCTACTCTAAAAGAATTTTGTTCTGCCATTACCTACAAAGTACGCGCTTTTTCAATACGCTCAAAGACTTCAATCTGGTCGCCTGCTTCCACATCGTAACCAGCAACGCCAATGCCGCATTCAATACCTGATTTGACTTCTTTAACATCATCTTTAAAGCGTCTGAGTGATTCTAATTCACCTTCAAATACTACCACGCTATCACGCAATACACGAATTGGAGAGTCTTTTCTAACCATACCCTCCTCAACCATACAACCTGCGATATCGCCCAATTTTTGCGACCTAAATACTTCTTTCACATTAGCAATACCGATGATATTTTCACTCAATTCAGGGCTTAATAAACCGCTCATAATCGCCTTAACATCATCAATTAAGTTATAAATAATTGAGTAATATTCAATACGCACATCTTCATTATCTGCCGTTTTACGCGCCACCGCATCAGCACGCACATTAAAGCCAAGCACCAACGCCCCTGAAGTAGCCGCTAAAGTAATATCAGTATTGTTAATACCGCCCACGCCACTGGATACCACTTTAACACGCACTTCATCGGTTGACAATTCTTCAAGCGCTTCAACTAATGCCTGTGCTGAACCCCTAACATCAGATTTAAGCAATACATTAACGGTAGAAACATCGCCTTCTTCCATTTTTTGCAAGAAGTTTTCCATTTTCGATGCTTGTTGTTTTTGTAATTCCGCCTCGCGATCGCGTGCTTTTCTGAAACTAGCGACTTCGCGTGCTTTGCGTTCAGTTTCCACTACCAATACCTCATCACCTGCATCTGGCACACCTGACAAGCCAAGCACTTCAACTGGCATAGAAGGTCCTGCTTCTTTTAAAACTTTGCCTTGGTCGTTAACAATTTGCTTAACCTTGCCATATTCCAGCCCAGCAATCATAATATCGCCTTTCTTTAAAGTGCCTGATTGCACCAGAATTGTCGTTACTTTGCCACGGCCTTTTTCTAAGCGGGCTTCTAATACTGTCCCTTGTGCTGGACCTTTGGCAACTGCTGAAAATTCTGACACTTCAGCGGTTAGCGTAATGGCATCCAACAGAGCATCAATGCCTTCGCCTGTTTTTGCCGAAACACCAACCATCATCACATCGCCGCCCCATTCTTCAGAAATGACCTCGTGCGAAGAGAGTTCTTGTCTGACTTTGTCAAGATTAGCCCCTTCTTTATCAATTTTGTTAATAGCGACAATAATTGGTGCGCCTGATTTTTTCGCGTGATTGATTGACTCAATTGTTTGTGGCATTACCCCATCATCGGCTGCCACCACGAGAATAATAATATCGGTCGAATTTGCACCACGAGAACGCATTTTTGAAAATGCAGCATGTCCTGGCGTGTCAATAAAAGTAATGACATTGCCTTTTGACTCAACTTGATAAGCGCCAATATGCTGAGTAATACCGCCCGCTTCGCCATCCGCAACTTTTGCCTCACGAATACGGTCTAATAGTGAAGTTTTGCCGTGATCAACATGACCCATAATAGTAACAATTGGTGGTCGCTGTATTTCGTCGCCAGTGGCTTTTGACTTTTCAATGGCCACATCTTCAATCGTTGTTTCTTTACTGGCAACACCTTGATGTCCCATTTCTTCCACCACCAAAAGTGCAGTATCTTGGTCAATTACATCATTCAGCGTCGCCATCACACCCATACCCATCAATACTTTCAGAACTTCACCTGCTTTGGTAGTCATTTTTTGGGCTAAATCAATTACTTTAATATTGTCAGGAACTGCCACTTCGTGAATTACCTTTTCAACTGGCTTTTGGAAACCGTGCTGTGCTTGTTCTTCTTGAATTTTTTGACTAAGGCGAGTTCTGTCTTTTTTCTTTAATTTTCTATTGGTTTTCTTGGCAACATGCAACTGTGCACGACCGCCTACCCCTGGCGAACCTGCATTACGCAAGCGTTTTGGCTTTTTGGCCTCTTCTTTCTTGTCTTCTGGGGCTTTTTTAGTATTTTCTGCTTCTTGTTTTGCTTCTGTTTGCTGTTTTTTCAGATCTTCATCGTCTTGCTTTTGCTTTTGCGTCATTTCTTTACGCTTAGCATCTTGCTCCAACAACTTCTCATCTTTTTCGTGCCCAGCCTCTAACGCCGCTTTCGCCTTAGCCACTTCTTCTGCATCGATTTCACTCACAGTAGGTGTGGCTGGTTTAACCGTACGCTTTTTACTACCCATTAGAATTTTGAGTTCGCTTGCCGAAACTTCGGAATCCATCGTTTTATCACTAACACCAGCGTCTGCCAGACTTGCAATGATTTCGTCTTCCGACTTTTTCAATAATTTAGAAAGTGATTGAACTGTATGTGCCATAGCGTTTGCCTTTGTTAAATATTATTTAAACCATCCTTCATTTTCTCTTGCTGTCATAATCACAGCTGATGCCACTTCTTTGTCAATATTACGAACTTCCAATAATTCGTCAATAGATAATTCTGCCAAATCTTCAACGGTGATAACCTCAGCCTTAATCAATGCTTGTGCCAAATCTTCATCAACCCCTTCAACTGTTGTCAATACTTCAAAAGAATCTGCATCACCAAAAGCCTGCACCAATTGTGCATCAGAAGCACGCGCCTGCATTTCTTCCACCATTGAAGCATCAAACTCTTCAATAGATTCCAAATTTACCGCATCGGCATCTGCCACTGCATCAACACTGCCAAAACCTTCGTCAATTAATACCGCTGCTACCTCAGAATCAATACCCAATTTTTCAGCCAACTTATCGCTGACTTTTTGGCTCTCTTCGGCTTGTTTGTCGTCGGATTCGCTGACTGACATTACATTCAACTTCCAGCCAATTAAGCGAGAAGCCAATTTAATATTTTGACCACCACGACCAATGGCTAATGCCAATTGATCTTCTTCAACTGCAATATCCATTGTATTTTTATCTTCATCCACCACGATTGAAGTGACTTCTGCTGGTGCCATAGCGTTAATCGCGTATTGTGCAATGTCTTCATCCCATAAAATCACATCAACTCGCTCGCCATTTAACTCATTAGAAACTGCTTGCACTCGTGCACCCCGCATACCAATACAAGAACCGATTGGATCTAAACGCTTGTCTTTGGTTTTGACTGCCAATTTTGAACGCAAACCTGGGTCACGACTTGCACCCATAATTTCAATCACACCCTCTGAAATCTCTGGCACTTCCATCTCAAATAACTCAATCATCATTTCAGGTACTGTGCGACTTAGGAAGATTTGTGCACCGCGTGGACTTGATTTCACTTCTTTAATATAGGCTCTCAAACGGTCATTTTTACGAATAGATTCGTTAGGAATTAAATCAAATTTAGAAATCATTCCATCAACACCGCCCATATCCACATAGGCATTACTGCGATCAACACGCTTCACAGTGACCATAATCACCTCGCCCACTCGTTGAGTGTAATCGGCAACAATCACTTCTCTTTCTGCTTCGCGTACTTTTTGGATAATCACTTGCTTCACGGTTTGTGCGGCAATACGGCCAAATTCTTCCGTCTCTCTCGGCTCACGCACAAAATCTTCAACTGCAATGCCTTTGGCGTCTTTGGCGTAAACATGCAATTCTGCGTTAAATTCTATTTCACCATCATCATCAAGGAAATTATCGCCATCTTCAACCACTGTCCATTGTCTAAAGGTAGAAAACTCACCTGTTTTTCTGTCAATCTCAACATGAGCATCAATATTATGGCGTTTTTTGGTTGCAACCGCCATTGCCTCTTCTAAAGCCTCAAAAACATCTTCTTTTGTGATGTTCTTCTCATTAGAAATTGCCTCAACCATTAAAAATAATTCTTTACTTTCCACTTTTTTCTCCTAAAAATGCGCAATTAAATTCGCTTTCTCAATTAAATCAATGTCCAAATCAACGGACCCCAATTCTGTCATCAACTCAATACTATTGTTTTTTTCACTCACACTGCCAATAGCACCCTTAAATTTTCTCTGTCCGTTAATCGGTCGCAACAATCTCAGCGAAATATCATTGCCTAAAAATCGCTGATAATGCCCAATATGAAACAATGGTCGTTCAATACCTGGCGATGAAACCTCCAAATTATACGGCATTGTAATCGGGTCTTCCACATCAAAAAGACTACTCAATTGACGCGATACTGCCTCGCAATCATCAACCCCAATCCCTTTCTCAGTATCAATATACACCCGTAAAATACTGTGCTTGCCGCTGGAAATATACTCAATTCCCACCAATTCATAGTCCATACCTTCAATAACGGGCTTGATTAATTCTTCAATTTTGTCCGTAATTTTTGCCATGCTTTTTCTTTATTGTAATAAAAACCCCCTAAAAAAGGGGGTCTAAAAATTTGGTAGCGGGGACAGGATTTGAACCTATGACCTTCGGGTTATGAGCCCGACGAGCTACCGAACTGCTCCACCCCGCACTAAAGGAGGCGATTTTACGCACTTATATTGCAAATGTCCACTAAAAACACAGATTAATTTAATAACCTAGCGAAAAATCGCCGCATCCTCATAACTAAAGACTCTTTGTAATCAGGCAAAGTTGATAAAAAAATAAAACAGCATGACAAAAATTCTCATCCTTAATGCAACGAACGCTAAAACCGTTGGCACGATTATTGCTGTTGAAATTCGCACTGCCACTGTTGATGTTCAAATTGCGACCATTCGACCCATTAGCAGAGCGACTCCACAAGTTGGCGTTAGAGCCAACATTGTTAAGCGCGCCATTCGTACGATTGCGGTTGCCAGCAACTGGCAACTTTAAAAACAAACACTTTTAACTTTATAAGTTGTCTCTCTCATAAAAATTGATCTTTGTCCTGTTGAGACCTTTGCATAAATAGGGATGATTAGCAAAATGACAGATTTTATTAAACTGGAAATTTTTTAAATCCACTCCTAGCAGGGCTAAGGGTGTTTTTAAAAAGTTTGTAATTTGATGAAAGATGGCGTTTTGATGATTATTCATATTTATGCAAAGGTCTCATCAAGGTAAATCGCTCGATAAATCAAATGGTGCACCACTCTATCGGAAAAATCTGCTGCAAAAATTTCACGCTTAACGGGTTTGTTAATCATAAACACTGTGGATGGCTTAGGTTGGTAAGTTCGATTATTAATCTGTGTTGCCAATTCAATCAATTTTGATTCATAATCAAACTCAAATTCCAACTGATTTTAGGTATTGCGCTTGTTTTTGCGCGCATCATAAATAAGCCAAATACAACTGGTAAGCCAAATTTTCATAATCTTTATTGTTTTTCATTTTAAAATCTAAAAAAAACTTGCGCCAAAGGCGCAAAAAATCAAGAGCACCCAGCCACCCTGCGGGATGTCTGGGTCAAGGGACGAAGTGTGCAAATAAATCAAAGTGTCACGCTACGCTTAATCCCTAATGCAACGAACGCTCAAACCGTAGGCACGATTAGTGCTGCCGAAACCCGCAGTGTCACTGCCGATGTCCAAACTGCGACCATTCGACCCACGAGCAGAGCGACTCCACAAGTAGACGTCAGAGCCAACATCGTTAAGCGCGCCATTCGCACGATAGCGATAGCCAGCAACTGGGATTTTGAGGAAGCTGGAGAAGGCTGTGGCGCTGTTAATAACATCCGTGGTAGTGGCACCGGCGGTATCTGCTGTTAGCTCTGCCTCTGTTGGCACACTAAAGCCTGCTGGGCAAATGTCATTTGCTCCGCCATCTGCCCAAGCACTGGTTCTACTGCTACCAGTTGAGTCTGCAGTGCTCCAGTCGCTTGAAGAGGTAATAAATTTATTTATTGCTGGGGTGATGGTAGTTGCCAATGTTGCTGTTATGCCTGAAGTTCTAGATTCGTGCCCATCATCATTTCTACCCCATTGGTAGAGATTGCCATAACAAGCAGAATCTGTAGATGAGGCACAAACTTGAGTGGCACCGAGGTTTCTATCGAGCCAGATTCTGTTTGTGTCAGGAGATTTCACTGTCTTATAAGTTGAGCCCTTAAACATAACGGTTTCAGCTACAAAAGGATTCACCGCAGTAATCATTGCTTGCACCTCTGCCTGAGTCGCAGGAGAGGAAAAACTACCTGGATTGTCATTAATGTAGGCTTGGTAAGCAGCTAAATTAGCATCAACAAAACCCGTGAGTGCTGGCAGAATTGCACCAAACTCAGCGATAGTGGTATCAGAAGTGCTAGCAGTGTTGGCATCGGTGCCGATGTCTGCTAGAACGCTGCTTGAGGCAGCAGCAGCAGTAACTGTTGCATTCACCGCAGTAACCAATGCTTGTGAGTCAATGCCGTAAATACTAATCTCGCTGCGACCAGAGCCAATGCTGTTAGCATATTCATTGGCTTTGTCATTAATAAAACCCTCAGTGGTGCTGATGGCTTTGTTTTTGAGTTGGTTTGCTACATTGGTGCTTAGAGTTTTGCCAAATTGGTTGGTATTGTTTGAGTCAGTGCCGCCTAGGGTGTTACGCACAGTGCCCGCGACTTCTTTGAGTAAGGTGATGGCTTGGTTGTCTTTTTTATTAACGGCTTGGGTGTTGTTCCAGTTGTAGGTGTAAGGCTTGCTAAAATCTAGGTAGGCAGCTTTGTTGAATTGCTGAGTGTCTGAGACTACATTAAGAGATAGGGTAAGTAAACTAACACTGAAAAGGTATTTTAGTTTGGTTAATGCAGTAGAACCCCCCGCGATATTTACGGCTTGGGCTGGGGTTTTGGTAAAGGTGTTTTTGGTAAAGGTATTTTTAAGGAAGTGAATTAATTTGATTTTTATTATAGTATTTGTCATGCTTGGCACCTGATTCTAATTAAAATTTTCAAGGATTATACCATTGACCCTCTGTGCAGATTTTTTTATCTTTTTTATTAGAGAGAGACCTTTGCATAAATAGGGATGATTAGCAAAATGACAGATTTTATTAAATTGGAAATTTTTTAAATCCACTCCTAGCAGGGCTAAGGGTGTTTTTAAAAAGTTTGTAATTTGATGAAAGATGGCGTTTTGATGATTATTCATATTTATGCAAAGGTCTCATCAAGGTAAATCGCTCGATAAATCAAATGGTGCACCACTCTATCGGAAAAATCTGCTGCAAAAATTTCACGCTTAACGGGTTTGTTAATCATAAACACTGTGGATGGCTTAGGTTGGTAAGTTCGATTATTAATCTGTGTTGCCAATTCAATCAATTTTGATTCATAATCAAACTCAAATTCCAACTGATTTTAGGTATTGCGCTTGTTTTTGCGCGCATCATAATAAGCCAAATACAACTGGTAAGCCAAATTTTCATAATCTTTATTGTTTTTCATTTTAAAATCTAAAAAAAACTTGCGCCAAAGGCACAAAAAACCAAAAGCACCCAGCCACCCTGCGGGATGTCTGGGTCAAGGGACGAAGTGTGCAAATAAATCAAAGTATCACGCTACGCTTAATCCTTAATGCAACGAACGGTAAAACCGAAGGCACGATTATCAGTGTAGAAATTCGCACTGCCACTGCTGAAGCCCAAAAGGCGGCCACGCAACCCATCAGCAGAGCGACTCCACAAGTAGGCGTCAGAGCCAACAGAGTAAAGCGCGCCACTCCTATGATCGCGGATGCCAGCAACTGGGATTTTGAGGAAGCTGGATAAGGCTGTGGCGCTGTTAATAACATCCGTGGTAGTGGCACTGGTGGTATCTGCTGTTAGCTCTTCCTCTGTTGGCACACTAAAGCCTGTTGGGCAAATGTCATTTGCTCCGCCATCTGTCCAAGCACTGATTCTACTGCTACCAGTTGAGTCTGCATCGCTCCAGTCGCCTGAAGAGGTAGAAAGGGTAGAAGAGGTAATAAATTTATTTATTGCTGGGGTGATGGTAGTTGCCAATTTTGCTGTTATGCCTGAAGTTCTAGATTCGTGCCCATCATCATTTCTACCCCATTGGTAGAGATTGCCATAACAAGCAGAATCTGTAGATGAGGCACAAACTTTAGTGGCACCGAGGTTTCTATCGAGCCACATTTTGTTTGTGTCAGGAGATTTCACTATCATATAAGTTAAGTTCTTAAAGGTAATGGTTCCAGCTGCAACAGAAGGATTCACCGCAGTAATCATTGCTTTCACCTCTGCCTGAGTCGCAGGAGAGGAAAAACTACCTGGATTGTCATTAATGTAGGCTTGGTAAGCAGCTAAATTAGCATCAACAAAACCCGTGAGTGCTGGCAGAATTGCACCAAACTCAGCGATAGTGGTATCAGAAGTGCTAGCAGTGTTGGCATCGGTGCCGATGTCTTTTAGAACTCTGCTTGAGGCATTCACCGCATCAACCATTGCTTGTACCTCTGCCTGAGTCGCATGAGAGGCAAAACTACCTGGATTGGCATCAATGTAGGTTTGGTAATCAGTTAAATTAGCATCAACAAAACTCGTGAGTGCTGGCAGAATTGCACCAAACTCAGCGATAGTGGTATCAGAAGTGCTAGCAGTGTTGGCATCGGTGCCGATGTCTTTTAGAACTCTGCTTGAGGCAGCGGCAGCAGTAACTGTTGCATTCACCGCATCAACCATTGCTTGTACCTCTGTCCGAGTCGCAGGAGAGGCAAAACTACCTGAATTGGCATCAATGTAGGTTTGGTAATCAGTTAAATTAGCATCAACAAAACTCGTGAGTGCTGGCAGAATTGCACCAAACTCAGCGATAGTGGTATCAGAAGTGCTAGCAGTGTTGGCATCGGTGCCGATGTCTTTTAGAACTCTGCTTGAGGCAGCGGCAGCAGTAACTGTTGCATTCACCGCATCAACCATTGCTTGTACCTCTGTCTGAGTCGCAGGAGAGGCAAAACTACCTGAATTGGCATCAATGTAGGTTTGGTAATCAGTTAAATTAGCATCAACAAAACTCGTGAGTGCTGGCAGAATTGCACCAAACTCAGCGATAGTGGTATCAGAAGTGCTAGCAGTGTTGGCATCGGTGCCGATGTCTTTTAGAACTCTGCTTGAGGCAGCGGCAGCAGTAACTGTTGCATTCACCGCATCAACCATTGCTTGTACCTCTGTCCGAGTCGCAGGAGAGGCAAAACTACCTGAATTGGCATCAATGTAGGTTTGGTAATAAGTTAAATTAGCACTAACAAAACCCGTGAGTGCTGGCAGAATTGCACCAAACTCAGCGATAGTGGTATCAGAAGTGCTAGCAGTGTTGGCATCGGTGCCGATGTCTTTTAGAACGCTGCTTGAGGCAGCAGCAGCAGCAGTAACTGTTGCATTCACCGCATCAACCATTGCTTGTACCTCTGTCCGAGTTGCAGGATAGGAAAAACTACCTGAATTGGCATCAATGTAGGTTTGGTAATCAGTTAAATTAGCATCAACAAAACCCGTGAGTGCTGGCAGAATTGCACCAAACTCAGCGATAGTGGTATCAGAAGTGCTAGCAGTGTTGGCATCGTTGCCGATGTCTGCTAGAACGCTGCTTGAGGTAACAGTAGCAGCAACTATTGCATTCACCGCATCAACCATTGCTTGTACCTCTGTCCGAGTCGCAGGAGAGGCAAAACTACCTGAATTGGCATCAATGTAGGTTTGGTAATAAGTTAAATTAGCATCAACAAAATCCGTGAGTGCTGGCAGAATTGCACCAAACTCAGCGATAGTGGTATCAGAAGTGCTAGCAGTGTTGGCATCGGTGCCGATGTCTTCTAGAACGCTGTTTGAGGCAGCGGCAGCAGTAACTGTTGCATTCACCGCATCAACCATTGCTTGTACCTCTGTCCGAGTCGCAGGAGAGGCAAAACTACCTGAATTGGCATCAATGTAGGTTTGGTAATCAGTTAAATTAGCATCAACAAAATCCGTGAGTGCTGGCAGAATTGCACCAAACTCAGCGATAGTGGTATCAGAAGTGCTAGCAGTGTTGGCATCGGTGCCGATGTCTTCTAGAACGCTGTTTGAGGCAGCGGCAGCAGCAGCAGCAGCAACTGTTGCATTCACCACAGTAACCATTACTTGCACCTCTGCCTGAGTCGGATGATAGGCAAAACTACCTGAATTGGCATCAATGTAGGCTTGGTAAGCAGCTAAATTAGCATCAACAAAACTCGTGAGTGCTGGCAGAATTGCACCAAACTCAGCGATAGTGGTATCAGAAGTGCTAGCAGTGTTGGCATCGGTGCCGATGTCTTTTAGAACGCTGCTTGAGGCAGCAGCAGCAGCAACTATTGCATTCACTATTGCTTGAATCTCAGCAGTGGTATCAGAGTCAGTGGTGGTTGCTGTAGCAATATCTGCATTAACAGCTGCTAGGTTACCAGCAGTAACCCCAGTAACCCCTGCACCGATATAGTCTTTCAGTGTTGGTACTACGTTGGTGCCGTCATAGTTACTAATTTTAACAATGGCTAGATTACCTTTGATAGTGCCTTCGCCCGTTGCGCTAGCGGCACTACCTGTTCTTCCTGAGCCTGTAGCACAAGCTGTGCCATCTCCTAAACCCATACCACCAGTTGCACAGCGGTTGATAGCGGTTGCCAAATCTTGATTTGCATCGTTTAAAGTGCCATCATCACTAATATCTGCGGCTAAAGTAGCAATCGTAACTGCAGGACTACTCTCTTGCATTTGTGAGATGCCTGCAAGCACTAAGCCAAATTTACCCTTAGGGCTATCACCTGCTGCTTCATTATTCAAATCCGTAGGGATAATGTTAGTTATATTAATGCCGGACAAACCGAAGGCGGTGGCAACCACAGTATTTTGATCAGCGATGTTAGCCGCTAAATTACCGGCAGCAGTAGCCAATCGATAAGCAATTTCAGATAACGGTGAGGTTATTAATGTTAACTCGCCTGTACCTGAATATATTGTAGCTGCACGAAACGTTGGCGCTGGAATAGTACTACCTGTTGCCTCATCGGTATAGCTACCGCCTGTACAAGTCATGGTAACCAAACCTGCTGGGATAACTACGCTGGATAAATCAACGAGACCTTTGGCATCTGTGACACCTGAGCCGCCTGCAATAGCAACATTTGAAGCACTGTAAACCACACAACGGGCACCCACAGTGGTGGCGTTGTATTCACCCAATACAACACTTACGCCATTACTTACGCCATTTAGAAGTTTTTCAATACGGATTTTGTTGCTTCGTTCTACTGGGCTTAGGTCTGTTAAGTGAACAATGCCTTCGTTTTTGAAAGGGGTATCGCTAATACTAAAGTCAGTGAAACGCTCGTTGTCTTTAAAGGGTAATTGTGCTGTTAGGCGTGCATAACTGGCGCGTTCTACTGTGTTAGATTTCTCAGTGCCAATCTCAAGCTCAAGTGATGGGGTGAGTTTAACTTCCACGCCTAAGATGGTGCCTTTGATATCGGGACCTTGTTGTCCATCCCAATAATAACGCGATCCTTTGATTTTTGCCCAAGGTAGGTAAGGTGCTTGACCTTCGAGCTTAACATCATAACCAGGTAAAACTTCTTCGGTGAAAGCACCAATGACTTTTTTGTCTGTGAGTGGATAATACTTATTGATATTGGCTTTAAAGTTTGTGCGTTGGTATTCTAAACCAAGACTGAGGCGTTTGTGTTTAGACTTAGTCTCATAGTCGGTAAATAGGTTGATGCCTACAATGGATTTATCGTTTTCAAGTAAGAATCGTTGTCCAATACCTAAATTGAGGGTGTTACGGCGTTCGCCATGATTCTCGCCTGAGTTAAGCCGACCTTGGAAGAAGGTTAATTTCTTACTGTCTTTATCAAGCGTTGTTAAAGGTTGGATGGTTTTAATACTATAATCCAATGCTTGTGAGTCAATGCCGTAAATACTAATCTCGCTGCGACCAGAGCCAATGCTGTTAGCATATTCATTGGCTTTGTCATTAATAAAACCCTCAGTGGTGCTGATGGCTTTGTTTTTGAGTTGGTTTGCTACATTGGTGCTTAGAGTTTTGCCAAATTGGTTGGCATTGTTTGAGTCAGTGCCGCCTAGGGTATTACGCACAGTGCTCGCGACTTCTTTGAGTAAGGTGGTGGCTTGGTTGTCTTTTTTATTAACGGCTTGGGTGTTGTTCCAGTTGTAGGTGTAAGGTTTGCTAAAATCTAGGTAGGCGGCTTTGTTGAATTGCTGAGTGTCTGAGACTACATTAAGAGATAGGGTAAGTAAACTAACACTGAAAAGGTATTTTAGTTTGGTTAATGCAGTAGAGCCCCCCGCGATATTTACGGCTTGGGCTGGGTTTTTGGTAAAGGTGTTTTTAAGGAAGTGAATTAATTTGATTTTTATTATAGTATTTGTCATGCTTGGCACCTGTTTAATTTAAAATTTTCAAAAATTATACCATTGACCTCCCCCCTGTGCAAATTTTTTTATCTTTTTTATTAGAGAGAGACCTTTGAGAGACCTTTGCATAAATATGAATAATCATCAAAACGCCATCTTTCATCAAATTACAAACTTTTTAAAAACACCCTTAGCCCTGCTAGAGCCCTGCTAGGAGTGGATTTAAAAAATTTCCAATTTAATAAAATCTGTCATTTTGCTAATCATCCCTATTTATGCAAAGGTCTCAGAGAATTTTAATTAATTGGCTGGTGCCAGGGTAAATAAGAGTGTCTTTAAAAACTCTGATGAAGTTTTTATAATAATCCACCTTATCTACAAGAACTACTATACTGCCAAAAGCCTCTATAATGTCTACTATGAAAATCGCAGTATTAATGGATGATATCGCTAATATCAATCCGAAAAAAGACTCTTCTCTGGCTATGATGTTGGAGGCTTCACGCCGTTCGCATACGATTTACACCTTTGATAGCAACGATTTATTTGCAGAAGCAGGGGTGGTTTACGCCAATGCCTCGCTAACTAAGGTAAGGGATGATTTGACATCTTGGTTTGAAAAACAACCCGTAGAAAAAATACCTCTTAGTGACTTTAAGGTGATTTTGATGCGTAAAGACCCGCCGTTCGATATGAATTATATTTACGCCACTTATTTTTTAGAGCAGGCGGAAAAACAAGGGGTGTTGGTTGTTAATAAAGCCCAGTCATTGCGAGATGCGAATGAAAAACTTTTCGCTTTGAATTTTCCAAATTGCTTGCCAAATACTTTAGTCAGTAGCAGTCAAACACAAATCAAAGCCTTCATTAAATCTCAAAAAACCGCTGTGGTCAAGCCACTAGATGGAATGGGTGGTCATGATATTTTCAAATTTAGCATAGGTGATAGTAACATTGACACCACTCTAAAACGCCTCACCGACAACGGTAATCGCCCGATTATGGCGCAAGAATTCTTGCCCGACATCGTCAAAGGTGATAAGCGCATTCTTATCATCAACGGCAAACCGATTGATTATGCCTTAGCCCGCATCCCCGCAAAAGGCAATTTCAAAGGTAATCTCGCTGCTGGCGCAACAGGTGTTGGACAGCCCTTAAATAAACGCGACTATTGGCTGTGCGAACAAATAGCGCCTACTTTAAAAGCTAAAGACTTAATGTTTGTCGGATTAGATGTGATTGGTGATTTCATCACTGAAATTAATGTCACCAGTCCAACCTGCATTCGTGAACTAGATACGCAATTTAACCTTAATATTGCTGGTGTGCTATTTGATGCAATTGAGCAACAAATCAAACCCCGGAAATAACCTCAAAATCATTCAAACTGCCAGTAATGTAACTTGCAAGCAATTTGGTTAATACTGGCACCAGATTCAACTGCATCATCAATAATCAAGGTAGTTTTAAATTTTGCCATGCTGAGACCTTTGCATAAATAGGGATGATTAGCAAAATGACAGATTTTATTAAATTGGAAATTTTTTAAATCCACTCCTAGCAGGGCTAAGGGTGTTTTTAAAAAGTTTGTAATTTGATGAAAGATGGCGTTTTGATGATTATTCATATTTATGCAAAGGTCTCTCAGTACTAGTTTCCCAATAAATAACGCGCAAGCACAACCCCTACGCCCACTGCCGACAGAGACAGTGTAATATTCAATAAAATATTAAGACTGGCTTGCGCGTAATGTCCCATACTAATCATCTCAACCGATTCCCATGAAAGTGTTGACATTGTGGTTAAAGAACCAGTGAAACCAACCAAAAGTAACAATCGGTAAGCTTCATTCAACATTGCTTTTTCCAAAACAATCACCACCAAAATACCTGCAAAAAATGAGCCGATGAGATTCGCACTTAAAGTGCCATAAGGAAATCCATATCCAAAAATTGAATTAATCAATATCGTTAAATAATAACGCAGGCTAGCGCCGATTGTTGCACCAATGCCGATGGCAAAAACTGTTGGGAAAAAGGTCATTTGTTACCCCTGAGTTGTTTTAATTTTTCACTAATTTTAATCTCTAAGCCCCTATCAACGGGCTGATAATATACTTGTTCGCCTAATTCTTCGGGGAAGTAAGTTTGCCCTTTGGCAAATCCGCCTTGCTCGTTATGCGCATAGCGATAGCCTTTACCATAGCCCAATTCATTCATCAATGCAGTTGGCGCGTTGCACAAATGCTTTGGAACATTCAAATCAGCACTGTCTTGGGCTGCACTCATCGCTTGATTAAAAGCACTATAAACCGCATTAGATTTAGGCGCGACTGCACAATATACTGCAGCTTGAGCGATGGCACGATTGCCTTCTTTTGCCCCCACTCGTTCAAAAATTTGCCAAGCATTCAGTGTAATTTCTAAGGCACGAGGGTCAGCATTGCCAATGTCTTCCGAGGCAATTGCCAATAATCGTCGGGCAATCGTTTTCGCATCGCATCCTGCTACCAACATTCTCGCCATCCAATATAATGCCCCGTCAGGCGACGACCCTCGTATCGACTTATGAAATGCCGAGAGTTGCTGATAAAAAATATCCCCGCCTTTATCAAATGCACTAATTTTTTTCTGCAACAAATTCCCCACCGATACGCCATCCAATTTGTCCAATTTCGCCAAAGCAATCTGTTCAACAATATTAATCAATCGGCGTGCATCGCCCCCACTTGAATTTATCACGCTGAGCCGTGCATCCTCGTCCATTGCCTCTAATTTTTCGTGTGCCAATGCCCGTTGCAAAATTTGTGCTAACGCCGAAGCGTTCAACACTTCCAGCACATACACGCTCACTCTTGATAACAATGCACGATTTAACTCAAACGATGGATTTTCAGTCGTTGCCCCAATCAGTGTTATCAACCCCGACTCAATATGAGGCAAAAATCCGTCCTGCTGTGCCTTATTAAAACGATGAATTTCATCAACAAATAAAACCGTTTTCTGCCCGATATTCTGGAATTTCTTCGCATTTTCAACCACCGCTCGCAATTCCTTAACCCCATCTAAGACCGCACTAATTTGCTCAAAATGCCCATCCACCTGATTAGCAATAATCTGTGCCAGTGTCGTCTTCCCCACCCCCGACGGCCCCCATAAAATCATTGAATGCAACTGCTTTTTATCCAACGCCTGCCTTAGTGGATGCGTCTCATTCAACAAATGTGACTGCCCAAAGAATTCATCCAAATTTTGTGGTCTTAAATTTTCTGCAAGTGGCTTCATATATTTAAAGTTGCGTAGGAAGTTTTTATTTAATATTTTATCTGAGACCTTTGCATAAATAGGGATGATTAGCAAAATGACAGATTTTATTAAATTGGAAATTTTTTAAATCCACTCCTAGAGGGCTAAGGGTGTTTTTAAAAAGTTTGTAATTTGATGAAAGATGGCGTTTTGATGATTATTCATATTTATGCAAAGGTCTCATATGCCTTTATTTTCTTGTTTTATTATACTGATGTATAATATTTTGCTTTATTTTAGTAGAGGAATTTCTTGGACTATACTTAATTTGAATCACCTTTTTTTCTTGTTCATCAAAATAATTTTCTACATCTTGGTTATGGGGCTTTCTACCCCAATCCTGTCCAATAACAAAAATATCTGCTTTAATTTTTTTACAAACAGTAAGATAATCTAGTTCATGGTATGGAAGCACAATATCCACACAGCGAAGTGCTTTAAGCATTTCAATGCGTTGCTCAAGGGGGATAGCGGGGGTATTAGGTTTGTAGAGTTTGACGACTTCATCAGAGGCTATTCCAACAGCAACTGTATCACCTATCGTGGCGCAATATTCTAACAAAGCCAAATGACCTACATGCAATAAATCAAAGGTACCTACGGTATATACAATCATTATGTTTAACTCCTAAATTAAAATGAATTTTATTATTGAGACCTTTGCATAAATATGAATAATCATCAAAACGCCATCTTTCATCAAATTACAAACTTTTTAAAAACACCCTTAGCCCTGCTAGGAGTGGATTTAAAAAATTTCCAATTTAATAAAATCTGTCATTTTGCTAATCATCCCTATTTATGCAAAGGTCTCTATTATATTTTACTAAAATTGTGATGGATTCTTTAAGGGCACCCTATAAAAGTTTCCAGCTATAAATAGCAGTTATTACAAGTGTATAAATAGCAAGGATGATAACATTAATAGTTTGCCCAGAAAGTTTTGGTGTTTGGATTTGTGAAACATTTAAAGTGGCAAGCCCTAAACAACTAATATACAAGATAACTGTAAATATTTCTGCACTAAAAACACCCTCAAAGAGAAATATAAAAACAAGAATCATATTGTTATTATCAAGCGCCATTCCTGTGTATTTTTTTCCATTGGCAAGACCGAAAGTATTGAAATAACTCAATCTAATAGCACTGGCAGAAATAATAATAAACATTCCGGGTAAGAATATGGGGTCAAATTTTCCATAACTTAAAAGCAGTATGGCTGGAGATACACCATAGTTTACAATGTCTATTAATGAATCGAGTTGTCCACCAAAGAATCCCTGTTTACTGGTTCTGCCTTTCATCTTTCGTGCAATAAGTCCATCTGCCCAGTCAAATGCAACCGCCCAAATCATCCCTATCATTGCTGCATAATAAATACCTAAAATACTAAAGTAAATGGCTAATATTGTGCAAGCCAAACCAGTAAGCGAACATAAATTAGGTAAATCTTTTACAAAAGAAATAATACTGGGTTGTGATTCTTGAAGTTTTTCGTTGTCTGCCATTATAAGGGTGTCCTAACTATTTTTGGTGTCATTATTGTACACACATAGTGTTTAATTCGTTGTAAATACATATCCCTAATCCAAAAATAGAAAATGCAAATCTGATACCAACTCTTGCCACCACAGCATTTCCAAAAGATCACCGTGGAACCACTGAGTAGCACTAACACAATAATCAATAATTAGGGTTGGGGTGTAATTTATTCAACATTTTTCCTGATATTGCAGTAGAGACCTTTGCATAAATAGGGATGATTAGCAAAATGACAGATTTTATTAAATTGGAAATTTTTTAAATCCACTCCTAGCAGGGCTAAGGGTGTTTTTAAAAAGTTTGTAATTTGATGAAAGATGGCGTTTTGATGATTATTCATATTTATGCAAAGGTCTCTTTATTGAGGGTGATTAGCCAATCGCCTGTGTCGTCTTTGGGTGCGTTGCGTAGATAGTCAATAAGGATAAAACTGGGGTATGGTAGCTGAAAGCATGGATGTAAGGGGTGAGGGATGGCATTTAATGGTTTATCTTAATTACCTCAAAATTATGCTGTTGATTCAAAATCAAAATCACTGACAATCCCAATCGTTTTGCCAGTATCGCCGCATTGTGACTGCCCATTGCTAGCATGGCGGTGGCGTAAGCGTCAGCTATCATTGTTTGCGGATGAATAACACTGACGGAGGCTAAATTGCTGTTGGCAGGGCGTCCAGTGTTTGGGTTGAGGATATGATGATAGCGAGTGCCATTCCAAATGGAATAGTTGCGGTAGTCACCTGAGGTGGCAATGGCTTGATCGTTAAGTGTGATTGCGATTGGCTGGGTGTTATTCGGTTGCTCAATACCGATTGTCCATTGTTTGCCGTGGCTGGTGCCGTGGGTTCGAACCTCGCCACCGATTTCTACTAAATAGTTTGAGGTCTTGAGTAGGGTAGCAATAGCATCCACGGCGTAGCCTTTGGCAATGGCGGATAAGTTGATGTGGATATTTCTAGTTTTTATAATAGCTTTATGTTGCCCGTCTTTAAGAGTTAAATAACGGATGGAACTATTTTTAAATGCTCGGTCTATATTTTTTTGAATTGGTTTTTGTGTGATTTTTTTCACCCCAAAACCCCATACATCAATTAAACGCCCAATGCCTGAATCAAAATATCCATTCGTTTCTTGCTCAATTTCTTTGGATGCTTTTAAAACATAAAACAATTCATCAGAGACTGAAATCCACTGGTTAATCGGCTGTTTGTTGAGCAAAGACAATTCAGATTCAACATCCCAAGTTGAAAATATTTGGTTAATTTGCATCAATCTGTCATCAATTTTTTGCTGTGAAATGTCGGTATCGTCAGCGATTTTAACCGTGTAGGCAGTCCCCATTGTTACCCCAGAAAAGGACTGAGTTCGCTCACTTTTACCACAAGCACCAAGCACTAAAAACACAAGGCTGATAAGGTATAATTTTGCTATGTTTCGATTCATATTATTCTTTATTCTCACTATTTCAGCGTTGCCGGCCTTTGCATTTCACACAGATGATACCCTTGACGCCGACAATGCGCAAAGCTTTAAAACATTCTTAGGCACGATTCGGGTTAAAGCAATCAAAAAAGGAATTTCCTCAGCAACACTTGATCGCGCCTTCAAAGGACTGACCCCTGACCCAAAAATTATTAAGTTTGACCGCAATCAGGCAGAGTTTACTTTGAATTTTTGGCGTTATATAAATTCCAGAGTGAGTGAAAAACGCTTAACCAAAGGTCGAGTTAAGCTTGAAGAAAACCAAATATTACTTAACAATGTGTATCAAAAGTATGGGGTGCCGCCGTCAATTTTAGTGGCGTTTTGGGGGCTGGAGACGAATTACGGCAAAAATGTCGGCAAAATGAATTTAGTGCGTTCACTGGCAACTTTAAGTTTTGATTTACGCAGGCGAGGATTTTTTACTCGGGAATTGTTGATTTTACTTGAGCTCATTGACCAAGGCAAACTGCCACTAAGTGTCAAAGGTTCGTGGGCAGGGGCAATGGGGAACTTGCAGTTTATGCCGAGCAATGTGGCTGCTTATGCGATTGATGCGGATGAAAATGGGATATTAAATTTGTGGGGTGGGCTCAAAGATATTTTTCATTCGGGCTCTAATTTTCTCAAAAATATTGGTTGGCATAGAGGGGAGCGCTGGGGAGACGAGGTTAAAGTTGCTGTGGATTTTAAGTCGTCATTGGCGAATTTAAAGATTAAAAAAACCGTTCAAGCATGGCAAAATTTGGGGGTTGTTCGGGCGGATGGGAAAGGTTTTTCCGCCTCGTTGCTCAAACGCAAAGCCTCGTTAATTTTGCCGATGGGGCATAAAGGCCCTGCTTTTTTGGTATATAGAAACTTTCGCACCATTCTTAGGTGGAATCGCTCCATTCTTTACGCCTTGTCGGTTGGGCATTTGTCTGACCGTTTGCAGGAAAAACGCACTTTGATTGCCAAACCGATTACTGAGCCCTCTTTAAATCGTGACGATATTAAACTTATTCAGACTGCGCTTAAGCAATTGGGTTTTGATGCAGGCGATGCTGATGGCATTCCTGGGTCTAAAACTCGGGCGGCGGTGCGTGATTATCAGCGTGCAAATGGCTTGCCTATTGATGGTTATGTGGGTTATCAGTTATTACAAAACTTACACAAGCAACGCCGTGGACATTGACACTTATTTGGGTTTTGATGTCGGTACAAAACGCACTGGGGTTGCCATTGCCAATAGCCTGACCAATACGGCGAATGGTATTCAAGTGGTAACTAATAATAAGGATGGTTCGATAGATTTTGAGCAATATGATAAGATTGTTAAGGCACATAATGTGCGTTTATTTGTGGTTGGATTGCCACTAGGCAAAGATGGAGAAAAACAAGAAATGTCGTTTATTGCCCAATCTTTTGGACGCAAATTAACTGACAGATATAGCGTTGAGACGGTATTTATTGATGAACATTTATCTTCATTTGAGGCTAAAAAACAATTAAAATACTGCCATTATCACCCTAACGCTAAACGCGGGGAAGTAGATAAACGCTCTGCTGCTCTGATTTTGCAAACTTGGATAGAGGAAAATCTTTAATGCAAAAAGAATTAATTAGTAACGACATACAGTTAGATTCCTCTGGTAAATTAATTCATTTATTGGGGCTTGAAGGGCTTTCTAAACAACATTTAACGCATATTCTTGATGTCGCCGATGGGCTGATTGATGATAAAGGAAATCTAAAAAAATCCAAAGCACTTGACGATATGAGTATTGCCAACTTGTTTTTCGAACCCTCAACTCGGACTCGAAATACCTTTGAAATTGCAGGCAAGCGTACTAGTGCAAATATTATTAATGTCGATTTAGCCAACTCAGCGACTAAAAAAAATGAGTCGCTACTTGATACTATGCACACGCTCAAAGCGATGCAAATTGATATGTTTGTGATTCGCCACAAACAAAGCGGTTTACCTCATTATGTCGCTGAAAATATTGGTAATACCGCTATTCTTAATGCCGGTGATGGGGTTAATGCTCACCCGACACAGGCGTTATTGGATATGCTCACTATTCGCCAGCACAAACATCATTTTAAAGGCTTGTCGGTGGCTATTGTTGGTGATATTCTACATTCTCGTGTGGCACATTCGGGCATTCAAGCATTAAAAACCTTAGGCACAAAGGACATTCGCTTAGTTGCGCCTAAAGGGCTGCAATACAATGCCAAACCCTGTGAAGCAGTGCAATGTTTTGATACTATTCAAGCGGGGCTTGAAGGATGCGATGTAGTGATGATGTTGCGTTTGCAAAAAGAGCGTATGTTAGATATTCCCAATGAGCAAGATTATTTTGAGCATTACGGCTTAACCCCTGAACGCTTGGCACTGGCAAAACCTGATGCGATTGTTATGCACCCCGGCCCGATTAATCGTGGTGTTGAAATTGATTCATCAGTTGCCGATAGCGAGCAATCCGTTATTCTCCAACAGGTTACCAACGGCATCGCAGTGCGTATGGCGGTGATGGCAATTTTGGCAGGCAAACTATGATAAAAATGGCAAACAATACGCTGGACTATGACGAAGTAAAAAATGTGCTGCATAAACTCAATACCGATGATACTATTGCTAGCGCACATGGGATTTTGTGTGGATTTTCCTGCATCAGACCAGAGGTAAAATTAGACGACTGGCTCAATGAAGTGCTGGTCAGCATTGACCTCAACAACCTTAACGAAAAAGAAGCCCACGAAAAATTAGCCCAAATCTATAACACCACACTCTCACAACTTGACGATGCCACACTCAACTTTCAATTATTAATTGCCGATGAAAATTGCACCCTCAGAGAGCAAGCTGATACATTAATTCAATGGTGTCAAGGATTTTTAGTTGGTCTAGGCTTGCAAAAAATATCCACACACGACGAAGATGTCTTGGAAATGATTAAAGATTTCAGTGAAATAGCACAGCTCGATGGCAATGTTTTAGACAATGAAGAAAATGCCAATGATTTAAGCGAAATCATAGAATTCGTGCGTATGGGTACTTTGTTCATCCAAGAAACCTTGCAACCTTCCAAGCAAGACTATGTCGCCACAAACACCCTACATTAATTCAATTCCAAAAAAAATACCTACAAATCAACTCAACTTATAGGTATTTTTAAATAAAGTAGGTAGCCGTCAAAACATAAACTGTGGGAGAATAAATAAAAAAACGACCACCTGTTAGAAAATCACGAAAAACTTCAGAGTTAAAACACAATCTTCTAAGTATTATTATACATTGATATAATAATTTAGTGATATAGTTTTAATAATTAAAGGAGACCTTTGCATAAATAGGGATGATTAGCAAAATGACAGATTTTATTAAATTGGAAATTTTTTAAATCCACTCCTAGCAGGGCTAAGGGTGTTTTTAAAAAGTTTGTAATTTGATGAAAGATGGCGTTTTGATGATTATTCATATTTATGCAAAGGTCTCTAAAGAAACCTTTATTTTTTATGGGTTTATCTGCGATGTTTAATATATTTTTGATATCAGGCCAAGATTGTCAATCCAAAACCGATCAACGCACTCACAGCAATCACACTCATAATACTAATCTTGAAACGAAATAGTGCAATGAATGCTGCCCCAGTGATGGCGAGGGATACCCAATTGATTTGTTGGTTTTGATAGAGTGTAGCCAAGGCGAAAAATACAGCCAAATTAACAATCACACCGACTACAGAAGCTGTTACGGCTGACAAGGGGGCGCTGAATTTTAAGTTACCCCGGGTAGCTTCAATGCCTGGACCACCTAAAAATATAAATAAAAATGAAGGTAGAAAGGTGAAAAAAGTGGCAACTAACGCACCGACAAAACCCGCTATTAGTATTTGTTCTGGACCAAAGATTTCTTTAACAGTGGCACCGACAAAGCCAACAAAGGCAACCACCATAATTAGGGGTCCAGGTGTGGTTTCACCGAGTGCTAATCCATCCATCATTTGGTGAGCGGTTAGCCATTGATACTGATCAACGCCGCCTTGATAAATATAAGGCAAGACTGCGTAAGCACCACCAAAAGTGACTACAGCAGCTTTGGTAAAAAAAATGCCCATTGTTTGTAATACCTTGCTATCTAATTGACTCATTACTAAGAAACCGAGTCCAATACCAATCACGGCAAAGCCAATTAAGCGCGACCATTTAAATTTGGCGTAATTGGGGATAGGGGTGTCATCGTCAATGAGTGCAGGAGCGAGGTTATCTTTTGTATTGCCATGATGTGTACCGCTTTTAAAAGTATTAGGTGAGAGTTTTGCACCTATATAGCCGATAATAACCGCACTTAAAACAATATAAGGGAAAGGGATACTGAATTGGTATATGGCAATAAATGCTAAGACTGCCAAAATTCTTAATACATTGTTTGATAGGGCTTTTCTACCAATACGATAAGCAGCGAATAAGACAATGGCGGTGACTGCGGGTTTGATGCCATATAAGATGCCCGATACTGCACTTATATCGCCATAGGCGAGATAGACCCAAGTCAAGGCACTGAGAATAAACAAAGAAGGTAACACGAACAAAATACCAGCAACCAGTCCACCGCCAACACCAAACATTAGCCAGCCGATATAAGTCGCCAATTGTTGTGCTTCTGGACCAGGTAATATCATTGTGTAATTGAGTGCATGTAGAAAACGATGTTCGGAAATCCAACGGCGTTTTTCTACTAACTCTTGATGCATCATTGAAATTTGTCCTGCAGGACCCCCAAAACTAATGAAACCAAGTTTTAACCAATATAAAAAGAATTGGAAGAAACTGGGTTTTTTTGGCACTTTTTTTATACTCATAATAGCGTATTTTTTGAATTCTTTAACTAAAAAACCCCATCGAATAGATGGGGTTTTTAAAGGCGTGACTTGAGTTATTTATCTTCAATCATCTTATGAATAATTGGATATAAAATAACTTCCATCGCTAAGCCCATTTTGTTACCCGGAACAACAATTGTATTGCGTCTGGACATAAACGAACCTTCAATTAAGGTTTTTACTTGAGTGAAATCAGCTGGGGTTTTTTCTAAATTATTAAAATGAATTACCACAAGTGATTCATCAGGTGTGGGGATGTCACGTGCAATAAAAGGATTGGAAGTATCTACCGTTGCAATACGCTGGAAATTAATGTCCGTTTGTGAAAATTGTGGGGTGATATAGTTGATATAATCAGGCATTCTACTTAAAATTGTATCGACTGTTTCCTCGGCAGAATAGCCTCGCTCAGCATTATCACGATGAATTTTTTGAATCCATTCAAGATTGATACTGGGGACAACACCGATTTTTAGGTCGCCATATTGTGCCATATCTACGCCATCTGCCACTACAGCACCATGTAAACCTTCATAAAATAATAAATCGGTACCTGCACCGACTTTTTCCCATGGGGTAAATTGACCTGGGTTAAGGTCTGAACTTAATCTTGTATTATGTTCAGTTGCTTCTTCATCAGAATGGATGTAGTAGCGACGGTCGCATTCACCTGTGGTGCCATAATCTTTAAAAGATTGTTCAATTTTTTTGAATAAATTGGTATTCGGTCCAAAGTGTGAAAAGAAGTTATTACCTTGTGCTTTTTGTTCTGCCACCGCTGCTTTCATCGCTACACGGTCATATTTATGAAAACTGTCACCTTCAACAATCAATGGTTTAATGTTTTCTTTCTCAAAAATGTGCTCAAACGCACGCTTTACAAAAGTAGTTCCTGCACCTGACGAACCAGTAACTACTACTACAGGGTGTTTCTTTGACATATTATTCTCCTATGTATGGATAAGTTTAAAAATCTAAATTATCGACAGACAACGCATTTTCTTCAATAAAATTCCTTCGTGGCTCTACCTCATCGCCCATTAATGTAGTAAAAACTTCATCTGCAACCATCGCATCTTCAATCTTCACTTTTAATAAAATTCTATTTTCTTGATTCATTGTGGTCTCCCATAATTGTTCTGGATTCATTTCACCTAAGCCTTTATAACGCTGGAAACTTTGCCCTTTCTTTGCATCGTCCATTAAGAAAGTTACCACTTCTGAAAAACTTTTTACCGATATAATTTTTTCTTTTTTCTCTACAAAAGACTCATCAGTAATCATATTTTCAATTTCTTCTGAGAATTTTCTAATCGCATCATAATCTGTTGAATCAAAAAAACCTACACCAAGTTTATCGACATCAGTATCTACACCATATACAGACAAGGTGTGTTCAATTTCATCTGTTTTCTCATTAAAAACAACGA
The DNA here is from genome assembly GCF_964212635.1 of Candidatus Thiodubiliella endoseptemdiera. NCBI lineage: Bacteria > Pseudomonadati > Pseudomonadota > Gammaproteobacteria > Pseudothioglobaceae (SeqCode) > Candidatus Thiodubiliella > Candidatus Thiodubiliella endoseptemdiera. Next base: position 1,158,263 of record NZ_OZ156463.1, read on the forward strand.
TGTGTTTATGTGCTGGTGACAAGTCGTATGCTAATATTTGTTGTAATTCTGTTACCCAATTATTAACTTTTTTCTTATCTTTTAAGTCTTTAAGCGGATTTGTTTTTGCAATAGCACGCAATAAAATAGGATTGATTTTTTTTGATAATTTTTCAATTATGTTGTTAATTTGATAAAACTCTTTCACCGCTGATTCTAAGGCAAGCCCCGAAATTGCAGGTGCTTGCTTGTTACTAAATACATTAGCGCCTCTGATTGCTTCTTGCAACAAATATTCATTTAATTCCGCATCATCTTTCAAATATTGTTCTTGCTTACCTTTTTTGATTTTATACAAAGGTGGTTGGGCGATATACAAATACCCATTTTCAATCAACTCAGGTAAATAGCGATAAAAGAAAGTTAATAGTAAAGTACGAATATGTGCGCCATCAACATCTGCATCGGTCATAATCACAATTTTATGATAACGCAATTTTTCAATATTGTATTCTTCTTTACCAATACCACAACCAAGTGCGGTAATTAAAGTCCCCACTTCGGCAGAACCCAACATTTTTTCAAAGCGAGCTTTTTCAACATTTAAGATTTTACCTTTAAGTGGCAAAATTGCTTGCGTGCGACGATCACGACCTTGCTTAGCAGATCCTCCTGCAGAATCTCCTTCCACAAGAAAAATTTCACTTTCGGCAGGGTCTTTTGTTTGGCAATCGCTCAATTTTCCCGGTAAGCCGGCGATATCTAACGCCCCTTTACGACGAGTCATCTCTCTGGCTTTTCGTGCCGCATCGCGCGCTCTTGAAGCCTCTAAAATTTTACCAATGATAATTTTTGCTTCAGTTGGATTTTCTAATAGGTATTCACCTAATTTTTCATTCAGCGCTGATTCAACTGGTGCACGCACTTCACTAGATACTAATTTGTCTTTTGTTTGTGATGAGAATTTAGGGTCTGGCACTTTAACGGAAACAATTGCTGTCAATCCTTCGCGTGTGTCTTCACCAGTAATATTAGCTTTTTCTTTTTTTGCTAAACCCGAATTATCAATATAATTATTCAGCGTTCTGGTTAACGCACCTCTAAAACCTGCTAAGTGAGCGCCGCCATCTCGTTGCGGAATGTTATTAGTAAAGCAATAAATACTTTCTTGGTATGAATCACTCCATTGCAATGCTACATCAATTTGAATGTCATCGCGTTCTGCTGAAATGGCAATAATGTCATTATGGATAGGGGTTTTTGCTTTGTTTAAATGCTCAACAAAAGCAGTGATACCACCGTCATATTCAAATACATCTTTACGATCAGTGGCTAATTCTTGAATTTCAATATGCACACCTGAATTTAAGAATGATAATTCACGCACACGGTTGGCCAAAATATCATATTTGAATTCAGTAATGGCAAAAATTTCAGGGCTGGGTTTAAAGTGGATTGTTGTTCCTGTTGTATCTGTTTTACCTGTTACTCTCATTGGTGCATCTGGCACACCTAATGAATAATTTTGCTCATGGATTTCGCCATTACGGTGTACAATTAATTTGACTGTTTCAGAAAGTGCATTCACCACCGACACACCGACACCGTGTAAACCGCCAGAAACTTTATAAGAATTATCATCAAATTTACCACCAGCGTGCAAAATAGTCATAATAACTTCTGCTGCACTAATACCTTCTTCTGGATGAATATCGGTTGGAATACCCCGACCATCATCAGTCACAGAAACTGACTGGTCCTCGTGAATAGTAATATTGATTTTAGAACAGTGTCCAGCTAATGCTTCATCAATCGCATTATCAACAACTTCAAATACCATGTGATGTAAACCTGTTCCATCATCAGTATCGCCAATATACATTCCTGGGCGTTTTCTAACGGCATCAAGACCCTTTAAAACCTTAATACTTGATGCTTCATATGCTTGTTGTTCGGACATAGTTACCTAAATACACTTATAAAATAATGAAGTTGATTATACCATGATAGGAATTTTTATCATCTTATTCTTGTTTATTTTTGTAGTGTAATTTCACCTTGATTAATCTTAAAAATAGTGGGATTTATATGTTTAATAGTGGTTAAGTTGTGACTGATATCAGTTATAAAGGTTTGTACTTTGAGTATTTTTAAATATTGTAAAATAATATTAACTTTAGTATTATCCAATTCAGAAGATAAATCATCAATTAAAACAATCGGTTTTATACCTAAATTAATAAGCAATACCACTTGTGTTAGCCAAAAAATAATAGATAAAGTTTTTTGCTCACCTCTTGAAAAAAAGCATTCATTTCTATTGTCAAAGGTAAAATTAATATTAGCTTTATGTGAACCATAATTTAAATATTTTATACGTAATAATAAAGCAGTATTTTTCTGTAAATATTGATAAATATTATTCTCATTAAGGGCGTCAACTTCTTTAGGCCAACCCGATGAAAATACATAATTAAATTGTTCTTTTGAGTCAATCAATGTATCTAGAATTTTGACTTTATTAGAAAATAAAGTTTCTTTAAGTTGTTGTAAATAATCCAATCGGCTTTTATTAATTACAGCAGAAAATTTTGCCAACTCTAAAAACCAAAAATCCAATTCATTGGTTTGATTTTTACTTAATAATGAATTGATATTTTTTAAGATTTTATTATAAGCTTTAAAGGTTTTAATAGTTTCTGGTTTCACGTGGAACACTCCCCAATCTAAATAAGAACGCTTATTTTTAGGGGTACCGTTGACAATAAATCCTTTATCCGGGGTGATAATTTGAATGGGTAATAAACGACTGAGTTTTGATGCGTTACCTACTTTTTGTTGATTGATGATAACGCTGGTTTTGATTTTTGATTTTTCTAATTTTATTTTATTTTTATCCACCTCGGCACTAAGTTGAAATAATTTAGATTCAAAATTAATAATGTCTTTCAGATTTTTTGTTTTAAATGAACGGTTATGGCCTAAGTAATAAATGGCTTCAATTAGATTAGTTTTCCCTTGAGCATTATCACTAATGAATAAATTAATTCCTTTACAAGGGGTGATAAATTGAGTATTTAAATTACGAAATTGATGAATGGATAATTTGTTAATAATAGCCATACAAAATTTTAAGTGTTAATGAGTTAAACCCGCATTGGCATAACTACATATTGATAAGTATCATCACCAATACTACTTAATAAACAAGATTGGTTTTCACCATTAGGTATAACCATATTTACATTATCAGAAGTAAGGTTTTCTAAAATAGAAATAAGATAATGGATATTAAAAGTAATTTCTATTTCTTTATTAAAGTTATCAATATCAATTTTAGTTTTTGCTTGGCCTCGCTCTGAATGTGAGAATATATTAATTTGATTGCCTTTAAATGCTAATTTAACACCTTTAGTGCGTTCATCAGCAAAAATAGAGGCTTGTTGCAGATTATCTAAGAAGCTTTGACGGTTAATAACAACAGTATTTTCATAATCTGTTGGAATAACTTGTAAATAATTAGGAAAATTACCATCAATTAAACGACTGATAATAGTGATACTATCACTGGTTAAGTAAAAGTAATTGTCTGAAAGATGAATATCTACATTGGCATTTTCATCTTTACTAAGGATTTTAATTAATTCTAATACTGCTTTTCTTGGCAAAATAACAGTTTTTTTATTGGTTAATTCATTCTCTTGTTTAATCTCACCAATAGCTAAACGATGACCATCAGTAGCAACGACAATGATATTATCTTTTGTTACTTCAAAATATAAACCGTTTAAATAAGCACGAATATCTTGATTACCCATTGAAAATGCTGTATTTTCAATAAGTTCTTTTAAAACAAGTCGTTTAATATGAATAATTTCGCTGTCTTTAATTTTTGGTAATGAAGGGAAATCTTTTGTGTTAAAAGTATTTAATTCAAATGAATTGTTATTGACTTTGATATAAATTTTAGTTTCTTCAATTATAAATTCAATGATTGTTTCTTCTGTAAGTTTACGAACAATATCAATTAAATCTTTTGCAAAAATTGTAAAACAAGCTTCTTCTTTGGCTTGGATTTTTTTTGATGCACGCAATTCAATTTCCATATCGGTTGTAGTTAATGTTAACTTCCCATCTTTTAATTGAATAAGTACATGGGAGAGAATAGGAAGTGTTTGATTTTTTTCAACAACACTAATAACAGATTGCAAGGGTCCTAATAATTCTTTGACGGTAAGTTGTATATTCATAAAAGTTTCTCTTAATTAAATAGTTATTATTAATATTAGTTAACCTGTTTTCTGTTGAAAACTAATTATTTTCTTGAAAAAACAAATAATTAAATGGTTGATAATAATGTCTTATTTTATGTAAAAACGATAACAAATGTGCATAATTTTAAATTATTTGTTAAGTTATTAAAGTTATTCACAATGAATTGGAAAACACTTTGGGGATATTGTTTATAAGTTGGCTAATTTTAGTTTGAGTAACTCGTATTCATTTCTTATTTCAGTGTCATTTTCCACTTTTTCTTTAATTTTTTTAATGGAGTGTAAAATTGTGGAATGATCTCTATTTCCAAAATGTTTTCCAATTTTAGATAGTGAAAAGTTGGTCATTTCGTGGGTGATGAAAATCGCCATTTGTCTAGCCAAAACAATATGATGTTTTCGAGTTTGAGAACTTAAATCAGAGACAGTGACAGTATAATGTTTGGCACTTTCTTTTTGAATATCATTAATATCAATATTGTTAATTTTTGGCTTAATTAAATCCTCAAGTGCTATATCGATAACTTCTTTGGTAATAATCAAATTGTTCTGTTTAGAGAAGTTAACAAATGCTTTAAGTTTGAGCAGTGCTCCTTCTAGGTCACGTACATTTGAAGTGATATTACTGGCAATATAAAGTGCTGTATCCTCATTTAGATTGATGTTAATGATTTTATTTTCTGCTTTTTTTAGCAATATAGCAGCGCGCATTTCCAACTCAGGCGGAGCGAGAGATAAATTTAATCCTTGTGCAAATCTTGTTTTTAAGCGATCCTCTAAGGACCTAATGTTGGTTGGTGGCTGATCGCAAGTGAAAATAATTTGCTTCTTAGTAGTAAATAAAAAGTTAAAAATATGAAAAAACTCTTCTTGTGATTTTTCTTTACCGGCAATTAAGTGGATATCATCTACCAATAATAAATCAGCAGATTGGTAATAGGTTTTGATATTTTCAATAGTCTTGTGGCGCAAGCTGGTAGTAATGTTTCTAACAAAATCCATAACAGGCGCGTAAATTACTTTGATTTTTGGGTCTTGTGATTTTACTAAATGCCCTGCTGCTTGCATTAAATGAGTTTTCCCCAATCCAGAGCCACCGTAAATAATACAAGGATTGTAAGGAGATTTTTTAAGGTTTTCAGCGATTTGTCGAATAGCGCCGTAGGCAATTTGATTGGCAGTACCCATTACTAAATTATCAAAAGTGTATTCTGAAAATAAAGGTGTTGCGTGTTTTGTATTTTTTTTGATTTTTTGTGTTTCAATGCCAATCTCAATTTTAAGATTTTTGTCGTATTGTGCGACAGCGACCTTAATTTTCTGTTTTAAATTTTTTTTAAGATAATCTACTGCTGAAACATTGGGCGCTAATATGGTTAAAACCCCTTCTTTCTCTGATACCTTTAACGGCTGAATCCAAACGCTATATTCTGTAAGAGGTACAGTGTCTTTTAGAATTTTAAGGCAATTTTTCCAAGCTGTTGGCATATTAATTTTTAAACTGATTAAGGTAACTATTTTAGTCGTTGTCACTACAAAGTTTTGATGTAAATTGGAACAAATACTGATATACTTTACCGCTATTGATTTTTAAGGTTTAATGAAAATGGAATTACTTGAAAAATTTTTTGAAAAAATATTATGGAATTCACGCTTAATGGTGCTTGTCGCTGTTATTTCTTCACTGTTGTTGTCATTATTGTTATTTGTTGTTACTGCGGTTGATGCTGGCACACTACTGGTGCATATTGGCGATTATTTGGAGGCAACTGTTGAGGTTAGAAAAACTTTAAAAATAGAAATGGTGGCACATACCGTTGGTGCGATTGATGGATTCTTATTGGCAACTATTTTATTGATATTTTCACTGGGCTTGTATGAGTTATTTATTAGCGATATTGACGATGCCAAAGAGAGTGACAGGTCTTCCAAGGTATTGGTGATTAATTCATTAGATGACTTGAAATCAAAATTGGCAAAAGTTATTTTAATGATTTTAGTTGTTACCTTTTTTGAAGTTTCGCTGTCGATGACCTTTGTGGAGGCACTTGATTTAGTATATTTTGCCTTCGGTATTTTGATGGTTTCTTTGGCACTTTATTTCAGTTCAAAATCATCGCATTAATTGATTTTTAACGCTATTTAGCGTAACATTACTCATTTTTACAACATATAATCATTATGCGTCAAACAATCGTAGCCGGCAACTGGAAAATGAATGCCTCAAAAGAAAGCGTTAATACTTTGGTATTGGGCATTCTTGAAGGCTTACCTGAGGTAAAAAATTCAAAGGTAATTGTTTGTGCACCTTTCCCTTACTTGTCCCAAGTTGAGGCATTAGCCACACATTCTCAATTAAATCTCGGTGCACAAGATTTAAATGTTAATGCTTCGGGTGCTTTCACGGGCGAAGTGAGTGCAGATATGATTAAAGATTTTGGCGTTAAATATGTCGTTGTTGGACATTCAGAGCGTAGAAGTCTATATGGTGAAACCGATGAAATCGTTGCTGATAAAGTTCAAGTGGCACTTGATAATGAACTAACCCCATTATTTTGCATCGGCGAATTGTTAGAAGAAAGAGAATCTGGCAAAACCGAAGTCGTGGTTGCCCGTCAAATCAACGCAGTTATTGCCAAAGTGGGTATCAAAGCCTTTAAAAATATTATTATTGCTTATGAACCTGTTTGGGCGATTGGCACGGGTGTTACTGCCACACCACAACAAGCGCAAGACACACACGCATTTATTCGTAGCCTATTGGCTGAAAATGATGCAGACATCGCACAATCAACCCCTATTCTTTATGGCGGCAGCATGAACTCTGCCAATGCAGAAGAATTAATTGCTTGTGAAGACATTGATGGTGGTTTGATTGGCGGCGCATCTCTCAAACCAGAAGATTTTCTAAGTATTTGTAAAGCAGGTTAATTATGTCATTTCAAGTTATTTTAATTATTCATGTGCTATTGGCTTTAGGCTTAATCGCACTTATTCTAATGCAACACGGCAAAGGCGCTGATGCAGGTGCAGCTTTTGGTGCAGGCGCGTCAGGCTCTGTATTCGGTGCTCGTGGTGCAAATTCATTTATTTACAAGCTAACTGCTGGCGTTGCGGTTGGCTTTTTTATCACCAGTTTATCATTAGCTTATTTAGCCACTAATGAAAATACTGGTGAAACAGAAAAGCCTCAGAGCGTTATGGAAAAAGTGCTTCCAGCACTAGAACTTGATGTGCCAATAATGGACACTCAGGACAGCGACATTCCTAAATAAATTATTGCCGATGTGGTGGAATTGGTAGACACGCTACCTTGAGGGGGTAGTGAGCTACGCTCGTGCGAGTTCGACTCTCGCCATCGGCACCATTTTTTGACTTTGTATTACAAACGAACTATGTTATAACTTATTATTTCCTATCTAAAATAGTGAAGTGATAGGTGTGTTTATTTTTTTCGTCAGGAGCATGAGACTCTTTGAAGGTTTCAGCAAAGTCATTGCGATCGAATTCAGGGAAATAGGCATCGCCGTCGTATTTCCCCTCTATTTGGGTGATATAGAGGCGATTAACACTGGGGAGTATTTGTTGATAGAATGAGGCGCCGCCCATAATCATAACTTCATCGTCATTTTTGGCGAGGGATAATGCGTCGTTGATGCTGGGGACGACTTCGCAGCCATCGGCTTGGAAATTGGGGTTGCGACTGACGATGATATTGCGACGATTAGGGAGGGGGAAGCCAATGGATTCGTGGGTTTTACGCCCCATTAGCACGGTTTTACCGGTGGTGGTTTTTTTAAAATACGCTAAATCTGCTGGCAGATGCCAAGGTAAAGCATTGTTTTTGCCAATGAGTTGGTTGTCGTCCATTGCGACGATAATTGATAAGCGCATAATATAAATAAAGTAAAATAGCATTCATTTTACAAACACTTTGCCTACTGTGTCGTTAATTCTTGCTTCTTCTTCGCCGTTTAGGAAAACATTGCTTAATCAATTGGGGGTAGTGTTTGCTATTGTTGTTCCTGATATTGATGAATCTAGGCAAGAGAATGAAACGCCTGAGCAGTTGGTATTTCGCTTGGCACAGGAAAAAGCACGCAAAGTGGCAAAAACACATAGTGGGCTTATTATTGCTTCAGATCAGGTGGCAACGCTGGCTGATGGCACGGGGGTTGATGATGTGGTTTTGACCAAGCCACATACCCACGAAAACGCTGTTCGGCAACTTGAAAAAAGTTCTGGGAATGTGGTTACTTTTTTAACCAGTTTGATGCTTTTAAATACAAAAACGGATAGAATGCAAACAATTGTCCATATATCCAAGGTATTTTTCAAGGTGTTGGATGCAGAAACAATTGAAAATTATCTGCGTATAGATCAGCCTTATCAGTGTGCAGGTAGTTTTAAATCTGAAACGCCTTTGGGTGTCAGTCTTTTTGAACGCATTGAGGCAGAGGATGCCGATGCAATCGTTGGTCTGCCACTTATTCAACTAACCAAAATGCTGAAAAACGAAGGCATTAATGGCATAAAAGGCTAGCTTCCTATGTCCTATCTCTATCCACAAGAGCAAAATATCACTCCCTTTGAATTTGGACAAAAGTTCTATTGGGGCGCGCTCCACGGCAGTGCACAGGCGTTGGCGTTGATTGAATTTGCACAACACCAAGAGCAAGTTATTTTGGTAGTGGCAAACGACATCAGTCATTTTGACCAGTTGTTTAAATCACTACATTTTTATAATACTGATTTGGAGATTCTGAGGTTTGATAATTGGGAGGTGTTGGCTTTTGACCATTTTTCCCCGCATCCAGATATTACTTCAAGCCGACTCAATACCTTATCAAAACTACCTAATCTTAAACACGGTATTGTCATTACTACGCTAGAATCGCTAACACAGCAATTATGTCCGCTAGCGTTTAGCAAAGCATACAGTTTTAGCCTGAAAGTTGGCGACACACTAGAGTTGCAAACTTTCGTCCAACGCTTATTTAAAATCGGCTATAACCGAGTAACGAAGGTAATGGAGCATGGCGAGTTTAGTATCAAAGGCTCTCTGATAGACCTGTATCCGATGGGTGCAAAACTGCCGTGTCGCTTAGACTTGTTTGACCAAGAAATTGAATCTATTCGCCTGTTTGATGTTTCAACACAGCGTTCTACCGAAGTAACGCAAGAAATTTCTTTATTGCCCGCCAGAGAATTTTCCACTGACCAAAATAGTATCAAGATTTTTAAAGAAAACTATCAAAAGACTTTCGGACATACTAACGGCTTTATTTTTGATGAAGTTACTGAATCACGCCTACCAATCGGCATTGAGTTTTATCTTTCGTTATTTTTTACCCGCACCAATACCTTATTTGATTATCTACCAAACGACAGCATTATTGCTACCAACGAAGGTTTCAGTTCACGGGTAGCGTTAATTTACGATGAAATCGACAGCCGATACCAACAAGCCAGTGAGAATTTTGACAGACTGCCACTGCCTGTTAAGCAAGTTTTTATTGAGCAGCAGCAGTTATTTAGTCAAGTCAAACAACGACAACAATTATTGATTGGCAGTTCAAAAAGCGAGGAAAAGTTAGGTCATTTGAATTTTGACAGCAGGTTGTTGCCACCGCTGAATATCAACGCACAAAACAAAGTGCCACTAAATAAATTTCTAGTTTTTGAGAAAAAATTTAGTGGCAAGATTTTGATTGTTTGTGAATCCAAGGGGCGACAAAGCGTGCTGAGTGACTTGCTTATTAGTCACCAACTCAATCCCAATCCAGTTGAGGGCTGGCAAGGCTTTTTGAATAGCGATAAAAAACTTTGTATCACCAACGATGAACTTAGTGAGGGCTTGCTAACCGAAGATATTGCCATTATTACCGAAGTTAATTTGTTCGGTGCCGATGTGGTCAAACAGCAAAGACGGCGGCGAGCCAAACACAAGGATTTTGATGAAGCGATTAAATCTTTGGTGGAAATTCAAATTGGCGATCCTATTGTGCATGAAAGTTATGGTGTGGGACGGTACTTAGGGCTAAAAACACAAACTTTTGACGGTTTAACGCAAGACTTCTTAATGTTGGAATATGCCAAAGGCTCAAAACTGATGGTGCCAATGACCTCGCTTAACTTAATTTCTCGTTATTCTGGTGCATCGTCAGAGACTGCACCACTGCACAAACTCGGCACCAACCAATGGACTAAAGCCAAGCAAAAAGCACATGAAGCCCTGTATGACATTGCCGCTGAATTACTAGAAATCTATGCCAAACGCGCGTCGCAAAGAGGCTTTGCCTTTCCTGCGCCAGACGATGCTTACAACTCGTTTGTTGCCAGTTTTCCTTTTGAGGAGACCCCCGACCAGCTCAAAACCATGGGCGAGGTATTGGCGGATATGCAATCACATAAGCCAATGGACAGGCTGGTATGTGGCGATGTCGGCTTTGGTAAAACTGAGATTGCCATGCGTGCTGCATTCTTAGCGGTTGAATCTGGCAAGCAAGTCGCCATTTTGGTGCCGACCACGCTACTCGCCAACCAGCATTATGCCTCTTTCAAAGATAGATTTATTAACTATCCTGTTGAAATCGCTGCCTTGTCACGCTTTCAAAGCACCAAAGAACAAACGCAAATCAAGCAAAAACTGCTCGCTGGCACTTGCGATATTGTTATCGGCACACACAAGTTGATTCAGGGCAGTATCAAATACAAACAACTGGGTTTGGTGATTATTGATGAAGAACACCGATTTGGCGTTAAACAGAAAGAAACATTGAAAAAAATGCGTGGACGCAGCGACATTCTCACCATGACTGCCACCCCAATTCCACGCACGCTGAATATGGCACTTGGATCGCTTAGAGAGCTCTCAATTATTGCTACGCCACCACAAGGGCGAAGTGCGATTCAAACCTTTGTTAAAGAATGGGACGATGATGCGATTAAAGAGGCTTGCTCTCGCGAGATGCACCGTGGCGGTCAAATATTTGTTTTGCACAATGACATTGACACCATTGATAATATGGCAGAGAAACTCAAGACATTAATGAAAAATGTACATATCCGTATCGCTCATGGGCAAATGCCCAGCCGTGAATTAGAGCAAATTATGAGTGATTTTTATCACGGTCGCTTTCAGATTTTGGTCTGCACCACCATCATTGAAACGGGTATTGATATTCCAAATGCTAATACCATCATCATTAACAACGCACAAAACTTTGGTTTGGCACAATTGCACCAGTTGCGTGGCAGGGTAGGTCGTTCACACCATAGAGCCTATGCTTATCTAGTCATCAAATCCCACCAATCACTCAGCAATAACGCTAGAAAACGCTTAGAAGCGGTGGAATCTTTGGAAGAATTGGGCGCTGGATTTATGCTTGCCAACCATGACTTAGAGATTCGTGGTGCAGGCGATTTACTGGGCGACAACCAGTCGGGAAAAATTAGCGAGATTGGCTTTAACCTTTATCATGACTTGCTTAAACGCACAGTTGATGCGATGCGTGCAGGCAAAAAAATCAACCTAAATGACCCCATCAACCATGAAGTTAATATTGATACTGGGCTTGCTTGCATTATTCCCGATACTTATTTGGGTGATGTGCATGAGCGCTTGGTTTTATATAAACGCATCGCCAATGGCAAAGACAATGACGAGCTCAAAGACTTAACCATTGAAATGATTGACCGTTTTGGCTTATTGCCAGATCCCACTAAAAACCTATTTGCTGCTACTCGACTTAAACTCTTTTGTGAAAGAATTGGCGTTGATAAAATTTCAATCTATGGCGACAAAGCACACATTGTTTTTTCAGACAAAATTAACATTGAACCCATTAAAATCATCAACTTGGTGCAAACCCAGCCCAACAACTATCAACTCAAAGGACAAAATCAGTTAATTTTTAAGCGCGAGATGCCTGAAACCATTGAGCGGATTGAGTTAATTGAAGACCTGTTAAAAACTTTAGAAACCTAGCGAGTTAGCGGTCAGGCGGAGTGTCTTTAAGCGATTATTATAATTCAAAACAAAGGTTCGCCATAATTTTGTTGATATAAGTGTTCAATTTCTGTCAAATCAAACTGATGATTTTGCGTGCCTAAATGTGCAATTTTAATTGCACCTAAAAGTCCAGCGAGTTGACCTGTGGTTTTCCAGTCCATATCGTTCATTAAGCCGTATAACAGCCCAGCACGATAAGCATCGCCACAGCCTGTTGGGTCTTGAGTGGATTGCGTTTTTGCTGGGGCAATGTTAATCACTTCGTTGCCTGTGTGAATCTCGCTGCCTTCACCACCTTTGGTGATGATGAGCGCATTTACCATTGAGGCGACGGTTGTTAAATCTAAGCCTGTTTTTTCTTGTAGCATTTGTGATTCATAGTCATTGACCGCTACATAGTTTGCTTGTTTAATAAAGGTGATTAATTCTGCGCCTGAGAACATCGGCATTCCTTGACCTGGGTCAAAGATAAAAGGGATGTGTGCATCGCTAAATTGCTGGGCGTGCTGAATCATGCCATCGCGCCCATCAGGCGAGACGATGCCAATATCAGCCACAGAAACATCGCTGACTTTGTTTTGGTGTGATTCGCTCATTGCCCCTGGGTGGAAGGCGGTAATTTGGTTGTCATCCATATCGGTGGTGATAAAGGCTTGGCCTGTATAAGCGTCTTTAATTGCTTTTATATGCGCGGTATTCATATGATGAGATTCCATCCAGTTCATATAGGGTGCAAAATCTTCGCCTACGGTTGCCATTGGTATGGAGCTGGCACCGAGTAAATGTAAGTTATAGGCGATATTGCCACCACAACCACCAAACTCTTTGCGCATCGTTGGCACTAAGAATGAGACATTGAGCATATGCACCTTGTCGGGCAAGATGTGGTTTTTGAATTGGTCGTGAAAAACCATAATAGAATCAAAGGCGTAAGAGCCACAAATGAGTGCTGTTTTTGACATAGTATTTCTCCTTTTTTTATTTGACAAGGTTCGACCTTGTCAAGGGTTATCTTAGCTGTTCCGGTATTGGAAAGTGTGTATTTTCTTTTACGCCATCGACTTCAACCACTTCTTGCGCACCATGGCCGCGCAAATAATCAATGACTTCTTGTACTAATATTTCAGGCGCTGATGCACCAGCTGTTACACCGATAGTGTTGACACCTGTTAGCCAGTCTGAGTGAATTTCGTTTGCGTCATCGATAAGATAGGCATTTTTTTGCATTTTTTCAGCAATTTCTCTCAAGCGGTTTGAGTTGCTGGAGTTGCTAGAGCCTAATACCAATAGCACATCAGCATCCTGCATGAGTATTTTAACGGCATCTTGTCGGTTTTGTGTGGCGTAGCAGATATCGTCTTTTTGTGGTGATTTAATCTCAGGGAACTTGTCTTTAAGTGCATTGACAATTTGCTGGGTATCGTCAATGGATAGGGTGGTTTGTGTTGTATAAGAAAGTTGTTTGTTGTCCAAATTTAACTTATCCACATCTGCAACAGTTTCAATCAGCGCAATATTTGCACCTTGATTTGACTGCCCAAGTGTGCCTTCTACTTCGGGATGCCCTTCGTGTCCAATTAAGACGACCTGATGGTTCTGTTTTTGTTTGCGCACTACTTCTTTATGGACTTTGGTGACTAGTGGACAGGTAGCGTCATAAATAATGGCGCCAATCTTTAGGGCCTGTTTGCGCACTGCTTTTGACACGCCATGCGCACTAAAAATCACCACTTTTCCTGTTGGCACTTCATCGATTTCTTCCACAAAAATAGCACCTTTCGCCTTTAAATTATTGACAACAAACTTGTTATGTACTACTTCATGACGCACATAAATAGGCGAACCATGTAACTCTAATGCACGCTCAACGATTTCAATGGCACGCTCAACTCCTGCGCAAAAGCCTCGTGGATTGGCAAGTAGGACTTTCATTGAGAGCTTTCAGATTTTTCAAGTATTTCTACTTGAAAGGAAACATTGCATCCCGCTAAGGGGTGGTTGAAGTTTACGGTAATGTCATTACCCTCAATTTTATCAATGCAACCCGCATAGGAATCCCCTGTGGGCGTTTTAAATTCAACGCCATTGTTAAGCTTGATGTCTAGTTCCTCAGGAAATTCAGCACGATTCATAACTTGAATGGCACTGTCGTCAGCTTGACCAAAGGCCTCACTAGCGCTTAATAAGAAGGTTTGTAATTTGTCCACTTGTGCTTCTTCAATGCAAGATTCTAGGCAAGGGTCAAGTTGCCCATCACCAACTTCAAATTCAAAAGGGATGTCAAGCGAGGCATCGACCAATTCACCGTTTGCGTGGGTAAGTTTGTAGAGGATTTTGTATTTAGCCATGTAATGCTTGTAGCAGTTGGTGTACTTTATTGCGTAAGTCCTTGCGATGGACAATCATATCAATCGCCCCTTTTTCAAGCAAAAATTCGCTGCGTTGAAAGCCAGATGGCAATTCCTCTCGCACTGTTTGTTCCACTACTCTGGGACCAGCAAAACCAATCAGTGCATTTGGCTCAGCAATGTGAATATCGCCAAGCATAGCAAAACTAGCAGAAACACCGCCCATGGTGGGGTCGGTTAAAATTGAGATAAATGGAATTTTTTTGTTGCTCAGTAATTTTAGTGCTAGTGCCGTTTTGCTCATTTGCATAAGCGAAAATAAGCCTTCTTGCATACGCGCACCACCTGACGCCGAAAAACAAACCAGCGGTGCACCAGTGTCCATACTAAGTTGTGCTGCACGGACAAATTTTTCGCCCACCACAGAACCCATTGAGCCGCCCATAAATTTAAAATCAAAGGCAGTCACAACAATGTCCATTCCATATAGTGTGCCACTTTTTACCACTAAAGCGTCTTTTTCATTGGTGATTTTTTGTGCCTGAAGAAGGCGTTCTTTATATTTCTTTTGGTCTTTAAATTTTAAAGGGTCAACTGCAACCAAATCAGGTGCAATTTCTGTTTGCCCCTGTTCATCTAAAAAACTATCGAGCCGCACACGGGCAGAGATGCGCATATGATGGTCGCATTTTGGACAAACATAATTTAAGCCTTTTAATTCCTCTGCATAAAGCGTGGCTTCACATTTAGGGCACTTACTCCATAAACCCTCAGGAATATTTTTCTTCACCACACTGGTAATCGAGGGTAATATTTTTTCTAACCAACTCATCGTTACTCCTTAATTGCTTTTGAAATCTCGTTTGCCAACGCACCAACATTTGCCAACATTTTATCCTTATTCTCACTATATTTTTCAACAAATGATACCAATGATGAGCCCACAATTACCGCATCTGCTGATTTGGAAACCATTTTGGCAGTTGCTGCATCTTTAATCCCAAAGCCAACACCAACAGGCAAGTTGATGAACTGGCGGATTCTATCTATGTTTGTATTCACAGCATCAATATCCAAATGCCCAGCACCAGTAACGCCTTTGAGTGAAACAAAATAAACAAAGCCAGAAGCAATATTGGCTAAAGCTGCCAAGCGCTCATTAGTCGTGGTTGGCGCTACTAAGAAAATAAAGTCAATATTCGCACCATCCAAACACGCCTTTAAATCCCGTGCTTCTTCAGGTGGCATATCCACTACCAATACACCATCCACACCACTTTCACTTGCCATATCAGCAAATGCTTGATAACCAAATACTTCAATTGGATTCAGATAGCCCATCAATACAATCGCCGTTGTGTTGTTAGTTTGTCTAAATTTCGCAACCAACGCCAAAACATCACGCAAACTTACCCCATCTACCACTGCTCGCTCGTGCGATTTTGCAATCACTGGACCATCTGCCATTGGATCAGAAAACGGCACACCGAGTTCAATCACATCTGCGCCATTTGCAACCAATGTTTGCATGAGTTCAAAAGTATTATCTAAGCCGCTATCGCCTGCGGTAATAAAGGGGATAAAGGCTTTTTGCCCTTGTTTTTTTAGGTTCTGAAAGGTATTTTTTATTCTTGACATAATCTGGTATCTAATGTTGCTAATTTAGCACAAATCTCATTTGTTTTGCAAATAACGAAATATTCTGGTCTTTTAAACTTTATTTTTATTTTTTTAATTGGAAAAAAATTATCCAAAATAACAATATCGGTATCATTCTTAACTACTACACAATAGAGAATAGGAATGACGAGTTGATTAATATGTTTCCGAATAATCTTAATAGATTCCGTGTACTTTTTGCCAAGATTTTTTAATATATCCCTTGGCGTCTTTGATTTTAATTGTTCTTTTAAATCTTTTAATTCAATTAGAATAACCCCATTTTCTATTATTTCAATATAATCAACTTGGCATATTTGGCTGTATTTTTTATCCAAGGAAACAACAAATCCGCCATCATGCCTATCAAATAATATCGCTTTACAATCTGCTGCTTCTCTATTTCCGTCTTTTTCAGCGTGCTGAATTGTTTTGCAATAGTCGGTTAAATCAGCCATTCTTTGCGTCTTCTATATATAGGTCTTTGTATGAAGATGACAATTCTTCTCTAGACTCTATTAAATTTTCAGTAATATCATCAGAGTCAAATCCAAATAAACCACCCTCTTTGGTGAAATGATTGACCGCAATAAAATCACCATCTTTGCTTTTAGTGTGAACTTCTAAAGACTTAATCATGTCTAAACTGTGCGTTGCCATCACCACATTAACACCGCTTTCTGCCAACTTAATCAAAACCTTGGTTAATAAAACTTGCCAAGCAGGGTGTAAATTTGTCTCTGGCTCATCAAAAAACACAAATGAGCCTTTGCTGATGACATTATTTTTTAAGAGTGCTTGAATCATGCCTAAATTGGTCATACCAAAGGAAATGAGATTTTTATCAATTGTGTTGCCATTGTCATCTTCAAATGACAAGTGACCATTATCAAAAATAAATTCGCCACCAATTTCTGTTTTTAACTCAGTCGCTAATTCTGAAACTTCTTCTATCGGTGGATTTTTTGATTTGGTGTTAAGGATTTTGTCCAAATCATAAAAATATTTTGAGACACCTGTTAAATCATTTTTTTGTTCCACTTCTTTCGACTTATTGAGTGCATCTCTGACACTCCAATAGGCGGGAGATTCAAAAAAAACTACCCTTGAGAACTGATTGATTTGTGCGATAAAATTATCACTAACATTACTAACAATACTGTTACTACGAAGAGTTAAAGTAAAATCTTTTTCTGTAGATTGGATTTTGCATTCTTTTTCACCAAAAGAAATTAATTCTGATAGGTCTGTAATTTGAAAATTATCTCTAATTTCATCGCAAAGTGCATTGTTTAAGGCAGTAATATGGCTACTTTGACTATTTTTTAACTTTTCTCTTAACAGTTCGAAGGCGTGCTCTAATTCTTGAATGGTTTTTTTTGCTAATTTTATTTTGATAGGTTTTTTTTCTATCTCTTTTAAATAACTTTCAAACTCTGCTAAAAATTTATCTGTTTGCTCGTATAAGGCAATCGTATTTAAAAAATAAACGGTTGCACTTTCATCTTTAAATTTATTCAAGTCATCTTGTAATATTGACAAAGACTTGCTCAAGTTGTTAATTTGTCGCCTGTCATTTTGACTGATACGCTGAATTGACAATTTCAGTACGGTTAACTTACTATCAATTAACGACATATCAAGGGTAATATCTCTATGTAAAACATTGGTATTGAGTGTGTTGAACGCCGAATAAAGCACTTTAGTAAAAAAACTCTTACCCGTACCATTTTCGCCAGTTAGCACAGTCAAAGGGCGAACTTTTACTGTGCCCTTTTTTAATTTACCTAAATTTTTAACTTCAATATCTAATTTCATTGTTACCTCTTGCTAAATTGATGCACACAATCCACCAATACTTGCATATTTTCAGGGTCAACATCAGGGGTAATGCCATGACCGAGGTTAAAAATATGCCCTGTATTGCCTTTAAATTGAGATAAAAC
The DNA here is from genome assembly GCF_964212635.1 of Candidatus Thiodubiliella endoseptemdiera. Taxonomy (NCBI): domain Bacteria; kingdom Pseudomonadati; phylum Pseudomonadota; class Gammaproteobacteria; family Pseudothioglobaceae (SeqCode); genus Candidatus Thiodubiliella; species Candidatus Thiodubiliella endoseptemdiera. The sequence continues at coordinate 1,176,483 of NZ_OZ156463.1, forward strand.
TTTTTTCACTTCTTGTTCGATAATTTCGGGTGTGGCATACATCACGGCAGGATCAAGGTTGCCTTGAATAGCAACTTTATCGCCTACTTCTGCTTGCACGACATTGAGTTCAACTGTCCAATCAATGCCAATACCATCACAGCCAGTATCGGCAATGTGGGTTAAATGTTTGCCGCCGTTTTTGCTGAATAGGGTGATTGGGGTGTTAGGATGTTGTGCTTTGACACCTTTAACAATTTTTGCCATATAATTTAATGAAAAATCTAGGTAATTTTGCTTGGACAATACACCGCCCCAAGTGTCGAAAACCATCACGCTATCAGCACCAGATAAAATTTGTTGGTTAAGGTAGACGATGACGCTGTCGGCTAATTTATCTAACAGCAAGTGCAGTGCTTTTGGCTCGTTAAATAGCATTTTTTTAGTATTGGCGAAGGTTTTGCTGCTACCACCTTCAATCATATAAGTGGCTAAAGTCCATGGACTGCCGCTAAAGCCAATCAATGGTACGCGGTTATTGAGCGCTGTTTTAATGGTCGAAACCGCATCAAATACATAGCTTAAATCATCATTCACATCAATTGGCAAATTCTCAATGTCTTTTAGAGTTTTAATTGGGTTGCTAAATTTCGGGCCTTCGCCCTTTGAAAAATATAAGCCCAAACCCATCGCATCAGGAATTGTCAAAATATCTGAGAATAAAATTGCTGCATCTAGGTCAAATCTATCAATCGGCTGCATCGTTACTTCACACGCCAACTCTTTATTTTTGCATAATGACATAAAATCACCTGCTTGTTTGCGTGTGGCACGATACTCTGGCAAGTAGCGTCCTGCTTGGCGCATCACCCAAATTGGGGTGCGGGAAGTTGGCTTTTTTTGTAAGGCGTTTATATAATCAAATGACATGTTCTAGGTAAATGGATTAATTGGTGTGTAATTATAGCGATTTTGCTCAGTGTTCGGGCATAAAAAAAGCCACAAATAGGTGGCTTTTTATTGAATGATTTTTGTTTATCGCTTGAACGCACCGTAACGAGATTTAAACTTCTCAACACGACCTGCACTGTCCATAATTTTTTGCTTACCTGTGTAAAAAGGATGGCAAGAAGAGCACACATCTAAATGTAGCTCTTCTTTACCGATGGTTGAACGCGATTCAAAAGTATTGCCACAAGAACATACTATTTTTACTGCTTCATAATTTGGGTGAATATCTGTTTTCATATCTATAACGGTTTTATCGTAAATCTCAAAGAGAGCATATTATATACTATAAAATACAATTATGAACAATATTAACGCAATCATTCTCGCTGCCGGCAAAGGCACGCGCATGAATTCCACTAAACCCAAGGTTTTGCAAACTCTGTCGGATAAAACTTTGCTTGAACATGTGCTGATTCAAGCACAGCAACTTTGCTCAAAAGTATATGTAGTGTATGGGTTTGGTGGCGAGCAAGTGCAACAGACGATTAATGATGCATCAATCAATTGGGTTGAACAAGTTGAACAATTAGGCACAGGACATGCCGTTGCACAGGCAATGCCACAGATTGACGATGACTCAATTTCTTTGATTTTATATGGCGATGTGCCTTTAATTGAACAATCCACTCTAAAAAAATTAATTGCCCATGCGCAAGAAAGTGGCGTAGCATTATTATCCATTATTTTGGAAAATCCAACGGGTTATGGACGAATTTTGCGTAAAAACGACCAAATTCAAGCCATTATTGAGCAAAAAGACGCTAATAATGAGCAACTTGCTATTTCTGAGGTGAATACAGGTATTATGGCGGTCAATAGTGGCTTATTAAGGATATATTTGGGCGAATTAGGCACAAACAATGCCCAAAGTGAATTTTATTTAACCGATATTATCGCAATGGCTGTGAATGATGGCAAAATTATTGCGTCAGTCATTGCAGAAAACGAATTTGAGGTAGCAGGCGTGAATGATAAAATACAATTAGCAAAATTAGAACGAACTTTTCAACAAAATCAAGCTATTCAATTTATGCAAGATGGCTTGACTTTAAAAGATCCATCGCGTTTTGATTGTCGTGGCTTGCTCAGTTTTGGACAAGACTGTGAAATTGATGTCAATGTCCTGGTTGAAGGTGATGTATCTTTGGGATATAATACGACAATTGCACCGAATTGCATCATAAAAAACGCTAAAATTGGCAATAATGTAGTAATCTTGTCAAACTCTGTTATTGAAAATGCAGTGATTAATGATGGTGCATCTATCGGTCCATTTGCCCGTATTCGCCCCGAAACAACTATTGGTGAAAATGCTAAAATCGGTAATTTTGTTGAAGTCAAAAAATCTAGTATTGGCAAAAATGCAAAGATTTCACATCTCAGTTATGTGGGTGATACGCTGATGGGTGAGGCAGTCAATATTGGTGCTGGTGTCATCACTTGCAACTATGATGGTGTTAACAAACATCAAACTATTATTGAAGAGGGTGCATTCGTTGGTTCAGATTCACAACTCATTGCCCCCGTCAATATCGGCAAAAATGCTACTATTGGTGCTGGCTCAACCATTAGTAAAAATGCCCCAGCGGGACAATTAACACTCAGTCGCTCTAAGCAAATGAGTCTTAAAAACTGGAATAAACCTGGCAAGAAGTAATGTATTCACTGCCCCGCAATGTTTGGCTATTGGCAGGCAGTTTGGCATTATTTATGTCGCTGAATGTATTTATGATTTTTTTAGGCGGCATCATCGGCAGCGCCTTAACACCTGTCAAGAGTTTATCAACGCTACCCGTAGCATTATTAGTCATAGGCACCGCCAGCGGTATCGTGCCTATTAATCGCATTATGTTCATTATTGGCAGATATAAAACCTTTCTTGGTGTCTGCATTTTCACTATTTTAAATATTTATTTGGCAATCGTTGCGTTGCAAATGCAGTCTTTTTATTTATTTTGTTTATCCAGTTTTTTATTTGGCACTACTACTGCAACAGCTAATCAGTTTAGATTTGCCGCTATTGAAAGTGTGGATAAAAATTTGAGCGTCACAGCTACTTCCGTTGTGTTGAGTGGCGGATTGGTTTCTGCTTTTCTCGGCCCAGAATTGGCAACGGCAGGAATGGATTTATTCTCCACTGACTTTGTTGGCTCTTTTGTTTTGCTTAGTGGGTGTTTTGGCATCGCTTTTTTTATATTGTGGTTTTATCAACCCATTAATATTATTGGTGAAAAGCAAAATACAGCGGGTAGAAGTCTATTAGAAATTATGAGACAGCCGATTTTTATTGTGGCAATGTCAAGTGCTGCGGTGGGCTATGTGGTGATGAGTTACCTAATGACAGCCACGCCAATGAGTATGCATGTGATAGATGGTTTTTCTTTGGAACACACCAAATTCGTGATTCAATCACATGTGATTGCGATGTTTTTGCCTTCATTATTCACGCCAATTGTAGTCAAATTAGTCGGACTCAGAAAAATGATGATGATAGGTGTTCTATTTTTCTTTATTTGCGTTGCAATCGCCTTTTCATCACACGCATTTACGAACTATTGGACGGCACTCATTCTGTTGGGTTTAGGTTGGAATTTCTTATTCATTGGCGGCACTAGTTTATTACCACAGTCCTACAATGAAGCGGAAAAATTAAAAGTACAATCGGCAAATGACTTTTTAATTTTCAGTTTGCAAGCACTGGCATCACTATCGGCTGGATGGTTGGTATTTGACTTTGGTTGGGAAGTGGTATTGCTATCAACTGTGCCTTTACTGGTTATACAACTAATCATTTTATGGCATTCTTTAAAGGTAAAGTATTAAAACTCAATCCCTTCGATTTCAGCAATGGTGTGAATGTCCTTATCGCCACGCCCCGAAAGGTTGACAATAATATTTTTATTTTTGTCAAGTTCTTTAGCAAGTTTGATGCTGTATGCTATTGCATGAGAAGACTCTAATGCTGGCAAAATACCTTCAACTTTAGTCAGTGTGTGGAAAGCATCAAGCGCTTCTTTATCGGTAATTGCTACATATTGAGCACGACCTGAGTCTTTTAAATAAGCGTGTTCTGGACCAACACCGGGATAATCCAAACCTGCTGAAATTGAATGTCCTTCAATGATTTGACCATTTTTGTCTTCCATTAAATAGGTGCGATTGCCGTGTAATACACCCACACTACCTGCACAAAGTGGTGCCGCATGTGCGCTTGGCCCTTTTTCCATGCCATGACCCGCCGCTTCAACGCCATAAATCTCAACCGATTCATCGTCAATAAATGGGTGGAATAAACCAATTGCATTTGAGCCGCCACCCACACAAGCAACGAGTGCATCAGGCAAACCGCCAACTTGCTCGGCAAATTGTGCTTTGGCTTCACAGCCAATCACGCTTTGGAAGTCACGCACCATCATTGGGTAAGGATGTGGCCCTGCAACTGTACCAATAATATAAAAGGTGTTATCAATGTTGGTTACCCAGTCACGCATCGCTTCGTTTAGTGCATCTTTTAAAGTCTTGGAGCCAGAAGTTACAGGCACAACAGTTGCACCCAGAAGCTTCATGCGATAGACATTGAGAGCCTGACGCGCCACATCAACTTCGCCCATATAAACCACGCATTCCAGCCCTAAGCGAGCCGCAACTGTTGCCGTTGCCACGCCATGCTGACCAGCACCTGTCTCAGCAATGATGCGAGTTTTACCCATGCGTTTTGCTAATAGTGCCTGACCAATGGCATTATTGACCTTATGTGCGCCAGTGTGATTGAGGTCTTCTCGTTTGAGATAAATCTGCGCACCGCCAAGTTTTTCGCTGAGATTTTTCGCATGATAAAGTGGTGTTTCGCGTCCTACATAATGCTTCAAATCGTCTTTAAAGTCCGCCAAAAAGTCCGCATCATTTTTGTATTTTTCATAAGCATCTTTTAATTCGGTAACTGCGGTCATTAAAGTTTCTGCGATAAAAACACCGCCATATTGTGCAAAGTGGCCTTTATCATCTGGTAAGTTGTAACTATTCATATTCTGGAAATGGTGTTTTTAATAATTCTAAATAAGACGAAAAAACAAATATACGATTACGCTTATTGCCTGTTAACTCTTTTAAAACCTCAACTCTAACTAAGTCATCAACTATATTTTTGGCAACAGAAGAAGATACTTCAAGACCAATTTCAACATCTTTAACTCTGATAAAAGGCTCTTGAAATAACTTTTCTAATAATTTTAAATTGTTAGTTACTCTGTTGGTTTTACTACTTATTTTACTGGTTAATTTTTCCTTAAGATTTAATATATTAGTCAAAACCTTAATGCTGTGTTTTGCGGTTTGTTCTACACCTGTTAAAAAAAACAAAAGCCACCCTGATAAATCATTGAAATGCCTAACCCGCATTAATTTTTGACAATATAAAGTTTTATTTTTCTCAAAAAATACAGACATATAAAGTAATGGTTTGGACAATAATTGTTTATCAACTAAATACAAGGGTATCAACATTCTACCGATTCTACCGTTGCCATCACAAAAAGGATGTATGGTTTCGAATTGGTAATGAGCGACTGCAACTTTTATTAAATCAGGTACCAAAATATCTTGATTATGTAAAAATTTCTCTAAATCTGACATTAATTCATTAACAAGACTTTGGTGGGCAGGAATAAACTCTGCATTTTTTAAAGATGGTCCTAGCCAATTCTGTGTTGTTCTAAATTCACCTGGCATTTTATTTTTTCCACGACCAGAAGACAATAATGTTTTATGCGCCTGTTTAATTAATCTAGTGCTAATTGGAGTTTTGTCTAAACCTTCAATAGCAGAATTAACGGCTTGTATATACAACATAACCTCTTCTAAGTCGTCTTTATCTTCTAGTTTTATGTCTTCCTTAGTTTTAAAAATATCATCTATTTCAGTTTTTGTACCTTCTATTTTGCTAGACAATGTTGCTTCATTACCTATAAAACTTAAAATAAAAATATCAATATTTGGCACTAATCGTGCCATTGCATTAAGTTCGCCAATAAGCCTTGCAGCTGTTTCAAATTTAACATTGACCTTGCTATTGTCAATCTCAAAGCTATGATTTATTTTTTCTGGCACAAAGTACTCATAATCATAAGAGTAAATGCTTTCTATGTTGCCTGCCTTAAAATTTGTTATTTTCATATCTTTTCTAAAAAGAAATAAGAATAGTTATATTTCTTTATTTTATCTAAAAAAGAAATAAGAATAGTTATATTTCTTTATTTTATCTAAAAAAGAAATAAAAGGCATTAGCATTCTGCTATAAACTGCTTTATTTTATCAATATCTTTTACGCCTTTTGCACTTTCCACACCGCTAGACACATCCACTGCATAAGGATTAACTTGCTTGACGGCATCAGCAACCGTATTAGAGTCTAGCCCCCCTGCCAAGATAATCGGTAAATCAAGTTCTACTTTTGCCAAGCCCCAATCAAAAACTTCACCTGTGCCGCCATAGGTGTTTTTATTAAAAGCATCTAGCAACAAGCCACAAGATTGGTGATAATCATCCGCCATTTTGACAAGGTCAGTGTCTTGATGAACACGCACAGCCTTAATAAATGGCATGGCGTATTGACCGCACTCTATGGGCGATTCATCACCATGAAATTGCAAAGTATCCAACGGCACTTCGCACAATACCTCATCAATAAAACTAGAATTTGCATTCACAAATAAACCCACACGATTAATAAATGGTGGCAGTGTATTGACAATTTCTAAGGCAGTTTTCACTTCAACATAGCGTGGCGATTTGTCATAAAACACTAAACCGACAGCATCTATACCAAGAAGCGAAGCCTCTCGTGCATTACCAGCTTGAGTAAATCCACAAACTTTAATTTTTGGCTTCATTAAGCCTCACTATCTAATTTGTCTCTAATTTTGTCCCTATCAATCCACCATTTGTCATCCACTAACTGGTCGATTGCCCCTGATAATTTCTTTAAAAATACCTCTGGTTTATCTAGTTCCAAAGTTCTACGCCATAAATCAAAGGTCGATTGGTCTGTCACATGTGAATGCTTGTCTGCCACACTCGCCAACATTTGCGAGGTGAAAAAAGTCAAATCATCGTCCTCGCCACAACGCATTGAGGTAATATAATGTGCCACTGTTGCCGCCACCGCCCGTGTATCCGCCTCTTCAGGAGATTCTTCCACCAAATGCTGTAACATTGCCACCGTAATCTCAGGGTCAATCGGAAAAGTAATCCCCAACCACAACGCATGCCCAAGTGCCACCAACGCATCAGGCCCTTCTGATAAAAACATCACATCACAAGCCTCAACTGCCAACTCCCACAACTCGTCTTCCTGTGCAAGGCTAAATGCGGTAAATGCCTTTTCCCAAGCATCTGCCCCCTTATATCGTTCAACCTGAATCCGTCCAATTTCCAACAACGCCTTAATCCGTTCTTCAACCAGCGTCCCCTCATTCATCTCAGCAAGTTGCCCCTCAAAATAGTGAAGTCGTGCCGTCAACTGCTCTTCGTTAGCATAAACATCCTCGCCATCATCCCCATCGAAAATATCCTCACCTTTATTCAAATATTTAAATCCCACACACCACCTCCTAGTAAAAAGCCGCTTCCAAGCGATCTTCCCAATTCTCAGGCGTATCACCATAATCTGGCTTCACATCCATCTGAAAAAATCGCTCATCCGACCCCTCGGCAATCGTTTTCAACACCAACACCAAATCCTCAAAAGTATCCAAACCTGGATTTGCAATCATCACTTCGCTAATTAATAACATAATTTCTTGTTGTATTCTAAAAACACCATTTTACCTCATACCATTTTCAAAAAGTAATGACACTAAAAAGTGCTGATAATTGTTTGTTTTAGCACGCTAAAACAGATAAATATTAGTGTTTTTATAGCATTATTTTTTATAAATGGTATAAGTTAAAACATCCAAAGAAGTCAATATGTGTCGCTAAAAAATGTCCAATTTTCTTTAAAATCATTTTCTTCTAGTGCATAAGTTAAATTTCTCAACAAACCTTTACCAAACGCAACACCCCCCCTAAACACACAATACTATTTTCTTGACAAAATTTCTCAATAAACACTTCACACGCTTCACTTATTGGATGAATTGCTGTTGCATCTGTAGTTTCTTCGTCTTTTGTTCTGTTGGCTCCATTTAAGCAAACAATTTGATAATCATACATAACACACTCCTTTTTTATTATTTTTCAAAACTACCTTACTTTCTTAAATACAAACAAATGCTCATGCTTAATTAACAAAAAATTATAATCTTTACTTTTATTAACCCAAAAGCCAGTCGCCTTGCAATTATGTTGATGTTTAATAATATCTTCTTTTAATTCAAATCCAACATTAAAAAACCTTTGCATTACTTTAAATGCCAAAGGCTGATACATTTTATTACGCCTAGTATCGCCAATTAAAATAGCACAATATTTACCAGGCTTTAATATCCGGTAAAACTCTTCTGCCACCTTTTCCATTTCATTGCAAAACATATCTAAATCATGAATATTAGACAAATCCTGTTCTATTTTCTTATCAGAATATTTAATAATATCGGCATAAGGCGGGTGGTTAAGTACAAAATCAATGCTATCGTCTTTCAATATAGACAGGTCTCTACTGTCATTAATTTTTGTTTTTATAATTGGGCTAAATTCACTCTCAAAATCAAGTGCAATTTCTGTAATTTTGATTGCATTCGGATTTATATCAAGTGCCAAAAGATTTCTGTTTAATAATTTGCATTCAATCGCAGTTGTCCCACCACCAACCATAGGGTCAAGTAAATAATCCCCTTGCTTTGAATACCTTACGATTAAATTCCTAACAACTTCTGGTGCCCAATTCCCTCTATAGGTGCTTTTATGGGTTGCCCAATTACCACGCCGAGGAAAACTCCACACTGTGGCACATTCTTGTTCAAATTGCTCAGGATTCAGTTTTTTTATTTTTTGCATTATTCAAGCCACCTTTTTGTTTTAAAACAAAAGATATTTCAAGCCCCAAGTAATCCAAAATTTTCTTCAAAGTTTTGTTATTCATGTTGTAACTTTTGATTGCCTGATAAAAATGTGCCCTCTCAAGTCCTAATGCCTTATAAACATCACTAGGCTTCACACCTCTCTTTATCAATTCAATCTTAATATCCTTTTCTAACACAATTATAACCTATTTTTTATTTTGTAAACATAATAATATACAAAAGATACTAATTTATTTACAAATATCATTTAAAGCGTTGCTTTTCAGCATACTGAGGTTAATAACATGGTCGTTATGATTAAAAGTTTCTTCCAAAGGATTTAAGGCAGTTAGCCAACCTTGTCCATCAGTAATCCAAATAAAATCTATACCCTGTGATTTAACAAAATCATTTAATGTTTGATATTCGCCAGCTGTTGCTTTTAATTTAGAACCACCACCGCCGTAATAATTAACTTCAATTAAATATAGTTTGTCAGTCTGATTGTTATATAAGGCAAAATCAAACCTTCTGCTATTTTTATCAGTCTGAATATCATAATTGAAGTTGTCTTTAATACTCATCTGTGTTGCTTGCTCTATAAAACTAAAGTTTCTATTTACACCACAAAAACCAGCCAAATAACTGGAAACAATATTTTCCATTAATATGCCCGTTCTATTTTTTCTCCCGTTAGAATCAAGCCCAACTTCAACACCAAAGCAATAATCAATTAGGTTTTTAATATGTCGATTCTGAAAAATATCTTTTATCCCGCTTTCATCAAAAAATATGCCCAATTCTTGCTCTACTTTTGCATTAAGAGTGTCGTAGAAAATATAAGACTTATTTTCAGAAATCAGTGTATTTACATCTGAAACAATTGGCGTGTCTTTGAGTTTAATTTTTCTAGTGGCAATTAAAAGTGGCAGTGCTGTTCTGATATTTGGGTATTGCTTGATTAGCGATATAAAGGCACTCTCTATGTCGTCTTTCCCAATCAAACTGTTTAAAATATTAAGCTCAATCTCAACTTTCTTGATATTTAGTTTAACTTTTTCAAAATCGGTAAAGTAACCCCATGTGAATATTGATTTTTGGAATGTCGTTTTTAAATCATTAAAATTGTACATTTTCATCTATTCCATTTTTAAACATCGCTCTTCCAGAGAAACTCCAATAAGTTATATCTTGCTCTATAAATAGCCATTTTATAGTTTTTAATAGTGTTTCATACTCAACATTGCCAATATAACCATTTTTTAATGGCGCAAATTTTTTATCTTTCAAAATTTTTCTAGGATCTTCGCAATTGTAAATTTTCTTTATAGCTTCTCCCATTAACTTTTTGTCTTTTTTATTGATAGCTTGCAATTCTAAATACACGCTATCATGTCTTGGGGTTTTTGTTTCTCTTTTAGGGTTTTTTTCTGTTGGTGCTTTAAATTTGTATGTTTTGACATTGACAGTAAAGTCAAAGCCTTTATTTAAGTAGGCAGGTCGTTGTAAATATACAATTTCATTATTATGTGTTTTCTCTACGCAATATATAACTCTTACAGATTTTTCCCCTCTTCCTGTCCCCACCTCTTCAGACTTAAATAACTCAATAACACTATCTCTAATGTTTTTTCTGTCTTGTTCCCAATTCCCAGTATTTGTTTGAACAAAAAAATCTACTTTATCAATTAGTTTAAAGCCATTTTTTAAGTCATCACAATTCACACTAGCACCTTATTAAAACTTCATTAATTTTACTACGCCCATTGCCTTTGCTATTTATAAAACGATTGGCTTGCACAAAGTCAATTACATACCCTTGATATAAATCTTTAATAAAATCTGTATCTGAATTGCTTTTCATGACAATACATTTTTTTTGATGTAGTTTTTGAAACATATTAAATAACTGCTTTTGTTTCTCATCTAAAAAGACATTTTTATCATAAGCAGTAAAAGAGGTGGTTTCAGTAAGTGGGTAGTAAGGTGGATCAAGATAAACAAAATCATTTTGATTGGCATCGTTTAATGTTTTATCAAAAGTCTGATTAGAAATGATTGCACTTTGTAGCGCTTCACTGGCATTTAAAATCACCTCTTTATCGGCAATGTTTGGATTTTTATAACTGCCGATTGGGGTGTTGAAATAGCCCTTAGAATTAACCCGATACAACCCATTAAAGCAAGTTTTATTAAGGTAAATAAATCGTGCTGCTCTTTCTAGTTTTGGCAATGTTTTAAAGTTGTTTGACCTGTCTAACTCTCTGGTTTTGTAGTAAAGTTCTTTATCGTGATTATTTTTATAATGCACTAACTCGGTTATGAGTTTTTCAGGGTTATTTTTTACAATTTGATAAGTGTTAATAAGTTCTGAATTTATATCAGAAAGATAGGCTTTTTTACCTTCTAACATTCCCCTTGAATAAAGTTCAAAGAACACTGCGCCACCCCCTAAAAATGGCTCATGGTAATTATTAAACTCTGTTGGAAATTTAGCAAACAGTTGTTTTATCAAGCCACGCTTGCCGCCTGCCCATTTTAAAAATGGCTTGGCTTGGGGTTGATTGTTTTTAAACTTTGACATAAGATAAACATCGAGAAAACTTCCTTAAATTTTAGTCTATTTTTTAACAACTTTTTTCTTAACTGCCTTTTTCTTTGTAGGTTTGGCTTTAGGCTTGAGTTTACCAGCAACCGCTTTTTTACACTCCTCTAGAGTAAGGTCGGCAGGTTCTTTTTCGCCGAAGACTTTTTTGATGGTGATGTTTTTTTGACCTTTGCCTTTTTTCTTGCCGTTCCAGATGTAGGGACCGAAGCGACCGTTGAGGATTTGGATTTCGGAGTTGGGGAAGGTTTTGATGATGCGTTCGGCGTCGAATTTTTCTTTAGCTTTGATGAGGATTAGGGCTTCTTCTAGGGTAACTTCTTCGGGGGTGAGTTCTTTGAGGGAGACATATTTTTTGCCGTATTGTAGGTAGGGACCGAAGCGGCCGTAGTTGGCTTTGATGATGCCGAAGTCGTTGGTTTCGCCAACGGTGCGGGGCATATTGAAGAGTTCTATGGCTTCGTCAAAAGTGATGGTTTCAATATTGAGTGAGCCGCGAAGTGAGGCAAATAAGGGTTTGTCTTCGTCGTCTTTGTGACCGATTTGGGCGAATGCACCGTATCTGCCGAAACGAACGCTGACGGGTTTGCCGCTTTTTGGGTCGGTGCCGAGTTCACGCATACCGCTGACTTCTTCTCTGGAAATGTCTTCGGCGCCTTCAATTTTTTTGTGGAAAGGGGTGTAGAAATTTTTGACCACACCTTGCCATGGAGTGTTTTTGGTGGCAATGGTGTCAAAGTCGCTTTCTAATTTTGCGGTAAATTGATAGTCGATGATATCGTCAAAATATTTGACTAAGAAATCGGTAAGCAAATAGGCAACACTGGTGGGAAACAGTTTGTTTTTTTCTGCACCTGTTGTTTCAACGGGGGTAGATTGGGCAATAATGCCGTCGTTGATTTCAATCAGTTGGTATTCGCGTTTGACACCTTCTCTGGTTTCTTTGGTAACATAATTTCGCTCTTGCACAGTGGAAACCATCGTAGCAAAAGTTGAGGGTCTGCCAATGCCCATTTCTTCGACTTTTTTCACCAACGAGGCTTCGGTGTAACGCGGTTTTGCTTTTGAGAAACTTTCTCTGGCGGTAAAACTGGTTAACTTTAAATTATCGCCTTGGGCGAGGTTTGGCAATAATTTGTCCTCTGATGATAGGTAGTCATAGACGCGTAGGAAGCCTGGGAATGCCAGCACTTCACCGTTGGCTAAAAATTGCTCATCGCGATTTGAAAGGTTGATTTTTATTTGCGTTCTTTCTAATTGTGCATCACTCATTTGCGAGGCTAGAGTGCGTTTGTAGATTAGGCTGTAGAGTTTGGCAGCCTGGTCTTCAATGCCAAAAATACTGGGCTTGGTTAAGTCGGTCGGGCGAATGGCTTCGTGAGCTTCTTGGGCACCAGCGTCTTTGGTTTTATAGCGTCTGGCATGATGATATTGCTCGCCAAATTCTTGCTTAATCACTTTTTCGGCGGCCGAAATTGCCTCTTCTGATAGAGTGAATGAGTCGGTTCTCATATAGGTAATTGCACCTTCTCGGTAGAGATTTTGTGCGAGTGTCATCGTTTGTTTGACTGAAAAGCCTAGTTTTTGCGAGGCTTCTTGTTGCAGGGTAGAGGTGATGAAAGGTTGCTTTGGTGAGCGCTTTGAGGGTTTTTTTTCAATAGAGGCAACGCTGAAATCACTCTTTAAAAGTGCGTTGGCAAAGGTCAATGCTTCGTCTTTGCTGGTAAAGTCTTTACTGAGTTTAACATCGATAATTTCGCCAGCATTGTTGACTAATTCGGCTTTGACTTTATAGGTATTTTTAGCAATATGTTCTGTGATTTCCCTTTCTCTTTCAACGACCAAACGCATCACTGGCGATTGCACACGACCTGCGGAGCGAGCGCCTGCAACCTTACGCCATAAGACGGGAGAGATTTCAAAACCGACTAGGCGGTCGATGATGCGACGGGCTTGTTGAGCGTCAACGATATTTTGGTCAACAATTCTAGGCTGGGTGATGGCGCTAGTAATTGCCCCCTTGGTGATTTCATGGAAAACAATTCTGGGTGTGTTATCGGGTAAATTAAGGGCTTTGAGCAGGTGCCAAGCGATTGCCTCCCCTTCACGGTCTTCGTCTGTTGCGAGATAAACTTTCTCAGCAATTTTGACGGATTTGCGTAAATCAGCAACGACTTTTTTCTTATCACTGGTGATTTCATAGGTAGGTTCAAAGTTGTTTTCAATGTCAATGCCCATTCCTTTTTTAGGCATATCGCGGATGTGACCGATACTGGATTTAACGGTAAAATCTTTGCCTAAAAATTTTTCAATGGTTTTGGCTTTGGCAGGGGACTCGACGATGACCAGATTTTTTGACATTATTGCACGATCCTATTGTCGTCAAGAAAAACAATAGATTCGAGCCATTCTGCTGAAACTTCGTCCACATTGCTGTTGCCGATGACCATCATCACTATCCATTTTAGGTCGTCAAGGTGAATGGAATTTTCATCTAATGACATTACTTGCTCAATGACAATTTCGCGTTGGATGGCGGTAATTTGCCCTATATTTTCCATAAATAATAGAAAACCACGAGATTTAGCGTCTAATCTGATTTTTTCTGCACTGCTATAAATACGCATACCACCTTGAGTATTTGGAAATACTTGCACTTTGCCGTCTTGTGAGGTGGCAATATTTTCTAACCAGTCAAGTGCATTGTCAATGCGGGTTACTTCAAAACCAGCGTCTGAAAGGTGTGCTTTTAAGGCGATGTCGTCGATTTCATTGATTGATTCGTCTGCGATCTCAAACAGATAATCAAACATATAAGTTAGCACATCAAGAATATTATTATTTGTCATAAAACCTCATTTAGTTAGCGCATAACTAGAGCCATTAACCTTTGCCACTACATTGTCGAGTTCTAATAAAAGCAACTCTTGGGTAATGATTTGGGGACTAAGTCCGCTTTTTTCTACTATTTCGTCAATGCTCATTGCATCGTAACTCAGGTATTTTAATAGTATAAAGGGGGTGCTGTCTATCTCTTTTTTAGAAATAGTTGGATTATTTTTTTGTAGGATGTTTAATGGCTCAAATTGTAATTCATCCAAAATATCATCAATATTTTCCACCAATTTTGCCCCATTTTTGATGAGTTGATGGCAGCCTTTTGCTAAAAGATTGTGGATAGAGCTCGGGATGGCAAACACTTCTTTGCCTTGTTCGGCTGCTAGTTTTGCAGTAATCATCGTGCCACTTTTAACACTGGCTTCAACCACCAAAGTGCCTAAACTCAGCCCACTAATAATGCGATTTCGTCTTGGAAAATTATTGGCAATGGGTGAAGTGCCGATACAAAATTCAGAAATTAACGCGCCTTTTTTGGCAATTTGGTGTGCCAAAGATTTGTGCTTTGCGGGATAAATTCTATCCAGCCCCGTGCCACACACGGCAATAGTTGGTTGATTGGCTTCTAACGCACCAATATGTGCGCTGGCATCAATACCACTTGCCATCCCAGAGGTAATTACCAGGCCCAATTTTGCCAAGGTACTGGCAAAGGTTTGGGCATTTTCCTGACCACCAGAACTGGGATTACGAGAGCCGACAATGGCGAGTTGTGGCAATGATAAACAAGCAATATCGCCTCTGACATAGAGCAAGGGCGGTGGATCGGAAATGGTTTTCAGTTGTTCCGGGTAGTTTTTGTCAATTAAAGTCAGAATATGACAATCGCCCGCTTTTGCCCAGTCGAGATCGGCTTGCACCAAGGTGGTGTCGTTTGTTGTTAAAAAATCCAGTGCATCTTGACGAAATACACCACTCTCTTTACGGGCAGAGTGGGTGACTGAGAATACTTGCTCAGGGGTTTCAAAAATTTGCAAGGCCTTATAAAAAGTGCGTGTGCCAACATGGGGTGCTTTTAATAGCATTAACCAATAAACTAAATCCATTTTCCACTTGCTCTAAAAATTGCTATATTTTTATTGTAACACCGTGTTTATGGTAAAATTGCCCATTTTTATTTGACTGTATATAATTATGAAACAAAAAAGAACCTTCCAACCGAGTGTTATTAAACGCAAACGCACCCACGGTTTTAGATCAAGAATGAGTACCAAAGCGGGTCGTGCAGTGATTAACGCCCGTAGAAGGAAAGGACGCAAGCGTTTAACTGCCTAATGTCTTTTCGGTCTTTTGGGTTAGGGCAAGAAGCCAAAATTCTTAAAGCCAATGAATATGCCACTGTTTTTAAAGGCGGTAAATTCGCAAAAGGAAAATATTGGCAAATTGTTGCAAAACCTATTAATGCATATACACCCCGTTTAGGGCTGGCTATTTCGAAGAAGGTGCATCGTTTGGCAGTCGATAGAAACCGATATAAACGCATTGCACGAGAAACTTTTAGAGTGCAAAAACAGCAGTTGGAACACTGGGATTTTGTGGTGATGGCAAGGCGTTCAAAGTCGGTAAAAAATGCTATTTTATCTGCAGAATTATTGGATTTAATGAAAAAGGTAACACAAGACTGATGAAATATTTATTATTACTTCCGATTAAATTTTACCAATTATTCATCAGCCCTTTATTGGGCTCTAATTGCCGTTTTGACCCCACTTGTTCGCAATATGCTTATGAGGCTGTGCAAACACACGGATTTTTCAAAGGGTTGCGTCTGAGTATTCAACGCATTGGCAAATGCCATCCCTGGCATCAAGGCGGTTTTGACCCAGTGCCAGATAAAAAACATTTACATTAAAGGTAATATTATTATGAACAATCAAAAATTATTTTTAGGCTTTGCTATTTTTCTGACGGTTTTTATTCTTTGGGATAAATGGCAGATTGTGCAAACTAAAGATGCAAATGGCAACACAGTCTATAAAACCGAAACCCATTTAGATGCAACGACAACTGCAACCAAGACCGATGTGCCGACGATGGACATACAGCAAACAGCAGAAATTGACTTGCCCACTGCACCAAGCGTCACCCAAAAAGGCGGGTTTACCACGGTAACAACGGATTTGTTGACAGTAGAGATTAGCCATAAGGGCGGCACCATTCAAAATGCCTTCTTAAACGATTATCCTATCAAAATAGGCGGTGAAGACAAATTCCAGCTATTAAGCGACAAAGCAGGGCAATTATTCCAAGCACAAAGTGGCTTAGCGTCCAGTAATAATTTGTTACCGACCCACTTATCTCGCTTTAATTCTACTAATACCCACTATCAAATGCATACCGATGAATTGGTAGTGCCACTCACATGGCAGGGTAAAGACGGCATCCAAGTGGTAAAAAATTATCATTTCAAAAAAGGCAGTTATGTTGTGGGCGTCGATTATCAAATCAGCAACCATTCCAGCCAAGCCATCCCCGTTAAATCCTATGTGCGTTTGAGTCGCAATGCCATTGACAAATCCAATCTAATGATGCCTACCTTTAGTGGCGGTATTGTGTATGACAAAGTAGCCGACAGCGTGCAAAAAAATGATTTTGAAGACTGGGGAGATTTCAAGCCACAACAAGCCGAAGGTGGCTGGATATCAATGGTGCAACAATACTTTATGGCAGCGTGGATTCCCGACCAAACCCAGGTCCAACATTTTTCTGCTAGCACCAGCAACCAAGTTTACAAACTCACCAATGCCAACCAACAAACCAATGTCGCCGCTGGCACTACCCTAACGCTGGATACCAACAAATTGTATATCGGACCTAAGACATATGGTCAGATTGAAAAAGTAGCAACAGGCTTACACTACACACTAGACTACGGTTGGCTAGACATCTTAGCAGATCCTTTATCTTGGAGCATACATAAGATTAACGATTTTATTGGCAGTTGGGGCTGGTCAATTATTATTATTACGCTATTGCTTAAACTGGTGTTTTATCCACTCAGTGAAAAATCTTATCGCTCAATGGCAGGCATGCGAAAACTCGCACCCAGATTGGCAAAACTCAAAGAAACCTATGGCGATGACAAACAGAAAATGGGGCAAAAAACCATGGAACTGTATAAAAAAGAAAAAATTAATCCTGCCTCAGGTTGCTTGCCGATTATGGTGCAAATCCCCGTATTCATTGCCTTTTACTGGATGCTACTGGACACAGTTGAATTACGCCAAACCGCATTCTGGTGGCTATCAGACTTATCCGCTATGGATCCCTACTACATCCTCCCCATCGTTATGGGCATCTCAATGTTTGTGCAACAAAAACTCAACCCGCCACCACCTGACCCAATGCAAGCCAAGATTATGATGGCATTGCCTCTCGTGTTTACCGTTATGTTTTTATGGTTCCCATCAGGTTTGGTACTTTATTGGGTATTTAACAATACGCTCTCTATTGCACAACAATGGACCATTAACAAGCGTATGAATGGCTAATGTTTTAACCAATTTATCCGATTATCAGTTTTGGCGAGATGAAAAATTAGCCAAGGCAGCCAGCAAACTTGACCCCTGTATTGTTGATATACACAATCCGCTGACACTAACGACAGCAGAAAAAAGCAAAATCCAAAGCCTTTGCCAGCAAAATAATTTCGCCCTCATTCAAACCCAAACCCAAGCAGATTACAGCCACGCAATCGTCCACTTAAATCAACAACTGGGCTTAAAAGCATATGACCGCCACCTATTTGTGAATAACGACACCTTAGCACACATCACCCCCACCAGCAACCCACAACAAGGCGAATTTATCCCCTATACAAACAAAGCCATCGGCTGGCATACCGACGGCTATTACAACCCGCCTGAGCAACGCATTCGCAGTTTTAGTTTATTCTGTGTCAATCCTGCTAGCAGTGGCGGAGAAAATAGCTGGCTGGACAATGAAATACTCTATATTTTGTTACGCCAACAAAGCCCAGAAGCCGCCGCACTACTGACCCGAACCAATGCAATGACCATCCCCGCACACAGTGAAAAAGGCAAAATTTTACGCCCTGAGTCAACGGGTGCGATTTTTATGCAGGACAATAAGCGACTGTATTTGCGTTATACGCAACGCAAAAAAAATGTGCAATTTGCCGATGAAGTGCGTGCAGCGGTGGCATTGTTAGATGAGATTTTAGCGCAAGGTAGTCCTTATCATTTTCAACATTTAATAACGCAAAATCAAGGGATTATATGTAATAATGTGATTCACAAACGCAGTGGGTTTGTTGATGATGAACGCAGTCCACGGTTACTTTTAAGGGGGCGGTATTTTGAACGAATCTAAAAACAGCATAAAAAAACCATTCTTTGAGTTTATTCAAGACCATTTATACTTATTTGCAGAACGCTTTAATAAGTCAACTACTGAAGTGGTTTTTTTATTCTTATTAACATTAATTAGTGTATTTTTTCCAATATTACTTAAGTTTTTTCCTGAATGTCTTATATCGATTTTCATAGTTCTTTTTGGAAGTCTGTGTTTTCTTGTTTACGGGTTTAGAAGTTTAATAGTACACAACACAAAAATCAAAAAATTACAACAAAAACATAATAAATACACAAATTTACCTTCCACTGGAATAAGAATACTCTTGGTTATATTGTTCACTGTATTGTCACTTGTATTTTTTTGGTTTATTTACGAAAATCCTTATGAGTGGGAAATTCTCAAAAACATCACAATAGGTGTAAAAAGTATTATTTCTATCACTACTCTCATAATAACAGCACCTATTGCTTTTATTATTTGGGCATTCCGTGACAAAAATAAATTATTAGAATTAGAAAATGCCAGAAAAGACACCAATCTCAAAGAGTTTCAACAACTACAACGCTGGGCAACGGGCAATATTGAGGGTGATAAAGACAATCAAGGCAACAAAATCGCCCTGCAAATATCCGCTCTGCACTCCTTGCGTGCTTATCTCAAAGGCGAATATGGTGACAGCTTGAGACGGGGTGCATACGAGATTTTTCGTGCCAGTTTAGCAACTCAACATCAAAAAATTCTAAAGCAAGTAAACGAGGGTGAATTTGAAAATATAACAATTGCGATAAACAGTTGCCAATTCACCAAGCAACTTAATATTATTGCCAGCGAAGAGTGGTTTAATTTACTGATTAATCATAATTTTCCCACCAATAACATCAGTCTGTTAGGCGTAAATTTAAGTAAAACCTATCTACACCACTGCACTTATGGCAAAACATTAGATTTGGGGGGTGCACAATTACAAAAGGCGAATTTGAGGGATGCACAATTACAAGGGGCATGTTTGAATAATGCACGATTACAAGGGGCATGTTTGAATAATGCACAATTACAAGGGGCAGATTTGAGGGGGGCACAATTACAAGGGGCGAATTTGAGTAATGCACAATTACAAGGGGCAGATTTGAGGGAGGCACAATTACAAGGAGCAGGTTTAGTATGTGCACAATTACAAGGGGTGGATTTGTTGAATGCACGATTACAAGGGGCGGATTTGAGGTTTGCACAATTACAAGGGGCGAATTTGAGGTTTGCACAATTACAAGGGGCATGTTTGAATAATGCACGATTACAAAAGGCGAATTTGAGGGACGCACAATTACAAGGGGCAGATTTGAGGGAGGCACAATTACAAGGGGCGAATTTGAATAATGCACGATTACAAGGGGCTCATACAAATGTACATTACGTCGATTTTAAACAAAGAATAGAGCAACAAATCGATCAAGACACTACTAAAGAAATCCGAGGTCTAATGTACAAAGCACTTGATGACACGCAAAAATCGCAACTTATTGCTGAGTTAAAGGCAGTTAGTAGTATGTGTGCTACTGAGGCAATTGAACGCATTAAATCTGCCTCAGAAACACTAGATTTATCAGGAGCAAGCACAGGAAAATACAGCCAACAAGATGCAGACGAGTGGCTAAATTGTTATCATAAGGCAATGAAAAAATAATGACATTTAAACACATTCACTCACCCAATTTCAGCAAGCGGACGGCTGAGATTGATATGCTGGTGATTCACAATATCAGTTTGCCACCCGGTGAGTTTGGCGGTCGTTATATTGAAGATTTTTTCCAAAACCAACTCGACCCTTCTGCACATCCATATTTTGCCAGTATCCAGCATCTCAAAGTATCCAGTCACCTATTAATTAAACGCAATGGCGAGTGCATTCAGTTTGTAGATTTTGCCGATAAAGCTTGGCACGCTGGGGTATCCTCTTATCGTGGACGGGACAATTGCAATGATTTTTCTATTGGCATTGAACTCGAAGGGGCGGATGATATTGCCTATACTGAGGCACAATATCAGCAATTGAATAAAATTTTAGCGGATTTATGCCAGCAATATCCCATAAAATACATTGTTGGACATAGCGATATTGCCCCCGGCAGAAAAACCGACCCAGGGCGTGCATTTAATTGGAGCAAAATAGATGAGCACAGACAAATTAGCAAAAAAAATTAAACTCATTATCTTTGATGTCGATGGTGTTTTGACCGATGGCGGTTTGTATTTCACCGAAGATGGCACCGAATTCAAACGCTTTAATGCACTCGATGGACATGGCATTAAAATGCTCAAAGACAATGGCGTTGAACCTGCTGTGATTTCTGCCAGAACATCAAATGCCGTTAAACATCGAATGGAAAATTTAGGCATTGTGCATTTTTATCAAGGGCAAGCAGACAAAGTCGTGGCATTTAATGATTTATTGCAAAAACTGAATTTATCTGCCACTGAGGTGGCGTATGTAGGCGATGATGTGATTGATTTGCCCGTGATGACTAAAGTGGGTTTTGCCGTTGCCGTTGCCAATGCACACGATTTGGTAAAACAACACGCCGACTTAACCACGGAAAAATCAGGCGGCAACGGTGCAGTGCGGGAAATTTGTGATTTTATCCTTAAAGCACAAGGAAATTTTGACCAAGCAATGGCAAAATATCTACAATGACCGAATTTCAACAACTGTGCTACACCACCTTAACAGAAAAAGTCCCTGCCGGTAAAGTAACGACCTATGGAAAACTAGCCAAACTCATTAACCGCCCTAATGCGTATCGTGCCGTTGGTAGTGCCATGAACAAAAACCCATTCGCACCCGAAGTGCCTTGTCATCGTGTCGTGAGTGTAAACGGAGATTTGGGCGGTTTCGCTTATGACATTAACCTAAAAATAAAACGCCTTCAAGAAGAAGGCGTTTTTGTGAAGAAAGGGAAAATTGTAGATTTTAAGAAAATCTGTGTCTAATTGAGACCTTTGCATAAATAGGGATGATTAGCAAAATGACAGATTTTATTAAATTGGAAATTTTTTAAATCCACTCCTAGCAGGGCTAAGGGTGTTTTTAAAAAGTTTGTAATTTGATGAAAGATGGCGTTTTGATGATTATTCATATTTATGCAAAGGTCTCTAATTATTAAACTTTTTTACCACGCATTTTACCAATCATTTGTAATTGTGCCATTGACTCAGCAAGTGCCGCTTGGGTTGAAGAAATATCTTGACTGCCTTCGGCATCAGACATTGCTTCTTCTGCTCGTTGTTTGGCTTCTAAGGCTTTGGTTTCATCCAAATCTCCAGCACGGATTGCCGTGTCAGAGAAGATGGTGACTATATCAGGCTGCACTTCAACGATACCACCAGAAACATAAATAGATTCTATGCCTTTGTCAGTTTCAATGCGAACTTCACCTGGTTTTAATGTTGATAGCAGGGCGACATGTTTTGGATAGATACCTAACTCACCCGTTGATGCGGGGGCAAATACACAATTTGCTGCACCCGAATAGAGTGATTCCGTTGCACTGACAACATCAACATGGATAGTCATTTACGCACTCTCCGCCGCTTTTTCGCGCACTTCGTCAATAGAGCCCATCATATAGAAAGCTTGTTCTGGTAAGTCGTCCATTTCGCCATCAAGAATTGCTTTAAAGCCAGAGATAGTATCTTTGAGCGATACATATTTACCTGCTGCACCTGTAAATACTTCTGCTACGAAAAATGGCTGAGACAGGAAACGCTGAATTTTACGAGCACGAGAAACGGATTGCTTGTCTTCCTCAGATAATTCATCCATACCTAAGATCGCAATAATGTCTTTTAGTTCCTTATAGCGTTGCAACACACCTTGAACGCCACGAGCGACATTGTAATGTTCTTCTCCAACGATAAGTGGGTCTAGTTGGCGAGAGGTAGAGTCTAATGGATCTACTGCAGGGTAAATACCCAATTCCGCTACTTGACGAGACAGAACAACCGTGGCATCTAAATGCGCAAAAGTTGTTGCTGGCGATGGGTCAGTTAAGTCATCTGCTGGCACATAGACTGCTTGGATTGAAGTAATTGAGCCTTTTTTGGTGGAAGTAATACGCTCTTGCAATGCGCCCATTTCTGATGCTAGTGTTGGTTGATAGCCTACTGCCGAAGGCATACGACCTAGGAGTGCGGAGACTTCCGTACCTGCTAATGTGTAACGATAAATGTTGTCAATGAATAATAACACATCACGACCTTCATCACGGAAATATTCAGCCATTGTTAAACCTGTTAAAGCAACACGCAATCTATTTCCCGGAGGCTCATTCATCTGTCCATAAACTAGCGACACTTTGTCTAGGACATTTGATTCTTTCATTTCGTGATAGAAGTCGTTACCTTCGCGAGTTCGCTCGCCAACACCAGCAAATACAGAGTAACCTGAATGCTCAATCGCAATGTTACGGATAAGTTCCATCATATTAACAGTTTTACCAACACCAGCACCACCGAACAAGCCCACTTTACCACCCTTAGCGAATGGACAAACTAAGTCGATTACTTTAATGCCAGTTTCTAATAATTCTGCTGCAGGGGCTAATTCATCATAAGCAGGGGAAGAACGGTGAATTTCCCATTCTGTTTCTGGATTGATGTCGCCAGCATTATCAATCGGCTCGCCTAATACATTCATAATACGGCCTAAAGTCTTAGTGCCTACTGGCACTTTAATTGCTGAACCCGTATTGGTTACTTCTAATCCGCGTTTTAGTCCCTCAGAAGTCCCCATTGCAATGGCACGAATAGTATTATCGCCTAATTGCTGCTGCACTTCTAAGGTTAACCCTGTTTCGGTTACTAATAAGGCATCGTAAATATTTGGAATACTGCCTTCTGCAAATTCGACATCGATAACCGCGCCAATAACTTGTGTAATTTTTCCGTTGCTCATTTTACTTTTCCTCTTTTTTAAACTTTCACTAATTAATATTTATACAGCAGCTGCACCACTTACAATCTCGGAGATTTCTTGAGTAATTGCCGCCTGTCTTGCTTTGTTGTAAACCAATTCTAAATCTTGCACCATATCGCCTGCATTGTCTGTTGCATTTTTCATAGCAATCATTCTTGATGACTGCTCACAAGCGATATTTTCAACCAAACCTTGGTAAACTAAAGCCTCAATGTAGCGCACTAATAATGCACTTAATGCCACTTCTGCATCTGGCTCGTAGATGTAGTCCCAATGATGTTCCATACCGTCTACTTCCCCTGCAACCATTGGCACTAACTGTGTTACTGTTGGCACTTGTGTCATGGTGTTTTCAAACTTGTTATAGGCAACGGATAACTGCTGAATTTCCCCAGCGTCATACGCATCTAGCATCACTTTGACGGTGCCTAATAGGTCGTCAAAATGAGGGGCATCGCCTAAATCTGTCAATACTGATTTAATGCTTAATCCAGTATTTTTAAAGAATGCAGTGGCTTTTTTACCAATGGTGCAAATATCAACTTCGATACCTTGGGCTTGGTATTGCACTACTTGCTTTAATAAACTTCTGAATAGGTTGGTGTTTAAACCACCGCACAAACCACGATCACTAGAAATAATAATGATGCCCACTCGTTTCACTTCACCCGCTTCTTTCATATAGGGGTGCTTAAACTCTGAATGTGCGTAAGCCAAATGCCCAATCACTTGAGAAATCTTGTCAGAATAAGGGCGAGATGCCAACATTCTGTTTTGTGCTTTTTTCATTTTAGACGCTGCGACCATTTCCATTGCCGAAGTAATTTTTTGCGTATTTTTAATACTCGCAATTTGCGTTCTAATTTCCTTTCCGCTTGCCATTATTCTGCTCTATCTACCAAGTATGATTTGTTTTAAAGTCATCAATTGCTGCTTGTAACTCGGCAATAATGGCATCGTTATAGTCACCTGTTTCGTTAATCTTATCCATTAATGGGGTTTGATTTGCACCCATATAAGCGATTAACTCCGCTTCAAAATCAACCACTTTATTGGCTTCAATATCATCTAATGCACCTGAGTTTGCTGCGAATAATGACGCCGCCATTTCAGCCACTGAGAGTGGCGAGTATTGGTTTTGCTTCATCAATTCTGTTACTCGCTGACCACGGTCAATTTGTGCTTTGGTTTCTGCATCAAGGTCAGATGCAAACTGTGCAAATGCTGCTAATTCACGATACTGTGCAAGGTCAAGACGAATACCGCCACCTAATTTTTTAATGATGTCAGTTTGTGCTGCACCACCGACTCGGGAGACGGATAAACCAGCATTAATCGCTGGGCGAATCCCTGAGTTGAACAAGTCCGTTTCTAAGAAAATCTGACCGTCGGTAATAGAAATTACATTGGTTGGTACGAATGCGGATACATCGCCACCCTGAGTTTCAATGATTGGCAAAGCGGTTAATGATCCTGTTTTGCCTTTCACTTTACCATCGGTTAATTGTTCTACATAATCTGCATTAATTCGCGAGGCGCGTTCCAATAAGCGAGAGTGCAAGTAGAATACATCCCCTGGATAGGCTTCACGACCCGGTGGACGCTTCAATAGCAAGGATACTTCACGATAAGCCCAAGCCTGTTTGGTTAAGTCATCATATACAATGAGTGCATCTTCGCCAATATCACGGAAATACTCACCCATTGAACAACCTGCATACGGTGCAATGTATTGTAATGCGGGCGAATCAGAAGCACCTGCATTGACGACAATGGTATTTTCCATTGCCCCATGCTCTTCTAATTTACGCACAACCGCTGCTACAGAGGAATCTTTTTGACCAATTGCAACATACACACACTTAACACCGGTGTTTTTTTGGTTGATAATGGCATCAATTGCAACGGCAGTTTTACCCGTTTGTCTGTCGCCAATAATTAACTCTCGCTGACCCCGACCGACTGGCACCATCGCATCAATCGCCTTAACACCCGTTTGAATGGGTTGGTCAACAGATTGACGGTCAATCACACCCGGTGCAATCACTTCCAATGGACGCGAATGCGGGGTTTTAATATCGCCTTTACCATCGATGGCTTTGCCTAATGGATTGACGACACGACCTAACATTGCTTCGCCAACAGGCACTTCTACCAAACGATTAGTACACTTCACTGTGTCGCCTTCAGAAATATGTAGATATTCACCTAAAACAACCGCACCAACGGAATCTTGCTCCAAGTTAAGTGCCATACCGAATGTGTTGCCTGGAAACTCAAGCATTTCACCAAACTGCACATCAGCTAAGCCGTGAATACGAACAATACCGTCGCTCACGCTGATTACTGTGCCTTCTGTGCGTGCTTCCGCTGCAAAATCAAAGCCCTCTATTTGTTTTTTAATTAAATCACTAATTTCACTGGCGTTTAATTGCATAACCCTTCCTCTTTTAAAATTTTAAATTAATTGATTGACAAACACGAACTCAGCGCATCTACACGCGCCTTGACCGACAAGTCAATTACTTTGTCACCTTCTTTGATCACTATACTACCTACCAAATTTTTATCTACCATTGTGTTAATACGCACTGTGGTATTATATTTATCTGCTAAATCGCTAACAATTTTCTTTTCTTCTTCTGTACTTAATTGATAGGCACTCGTTATCTGAAATACTTTCGCATCACTCTCAAGACCCGTCTTGGCATTGAATAACGCTAAGATACTTGGCAATACACTCAGTCGCCCATTTTCTAATAACAAACCAATAAAGGCTTTTTCTTTTTTGCTTAATGCTCTATCTAAGGAAGATTCGAACACCGCAATTACCGCTTTTGCCTTTTTTAACTTACTGGCACTGGGCGAAGCCACAAATGCACACATCATCGCATCTTCTGCAATCAATGTACCCACTTCTAACACTGCTTTCCAGTCTGAATGAGACTTGCCCTGCTGTGCAATTTCAAAAACTGCATTGGCATAAGGCTTGGCGATTGTTGTTAATTCCACTGCTTAATCCTTATAAAGTTTGTGACAGTTTTGTCAGCATGCCCTGATGGGTTTCGCCATCTACTTCTTTGTCTAAAACTGCGCCCACACCTTGCATAACCAAAATAGACACCTGGTCTTTTAATTCGTTACGCACGCGTTTTGACTCTTGTTCAATTTCAGCATGTGCCTGTGTTTTAATGCGTTCCGCCTCTTGAGAAGCAGTGTCTTTGGCATCTTCAACCATACCCGATGCTTGTTTTGTTGCATTGGCAATAATGGCAGCCGCTTGGTCTTTTGATTGATTAATCATTTCTTGTGCTTTTTGCTGTGCCTCTTTATGCTCAGACAAACCGCGTTCCGCTGCAATCAAACCACTTTCGATACGCTTTTTACGCGCCTCCATAGCGGCAACAATCGGCGGCCATACGAACTTCATGCAGAACCATGTAAACATGGCGAACATAATTAATTGCCCAATCATTGTCAAATTAATATTCATAACTTAAACCTTGCTTTCAAATAAAAAGTTATTAACCGGTAACCGCAAATAAGATATACATTGAGATACCTACCGCAATCATTGGTACTGCATCTACTAGACCCATGACAATGAACATTTGCGTTCTAAGCATTGGGATAAGCTCTGGTTGACGCGCTGCACCCTCTAAAAATCTTGCCCCTAAGATACCGATACCTACCGCCGCACCTAATGCACCTAAACCCATTAAGATTGAACCCGCTAAAAATAATGTTGCTTGTACTTCTGTCATTTTCTTACTCCTATTTTTTAAAAAATTAATGGCTTTCGTCGTGTGCCATATCCATATACACAATTACCAATGTCATAAAGATAAAGGCTTGTAGTAATACAATCAAAATGTGGAAAATTGCCCACGGCAATGATAATGTCCATTGAATCCAAAATGGCAATAATGCAATTAAAATGAAAATCATCTCACCAGCGTACATGTTACCAAACAAACGCAGTGAATGCGATACAGGCTTTGCAATTAAGGAAACAAATTCTAAGAAAAAGTTAGCCGGTATCAATAAAATCTTAAGAAATATATTGTCAGACGAAAAAGGATGTAAGGTTAATTCTGCAGTAAAGCCGCCAAAACCTTTAATTTTAATACTATAAAACAACATCAACAAGAATACGCCAATTGCCAAGCCGAAAGTTGCATTTGGATCTGTGGTTGGTACGACTTTAAAAAAGACATGATGCGGGTCAGCACCAAAGAACACGCCAATATGTTGAGCGATTTGTGGCACCCAATCAACGGGGATTAAATCCATCGTGTTCATCAACACAATCCAAATAAATACTGTTAATGCCAAAGGCGCAACCAATGGGTTTTTGCCGTTAAACGAACCCCGCACATTTTCATCAATAAACTCAATCACACTTTCAATAAAGTTTTGTGCACCTGATGGTGTATCGGTGGTCATTTTTTGACCTATACGATAAAAAAAGAATAAAAATACAGCACCTAGTAAGAATGAAACCCCTAAAGTGTCTAAATGTAATGCCATAAAGCCCATTGCCTTAGCCTCAGCTGCGGTATGTGCTAATTCCCAAACACCAGTATCCGGATTTTGACCATAAGTCAAATTCTGTAAGTGATGTTTAATATAATCGCCCGAAGCGATAAGCTCATTTCCTGCTGACATTGTTATTTTTGTAAAACCTTATCCAATAAAAAACTAATTAATCCTGAAACCAAACTAATAATGAGTGCCTCTGCATTCAATCCAAAACTAAAATATCCGATTAAAGTCAAACTCACCACGATTGCCATTCGCATTATCACACTGATGGCCATCATCCCAACCCCTGCTTGGGCACTAATAGTTATATCCTTTATTTGCTTGTTTGTATGTCGATCAATTAACGCTGTGTTAATCAAACCAATTATGCCCCCATAAAGTGCAGAAATCCCCGCATCTATTGTGGAAAAGTAAGTAATAGACGCCAACATAACGACTAACTGAACCTTTGGCATTGCTTTATTTATTGCCAAAATCCAAAACCACAAACTCACAAAATTCAGAATTATACAGTTTAGATAATAAAGGTTGAAGATAATTTCAAGGAATTTATCATTTTTTAACTACGAGACCTTTGCATAAATAGGGATGATTAGCAAAATGACAGATTTTATTAAATTGGAAATTTTTTAAATCCACTCCTAGCAGGGCTAAGGGTGTTTTTAAAAAGTTTGTAATTTGATGAAAGATGGCGTTTTGATGATTATTCATATTTATACAAAGGTCTCTACATTAAAATACAATAATGTTTTAATGTATTTGACAGTTAGCACAATATAATTAATAATGTCACTTTTAAAATAAAAAGGAGAGTTAACTATGGCACATATTGTCGTTATTGGAGCAAGTACGGGCGGATTACCTTTTGCCTATGATATCAAGAAAACACTGGGAAAAAATCACGAAGTAACGGTTATTTCTAATAACCCAAACTTTAACTTTATCCCTTCAAATCCATGGGTAGCCGTTGGTTGGCGCTCTGAAAATGACATTAGTTTTGAGCTTGAGCCTAAATTAAAACGCAAAAAAATTAATTTGATTGTTGGTGAAGCTACCCAAATTAAACCAAATGAAAACCAAGTGATGGTTGGTGATCAGACTGTTGATTATGATTATCTAGTGTTAGCAACAGGTCCTAAATTAGCGTTTAATGAAGTGGAGGGCTTAGGCCCAGATGGACATAGTGTCTCCATCTGTACCACGGCACATGCTGAGTTAGCCCACCAAAAATGGGAAGACTTTTGTGAAAACGGTGGTGGTCCAATCGTTGTCGGTGCCGTACAAGGTGCTTCTTGTTTTGGTCCTGCGTATGAATTTGCAACCATCATGGAAACTGATTTGAGAAAACGCGGTATTCGTGACAAGTGTCCCATTACTTTTGTCACTCCCGAGCCTTATATTGGTCATTTAGGTTTGGGCGGTGTTGGTGATTCTAAAGGCTTGCTAGAAGCTGAATGTCGCCATCGACACATTAAATGGCACATTAACTCTAAAGTGGCTTCTGTACAAGCAGATAAGGTGGTTATTGATGAATGCGATGACAATGGAGAAAGTGTTAAAAGTGTAGAAATTCCAAGTGCTTACACAATGTTATTACCTGCTTTTAAAGGTGTTGATACCGTTGCTAATTTAGCAGATGTTGACTCTGGCTTTGTCAACCCACGAGGCTTTGTATTCGTCAACGAATATCATCAGTCCCCCGTTAAAAATAATATTTTCTCACTTGGTGTCAATATTGCCATCCCCCCTGTTGAAGCAACCCCTGTTATGTGCGGTACGCCGAAAACGGGCTATATGATTGAATCCATGGTAACCGCTGTTGTCCACAATATCGAAGATATGATTAACGGTAAAGAGCCGTCAAATATTCCAACTTGGAATGCTGTTTGTATCGCAGATATGGGCGACACGGGTGCAGCGTTTGTTGCGATGCCACAGATTCCACCGAGAAATGTGACTTGGGCGAAAAAAGGTAAAATGATGCATCTTGCTAAGATTGCTTTTGAGAAATTTTTTATTCGTAATATGAAAACAGGCAACACAGAGCCTGCTTATCAAAAATATATCTTTAAGATGTTAGGGATTGAGCGTTTGAAGAAGGAGTAAGTTTTTCCGACTAAAAAAAGCCGCTTGTTTAGGCGGTTTTTTGCTCTAGTGTATAAAATCACCTTTAAACATCTTAGGTTGTTAGAGATACCTAGAGACCTTTGCATAAATAGGGATGATTAGCAAAATGACAGATTTTATTAAATTGGAAATTTTTTAAATCCACTCCTAGCAGGGCTAAGGGTGTTTTTAAAAAGTTTGTAATTTGATGAAAGATGGCGTTTTGATGATTATTCATATTTATGCAAAGGTCTCTAAAGGCAATCAAACTAGGCTAAGTTGTATCATTTCTGCTGCAGTAGAACGGGTGCTATCAGTAATTATTGCACCTCCTAAAATACGTGCAATCTCGTCAACACGCTCATCATCAGATAATTGCATTACTGTTGTTTGTGCGCCTTCATTTTCCTGCGATTTATGCACACGCAAATGTTGATGTCCAAAGGCAGCAACTTGTGCCAAATGAGTGATACAAATGATTTGATAATGCCCGCTTAACTGTTTGAGTTTTTGCCCGACGACTTCGGCAACAGCACCACTGATACCAACATCGACCTCATCAAAAATCAAAGTCGGCGTGTATTCGCTGTCGCTGCTGACAACTGAAATCGCCAAAGAAATCCGTGATAACTCGCCCCCCGACGCAACCTTTTTCAAGGCTTTAAAATCACTACCCATATTAGTTTTTACCAAGAAATCAACACTCTCATTGCCATTGTAATGCACGCCTTCCACCTTCTTCGGCAAGTCAACGGTAAACGCACTACCCAGCATACCCAAAACTTGCATTGCGTCAGTCACCAAACTTGATAACAGTTCAGCTTTTTCAACACGC
Source organism: Candidatus Thiodubiliella endoseptemdiera (assembly GCF_964212635.1). NCBI lineage: Bacteria > Pseudomonadati > Pseudomonadota > Gammaproteobacteria > Pseudothioglobaceae (SeqCode) > Candidatus Thiodubiliella > Candidatus Thiodubiliella endoseptemdiera. The sequence continues at coordinate 1,207,748 of NZ_OZ156463.1, forward strand.
ACCTTGCTCAACGCTACGGCTTTTTCATTATATTGTTCTACCAAAGTCGACTTTTGTCGCTCTAAATCGTCTATCGACAGCTCTGCACCCCCAATCACTTCTAATTCGCCCGCAATTTTATCCTTAACTTCAATCAATTCCATAATCTGACAAGAATGTTTACGCGCCAAATCGTGCAACTCACCCAAACGCGATTCTAAATTTTTGGTTGTTTCTTCATCAAACGACAAGCCACTCAAATAATTCGTCAGTTCATAGATACTTTCCTGAGTCTGCACCTGAGCGCTTGATATTAACTCGGCAATTGGGGCTAATTTTTCGTCAGTATCTACCACCTGATTGAGCGAGTGACTGAGTGCCATCAGTTGCACATTCGCCCCATTTTCCTGCTCAAGTTGGTTGAGAACACCCGAAGTTTGTTCAATTAAACTGGCAGAATTCGCACTCATTTTAAAATCTTGCTCAATCGTATTTAACTCATCTTGCACCAACACTGCACTGTCTAATTCATCTAATTGATGTTGTAATAATTCTTGCTGTTGCTGTTTTAATTCTTGATTATTGCTGAGTTCGTCAATCTGTTTGCTCACCGCAGTATAGTCCGCCACTATAACATTCAATGCCGCACACGCCACAGAATTTTGCGCATAAGTATCAAGCAAATCTTGTTGTTGATCGGTACGCAATAATAATTGATGTTCGTTCTGCCCGTGCATATCAATCAACAACTCGCCCACACCACGCAACACCGATAACGGCACACTTACCCCATTCACAAAGGCTTTTGAGCGCCCATCAGCCATCACAATTCGACGCAAAATACATTCCCCATCTTCATCCAGCGATTGTTCTTTGAGATAATCTTGTATTTTTTGCTGATTAGCCACCTCAAACACCGCACTGACTTCGGCCTTGTCCTTACCATGACGCAAAAGTGTCGAATCGCTACGATGACCGAGTGCTAAATTCAAAGCTTGCAAAAGGATAGATTTCCCCGCCCCTGTTTCGCCCGTTACCGCACTCATACCAGACTCAAAAGACAAGTCCAATGTTTCAACAACAGCGAGATTTTTAACCGAGAGTTGAGATAACATTTATAATTTCGCACCCCAGTGCAATTTAGAACGAATAATCTCAAAGTAATCATAATCTTGCGGATGCAATAAATGAATCAAACTCTGATGCTGACGCAAATGAATAGCTTGCCCCACCACAATCGGCACCGAAGTTTGCCCATCAAAATTAACCGTTGCCCCTACATCAGATTCTCTAATATGCACCACCACCTCGCTTTTACCCGGTACCAACAATGGGCGATGACTCATAGTATGCGGGCAAATAGAGACCAAACCAATCGCGTCCAATCCAGGATGCATAATCGGACCACCACTTGAAAGTGCATAAGCAGTTGAACCTGTGGGCGTAGTAACAATCAGCCCATCAGCGCGTTGATTACTGACAAATTTACCGTCAATCAACAAATCAAACTCAATCATTTTCAAAGTTTCAGTTCTATGTACTACCGCATCATTCAACGCCAAGTATTGCCCCAGCACTTTACCGTTTTGTTTAATTTGGCACGATAATAAATGACGCTTTTCTTGAATAAAATTACCATTTAACACTTCAGTTACAATAGTTTGCATTTTGGTCGCAGGCACATCGGCTAAAAATCCAAGTCTGCCTAAATTAATCCCTAATATCGGAATTTTTTTATCCACAAAAGTTCGTGCTGTATTCAGTAGCGAGCCATCGCCTCCAACCACGATGATTAAATCTGCCTGTTCGCCAATCTGCTCTCCATGCACTACAGTAACGCTTCTTTCCTCAAGCAAAGCCCCCAATTCTAGTGCTTTTCTATCACTATTAGGGTCGTTGGGTTTGGTGATAATTCCGATTGTATTAAACATAGTTATTTATTCGCAGTTGATTTATTTAAAATAGTGCCTATATAGCAAACGAAATATACACGAATTAGGACAGAATTATGACAAAAAAAGCAACAGAAAACCAAAAAGAAGTAGAAGTGGCTGATGAAACAGTTGAAAATCAAACAGAAGCTGCAGCAACAGAGGAAAATAACATCGAAGACGCCATTTTAAATGCGTCCAAAATATCAACAGACGATGATTTACAAGCACAACTAGAAGAAGCCCAAAAATCCGCCAAAGACAGTTATGAAAAAGTCATCCGTGCTCAAGCAGAAATGGAAAATATGAAACGCCGCAACGCCATTGATTTAGAAAACGCCCACAAATTTGCCTTAGACAACTTCGCCAAAGCCCTACTCGAAGTCAAAGATTCATTAACAATGGGCTTAAAAACTGCAAAAGAAGAAAGTGCAACCATTGAAAGTATCCTTGAAGGACTAGAAATGACCGACAAAGTTTTCCTATCCACCCTAGCCAAATTCAGCATTGAATCCATCAACCCAATAGACGAAACATTCAATCCCGAATACCACGAAGCCGTAACAATGGTACCTATGCCCGATAAAAAATCCAACACTGTTTTAGAGGTAGTGCAAGTTGGCTTTACACTAAACGGTCGCCTAATCCGCCCAGCAATGGTCGTAGTCGTCCAATAGATTCCAAAAAGATAGACCCCCCCCCGATTAAGAAACAGTATCATTCTTCACCCCATTTGTAAATTGTATTAGAGTTCGGAAAGTGTGCTATGGTATAATTCCCACTCGTTTTTGCCTGACATTATAAAAAAGGGCTAATTTTATTAATTATTTTAAGGAAAACATTATGAAACTAATTCTTTTAGGCGCACCAGGTGCAGGCAAAGGCACTGTTGCTAAATTACTAACTAAAATTGATGGCTCGGTTCAAATTTCTACAGGCGATATTTTGCGTGGAGCGGTTGCCGCGGGGACTGAACTTGGCAAACAGGCTCAAGCAGCAATGAAAGCAGGCGACCTAGTGTCTGACGATTTAATTATGGGCATTATGGAAGAACGCCTTAAAGAGGACGATTGTAAATCTGGCTACTTGCTAGACGGCTTCCCGCGTACTATTCCACAAGCAGAAGCATTAAAAACATTACTTGAGAAAATGGGTGAAAAATTAGATGCTGCAGTTGAAATCGATGTGCCTCGTGATGTCATTCTTGACCGTTTAACCACACGACGCACTTGCACAGGTTGCGGTGAAATTTACAATGTCAAATCCAACCCACCTAAAGTTGAAGGCGTTTGTGATAAATGTGGCGAGCCAGTAGTTCAACGCGACGACGAAACAGAAGAAGCCATCAGTAATCGTTTAAATGTCTATAACGACCAAACTGCACCTTTAGTGGGTTTCTACGAAAAAGAAGGCCTGTTATTGAGTGTTGATGCAACCTCATCTGAGGCAGTTATTAATGCAATTCAAGAAAGAATCAATAGCTAATTAATCTTTAATTATTGAAAACAAAAAACCCAAACAACTGTTTGGGTTTTTTATGGTTTAATTTAAGATATAGAGCAGAACAATAGAACTAAGGTGATAAACCCAACCCCTTTGACAAGCATCGACAGACTAAACCACCAGTTTCCCCAGCCTTATCCAAACTGATTATTAAAATCTAACAAGGCAATAAAATTAACACCAAAAACCCACATATCCATATTTTTGTGTGGATAATAGCCAACTTATGAAACTTACATAGAGACCTTTGCATAAATAGGGATGATTAGCAAAATGACAGATTTTATTAAATTGGAAATTTTTTAAATCCACTCCTAGCAGGGCTAAGGGTGTTTTTAAAAAGTTTGTAATTTGATGAAAGATGGCGTTTTGATGATTATTCATATTTATGCAAAGGTCTCACATAATAACAGCACCTCAGTCATGCGTGTTTATTTAAAGAGTAAAAGTCTCTTAATTCCGATAAACCAAACCCCTGGGCTTAGATAAAGAACACCGCACCGCCACAGGCGCTGACTTCACAGGTAATGTCAACACCATTTAATGGGACACCATCAAGTTACAGCGTATTAAGGCTCAATCAACGCATCAACGGCAACGCCAGTAGCAATAGCATTGAAAACACTATATACTGGGATTTCTATCAACCATTGACAAGGTCGAACCTTGTCAAGGCGGAAAGGGGGTTATGTGTTGGGTTTTTAGTTTTAGATTGGAAGGTTGTCTTTTTGTTGTGTAGGGCAAAGTTTAATCATCAACTTGACAACTTTGGTTAAAATAAGCACTGTAATCAAAGGGGGAAAGCTCTGTGATTGAATACAATAGAAAACACAAAAAATATTGCACAAAATTGTGTCGTATGAAAAACCTAAAAAATTAGACACAGGGATTAAAATAGGCTTGTATAAAGAACAACCACGCGCTCATCTTTAACGATGGCAAATTATACGAATACGAAAAACAAGGATTAAAATGGATTTAAAACAACAATTAGAAATTTTCCAACGAGGCACTGATGAAATCTTGCCACTTGCAGAACTTAAAGATAAACTCAAACGCAAAAAAGTTTTAAAAATTAAAGCGGGTTTTGATCCAACGGCACCCGATTTGCATTTAGGGCATACAGTGTTAATCAATAAACTCAAAATGTTGCAAGATTTGGGGCATGAAATTCAATTTTTAATCGGTGATTTCACTGCGATGATTGGCGACCCGACAGGCAAAAGTAAAACTCGCCCCCCACTTTCTCGTGAGCAAGTAGTAGAAAATGCCAAGAGTTATACAGAACAAGTGTTCAAAATCTTAGACAAAGAAAAAACAACGGTTATTTTTAACTCTCAGTGGATGGATAAATTAACCCCAATGGAATTTATCAAACTTTCATCAATGCGCACAGTTGCTAGAATGTTGGAACGCAATGATTTTGATACTCGTTACAAAAATGGCAATGATATTGCCATCCATGAATTTCTATATCCACTTGTACAAGGCTACGATTCTGTTGTGCTTGAAAGCGATATGGAAATCGGCGGTACCGACCAAAAGTTTAATTTATTGATGGGTAGAGAATTACAAAAACGCTACGGCAAAGAGCAACAGGTTATCTTAACAATGCCGATTTTAGAAGGTTTAGACGGCGTGCAAAAAATGTCAAAGTCCTTAGACAATTACATCGGTATTGATGATGCAGCCGATGAAATGTTTGGCAAAATTATGTCCATTTCGGATGAATTAATGTGGCGTTATTTTGAACTCTTAAGTTTTGAGAGTTTAGAAACCATCGCAAATTTAAAGCAAGAAATGGAAGGTGGAAAAAATCCAAGAGATATTAAATTTATCTTAGCCGCTGAAATAATCACCCGTTTCCACGATGAAAATGCTGCCAAACAAGCGCAACAAAACTTCATCGAGCGCTTCTCTAAAAATCAAATTCCCGATGAAATGGCAGAATTCACTTTTGACGCAGGTATCAAAATTGCCAATTTACTCAAAGACGCTGGACTTTGCCCCAGCACCTCAAATGCTTATCAAATGATTAAAGCAGGTGCGGCTAAAATTAACGGTGAAAAAATAACCGATAAAGGTCTCACCCCAGAAATAGGCATAGCCGTTTATCAAGTCGGCAAACGCAAATTTGCAAGAATAACTATTCAATAAAGTGTATAATCCAATTTTTCCAAGGGGATGACATGGCTTCGACGAGGAGTTGGATCTCAAGGATGCATGCCGAGGATGAGAATAACTCGTAACCGTTTCTCAAAAAAGATAGTTGCAAACGAAAACAACTACGCTCTAGCTGCATAGCTAGCCGCTCCCTTGAAGTTGTCTGTGCTTCTTGGACAGCGGTCGATTACAGACTCGCTAGGATTGTTTTTTCAGGATAATTCGGTTAAAACTTACTGGGATCGCACTTGCAATCCCTGATGGTCGGGTGGCAAGTTGCTAACTACAATAGACCAAGCTAAGCATGTAGATTCCTTGTTTGAAGGTTTTCGGACGCGAGTTCAATTCTCGCCATCTCCACCAAATTCATATATTTTTTTTACTAGAGACCTTTGCATAAATAGGGGTGATTAGCAAAATGACAGATTTTATTAAATTGGAAATTTTTTAAATCCACTCCTAGCAGGGCTAAGGGTGTTTTTAAAAAGTTTGTAATTTGATGAAAGATGGCGTTTTGATGATTATTCATATTTATGCAAAGGTCTCTACTACTCTAAATGTCTTACAATTAAGCATTTTATCGTAATCTAAAGTTCTTCAATAAAACTACCGCTAATCTAAGCTTTTATTTAGTGCAATTATTTTTTTTGAAAATGGTACTATTTTTCCTTTATTCCAATCTACTTTTGAATAAAGTTAATTTGAGAATTTTATATACGGGTAACCGTGGTTATTGCAATCTTGAACCACGGTTATATTCGGCGGATTGGATGCAACAACCCCCGTGTCTTTTTTACATGCAAAGCTGATAAAACTCTCTCCTGGGCAGGTATCATAGTAGGGTGCCATATTAACCCATAGCATACCTCCTCTATCCCAATTCGCATTATGGCAACATCCATAACTATCCCCCGCCGTTGATTCCTTATCTTTTGCACAAAAAACCCCAACATAAGCGCTGACTCCCATAGACGATAAACCTAACGCTAAAATCACTACAAACTTTAATTGATACATTTTTTTATCCCCTTATTATGCTACTTTCAAAAAGTAAATACCTTAATCCAAAAGCAGAAATTATTAAGATAGTATACTCTTTGTCGTATCTGTTTTTAACAATAAATAATTAGAGTTAGAGTGTTATTTTGATTATTTGAGACCTTTGCATAAATATGAATAATCATCAAAACGCCATCTTTCATCAAATTACAAACTTTTTAAAAACACCCTTAGCCCTGCTAGGAGTGGATTTAAAAAATTTCCAATTTAATAAAATCTGTCATTTTGCTAATCATCCCTATTTATGCAAAGGTCTCTACAAATCTAACACCAGTCCTATCTTTGAATTAGGACTTAGATTTATTATTCCAAAAGCTTTTCTTTGGCTTATTTTTGTTTTCAGCAGAGTTACTGTCTTTGCCGTATCTTGGTTTTTTTCGGGCTTTGTTTTTCTTGGGTTTTGTGTTTTTAGAGGGGGGTAATTTTTTACCCGTTTCAGGCACATCATGGCTGGGGATAAAATCATCGACCATAATGCGTTCTAGTTTTTTCTGGGTGAGGCGTTCGATGTCAAAAAGTTGTTTGGCTTCATCGGCACTGACTAATGAGATGGCTTCGCCTTTTGAGCCAGCACGACCAGTTCTGCCGATGCGATGGACATAATCCTCGGGGACATTGGGTAGGTCAAAATTGATGACATGGGGAAGTTCAACGATGTCGATGCCACGGGCGGCGATGTCGGTGGCGACTAGGACATTGACTTTGCCTGCTTTAAAATCTGCTAAGGCACGCGTTCTTGCACCTTGGGATTTGTTGCCGTGAATGGCGGCGGCGGTAATGCCTTTTTTGCCGAGTTGTGTGGCAATGCGATTGGCACCGTGTTTGGTGCGACTGAATACCAATACTTGATACCAACTGTGTTCTTGGATAAGGTGCGTTAGTAAAGCTTGTTTTTTGGATTTGTCAACGGGGTGAATCCATTGTTTGACGGATTTCACTGTGGTGTTTCTTGGGGTAACTGAAATTTCTACTGGGTTATCAACCAGTGTTTTGGCGAGTTTTCTGATTTCATCTGAAAAGGTAGCGGAAAACATTAAAGTTTGTCTATTTGTCGGTAAAACCTTTAAAATTCGTTTAATATCGTGAATAAATCCCATATCTAACATTCTATCCGCCTCGTCCATCACAAAAATTTCTAATTGGTCAAACTTCACGGCATTTTGTGAATATAAATCTAATAATCTGCCTGGGGTTGCTACCAAAATATCCACGCCACTTCTGAGTTTTTGCATTTGTGGGTTGATTTTCACGCCACCGAAAACCACGGCTGATTTAAGCGGTAATTGCTTACCGTAATCGGTAACACTGGCTTGCACTTGGGCGGCGAGTTCGCGTGTTGGGGTTAAAATCAGTGTGCGTACTTGGTTGGATTTTGCAGGCGTGCCTTTTGACAAAATTTGCAAAATTGGCAGGGTGAAACCTGCGGTTTTTCCTGTGCCTGTTTGGGCGGCGGCCATAATGTCTTTGCCTGCTAGTATAACAGGGATGCCCTGCTCTTGAATGGGCGATGGTTGGTCGTAACCTTTTTTAGTCACTGCGTCAAGAATAGAATCTGATAAACCTAATTTGGAAAAACCCATGAGAATAATACGATAAAATAAAAGCGGCTATTTTACTTGACCTAAACCCCAATAATATTATAATATGAGACCTTTGCATAAATAGGGATGATTAGCAAAATGACAGATTTTATTAAATTGGAAATTTTTTAAATCCACTCCTAGCAGGGCTAAGGGTGTTTTTAAAAAGTTTGTAATTTGATGAAAGATGGCGTTTTGATGATTATTCATATTTATGCAAAGGTCTCAATATGAGCACTCAAATGATTCAATCACCCTGCATCGGTATCTGTAAATACAACAAACAGAATTTTTGCGTCGGTTGTAAACGCAATAGCGATGAAATTAGCCACTGGGTTAATTATTCAGACGCAATGCGGAAAGCGATTATGCAAGACCTAAAAAATCGTGTTATAGACGACTTTGAAGGCTAAACTTCTGCTGGTGTGCGTGCTTTAATGCTTAATGCGTGCAATTCACCACTGTCAATTTCTGTACGCACGGCAGCCAATACCATTTTTTGTCTGGCTAATAACGACATACCTTCAAAAATAGGGGAAACTACCAAGGTTGAGCAATTACAGCCGTCACCTTCCATTGTTACCGTTGAATGTTGAATGCCTGCTTCAAGTTTTGCCTGGACTTCTGTTAATGTCATGCGCCGAATACTCCTTTGAGCGTAAAGAAAAATAAGATTGACATCAATGCACCTGCTGGCAATGTAATCAACCACGATAAAAAGATTTTGTTAATCACCCTGGTATTGAGTGCTGCCATTCCTCGTGCTAGACCCACTCCCAAAACTGCACCGACCAAAACTTGCGTGGTGGATACGGGTAAACCTGTGCCTGAGGCAATCACGACGGTTGCGGCAGCGGCTAAAGTAGCGGCAAAGCCCCGAGAGGGGGTTAATTGTGTAATGCCCGTGCCGATTGTGGCAATAACTTTGTGTCCGTAAGTGACTAAACCGAGGACAATGCCTGCACCACCAACCAATAAAATACCGACTGGCAAGGCACTTTTAGAGCCAATTAAGCCCCCACTTTCAATCACGCCATAGATTGCTGCTAGTGGTCCAATAGCGTTTGCCACATCATTTGATCCGTGTGCAAATGCCATGGCGGCGGCGGTGATAACCATTAATACGCTAAACACTCTTTCCATTGAAGTAAAGTGAAAATCTTTATTTTCGTTGGGGTTAATATGGATGCGGCGAATAATCAAAGTGCCGATAGAGGCAACCAATAGTCCAAATCCAAATGCCAGCATATAACTGGTGCTGGTTTCAAATTCCAAACCAATGTGTTTAAGTCCTTTAAAAATAGTTACTAAAGAAATCACAAAACCCACTAAAAACATATAAAACGGCACATATTTTTTAGCGTTCTCAAAGGGATGTGCCGTATCAATAATTAAACTTTGCAAACTTTTAAACAGTGCAAAAGCGATACTACCCGCCAAAACTGGGGAAACAATCCAACTCATCGCAATCTTACCGACCTTACCCCAAGCAACCGCATCAATACCAACGCCTACCGCGCCAAAACCCACAATTGCACCCACAATTGAATGCGTGGTTGAGACTGGCCAGCCGAAAGAAGAGGCAACCATCAGCCACACGCCAGCTGCCAATAGTGATGCCAACATACCGTAAACCAATAAATGCGGGTCATTGGTAAAAATATTGGCATCTAAAATACCTTTGCGAATCGTTGCCGTTACCTCGCCCCCTGCTAACACTGCACCGGCAAATTCAAAAATAACAGCAATGATAATCGCTTGTTTGACAGTGATTGCCCCTGAGCCAACCGAAGTACCCATCGCATTTGCCACATCATTCGCACCCACACCCCACGCCATAAATAACCCAAAAGCAACTGCAAGGATTAATAAAATATCGCCATAATTTGCAATAATATCCATAATAACCTCTTATTTGGCGAGCAATACTTCTAAACGAGAACCGACTTTTTGGGCAGAATCTGCCAGTTCACCCAGCCACTCAATAGCACGATAATAAAACATCACATCAACGGGCAGATAATCTTTTTCTATCGGGAATAATTTGGTGCGGATTTCGTGCTGGATTTTGTCTGATTTGCTTTCCAGTTCATTCACATCATCAATAATAGAACTCACTACTTTGCGTTCTCTATTACCAAAGGCGGTTTCCATTAATTCATCTAATTCATTCACCGCTTTCAATGCCGCTGCCGAAGTTTGGATACACACATCAGTGAGCTCAATCACATCAACAGAAATGGCTTTTGGCAAAGTCATTTTGCGATTAATGATTAATCCTGCAACATCTTTGGTGGTGTTAGCAATTGAATCTTGAATCAATAATAAATCCAATAAATCACGACGAGAAAACGGCATCATAAAGGTTGAAGGCAATTTTGCACGCAATTTTTTCTTCAAAATATCCGCTTCTCCTTCCTTATGTCCAATTTCTTTTCTAATTTCTTGTGCACTTTCCCATTCTTGTTTATCGATAGCAATCATAAAACTTTTCAGCAAAGAAATGCACGAATGAACGCTAGTCATATGCTGTTGTAGTGGGCTAATTGGTGATTTTCCGAACAGTCCGTCAATGATACTTTTTGGCATATTTTCCCCTTTAAATTTATGATTTAAGTTTAAACTAATAGAATAGAGTGAATTTTCAACAAATAGTCACAGATGTCAAGTCTTTTTTAATTAGAGACCTTTGCATAAATAGGGATGATTAGCAAAATGACAGATTTTATTAAATTGGAAATTTTTTAAATCCACTCCTAGCAGGGCTAAGGGTGTTTTTAAAAAGTTTGTAATTTGATGAAAGATGGCGTTTTGATGATTATTAATATTTATGCAAAGGTCTCAATTAATAATTTAATGATATAATTCGTCGTATTGTAAAATACTAAATCTTAACCCAACATGAACTTAGATTACCTTGATTTTGAACAACCTATTGCTGACTTAGAAGGCAAAATTGAAGCATTACACAATGTCAAAGATAAAGTGGATATTTCCGAGGAAATACAAGCATTACAAGACAAAAGTGCAATATTGACAAGAAAAATATTCTCTTCGCTGTCGGATTGGCAAGTGGCACAATTAGCCCGTCATCCTATGCGTCTTTACACAGCGGATTATATTGATTCGGTGTTCGATGAATTTACTGAACTGCATGGCGACCGTGCCTATGCGGATGATCTTGCGATTATTGGCGGTATTGCTAAACTGGGAAATGCGACTGTGATGTTTATTGGTCAACAAAAAGGACGCACAACACAGGAAAAAATTAAACATAATTTTGGTATGCCTAAACCAGAAGGGTATCGAAAAGCCTTACGACTAATGAAAATGGCAGAAAAATTCTCATTACCCATTATCACTTTTATTGACACTCCGGGGGCTTATCCGGGTATCGGTGCAGAGGAACGGGGGCAATCTGAAGCCATTGCCAAAAATTTATTTGAAATGTCCACTATGAAAACCCCAATTATTTCTGTCGTCATTGGCGAAGGCGGATCGGGCGGTGCATTGGCAATTGGCGTAGCAGATAGAATGATGATGTTTGAATACAGTATTTATTCGGTCATTTCGCCCGAAGGTTGTGCCTCTATCCTGTATAAAGATGCAGCCAAGGCGAGTGTTGCCGCAGAATCACTCAAACTCACCAGCACCCACCTCAAACAAGCAGGCTTGATTGACACGATTATTGATGAACCATTGGGCGGCATCCATCGAGACCCTAAGGCAGCCAAACAAATACTCCAAGATGCTTTAAAACAACAACTGGCAGAAGTAACAGCCATTAATATTGACCAGTTGGTGCAACAACGCGCAGACAAAATCCTGAGTTTTGGAAAGTTTCAAGGATAAAGATACCTTTTTAGAAGGTAAAAAAATTGTCCTTGGGTTGAGTGGTGGCATCGATTCCGTGGTCTTGTTACATTATTTACAACAGCATTATCCGCACCAATTGCGTGCCGTGCATTGCAACCACCACCTCTCACAACACAGTGACAAATGGCAAGCATTCTGCTTAACACTCTGTCAAACACACAACATTGATTGTATCAATATTGACTTAGATTTAGATAAATCCTCTAATATCGAAGAAAACGCAAGAAAAATGCGCTATCTTGCCTTATCTTCCCAATTAAAAGAAAATGATGTGTTATGCACTGCCCACCACAAAAACGACCAAGCAGAAACCTTATTATTACAGTTATTCCGTGGTGCTGGCGCAGCAGGACTGTCCGCTATGCCAAAATCCAAAGCCTTAGGTGCTGGCGAACATTACCGCCCATTACTCAATATTAACAAAGCCGACATCCTTCAATATGCCCAAGACCATCAGCTGTCATGGGTGGAGGATGACAGTAATACCGATACAAATTTTCGCCGTAATTTTGTAAGACTGGCGATTCTACCTAAATTAGAAACGGTGTATCAAAATATCCACAACACCTTAGCCCGCAGCGCCAAACACCAATCAGAATCTTTGCAACTCACACAAGATTTGGCAAAATCAGACATCAAGCAACAACAGTTAATGACAAACAAACGCCTAAATGTTACGCGTTTATTGCAACTCAAACCTTATCGCATTAAAAATATCCTTCGCTACCATTTATCAAACTTAGAATTTTTAGCACCCACCGATAAAATAATGCAACAAATCCTAGGTTTACTCCACGCTAAAGAAGATGCCACGCCACTCGTGCGTTGGGGGGAATTTGAAATTCGTCGCTATCAAAATCAACTGTATTTTATCAATAATCAAACAATAAAAAAGACAACAGCAGGGACAGTGGATTGCACTTACTACACCGAATTTAAAGACCAAGATAATTTTTCTATTCGCTATCGTCAAGCAGGACAACGCATTACACTACCCAATAAAAACCATGCCCAATCTCTAAAAAAAGTCCTGCAAGAAGCTGGCATCCCCCCCTGGGAACGCCCTACTTTAAAGATGTATTATGTGAATAACCAACTGCAAGCAATAGAACGCATCGGTTATGCTCAACAAGTTGTTAACGAAGTTAAATCAAAGTCAAATAAGGATTCTCAATAGTCAACGCCCCCAAAATTTTAATCTCTAAACTTTCCATCACTACCGCCTCATCATCTTCAATATGGTCATAACCCAATAAATGCAAAGTCCCATGAACTGCCATATGTATTAAATGATGAACAAAAGTTTTACCTTGTGCATCAGCTTCTTCCCGCACCACCTGAACACAAATCACCACATCACCCAAAATAGGCTCTTCAATTTCCACAGGCAAATCGCTCGGAAACGACAGCACATTGGTAGCCTGATTTTTACCACGATAAGTTTTATTCAGCATTTGAATTTCACTTTTATCCACCAGCCGAATCAACAATTCACTCTCACCTTTACCCAAATCCACCAATACCTTTTGCAAAGTATCCAGCAGATTTTGCTCCTCAATCAACACTTTATTAATACTGTTTTGAATAACCACCATATATTGAATAGGTTTGTTGCTAAAATGTTTTATTTTATCAACTAATTACAATCGTGTCATTCATTTTTGAAGTTGCCATTCCAGTGCCACTAAACCAAACTTTTGATTACTTGTGTGATCAAATAGTAGCAGTTGGCACTCGGATCAAAGTGCCGTTTGGACGCAAAATAGTGGTCGGCGTGGTGCTTGCAATCAAAGATAAAAGTGACTTTGAAAAATTAAAAAGCGTAACAGAAATATTAGACGACACGCCCATACTTGACACGCCCATGCTCAAATTTTTACGCTGGTCAGCCAATTATTACCATCACCCAATCGGCGAAGTGATTGCAACTGCACTGCCAAAAAACCTACGCATTGGCAAGCCAGCTATTATCAAAAAAATCATCGGCTTACCGCTTAAAACCAGCGAACCTGATTTCCAACCTAGCGACGAACAACAACACGCCATCCATCAAATCCAAACGCATTTAGACATCTATCACGGCTTTTTACTACACGGGGTAACGGGCAGCGGCAAAACTGAGGTTTATTTGCGTATCGCCCAAACCGTATTAAACCAAGGCAAACAAGTCCTCGTCTTAGTGCCTGAAATTGGACTCACCCCCCAAATGGTCTCTCGTTTCGAAGCCAGACTCAGCACCTGCATCGTCTCTATCCACTCCCAACGCAATGAAACACAAAAACTAGACGCTTATTTAATGGCAAAAAACGGCACAGCAGGCGTCGTCCTCGGCACCCGAAGCGCCCTCTTTGCCCCCATGCCCAATTTGGGTTTAATTATCATTGACGAAGAACACGACACCTCCTTCAAACAACAATCCAGTTTCCGCTACTCCGCCAGAGACTTATGTTTTGTGCGTGCCCAGCAAGCCAACATCCCCGTCGTCCTCGGCACTGCCACGCCATCATTAGAAATGTTAAAACAAGTAATGGACAAAAAAATTACCCGCCTAAAACTCACCAAACGCGCCAGCGGTGCTTTACTACCCAAAGTCAGTTTAATCGATATGCGCACGGAAACCGGCAACGCACTCTCCGCATTATTAATCGGCAAAATGCAACAACACCTAAAAAATAACAAACAAGTGATGCTATTCATCAATCGCCGCGGCTATGCCCCCGTTTACTTCTGCACAGAATGTGATTGGAAAGCCCAATGCAACCACTGCGATGCAGGCATGATCTACCATCGCCACATTAACCGCCTAAAATGCCACCATTGTGGCGATGAACAAATGCCCCAACAAGCCTGCCCCGATTGCGGAAAACACACATTAGAAGTACTCGGCTATGGCACCGAACGCCTAGAAGAAACCCTCTCTTCACACTTTCCCAACACCCCCATTATTCGCATTGACCGCGATACCACCCGCCGCAAAAAAGCCTTTGAACAACATTTAGAACAAATCAACTCAGGCAACCCCTGCCTCATCGTCGGCACCCAAATGCTCGCCAAAGGACACGATTTCTCCAACCTCGCCATGGTCGGTGTATTAGATATTGATGGCGGCTTATTATCCAACAATTTCCGTGGCACAGAATACTTAGCCCAACTACTCATCCAAGTCTCCGGTCGTGCCGGTCGCAGCGGCGAACAAGGCGAAGTCGCCATCCAAACCCGCTACCCCGAACACCCCATTTTTAACTTCGTCCTCTCCAATCGCTACACCCAATTTGCCGCCATCCTACTCAAACAACGCACCCAAGCAATGATGCCCCCCTTCTCCCAACAAGCCCTCCTCTGTGCCAATGCCAAAAACCAACAAATGGCAGAAAACTTCCTCCGCGATGCCGCCAACCTACTCAAACGCATTCAAATAGAAGGCGTAGAAATCTGGGGTCCCGTCGCCAATAGCACCTTTAAAAAAGCAGACTACTATTATTTCAACCTCTACTTACAATCCAACAACAGAAAAGCACTGCACCAAATGCTCTCAACCTTCAACCAACACACAAACACACTAAAACTCAAAAATAAAGTACGCTGGTATCTAGACATCAACCCCATCGAATAACAACCGTTTTAATCACTTTTAAAAACATGCAACAACCTCGTCCCACACATTTCCAGCCTTGTTACACATTTTTCCAGCCTTGTCCCGCGTTTTTCCAAGCGTCAAAACCTCCCCACTAAAGTATTTTTACCGTAACATACGCATAATAAAAATTATTACTGATTCCCTCGTTCCCACGCAAAGCGTGGGAACGAGAAAAATTCAAAATAAAATAAATTATGCAGGGCATTAATCCAAAAATTTTGATCTGGGCAAGAGAACAATCTGGTTTCTCACTTGATGATATTGCCAAGTATTTTAGAAAAGAACCTCAATTTATACAAGATTGGGAGGATGGTGCATCCAGCCCTTCATTTCCACAATTAGAAAAGTTAGCCAATAAGTATAAACGCCCTACGGCATTATTTTTCTTTCCAAAGGCGCCACAAGAGAATCCAATTAGCCAGTCATTTAGAACTTTACCAGAACAAGAGGCGAGTTATATTCAGCCGTCTTTGCGCTATATCATTAGAAAAGCAAAGGTAATGCAAATGAACTTGTTTGAGTTAAATAATGGCGTTAATCCCGCTAAAAAAATACTATTACACTCAATTGATGTTAGTAATAAATCAATTGATGATGTTGCAAATGAGCTTAGGTTATTGATAGGGATTAATTTAGAGAAGCAAAAGACATACAAAAGGCCAGAAGTTGCTTTTAAGGCTTGGCGTAATGCTTTAGAAAAATATGGAATATTTGTTTTTAAGGATGCCTTTAAGGATGAAGGTTTTTCTGGATTTTGTTTGTATGATAATATTTTTCCTATTATTTATATTAATAATAGTTTGCCGCCTTCTAGGCAAGTTTTCACTTTGTTTCATGAGTTAGCACACCTTTTATTTGGTATTGACGGGATTGAAATGCTATCTAGCAATCAAGATTATCCGAATAAATTATCTGAAACCGATAAGAGAATAGAAGTATTCTGTAACGCTTTTTCTGGCAAATTTTTAGTCCCAGATGAGGCGTTTAAACACTACCTTAATAGCCAAATAAATGATACAACTTTGGCAAATATTGCCAATAAATTTGCCGTTAGTCGTGAAGTAATTCTAAGGAAATTTTTAGATAATCAAAAAATAACCGCTAATTTTTACGCTCAACAAGTTAAAGAATGGAAAAATTCTTTTAATGAGCAAAAAAATAACAAAAAATTAGGCGGTAATTCTGATTACACTAAAAGGGTTTATTTAGGTGAAACTTATATGGAGACAGCGTTTTCTCAATATTATAACAACAATATTTCCACTCAGCAGTTGGCTGATTATTTAGATATTAAGCCTTGGCGTATTCCAAAAATGGAGTCCTTAATTTTTGAAGAAGGGGGTCGCTTATGATTTATGTTTTCGACTCCAATACCCTAATTAAGATTTTTAACCATTATTATAGAAATCAATTCCCTTCTTTTTGGGAAAAATTTGACGAGTATGTGGATAATGGGAAAATAATCTCTGTTAGAGCTGTTAAAACAGAATTAGAAAATGGCAGGGATTTATTGGCTGATTTTGTTATGACAAATAATATTTTTGATATGCCGACTAATAATGAGACTGACTTTATAACAGAAATATTTGAAATCGAGCATTTTCAGAATTTAATTAGTAAGAAAGCTAGACTGCAAGGCAAAGAAGTTGCAGACCCTTATTTAATAGCCAGAGCAAAAATACTAGATATTTGCGTTGTAACCGAAGAAAAACTCAAATCTAATGCCGCAAAAATTCCCAATGTATGTCAAAAGTTTAATGTTTGTTGTGTAAATTTAGAACAATTTATGAAAGATGAGGGCTGGTCATTTAATAATTGGGGTCAGTGTGTAATTAATTAAAAAATCAGTTTTAACAAAAAAATAACACACTGAAACTCCCCCAATAAACTGGACACTAAATTTTAACATTTAGGAGTCCAAAATGACAAGAAAATACACAGCCTTCACCAAAGCCTTTAAACTAGAAACCCTAGCACTAGCAAATCAACCAAATACTTGCATTGCACAGCTTGCAAGAGATTTAGGTTTACGCAGAAACATGATCTACAAATGGAGGATTGAATTGAATCAAAAACAAGATAAAGCCTTTAAAAGAACCGCCGATACTGCCAACACAGCACATCACAAAGCAACACATTCGGCGTTATTAAAGCAAAACAAACAACTTGCAAAAGACCTTAAACTGGCTCAAATGGAGGTAGAAATCCTAAAAAAGGCTCAAGCCTTCTTCAAAGGTCAAAACAGTTAAGATTTAAGTTTATCGCCTCAGAGACGATAAACTACCCAATCACTGTTTTGTGTCGCTGTATGCAGGTATCCAAGAGCGGATACTACTACTGGAAGCATACACCACAAAGCCCTAGAAGTAGGCAGAACGATAAAATCATATTACAAATCATTCAAGCCTTTAAAAATAGTAGGCAAACCTATGGTTCGCCTAGGATTTATCACGAACTAAAAGCCCAAGGCGTTAAGGTTAGCCTGAATAAGGTGGCGAGGCTGATGAACAAAAACAACATATATGCCCATTTTAGTATTCGCCATAAAAAGGCAAAAATACCTAGAAACAATATTAACTTTGCTAATAATATACTGAACAGGGAATTTATTGCAACAACACCCAATAGCAAATGGGTAAGCGACACTACCTTTGTTTGGACGCAGCAAGGTTGGTTGTATTTAGCAACTGTGATTGATTTATACTCACGCAAAGTTGCTGGTTGGTCAATGGGCAAGAATAATGACACAGTGCTCGTAATTGACGCTCTGAGCATGGCAATCAAAAACAAGCCAAGACAACAGCAAGTATTACTGCATTCAGATCAAGGTTCTACTTACAGGGCTTATGAGTATTTAGCATTATTTAAAGCAAATAACATTACCCAAAGCATGAGTAGAAAAGGAGAATGCTATGATAATGCAGTTGCTGAGAGCTTTTTTAACACACTCAAAACCGAGCTAGTCAATCAACAAACCTACCAAACCAGAGCGCAAGCAACAAGTGCAATCTTTGAATATATTGAAGTGTTTTACAACAAGATTAGACGACATTCAACGATTGGTTATTATTCACCCAATGATTATGAACAAGCGTTTTATAAGGAGAATTACCCAACTTAACAAAAGCCTTTTAGGCTTAAGTTGGGTTGGCTTCGCCAATTTGGGGGGGCAAGCCCCCAAACCCCATTGTTCAATCAAAAAGAACAAGGGTATAATTTATTGAAGTGGTGTCCAGTCAAGTGGGGGAACCGCATACTGACCCCTTTGATTCTATAATTTTCATTATTGTAATTTGTTAATGATTTCATAAATTTTTTCTTCCGCTTTGGTTATTACTCTAAATTCTACTCTTTGAGAGGCTTGTATATTTTCTTTTCCATTTTTTTTAATTAAATTAGAAAATGACATACCATTGGCACGAAAAACATTTTCTAAAAATATTTTATTATTTACTGAATTTGTAATGTTATAACTATAAACCAAAACAGACTTCGCTCTATTTTGCGATAAAGACATATTATTTATATATGACTGCTCTCTTGTAGCATTTTTCCATATAGATGATGTATGACCCTCAACCCTAATTTCTTTAATTTGTTTTTTATACTTATTGTTGGTTAAAATATCTAAATATCTTGGGAAAAAGTCATTTAATACGGCGATAAAAAGTGTCTTGAGTTTGCTGCTATTGGTATCAAATAAAATCTCTGGAGATTTAAAACGAATTGTGTTGTCTTTTAGAATTTCAGCATCCCAAGCTTCAAGGTCTTTTTTAAATTCTTGATTTAAATCCCTATACAATTGTTGTTGAATATTCTGATAACTCTCTGCTATTTCTTTAATAGCCTTTTGTTCTTTCTGCACTTCACTCATAAACAATACAGCAATAAATAAAAATACCATCATTAGCCCAGCCATCATATCTGAGATACTTATCCATTCTCTATTAGCTTGCATAGTTTTCTTTTATTTGTAAAAATTGTTTATATTCTGATTTTTGCTTAATATGTCCGTGTTGAAATTCTTTTGCATGACATTCAATACACAGAACTTTTAAATTTTCGTGCTTATTGTTTGTTATATCAGCATTTATATGATGAGTATGTAAATATTTTTTACAATCATTTAAATTGTAAAAACACTCTTGACATATCCATTTGTAATACCGCTTTCTTTCTATTGAGATATTTTGCCAATTATCAGCATAACTACTTGGAATAGTTGTCATATCTAACTCATTGGCAATATACGGTTGAATATGTTGGATTGGCGTATCTAGATAAGACTTGACATCAAAGTTTGTTACTGTTTGACGGTCATATATTGAATTATGCTGTTCTAGGCAATTATAATTACAGATGTTTAAATACTCATATTGTCCTCCTGAAGAGTGTATCATCCAAAACTGCCCATCGCCTCTTGAAGCCTTTTTGTATCTATGCCCTCTATTTGTATTTCGCATTTTTGTTAAAGTTTCACATTCAAAAATATGAAATTTTGGCAAAGCCCATTCTGCTTTATAATTTGAAATATCACAAATATGTACAATCGTTTTTCTAATTGAACCATCTTTTAAAACTGTAAATAACTCACCTTCTTGGCTAGTATAAACATCACTTAAATCGGTATCTAAACCTTCATTTTCAAACAATGTTATTTCTGTTTTGGCAATAATATCAATTTTTACTTTATTGACTGCTCGCC
Organism: Candidatus Thiodubiliella endoseptemdiera; assembly: GCF_964212635.1. Taxonomy (NCBI): domain Bacteria; kingdom Pseudomonadati; phylum Pseudomonadota; class Gammaproteobacteria; family Pseudothioglobaceae (SeqCode); genus Candidatus Thiodubiliella; species Candidatus Thiodubiliella endoseptemdiera. The sequence goes on from NZ_OZ156463.1 coordinate 1,228,181, forward strand.
ACAATTCGCTAAAACCTGTAATTTTCATTAGTTAATATTATTTGCTTTCATAAGTTTAGAAACCTGCTCTAAAAAGCTTTCGTAATCAGTGGAAAATTGTGTAGTTAAAGAAGTAAGTGATTTATTTAATATGTCTAATGAATCTGGTAATTGTCTTTCTATCTCTTCGGTTAATTTCGTTAGTGCTTCGGATTGATTTGTTAAAGATTTCTGTATTTCATCGGAAAAACTTTTTAATTCACTGGTAATGCCTTTTGCTTCACCGCTAATTTCTGCAAAAACCTTTAAACTTTTTTCTAGATTCTGTATTTGATTTTGATTAGTGCTAATAACAATTTCTAATTTGTCGCTAACATCTGCAATCTTGGCATAATTACCTGTCATTTCACTAATTATTTTTGCATTATTTTCTGTGGTTAAGGCGGCATTTTTGGTTTGTTCAAATAATTGAATTAAACTTTCTTTTATTTTTCCGTTAGCTTGCTCATTTTGTTCAACGCTTTCTTTTAAAGAGTTATTTATTTCACTAGAAAACTCCCCCACTTTTGTAATAAGCGTGTCAGTATTCTGAGTTGTTGTGGTATTAATTTTGTCTATATTTTCTAATAATACCTGATTGTTTTCATTGACAAAATCTTGCAAACTTTTTAAATTGGTTTCAGCAAATTCTTTTACCAATGCTGTTGTATTTTGATGGCTTTCATTTGTGTTTTTTACAGTTATTTTTAACTGTTCTTCAAATTCTTGCACAGAATTTTTATAAGCGTCTTGCCATTCAATCATTTTTAAAACAGCCTCATTCAACTGTTCAAAATTATCACCAAATTGTTCTGTAAGGTTATCATTAAAATCTTTGATAACATCTTGTAGTGCTTTAATAATTTCTTCAGTAGCACCTTTTGACAAGGTCTGAACTGCTTCTTTTAAGGAGTTGTCAATTTCAGATAACTTTTCTTTTAAAAATTCAAACAAATCCTTTTGATTTATTTTTAACTCATCTTTAACGCTTGATATATCAGAAGATAAAGATTTTATATTGGTATCAATTGAATCTAATTTTGTATTGATAAGAGGTAATATTTCAGTATTCTTTTTAATATCACCCAAAGATGTTAATTTACTATCAATAGAATTTAACTTATCTAATTGTTTGCCAATATTATTTAAAGCTGTAATCTCATCTTCGGCAACATCTCCACTTTTATTTTTTTGAATAATGGAAAGTAATATTGCCAAAAACATACCGACAATAGAAGTGATAAATGCTGTTTTCAGCCCATCTAGTAATTTTGGAACACTGTCTGCAACATTATTACTATCAAAACCATATAAACCAATAAAAATACCTATAAATGTTCCTAGAACGCCAGCACTAACAAGGATAGATTTAAAATCTTGATGGTTGTCGCCTTTATGGCTAGAAAGATCTTTCCAAAAAAGCCAAAACATTAATAAAAAAGTGATGGAAATTACAGTAATGTTTTCAATGGACATATTTTATGTGTGTTTGTTGTGTGAGAAAATTATAACGCCTTGCTCAGCGGCAGTTTGAAGTGGCACATTTTTGCGAATGCAAAATAAGTGACGCTTTAAACTGTCCGCTGGAGCTATTTGTTAGCACTTTAGCCCCATACTTGTGCTGATTGAGAATCATAAAATGAAACCTGAAGGGGTTTTGATTGTGCTCGATTATTAATCATTCTTTTCGCCCTTGTTTTAATGATTTTATTGGACTCATTGTTTTCATCTCCATATAGCCCTATATAAAGATGCTTTATCTTCCCTTTCTCTATTGCTTTCAAAAAGTGCTCATCATTTTCTGCTAGTGAATGCCCGTGAATAAATAGTGCTCCTTGTATACTCGAAAAGCTCCTCTTGCCTTTGGCAAGGTATTCATTGTGCATTATACGTTCTAGTTTTTCATTACTTGTACCCTCTGATACAAACAGAGGAAAATAATCTCTTTCCAATGCATCACGTATTTGCTCTATTAACCGTCGCCCAGTATTTATCCATGTATATTTTTGAATTTCTGATCCTGCATCAAAAACATGTAAAGCCCCATGTAGATACCATATATTTTGACTTCTACTTGTTTCAGCTTCCCAAACAACATACTCGGAGTCAAATTCATCTTCAGGTTTTCTAAAGCCATCATCTGATTTAATTTTTTCTCCATCATCATTGTGCATTACTGCCCAATATAAAAGTAAATCATAATTTAGCGTATAAACATTGTTAAAGCTCGAAAGGAATGTTCTACAAGAAGTGTATTCTTCATCAGTAATTTCTCCAGGCCATTCTGGGTGGCTTGATGAAATAGCTTGAACAAGAACTTCTCGAAGCCCATTTGCATCTTTTTTCAACTGTTCTATCAAGCTTGTTTTCACTCCACTATAAGCACTAAGAACAGCGTTTGCATCACGGAGGACTTTAATGACTTTTTCAAAATCTTGTGTTTTAAGGGCTTCGAATGCCAACTTTGCACTTAGTGATAATTTGCTAAAGTCCGCCTTTTCAAATAATTTCTCATAAACAAAAATATGTGGGCGGCAGGAGATACTAAAGCCATTGCCCAGCAGTGCATGCCTTTTGTTATATTTTTGAGCTTCATCCATTGCTTGTTTGAATGTAAGCATTTATTTCTCCATTTTGTGCTAACGCCTGAAATCACCTGACGCGTCAGCGGTCAGATGGAATGATTTGTTAGGTGTTATTTACACTTCGGTAAAGACTTTGGCTTAGAGCGAGTATGTGCTGGTACTTTTACCGTTTTTGGCCCTGGTTTTTTAGTAGTGCGTGTAGGTCTGCATTTTGTTTTAGTAGCCATAACTTTTATCCTTGTTTAATAATATAATCAGATAATATATAGGGATTAAATTTCGTATTTCAACGGCTAGGAACATATCCAGTTCTATTGCCTTCAAAATCATACATATTCAAAATAAATGGAAAATAAATGGGGGCAGGCTACTTTTATCATAGTTTTTTCTTATTTTTTGGTCTTCCTCTAGCCTTTAGAGTTGACAGCAAACCATGCTTCTTTGCCATTTTTATAACCCAGTTTTCATTGCCAAGTGGTGCTTGTCTATTAATACTGTTTCTGATTTTATCTATTTCTTTTTGAGTTTGTGGCGTATTGACATATTCCACCCAGTTATCTAGTTCTCCATAAGGCTTGTTCAATATCTTTCTATTTCTAAAAACTCTTTCTGATAATGACCCGTATTGCCAATCTTGTGCTGTTTTGCTTAAATCAGCCCTTAACGCATTAGCCTCTATATAGCGCATCAAAGTTAGATAATAACTGTCTTTTTCAACAATAAAACTTTTAAATCTACCTTGCCAAATATGTCCTGAGGTTTTGTTTTTCTTATGATAATAACGCACATGAGAAGTCATCACCCATTGCATAAATTTACTCAGACTATTTTCACCTTGTGGTACAAGTAATAAATGAAAGTGATTAGGCATTAGACAATAGGCGTGTAACTCAATATTCTCTCTTTCTAGCCCTGTTTTTAATAATTTTAGGAAAAACTCGTAATCATCCTCATCATCAAAAACTTGCATACGCATATTTCCTCTATTGATAATATGATAGATTCCGCCTTGGGTTTGACCTCTTGGTATGCGTGGCATTTTAGTGTTGGGGTAAAAGTGGGGAATTATATCATAAAAAGTAGCCTGTCCCCATCATTTCCATCATTTTCAAGTGTTGGGGTAAAAGTGGGGAATTATATCATAAAAAGTAGCCTGTCCCCATCATTTCCCATCATTTGCTGTCCCCATCATTTTCATATCATAAAAAGTAGCCTGTCCCCATTATTGTCCCCATTATTTCCATGAAGGGTCAGCTTCTTTAACTACTCGGATATATTCATCTAACATTTCTTGAGAATAGTTTGTTTTGTTTCGCTTTAAGCCGCTGAAATCTTGGCACGGACTGCCACCGATAACCCCGTCAAACTTGCCTGCTATAGTATGAAAATCACGAATATCTTGGCCATAAATAATATCTCCAGCTGAAACAACACAGAAGCCTTGCTCACGAAATGCTTTATCAAGTAAGCCGGCACCAGTGAATAGACTTAGTACTAGCATTTTAGTTGGAAGGCATTAATAGTTTAACATCCTTTTTAAATTCCAAGATTTTTTCCTTTACAGGCATACCAACTAAATGTATCATCCCAAATTATTTTCCCATTTTCTAGTAGTCGAATTTGGATTTTGTTATTGGCAAATTTTTCTGTAAAGCCTTTTTGAGCATCATTAAAAACATTACAAATTTTGGTTCCAATTTTAATAACACGACCGTGTGTTGAACTTGCTAAATCTTTTTTAGCTTCTAATTTTTCCTTATCCAGTAACATATTTTTTTCCTTTGCTCTTTTTGCTCTTTCGTAGGATTGTGCAACTGCGTTGTTTTTAGCAATTTCTAGTATCGATGTCGATGGTTTTTTATTGATTGGCTCCGATACAATAATACGAACTTTTGGAATACTCCCAATGTGTTGAATAGTAATAATATCAAGATAAAAATATCCTTCATTTTTATTTTTCTTATTTAAGCATAATCTATTGCTATAGTGTGTTTCATAAAGACCATTAATACCCAGACAATAACTCTCAAAACTATCATATACAGCATAAACCCCTTTTGTTGAAAAAAAAGCAGTAGAGAATCTGTTTATATTGCCATGTGTTTCTAGCTTGTTAGGTCTTTTAAAAAATGTATTGTCGCCTTTGCTAGATAATTCCATTGTTCCGACCTCTGCTAATTTAATAGCAGAATCATATTTACTTATATCTTTGACATTATATGCACCACCACAACCTTGTAAAAAAAATGTACTTAACATTGAGATTGTAAATAGTGTTGTTTTTATATTAATATTTTTCATTATTATTGTATTATTTTTAAAACAGCATTGTAAATCAACTTATCTTGAGTAATGCCATCACAATCTAATAAAAATATTTGCAATAAGCTCGTCTCCTTGCTTTCTACCACCAACGGTAATGCCGTCAAGCAGGGTCATTATTTCGGGGATGGTGTAATTAATACCTTCTAAATTTACAACATCATAAACCAGCTCTGGCAGTTGTTTTTTAGCCAAGAATATCGCTTGTTGCTTATTATTTACTATATGAGACCTTTGCATAAATATGAATAATCATCAAAACGCCATCTTTCATCAAATTACAAACTTTTTAAAAACACCCTTAGCCCTGCTAGGAGTGGATTTAAAAAATTTCCAATTTAATAAAATCTGTCATTTTGCTAATCATCCCTATTTATGCAAAGGTCTCTATATGATTAACATTTTTCATAGTATTAATTATACATAATAATATAATAGTTTTTATATTATTATATTAAAAAAGTATTTTAGGTGCTACTTTAAACAGCTTGTTTCCAATATTTTTTCTAAAAAAATCAATTGTTCTTTGTGTAATATTCTCAACTGGAGGAGTAGGGATATTGCAGCCTTTAATGAAATCCCCAGTTAGCGTATTTTTATGGAGGAAATAATTAGTAAAAGCCTTTGTTTTATCTCTTTTGTCTTTTTGCGAAAGGATAAATCTAAATTGATTTTTATCTGTTTTTTGAATATCATATCTGGCAACTTGTATAGGATAATCACTTAATTGGACCAAAATATAAGGCAGTGTGATAATTGACATTTCTTTCAACCTCCAAATATTTGCCTCTACTGACAATATAAGCAACTGGCAGAATTGATCTACGCTTAAATTTCCCTTATCACTTTCCCAATTAGACAATACATTGCAGCGAATATAAATATTTAATAATAGTTCGTTATCATTAGCAATTTTATGTCTTAGCTTTAAATTAGATATAGGGTGTTTTTCAAATTTACTTAAGTGAAGTATTTTTCTTTTATTGGCATTAACAATAGGGCAGTTGGTATTTTGTTTTGAATGAGAAAAATGAGTTGTTATGGTATCGCTAGAAGCGGCACACAGAGTAAGGTCGTAATCACAACTTGGGCACTTTGCTACTATATTTTTTCTTTTGTGCTCTTTAAAATTAGCACCGAACCGCTCTAAAAAAATAATAGCATTAATATATTCATCTTGATACTTTGCAATAAACATTTTCTACCAAATTAATTTCATTTTATTAAGTTTATTATAATCAATAAATCCCCAGTATCGACTATCAAAACTTTCAATATTTGACCCCCATAAAATGGCTTTATTCTGAGGTACAATGTCATCATAATAAAACTGTTTTATCGTCTTTCCGCTACCTGTTTTTTTTATTGCGTTTGATTGGATATTTTTTATCCTGGCATGTAATAAATTGGTCATCAATTTTTAGACTCTCACCTCCAATACAGACTATTTTTTTAGATAAAACTTTTAAATTTTTTGGCAATAATTCGTGCTGAAAATTAAAATAAACAAAGTCATTTTTCTCTGGACTTTTATCACTTTTCCAAAAAACTGTACCCATGTGAGAGTCAGGGAATAAATGGGGACAGGCTGCGGTTCCCCCACTTGACTGGACACCACTTTGATAAATTATACCCTTGTTCTTTTTGATTGAACAATGGGGTTTGGGGGCTTGCCCCCCCAAATTGGCGAAGCCAACCCAACTTAAGCCTAAAAGGCTTTTGTTAAGTTGGGTGATTCTCCTTATAAAACGCTTGTTCATAATCACTGGGTGAATAATAACCAACCGTTGAATGTCGTCTAATCTTGTTGTAAAACACTTCAATATATTCAAAGATTGCACTTGTTGCTTGCGCTCTGGTTTGGTAGGTTTGTTGATTGACTAGCTCGGTTTTGAGTGTGTTAAAAAAGCTCTCAGCAACTGCATTATCATAGCATTCTCCTTTTCTACTCATGCTTTGGGTAATGTTATTTGCTTTAAATAATGCTAAATACTCATAAGCCCTGTAAGTAGAACCTTGATCTGAATGTAGCAATACTTGCTGTTGTCTTGGCTTGTTTTTGATTGCCATGCTCAGGGCGTCAATTACGAGCGCTGTGTCATTATTCTTGCCCATTGACCAACCAGCAACTTTGCGTGAGTATAAATCAATCACAGTTGCTAAATACAACCAACCTTGCTGCGTCCAAACAAAGGTAGTGTCGCTTACCCATTTGCTATTGGGTGTTGTTGCAATAAATTCCCTGTTCAGTATATTATTGAGACCTTTGCATAAATAGGGATGATTAGCAAAATGACAGATTTTATTAAATTGGAAATTTTTTAAATCCACTCCTAGCAGGGCTAAGGGTGTTTTTAAAAAGTTTGTAATTTGATGAAAGATGGCGTTTTGATGATTATTCATATTTATGCAAAGGTCTCTATTAGCAAAGTTAATATTGTTTCTAGGTATTTTTGCCTTTTTATGGCGAATACTAAAATGGGCATATATGTTGTTTTTGTTCATCAGCCTCGCCACCTTATTCAGGCTAACCTTAACGCCTTGGGCTTTTAGTTCGTGATAAATCCTAGGCGAACCATAGGTTTGCCTACTATTTTTAAAGGCTTGAATGATTTGTAATACGATTTTATCGTTCTGCCTACTTCTAGGGCTTTGTGGTGTATGCTTCCAGTAGTAGTATCCGCTCTTGGATACCTGCATACAGCGACACAAAACAGTGATTGGGTAGTTTATCGCCTCTGAGGCGATAAACTTAAATCTTAACTGTTTTGACCTTTGAAGAAGGCTTGAGCCTTTTTTAGGATTTCTACCTCCATTTGAGCCAGTTTAAGGTCTTTTGCAAGTTGTTTGTTTTGCTTTAATAACGCCGAATGTGTTGCTTTGTGATGTGCTGTGTTGGCAGTATCGGCGGTTCTTTTAAAGGCTTTATCTTGTTTTTGCTTCAATTCAATCCTCCATTTGTAGATCATGTTTCTGCGTAAACCTAAATCTCTTGCAAGCTGTGCAATGCAAGTATTTGGTTGATTTGCTAGTGCTAGGGTTTCTAGTTTAAAGGCTTTGGTGAAGGCTGTGTATTTTCTTGTCATTTTGGACTCCTAAATGTTAAAATTTAGTGTCCAGTTTATTGGGGGAGTTTCACCACCCTTTTAAAAAACTAAGTTACTCCCAACACTTAACAACTGTTTTAATCGCTTTAGTAAGCGTCAAAAGTTCCTCATCGGTGATGATAAACGCAGGCATAGTGTAGAGTAATTTACCATATGGTCGAAGCCAAACGCCGTTTTCAATCAGTTGGTTTTGGACTTTTTGAATGTCAATTTCATCTGCCATTTCAATCACGCCGATTGCGCCTAAAATACGGACATTATCTACTTTTTCATTTTGACTAAGTGGGGATAAATGTGTGTAAAAATGTTTTTCAATGCGAGCGATGTTGTCTTGCCATGGTTGATTGAGTAATAGTTCAATGCTGGCATTTGCCACGGCACAGGCGAGTGGGTTTGCCATAAAGGTGGGGCCGTGCATTAAAGTGGCGACGCTGGTGGCAACTTTATCGCTGGTGAGGGTGGCGGCGAGGGTCATATAGCCGCCTGTTAGGGCTTTGCCAAGGCATAAAATATCGGGTTCAATGTCAACATATTCTAGGGCAAATAGTTCACCTGTTCTGCCAAAACCTGTGGCAATTTCATCTAAGATAAATAGCACTTTGTGTTGTTTACATAGTGCTTTTGCTTTGATTAAATATTGTGGGTTGTAGATTCTCATTCCACCGGCACTTTGCACTACGGGCTCTAAAATCATGGCGGCGATTGAATGGGCGTTTTTAATTAAGGTTTGTTCTAAATCGGCAAGTGCTTCGTCCATTGCCACCATTGAAGGGCTTTTGACAAAATATTGTTGTGTCAAAATATCGTTAAATAAATGATGCATACCGTTATCAGGGTCGCAAACGCTCATTGCACCAAATGAATCTCCGTGATAACCGCCACGAATGGTGATGAATTTTTGCTTATTAGGCTGGTGTTTGTTGTGCCAATATTGTATGGACATTTTGAAGGCGACTTCAACGGCGATGGAGCCAGAGTCGGTGAAGAATACTTTGGTTAAGTTGTCGGGCGTGATTTCGATGAGGGTTTTAGCGAGGTCGATGGCGGGTTGGTGGGTTAAGCCACCAAACATCACATGCGACATTTTTGTTAATTGTTTATTAACCGCTTGATTTAAAACAGGATGATTATAGCCATGAATGGTTGCCCACCACGAACTCATCCCATCAATCACTCGTTTACCCCCCGCCAGCGTTAAATAAACGCCATCAGCAGATTCAACCAAATGTGGGGGGACGCTGTTGGGGACTTTGGCATAGGGATGCCAAATGTGTTGTTGGTCAAATGTGTGCAAAAGCATTTATAAGAGACCTTTGCATAAATAGGGATGATTAGCAAAATGACAGATTTTATTAAATTGGAAATTTTTTAAATCCACTCCTAGCAGGGCTAAGGGTGTTTTTAAAAAGTTTGTAATTTGATGAAAGATGGCGTTTTGATGATTATTCATATTTATGCAAAGGTCTCTATAAGTATTGTTTGAGCTCAACCATGGAATCAATCACCAAATCGGGATTAGCATCAGCAATATCATTGCCGTGATTATAGCCGTATGACATACAAATAATCTCAAACCCTGCCCCGCGTGAGGCTTTAACATCACTGATTGAATCGCCTAACATCATTGAGTCTTTTGGGTCAATGCCAAAAAATTCTGCTGCATGGAAAAGTGGTAATGGGTCGGGTTTCTTTTTAGCCAAAGTATCGCCTGAAATAACAATATCAAAATAATCAAAAACACCCAGATCTTTTAAAATTGGCAAGGTAAATTGCTCGGCTTTATTAGTTACACAGCCTAGTGTGTAGCCTTGTGCTTGCAAATAATCCAAACCTTCTTTTACCCCTGCATATAACGACGAACGACCCGAAGTATTTTCTGCATACAACGCTAAAAAAATCGGGTAAGCCTTATCATAATCATCCTTGTTAGCTACACCTTCCAACTCACCCGTCAACGAACGCTCTACCAATTTTGGCACACCATTACCGACCCAGTGACGCACTTTTGCCTCACCCCATTTCTCTCTACCCATTGCCACCATTAGTTCATCAACGCAATAAGCCAAGTCTGGCACACTGTCAACTAAAGTGCCATCAACATCAATCATAATTAGTTTTGGGTTAAATTTTTTCATATTATCCTTTTTTAGGTAGAATAGTCAATCTTAATAGTTGAGCAAGTTATTTTAAATGGAAAAGACAACAACAATCGGTTTTATTGGTGCAGGAAATATGGCGTATGCGTTAATTTCTGGTTTAATTGACGGCGGATTTTCGGCACAAAACATCAAAGTGAGTGACAAAAACGCAACCCTATTATCACAGAGGGAGATAGACTTTGGTATTGAAACCTTTAGCGATAATACGCAACTGGCTAATCAATGTGAAGTGATTGTTTTTGCCGTTAAGCCACAAATCCTTGCAACGGTTTGCAAGGAGTTGCAAGCACATATTATTCACAAGCCGCTCATAATTTCTATTGTTGCTGGTGCTAAATCAACCAGTATTGCCCACTGGCTTGGTTGGGCACCTATTGTGCGTGCTATGCCCAACACCCCTGCATTATTGGGTATGGGAGCAACGGGTATGATGGCAAATGAGGCAGTTAGTGCTGAACAAAAGGTGTTAACCGAACAAATTCTTGGCTCTGTTGGCAAGTGTTTTTGGGTGGCAAACGAACAAATGCTAGATGCAGTAACAGCACTCTCAGGCAGTGGTCCAGCATATTTCTTTTTGATGATTGAAGCTATGGCACATACTGGCACTGCATTGGGGCTTAATGAAGAAACTGCCAAGCAACTCAGCATTCAAACAGCATTAGGTGCAAGTATGATGGCAGACCAAAGTGAGGGCTCCCCTTATCAACTGCGTGCCAAAGTAACCTCAAAAAATGGCACAACACAAGCGGCAATTGAATCTTTTCAAAATCAAGATTTTGAAGCGGTGGTTGCTCGCGCAATGCGCTCTGCTTTTGACCGTGCTCAAAAAATAGGCTTTGAGTTAGACAATGAGTGATACGCTAAATATTAAAATTCAAACATCAAAAACTTATCTGGCTTCTAGTCTTGTTGTCTATTTATTGGGCATATTTTCAGCATGGCATTATTTTTATAATATTTGGTTCAGTCTTACTGTTAGTATCGCTTTATCACTGTGGTTAATTTATTTTTTCCCGAGATTTTTATGGCTTACTCATCCAAAATCTGTTGTGGGAATATCGCTAGATGTGGATAAATTGACTGTAACAAAAAATGATAATTCCACTCAACAATATTCTATTTTTCACCTTGAATACCAATCTAATTTTTTAGCTATTATTAGCACTGGCAAAAGTTCTATCGTTATTTTTAAAGATGCTTTAGCATCAGCATCTCTCTCACAAATCAATAAATATTTCAATGCTCACACCTGAAGATACACTCAAACTCAATGTGTTAATGGCAACCTGCGATGCCATTCGTATTGATGTCTATAAACTAGTCGTGGTCGGCTTAACTGCAGACAAAAAAGAACAAACCATCGCCCTCACTCCAACTGGAGACAGCAGCAAATATATTGAAGCCGTGCAAAAATTACTAGTCACTCAAATTTTGGGCGGTATGGGCGGCTACCCATCCTATCTAAAACGCTGGTCAAGAATGGGGCAAGTAGAATCTGCCAATCTAAAATCATTGTTAAAAATTGGCAATATCGAAGCCGTAGTTGCCGTATCAAATTCTCAAAATTTAGACGATGAAGTATTAGATTTGGTTTGGTGGTGTGCCACTAATACCGACCAACAAGCGGAAATCGGACGATTTTTGCTCACTCGAAAGTTTGTCGTTAAGCACCCTGTTGGCAAACAAATTGCACATTATTTATTAGAGTTTCTACCGTTTACTGATGATACAACACAACTGATTGACACCACTAACTTATTATTACAAGGCGATTTAATCTCTCAAAAAGCAAAAGATAGATTGTGGAAACAAGGGCAAAGAAAAACTGCTTTTTTAGTCGGATTTATTGAGAGAAATACCCATAATTTACCCAATAGTGATGACACGATTGCTTTGGATAGCGATATTAAAGAATTAGATTGCATCAACAGTAAACAAGGGCAGATTATGCTAAAAACCATTGCCATTATTTTGAAAAAAATCAACCAAGAACATGTCTTATACCGCACTTTAGAAATCTTAGGTAATTATGTCGCCCACCCAATGATTCGCCCCCTCGCCTCTATTGAACAATGCCAAAATCAAGCCCAACAAGTTGCAGAAAATTTAGGCTTGACCGACGAAAAAATCAAAGCTCGCCTATTATTAGCAAGCGTCAGCGAGCAATTAGTCGTCAGCACAATCTCTGCCCACAGTCTCGCAGGTTCTGCCATTCGCAAAAAATTGTCTAATACTTTAGTTCCAATACAGGACGCTTTGAAACTCTTAACTACCCCATAACAACTGCATATTGGCAATCGCTGCCAATGATGCCGTTTCTGTTCTGAGTACACGAGAGCCAAGCGATAAAGATTGGTAGCCTGCTTGGGTGGCTTGAGTGATTTCTATTTCGCTGAAGCCGCCTTCAGGGCCGATTAGGATGGTGGCTTCATTCGTTGCCTCTATATCTAACAGAGTCTTTTCACAACGGTGATGTAAGACGAAGCCATGGGTGATGGGTTGTTGCAAGAAGTCATCTAATTTCATTGGGTTAATAACTTCTGAGATGACGGAGCGGCCTGATTGTTCGCAGGCACTAATGACAATTTTTTGCCAATGTTGGCGGCGTTTTGTTAATTTATCACCCTTTAGATGAACGATGCAATGGTCGGTGAAGATGGGAATGATTTTATTGACGCCGAGTTCGACGGCTTTTTGCATTAGAAAATCCATTTTTTCACCTTTAGCAATACCTTGCACCAAGGTGATATTGAGTTTTGATTCGGATGAATTTTCAGTTTTCTCTAAGATTTTGACAACACATTCTTTCTTCGCTTGAAGCACTTCTGCGGTGTAATTTGCCCCGTCGCCATTGAATAAAGTGATATTTTTTCCTTGCGGAAAACGCAATACTTTCGCCAAATGATGTGATGCGTAGGCATCTAATGTCAATTTTTCATCAACATTAATTTGGGTGTTTTGATATAGTCGTGGGTTTTTCATCAGTCTATAATTATACAAATGAAAAATCAGCATAGACAACAGAAATTATTAAATCAATTAGGGGCAGGGGCTTTGGTTATTGTTGCGACTAATTTAGAGCAACTTCGTAATGGCGATGTACATTATCCGTTTCGTCCGCATAGTGATTTTTGGTATTTGACGGGGTTTACTGAGCCTGAGGCAGTGGCAGTTTTTTCGCAGGAGGATTATACGATTTTTTTGCGTGAAAAAGACCAGAAACGAGAGATTTGGGATGGAGAGCGTTTGGGGGTTGATGCTGCACCAGAGATTTTGAAGGTAAATCAAGCTTATCCGATTGGTGCGTTAAAAACACAACTGCCACAGTTGATAAAAAATGCAACTACGGTGTATTATGATTTTAAACCATGTGCATTAGACGATACAATTATGGAATGTTTGGCGACGACGAAAACACAGTCGTTGGGCAAATATTTACATGAAATGCGTCTTATTAAAGATGACGATGAAATTGCCTTAATGCAAAAATCTGCAGATATTTCAGTGGAAACACATCAAATGGCAATGCAGCAAGCTAAACCCGATTTATTTGAGTATGAAGTGGGCAGTATTTTTGATGGAAATTTTAGAAGATATAATGCTGAACATGCTTATACACCCATTGTGGCAGGGGGAAAAAATGGGTGTGTGTTGCATTATATTAAAAATAATCAGGTGCTAAATGATGGCGATTTATTGTTAATTGATGCAGGGTGTGAAGTGCAAGGATATGCTGCGGATATTACCCGCACTTTTCCGATTAATGGCACATTCAGTAATGCACAACGACAAATTTATCAGATTGTATTGGATGCACAACTCGCAGCGATTGCTGCAATAAAACCAAATGAAGTCATTACCACGCCACATAAAATTGCTTCACAAATCATTCAACAGGGCTTGATTAACTTAGGGATTTTGGCAAAAAATGGCGATTTAAAACAGTTTTATATGCATGGCACAGGGCATTGGCTTGGGATGGATGTGCATGATGTCGGGCGTTACCAGCAAGGTAATCAGGATAGGAAATACGAAGTGGGGATGGTAACCACAGTTGAACCTGGTATTTACATCCGTAAGAGTGATAAAATTAACCCTAAATATTGGGATATTGGTATTCGTATTGAAGATGATGTGCTGATTACCAAAGGTGGAAATCGTGTGTTGACGCAGGGATTGGCGAAAGAAATTGATGAGATAGAAGGATTGATGAGATAAAAAATGAATATACAAGAAGCGATAAAAGCCGTGATTGCTAAGCAAGATTTGAGCGAAAAGCAAATGCACGGCGTGATGAGTGATATTATGACGGGCAAAACTACAGGTGTTCAAAATGGTGGTTTTTTAGTCGGTTTGGCGGTGAAAGGTGAGACAATTCAAGAAATAACAGCAGCAGCAAAGGTAATGCACTCACTGGCATCTGGAGTTAAGGTTCATGATACAACACATTTGGTTGACACCTGTGGCACAGGGGGTGATGGGTTAGGTTTATTTAATATCTCAACCGCCTGCGCTTTTGTTGTGGCAGCAGCAGGAGCAAAGGTTGCTAAGCATGGCAATCGCAGTATTTCCTCTAAATCTGGCAGTGCTGATGTTTTGGAAGCAGCGGGGGTTAACCTCTATATGACACCAGAAGAAATTGGCAAATGCGTGGAGAAAATTGGTGTTGGTTTTATGTTTGCTCCTGCGCACCATTTAGCAATGAAGCATGTTGCTGATACCCGCAAAGATTTAGCAGTTCGCACGATTTTCAATGTCTTAGGTCCACTGACTAACCCAGCCAAAGCACCCCATCAAGTGATGGGTGTTTACGATAAAACATTGGTTGAACCAATTGCAAATGTTCTGAAAAGTTTAGGGTCTAAACATGTAATGGTGGTACATTCTAAGGATGGACTGGATGAGATTTCAATTGCCGACGATACTTTTGTTGCAGAATTAAAAAACAGTAAAGTGACAACTTATACAATTAATCCGACAGATTTTGGATTACCCCTTGGTGATTTGAATGAAATTAAAGCAGATGATGCAGAAAGCTCATTGGTGTTAATTCAAAATGCATTGGACGGTAAAGATGGTGCGGGTAAAAATATTATTGCTTTGAATGCAGGTGCAGCGATTTATGTGTCGGGCATGGCTGATTCATTGCAACAGGGTATCGATAAAGCGATAGAAATTTTAAACAGTGGCGCTGCACATCAAAAACTTGATGACTTCGTCAAAGAAAGCACGGGGTGTTAAATGTCAGATAGAGAAACTAATTTAATTTGGATTGATTTGGAAATGACGGGCTTATTACCTGAAAGCGATGTGATTATCGAAATTGCGACCATTGTAACTGACAAAGATTTGAATATTTTGGCAGAAGGCCCTGCACTTGCGATTCATCAAAGTGATGAAACTTTAAACGCAATGGACGAGTGGAATACCGAACATCACAATCAGTCTGGCTTGGTTAAACGCATTAAAGAAAGCCGCATTTCTACTCAACAAGCCGAAATTGAAACCATAGATTTTTTAAAAGAATGGGTGGAAAAAGGAGCATCGCCAATGTGTGGCAATACCATTTGCCAAGACCGGCGTTTTTTGTATAATACGATGCCGACTCTGGAAAAGTTTTTTCACTATCGCCACATTGATGTCAGCACTTTAAAAGAGTTAATTAAACGCTGGAAGCCTGACGCTGCCCTAGTGCGAGAAGGTGAATCTGAGCATTTAGCATTGGCAGATATTCATGAATCTATCAGAGAACTTAAACATTATAGAAAAACTTTTATTCAAGTTTAATTTTGGTATAATATTATTCTTTTATTTGCACTGTTAGACACCGAAACACTGAATTTAGAGCTTTACTACAAAATTAGCAAATACAAGTGCAGAATTATCGCAAAACATAATTAGAGGATAACCAATGAATTTACCAACCCAAGAAAGTATTAAATTCGCACAAGAATCTGCAGAAAGAATTGGCAACATTGCAATAAAAGCAGAGCCGAAGTTTTATTTTGACACAAGTGGAAAAAACTCAAATTCAATTGATGAAAATTTTCTTATTTCTTTAGAAGATGGCAAACACTTAAACGATGATTTTCTATCGATTTAGGTAGCAATGTCCGACCCGATTACAACGATATATAAACCTCATTATCAAAGATTCTTAAAAGTATTTACAAACACCTTGCCTCATGCCTATAAAGGTTATACACAAATTACAGGCATCCAGCACGATTCCGTTGCATTGGATAAAGTTCAAACTGATTTTGAAAGGTGCATTAATTTCTCCTCTGAAGAAATATTTATTGCCACTTCTGATAAAATTAATACCTACCTGAATGACTTTTCAGTTGTGCCAAAAGGCTCTATTGATGAATTTAAAATTATTTTCTTTCTTGCAAAAACTTTATCAAGCTTCTTAGAAAGGGGTGGCTTAACCACCGCTTCTAGAATAATCCTTTCAGTTATGATTGGCATTCTTGATGTAAAACTTACATTGGTTAATGCTAAGCGCCCTAAACTCACAGAACAAACAATCAATTTAATACGCGATGGGATTCTGTTTGAAAAAACAGGGGAAGTTGGTCTCTATTTAACTTACAAATGCTTATATAAACACGCCGAAGAAAATCAATAAAAATCTTAAAATTTGGCAATCCCCTGCAAAAATTAACTTATTTTTGCACATCAATTCTAAACGCTCAGATGGATATCACAACCTGCAAAGTATTTTTCAGTTGTTAGATTATTACGATGAATTGTGTTTTGAAACTAGAACAGATGGGGTTATTGCTCGTATTTCTGGCAACGAAAATGTGTCGGAAGCGGATGATTTGATTGTTCGAGCAGCCAAAGCACTACAAAAATCCACAAAAACAACATTGGGTGTCAATATTTCAGTGTTGAAAAAAATTCCTGCAGGGGGTGGATTGGGCGGGGGTAGCTCAAATGCTGCAACCACATTAATTGCACTCAATCAATTATGGGGCACGCAATATTCTACTCAGGAACTCTCAAAAATTGGCTTGTCATTAGGGGCTGATGTGCCAATTTTTATTGCTGGACATAGTGCTTGGGCGGAGGGTGTGGGTGATATTTTGACACCGATGGCATTACCAAAACACACTTTTTTAGTCGTCTCTATTAATAAACATATTTCAACTAAAGAAATTTTCTCGCATAAAGCATTGACAATGACTCCTATTCTAGGGAAAATGCACCCTTTCTCAGAGTTAATCAATCCACGAAATGATTGTCTTGAGGCTGCTATAGAATTGGAGGGTGAGGTTTTAGAAGCGTTAACGCATTTAAAATCAGCTAAAAATACCCTTTATGCGCCAAGGATGACAGGCACAGGTTGCTGTGTTTTTGTGGAGTTTAAAGATGAGAAAGATGCTTTGGTAGCACTGAAAAATGTGCCAAAGCGATGGGCGGGGTTTGTTGCGAAAGCACTTGATACCTCGCCAACTATTAACGAAAGTTAATCCTTAATTGGGCTGTCGCCAAGCGGTAAGGCAACGGGTTTTGATCCCGTCATGCGCAGGTTCAAATCCTGCCAGCCCAGCCAATTCTATTTTTGCGTTGTCTTTACTGACTTCGTTTAATTTTGCAAGATTTTTTAGTCATTTTTAAATGGCTAAATTTCTTCGTCTATTGAAGAATTTATCCCGTAAATACAGTATAATTTGGGCACTTTTTAGTTATCATTAAAGTTTATGTCACTTGACAAAATTAAAATATTTAGCGGCAATGCTAATCCACAACTTTCTGGCGAAATTATTTCAAACCTTGGGGTTGTGCAAGGCAAGGCGCTTGTTAGTCAATTCAGTGATGGGGAGTCGCAAGTTGAAATTTTAGAAAATGTGCGTGGTTGCGATGTGTTTGTATTGCAACCGACTTGTGGACCATCGCCAGCAGAGACTTTGATGGAATTATTGATTATGGTAGACGCGTTGAAGCGTTCTTCTGCGTCGAGAATTACGGCGGTTGTGCCTTACTTGGGTTATTCTCGTCAAGACCGTCGTTCACGGCTGACGCGTGTACCGATTACGGCAAAATTAGCGGCAAAAATGATTGAAGCAGCAGGCGTTGATAGAATTTTAACAGTAGATTTACATGCTGACCAAATTCAAGGGTTTTTCAACATTCCGATTGATAATATTTATGCTCAACCTGTTTTATTAGACGATATTATGGCGCAAAATTATGATGATATCGTTGTGGTGTCGCCAGATGTTGGCGGTGTGGTGCGTGCGCGTGCAGCGGCTAAGAAATTGAACGATGCAGATTTGGCAATTATTGACAAACGCCGCCCTAAAGCCAATGTAGTGGAAGTAATGAATGTGATTGGTGAAGTGAAAGGTAAAACTTGTGTGCTAATTGACGATATGGTCGATACAGCAAGTACACTTTGTCAAGCGGCGGTAATTCTCAAAGAAAGAGGTGCTAAAAAAGTGGTTGCTTATACGACACATGCCGTCTTATCTGGCAAGGCAATTGACAATATTAATAACTCAGAATTGGATGAGCTAGTGGCAACCAATACTATTCCTTTATCAGATTCAGCAACCAGTTGCGATAAAATTAGACAATTATCTTTTGCACCAAAATTGGCAGAAGTCATTAAACGTATTAGCGAAGAGCAATCCATCAGCACTATTTTCTCTGATGCGGAATAAAAATCGTACTTGAAATATAAACTTAACCCCCTATATATGTATAATCACTTCTTCTGCCCAATCGTCAAATAAAAATCATTTATGAAAACTACAACAAAAGCACATAAACAAACACTCGAAAAACTCATTATGATTGGTAAGGACAAAGGTTATTTAACTTATTCCGAACTGAATGATTTATTACCGAAGGACTTACTGACACAGGAACAAATTGAACCAATTGTGACCATTTTGGAAGAGTTGGATATTGTAGTTTCTGAAACTATTCCTGATGCCGATACTTTGGTTGTAGAATCAGGTGCAAAAGCACAATCTACTTCTGCGGAAGCAGCGGTTGCTGCGCTTGCTGCACTTGACTCAGAATTTGGCAGAACCACCGATCCAGTTAGAATGTATATGCGTGAAATGGGCATAGTGGATTTACTAGAGCAGGAAGATGAAATCCGTATTGCTAAAGAAATTGAAGCAGGTATTTTTGAAATTATGCAAGCAATTACACTTTACCCAGCCATTACTGACTACTTTTTCAAAGCACATACACGACTTAAAGAAGGTAAATGTAAGATGACCGATGTTATTATTGGTTATCAAAATGACGCGCAAGATTTTGCCAAGAAAAAAGCAGCCTTTGATGCAGGTGAGTATGACGATGATGAAGAATATGCAGATATGGAAGAGATGGAGTATACGGGTCCAGACGAGGAGCAAGTGTATGTGCGTTTTGACAAAATTGTAAAGTCTTCTAAAAAATATCAAAATGCCAGTAAAAAATACGGGGCTTATGACCAAAAAACAGTTGCCACACGCACAGAACTATCAAGGCATTTGTCAGATTTACGCCTATCACCAAAATTGGTGACTACGATGATAGAGGTTGTTTGCGACCGTGTTGACAAAGTCAAAAAACAAGAAAAAATTATCCAAAGTGCTTGTTTATATGCCGATATGGAACGCAAGCAATTTTTTGAATTATTTTCGGGTGATGAAACGAATTTTGATTGGTTGAAAAAAGCCAAATTAGATGCCAAAGTAAAGGAAAAATTATCCAGCAGTGAAGACAAAATTTATTATGCGCAAAAAAATCTACGCGACCACGAAGAAGAGATGCAACTCACTATTTCCGAGCTAAAAGCAATCAATAAATTATATCGCCGTGGCGATCGCCGTGCGAAAGTAGCAAAATCACAAATGATTGAAGCCAACTTGCGTTTGGTAATTTCAATTGCTAAAAAATACGCTAACCGTGGCTTGCAATTCTTAGATTTAATTCAAGAAGGTAATGTTGGTTTAATGAAAGCTGTTGACAAGTTTGAATATCGTCGTGGTTACAAATTTTCAACCTATGCAACTTGGTGGATTCGTCAAGCAATTACCCGCTCAATCGCTGACCAAGCACGCACCATTCGCATTCCAGTACATATGATTGAAACCATTAATAAACTCAATCGTGTGAAGCGTCAATTGTTGCAAAAATATGGTAGAGAGGCTACACCTGAAGAGTTGTCAGTAGAAATGGAATTACCAGAAAGTAAAATTATTAAGATTTTAAAGATTGCTAAAGAGCCTTTATCCATGGAAACTCCTGTTGGGGACGATGAAGATTCAAATTTGGGTGATTTTATTGAAGATACCAATCTATCTTCGCCAGTGGAAATTACTACTAAAGAAAGCCTAAGAGAAACAACGGGCGACTTACTCGCTAACTTGTCGCCAAGAGAGGCGAAAGTATTAAAAATGCGCTTTGGTATTGATATGAACACCGATCATACCTTAGAAGAAGTCGGCCGCCAATTTGATGTGACGCGTGAGCGTATCCGTCAAATCGAAGCTAAAGCTCTGCGTAAACTCAGACATCCATCCAGAGCACACAAATTGCAAAGCTTCTTAGAATAACCCTTTACGGGCCTATAGCTCAGTTGGTTAGAGCAATCGACTCATAATCGATTGGTCCTTGGTTCAAGTCCAAGTAGGCCCACCATTTTAAAGCATTGATTTACCTAGTTATTTATAGTATTTCATTGTTTACAGCCTGTTGCTATTTAACAGGCTTTATTCCTTAGTGTTTTTGACTTTCTTACATTTCCGAATTATAAGGCAAGTTTATTGTCCATTAGACTACTGGAAGTTGCACAAGAAATAGTATATATGCTGAGACCTTTGCATAAATATGAATAATCATCAAAACGCCATCTTTCATCAAATTACAAACTTTTTAAAAACACTCTTAGCCCTGCTAGGAGTGGATTTAAAAAATTTCCAATTTAATAAAATCTGTCATTTTGCTAATCATCCCTATTTATGCAAAGGTCTCATGCTATTTCTTGAATTTTTGATAAATAAAAAAAGCACTAATAACTGGATAGTTAATAGTGCTTTTAAAATTAGCATGTCACCATTTTTATCTCTTGAGGAGAGGATAAATTCTTGGGGGAGAATGGCGACATGCCAGTAATTATATCAGACCTTTACAATATTACAAGTCTATTATATAAAATATATATAATATAGATTAAAAACCCTATTGTTATGAGGTTTTTAAATGCAGCATTGATAAGTATTTTCTTTGTGTATTAATATAGTGAGACCTTTGCATAAATATGAATAATCATCAAAACGCCATCTTTCATCAAATTACAAACTTTTTAAAAACACCCTTAGCCCTGCTAGGAGTGGATTTAAAAAATTTCCAATTTAATAAAATCTGTCATTTTGCTAATCATCCCTATTTATGCAAAGGTCTCATAGTAGCACCTAATTGACATCAAAGCGGACAAAGCACACATCTGCTTGGCATAAAAAAAGCTCGCATCTCTGCAAGCTTCTTTTAGAATATGGTGGCCACACCTAGAATTGAACTAGGGACACAGGGATTTTCAATCCCTTGCTCTACCAACTGAGCTATGTGGCCTTAAAAAACAGCAATTATACCCATTAAATAACTACTCCCCTAAAAATCTTTCAGCATCTAATGCTGCCATACAGCCTGAGCCTGCTGAGGTGATGGCTTGACGATAGATGTGGTCAGCAACATCGCCTGCTGCGAATACGCCTTCGACGCTGGTTTGTGTGGCGTTTCCTTGTGTACCACTTTGCACTTGGATATAGCCGTGATTCATTTCTACACTGCTTTCAAAAATACCTGTATTAGGTGTGTGGCCGATGGCAATAAACACACCGTGAACATCAATATCTTTGGTGCTACCATCGTTATTTTTTAATCTTAAACCTGTTACTCCTGCATCATCACCTAATACTTCATCAAGATTTTGATTATATTCAATGGTGATGTTGCCTGTTTTTGATTTTTCAATTAACTGGTCAGATAGAATTTTTTCACTGGAAAATGTATCTCGACGATGAATAATCGTCACATGGTCAGCGATATTTGATAAAAATAATGCTTCTTCAACTGCCGTATTACCGCCGCCAATTACAGCAACTTTCTGCCCACGATAAAAGAAGCCGTCGCAAGTAGCACACGCACTGACGCCTCTGCCTTTAAAGGCTTCTTCTGATTCTAAGCCTAAATAACGCGCACTGGCTCCCGTGGCAATAATCACGGCATCAGCTGTATAAGTGGCGTCTGCACCGTTTAAAACAAATGGACGAGAGGAAAAATTAACCTCTTTAATATAGTCGTTAATAATTTCAGTATTAAAGCGTTCGGCATGTTTTTGCATTCGCATCATTAAGTCGGGACCTTGCACGCCGTCGTTGTCACCAGGCCAATTATCCACATCTGTGGTGCTCATCAACTGTCCACCTTGCTCCATCCCGCTTACAATCACGGGAGCAAGGTTTGCTCTCGCTGCATAAACTGCCGCAGAATAACCTGCTGGGCCTGAGCCAATAATTAATACTTTACAATGTTTTTTTTCACTCATTTTGATGTCAATCCTATATACTTATACAAATTAAACATTCTATTATAAAGTAAGTGTAAATCGCCTTGGAAACAAATAACAAATCTACTCGCCCTAAACGCATCAAAGAACCTCGTTCACACACCACCAATGAAGTCATTTTTATTACTCTGACAGTATTTGGACTGATTTGGCTGGTGGCACTTGTGACACACTCTTCAACGGAAAATCCATGGTCTAGCAGTGTGGTACTGGGTGATTCGGTGATTAATTTAGCTGGCATAATCGGTGCATATTTAAGCGATATTAGTTTATCAGTCTTGGGTTATAGTGCTTATGTGATACCGATTGCGTTAATTTGGTCGGGTTATAGAACGCATAAAAATGCCGAAAAAATGCCGAGCAAACCTGTTGTGGCTTGGATTCGATTTATTGCAGTAATTTTGCTTATTGCTTTTTCTGCAGCATTATTAGCGCAAAATTTTACTGAAGAAGGGGCAATTGCAGGGGGTTGGATTGGAGAGTTGGTGCACGAATATATTGGCGTGCTGTTTGGCTCAATCTCGGCGATTGTGTATTTAGGTATCATTATGATTAGCCTGACGATTGCGGGTGGTATTTCGTGGATCAAAGTTGTTGTTGCTAGTGGCACTATATTTGGTACATTATTGAAAAAAATTAAGGAAAATAGGAGGAGGGCAAAAGCAAAACAAGCCTCCAAAGTTATGGTTGCCTCCAAACAAAGCATGACAAAAAAAATAAAATCGGCTAAAAAACCTAAAAAAATTGACAGTGTGCCACCGAGTTCTAATCTATTTAAAAATAAAACACTCAGCGGTTTGCCCGATTTATCGCTACTTGATGAAATTAACAGCACTTCCAAAGGCTATTCCGACAAAGAATTGGAAGAAATGTCACGACAAGTTGAGGAAAAACTCAAAGATTTTGGCTTTGATGTCACTATTACCACCGTCACACCTGGTCCTGTTATTACACAATTTGAGTTATCATTGGCAGCAGGGGTAAAAGTGTCACAAATTATGAATTTGAGCAAAGACCTAGCGCGTTCTTTATTGGTGGAAAGTGTGCGTATTGTTGATGTTATTCCTGGTAAACCTGTCATAGGCTTAGAAATTCCAAATACTGAACGCGATATGATTGGACTCAAAGAGATTCTCAATTCTGATGAATTTAATAATTCTACTTCTATGCTCACTGTTGCTTTAGGTAAAGACATTAACGGACATCCAATCGTTGCAAATTTAGCAAAAATGCCACATCTATTAGTTGCAGGTGCAACGGGAATGGGTAAGTCTGTTGGGTTGAATGCAATGATTTTAAGTGTGTTATATAAAGCCACGCCAGAGCAAGTGCGGATGATTATGATTGACCCTAAAATCGTTGAATTATCTTGCTATGCCGATGTACCACACTTGCTAACGCCAGTCATTACTGATATGAATCAGGCGGCTTCTGCTTTGTGGTGGTGTGTGAATGAAATGGAGCGTCGTTATTTATTATTGGCCAAGTTTGGAGTGCGTAATATCGATGGCTTTAACGAAAAACTCATCAAATCTAAAAAAGAAGGTGGGCCATTGTTAGACCCGTCCTTTAATGAAAATACTGCTAAAGAAGGGGAAACTGCCCCTGAATTAGAGCAGTTGCCACTGATTATGTTAGTGGTTGATGAATATGCCGATATGCTCGGTGCCTTAGCACAAGAAGACCGTGCTAAGGCAAAACGCGTGGAAGCGTTGATTATTCGCCTTGCACAAAAAGCGCGTGCAGCGGGAATTCATATTATTATTGCCACTCAGCGCCCAAGTGTTGATGTGATTACGGGTTTAATTAAATCCAACATTCCAACGCGTGTTGCTTTTAAGGTGTCTTCAAAAGTAGACTCTCGTACCATTCTTGACCAAGGCGGTGCCGAACAATTACTTGGCATGGGCGATATGCTTTACACGACACCAGGAATCTCACATACGGTGCGTGTGCATGGTGCATTTGTTGGCGATGAAGAAATTGAGCGCGTGGTGGGATTTTTGCGTGAACATTCCGAAACTAATTATCTGAACAGCGTTGTTAATGCACACAGTGAATCTGCTGAATCACACGAAGGCACTGACACAAATACCAATGGTGAAATGGATGAACTGTATGATGAAGCCGTCCAAATTGTAACTTCTTCACGCAGGGCTTCTATTTCAAGCCTACAAAGACGATTGCGCATCGGCTATAATCGTGCTGCGCGTATTATCGAAGATATGGAGACTGCTGGCGTAGTCAGCAGCATGAACAATGCGGGTAACCGCCAAGTGTTGGCACCAGAACCAATTAACAATGATTAAAAAACTATCAAAAACACTTATCTTAACAACCATCCTGTTGGGTAATATCGTACTCGCTGAAAGTGAGAGAACACAATTTTCTAATTTTTTCAACACATTAGAATCTCTAAAATCTAACTTTACCCAAACCACCTATAGTGCTGGCGATATATTCATCAGCGAAACCTCAGGTAAATTCACTTTTCAACGCCCGCAACAACTGCGCTGGCATTCTACCCAGCCAAGCGAACAAATATTGATACTCAATAATGATGAACTATGGCTAGTTGACACCGAACTTGAGCAAGCCGTATTGCAAAAAATAAAAGACTTCTCAAAAACCCCACTCTACTGGCTCATCAATAAACCCAGCACTCTTAAAACCACACCTAAATATTCCTACTCATCAGGCGGTATTGACTGGTATCTCGCCAATCAAAGTACCCGACCTCTCAGTTTTGGTTTTGTTGGCAACCAACTGTCCGCCATCTCATTAGAAAACGAACTGGAACAGGTTATTTACATTTCATTTGATAATATGCAAGTCAACACTAAGATTAATCCAGAAGATTTTGAGTTGAGACTTAATCCAGACTTTGATGTGATTAGATAGTCCAATAAAAAACCCTGCAAAAGCAGGGTTTTTTATTAAATAGAGACCTTTGCATAAATATGAATAATCATCAAAACGCCATCTTTCATCAAATTACAAACTTTTTAAAAACACCCTTAGCCCTGCTAGGAGTGGATTTAAAAAATTTCCAATTTAATAAAATCTGTCATTTTGCTAATCATCCCTATTTATGCAAAGGTCTCAAATAATTACTTTTTTACTAACAAGCAATATACTCTTTATTTCTTTCCAACAAATGCTTTAAACACAAACCATACAAAAGCAAAGACACCGACAGAAAAAACAATATCGCCAGGCACTCTCGCCCAAACTAAAGCGTGCATAATGTCACTTTGTATAAATTCAACTGAACGAGCAGAGACATAACTGGTGGCTATACTCTGGTAAGTTTGCCAAAAGCCTTGCGGTAGTAACGATAAGAAAGTCATCATTGCTAAACCGATATTAAGCGACCAGAAGGTGATTTTAAGTAATTTATGATCCCATTTTCTGACATCAGTCAACCCACGCATAGCGTATAACATCAGCCCGATGCCCAGCATACCATAAACACCAAATAACGCAGCATGCCCATGATTGGCAGTGATATTCAAACCTTGCATATAGTAAAGAGAAATAGGTGGGTTGATTAAGAAACCAAATAATCCAGCACCAACTAAATTCCAAAACAACACGGCACTAAAAAACATAAATGGCCAATGATAATTAGTTTGCCAATCGGCTTGATGTTCTAATTTTTTATGATTGTAAGCTTCAAAGCCAATCACCACCAAAGGCACTACTTCAAGTGCAGAGAAAGTAGCGCCAACGGCAATAATTGATATAGGTGTTCCGCTCCAATATATATGATGCAAAGTCCCTAACACGCCACCGCCTAAAAAGACAATAGTGGTAAATAGCACCATCGTTGTTGCTACAGAGGTGCGCAGCAAACCCATGCGCACGAATAATACCGAAATAATAGCAGCGGCAAAGACTTCAAAGACACCTTCAACCCAAAGATGAACTACCCACCAACGCCAATATTCCATAATAGCGATGTTGGTATTTTTGCCCCACATAAAGCCAGCGGCATACAATAATCCAATAGAAACAGTCGCCAATACAACAACAAATAATAATGATTTTAGATTTTTATCTTTAAAGGCAGGTAGCAAAGCTCTTAATAATAAACCCACCCACAGCATCAAACCGACAAATAAATAGATTTGCCAAAAGCGTCCTAAATCCACATATTCATAGCCCTGATGTCCAAACCAAAAATTCAGCGTTAAATCTTCAAAAAAACCATTAACTGCTAACCATTGACCTGCAAATGAACCAACAACAATCAATAACAAACTAAAAAACAAGAAATTGACGCCAAAACGCTGGAATTTAGGCTCATGCCCAGAAATCAACGGTGCCACATACAAGCCTGTCGCCAGCCATGCAGTAGCAATCCAAAAAATGGCCAATTGCGTATGCCAAGTTCTGCTAACCGCATAAGGTAAATAATCTCCAATGGGGATGCCATAAAATTCTTGCCCATCTACCGCATAATGTGCGGTAACAATACCCAATAAAACCTGAGATAAAAACAGTGCGGTAACGACCCAAAAATATTTGGCAGTTGCTCGCATTGAGGGCGTAACTTTTGTATTTTCAATGAAATCTTGTTTTGCAATACCGTTTTCTGGCGCTGACTGCTCACGCCAATCGTCAAATTGTGATGCATAATACCAAACAATACCGCCAATACCTGCCAATAATAAAATTATTGAAATAATACTCCACAACAATACTGATGGAGATGGGGTATTGCCCACTAATGGTTCATGTGGCCAATTGCTGGTATAAGTTATATCGTCGCCTGGTCTATTAGTGGACGCCGCCCAAGAAGTCCAAAAGAAAAAAGCACTGAGTTTCCTGGCTTTCTCTTTATTTAAAATGGTCTGAATAGGAAATGCATAATTTTCCCTTAGTGCTTTATATTCCGTGCTATCAGATGTATATAAATTAACAAAATGGGCTTCTGTTCTACCGATGGCAATAGCTCTATCGTTACTAACCGTTGTAATACCTGTCAAACTGTCATAGGTATTTTTACGCATTACCTCTTTGAGTTCGCCTGTATATAAGGCATTTTTTTCGCTTACAGTTAAATAATTACTCCTGTATTTATTAGACTTAATAACATCCAATAAATTTAAAGCCTCACGATGCAACCAATCCGCACTCCAGTCTGGTGCTAAATAACTACCATGCCCCCAAACTGAACCTTGCTGCATACCGCCTGTGGTTTGCCAAATATTTTGTCCATCTTCAATATCTTGTTTACTGTAAATAATAACGCCATTAGTGGTTTTTACTGCATTAGGAATAGGCGGTGCTTGTTGATAAATCTGCCCACCAAGGTAAAGTAAAGCAGAAAAAGACAATACTAAACTCACCACCAATGTTATCCATAGTCTTTTTATCGTAAAAAATGTCGTGTAATTTTTCATACTATTGTCCTTTTGTTTAATTTCAAAAAATGCGTTTACCATCCTAATACTATTTTCAAAAAATAGCATCGCTCGCCATAATAACCCCACTTAACAATCAAATCCTTGATATAGGTCAAGTCTAAAAAATATTGACGCCATTAATTGTATTTGTGGCTATCAAGAATGGGTATTTTTATTTCAATAATGCCAGCATTTTTAAATTCGAATTTAATTTTTATTGAGTGACGAGCAGACTTAGAAATATGCGTCAACATTAAATGATAAGACATCGGTCTTAATATTAAAGAATTACCTGCATTGATAGAAAATTTTGAATGATGCACCATATTCGCCATATTTGAATGTATTTGCGTTTGATGTAGCATAACAGTAGCATCATCGCTACTAACGCCTATTAACACATCTGGCTTATTGCTTTTATTTTTAATAATGCCATACCCAGAAGCACTTTTTGAACTAGGGGGTAATACAATATAAAAACCTTCTATTTGTATACTTTTTTGACTATTAATAACATAAAAGATAGCCAAAAAAATTAATAAACCTATTATTATAATTTTATTCATCTATTAGTACCTGTATTTTTTCAATAAATTTTTTCGTTGCTGTGCCTGTGTACTCTAAAGATCGCGTATTACCCATTTTATCAATAAGATAAATAGCCACTGTATGAGAGAAAAGAGAGGATTTATCTGCTTTTTTTTCGACTTCATTGTTAAATGTTTTTTGATTAACTCTGCGTATGTACTCTGTTGGAATACTGGTTTCTGCTAATTTTGAGTATTCCGCTTGAAATAAGTCGGTAATTTTTTTTATTGTCTGCTTCGAACCAGTCAATCCAATAAAATTTTTATTAAAATGCTGCATAAACTCTTTTAAATGTTTTGGTGTGTCATATTCTGGGTCAACAGTGACAAATATAACGCGAATCTGTTGTTTCTCTTTTGCTGTTAATTTTGCGTATAAATGTTGTAAATAACCCAAGGTAAATGGGCAAATATCTGAACAGTTAGTATAGCCAAATGACAAAAGAACAACCTTACCCTTAAATTTACTGAACTTAATTTCCTTTCCAGTCATTGAGCTTATGGCAGAAAATTCTCCACCAATGCCACTTAAAATAGGCATTTCTTGTGCAAAGGAAAATTTGCTTATCAGTAGAATGGTTATTAATATTTTTTTTAACATACGAATCCAATCCACGGGGCAATATCAGGCAACAAATGTTTTTCTTGAATTCTAATTATCTGCCAAATATTATTTTTTAACTTAACATGAATAGTTTGTTTTATTTTCGCTATTACTTTTTGATTTTTAGCGTTCACACCCTTATATTGAATAACAAGATTAAAAATAAACTTATTATTTTTTAACGCTTTAACATCCATAGAATGTAATAAATTCTTACCTTTATATAGATACTGACTGCGTTTTTTAAACTAGAAAACACACTGCCTTGTATCTGTTTCCCTGCTATATTAACCACATAAGTTGCTTTATTTTCAATGGTAGGTAGCCTATATTTATCTCCATCGAGCCAAGCAAGCCAAGCATAAACAAACTGTCGTTTTTGATAATAGAGTTGATTGAAATTTTTGCCACTTGCTGCCGTTGCAAACTCTCCCTTATCTTTAATAATTTTATTTAATTCTGGCTTGCCTAATGGCGACAATAAAAATACAAGCACTTCACTGACAGTCTTGCTAATCAACTTATTAGCGTTTTTATAGGTTAATAACAATTCGACATTAAATTTATGACGATTTTCTTGTTTCGAATCAATCAACTTTATTTTGATTATTTTTATTTGCTGAATTTCCTTAGGATAATAATCTAAAAATTTACTTTGTGAATCTTTAGATAATAATTGTGCATACCAGTCCATCAAAGAGGCCACACTTGAATTAATAGAAAAACTACCTGTATTTAATCCGACAGGAAGCGCATTTGTCGTTAAAAACAACCCTGCCAAAATAAGAGCCCAAATAAACTGTTTGATCTTATGCATAAAAAATATGGCCCTTAGCCTTATCATTACTGTGAGACCTTTGCATAAATATGAATAATCATCAAAACGCCATCTTTCATCAAATTACAAACTTTTTAAAAACACCCTTAGCCCTGCTAGGAGTGGATTTAAAAAATTTCCAATTTAATAAAATCTGTCATTTTGCTAATCATCCCTATTTATGCAAAGGTCTCCTGTATTTATAATAATAAAGACTAAAGGCCATATCTATCTCTACACCATACGGGTCTTAGAGAAGTTTTATTATTCTATTTTAGTGGGCGCTTGAACTTGTTCCATCAAGTCGTTATTCCACTCACCTTCAACAGAGACATGTGCAGCAGCACCCAGTATAATCGCTTCAATCAAGTTATGATTAACATAAGCATATATACCAGGTTGTTTAAAGGTATATGTTGCAGCCACTGCTTCACCACCTAAAACACTCCATGTCTCTCTATCAACGGTTGGCGTATTATTAAATGAGCCTCCTGTCCAAACATTGTCTCCATGACCGCCAATTAAATGAATACGAGAATCTTCATTCGCTTGTGAGTGGATAAATAATACGGTTTCACCGACTTTGGCTTTCATTGCGTTTTTACCCGTTAAAGCACCTTTTTTGCCGTTATAAGTGATGTGTGTTGGCGTGAGTTTTTTCATAACTTTTAAGGTGTCATTCATCGATGCAACCGCATTGGGGTAGCGCTTATATTTACCATTTTTATCTTTAGGAATATACCAACCCTGTTCACCCACATAATAAGCCCTATCATAAGTTACTAAATGACCCTTATTATCTTTAAGTCCATCTTTTGGCAAAATCATAATGGCACCATACATGCCTGAAACCACATGGTAGGGAATCATTGTACCACCCGGTGCACAATGATAAACATAAGTACCCGGTCTATCGGCTTTAAAGCGTAAGACAACCTGCTGACCTGGGGCAACCTTGGTTAAAGCACCACCACCTAAAGCACCTGTTGATGCGTGAAAGTCAATATTGTGTACCAAAAAATTGGTTGATGGGTTTTTTAAAGTTAATTCAACATAATCACCTTCATGCACAACCATCATTGGACCTGGATTGGTTCCATTAAAAGTCATCGCTTGAACAAACACCCCTGGTTCAATCTCTATTTCTTTTTCTTCAATAATCATTTCCATCTCAATAATTCTAGGCTTACCCGAATATTTTTGTTCGTGCTTTGGAAGAAAAGGGGGTGCGACCAAAATTTGTTTTACCCTTTCTAAACCCTGTATATTTGACTGGACGCCAATATTGGCAATATATCCTGCCGCACTTTCTGCAGTAGCGATACCCGATAATGTTAATATTAATACAGCACCTAAACTTATCTTTTTTAAAATACTATAAAACCCCAACAATTTCAGACAACAATCTAAACTTTCTTATTTCAAACCCGTTAAACTAAACAAAAAAAATCGGAGTAAAAAAATGAGTAAAAAACGAACCAAATACACCTCAGCATTTAAAACAAAATTAGTGCTTGAGTTATTACAAAATGAAAGCACCTTGGTGCAGATTGCTAGCAAGCATAACATCCTTCCACAAAACCTACAAAACTGGAAGAAAACCTTCCTTGCTAATGCTGAAATTGCCATGGAGCCATCCAAGGCGGTTAAAGAATACAAAGAAGAGCTTGTTAAATCACAAAAACAAAATGAGCGCTTAACAGCTCTGGTAGGCAAGGTAACCGTATAGAAGGAATGGTTAGCAAAAAAGCTAAAAAGCTTGGGCTTATCTAATCTTAAACAATTAGTTGACTTCAAGCCGTCTTCAACATCTGCAACACAACCTTTATCAATTAATCAACAATGCCAACTGTTGAGCATTAACAGGAGTGGCTTATATTACACACCGCGTACCAATGTGCGTAAAGATAAAATTAAATCTCATATCACCAAGGTGTTTGAACAAATACCTATTTACGGTGAGAAAAAAGTGCATCAACAACTACTTGAAGACGGTTACAAGGTAAGTTTAAACACAGTGGCTCGTTATCGCCAAGCGTTGGGGTTAAAAGCGGTGTTAGCGGTTAAACAGGTTAATACAGCCATACCAATCAAAGCACATAAAAAATACAGTTATAAGCTTCGAGGTCTTGGTATTAACCACGCTAATCAAGTTTGGAGTACAGACATCACCTACATTAAGATTGCGGGAGGTATGGTGTATATGGCTGCTATTATTGATTGGCATTCCAAGGCTGTTTTATCACACAGAATATCCAACACAATGGATTCACAGTTAGTGATGAGCGTACTCAACGATGCTTTAGAAAAATACCCGCACCCAGAGATATTTAATACCGATCAAGGCAGTCAATACACCAGTGAGGTGCACACCAAGCGACTCAAAAAACTGGGTATTACTATCTCAATGGACGGCAAAGGCAGAGCCACAGATAATATCTGCATTGAACGCTTCTGGAGAAGTGCTAAATGTGAAAGGATTTATTTAAACGAATACCAAACTATCAGTGAGTTAACCACGGATGTAGATGATTATATTGAGTTTTATAATCACCAAAGATTCCATGAAACATTGAAATATAAAAAACCAATGGATGTGTATCAAGAAAGTATAAAATTGAATCAGAAAAAGAAGAGGGCTTCTTAGGGTTTGCTATATAAGAAAATTTAGAAAGTTGTTTGAGGTTTTGGGGTAATGTATACTACACATGCTTATTTCTCCTATTTTCAATTTAATCAGAGATTATGTTAATAGAAACATAATGGAAAGTCTTTGACATAAGTCAATTTTTTAAAATTTAGCTAGTGCTTGGAGTTTATCCACATCAAGTAAGTTAATATAGTTTTTATTAATTTCTATCAATCCTTCTTTTGAGAGTTTTTTTAGAATACGAGAAAGTGTTTCTGGCTGAATAGCAAGCTGAGACGCTAAAATTTGCTTAGACACCGATAGAAAAATACCTGCTGTTTTATCGCCTTTCTGTCTATAGTTAAGCAAAAAATTAACCAGTCGACAGGTGCCATCATGTAAGGTTAAATTATTAATTTCATTCACTGCCCAATGCAAGCGTTGTGATAATTTACCCATAATTTTAAAACAGGCTTTTGGTGATTTTTCTAAAATACCAAGATAACACTGCATATTGATACGCAATACAACACTAGAGAGTAGTGCGGTTGCATTTAATGGGTACCGCTTATTGTCTAAAAACATAATGGCTTCTGCAAAACTTTGCCCTTTATTAATAATGGGCATCACTTTTTCATCGCCTTTTTCTGATAAAAATGCCAATTTTATTTGCCCTTGAATATTTAGAAAAAAATCAGTGGCCTCTTGCCCTTGCTGGAAAAGAGTTTGATTCTTTTCTAAAATTTGATAACTACTATGTCCACCTATTTGCACCAATTCAGATGTGCTAAATCCAGAAAATAAATCAGCCTTTTTTAAATCATCTTGTATATTTCTATGCATATTTTTTTATCTTCATAAAGGTTGTCAAATAATAAGCATACCTTAATCAAATTCAATTTCTGCTATTTTTTCTTAATAAATAAATTGTAATAAAACTCAACACCAACGCCATTAAAAACCATTGCAGGGCGTAACCCAAGTGTTTGTCGACACTGCCATAAAAAGGCTTCCATTTGCGATAAAAGCCATTGTTAGCTTTTACATCTAATTGCGCTAGCATTGGCACAATTTGGTATCCAGATAATTGAGAGAGTTGCCCCATATTCAACGATTGAATTAGGACTGGGAAAGTTGTATTAATATTTTGTTGCTTGAGTTTTATGCGTTGTTTAGGGGCGATTAGCTGAACTTTGATAGTAGTGGCATTATTGCTGATTTTAATATCGGTTAACTTTGCACGATTGCCATGCCAAGGTACAAAACCGCGATTGACTAAAATGGTACTTTTGTTTGCAAGGATAAAAGGGGTGAGGACATAATACCCAGCGGTGCTGTTGACGATTTGATTATCATAGATAAATTGTTTGTCGTTATCGTAATAACCTTTGAGTAGAACTTGATAATGTTCTTTATTCAGCAAATCGTTAGCGTCTGAAACGAGTTGTGCGGGACTTGATTGTGCTGCCACAATGGCACTTTCAATCGCACGCTTTTCATCGGCACGATCTAATTGCCAAAAGCCTAATGACATCAACCCCCACAAAGTGAGAGAAATTAGTATGCCAGGTAGAATGAAACTGCGTTTCATCATTTTTGCACAGGTTGGTGCACAGCTGGTGCGTCAATCATCATTCCATTTGGCTTAATCCAGCCCATTGCACCAGCAAACATAACAAAAATAAATAGTGCCACCGATAAAGCCACACGAGTTACTAAGGACTTAAACATCTTATCTGAACCTTGCTTTCCACCTTTAAGCATGCCAATAAGCCCAAATCCTAATGCCACCAATATGGCAATAATAACAATAACGATTAATACTTCTGTCATAACAACTCCTAAAATTTTCTATAAAAAACCCCCAGTTAAGGGGGTTTTATTATCTCAGTTTATACTTACAACCAATAAACAAAGACAAATAATCCTAGCCATACAACATCAACAAAGTGCCAATACCAAGCAACCCCTTCAAAACCAAAGTGGTTTTCTGCACTGAAATGACCTTTCTGCACTCGGTATAAAATCACGGTTAACATAATCACCCCAACAGTTACATGGAAGCCATGGAAGCCCGTTAGCATATAGAAAGTTGAGCCGTAAATACCTGAGGTTAGTTTTAAACCTTCGTGGTAGGCGTGTCCATATTCCATAATTTGAAAACCTAAGAATGCAGAACCTAAGGCGATGGTTGCCACTAACCAGCCAATGATTTGCTGGCGATGACCAGCACGCAAAGCATGGTGGGCAAAAGTCAAAGTTACACCTGATAACAATAGTAACGCCGTATTTAATGCAGGTAAGCCCCATGGGTTCACTACATCAGCAGGTGTTGCCGTTGCAATGCCACTATCTGGCACTGCTGGGAAACTCATTACTGTACCTGACTGTAACTCCGCACCTGGTGCCAAGAAAGCCATCTGATGCCACGAGGCACTAAAGGCATTCCACAAATCTGGGGTAAAGACATTGTTATCTGCACCACCTAACCAAGGCACTGAAAGTTGTCTTGCATAGAACAATGCACCGAAAAAAGCAGCAAAGAACATTACTTCAGAGAATATAAACCAACTCATACCCCAACGGAATGAACGATCCACTTGGTCATTATAAATACCATTAGTGCTTTCATTGACCACCTGACCAAGCCAGCCAAACATCATAAATACTACGATTGCAAAACCAAGTGCCATCACTGAACCGCCCCATGACACACCATGCATTTGATTAGCAAAACCAACAAATAATGTGGCTATACCAATTGAGCCAATAATTGGCCAGTAAGTACCCTCTGGTACATAATATGCTTGCTCTTTACTCATACTCTCTCCCCTTTATTATTCTTCAAGTTTAAAAAAATTGTAGGACAAACTTATATCTTTAATACGCTTATCCAGTTCTGGTTCAACCACAAATCGTAAGGTCATTTCCACTTCCTCATGCGGTTTAAACACCTGTTTATTAAAACAAAAACATTCTAATTTCTTAAAATACAGTGCAGCATCTGTTGGTGCTACACTTGGAATTGCTTGACCAATAACGGTTTTATCCGTGTTATTCTTAGCAATGTAACTGGCTGTATAAAACTTACCAGGAACAATGGTCATCGAATGCACTTTTGGTCCAAACTGGACCGGGAAACCACCCATTGTCATCGCAAAAAAACTCACTTCAACTTTACGCTGTTCATCCACCACATATTGTTGTTCTGACTCTATTCTACCGGTTGTGCCATTAAATCCAGTAATCTCACAAAAAACATCATAAATAGGCACCATTGCATAAGCAAAGGCAAACATCAATATGGGTGCTGATACTAATTTTATCCAAAACCCTCTCGTTATTTTTTTTCGCTCCATATTTAGCCAGTCGTCGGGTTAAACAACACGATGGTGGCTACAAATACTCCTATTGCTACGACGCCTACAATAACCGCAGTAATAACAGCACCTTTTCTTTGTTTATCCATTAAGAGTTTTGAGACTCCGCCTCAATTAACTTTCTTGATGGGGGTGTATTAAAACTATGGTATTGTGCTTTTGGCTCTAGCGTCCACTCTAAACCTTTTGCACCCTCCCAAGGGCGGGCAGTGGCTGGCTTACCATTGCGAATACAATCAATCACAATATAAGTCAATAAGAAGAACGATGCACCGAATGCAAAACCACCAATGGATGAAATAAAGTTAAAGTCTGCAAACTGTAGTGAGTAATCAGGGATACGCCTAGGCATACCTGCAAGACCTAAGAAATGCTGAGGGAAGAATAAAACATTCACGGCGATAACTGCCCACCAAAAGTGTATTTTGGCTAAAAACTCGTTATACATCTTACCTGTCCACTTAGGTAACCAGTAGAATGTTGCCGCAATGATTGACCACAATGCACCTGTTACCAAGACATAGTGGAAATGTGCAACCACAAAATATGTATCGTGATATTGGATGTCTGCTGGTGCAATGCCTAACATTAAGCCGGAGAAGCCACCAATCGTGAATAAGAAGACAAATGAAACTGCCCATAACATCGGTGCCTCAAAAGTCATTGAACCACGCCACATGGTTGAAATCCAGTTAAATACTTTAACCCCTGTTGGCACTGCAATCAGCATTGTTGCATACATAAAGTAGAGTTCACCTGCAACGGGCATACCTGTTAAAAACATATGGTGCGCCCATACAATGTAAGATAAGAATGCGATTGATGCGGTTGCATAGACCATTGAAGAATACCCAAATAACGGTTTGCGTGCAAAGGTTGGAATAATATGTGACACGACACCAAAGGCTGGCAAAATCATAATATAAACTTCAGGATGCCCAAAGAACCAAAAGATGTGTTGGAATAATACGGGGTCACCGCCACCTGTTGCATCAAAAAATGCAGTGCCAAAGTTGCGATCGGTCAACATCATTGTTACTGCACCCGCTAATACTGGCATTGCACCAATTAATAGGAAGGAGGTGATTAACCATGTCCATACAAACAACGGCATATCCATCAACTTCATCTCTGGTGCACGCATATTTAAAACGGTTGCAATAATGTTAATTGCACCCATAATGGAGGAGAAGCCCAATAAATGCACAGCAAAAATAAAGAAGTCGGTGCTATCTGGTGCAAAAGTGGTGGAGAGTGGCGCATAGAATGTCCAACCAAATGCGGGTGCACCGCCTTCCATAAAGAAAGTGCTGAGTAAAATACTGCCTGCAAACGGCAAAATCCAAAATGACCAGTTATTCATTCGTGGCAACGCCATATCAGGTGCACCAATCATCATTGGTATCAACCAGTTGCCCAAGCCAACAAATGCTGGCATAATCGCACCAAACACCATAATTAGCCCGTGCATAGTCGTCAATTGATTAAAAAACTGTGGTTCCATCAATTGCAACCCTGGCTGTAATAATTCAGCACGAATACCCATTGCAAATGCACCGCCTATTAGTAACATAGTGAAAGCGAACCACATATAAAGCGAACCAATGTCTTTATGGTTCGTTGTCTTGACCCATCTCATTAAGCCTTTTTCAGGTCCGTGATGGTGATCGTCGTGTGTTATTGTCGTCATATTTTTTCTCCTTTAATTTCTTTGATTAGCGTGCAGATTTAACATCGGTAGGCTGAATAACGCTACCTGTATTGCCAAAGGCATTTCTTTCATAAGTCATTACTGCCGCAAGGTCGCTATCGCCTAATGCTTTAAACTGCGGCATTACTGCCTTACCATTTAAAACAATGTTAATGTGTGCAGCCGCTGGACCATTAGCAATTGTTGAGCCTTTCATTGCAGGAAACACAGGAGGTGTACCTGAACCGTCTGCCTTATGGCAAGCAGCACAGTTAGTGTTATACACATTTTTACCTTTGGCCATCAAGTCAGCCTTAGACCATGTCTTAGTTGCACTTGCTATTGCCGCTTTCGCTGCTGCTTGTTGTTTAGCTACCCATTGCTTATAATCTGCTTTAGAAACCACATCAACCACAATCGGCATAAACCCATGGTCTTTACCACAAAGCTCGGCACATTGTCCACGGTAAGTGCCAATTTTGTCAATCTTAGCCCACGCATCATTAATAAAACCT
Organism: Candidatus Thiodubiliella endoseptemdiera; assembly: GCF_964212635.1. NCBI lineage: Bacteria > Pseudomonadati > Pseudomonadota > Gammaproteobacteria > Pseudothioglobaceae (SeqCode) > Candidatus Thiodubiliella > Candidatus Thiodubiliella endoseptemdiera. The sequence continues at coordinate 1,266,582 of NZ_OZ156463.1, forward strand.
GGGTTCGCATCTTGTTTAACGCCAAAATCAGAAACCCACCAGTTATGGATAACATCATTTGAAGTGATTAAGAAGCGAATTGAGGTATCTACTGGTAATACCAAACGCTTATCTACATTTAATAAGTAGTGTTCGGCATTTTCACGCTCTGCGTCTGTTCCACGAATAACCTCTCTGGAACTTTGTGCCAAATTTGAGAAAAAACTAATGCCTTCTTTGGGGTAGTCATATTGCCATTTCCATTGATGACCTGTGATTTTAATACTCATTTCAGCCTTGGTCGTATCCTCCAAATCAATCAACACTTTAGAGGCTGGAATTGCCATACTAATTAAAATAATTATTGGAACAACCGTCCATATAAGTTCTGCCTTAGTGCTTTCGTGAAAGTTGGCTGCAACGGCACCTTTTGATTTTCTGTGCATAATCAACGAATAAATCATTGCACCAAATACGACGATTGCGATTACCACAGATACCAAAAATACCATCATATGTAAACCATAAATACCATGACTGACTGAAGTAACACCCTCAGTCATATTAAACTCATACTCGGCAAATACACTGGTTGACATCATCACAACCATAATACTTAAAAGCCTTGTTAATCTTTTCATACACCCTCCAAAATAAAAAAATATCTCCCCATTCTTAATATGCATATACATATCGAAAACTGTTATCTCGATTCAAAAGTAAAACAAGTGAATATGATTTAAGCCTTGCTGTCATAGTGCTTTCAAAAATTTAAACTTTATGGCAATATTTTTTGAAATGCTGTAGCAGTAAGGGTTTTGTCAAATTTACATTTTCTATCTTTGAACTAATTCCTGAGGATTATACTACCTTTATTAACTTATGTTAATAAAATTAAAAATAACTTATGTTAATAAAATTAAAAATTTTATTAACAAGTATCCCCAAATTGTACTGAAGTTTTTAATTCTCTAAGTTATATGTATAGAGACCTTTGCATAAATATGAATAATCATCAAAACGCCATCTTTCATCAAATTACAAACTTTTTAAAAACACCCTTAGCTCTGCTAGGAGTGGATTTAAAAAATTTCCAATTTAATAAAATCTGTCATTTTGCTAATCATCCCTATTTATGCAAAGGTCTCGTATAATATGTCACCATGTTTAAAAAACTACTAAAAATATCCATTGTACTTGCCCTTATTGTCGTTATTCTAGGTGCTTACACACGGCTTGGTGATGCAGGATTGGGTTGCCCTGATTGGCCAACTTGCTACGGACAACTCACTGTTCCTGACCACGCTGATGGCACAAAATTTGAGGGCTACGAACGCCCGCTTGAAGCCGCCAAAGGTTGGAAAGAAATGGTACATCGTTATGTCGCCTCTTTATTAGGGCTGGCAATTTTTGCCCTGTTCTTTTTAGTCGTCAAAGGTAAAACCAAATACCGTCAATCACTTGGATTGCCTGGATTTACTGCTTTTTTTGTGATGTTGCAGGGGGCTTTTGGTATGTGGACAGTAACGCTAATGGTACATCCTGGTATTGTTACCACACATCTTGTCGGCGGATTTGCCACCACAGTATTGCTCACATGGATGTTACTTAATCAGGGCAATCCGCCGATTATCTACCAACATATCTTAAAAAGACACAAAGTATTATTAATAGCAACTTTACTAATATTAAGTTTGCAAATTATTTTGGGCGGTTGGACTTCTACTAATTATGCAGCACTTGCTTGTGGCGAAGAGTTTCCAACTTGTTTAGGTTCTTGGTGGCCGACAATGGATTTTGTCAATGCACTGTATTGGGGTCCGATTGGTGCAGAACACGACTATGAATTTGGCGTATTAGAAAATGCGACTCGTGCTAGCATTCAAATGCTACATCGCATTGGTGCATTAGTCACAACACTATTTATTGGACTATTAATTTATACCTTTGGCAAAAACTACTCGTACCTAAAATCAAACTTGGTGCTGATTGGTGGCTTATTAACCACGCAAGTTACTTTGGGCATATTCAATGTATTGTTCTCAATTCCAATGGCAATTGCAACGCTACATAATGTCGTGGCACTGTTATTACTACTGAGCGTTTTAGCGTTACTACATAAAACTCTAATCCAAAAGTATAGATTGCACAAATAGTGCCAGACCAGTCGCTCGCCTAAGGTAGCACCAACTTTACCACAGTAATCACTGCCATGATAAAAATAATCGTCATAATAAAGCCAACAATAATATAAGGCCATGGACCTGATTTTTCAGTGCGTTCAAAGTCCTTAATCAGATTTTCTTTTTTACCCACACCAATCATCGCTGAAGTAACTGCTTTAAATACTTGTCCTAATCCTTTCATAGTATTGCCCTTATAAAGTTATTAAAAAATAATGATCCACTAATAATGCCATGAACAACAACATTAAATAATTGACCGAAAACATAAATGTCTGCCAAGCGATTCGATTGTCCTCTGGATGGGTGTAAATTTTAATCGCATATCCCAAAAATATAAGCCCTAAAATAATGGCTGAAACAAGATAAATTAACCCCGACATACCCACTAAATAAGGCAATAATGTTACTAAAAATAACAAAATTGTATAAAGCAAAATCTGCAACCGAGTATAAGCCAAGCCATGCGTTACTGGCAACATCGGCACATCCACTTTTTTGTATTCTTCCACTCTAAAGATTGCCAATGCCCAAAAATGCGGTGGCGTCCAAATAAACACAATCAAAAACAATAAAAATGCGTATTCAATACCTTGCGTACCTGAAATTGCCGTCCAGCCTAAAATCGGTGGCACTGCCCCTGCTGCCCCACCAATCACAATATTTTGCGGTGTAGCCCGTTTCAAATACATTGTATAAACCACTGCATACCCAATCAACGAGAGAAAGGTTAGTACCATCGTAATTGTATTCACAAACAACTGCAGAATACCCAAACCAATCACCCCTAAAAACACCCCCCAAACTAACGCTTGATTGCGACTCACCTTGCCTTGTGGCAAAGGTCGTTTGTCAGTGCGTGCCATTTGGATATCAATTTGCTCATCAACAATATGATTAAATACCGCCGCTGAAGCAGACGCCATTGAAATCCCCACTGAGGCAGTCATCACCAACATCGCATCCGGCAAATATGGTGCAGGCACCGCTAAAAACATTCCCACTACTGCAGTCAGCAAAATTAAAGCAACTACTTTGAGTTTACACAGTCCGAGTAGAACGCTAAGTGAAGGCATATTAACCAATCCTTGAGTATTTAAACAAACGATCAAGGTCTTTCATAACGCGTTTAATGACGATACCCTGTGGATTATAATGCAACATCACATTACCAAGCGGGTCAATTAAAAACAAAGTATTATCGGGAAATTTAGCCAATTGTTGACTGAGTGTCGCACTCGGATGGGCAATCAAAAGACCCGTTTCCTGCACATCAGTCGCACCATTAATTAACAACATTCTTTGAATACGACGCATATCTTCATTCATCAAAATGCGAATGGTTTTCATATCCTTTAATACCTGTGTGCAAGCACTCTCACAAGTTTTGGTGGCATAAGCCAGCGTCCACAACCCCTGTAAACTGCCTTGAGTATCGTTAGAAAAACGCACATCTTCTGTTTCCGTGGTAATAATCGGATTAACAAACTCACCATAATTGACGGTAGTGCCAGTAAAGGCAGTTGGATTCCAATAAAAAAATGCCGTACCGAGTGCAATTGGTAACACAAAGGATGCCAACAATACCCATAATTCTTTCTTAGAATTCATAAAAATCTCCCACGCATAAAGTGCAACATCATACGCTAAAGCCTCACTTCAATGCCATTTTCTCGCATCGCTTGTTTGGCTTGTGCTATCGTATATTCACCAAAATGAAAAATACTGGCAGCCAATACCGCATCAGCACCCCCTTGCAAAATACCAGCAGATAAATGGGCTAAATTACCCACACCGCCCGACGCAATGACTGGCACACTTACCGCATCAGAGACTGCTTTTGTCAGTGCCAAATCAAATCCTGTTTTAACCCCATCACAATCCATTGAAGTGAGTAAAACCTCACCTGCACCATTTTCACCTGTAGTCATTTTCACCGCCCATTCAACCGCATCAATGCCTGTGGTATTACGCCCGCCATGGGTGAAAATCTCCCATTTTCCCTCTGTCACTTTTTTTGCATCAATGGCAATAACGATACATTGTGATCCAAATTCTTCACTCAATTGAGCAATCAAATCAGGATTGTGAATAGCCGCAGAATTCACTGCCACCTTGTCTGCCCCTGCATTCAACATCACCCGAACATCCGCTGATTTGCGAATACCGCCGCCCACTGTTAACGGAATAAAAACTTGCGCGGCAATCGCCTCAACCATATGCACCGTCGTATCTCTGCCCTCATGAGACGCAGTAATATCCAAAAAAGTAATCTCATCTGCCCCCTCATCGTCATAGCGTTTTGCCACTTCAACAGGGTCACCTGCATCTTTAATATCAACGAACTTAGTGCCTTTGACCACACGCCCATCACGCACATCAAGGCAGGGGATAATTCTTTTTGCTAAACTCATTTTTTTAAATCCTCTTTTGTTAAAAATTAAGTGGTCTCAAAATTATAAACTATGAACTTGCTTTCTACAAGATTGTTGCAACAGTCCACCTATCGTTAAATAGGTATAATTTGCCCCTTATGAATATTCCTAAACACATCGCAATTATTATGGACGGCAACGGTCGTTGGGCAAAAAAACGGCTGTTGCCACGAATTGCAGGACATAAAAAAGGCGTGGACACGGTAAAGACGATTGTCAAGTATTGTGGCAAAATTGGTGTTGAAACGCTGACGCTATTTGCGTTTAGCAGTGAAAATAAAAATCGTTCCGATGAAGAAGTAACCTTACTATTTAAGTTGTTTTTAAGTGTGCTTAAAAAAGAGGTTAAAAAACTGAATAAATACAATGTGCGTTTGAAAATTATCGGCGATATGTCATTATTTCCAATTGATGTGCAAAAAATGGCAACCGAAGCTCAAATATTATTATCCAACAACACTGGTCTGACTTTAATAATTGCGGCAAATTACGGCGGGCAATGGGATATTGTTAATGCTTGCAAACAGGCGATTATTGACGGAGTGGCTGCTGATGAACTGAATGAACAAACTTTTGCATCGTATTTAGCATTACAAGGTAATACAGTTGACTTACTCATTCGCAGTAGTGGCGAGCAACGCATCAGTAATTTTTTATTATGGGAGGTGGCTTATAGCGAGTTATACTTTACCAACACGCTATGGCCTGATTTTGATACGGGCGAATTAGACAAGGCGATTGAAAGTTTTAATCATCGTGATAGACGATATGGGGGGCGGAATGAGTGAGTTGGTAAAAAGAATATTAACGGGCAGTGTATTGGCACTGGTTACTGTATGGCTGATTTTTCAATCACCTACTGGCTTTGCAATCGCTGTGGCAATAGTGGCAGTCATCATCGGAGTTGAGTTTACCAAACTCAGCAAAATACCCGCATTGCTATCGTGGTTTATAATGACACTCGCTTTAATGCCACCTATTTTTGAAAACTTTTTACCCGTGTTGGCATTAGAATCGTATTTTATTTTACTGGGATTCGTCAGCATTGCATTTTGGCTTAAAAATTTATATTTAGTCGTTAACTATCCCCATAAAAAACCCAGTAACAACACCTTTAATCAAGCCATCAGTTTGTTTTTATTAATTGCACCGCTGGTTTTCTTACCCCTATTACAGGGAATCAATCAAGACACCGTCTTATTACTATTATTCATTGTTTGGGGTGCAGACAGTATTGCCTATTTTTCAGGCAAAACCTTCGGCAAGCACAAACTTGCACCCAAACTGAGTGGTGGAAAAACCGTTGAAGGCGTGATAGGCGGATTGCTGGGCGTGTTAATAATAACGGGCTTATGGATGCTAATAACCCATAATTTAGATTGGCGCTTTTTGATACTGGGATTCGTTACTGGCATTTTTTCCGTGATTGGCGATTTGTATGAAAGTATCTACAAGCGTGAAGCGGGTGTTAAAGACTCTGGCAATATCCTCCCTGGACATGGGGGAATGTTTGACAGATTAGATGGAATGCTAGCCGCCACACCCATTTTTACCAGCCTATTAATCTTGCTCCAATACACACAATGAAAAACATCACCCTTCTCGGCGCAACTGGATCCATTGGCGATAGCACGCTAGCGGTGATAGCGTTACACCCTGATAAATTCAATATTTTTGCCTTAAGTGCTAATACTAACTGGCAAAAGATGAGAGTATTGTGTGAGAAATTTCAGCCTAAGGTTGTGGTAATGGCAGATGCAATGGCGGCTGAAAAATTATCCAAAGTCGTTAATAATATTGAAGTTTTGCACGGCAGCAATGCACTCAACACCATCGCCGCCCACGACCAAACCGATTATGTCATGGCAGCGATTGTGGGTAGCGCAGGTATGCCGTCAAGCCTAGCCGCTGTCAAGGCGGGAAAACGCATTATGTTGGCGAATAAAGAATCTTTGGTATTAGCGGGTGATTTATTTATGCAAGCAGTAGCAGATAATAACGCCGAACTCATCCCCGTGGATTCCGAACACTGTGCCATCTTCCAATGTTTACAAAGTGGCAAATCAGGGTTAAGTAAAATCCAACTCACCGCCAGCGGAGGGCCTTTCCTGCACACCCCCATTGAACAATTAAAAACCATCACCCCTGACCAAGCCTGCGCCCATCCAAACTGGAGCATGGGGCGTAAAATCTCAGTAGATTCTGCCACGATGATGAATAAAGGTCTAGAACTTATTGAAGCACATTATTTGTTCAATCTGCCCGCTGAAAATATCGATGTAGTAATGCACCCACAGTCTATTATCCATTCATCTGTCTATTACAACGATGGTTCAACCCTATCACAACTTGGCAATCCAGATATGCGCACAGTAATTGCTTACGCACTAAGTTACCCCGATAGAATCACCTCTGGCGTTGCACCGTTAAACTTAGCGGATAATTCACCACTAGAATTTTATGCCCCTGATTTGGATAAATTTGTTTGTTTAAAATTAGCATTTGATGCGCTTAAACAAGGCGGTAACGCCATGGGTACACTCAACGCTGCCAACGAAGTTGCAGTTGATTACTTTTTAAACAACAAAATCAGATTTTTAGATATCGCTGAGATTATTGAACGCACTTTAGACAGCGTGCCACACAGCCGTATTACTTCATTAGAAGATGCCGTTGCCAATGACAAAATAACGCGTGAAGTGGCATGCATAATTGCCCAAAGTTATGCGTAAATATCTACTACTTTTAATTACTACTCTATTTTTTAGCAGCACTAATGCCCTTGAACGAGTGACGATTAATATCACCCGTTCACTCAATTATGATGCACAAAAAGCCCACATCAGTCAAAAAACAGTCAGCAATATTGTTCGTATTTTCTCGTGGAAAATTGACTTCAACAAAGATTTACGCAAAGGCGACCGTTTTATCATCATCGGCAATCGGGGTACTGCACCGAGTGCCATCATCTATATCAGTGGTAGAAAACGCGTCGCTGTTTTTTCTTACATTGATAAATTCGGGCAGCTTAATTATTACGACATCAACGGCAAAAGCCTATATTCATCATTTTTACGAGCACCGTTAAAATACAAACGCATCAGTTCTAAATTCCAAAGAAAACGCTTTCACCCCATCTTAAAAACCTGGCGTCCTCACCGAGCTGTTGATTATTCAGCAAATAGAAACACTCCCGTCTATGCTGCCGCAGATGGTATCATCCAGCGCCGCAAATATATCGGTGCACTCGGCAATGCCGTCTATATCAAACACGGCATAAACTATGTCACCGCCTATGCCCATTTAGCTAAATTTGCCCGCGGATTACGCGTCGGCTCTAAGGTAAAAAAAGGCAAAGTCATCGGCTATGTTGGTTCAACAGGACGCTCAACTGGTCCACACCTACACTACGAATTACGCTACAAAGGCAAACGCAAAAATCCACTCACTTGGCGATTACCCAAGCAGAAAAAAGTATCTAAATCTGATTTAAAACATTTTCAAAGTAGGGCAAAAGCGATTTTGCGTAGTTTGTAATTATTGGCTTTCTAACCAATCACGCCAATTTTTCACCTGCAAAGACCTGCCTCTATTGATAATATAATGTGTTTGATATTGCTGTGCACCTGCCACACGATTTAATACCGCAAAAGTAATTAACTCATCAATGCGTTGTTTGTCCTTGAAACCTGCCACCAAAGATTCATTCCTAATCACTGCAGCCACAAAAGCAGACTGCGGATTAGCACGAGTTTTGACAGATTCTTCGAATAAATTCAACGCCATCAACTCATCTTTCACAAACCCGCTCTCGCCATCAAGCAGATACAAAGCTGCGTCATAAATCGCAGGGTCGTAACCTTTTACTATCAATTTTTCCAACAATTTATTTGCCGTTGTCGCCTGTGGAGAATATCCCATTAAAGAATTACCCGCACGCGTTTGCTTTGACGATTCATACACCGCATCCAAATCATTAAACTGAAACATCCCTCTTAATAACAACCTCTGCCCACTCAGCACCACACTCGGAGATCTGATTTCATTACCTGTTTTAATCAATCTCAGTGCGGTATCACTCAACGGCGAAGCCATCGCCAACTGCGAGAGTAAAATTAAGCCAAAAATTTTTATGATATTATGCATCGGGTTGAATTTTACCACAGACAATGAAATTACTATTTAGGTTAAAATAACGCCTATGAAAACACTTTTCAAAACCTCGCTCAGTCTGCCTCTTATCCAGAAAGGCAAAGTTCGTAACATCTACGACATTGACGAAAAGCGTATGCTCATCGTTACCACCGACCGCCTAAGTGCCTTCGATGTGGTTTTTGACGATCCAATTTCGGGTAAAGGACAAGTGCTAACCGAAGTTGCCAATTTTTGGTTTGAAAAAACCCACCATATCATCGCCAACCAATTAACCCACGAATCGCTTGATAGTGTTTTAACAGCAGAAGAAATTGAGCAAGTGGATGGTCGTGCAGTCATTGTCAAAAAACTCAAGCCCCTTCCTATCGAAGCCATTGTTCGAGGCTATATTATTGGCTCTGGCTGGAAAGACTACCAACAAACAGGCTCAGTTTGTGGCATTAAACTACCAAAAAACCTGCAACTGGCAGAAAAATTACCACAAACACTTTACACACCCTCCAGTAAAGCCGCTGTTGGTGAACACGACCAAAATATTGACTTTGAGCAAACGGTACAACTTGTGGGACAAAATTTAGCACAACAAATCAAAGAGTCCAGTTTAGCACTCTATCAATTTGCAGCGGACTACGCCTTAGAACGAGGCATTATCATTGCTGACACCAAGTTTGAATTTGGCCTAGACGAAGCAAACAAACTGACCTTAATGGACGAAGTACTAACCCCTGACAGTTCACGCTTTTGGTCAAAAACTGATTATCAAGTAGGTATTAGTCCAAAAAGTTTTGACAAACAAATTGTGCGTGATTATCTAGAAACCCTAGGCTGGAATAAAACCCCACCTGCACCAACCCTACCCGAAAATATCGTGCAAAAAACTGCCAAGCAATATCAAGAGATTCAACAAATTTTGTGCAAATAAATTATTTGATGAGACCTTTGCATAAATAGGGATGATTAGCAAAATGACAGATTTTATTAAATTGGAAATTTTTTAAATCCACTCCTAGCAGGGCTAAGGGTGTTTTTAAAAAGTTTGTAATTTGATGAAAGATGGCGTTTTGATGATTATTCATATTTATGCAAAGGTCTCTTGATGTGGTTGTTTGTATAAATGACATAATGCCCGATTTTTATGACGATAGGCGTTATTTTTTTTTGCTATAATACCTGTCAATATTAACAAGTTAAGGCCATGTAAGAAATATTTTTACTTTCAATATCGTATATTAAGTAAAAAGCTAGTTTCAGACCAATAGAGTTGTAAAAATACAACATTTTTACAGGATTTTATTTTTAATATCGGAATATAGGGAAATATGTCCTTATAATAATAGTTAGATGCGACCGCAGGGCGGTCGCATCTAACGGCGTGGCAATAGTAGATTAACTCGTTATCCGCCTGCGGCGTCTAACAAGCCAATCAACCCGACCTAGAGAATTTAAAATAGAGTAAACTCTAAATAAATTACTAGGCGGGTTATTGCCACGCCGTTAGGTATCAATAATAAAAGGAGTGTTTATGACGGAAGGTATGTTGGGCGGTTTTGGTGTTTTAATAATATTGTTTTTAGTTGTTTTAGCAATTCTTTGGTTTTTACTGCCATTTGCTATTTTTGGTACAAAAGATAAATTGGATGCTTTGATTAGTGAAACTAAAAAAATAAATCAAGAGTTAGAAAAGTTAAATTCAAAATAATTTATTTAAATGGAGACCTTTGCATAAATATGAATAATCATCAAAACGCCATCTTTCATCAAATTACAAACTTTTTAAAAACACCCTTAGCCCTGCTAGGAGTGGATTTAAAAAATTTCCAATTTAATAAAATCTGTCATTTTGCTAATCATCCCTATTTATGCAAAGGTCTCAAATGGTAAAAATACCTAACAAATCATTCTACCTGACCGCTGACGCGTCAGGTGATTTCAGGCGTTAGATGCGACCGCAGGGCGGTCGCATCTAACGGCGTGGCAATAGTAGATTAACTCGTTATCCGCCTGCGGCGTCTAACAAGCCAATCAACCCGACCTAGAGAATTTAAAATAGAGTAAACTCTAAATAAATTACTAGGCGGGTTATTGCCACGCCGTTATGCGTAGAAACGAGGAAATATGTGAAAATAATTAGGGTCAGAGGAAAATAATTAGGGTCAGAGTGTGATTAAATGAAATAAATAATGGGGACAGGCTACTTTTTAAAATAAATAATGGGGACAGGCTACTTTTTATGATATAATTCCCCACTTTTACCCCAACACTAAAATGCCACGCATACCAAGAGGTCAAACCCAAGGCGGAATCTATCATATTATCAATAGAGGAAATATGCGTATGCAAGTTTTTGATGATGAGGATGATTACAAGTTTTTCCTAAAATTATTAAAAACAGGGCTAGAAAGAGAGAATATTGAGTTACACGCCTATTGTCTATTGTCTAATGCCTAATCACTTTCATTTATTACTTGTACCACAAGGTGAAAATAGTCTGAGTAAATTTATGCAATGGGTGATGACTTCTCATGTGCGTTATTATCATAAGAAAAACAAAACTTCAGGACATATTTGGCAAGGTAGATTTAAAAGTTTTATTGTTGAAAAAGACAGTTATTATCTAACTTTGATGCGCTATATAGAGGCTAATGCGTTAAGGGCTGATTTAAGCAAAACAGCACAAGATTGGCAATACGGGTCATTATCAGAAAGAGTTTTTAGAAATAGAAAGATATTGAACAAGCCTTATGGAGAACTAGATAACTGGGTGGAATATGTCAATACGCCACAAACTCAAAAAGAAATAGATAAAATCAGAAACAGTATTAATAGACAAGCACCACTTGGCAATGAAAACTGGGTTATAAAAATGGCAAAGAAGCATGGTTTGCTGTCAACTCTAAAGGCTAGAGGAAGACCAAAAAATAAGAAAAAACTATGATAAAAGTAGCCTGTCCCCATTTATTTTGCATTTATTTCAGACAGTCAAAAAGGTGTTCGATAAAATCAAACAAGCTATTTCAGTACACTATTTTGAAAATATGTTAAAATCAACCTATGTCTGAAGAAAGCAGAATTAAAGAAGAGATAGGTTGGTATAAAGTTGCATTCGCTATTTTAATGGCAACATGTATCTCATTATTAGCGTGGCTTGTGGAAAATTATGCAATAGCAAAGCCTGTTATATTGGTCTTATGCTGGATTACTATAGTTGTAGTTATTGCTATAATTGTATTGATTAATCGTAAAGTTTTTAAAAAATTAGATAGATTGGAGGAATTATAAAATGGGTGAATATTTACTTATATCAGCAATTATTGTGTTTATTTTTGGCTTAATTACTATTGCATTTCAAATGCTTAATCATAAATTTCCAAGCCATAAAAACCATCTAACAAATCATTCCACCTGACCACTGACGCATCAGGTGATTTCAGGCGTTATGTGTCAAGGAGTCACGATTGGAATATATAAAGCCTAAGGGGATGCCCGATGAACTTGCAAAAAAGGCACATGATGATGGTTACTATATTGAAGCTATCCAAGCAATACATGGCTGGCTCGAAAATCAGGCAAGATCTTTTTTAATGCTTGTGGGGTGTGTTCACTTCAAATCTGAGCAAAGTGAAACGTGGGATTTATCAGACACTATCTCTTTAAATGATACATTAAAAGTACTGCGAATACTGAACCAGATTAGCACGGAAGAGTTTACCAACTTCAAGAAGTTCAACTCTCTCAGAAACAAAATAGTTCATCAGTACTATAAGGAACCATATGAAAAGGAATATCACGGTATTCCAAAAAGGGAATATGACGAAGTATTCGAAGAAACCATCAGGCAAGCATATTTCTTTACCGAAAAGTGTGAGTCCATAGTTGGGTAAACACATAACAATAAATAATTACAACACACAACACAATAATTACACAATAATTAGGGTCAGAGTGCGGTTCCCCCACTTGACTGGACACCACTTCAATAAATTATACCCTTGTTCTTTTTGATTGAACAATGGGGTTTGGGGGCTTGCCCCCAAATTAGCGAAGCCAACCCAACTTAAGCCTAAAAGGCTTTTGTTAAGTTGGGTAATTCTCCTTATAAAACGCTTGTTCATAATCATTGGGTGAATAATAACCAATCGTTGAATGTCGTCTAATCTTGTTGTAAAACACTTCAATATATTCAAAGATTGCACTTGTTGCTTGTGCTCTGGTTTGGCAGGTTTGTTGATTGACTAGCTCGGTTTTGAGTGTGTTAAAGAAGCTCTCAGCAACTGCATTATCATAGCATTCTCCTTTTCTACTCATGCTTTGGGTAATGTTATTTGCTTTAAATAATGCTAAATACTCATAAGCCCTGTAAGTAGAACCTTGATCTGAATGCAGTAATACTTGCTGTTGTCTTGGCTTGTTTTTGATTGCCATGCTCAGGGCGTCAATTACGAGCGCTGTGTCATTATTCTTGCCCATTGACCAACCAGCAACTTTGCGTGAGTATAAATCAATCACAGTTGCTAAATACAACCAACCTTGCTGCGTCCAAACAAAGGTAGTGTCGCTTACCCATTTGCTATTGGGTGTTGTTGCAATAAATTCCCTGTTCAGTATATTACTAGCAAAGTTAATATTGTTTCTAGGTATTTTTGCCTTTTTATGGCGAATACTAAAATGGGCATATATGTTGTTCTTGTTCATCAGCCTCGCCACTTTATTCAGGCTAACCTTAACGCCTTGGGCTTTTAGTTCGTGATAAATCCTAGGCGAACCATAGGTTTGCCTACTATTTTTAAAGGCTTGAATGATTTGTAATACGATTTTATCGTTCTGCCTACTTCTAGGGCTTTGTGGCGTATGCTTCCAGTAGTAGTATCCGCTCTTGGATACCTGCATACAGCGACACAAAACAGTGATTGGGTAGTTTATCGCCTCTGAGGCGATAAACTTAAATCTTAACTGTTTTGACCTTTGAAGAAGGCTTGAGCCTTTTTTAGGATTTCTACCTCCATTTGAGCCAGTTTAAGGTCTTTTGCAAGTTGTTTGTTTTGCTTTAATAACGCCGAATGTGTTGCTTTGTGATGTGCTGTGTTGGCGGTATCGGCGGTTCTTTTAAAGGCTTTATCTTGTTTTTGATTCAATTCAATCCTCCATTTGTAGATCATGTTTCTGCGTAAACCTAAATCTCTTGCAAGCTGTGCAATGCAAGTATTTGGTTGATTTGCTAGTGCTAGGGTTTCTAGTTTAAAGGCTTTGGTGAAGGCTGTGTATTTTCTTGTCATTTTGGACTCCTAAATGTTAAAATTTAGTGTCCAGTTTATTGGGGGAGCTTCAGAGTGTAATTTATTCATTATTTCTTTACCCTAGAGACCTTTGCATACAATGTTACGCGTCGGGGATATGGACAAATCCATTGCTTTTTATACCAAAGTTTTGGGATGGGTGGCAGAAGTTTTGCGATGGTTTTTAAAAGTTTTGCGGTGGATGTTAGAAATATTGCGGTAGATGTTACTTTTAGGAATAAGGGTTATTATTTTAGTGTTAGAGAGACCTTTGCATAAATAGGGATGATTAGCAAAATGACAGATTTTATTAAATTGGAAATTTTTTAAATCCACTCCTAGCAGGGCTAAGGGTGTTTTTAAAAAGTTTGTAATTTGATGAAAGATGGCGTTTTGATGATTATTCATATTTATGCAAAGGTCTCTTAGAGATAAAAAACTACGAATAAGTGTGGCTGGGTGTTGGATGGCTTTATTGAGCGGCGTGCAGGGAGTGTTGGGGTTAGCACTTGCTCCGTTTGAATTGATAAAAAATAGTTGTCGAACCTATGGGTGGGACTAATATTTTTTTGCAAACACAGATGAGGTAAGGGATAGCACTATCTTTGCAATCTCTACTTTTGGATTAGGGTGTAATTTTCATTAATAATTCATATGCCTGCACTGGGAAAAATAATGGGGACAGGCTACTTTTTATGATATAATTCCCCACTTTTACCCCAACACTAAAATGCCACGCATACCAAGAGGTCAAACCCAAGGCGGAATCTATCATATTATCAATAGAGGAAATATGCGTATGCAAGTTTTTGATGATGAGGATGATTACGAGTTTTTCCTAAAATTATTAAAAACAGGGCTAGAAAGAGAGAATATTGAGTTACACGCCTATTGTCTAATGCCTAATCACTTTCATTTATTACTTGTACCACAAGGTGAAAATAGTCTGAGTAAATTTATGCAATGGGTGATGACTTCTCATGTGCGTTATTATCATAAGAAAAACAAAACCTCAGGACATATTTGGCAAGGTAGATTTAAAAGTTTTATTGTTGAAAAAGACAGTTATTATCTAACTTTGATGCGCTATATAGAGGCTAATGCGTTAAGGGCTGATTTAAGCAAAACAGCACAAGATTGGCAATACGGGTCATTATCAGAAAGAGTTTTTAGAAATAGAAAGATATTGAACAAGCCTTATGGAGAACTAGATAACTGGGTGGAATATGTCAATACGCCACAAACTCAAAAAGAAATAGATAAAATCAGAAACAGTATTAATAGACAAGCACCACTTGGCAATGAAAACTGGGTTATAAAAATGGCAAAGAAGCATGGTTTGCTGTCAACTCTAAAGGCTAGAGGAAGACCAAAAAATAAGAAAAAACTATGATAAAAGTAGCCTGTCCCCATTTATTTTCCCCATTTATTTTTTATTTTCCCATTTATTCCCCCCATTTATTCCCTGTAGATGGTTACATGGATAAAGCCGAAGACTTTGAAAGAGGAGTTGGTGAATATATTTATGACACTAGCTACGATACAGACAGTCAAAAAGGTGTTCGATAAAATCAAACAAGCTATTTCAGTACACTATTTTGTAAAATAATGGGGACAGGCTACTTTTTATGATATAATTCCCCACTTTTACCCCAACACTAAAATGCCACGCATACCAAGAGGTCAAACCCAAGGCGGAATCTATCATATTATCAATAGAGGAAATATGCGTATGCAAGTTTTTGATGATGAGGATGATTACGAGTTTTTCCTAAAATTATTAAAAACAGGGCTAGAAAGAGAGAATATTGAGTTACACGCCTATTGTCTAATGCCTAATCACTTTCATTTATTACTTGTACCACAAGGTGAAAATAGTCTGAGTAAATTTATGCAATGGGTGATGACTTCTCATGTGCGTTATTATCATAAGAAAAACAAAACCTCAGGACATATTTGGCAAGGTAGATTTAAAAGTTTTATTGTTGAAAAAGACAGTTATTATCTAACTTTGATGCGCTATATAGAGGCTAATGCGTTAAGGGCTGACTTAAGCAAAACAGCACAAGATTGGCAATACGGGTCATTATCAGAAAGAGTTTTTAGAAATAGAAAGATATTGAACAAGCCTTATGGAGAACTAGATAACTGGGTGGAATATGTCAATACGCCACAAACTCAAAAAGAAATAGATAAAATCAGAAACAGTATTAATAGACAAGCACCACTTGGCAATGAAAACTGGGTTATAAAAATGGCAAAGAAGCATGGTTTGCTGTCAACTCTAAAGGCTAGAGGAAGACCAAAAAATAAGAAAAAACTATGATAAAAGTAGCCTGTCCCCATTTATTTTTTATTTTCCCATTTATTCCCCCCCATTTATTCCCTGTAGATGGTTACATGGATAAAGCCGAAGACTTTGAAAGAGGAGTTGGTGAATATATTTATGACACTAAAATAATGGGGACAGGCTACTTTTTATGATATAATTCCCCACTTTTACCCCAACACTAAAATGCCACGCATACCAAGAGGTCAAACCCAAGGCGGAATCTATCATATTATCAATAGAGGAAATATGCGTATGCAAGTTTTTGATGATGAGGATGATTACGAGTTTTTCCTAAAATTATTAAAAACAGGGCTAGAAAGAGAGAATATTGAGTTACACGCCTATTGCCTGATGCCTAATCACTTTCATTTATTACTTGTACCACAAGGTGAAAATAGTCTGAGTAAATTTATGCAATGGGTGATGACTTCTCATGTGCGTTATTATCATAATAAAAACAAAACTTCAGGACATATTTGGCAAGGTAGATTTAAAAGTTTTATTGTTGAAAAAGACAGTTATTATCTAACTTTGATGCGCTATATAGAGGCTAATGCATTAAGGGCTGATTTAAGCAAAACAGCACAAGATTGGCAATACGGGTCATTATCAGAAAGAGTTTTTAGAAATAGAAAGATATTGAACAAGCCTTATGGAGAACTAGATAACTGGGTGGAATATGTCAATACGCCACAAACTCAAAAAGAAATAGATAAAATCAGAAACAGTATTAATAGACAAGCACCACTTGGCAATGAAAACTGGGTTATAAAAATGGCAAAGAAGCATGGTTTGCTGTCAACTCTAAAGGCTAGAGGAAGACCAAAAAATAAGAAAAAACTATGATAAAAGTAGCCTGTCCCCATTTATGCCATTTATTTCTGTCCCCATTTATTTCCCCATTTATTCATTGTCCCCATTTATTCATTATCATAGTATTCTCCTTTTCTACTCATGCTTTGGGTAATGTTATTTGCTTTAAATAATGCTAAATACTCATAAGCCCTGTAAGTAGAACCTTGATCTGAATGCAGTAATACTTGCTGTTGTCTTGGCTTGTTTTTGATTGCCATGCTCAGAGCGTCAATTACGAGCACTGTGTCATTATTCTTGCCCATTGACCAACCAGAACAAAATAATGGGGACAGGCTACTTTTTATGATATAATTCCCCACTTTTAAAAATAATGGGGACAGGCTACTTTTTATGATATAATTCCCCACTTTTACCCCAACACTAAAATGCCACGCATACCAAGAGGTCAAACCCAAGGCGGAATCTATCATATTATCAATAGAGGAAATATGCGTATGCAAGTTTTTGATGATGAGGATGATTACGAGTTTTTCCTAAAATTATTAAAAACAGGGCTAGAAAGAGAGAATATTGAGTTACACGCCTATTGTCTAATGCCTAATCACTTTCATTTATTACTTGTACCACAAGGTGAAAATAGTCTGAGTAAATTTATGCAATGGGTGATGACTTCTCATGTGCGTTATTATCATAAGAAAAACAAAACCTCAGGACATATTTGGCAAGGTAGATTTAAAAGTTTTATTGTTGAAAAAGACAGTTATTATCTAACTTTGATGCGCTATATAGAGGCTAATGCGTTAAGGGCTGATTTAAGCAAAACAGCACAAGATTGGCAATACGGGTCATTATCAGAAAGAGTTTTTAGAAATAGAAAGATATTGAACAAGCCTTATGGAGAACTAGATAACTGGGTGGAATATGTCAATACGCCACAAACTCAAAAAGAAATAGATAAAATCAGAAACAGTATTAATAGACAAGCACCACTTGGCAATGAAAACTGGGTTATAAAAATGGCAAAGAAGCATGGTTTGCTGTCAACTCTAAAGGCTAGAGGAAGACCAAAAAATAAGAAAAAACTATGATAAAAGTAGCCTGTCCCCATTTATGTATGTCCAGTCAAGTGGGGGAACCGCAATGTGTCCCCATTTATGTGTCTCCATTTATGTCCCCATTTATTTTGCTGTGTATTTTCTTGTCATTTTGGACTCCTAAATGTTAAAATTTAGTGTCCAGTTTATTGGGGGAGTTTCAAAAAACAATAATTTATGAAGATAAAAAACCTAACAAATCATTCCACTAGGCCGCTTATGCGCCAGGTGAATTCAGGCGTTAGGTGTTAAAAATATAAACATGTACAAAACATGTATATAAAAAGATATTTGTAAAATGCCTTTTATAGTATATAATTTATACTTATTGCACTTGAGTAGTTGGTGCATATTAATTAACTGTTGGAGAAAAACTAATGAAAATAACTAAATCGAGTATAGAATTTGATAATGTCTTGCGTGCGGCAACCAGTATTAATGACGCCAAACGAACTGTTAAAATTGATAGTTATTCATTTTCCAATATTAATTCAAAAGGCGACTTTAAACAAATCAATAGTATTAGCGATTTAGAGGCATTGCATGATATTGGTGTTAAATCTGCAAAAAGTACTTTTGCGATAATGAATGATTAACTTGTTATAAATTATAAAAAAAGCGCCTTTTAGGTGCTTTTTTTGAGGTAAAAAAATGATATTTTCAGACAATGAAACTATAGACTATTGTGAAATTATGGCGTTAGTTGATAGTTTTGCCAAAGAAAATTCTGCAGAAATTGTAGTTAATGAAGATAAGTTATTTTATATGATAAAAAGAATTCACACTGACTTTCCATGTATTAATGGTGCAAACAATGCAAATGTTTTTAAAAAATCAGCTGCTTTCTTATGTGAATTTGTTGGCGAGCAAGTAGTAGAAAACTTTGAATGCTCAATGTCGGATAAACTTAAAAAAATAGCAAATAACGGAAGTGCAATTATTGCATTTCATATCGTTACTACAATGCTGAACAACGCAACAGTACAAAATGGACAAGAAAGTATACAAAACCCTATCGAATTATCAAAGCATTCATACATTGATATTATCGATGCATTAAGTCGTATTACACTACAAGGCAGTTTTATGCTGGTTACAGTTTTATTAGAACAGTTAGTATACAAAACAAACCCTAGCCTGCAATACGATACCAATAAATTATCAACTACCTAACAAATTAATCAAAGGGGTCAGAATGCGATTCCCCCACTTGACTGGACACCACTTCAATAAATTATACCCTTGTTCTTTTTGATTGAACAATGGGGTTTGGGGGCTTGCCCCCCAAATTGGCGAAGCCAACCCAACTTAAGCCTAAAAGGCTTTTGTTAAGTTGGGTAATTCTCCTTATAAAACGCTTGTTCATAATCATTGGGTGAATAATAACCAATCGTTGAATGTCGTCTAATCTTGTTGTAAAACACTTCAATATATTCAAAGATTGCACTTGTTGCTTGCGCTCTGGTTTGGTAGGTTTGTTGATTGACTAGCTCGGTTTTGAGTGTATTAAAAAAGCTCTCAGCGACTGCATTATCATAGTATTCTCCTTTTCTACTCATGCTTTGGGTAATGTTATTTGCTTTAAATAATGCTAAATACTCATAAGCCCTGTAAGTAGAACCTTGATCTGAATGCAGAGAATAATTAGAATAATTAGGGTCAGAGTGTAATTTATTCATTATTTCTTTACCCTAGAGACCTTTGCATACAATGTTACGCGTCGGGGATATGGACAAATCCATTGCTTTTTATACCAAAGTTTTGGGATGGGTGGCAGAAGTTTTGCGATGGTTTTTAAAAGTTTTGCGGTGGATGTTAGAAATATTGCGGTAGATGTTACTTTTGGGAATAAGGGTTATTATTTTAGTGTTAGAGAGACCTTTGCATAAATAGGGATGATTAGCAAAATGACAGATTTTATTAAATTGGGAATTTTTTAAATCCACTCCTAGCAGGGCTAAGGGTGTTTTTAAAAAGTTTGTAATTTGATGAAAGATGGCGTTTTGATGATTATTCATATTTATGCAAAGGTCTCTTAGAGATAAAAAACTACGAATAAGTGTGGCTGGGTGTTGGATGGCTTTATTGAGCGGCGTGCAGGGAGTGTTGGGGTTAGCACTTGCTCCGTTTGAATTGATAAAAAATAGTTGTCGAACCTATGGGTGGGACTAATATTTTTTTGCAAACACAGATGAGGTAAGGGATAGCACTATCTTTGCAATCTCTACTTTTGGATTAGGGTGTAATTTTCATTAATAATTCATATGCCTGCACTGTATAATTATCTTTTTTTTAAATTAAAGGAATATAACTAATGAAAAATGCTTTTTATGCACAATCTGGTGGTGTAACAGCCGTAATCAACGCTTCGGCTTGTGGTGTTATTGAAACTGCACGCAAATTTCCGGACAAAATCGGCACGGTTTACGCAGGTCAAAATGGCATTATTGGTGCTTTAATGGAAAATTTAATTGATACTTCTAAAGAATCTGATGCGGATATTTCTGCGTTGAAGCACACGCCTTCGGGTGGTTTTGGTTCTTGTCGTTATAAGATGAAATCTTTAGAGGCAAATAAGGCAGAATACGAAAGATTGATTGAAGTGTTTAAAGCACACGACATTGGTTATTTCTTTTACAATGGGGGGGGTGATTCTGCTGACACTTGTTTGAAAGTTTCACAATTATCGGAGTCTATGGGTTACCCCATCCAAGCAATTCATGTGCCTAAAACGGTTGATAATGATTTGCCAGTAACGGACAATTGCCCAGGTTTTGGTTCGGTGGCAAAATACATTGCAGTTTCCACGATGGAAGCCAGTTTTGATGTTGCATCAATGGCTGCCACTTCGACTAAAATTTTCGTTTTAGAAGTGATGGGTCGTCATGCAGGTTGGATTGCAGCAGCAGGTGGTTTGGTTGATGATTCAATTCCGGTAGTGATTTTATTTCCAGAAATTGAATTTGATGAAAAGGCATTCCTTGCTAAGGTTGATGCCAATGTTAAAGAATTTGGCTACTGCACAATCGTAGTGTCTGAAGGCACACAATGGCCAGATGGTCGTTTCCTTGCCGAACAAGGCACGCGTGATGACTTTGGTCACGCACAACTTGGCGGCGCAGCACCCGTTGTTGCTAACTTAATTAAAGACGCTTTGGGTTACAAATATCACTGGGCTGTTGCAGACTATTTACAGCGTGCAGCGCGTCATTTGGCGTCTAAGTCCGATGTTGAACAAGCATACGCATTAGGCGAAGCGGCGGTTAACTTGGCAATGGAAGGTAAAAACTCTGTCATGCCTGCCATTATTCGCACCTCAAACAACCCATATACTTGGGAAATTGGTATGGGTGAGTTGAAAGACATCGCTAATGTTGAGAAAATGATGCCAATGGATTACATTACTAAGGACGGTTTTGGTATTACTGATGCCTGTCGTGAGTATTTACAGCCACTAATTGAGGGGGAAGACTATCCACCATACAAGAATGGTTTACCAGATTATGTGGTAATGAAAAAAGCAATGGTTGCGAAAAAATTACCGACTTTTGAAGTTTAATTTTTAACGCAAAATTTAAGGGGGTCTATGTTGCATAAGTAACATAGACCCTTTTTATTAATATAAAGAGACCTTTGCATAAATAGGAATAATCATCAAAACGCCATCTTTCATCAAATTGAAAATCTTTTAAAAACACCCTTAGCCCTACTAGGAGTGAATTTAAAAAATTCCCAATTTAATAAAATCTGTCATTTTGCTAATCATTTCTATTTATGCAAAAGCCTCTAAAGAGAGAAAAATATGCCAACTGGTCCAAGAGAAATTAACACCCCTTTCCGCCCCATCCCATTAGAAGTGCCTGAGGGAATGAAACCGAATGAGTTTTTTAATTCACCGGAAAATTTAGCCGATTTAGCCGACAATAACGGTCTGCTCACCAATGATGAGGATTTATTGCTTTATAGAAAAGCGTTAGGGCATTCAAACGAGTTTGATTGTTCTATCATTTATAACACATCGCAAAAAATTCTAAACCCATTGGGCAGACCCGTTAGACGCACCCAAGTGCCTGATAATGTCAAGAATGTTTGGAATCGTATGAACCAAATTATCATTGGCTTTATGTTGGAACAATATCCTGATCCAGCCAAGCATCTTATTTTGGCTGGTGAAGCATCGTTGGATTCTACTTGGCCAATCACTTCACCGGGTGTGCCGAGTATTCGTATGCTACACAACCATTTTATCGTATTTGATAAGCAACAACTCAAAGACGCTAAATTAACTGATGCCAACAATCCTAACTTAACCGATGGTGGACAACATTCTGTCTTTGCGGCTTATATGAAAGATGTGTATGTGGAATTTTTGTCCTCACTAGACCTTGAAATCCTTAAGCCCGTGGTCGGAGAATCATCCAGTCTTTCACTCACTGGCTATCCACAAGGTTTAACCAGTTGGGAAATACAGGGCGGTATTGAGAGTTTAAAAAACATCGGTTTTTGGCACGAATACGATCAAATTCTTAAAGGCTTTTTAGATTTTTACCGCACTTTTTTTGCACAAGTGTCTAGCAGAAATTCAGGTGTGCCAAAAAATGCTTACTTCGCCAAAGAAATCGAAAAAACACTGTTGTTTAATAATGATTTTTTATCTGCCGCCAAACAAGTGCGTGATAAATGTCTAAGCGACGCAAAATATGCCTCAGACATTCGATGGCAACCCGCCTTTAAACAACTTATCTATCGTGATGATCAAGGTCGGTTAATTGTTACCATCTCGCAAAATTCAATTGGCAATGCCATCACTGAATTATTAGGCGTTGTTGTCAAGCGTGTGCCTGATGCAGAGGCTTATGAACAGGCTGAACCTGCATTGATTGAGAAGTTACTTAAAGTGCGTTCACGGTTGATTGAGGCAGACTTAGGTCATAGTATTGAAACTAAATACTGGGATAAATAAAGACCTTAAAAAGTAAAAAATAGTGGCTGGTAATTTCAGTTGCTTACAGTTTGCAAGAAATTGAAAATTTTCCTTTGATAGACTGTGTTTTAAAACATTTCAATAATTTTTTTTAGCTTTTTATAATCGTGCTGTTCGGTCAAAACTGTGACAATATCAATAACTAAGAAAAACCATTTTTCTTGTTTTTTATCAAAATGAGACCTTTGCATAAATAGGGATGATTAGCAAAATGACAGATTTTATTAAATTGGAAATTTTTTAAATCCACTCCTAGCAGGGCTAAGGGTGTTTTTAAAAAGTTTGTAATTTGATGAAAGATGGCGTTTTGATGATTATTCATATTTATGCAAAGGTCTCAAAATGACAGCAGATTTTAAAATCTTCAAACAGTTGTGATTTTTTCAGCCATTATTATCTTTTCTTTGGCGGCAGCAGGTCGGTAATAGTACCTTCTGCCATTTCCACGGCGAAGGCGGTGGTTTCGCTGAGGGTGGGGTGGGCGTGGATGGTGAGGGCGATGTCGCTCATTGTGCAGCCCATTTCGATGGCTAAGGTTGGCTCGGCAATTAACTCGCCAGCGTTGGTGCCGCAGATGCCCATGCCGATAATGCGGTGGGTTTTTTTATCGAATAGGGCTTTTGAAACGCCTTCGTCTCGAGAGATGCTGAGGCTTCTGCCTGAGGCTGCCCAAGGGAATTTGCCAACTTGGTATTCGATGCCTTCGGCTTTGAGTTGTTTTTCAGTTTTGCCTGTCCAAGCGACTTCGGGGTCGGTGTAGGCGACAGAGGGGATGGTTAAAGCGTCAAAACCTGATTTGTGTCCGCAGATAACTTCGGCGGCGACTTTGGCTTCATGCACGGCTTTGTGGGCGAGCATGGGTTGTCCGACGATGTCGCCGATGGCGTAGATGTTTTGGATGTTGGTTTTCATTTGTTTATCGACTTTGATAAAACCCCAGTCATCAACATTCACACCTGCTTTTTCGCAGTCAATGCGTTTGCCATTAGGCGAGCGTCCAATAGAGACTAAAACTTTATCAAAAGTGTCAATACTGGGGGCATTTTTGCCTTCAAAGCCGACTTTGATGCCGTCAGTTTGTGCGTCCATACTAATGACTTTGGTGTTTAGGAAAATATTGGCGTATTGTTTGTTAATGCGTCTGAATAATGGATTAACAATGTCTTTATCGGCAGCGGCAATAAGTTGATCGGCTAATTCAACTACGGTGATTTCACTACCGAGTGCGTCATATACAGTTGCCATTTCTAAGCCGATAATGCCGCCGCCGACGATGAGCAGGCGTTTTGGCACATTTTCTAAGTCTAAGGCATCGGTTGAATCCATAACGCGCGAGTCATCAAATGGGAAGGCTGGGATTTTAGTAACGCGTGAGCCAGCGGCAATAATAGCGTGTTCAAATTCGATAATTTCATCGGTGTCTGCAATTTTGATTTGGGTATTGGAGATAAATTTGCCATAACCAGTAACAACTTGCACACCTCTTGCTTTTGCTAGGGCTTTGATGCCACCTGTTAATTTACTCACCACATCGTCTTTATTTTGTCGCACAGCGTCAATGTCAATTTCTGGCTCGTTAAAAGTGATGCCAAGGTGTTGTGCCTGTGCGGCTTCATTAATGATTTCTGCGGTGTGTAGTAGTGCTTTTGAAGGGATGCA
Organism: Candidatus Thiodubiliella endoseptemdiera; assembly: GCF_964212635.1. Classification (NCBI taxonomy): domain Bacteria; kingdom Pseudomonadati; phylum Pseudomonadota; class Gammaproteobacteria; family Pseudothioglobaceae (SeqCode); genus Candidatus Thiodubiliella; species Candidatus Thiodubiliella endoseptemdiera. The sequence goes on from NZ_OZ156463.1 coordinate 1,291,492, forward strand.
GCCGACATTTAAGCATACACCGCCGAGGTTTTCATAGCGTTCAATCAGGACAACTTTTTTGCCTAAATCTGCAGCACGAAAGGCAGCAGTGTAACCACCAGGGCCAGAGCCGATAACGACCACTTGTGTTTTAATCATAATTTGCCTCGCTTAAGATGTTGTTAAGTTCTGCCATAAAACGACCACCTTGTGCACCGTCAATCACTCGGTGGTCATAAGACAAGGCAAGTGGCAGGGTTAATTCTGGCACGAAGTTTTTGCCGTTCCAACTTGGTTTGTTGAATGAACGAGATACGCCTAAAATGGCAACTTCTGGGGCGTTGACAATGGGGGTGAATTGGGTGCCACCGATGCCGCCAAGACTGGAAATGGTAAAACCTGCGCCTTGCATATCTTTAGGGCTGAGTTTGCCATTTCGGGCTTTGGCGGAAGTTTGTGCTAATTCTGTGGCAAGTTCAAGTAAGGATTTTTGTTCAACATCTTTGATGACGGGGACGACTAAGCCATTTGGCGTATCCATGGCGATACCGAGATTGAAGTATTTTTTGATGATTAAGTTTTCACCCGACTCATCTAATGAGGCATTAAAGCGTGGATGTGCTTGTAAGGCTTGCACTACCCCTTTCATAATGAATACTAAAGGGGTTAATTTAACGCCGTTAGCTTTTTGTTCTTGTCGATAGGTTTCCATTTTGTCGATATTGACTTCGTCAAACTGAGTAACATGAGGGATATTGAGCCAGCAGGCGGTTAAATGTTTGCCTGAAAGTTTGTTGATTCTTGTAAGAGGTTGAATCTCTAGCAGTCCAAATTTAGAGAAGTCAATCACTGGGGTTTTAGGCAATCCGCCTGTACCGCCTGAGGTGATGATTTGTTTTACATAGCCTTTAAGGTCAGTGTCTAGTATTCTACTTTTTTGTCCTGTGCCAGTAACATTGGATAAATCAACGCCGAGTTCTCGTGCCAATTTGCGGATAGAAGGGGAGGCGTGAGAGTCTCCTTTGGGGGTCGTTGATACTGATTGGTCTAGAGTTTGTGGTGCTGGTGTGTTTGTAGGTTTTGGTGCGGGAGCAGCGGTTGGTTTTGGCGCGGTGTCTTTTGTTACTACGGCTTCAACGCTGGTGCTTTTAATATTAAGAATTAAATCGCCTAATTTAACTTTGTCACCCAAAGCAACATTAATATCAATAACTTTACCTGCTAGGGGGGTTGGGATTTCCATTGAGGCTTTATCGCTTTCAAGGGTGATAATGCCATCTTCTTCGGATAATACATCACCTGCATTCACCAAGATTTCGATGACTTCAACTTCGTCAAAATCACCAATATCTGGCACAACGACGGGTAGTATTTTGGGTTCTGCACTAACTACCTTCGCTACTTCTTCGACAATTTCCGCATCATTTCCTACACTTTTGATGGATAAAATGATGTCATCTTGTTTAATTTTATCGCCTAATGTTACTTTGATTTCAGCAATAACTCCTGCAAAAGGGGCGGGGATTTCCATTGAAGCCTTATCGCTTTCAAGCGTTATTATGCCATCATCTTCTGCAACTGTGTCGCCAACAGCGACTAAAATCTCAATGACTTCAACTTCATCAAAGTCGCCAATATCAGGTAATGGTACATTTTTAATTTCGGACATAGGACACAGTGTAATTATAAAGTGGGTCATTATCGCATAAATATCACTGATAGCGTATTAAAAGTGGATAATATCTGCCCATGTCAAAAGCACTCAAAATTCAATCGTTAACCAAAACCTATGCCAATGATTTTCACGCCTTGAAAGGGATAAATTTATCGGTGGCAGAAGGTGATTTTTTTGCTCTATTGGGCAGTAATGGTGCAGGGAAAACCACGATGATTGGGATTATTTGTGGATTGTTAGAAAAAACAGCGGGTAACATTAGTGTGCTGGGTTTAGAACAATCTAAGAATGTTGCAAAGGTAAAAAGTTTGATTGGTTTGATGCCACAGGAGTTTAATTTTAATCCATTTGAACCGATTGAAGAAATTTTGATTAACCAAGCGGGTTATCACGGAATTGAACGCAATCAAGCACGAAAAAATGCCAAAGCATTGTTAAAGCGCGTAGAACTGTGGGATAAACGCCATGATATGGCAAAGTCACTTTCAGGCGGGATGAAAAGGCGTTTAATGTTGGCAAGGGCACTTGTTCATAAGCCTAAAATTCTGATCTTGGATGAACCAAGTGCGGGGGTGGATGTGGAAATCCGTCGTTCAATGTGGCAGTTTCTGAAAGAACTTAATAAAGATGGAATGACGATTATTTTGACTACGCATTATTTAGAAGAGGCAGAGTCTTTATGTCGTAATATTGCCATTGTCAATGATGGAAAAATCGTTGAACAGACGAGTATGAGGCAATTATTGGCGCAAGTATCGCAACAAGTTTTGATTTTAGAAAGCGCGAAGAAACTAATCAACATCCCAGCTGAATTAGAATTTTCAATCACACAATTAGATGAATATTCATTGGAAGCATCGGTGGAATCAGGTATCGGCATTACCCAGGTATTGCAAACATTGGCTCAGAACGATATCGAAATTACTCATGTAAGGAGTGCACAAAATCGCTTGGAAACTTTATTTTTAAATTTGGTGAATAAATAATTATGTGGGTTCAATATAAAACCATTGTTATCAAAGAAATTCTGCGATTTTCTCGGATTTGGGTGCAAACAATATTCCCGCCCATTATTACCACTTCGCTCTATTTATTGATTTTTGGCGGTTTGATGGGTGAGAGAATTGGGCAAATGCAGGGTGTGGGTTATTTGCAATTTATCATCCCTGGTATTATTTTAATGACGGTTATCCAGAACTCTTATGCCAATACGGTTTCTTCGTTTTTTTTGGCAAAATTTAATCACAGCATTGAGGAAATGTTGGTTTCTCCTGTGCCGTATTGGGTAATTTTATTGGGTTATATTTCGGGTGGTGTGGCACGAGGTTTTTTTGTGGGTATTGGGGTGTTTATTGCAGTTTCACTCTTTATAGATTTTCAAATTTATTCTTTACCAGTCACACTTATTACCTTTCTATTAACAGCCATTTTATTTTCTTTAGCAGGTTTTATTAACGCAATATTTGCCCAGTCTTTTGATGATATTTCTATCGTTCCTACTTTTATTCTGATGCCAATGACTTATCTTGGAGGGATGTTTTATAGCGTTGAAATCTTGCCTGAATTTTGGCAAAGTGTTAGTCAATTTAACCCGATTTATTACATGGTGGATAGTTTTAGATTGGGATTTTTAGGTACCAGCACTACTAATTTTTTCACTTCAATTTTTGTGCTAATAGTGATGATTTTTGTGCTGACAATGTTATCGCTTTATTTGCTTAAAAAAGGTGTCAATGTTAAAACTTGAGGCACTTACCCTCCCTGGGAAATGGCTATAGTTGCAGTTCTTCTGGAGCAGATTTAAAAAAATCTCAATACATAAAATTTGTTATTTTGTTAATCATCTCTACATTATGCAAAGGTCTCTAATTGATTTTCTCTTCTTTATTATGAAGCAGTCTTTGAATATTTCCTCTGTGAGTATAAAAAACCCAAATGCAGATAAGCGTAATGATATAAGTAGCATTTAAATCTTGACTTAAAAGGTAAAAAATTATGGGCATCAATATAGTAGCAATGAGTGCAGATAATGATGAAATTTTTAATACTTTGGCAACAAAAACCCAAATAAATACAAAACTTAGGCCAACTAAATAATTGAGTGCGAATAAAGCACCTAAAAGTGTTGCCACACCTTTTCCCCCTTTAAAGTTAAAGAAAATTGGGTAGACATGACCTAAAAATGCGGCCAACGCCACCAAGGTTAATGTGAATAAATCAACACCAAAATAATGCGCAATGAGAACAGGGATAGCACCTTTTGTACCGTCACCGATAAGGGTGATGGCAGCAGCTTTTTTGCCACCGATGCGTAGAACATTGGTTGCACCAGGGTTGTTTGAGCCTTGAGTGCGAGGGTCGGGGAGTCCGAAGGCTTTGCAGACTAAAATTGCACTGGAAATTGAGCCGATTAGGTAACCGATAATAATCAAAATAGGTAACATAGCACCCTTATTTAACGAAAAAAATTAAATGTTACTATGGATATTGTATTTATACAAGGTTTAAAGATTGATTGCGTGATTGGTATTTACGATTGGGAGCGTAAAATTCGCCAAGATATTGTGTTGGATATTGAAATGTCGGCGGATATTAAAGCGGCGAGTGAGACGGACCATATTGACCAAACGCTTGATTATAAGGCGGTCTCTAAACGCTTGATTGATTTTGTGCAAAATAGTGAATTTCAATTAGTGGAAACTTTGGCAGAGAAAATTACGCAAATTATTATCAATGAATTTGGCGTAGAAAAAGTGAAGTTAACGCTGAATAAAGGCGAGGCAATTACAGGGGCTAAGGGCGTGGGCGTAATTATTGAGCGTAGTTGTGGCTAATATTCACATCAATATTGGCTCAAACAAAAATCGCAGACACAATGTGGCACAGGCGATAGACGGGTTGCGACTGAATTTTTTTGACATTGAGTGCTCGGATATTTTTGAGAGTGTGTCAGCAGGATTTGAAGGTGATGATTTCTACAATGTGGGCGTGAATGCGACGACGGATTTGAGCGTGGTTGATGTGATTAGTGTGTTGCACACGATTGAAGATAAGCAAGGGCGTGACAGATCGCAGCCAAAATTTTCTTCACGAAGCGTGGATTTGGATTTAGTGCTATATGATTCTGTAATTGATGCCGTGCATAATTTGCCAAGAGATGATATTTTGAAATACAATTTTGTACTTGCACCCCTTGCACAACTCAATCCTGACGGTATGCACCCGATTGAACAGAAAACTTATACGCAATTGAGTGCCACGATGGATGCATTGCAATCGTATAATATCAACATTTTGGAAAAGGAGAAATAATGAAAAATATAGTATTAGGGCTGTTACTGGCATTCACCACTTTTGTGTATGCTGATTATGATGAAGGTATTGATTATATTGCACTTGAGAAACCTGTTAAAACTACCACAGGAGATAAAATTGAAGTGCGGGAGTTATTTTGGTATTACTGCCCACATTGTTATAATCTTGAGCCGGTGCTACATGCATGGTTAAAAAAATTACCTGCCAATGCTGAATTTGTGCAACAGCCCGCGGTGTTTTCTAAGCGTTGGAAGAAAGGGGCTATTTTTTACTTTGTCTTAGAAGAATTAGACCTACTTGGTAAATTACATGAGCCATTATTCAGCGCCATTCATGCAAAAAATAAAAATTTCAATTCTAAAACAAGTTTTATTAATTGGGTAGTTTCTTTCGGTGTGAACAAGGAAAAGGTAGAAAAAGCATTTAAATCTTTTGCCGTTCGCATTAAGCTCAATAAAGCCACACTCAACTCCACTAAATATAAGATTAAAGGTGTACCAGTGATTGTGGTTAATGGCAAATATTGGACAGATGCTACCCACGCAGGAACACACAGTAGAATGCTTGAAGTGGTAGATTTTTTAATCAAAAAAGAAAGCAAGATTGAATGACACTGTTTTAGTTTTATCAGGGCTTGATCCTTGCGGAGGTGCGGGACTCAGCGCTGATATTGAAACCATTAATCAATTTGGTTTAACGCCATTGCCGATTGCGACGGTGCTAACAGTGCAAAATACACAGTCGGTTGCGGAAATTCAGGCGATAGATAATGCATTAATTGCCAAACAATTTCAGCATCTGCAAATGGATATTGAGCTGCAGGTAGTTAAGATTGGGTTGCTTTCTTCTGCGATGCAAATTCAGGTGATTGTTGAATTGTTAAAGAATCAAGTGCTCATTGTTGTCTTAGATCCAATTATTAAATCAAGTACTGATGATGTGTTGTTGCAGGCACAGGCAATCGCAACTTTAAAAAACGATTTGTTGCCTTTGGTGCATATTCTTACTCCGAATTCTGCTGAATTATCAGCATTGGCTGTGGGCGAAAACGAACAGCAAAAAGTCACTTCCTTACCTTGTGAATGGGTGCTGGTAACGACAACAGATGTGTCGGATAGTGAAATAGAGCATCGTTTATATCAGTGTGGAAATTTAATAAAAAGTTATACTTATGCCAAATTACTAGGCAATTATCACGGCTCTGGTTGCACTTTGTCGAGTGCGATTGCGAGTTTGGTTGCACAAGATTTATCTATGGAAGATATTTGTCAACAAGCATTAGACTACACTTATCAAACTTTGTTAAATGCCAAAAGTATTGGTAAAATGCAAAAACACCCTAACAGGAAACCCCTATGAGTTTTATCAACAATTGGCTTCGCAGCGATATTCAAGCAATTAACGCCTACCATGTACCCCCCTCGGAAAATATGGTAAAGTTGGATGCGATGGAGTCTCCTTTTCCTTTAGCAGAGGATTTAATTGGTCAATATTTGGCATATTTAGCCGATGCAGATTTGAATCGTTATCCAAACCCTAACGCACTAGAATTGCAACAATCGTTGCGTGAATTAATGAATATTCCTGATGCATTCGGTGTGTTATTAGGCAATGGTTCTGATGAATTAATCCAATTATTAGCCTTAGCGTGTGAGGCGGGCGACACCATTTTGAGCGTCGAGCCGAGTTTTGTGATGTATGATATGATTTCAAAATTCACCCACCTGAATTACCAAGGCGTGGATTTAACCGATGAGTTCGAAATTGATTTGCCTGTGATGCTATCGGCAATTGCAACTCATCAACCAAAACTGATTTTTATTGCCTACCCAAATAATCCGACTGGTAATTCTTTTGATAGGGCAACGATTGAAAAAATCATCACTTCAACCACTGCAATGGTGGTGTTGGATGAGGCATATTATGCGTATGCCGATGATAGTTTTTTAGCCGATATTGCAAAATACCCTAACTTAGTTTTGCTCAGAACCATCTCAAAAATTGGTTTTGCAGGCTTGCGTTTAGGCTTATTAATCGGCGCACAAGATACTGTGGAGCAATTAGATAAATTGCGTTTACCTTATAATATCAATACCTTAACTCAAGTGAGTGCCAATTTTTTATTAAGCGAACGCGCAGATATTGATGCCAATGCAAAAATTATTTTGCAACAACGCAGCAAATTATCATCAGCCTTAAAGACAATTGACGGCTTAAAAGTCTATCCGTCGCAGGCAAATTTCCTCTTATTTAAAGCCCCTAAGGCCAATCAATTATTTGAAAATCTCAAACAAAATGGTGTTCTCATTAAAAACCTAGCCAACACTCCAAAACTCACCGATTGCCTGCGTGTTACCATTGGTACTAGTAAAGAAAATCAACAATTCATCAATATTGTGGAGCAATTCTATGGTCAATAACAAAACACTATCCAGCTATTGCCACGACTATCTAAAAGTTGACACCTTTAAAGACTACAGCCCAAACGGCTTGCAAGTTGAAGGTAAATCTGACATCCAAAATATCATTTCTGGCGTTAGTGCTAACCAAGATTTAATCGACCGTGCCATCGATGAAAAAGCCGATGCCTTATTTGTCCATCACGGTTTCTTTTGGAAAGGCGAAGACCAGCGCATTACTGGTATCAAAAAAAATCGCATCAAAGCATTATTAGCCAATAATATTAATTTATTCGCCTACCACTTACCACTTGACGCACACACAACAGTGGGCAATAACATCCAACTTGCACAGCGTTTTGGTATAAAAAATCCTAAACCCATTGGCGATACACTAGTTTGGCAAGGGGAAGTTGATCTGACATTATCACAACTCTCAAATACCATTAAGCAAGCACTTAACCGAGCGCCTTTAGTTTTTGGTGATGACGATAAAGCATTAAAACATATTGCATGGTGCACAGGCGGCGCACAAAGCTATATTGAACACGCTATTGCAGTAGGTGCAGATGCCTTTATCACTGGCGAAGTATCCGAGCAAATTCCAGCGATTGCCAAAGAAAACAATATCGCTTTCATATCCGCAGGACACCACGCCACCGAACGCTATGGCGTGCAAGCCCTGTGTCAACATTTGAGTGATAAGTTTGGTCTTAAGCATCAATTTGTTGATATTGATAACAAAGTGTAATAATTTTGACAAAAAAGTGTAATAACTTTATAATTCGCAACCTTGTAAATTTTAATGTGCTAAAATTAATCTATCATGAAAAAAAATAAAAGTAATTACCAATCTGATGATGCTGAAATAAAGGCATACAGAGAGATGGTAGAAAAACATTACCAAAGAAAAGAAAAAGAAATTATTGAGTTTGATAATTCATCGATTGCACATGCTGAAGTTGTTACTGAGTATTTGTTTAAGTATGCCATTGAAAATAAGACAGATATAAAAATTTTTACAGGCAGACTTAAAGCAAATTTCTATGACAAGTTTTTGGAACAAGCCAGGACCCTATTAAGAACACAAAAAATCTCAATTATTTGCGAAAAACAATGTGAAGAAGGTAGGTTTCAAGCACTAGTTGGTGATGATGATAACGGCGAAATTTTAAATATTAACGCAAGTCAAGATATCGGCGTTTCTCATTTCGTTTTAGCAGGTGAATCCGCCTATCGCGATGAAAAAAGTGACGCTTTGAAAACAGCCGATGCCTCGTTTAACGGGCATATGCGAGGTAGTTTTTTATCTGTTCTATTTGATGAGATTAAAAATAAGATAAGCCTTTTATCCTAAGTGGGTAGTACCATGCCCGAGATTAATATTTTTTATGGTATCACTACAACGACGCTAGTTGTATTATCTTCTACAGCCTTGGTTGTTTTTAAATATATTATAGATTCCATTCAGTCTGATGCCAAGTCATGCGACGACTCAATTAAAAAATTAGATAATAAAGAAAAAGCATGCGATGATGCAGTTTTAGATATTTTGGGAAACAATACCCAAATATTGAAAACTAAGTATGAAAATCTTTCAACAAATATTTTTTGGGAATATTATGCTTTATTTCTAGTCATTTTCTTATCTGCTATTTCTATACTTGTAACGCTATCTAGTGGAGTATTCGACCTTTCTATATCCATAAAATGGATTTTATCTATAAATTTATTGTCGATTATTATTTATATTGCTACATTTTTGAGGTTACTCTGGAATGTGAGACAAAAAAAGAGATTTTTAAAGACTATTATTTCAGAAAGTAAAATGTTTATAAAAAGTATTGACGATACTAATACTTTATACCGAAAATTAAACAATAAAGAAAATAAAGAAAGAAGAAGTAAAAATAAACAAAAAAGTTGATGTTTGCCTGGATGCACACGCAACAGTGGGCAACAACATCCAACTTGCACAGCGTTTTGGCATAAAAAAATCCTAAACCCATTGGCGATACGCTAGTTTGGCGAGGGGAAGTTAATATGACATTATCACTAGCGAAGTATCCGAGAAAATCCCAGCGATTGTCAAAGAAAACAATATCACTTTCATATCCGCAGGACACCACGCCACCGAACGCTATGGCGTGCAAGCCCTGTGTCAACATTTGAGTGATAAGTTTGGTTTTAAGCACCAATTGATTGATATCAATAATCAAGTATAATGCTACGGTTTTATAATCTTTAACATTTTTATATTATGAGCAAAAAGTTTGATGTTTGTGTGGTTGGCGCAACAGGTGCTGTGGGTGAGACGATTCTTTCGATTTTAGAACAGCGAAATTTTCCGATTAATAATTTATACCCACTAGCAAGTGCTAATTCTGCGGGTAAGAAGATAATGTGTCAAGGGAAACAGTGGACGGTGCAGGATTTGGCGTCGTTTGATTTTTCACAAGCACAAATTGGTTTATTTTCAGCAGGTGGCAGTATTTCTAAAAAATATGCACCAATTGCAGCAGAAGCAGGCTGTGTGGTGATTGATAATACGGCACATTTTCGTCGTGATAAAGATATTCCATTAGTGGTGCCAGAAGTTAATCCGCATGCGATTGCGGGTTATACGCAACGCAATATTATCGCTAATCCGAATTGTTCAACCATTCAAATGCTGGTGGCGTTGAAGCCGATTTATGATGCGGTAGGTATTGAACGCATTAATGTGGCAACTTATCAGGCAGTATCAGGTTCGGGTAAGGAGGCAATTACGGAATTAACCGACCAAAGTGCTAAATTATTGGGCGGTAATACTGATATTAATGTTGAGGTGTATCCAAAACAGATTGCGTTTAATGTGATCCCGCATATTGATGTATTTCAAGAGAATGGCTATACCAAAGAAGAAATGAAAATGGTATGGGAAACGCAAAAGATTTTTGAAGATGACAATATTTTAGTCAACCCAACAGCAGTGCGTGTGCCAGTTCTTTATGGGCATTCTGAGGCAATTAACATCGAAACTAAGAAGAAAATTACCGCCACCGAGGCGACTGAAATTTTGTCAAAAGCGAGTGGTGTAACGGTATTGGATATTCGTGAAGATGGGGGGTATGCGACACCATTTACTGATGCGATGAACCACGATGATACTTTTGTGAGTCGTATTCGTGAAGATATTTCTTATGAAAAAGGGCTTAATCTTTGGGTAGTTTCTGATAATATTCGCAAAGGTGCGGCATTGAATACCATTCAAATTGCTGAAATTTTGATTGAAGAATATCTATAAATTATGTCATTACAAAAATTACCAACCAAAAGTTTTATTGTTGCCATTCTTCTGACAATATTTTTAGGACCAATTGGTTTATTCTATACCAGTGTGATTGGTGCGTTGATTATGTTAGTCGTTACCGCTATAGTTGGTTTTATTACTTTCGGTTTTGGATTATTCATTCCTTATATTATTTGCATTATCTGGGCGGTTATTGCAACTAACAGTTATAATAAAAAGATAATTGAACTTGCAAAATAATATGATAAAAGTATCCAGAAAAACTAACGAAACTGATATTAGTGTTGAATTGAATTTGTATGGCACAGGCAAAGCAGATATAGATACAGGCGTGCCATTTTTAGACCATATGCTTGACCAAATTGCACGACATGGCTTAATGGATCTAATCATTAAATGTGATGGCGATACCGAAATTGATGACCATCACAGTGTGGAAGATATCGGTATTACATTAGGTCAGGCGTTCGCTAAAGCCGTGGGTAACAAAGCAGGCTTGACTCGTTATGGACACGCTTTTGTGCCGTTGGACGAGGCACTATCTCGTGTGGTGCTAGACTTATCAGGTCGCCCTGGTTTGGAACTTAATGTAAATTTTACTCGGGCAATGATTGGCTCGTTTGATGTGGATTTAATCTCAGAGTTCTTTCAAGGCTTTGTTAATCACGCCTTAATTACTCTGCACATTGACAATCTTAAAGGCGTTAATTCTCACCATCAGTCTGAGACGATTTTCAAAGCATTTGGCAGGGCATTGCGTATGGCAGTAACACTTGATGAACGACAAGTGGGTGTAATTCCATCGACCAAAGGCAGTCTATAAAAATGCAAAGTATTGCGATTGTTAATTATGGCATGGGTAATGTCCGTAGTGTACAAAAAGCGTTAGCACATGTTGCACCTAATGATAATATTTTCCTAACCGATAATGCCGAGTTAATTCGTAATGCAGACCGCATTGTATTTCCTGGACAGGGGGCAATTGGTGCATGTATGCAAGCATTGAATAAGCATAATTTGGTGGAAGTGGTTAAACAGTCTGCCCGCAAAAAACCTTTTTTAGGTATTTGTCTTGGGCTACAGCTTTTATTTGATCATTCTCAAGAAAATGGGGGTGTTGAAGGTTTATCTATTCTTGAAGGTGATGTAGTTCATTTTCCAAAAAATGCACTAAAAATCCCACACATGGGCTGGAATACCGTCAAACAAGTATCAGAACATCCACTTTGGCATAATATTGAAGACAATGCACGCTTTTATAGTGTTCACAGTTATTTTGTTGCAACCTCTGAGACGAATATCATTACTGGATCAAGTAATTATGGAATTGACTTCACTTGTGCAGTGGCTAAAGATAATTTATTTGCAGTGCAATTTCACCCTGAAAAATCCCAACATGATGGTTTACAATTGTTGAAAAATTTTGTGAATTGGAATATTGATTAAATATTTTTGTAATTATCCAGTTCAATAATAAGCCTTGTTTTATATCTCACCAACTTCTATCTTCAAGTGTACCTGCTAGCGCATACAAAAAAACATAAATGTGGTTTGCCGAGTTTGATATAAACAGCTATTGAGCCTATTTTTTGTAAACTAATCTGTGTGTAAATGCCAATTTTATTCAATTGCTGTTCAGATTTTTTACCCAAGCCGCGTAGTTTTGCTAATTCCCCATAATGCCTATTAGAGACCTTTGCATAAATAGGGATGATTAGCAAAATGACAGATTTTATTAAATTGGAAATTTTTTAAATCCACTCCTAGCAGGGCTAAGGGTGTTTTTAAAAAGTTTGTAATTTGATGAAAGATGGCGTTTTGATGATTATTCATATTTATGCAAAGGTCTCTATTAATAAGATTGCTTTTCTAAGCAATGAATATAGGCTTGATGATTCATTGGCGTGTTATTTTTTTGGGAAGAAAAAATCATTTCAGCGATACAATCCATCATTTTGTGTTCTACTTCGTGCGGGTCTTTGAGTTTATTGATTATTTTTTGATAATAACTTTGAATGCCTGTGGGTTGGTTGATGGATAATTGTTCTCTTAACGACAAGTGCAAATTGATGTGTAAAAATGGATTGACTTCACCTTGTTCGGGGAAATAATCGGATTTTATATCATTAATATAAGTGTGATATTCAGGGTGCATTTCAATCACTTGCGTGAGTTGGTCTTCGAGTGGGTCGAGTGGTTTTTTGTCTAAGAATTTTTGCCAAGCATTGGCGAGGAATTGGCGTTGCTCGGTTCTATCTTGAGTGTAAAGCAAAGGTTAAGAATTTAAATTCTTTTCTTCGTATTCGCATAAGTCAAGCAAAATACACTCTGAGCATAATGGTGAACGCGCCTTGCAAGTGTAACGACCATGCAAAATCATCAAGTGGTGTGCAGGTACACGATACTCATCGGGAATGAATTTGACTAATTTTTTCTCAACTTCTAAAACCGTTTTACCACTGGCAATCGCTGTGCGATTGGCAACACGATAAATATGCGTATCAACGGCAATAGTAGGGTGACCAAAAGCAGTGTTAAGCACTACATTGGCTGTTTTACGGCCGACACCAGGCAACGCTTCTAACTCTTTGCGAGTTTCAGGTACTTTGGAATCATATTTATCAATAAGAATTTTACAAGCTTGAATGATATGCTTGGCTTTTGAATTGAACAAACCGATGGTTTTAATGGTATTTCGTACTACATCTTCACCCAGTTCATAAATTGTTTCAGGTGTGTTGGCCAATGGGAATAATTTCTCAGTCACTTTATTGACACTTTTATCTGTCGCTTGTGCCGATAGAGTTACTGCTACGAGTAATTCAAATGGAGTTGAGTAATTTAATTCTGTTGTTGGGTCAGGTATTTTTTTCAATAACCTGCCAAATATTTCACTGCGTGTTTCGGCGTTCATTTATTTCACGTATCTATTTGATTGAGCGAACATTATACCTTAATATTAAATGAATAGCAAAACCGTTCTATAATAGGCTCTATCAGTGTTTTATAAGAAAATATTCTGCATATTTTTCTAATTTTTTCCACAGATCTTCTTGGTCGGGATATGCTTTACGCATTGCATTGATAGAATCAGAATATTCACCAATTGATAAATAGCCATTTTCTCCTTTTTGAACACGACCTTGTACAGTGGAAAGCCAATTTTCCTGCTCATCTTTAGTTAAAGATTCGGGATAATTTCTGGCTTTAAAATGGATTAATAGTGTGTTGAGTTTTTCCGCTTTAAATTTCGGATGAAAGTTTTTTAATTGTGTCACAGAAAGCTTTTGAATTTCATCACTAATACGCCTGTCTGCATTGTCCATGAAGCCATCATACAATGTTTGTTCAACATCAAGACTTGGTGTTAGTTTGTCGTTATTTTTATATAAATTTTGTGCAATATTTTTCAACGCAATTTGATTACTTTCAATAAATGCTAATCTTTGCAGGCAAATATCCATATTTAATTGTAATTGCTCAACAATTTTAGGGTTAAGTTTAGAAACATTGGGTACAAACATTGGGCTTTTGTTAAAAATTAAATCTTTGATTTGCAGTCGCTCCACATCCTTTGGCAGCTCTGCTTGTTTAGTAAACATCAATTTTTTTAATTCGTCGGTATTCAATTTCAACAAAATAGATGGGTCTTGATCTAAATTAAATACAATGGCACGGTCGCTATATTCTGGATGATATGCCAGTGCAACGCACAAACGCGTGCAAGAAAGTGTCGCAGGATACATTCCCGAAGTGTGTAACATTGGTTCAAACAGTTTGATTTTACTTTCCACCGTTTTCTTTTCTCTCAAACTAAATGCATATGCAAATAATTGTGGTTGCGTGTCCTTAATAATTTTTGCGATTGCAATCGTAGCGCGAACATCGGCTAACGCATCGTGAGCATCGCTATGTTCAATGCCATTTGCAGGGGCAAGTTGGTCAAGTCTGAAAATAGGTTTGTCATTTTCATCGTACACCCATTTCAAACAATCGTCTTTTTTTAGGGCGTAACACAAACGCACCACATCCAAGATATCCCAGCGAGTATTACCATTTTTCCAATGCCAAGCGTAAGGGTCAATAAAATTACGATACAAAGTATAACGCGTAAATTCATCGTCAAAGCGAATAGAGTTGTAGCCAGCCACACAGGTATCAGGTGTGGAAAATTCAGCGTGAATTTTTTTAATAAATTCGTGCTCAATCATTCCTTTTTGTTCACAAAGTTGTGGCGATATGCCTGTTACTGCACAGGCTTCTGGCGACGGTAAACAATCGTTAGTGGGTTTACAATAAAACATATGTTCGTCTAAAATATTTAGATTTTCATCTGTGCGAATACCTGCAAATTGTGAAATGCGTGTTATTTTTGGGTTAATACCAAAAGTTTCGTAGTCATACCAATAGAATGTTTTCATATTAGTGTTAATTATAAATGTTTTGAGTGGGCTTTACACATAAAAAACCCAGCAATTAAGCCGGGTTTTTTAAATTCTAAGTAAATATTATTTACTGTGGAATTACATTTGCTGCTTGAGGACCTTTAGCACCGTCTTCTAAATCGAAAACAACTTCTTGACCTTCGTCTAGTGATTTATAACCATCACCTTCAATAGCACGGAAGTGAACGAATACATCATCACCACTCTCTTGCTCAATAAAACCAAAACCTTTTTTTGCGTCAAACCATTTGACTTTTCCTGTTGTAGACATAATGTCTCCTATATATTATAAAAAAAATACCGAAAAAAACTAGACCACTTTTATAAATCAGGGCTGATGCAGAGCATCAAGTACAAATAATAAACAGCAGCTGTATTCTTACCAGCATCTAGTATTTTAATGATTTATATGACGATGTAAAGCCTAATTTTAATTTTATTGAGACTTTTGTATGAAAGTAGGGATGATTAGCAAAATGAGACCTTTGCATAAATAGGGATGATTAGCAAAATGACAGATTTTATTAAATTGGAAATTTTTTAAATCCACTCCTAGCAGGGCTAAGGGTGTTTTTAAAAAGTTTGTAATTTGATGAAAGATGGCGTTTTGATGATTATTCATATTTATGCAAAGGTCTCAAAATATATAATTTGATGAAAGAGGGTATCTGTATTTATACAAAGGTCTCATTGAGCATTACATTCGTTAAAGATTTGCGCGGGACAAGTGGCACAAATTTCACGCTCCAGTTGTTTGTAGATAGTAGCGATTGCCTGTGATTTTGAGTCAAAGAATCTTGATCTGCCAATATGTTCAATGAAATGTGATTTGGCAGCAAACTCATAAACAGGGGCTTTTAAGCCGACAAAATATAATCCACCGCCATTTTTTACCAAACTGTTGTTTTCTGAAATAAGGGCTTCTGTGCCTGCTAGATCAATAAAGTTGATGCCACTGCCAACAATCAAAATGTGATTAATGCGTTCATTTTCAACAATCGTTGAAATGCGTTTTTGGATATAATTGACTGAGCCAAAATAAATTGACATATCGATGCGAATGATTTTAAGTTGTGGACATTGTTTAAGTGGTTTTTCATCAATATTGATTAATTTTTTCTTACCGCTAATCGGATTTTCATCTATTGATAATGTAGGAATGCTTGGCGTAGAAGTTTTACCTAAAAATAGAACCAACGAAAGTAAAACACCTAGATAAATAGCAAATTCTAATTCAAGGAAAAGGGTGGCTAAGAAAGTGGTGATGAGCACAGCAGACTCTTCCACGCTGAAACTCAAAGTTTCACGAATGTGATGAAAATCAATGAGGTTATAGGCAACAACTAAGATA
Organism: Candidatus Thiodubiliella endoseptemdiera; assembly: GCF_964212635.1. Lineage (NCBI taxonomy): Bacteria > Pseudomonadati > Pseudomonadota > Gammaproteobacteria > Pseudothioglobaceae (SeqCode) > Candidatus Thiodubiliella > Candidatus Thiodubiliella endoseptemdiera. Next base: position 1,307,948 of record NZ_OZ156463.1, read on the forward strand.
ACTCCTGCCATAGCAGTAATCGGTAAATACGCCATCAAAGGTGCGATTAATAACACAACTGCCATCAAAATAATGGCTGCAAAAATGGCAGATAACGGTGTTTTTGCACCAGAAGCATAATTTAATCCTGAACGGGTAAATGAGCCAGAGCCTGCGTAACTTGACATAAAACTACCCAGCATATTTGACATACCTTGCCCAATAAACTCTTGATTAGAATTAATACATTGATTGGATTTGGTGGCAATAGCACGACTGATTGAACTTGCCTCAATTAAACCCAAAAGGGCGACAGCAAACGCTTCAGGTACTAACATTTTAATGGTAGAAAATGAGAAGTTTGGCATTGACAACGGTGGTAAATGTGCGGGAATTTCACCGACCAATTTAATGTCATTGGTAAAATCTTTAAAGTAGATGGCAAGAATGCTACCGACAATCATACCGATTAATAAGTTAGGGGCTTTTGGTGATATTTTTTTGACCAAAACGGCGATAACCAAGGTTGCTAAAGCGATGGTAATAAGATAAAAATTAATGTCGCCTATTCCTTGATATAAATCTATCCAAGTATAAAGAAAGGATTCGCCTTTGGGGATAAAAATACCTGTGATGTGTTGTAGTTGACTACTGCCAATTAAAATTGCCGCACCTGCAGTAAAGCCGATCACCACGGTGTGTGATACGAAATTAACCATTGCACCTAATCGTGCCAAGCCAAAAGCTAATTGATACACACCTGCAAGGAAAGTGAGCGTGAGTGTCAAAGAAACAAATTCAGCGGTGCCTGGCTCAGCGTGATGAGAAATTGCAGAAAAAACCACGATAGAAATTGCCGTTGTTGGCCCTGATACTAAATGTAGTGACGAGCCAAATAAAGCAGCAATAATCGGTGTGACCATTGCGGTATAAAGCCCATATTCAGGGGGCAGTCCAGCAATAGTTGCAAATGCTACGCCTTGTGGCAGCACGATAACAGCACCTGTTAAGCCTGCAATTAAATCAGCTTTAAGGCTGTCCTTGGTAACGAGTTTGAACCATGCTAAAAATGGAAAAATGGATTTAAAATTAATGTCTTTACTCCTGTCGTGAAAATTTTGGTTTCTTGCTGCGTCGGTTATTTTTATTACCGCCGTCTTTACCTCTGTAATTTGAATTTCTACCTCTGCTTTTACGGTCTTTTGAGAATTTTTTACGCCCTTTGCCAGCATCAGGGCTTGAGCCGCCGACTCTTGCAGTATTATTTTTATTTGTTAATGCCACCATATTTAAACGCTTGCCACAAACTACTGTTTTTTGCAATAAATCTAATACATCTTGCGGCATTTCATTGGGTAAATCAACGGTTGAGAAGTTGTCAAAAATCTGAATTGAACCGATATATTCACTGTCAATATCCGCCTCATTCGCCACCGCACCCAAGATATTACCAGGCTTAACACTGTTGTTATTACCAACATCAACACGATAACGCAACATTGGAATTTGTGGATTGTCTTTGAGGGGTGATGCTTCAATTGAAATCGTTTTTGCCTCCCCTTGTCTTTGTGTTCTGCCAAAACTTTGTGGTTTATCGGAAATCAATAATGGCTCTTTACCCTGTGCAATAAAAGCTAAAGCAGCAGCCACTTTTATCGATTCTAATTCTGGATTAGCTTCTTGAAATTCAGTGACTAATTTTTCAAATACTTCTAAACTTTGATTGTTAATGGTGTCTGCAATGTTGTTTTTGAAAGTTTCAATCCGCTTGGCATTAATAATTTTTGCCGTTGGCAGTTCAATTGGCTCAATTTTTTGACGAGTAACTCGTTCAATGTTACTGAGCATACATCTTTCACGATTAGATACAAATAAAATTGCTTCACCCTCACGCCCCGCACGACCTGTTCTGCCAATACGGTGAACATAGGTTTCTGCATCTTGTGGAATGTCGTAATTAACCACATGAGAAATGCGTTGCACATCTAAACCACGGGCGGCTACATCGGTGGCAATTAAAATGTCAATTTTACCTTTTTTGTAGTTATTAATAATGCGTTCCCGTTGATTTTGGGCAATGTCACCATTAATTGCAGCAGCGGAAAAGCCACGAGCTGAGAGTTTTTCTTCTAATTCAACGGTCATGGTTTTAGTGCGTGCAAACACAATCATTGCGTCAAACGAAACGACTTCAAGAATGCGCGTCAGTGCATCCAGTTTTTGTGCCATATTGCTTACCATCATATATTTTTGAGTAATGGTTGAAGCTGTTTCGGTTTTGTTTTTAACTTTGACGATTTCTGGCTCGTTTAAGAATTTTTCTGCCACTTTTTTAATTACGGTCGGCATCGTGGCAGAGAATAAAGCGATTTGTCGTTGTTCAGGGATGCGTTCCATCACCCATTTAATATCATCAATGAAACCCATTTTTAGCATTTCATCGGCTTCATCTAAAACAAAAGACTGTAATTTATCTAATTTCAAAGTGCCTCGCTTAATGTGGTCCATCACTCGCCCCGGTGTGCCGACAATTGCGTGAACACCCCGCTTTAACGGTCGTAATTGCATATCGTAAGATTGTCCGCCGTAAATTGGCAATACATGAAAGCCTTTCATACCCCGTGCGTAAGTTTGCACTGCTTCTGATACTTGAATAGCTAATTCGCGTGTTGGCGCTAAGATTAATAGTTGTGGTGTGTTGAGATTTAAGTCGATTTTGTCTAATAATGGCAAGGCGAAAGCAGCCGTTTTACCTGTGCCTGTTTGTGCTTGACCGATGACATCTTTGCCATCTAATAGGTAAGTAATACATTGCTCCTGAATTGGAGAAGGGGTCTCGTAGCCGATTGAATCTAAAATATTTAGGATAGAATTAGATAGACCTAAATCACTAAACTTTACTTGTGGTTTGTTGTTTTCTTGATTATCAGACATGAAGTAATTTTTGAGTGGTGAAAGAGTCATTATACCCTAAACGAGACTACTGCATTAATCTAGCACAACTTATACCATTTGAGACCTTTGCATAAATATGAATAATCATCAAAACGCCATCTTTCATCAAATTACAAACTTTTTAAAAACACCCTTAGCCCTGCTAGGAGTGGATTTAAAAAATTTCCAATTTAATAAAATCTGTCATTTTGCTAATCATCCCTATTTATGCAAAGGTCTCCATTTATAAAAAGTAATAACACAAAAGCACTAATTATTGTCCGTTTTAGTGTGCTTAAAAAATCAAGGATAGCAATCAGTATCCTTGATTTTTTAAGCACACTAAAACAAACAATTATCAGCACTTTCTTAGTGTCATTACTTTTTTATAAATGGTACCATAAAATGGAATCTGTGTGCTGCAAAGGTTTATTTTTAGATTAGGGAATATTGCCCCAATCCAAAAAATAGAAATCACAAACCTAGTGCCACCGGCGAATTCAAGACCCTTTGTCCCATCTACATTTTCAAAAAAATAATAGAAGCAATCATAAGGCAAGTACTTGTAAAAAAAATTTAATAAACTTTTGACAAAGGTTTTTAAAGGTGTAGAATTTGAAACAGGTGGTTTAAATAAGAATCATAAATGGTTTTGGGTAATGAGTAAAAAAGAAGTATTTGTAGTAACGGATTTAATTGACAGGTAAAGACTGTTGGAATTAAGGGTAAAGATTAAGAGTATCCCTGATTTTTTAAGCATGTTAGAATAAACAAGTATTAGCACTAAATTGGTATCGGATTTACATTTTTTTATTTTTGGATTGGGTTTATAATGAAGAAAAAAAATATTTTTGTTAAATTAACAGCACTGGTATTGGTGGTTATGGCAACTCAGATTTCTTATGCACAAGATGTTGCAAAGAATATCGAAAAGGATGTTGCAGAAGGTAAAAAAATATACCAACAGAATTGTGTATTTTGTCATCAAGCAGATGCGATTGGTAAGCCAGGCTTCGCACCTTCTTTATCAAATGAAGAGTTATTAAGTATTGCTTCAGATGATTTTCTATATCGCACTATTTTCAATGGCCGTATAGGCACTTCTATGATACCGTTTAAACATTTAGGGGGTAAGAAAATTTATCAAATTATTGGTTATTTACGCTCTTTAACCACAAAACCTAATCGCTCTAAAGAGGTTGAAGCACAGCACGATTCACATGGTGATGCACGATTAGGCAAGATTTGGTTTGAGGATATTTGTGCTACTTGTCATGGTGTTAAGGGGGATGGCTATTTGTCGGGTAGTACTGGCACGGCTATTGGTAACAAAAACTTCTTAAAAGTAGTGAGTGATGGTTTTTTACGTGAAACCATTAAACACGGTCGTAGCAATACCCGAATGCTGAGTTTTTCTGGTCCCACAGGTCTTGCTAATTTAAGTGATGGAGAGATAGAGGATATTATCGCTTATATAAGAACATTTTATTAACAGGAGACCTTTGTAGTGTAATACCATTTTTAAAAATAGTATAAGGTCTCAAAAAAAAGGTAAAAATATGAAACGCTTAAAAACAATGTTTACTCGTCGAGAATTTATTCAAACCAGTGCTTTTACAACAGGTGCAGTTGCTGGTGCCAGTAGTTTACTGTCAAATGCAAACCCTGAATTAGCTTCATCGGCTGATATCCCAAAAACACGCAAAACAGCATTGGCACAATGTCCGTATTGTGGTGTGGGTTGTGGTTGTATTATTCAAGCAGAAAATGGCAAAATTGTATCGATACGCCCAGACAAAGACCATCCAACAAATTATGGGTTACAGTGTATTAAGGGGTTGACTGCCGCCGAACCTATTTATGTAGATAGAATGGAGGGGGATCCTTATGTGCGTAAAGATGTGTGGGCAGAATGGAATAAGCCTGGGCATGGTGATTTGGGCTATATTACGACGAGTAAAGGTTCTTTTTCAGATGAACATTTTGTGCGTGTGCCTTATGAAGAGGCGTCAAAAATGGTTGCACATAAAATCGCTCATTTTCATAAAGAATACGGCGGTAATTCTATTGCTCTGTATGGCTCTGGTCAATTGACTATGGAAGGGCAATATTTAGAAAATTTATTTATGAAAGGGGTGTTGGGTTCTAATACCATCGAAGCAAATGCCAGGATGTGTATGACTTCTGCGGTTACGGGATACTTTGCAACACTGGGTTCTGATACGCCACCCTTGGCATATGATGACATTGAATTGTCTGATATGGTCATGCATTTTGGACACAATGCGCGTGAGTCTCATCCAATTATTTTTTGGCGTATTGCTGATCATAAAAGAGCAAAAGACATTGCCACAGTAGTGGTTGACCCTCGTCGCACAGGAACAACGATGGGTTATGAGGACATTAATCCAGACAATTCTGTACATGTACCCATCTTAAATGGCGATATTTCTTTCTTAAATGCAATTGCACATGTGTTGTTGAAAGACCATAAAGATGTGATTGATTGGCCTTTTTTAAAGGCACATGTGTCGGGTTGGGAAGATTATATTGAGGGTGTGACTAAGCGTTATAGCCCAGAACAAGTACAACAATTTATGGGTGGTAAGAATCACGATGTTTCTCCCGCCTTGATTCGTCGAATTGCAGGTATGTTTGCTGATGCAACGCGTAAGCGTTTAGAGCGTGCAAAGGCTGGGCATGATGAGGGTTCTGGTGGGGTTATTATTATGTGGGGTATTGGTTATAATCAACATATCCATGGTCAACATAATGTTATTTCAGTTATCAATCTCTTGACGCTAACGGGTAATTTGGCAAAACCAGGTTGTGGGCCTTTTTCAATGACAGGGCAGCCAAATGCGATGGGAGAACGCTTTACAGGTGGGCTAACAGGTCGTTTGCCGTTTAATATTAGTTTGGCTGATGAAAAGCATAGAAAACATATGGCTAAACATTGGAAAGTGCCCGAAAGCAATCTGAATAATGCACTTAATTCAGATAACTCTGGTATGGCTGTTGGTATGATGGAGCGTGCAATGAAGGGGGAAGTTAAGGCAATGTTTTGGGTTTATGCAACGCATATTGATTTACCTGATCAAGAAAATTGTATTCGCCCAGGGCTTAAAAACACCTTTAATGTCGTGCAAGAAATCTATCGTCATGCCCCCAATAATCTGTATGCAGATGTTATTTTCCCTGCAGCCACTTGGGGTGAGGTGGATGGTGTTTATATCAGTTCAGAACGCAGAATTAATATTATTGAACAAGCGGCAATGCCACCTGAAGGCTGTTACCCGGATTTAGATTTGGTGATACACAAAGGCAAGGAAATTGCCCATTTATTGGGTATGGATGGCGATAAGATATTTCCATGGAAGACAGGTAAAAATGGTTTCATTGATGCAGAAGAAATCTTTAGAGATATTTGTAGAGCATCCGCAGGTACGGATACCGATTTAACCGGTATTTTGGAAGTGGAAAGAATTGATGGCACTTCTCCTTATGAACAGTTAAAGCAATTGCGTGGTATTCAATGGCCTGCCCCTTCTTATAAAACGGCAAAGGAGGGGGGTGTGAAGCGTCGCTTTATGGCACAAGAGGGTGTGTGGAAAAATAGACCTTATGGCTACTTCCGCACTAAAGACGGTAAAGTGCATATGAAACTATGTGAGCAAGATTATACTAACCGTCAAGAAATTACCAATAAATTAATGGAATTTGGTGTCAAAAAAAATCATTATGCGGTTGACAATAAAGATTTATTAATTGAAGCGCGTGATAAAGGATTAACACCCGATTTGCCTGATGAGGAATACAGAGGTAAAAAATGGAACAAGGTACCTGATGATAAGTATCCCTATTGGTTTGGTTTGGGTGTGGTTTACGAACACTTTCATACGGCAAAATCTAACCGCAGTCCAACCACGGCAAGATTGGTGCCAGAAATGTATGTAGAAATGCATGAAGCTGATGCCAGTGATTTGGGTATTAAAGATGGCGATAAAGTCCGCGTGGTAACGCGTCGTGGATCGCTTGAGGCCAGAGCACAAGTTGGCGGTGTTGACAGTTTAGTCAAACCAGCACGTAATAATGTGCCTCGTGGTTATATGTTTGGTCCGTGGAACTTGTCTGTAGCAGACAGTGCAATACCAGAGAAAAACAAATGGCTGGCGAATAGAACCACCAGTCGTGTGTATGACCCAGTATCAGGACAAGTTGACTTCAAAAAAAGTGCAGCCAGAATTGAAAAAATCTAATCGTAGAAACTTTCTAAAAAAAGTTACTGCCAGTGTGGCAACATTGGCAGCTTTGCCAGTTTTGTCTGCAAAAAATCAAGCGTCTTTTCGTTTTTTAAGACCGCCTGGGTCGTTGTCAGAAGAAGAGTTTGCCAGCACCTGTATTAATTGCGGGCAGTGTAGTGAGATATGCCCAAATCGTTGTATTAAATATTTTGGCTTTGAAAATGGGTTGGCGTCAATAGATACGCCTTATATTATTCCACGAGAAAAGTCTTGTATTTTATGTATGAAATGTGGTGATATTTGCCCCAGTGGGGCTATTCAACCTGTTAAGCGAACTTTTGAGGCGATAACCACTCAGGTTAAGATGGGCAAAGCGGTTGTTGATAAACAATTGTGCCTTTCGTGGCAGGGGAAAACTTGTGGTGTTTGTTACCGTGCCTGTCCATTGCCTGATGTGGCTATTCGTGTAGGTCGCTTAGAGCAGCCCCATGTTTTGGCACAATGTGTGGGCTGTGGGCTGTGTGAACGCAGTTGTATTCAGTTGCCTCAAGCGATTAAAATCATCCCTGATTATGGTTAATCTAAGTATTCAAAAACATTTAAATAAAGTCCGGTGGCTAGTGCTGAGCTTGGTTTTTGGTATGCTTGTCTTATTGCCTTTTATTTATATTTATCAAACTTTTTTACATGCACATGCCTACGATTTACTTTCCGCTTCTGAAAAACAATTGTATGATGTTATGGAATTTATAACCAACCCTTTTGTTGGTAATGACCCTGCAAATGATTTAGATGCTATTAAAGGGACAACTTGGTCGGGTGTCTTCTTTGATTTTAAACTGTCGGATCCGTTGGCTGGATTGGGACAATTTGTTGCCAGTTTGTCTCTATACCAACCGTTGTTAATTGCCATAGCAGTACCAGTGGTTTTAACCGTTTTATTGGGTCGTTTTTATTGTGGCTGGATTTGTCCCGCAACCTTTCTATACGAACTCAATACCAATATTAGGTTATTGCTAAAACGATTGGGTTTTAAAACAAATAATCAGCATATTAGTCGCAGTCTTAAATATTATGTTTTGGCTTTAGGGCTTTTATTATCGGCCTTTTTTTCCACCATATTTGTTGCCAGCGTTTACCCGCCTGCCATTATTGGGCGTGAAATATTTTATCTGATTGCTTTAGGGGGATTTGGCTCTGGATTGGTGTTTTTTACCCTCACTTTGTTGTTTGATTTATTGGTGGCACGACGCGGATTTTGTCGTTACCTTTGTCCGGGTGGTGCTTTGTATTCTTTGCTAGGGCGTTATAGATTGTTGCGTATTCAACGCAAGGTTGATCAATGTAATGATTGTGCAAAATGTAATGCAGTATGTGAATTTGGATTAGACCCTTTGCGTGATGATTTTGGTCAAGAATGTAACAATTGCACCGCTTGTATCGCTATTTGCCCCACAGATGCACTGACATTTAAGGTGCAAATAAAAGATGCACCCAATCAAGGTCCGGGGCATTTGGGTAAAATATATTTGCGTAATTTAGAGAAACAATCGCACTGATGAAACGGCGTAACTTCATTATTTCAACACTTGGCTCAACAGTGGTTGCCAGCATACCGTTTGCTATAACTCGGTTATTAGCACCAGAGGTGCATGCTGGAGACGGTGCCTATTTATTGCCACCAGGGGCGTTGTCGGATTTGGGTGAATTTAATTCTGCCTGTATAGGTTGTGGACTTTGTGGCGAAGTTTGTCCACCAAAGTGTATTCAATTTCATAAAAGAGACGCAGGGTCGGCAGCTCAAACCCCTTATATTAACCCTGAACAAAGAGGCTGTATATTATGTGGTAAATGTATGACGGTTTGTCCAACAAAGGCACTCAGCGTTACCAAACCTAGCGAAGTCAGTATGGGGGTTGCTAAAATTGATCGTTCAGCTTGTTATCCATGGACAGACAAAGGGGTTTGTGGTGCTTGTGTCTCTGTTTGCCCTATCGGTAGTAAGGCAATTGATTACAAACTATGGAAGCAGTATCGCCCCGTTGTTAAAGAGGGTTGTGTGGGTTGCGGTATGTGTGTTGAAGTTTGCCCTCAACCCAGTTTACCCATAGGTATTGTTGAACGCTCAAAAATGTAATATTTGTTATGAAAATTCCCTTCTTATTTTTATTGCTATTGAGTTTGACAACCCTTTTTTCACAAACTTTAGCACACCATATATTGGGAAGACCCGCTTATGGCTTGAACGAAGATTCAAATACGCCACCCAGCACACAAATTGAAAATTTTCTCGGGAAGTTTTTTGTTACTTATATGGTTTACCCCGCATTTCCTCGTCCTAATGTAGCGGGACGCATTAATCTTTATGTGACCACAATTGAGGAAAACCAATCTTTTGATGGCAGCATCACTTTCGAAATTAAAGCAGACAGTTATTTTTCTGATGAGGCTAAAATTATTGGTGTGCAACAAATTGACGACAATGTTTACCGACAAAAATTTGTTGTGGAAGAAGCTGGTGATTATATTGTTACTGCTAGATTTACAGACAATGATAAACCCTATACGATTGATTTTCCATTACGCATCGGTGTTCCATCACAAATTACTTGGACAATGAAGATTGTAGCAGGTATTTTTATACTATTAATGGTGGTCAGTTTTATTCAACGCAGACGATTAGGGCAAATGCGTATTCGTGATACAGAAAAAAGACAATGGTAGATTTAGACCGCAGAGCTTTTTTTAAACATGGATTAAAGCAGATAACAGAAACTGCCGTTCAATATGTTGATAAAAAAACCACCGCAAAAGCCACCCAATGGATTCGCCCTCCATATGCGATTAACGAACTGGCGTTTATTTTGGCATGCAACCAATGTGGTAACTGTATAGATGCTTGTCAATATAAGGTCGTCTTTCCATTGCCAGCAAATTACGGTATCAGTGTTGTCAAGACACCCGCATTAGATTTAAACAATAAAGGCTGTCATTTGTGTACAGATATACCCTGTGTTACTGCGTGTGATACGGGGGCACTTAAACTGCCAGAACTGCCTGAATTGTCTGAATCTACTGCCAATGATAATGAAAAAATCAATACTATTGCCTTTGAAAAAATGGCAACAGCCACTATTATTACTGAAGAGTGTTTGCCTTTTAAAGGCCCAGAATGTGGTGCTTGTGCTGCCAGTTGTACTATTGAAGGTGCACTGACATGGAATGGCATAAAACCTGTTATCAATAATGATTTTTGTGTAGGTTGTGGTATGTGCAGGGAAGTTTGTATTGCCAATCCAAAAGCGATTGCCATTAGACACTTTTAAAAATCCCAGCATAATTTATACCCCCAAAATACCATTTTTTTGAAAACACCTTAAATTAAAATTTTAGTAACTACCTTTTAGTAACTACCTTCTCAGGCAAACCGACGATTTTACCCGCTTGTTTAGCAAGGCTCTTTTTAAGCACACTAAAACAAACAATTATCAGCACTTTTTAGTGTCATTCCTTTTATAAATGGTATAAGTCATACTTGGAATACCAACAACCCCTAAAGCCCACCTGTAATCTCCGTTAAATTATATTCATCAAAGCATAAATCATCACTTGAATACCTAAGGTAATAATGACAAAATAATCCTTGTAGAGACCTTTGCATAAATATGAATAATCATCAAAACACCATCTTTCATCAAATTACAAACTTTTTATAAACACCCTTAGCCCTGCTAGGAGTGGATTTAAAAAATTTCCAATTTAATAAAATCTGTCATTTTGCTAATCATCCCTATTTATGCAAAGGTCTCTTGTAAGTTCTCAATGCAAATAATAAAAGGGACGCTTGTATCTATCTTTGCAATCTCTACTTTTAGATTGGAATATTAGTATTTCATTATATGTAGCGATATTTTTGTTATAATATGTCAAGTTGTCATCATTCAAAAAAATAGAGCGTGCAAAAATAGTGCCACCCTTTGACTCTATCTGTGTTTTTAGAAAATATTGAGTCCCACACACAAATTCGGTGGTTATTTTTTTATCAATACAAACTGGCAAGGGTAGATACAAGTGTTAGGTTTGTGCGCTTTATTTTTTTAGATTAGGATAATACTAATTATTTCCTTTATAAATACCTTGAGAACATGACGAATAAGACAAACATTGGTAATTTAAAACCTGCTAGTTGTAATCGATGCACAGTTAGGGCAAGAACTTTATTTGGTACAGTTGACGAGAATAAAATTCCTGCAACACAGACATATCGTAATGAATATTGTCATTTTTCAGCGGGTGAAATTATCCATCAAGAGCAACATAGTATTGATTATGCGTTTACTTTACACACTGGCTGTCTTATTTTATATAACGACTTGAGTAGTGGTGAACGACAAATTTTAAGGGTTGTACTGCCGGGGGATTTTGTGGGTTTTAGTCGTAATAATAAAGGGGAATTACTTTATTCCATTAAAGCAGAAAGCGATTCACATGCCTGTTTATTTTTTGATGAAAATGTGACTAAAATGGTGGGTGAAAATTCTGAGGTTGCTAAGCGACTCATTGAATTACAAGCACATGAAACCAGTTTATGTCAACAGCGGCTATTAAATTTAGGGCATAAAACTGCCGCTGAAAGTTTGGCGTATTTAATTATGGAACTGTATGCGCGTATGCGTGTGCAATCTCCTAAAGACTTTAACTTTATAACGGGTGAGGCATTTTTCCCTCTCAGTCAGGCGGATATGGGCGATGCCTTAGGTTTGACTAAAGTGCATGTAAATAGAGTTATTGCTCGTTTTAAAAATCAGGGGTTAATTGTTTATGGACATAAAAAAATGCGTGTGATTGATGAGAAAAGCCTTTCGGCAATTGCACAATTTGATGTTAATTTGATTGAAGACCCATTTCGTCAATTTGAGACCTTTGCATAAATATGAATAATCATCAAAACGCCATCTTTCATCAAATTACAAACTTTTTAAAAACACCCTTAGCCCTGCTAGGAGTGGATTTAAAAAATTTCCAATTTAATAAAATCTGTCATTTTGCTAATCATCCCTATTTATGCAAAGGTCTCAATTTATTTAAGTAAAAGCAATCTATGTTATTTACTTATGTCGCTCAACTCAGTTATAATGTTCTTAAACATATTTAAAAAATGTTAGAGAAAAAAGTACACTTTTTAGTATAATTTATCGTATTCAACCATAAAGAGAGCAAGGTTATGATTCAAAAAAGTATTCAGCGTTTAGCCGATTCACAATATTCCCCAGCCCAGTTATTTTTTGGGTTTTCGTTTTGGTTAATTCTTATTCCACCTATTAGTGCTTTTTTGGGTATGCATTATTACGGTTGGTCACTCGGTATTGGTGACCCCATTCGTTTGCCATTGACAGAATCAATCGCTATTACTATTTTTTATTTCTTAGCACTTATTGCTGGTTTTTTTATTACCGCATTGACAATTAAATGGATGTCCACTGTCTATGCACCTAAGGCAACTTTAAAAGATGCTTTTGCTGTGGTTACCGTGGTTACCACACCGATTATGTTAGGCGGTATAGCGCATTTATATCCTTCAATTTTATTCCATGTCATTGTGCTTTCCCCCATTTTTGCATTAAGTGGTTACTTGATATTTGCTTCCATTCCTGTGTTATTAAAAACGGATTATGATCGAGGTATTTTTATGGGATGTTCGCTGTTTGGTTTTATATCAACTGCCGGTATCTCTTTATTAGGCATTAGTGCCATTGCTTGGGTTCACGGTATCGGCCCTAATTTAGGAGTTTAATTTTATGAATAAAGATATTTACTATACGGATTCTGCCACTGTTTTCCTGATATTTTGCACCATGATTTGGGCGATTATTGGTATGAGTGCAGGTGCTTATTTGGCATCTGAACTGGTGATGCCATGGTTGAATTTTGATATTGCAGAAATTACCTTTGGGCGTTTGCGTCCGTTCCATACCAATGCGGTTATTTTTGGTTTTGGCGGTTCAGCATTGATTGCAACTGCATTTTATAGTGTGCAACGCACCTGTCATGTGCGTTTGTTTTCGCCAAAATTAGCATGGGTTGTAGCAATTGGTTGGCAAATTGGTGTGGCAGTAGGTGTCGCCAGTTTGTTAATGGGTTACACCTCTACTAAAGAATATGCTGAGTTTGAATGGCCAGTTGATGTTGCCGTTGCTATTGTTTGGGTAAGTTTTGGCATTGTATTTTTCGGTACACTCGCTACTCGAAAAATTCGCCCAATTTATGTGTCTAATTGGTTTTATGGTGCATTAATTATTGTGATAGCAATGTTGCATATTGTAAATAATTTGGCAATACCTTATAGCTGGACTCAAGCATATCCTGTTTACGAAGGTGCACAAGATGCAATCGTACAATGGTGGTATGGGCATAACGCAGTGGGATTTTTCTTAACGGCAGGCTTTTTAGGTATGTTTTATTACACATTGCCAAAACAAGCGGGCAGACCTGTTTGGAGTTATCGTCTATCAGTTATTGCTTTTTGGGCATTTGTTTATACCTATATTTGGGTAGGACCACATCACTTACATTACACTTCAATCCCTGATTGGCTAATGACTGTAGCATTAGTAATGAGTATAATTTTAATCCTACCTTCTTGGGCAACGATGTTGAATGCGGTAATGACCATGAGTGGCGCTTGGGATAAATTACGCACCGACCCAGGAATGAAGTTTGTTGTGGTATCAATGATTTTTTATGCCTTATCTACTTTTGAAGGTCCGATGTTGGCAATCAAAAGTGTGAATGTTATCAGTCATTACACCGATTGGACAGTAGGACATGTGCATTCAGGGGCACTTGGCTGGAACGCCTTTGTTACCTTTGGCACGATTTATTTTCTAGTGCCTAAGTTAGTGGGTGCAACTGGTTTATACAGTAAGCGTTTGGCAAATATACATTTTTGGTTGGCATTGATGGGTGTTCTGGTTTATATTGTCGCGTTATGGGCATCAGGTGTAGCACAAGGCATTATGAATTTAGCGATTGATGATTATGGGCAATTAAGTTATAGTTTTGTTGATATTATGCTGACGACTATCCCTTATCACTGGATGCGTTTAGCTGGTGGCTTGATGTTCTTGTCAGGTGCATTGTTAATGACTTATAATTTGTATCGGACTTACGCTATGAGCAAGCATAATTTACCCGTTTTGGTGAAAATACCAAAAGTCCACCCAGGCAACGAAATTTAGGAGAGTTTAAATGTTAAAACTACACAGAACTATTGAAAGTAATTCAGCCTTATTAATGTTTGGTATTTTGATTGTCTCCATGATTGGTGGCTTTGTACAAATTGTACCGAATTTATTTGATGAGTCTTTGCACAAAGGTACAGAAAATGTGAAACCTTATACCGCTTTACAATTAACAGGTAGAGATATTTATATTCGTGAAGGTTGTGTCGGTTGTCACTCCCAGCAAATTAGACCTTTGGTGGCAGAAGTAATGCGTTATGGTCAGGCTTCAGTGGCGGGCGAGCATATTTATGACAGACCATTTTTGTGGGGCTCGAAACGCACAGGACCTGACTTAGGCAGAGTGGGCGGTAAATATAGTGATAAATGGCATGAATTGCATTTGACTAACCCGAGATCGGTTGTGCCTGCCTCTATTATGCCTGCTTACCCTTGGTTGGCTAAAAATAAGGTTGATGCAAAGGATATTACTGCCAAATTGGAATTACTTAAGTGGTATGGACACCCTTACACGGACGCAGAAATTGAACAAGCAGAGCAGGCGATTAGCGGTAAGACAGAGTTAGAGGCAGTGATTGCCTATTTACAAGTGTTAGGGACTTTTCGCTAATGTGGCAGTTTATTTTGATTGGTGATATAGTAGCCATGGGGTTTATGATTGCCTTGGTTATGCGGATGTCAATGAAACAAAGCAAAGAAGCGCAAGATTATTGTATGAATATTCCTTTATTTGACGAGGAAGAAGTAACAGGAGAGAAACATGGCTAATTTACCTTTTTTTTGGCAGAGTGTCGTCGTTATATTAACGGCTGGTGGTTTAATTTATTTATTAACATTGGGTATTAGTATCTATTTTAGTAAAGCATCAGATGTTCATGATGTGAGTTGGGATGAGACCTTAGAAGAGGGCACTAATCCAGCACCAGCATGGTGGTTTTGGTTGGGCATTAGTGCGGCAATTTTTGCAATAATATATATGATTTTTTACCCAAGTTTTGGTAATTATAAAGGTCTGCTTGGTTCAAGTAATGTAAAAGAGTATGTTAAGCATAAAGAAAATATTGATGATGAATATTACAAAGAGCTTGATATGTTAAAGCGTTCAGATATGGTTGCTTTGCAATTTAATGCCGATGCAATGAAGTTGGCGAGCAATACTTTTGCACAGTATTGTGCCTCTTGTCATACTGATAGTGCAGAAGGTCAAATGAATTTCCCTAATTTAATGGATAACGCTTGGATTTGGGGTGGTTCAGTTGAACAAATTACGCAAACTATTACCCATGGAAGAAAGGCGATAATGCCATCGTGGGGCCCCGTATTGGGTGAAGAGGGTGTTAATAAGGTTGCTAATTATGTAAAAAGTATTGCCGACAATACCTATGTTAAGGGTCAACATGTCGCTGGAAAGGCAAAATTTCAGCAATTCTGTATCGCTTGCCATGGTGCAAATTTACAAGGAAATCCAATAGTTGGCGCACCTAATCTAGGTGACAGCGCTTGGATTTACGGGGGTGATTTAGACAGTATTAAAACGACTATTACCAAAGGTAGAAACGGTGTCATGCCAGCACATAAAAATAGATTAACACCATTACAAATTAAGTTATTAACAGCTTGGTTAAGCCGTAATAATTAGTATTCTATAGTTAAAGAGAATGAAAGACCACCCTTGAGGTGGTCTTTTTAAAAATGATAAATAACATAGAATTATTAAAAAAGGACGAAGATGTTGAAAGAGCTGCAAAAGCTTTAAAAGCGATGGCACACCCACTGCGTTTAAAAATTCTATGTGTATTACAAAATGATGAATTACCTGTATTTAAAATCGGTGAGAAAATCGGTACTTGTCAATCTAATGTTTCTCAGCATATTGATATTCTTAGAGCTAAAGGCATTGTTGAATCGCGACGCGAAGGTAATAAGGTTTTATGTAGGGTAAAAGACGCAAAAATATTGACATTAATGGTCAATATGCAAACAACTTTTTGTTCTAAAGGTTAGTTTAATACCATTTGAGACCTTTGCATAAATATGAATAATCATCAAAACGCCATCTTTCATCAAATTACAAACTTTTTAAAAACACCCTTAGCCCTGCTAGGAGTGGATTTAAAAGATTTCCAATTTAATAAAATCTGTCATTTTGCTAATCATCCCTATTTATGCAAAGGTCTCCATTTAATCGAACATCCTATTGAAGGGCTTTGTTGTTTTGGACCTTGCCCTGTAGTTGCCACTTGGTGCATAGCTTCAAACAAATCGCGTTTCACATCAGCGTCCGCGGATTCTTTGCGTGATGCATCAAGTCTGCCACGGTATTGTAATTCTAAATTGGCGTTATAGCCAAAAAAATCTGGAGTGCAAACTGCACCGTAGGCTTTGGCAACTTCTTGAGTTTCATCAATTAAATAAGGGAAAGAAAAATCCATTTCTTTGGCAATTTTTTGCATATTATCAAAAGAATCGGCTTCATATTCATCAGGGTTGTTTGACATAATTGCTACAGCATTCAGACCTGATTTTTTGAGTTCTTTGGTATCACGAATGATGCGGCCAATAATGGCTTTGACATACGGGCAGTGGTTGCAAATAAACATTATTAGTAATCCATTCTCACCTCGGCAATTGGCTAAATTGTATATTTTTCCATCAGTACCTTTGAGGTTAAAATCAATCGCAGGAATATTGAAGTCACAAATTGGAGTTTCAGTGCTTACCATTGTTATTGCCCTTTTATTATTCTTTAATTAAAGTCTGTATTATATGTCCTGCCATCATTAAACCAAAAATATTTGGCATATAAGAAATAGCACCATTCACAGCCCTTGGTCTTCCTGTTGGGGCAGTGTCGGTGGCAGTAACTGCTTGATGGGGTAATGCCTTAATTGGCACTTCGGTGGAATGCACAACGGGAAATTTCATTGATGCTCTGATGCGTCGCAGCTGTTTGCGCATTTCTCGTGCTAAGGCACAGTTTTCGGTTTTATCCATGTGTGAGATTTTAACTTTGGTCGGGTCTAATCGTCCGCCTGCACCCATACTGGAAATAATCGGTTTGCCTGACTGGTTGCAACTGTTAATCAATACCGTTTTGTAGGCAATTGCATCAATACAATCTGCGACAAAATCCAAATCTTCTGCTACTGCGATGGCTTGTGCTTTGTTACGGTCAATAAATTCGTTGCGTTTGATAATCATAGTGTCGGGGCTGATATCGTGTAGTCTATCGGCAAGGACATCAATTTTGTTGAGTCCGAGCGTTGAATTGAGTGCCACTAATTGTCGATTTAAGTCGGTGCGTTCAATAATATCAAAGTCCACCAAAGTCAAAGTGCCAACCCCCGCCCTACAGAGTGCTTCAGCACAAGCACCACCCACACCACCCAATCCAGCAATGAGTATGTGCGATTCTGCTAAACGAGCCAAGCCTTGCTGACCGAGTAATATTTCTGTGCGTGCACAACTTCCACTCATTATTGCAACCTAAAAAGTGAGATGGCGTTATTATCACATTGTGCAACCAATTTTTCCACTGAAATTTGTTTAATTTCGGCAATAGTTTCAGCAACTAAGGATAAATCTTGTGCATTGGGATGGTCATCAGTTTCAATAAGCAGTGATTCTATCGGTAGGGCTTTTACAATTTTTTGCAAACGAGTCGATTTTGGATTAGTAACTTGTAGTCCAAAGCCCAAATAAAAACCCATTGAGATTAAAGTAATTGCTTGTTGTTCGCTACCTGAAAAACCGTGGATTTCCCCCACCACCTTTGGATATTTTTTCAAGAGAAAAATCACATCTTCAGTAGATTTAACCGCGTGAATAATCACTGGCAAGTCATAGCGTTGTGCTAATTTTAATTGTGAAGTAAAAAAATGCAATTGTTCTTTTTTGTCAATATCTCGTGCATAATCCAAGCCAAACTCACCAATAGCAACGGGATTATTACATTTAATCAGATATTCCAACTGCTCTAAATCCTGTTGCTCGTGGTATTCCACCATCCACGGATGAATACCTAATGCAAAATAGGGATACGATTGCACAGCCGTCCAATTTTGACTACCAACACTCGGAACAATAGCGACTGCATTTTCGACAATACCAGTTACTTCCTCAAAATCAAGATGTGCATGTGAATTAATCATAGTGAGTATGATACTTTATTAGAGACCTTTGCATAAATATGAATAATCATCAAAACGCCATCTTTCATCAAATTACAAACTTTTAAAAACACCCTTAGCCCTGCTAGGAGTGGATTTAAAAAATTTCCAATTTAATAAAATCTGTCATTTTGCTAATCATCCCTATTTATGCAAAGGTCTCTATTAATAAATTATTAAGAGATAATCAACACCCAACTTCAAAAATGATTATAATAGTCCGATTATTTTGTAAGAATACAGACATATGAAAACATTTAGCGCTAAAGCACATGAAGTGAAAAGAGATTGGTTATTAGTGAATGCTGATGGCAAAACATTAGGCCGTTTGGCAACAGAAGTTGCATCTCGTCTTCGTGGCAAGCATAAGCCCGAGTTCACACCGCATACAGATACAGGTGATTACATTGTTATTATCAATGCAGAAAAGGTAACGGTAACGGGTAAGAAATTTGACGATAAGATGTATCACCACCACACAGGTTATGTGGGCAATTTAAAATCAATTGCATTTAAAGATTTACAAGCAAAGAAACCCGAAGAGATTATTAATAAGGCAGTGAGAGGTATGTTGCCAAAAGGTCCTTTGGGCAGAGATATGTTCAGAAAGATGAAAGTATTTGCAGGTGCTGAACATACGCATAGTGCACAACAACCCCAACTTCTAGAGATTTAATTTTAAGGTAATAAAAAGATTATGGCAAAGACAGAAACATTTTATGCAACAGGCAGAAGAAAAACCTCGGTAGCGCGTGTTTATATGACCAAAGGTAAAGGTGTGTTTACCGTCAATAAACGCCCAATGAGCGAGTACTTCGGACGCGAAACTTCATCTATGATTATCAATCAGCCGTTAGACACGGTTGAGATGAGAGACAAATTTGACTTCAACATCATTGTTAAAGGTGGTGGCGATACAGGCCAAGCGGGTGCAATTCGTTTAGGTGTTACCCGTGCATTGATGGAATATAACAATGATTTACGCCCTGATTTGCGTAAAGCAGGCTTTGTTACTCGTGATGCAAGAGTTGTAGAGCGTAAGAAAGTGGGTCATAAGAAAGCGCGTAAGAGCGAGCAGTATTCAAAACGTTAATATTTATCCCCTAGGCGTTCTATTTTAGGGTGTAAAATCAAAATACAGTTTAAAAAGAGAGGAATAAAAAAATGAACATTATTAGTGAAGATAAAATTAGAGAAATTGTAGAGAATAAGTTTACTAAAGAAACTGGTGGCGATTATTCTGTGATAGACAATGGGTTCTCCACGGAAGATGAAAAATTCGTAAATACCTTGTTTAACAGAATTGAAAGTGGTGCTATGAAAAACCCTTACAAAAACAACAATAATGCTAGATGATATCAGTATAAGTATTTACAGAAAAAGCATAGCCATTTATATGGATGCTATTTCTGTTGATATATCAGAAGATGTGCAAATATTAGCAACAAATTCATTTTTTCAAATATATGAAACCTTCAAAAATTCGTACCCAGTTAAAGTTAAGTCGGTAGATTTGTTCAAGGTATATGCTTGGTTTCCTTATATCTTGCTTAAACATAAGGACTCTTTGGATGGGGAAGAACTCATTCATATTTCCATGGATATGCTTGATAATATTTTGCATTTGCGAGGTAAAAGAATTGACAAGAATTGGCGTAAAAAAATACAGTCTATTGCTTGTAATGGGTTTTTAGAATCCTTAGAAGACATTTCTTTTGCAAAGATTGGACTATATTCTTCGTATAAAACAGCTTCCCATACCAATCAAATACCTAAAGAACTTCCAGAAGATTTATTAGATACCCTAGAAGGTGTTGTTTAGACTAATTCTTGCTCATTTTAGTCTGCTTAAAAAAAACAATTATCCGCACTTTTTTTGTCCCATTACCTTTTAAAAATAGTATCAATCAAAACGACTTAACTTATTTTGTCGAATGATACTTTGCACCAACTCAATATACTTGTAACCAACCGCTGAATATTTATCCAAGCCTTCGGATAGACTTTTACCTGTAAGTTTTAGTCCGTGCTTGCGTTTGTAAGCTCTGATTTGTCTGAGCAATTTATAAGCATGGTTGCGGTTTAGATTGAGCAAGTAATATTCGATTGATTTATTAGTTGAAGCAAAGTTCATTACTTCGTGCTTAGCACCTTTGTTGCGATTTTTAGGCATGACACCACAGCCTTTGCTGAAACACCAAATACCAAAATAGTTATTCCAGCGTTTAGCAAACCGTGACCTACCCCAATTAGATTCAATCGCTGCTTGTGCTAATACTAAAGAAGTAGGAACGATATCTACCATTGTTAACAAGGCAGATTTATCCACTTTTTTAAGATGATATTTTTGAGCTATTTTTTTCATCTGAAATTTGCTAAATTGGTTATTTTTAATCAAAGAACGAGCAACTTTAATTTTGTTATTTTCTTCTTCCACTATCGGCAATAAATAATTAAAAAATGCAATTTTCATTTGTTTAATGTTTTTTATTTCATCAAATTTTGGCGTATTGAGTGAATTAATTAAAGAAGTGATACGCCAAGTATTACCTGCCTGTGCAGTAATAGTGCAAGTCATAGTCAGTGCCAAAATTATTTTTTTAAAGTTCATAATTCAAACCGTTCACAAGAGGCAGAAATAACTTTGATTGTAAACATTTTTTCAATCGGCAAGTTAAGTAAATGAGATTTAATCACTCTAATTACTCCTGCGCGGGCAATAATTAAAGCCGATTGATTGTTTTTTATCCGTATGATTTTTTTAAATACTGACAACACGCGTTTTTGAAAATTCAATAAATTTTCTGCCCCCTTTGGGCGATTTTTTATCGGATTTTGTTTAAATTCTTCAACTATTTTTTGCCCAATCTCTTGTGCACTGCGTCCCTGCCAATCACCAAAGCCAATTTCTTCTAGTTGCTCAAAGATTTTCATCTCAATGTTTTGTGTTTGTGATAAATGTTGGGCAAATGCCCGACAGCGGATCATCGGTGAAGTGGCAATAAAATCCCACTGCTTACCAGCAGTTGATGTTAGCATCTGTTGCCAGCCTTTTTCGGTAAGTGGATTATCGACTAAGTTGCCACGATATAAGCGACCACCTTCAGGTTCACCATGTCTTAATAAATCAAGAGTCATTCTTGAATTTGCACTCTTGACATTAAGTAATTAACCGCTTCAGTTGGCGTAGATTTACCATTAATCACTTGTGCAACTTGCTCACAAATTGGCATCTCAATACTATTCTTCCGCGCAATAGACAAAACTAACGCCAAAGTATTCACCCCTTCAACCGTCGCCCCCACATTCTTTAACGCCTGTTCCGCACTCTGATTATTCGCCAATTCCTTGCCAAACCGACGATTCCTCGACAAATCATCAGAACAAGTTAACACCAAATCGCCCAATCCCGACAACCCATTAAAAGTAGCCAATTGCGACCCTAAAGCCACGCCCAAGCGAATCATCTCAGCCAACCCCCGTGTAATTAAAGCCGCCTGTGTATTTGCACCATAACCCAACCCCGAAGCAATCCCCGAAGCAATAGCCAAAATATTCTTAACTGCCCCACCAACCTCCACACCAATCACATCATCATTGGTATAAGCCCTAAGTGCATTAGCATTAAATGCCCGCGCCCAGTAATCCCGCATTTCTTTATCCTTAGAAGCCACAACCAAAGCAGTCGGTTTACGATTAGCAACCTCCAAAGCAAAACTGGGCCCAGAAATCACACAAGGCGAATACGCACACAAAATAGACTCAAAACTCTGATGCAAAAAACAACCCGCATTTGTATCAAACCCTTTAGTAACCCAAGCAACCGCCTGATGACTTAAAAAAGGTTTAATGGTTTTCAGGGTAGCGGAAAAACCAATACTCGGCACGGCAATTAAAACCCCATCAGTATGCTGAATCTTGGACAAATCAAAGGTCAGTTCTACATTCTCAGCATAATTCACCGATAAAGCAGGGTGCTGTGCTTGCAAAGTAGTCACCTCATCTTGCGTATGCGTATGCAGAAAAATAGTATCAAAATTATCAGACAGGGCGATGGACAACGCACTACCCCAAGCACCTGCACCAATAATGGAAAGATTAGCCATTGAGGATATCGTCTAATTTACCCGATTGGTCGGCAGCGTATAAATCATCAAAACCCCCAATATGCGTACCATTGATGAATATTTGCGGCACAGTATTTCTGCCCGTTATTTCCATTACTTCGTTCCAATCGTTTTGGTCTTTGACATAATGCTTTTTGAACGGAATGCCTTTGCTTTCCAATAGTTGATAAGCTCTTTGGCAAAATGGGCAAGTATCAGAGCAATAAATATAATTCTTTTTCATAGTGTCCTTTTATTTTATTTTGATAGGAAAATTAGCCTTTTTCCAAGCGTTGATACCGCCTTTTAAACTGTAAACATGCTCAAACTCATTGCGAGTGAGCATACCTGCAATATGTGCTGAACGAGAGCCACTACGACAATAAACCAATATTTTTTTAGTGCTATCCAACTCGCCCAATTTATTCTTGACCTGCCCTAATGGAATGTGCGTGTCTTTGGCAATAAAACCCGACTTTCGTTCTTTATCTTCACGCACATCCAAGATGATTAAATCTTTTTCATCCATTAGCGTAATCGCCTCAGTTGCTGTAATTTCTTCATATTTTCTTAACTTGTCAGCGACAAGATTGCCGATAAACAAGGCGATTAAAACCACCAGCGTAATCGTGGTAAATATTTGGTCGTCATTGAGTAAAAATTCTAAAAGTTCCATACTTAATCCTTATTGATTTAAAAAGTTGTTTAACATCTCGTGTCCCTGCTCGGTCAAAATAGATTCTGGGTGGAATTGCACCCCTTCAATCATCATTTCCTTATGCCGAATACCCATAATTTCATCTATTTCCCCTTGCTCATTTTGCGTCCAAGCAGTAATTTCAAAACACTCAGGCAAACTGGATTGTTCAGCCACCAAAGAATGATAACGCGTGGCATTCAAAGGATTTTTCAAATCAGAAAATAATCCTTTATTAATGTGATGCACCAACGACACCTTGCCGTGCATAATTTTTTTAGCCCCAATTACCTTGCCACCAAATGCCTGTGTCATCGCCTGAAAACCCAAGCACACACCAAGCATCGGAATTTTACCCGCAAAATATTTAATCGCCTCAATAGAAATCCCCGCTTCATTAGGTGTGCAAGGACCAGGCGAAATAACCAAAAACTCAGGATTGAGTTTTTCAATCTCTGTTACGCTAATTTCATCATTCCGATAGACGACAACCTCCTGCCCCAACTCACCAAAATACTGAAATAGGTTATAGGTAAAGGAATCGTAATTGTCAATCATTAAAAGCATAGTAATTATCTCTTCTTAAAAAGGTTAGTCCTAGAGACCTTTGCATAAATATGAATAATCATCAAAACGCCATCTTTCATCAAATTACAAACTTTTTAAAAACACCCTTAGCCCTGCTAGGAGTGGATTTAAAAAATTTCCAATTTAATAAAATCTGTCATTTTGCTAATCATCCCTATTTATGCAAAGGTCTCTCCTAATTTTTCTAAATTCAAGTAGGGGTCATATATTATGCTTGCCTACAAGCTTACGGATATGGTTGAATTATACAAGTTTTTTTTTGCAAATTTATTTAACCGCTAAGAAAGACGCAAAATTAAGACATTGAAAATGACACAGGCTATTTACAAATCCTGCGGTGCTAAAACGCCCAAAATGGGTTTGCTCATCATCAGTTATTAATACATTTTCAATCGATTGTCTTTTGGCAGCAATTTCCATCTCGCTATAACCATTTGCGCGTTTAAAATCTAAATGCAATTTGGCAATTTCCTCTTGTTTTTGTGTATCGTTAAAGTGAATTTTTTCTGACACAATCAGCACGCCGCCTTTATTTAAGCCTTGGTAAATCTTATTAATTAACGCTTGTCTTTGTTCAGGTTTGATGAATTGTAGAGTAAGATTAAGCACCACAACTGAAGAATTTTGAATAACAATGTCTTCAATATCAGCACAAACCACTTTAAAATTCTCTATCTTACCCGTCAAATTGTCTGCACATTTTTTCGTCATTTCTATGGAATTATCCACCGCAATAATACGATTACCCTGCCGTAGATTATTGATACCAAGCGCAATAGAAGTGGCACCAGTGGAAGCACCAAGGTCATAATATTGAGAATTATCCTGCCCATATTTTCCCACCATCAAGCCAATCATCTCAATCATTGATTGATAACCAGGTACTGAACGACGCACCATATCATCAAACACAGCCGCAACACTGGCATCAAAAGTGAAATCTACCAAATCATTTTTCTTGGTAAAAATTTCATCACGCATAAAGACGCTCCAAAAAGAACTCACTAACTAATAATTGCGTTTTCCCAATAGTAAAAGTGGAACGCCTACCCCAAATATTACCCGATTGTGTAATTTGCAATTTGCCACGCACAATATCAGGATTATTAAACAAAATTTCCCCCAATGGCCTAGAGCCAATGGCAATCAAATCCTTTGTGTCGTTAGTAATTGGGATAATAGAACGCGCAAAAACCACCGCTTGTTGATTGCCTAATAATTCCACTTCACGAATAATGCAATCAGCATTCGAATGAATTAAACCCATCTCGTTATTCTGTGCTTTCCCTTGTGTTTGCGACAGCACAGTAACGGCAAAATTTGCAAAATTTTGTTTAAGTTTTTTAGTCAGCGAAGTATCATCAATCAGCCACGGTTTCACCAATGCAGGTATGCCTGTTTGCGTGTCTAAATTTTTCCAAATGAGATTTTCAGTATTCATAGAGGGTATTTTACTTTAAGAGACCTTTGCATAAATAGGGATGATTAGCAAAATGACAGATTTTATTAAATTGGAAATTTTTTAAATCCACTCCTAGCAGGGCTAAGGGTGTTTTTAAAAAGTTTGTAATTTGATGAAAGATGGCGTTTTGATGATTATTCATATTTATGCAAAGGTCTCTTTAAGTATTGGCATACTGACTTTTATCATCGCTAATCCAACGCAGGATTAAAGCTTGTTGCTTGATTGTATCTTCTTGCATAAATTGTTCACAATAAGAACGCGCTTTTTCAATTAAATATCCATCACGCACCACATTCGCAATTTTCATATCGGCAACACCCGTTTGCTGAGTGCCAAGGATTTCGCCTGGACCTCGAAGTTCTAAATCTTTATTAGCAATGGCAAAGCCGTCATTAGTTTTTCTAAGAATATCTAAACGCTGGGTGGCATTGCGACTTAACAGCGGTTGATACATTAAAATACAAATACTTTTATCACTACCCCGCCCGACACGCCCACGCAATTGGTGTAATTGTGCAAGACCTAGTCGTTCTGAGTTTTCAATCACCATTAATGAGGCATTCGGCACATTTACACCGACTTCAATCACCGTGGTTGCCACTAATACATTAATTTCCCCTTGTTCAAATTGTTGCATAATTGCCGTTTTTTCGTCTTTATTTATTCTACCGTGAATTAAAACTACCGACAATCCAGGTAAATTTTCTTGCAAATGAAGATGCGTATTGGTAGCAGATTCAGCACGCAATGCTTCCGATTCGTCAATCAAAGTACACACCCAATATACTTGATTATTAGCATCGCACACTTGCTTGATTTTATCAATCACTTCACCTTTTCGTTCATTGCTGAGTGCTACGGTTTGCACGGGCGTTCTGCCAGGGGGCAGTTCATCAATGATAGATGAATCCAAATCAGCATAAGCACTCATTGTCAATGAACGCGGTATTGGGGTGGCTGTCATCACTAATTGATGCGGGGTATTGTGGGCTTTTTGTGCCAAAGACAAGCGTTGATGCACACCAAATTTATGTTGCTCGTCAATAATCACCAAACCAAGTTTGCTAAACTCTACCGACTCTTGAAATAAAGCATGTGTGCCGACCACCACCTGTGCACCACCTGATTGGATTTTTTCTAATTGCTCTCTGCGAGTAGAAGCATTTTGTGAACCTGTCAAAAATGCCACTTCAATATTGAGTGGATTTAAATAATCAGAAAACCCTTGCAAATGTTGATGGGCAAGAATTTCAGTCGGCGCCATAACCACTGCCTGAAATCCATTTTCCACTGCCTGTAAACACGCAAATACCGCAACAATGGTTTTACCCGAGCCAACATCACCCTGCAACAACCGCAACATAGGATGATTAGACGATAAATCGACATTGATTTCTGCGATACTGCGTTGTTGCGCCTTAGTCAAATCAAAACCCAAATATTGGTGTAATTGATTAGAAAGTGTATCTTTAATAGTAAAAATATTGGCAATTTTCTGCTTGCGTTGTTCTTTGAGTTTGAGCAAACTGAGTTGTTGCGCGCAAAGCTCTTCAATAATCAATCGTTGCTGTGCAATATGACGAAATTGGGCAATTTTATCCAAATCTTCATCTTCCTGTGGATGGTGCAAGGTTGATAACGCCTGTTTCAGCGACGGCATAGAATGAGTAAACTGCTCAAAATTATCCACTAATGACGAGTTTTTTAACGCATCCATTGCCGCGTCCACCCATTTTTTCATCTGCGGTTGATGAATATTACCTGTCAATGGGTAAATCGGACTGAGTGTTTTATCCAATAAAGTGGCTTGTCCTTTGGAAATCAGCCGATATTCAGGATGGTGCATTTCCAAGCCATCTTTGCCGATTTTTACCTCACCAAAACACTGAATAATATCACCCCGCGTCAGTTGCTCTCGCTGATATTGATTAAAATGAAAAAACCGCAACAACAATCGTTGCCCATTTTCACCTGACAAATAACACAGCATTTGATGCGTTCGTGATGGAATAATTTGCACATCGTCAATCGTCAATTGCACCAAAATTTCATCACCCACACAGGCTTTATTTAATTTGGTAAAGTGAGTTTTATTTTGATAGCGAAATGGCAGATGAAACAATAAATGCTCCAAATTATAAATGCCAATCGCATTCAGGGTATCTCGTGCCTTAGGACCTAATCCGTGAATTGAAATAATAGGATCAGACAGCGTCATCTATTTAACGAAAACAGCGTCCATTTCCACTTGTGCTGCCTTTGGCAATTCTTTGACACCCACTGCCGCACGAGCAGGATAAGGCTGCGCAAAATATTGTGCCATAATGGTATTCACAATCGGAAAATGACCCAAATCTGTCAAGAAAATATTGAGTTTTACAATATTATTCAAATCCCCATCCGCCGCTTCACACACCGCCGTTAAGTTTTTAAACACCTGATGAATTTGAGTGCTAATATCACCTTCAACCATTTCCATCGTCTCAGGTATTAAAGGGATTTGCCCCGACAGATAAACCGTCGTCCCGCCCATCACTGAGATTGCTTGTGAATAAGTGCCAATAGCCTGCGGTGCCTTATCCGTTGAAATGATGTCTTTTTGCATAATAACCCTCTAAGATTGATAATATGACTGAATTTTACTGCATCTGTTTATTGTAATAAGTAAATTAGAATAAAAATAAGATTTTTAGAAAATTTATTCCTAATGTTGTATAAAAACAACAAAATCACAAAACCATTGATATAAAAGGCTAAAAATAACAATATAGCCACGAAAAATCAGTAATAATTATCAAATTTACTAATTTTTGTATTTTTTTTGCAAATAAGTGTTGACATTTAAAAACAAGTGGCTATAATGACACTATCTTACGCAATTTTGCGGGGGATATTTTTTAACAAAAAAGGATAATATAATGAAAAAAATTATGATCGCAGCAGTTGCTGCAACAATGGCGTCAGTTTCTATGGCTGACATTTCTATCACAGGTGACGCGTATATCGCTTATGCTGATAATGGTATTAGTGATGTAAATACTAAAAACGCTAAGCGTGTTAACATCAACTTTAAAGGTAAATCAGGTGCTACAACTGTAATTGCCAGTGCTCGTGGAGATGACCAAGATGTTGACACTCGTACTAGCAAACTCAGCCTTCACCAGTTCTACATTACAACTAAAGTAGGTCCTGTTGATATTAAAGCAGGTGACTTCTATGGCACAGTTGGTTTAGGTGCATTCTCTAAGAGTGAATCTAATACTGATGCTTTAATGTTGTCAACTAAAATTGGTCCTGCTAAAGTTGGCGTGTACACACATGATAGTAAAGATACAACTGGTTCAACAAACATCTTCGCCTCTACTAAGGTTGCAGGTACAACAGTTAAACTTCAACATAATGCTCATTCAACCAAAGGTTGGACCAACTTGATGGCTAAAGGTACTTTTAACGGTATTTCAGTTGCAGCTGAAAACCACGATTCAAAAGAAGGCAAAGATGTAACTTTAATCCATGTTGGTGGTAAAGTAGCTGGTGTTAACTGGGATATCGCACAACTTAAGAACGATAAGACTGCTACTGGATTCGCCTCTGCAAAGAACAACTCTAAGCTTGCACCATTAGGTTCTATGCTTATTGGTACAGGTGCTCGTGGTGGTACAACTACTGCAGCAGCTAATGTTGGTCACTTCTCTAAAATCTTAGGTCTTGCAGTAAAAACTAAGTTAGCGGGTAACACTGTTAAAGCTATCTTTACTAAGAACACATTGTTTGCTAATGCAGTAGCTAGTACCGTTGAAGATAAAGTTACAGGCATGGAGTTAATCCTTACTCGTCCTTTATCTGGTGGTATGTTAACAGCTAACTTAGGCAAAATTAGTGGTGCAAACACTGATAACAAGGCTTTGAACTCTACTAACAAAGGTCTTAGATTTGATGTTAAGTTCTAATCTTAGTTAGAAGTCTGATTTAAAATTTCGGTTTTAAATCTCACTTAAAAAACCCCAGGCGCTAGTCTGGGGTTTTTTTTCACCCCCTTGACAAGGTTCGACCTTGTCAATCCCCCACCCTTGACAAGGTCGAACCTTGTCATTATAATACAAGTTATGGGAACAAGAAAAATACCTTTAACTAATGGCGAGTACTATCATATCTTTAATCGTGGTGTAGATAAGAGAAACATTTTTTCCAACAAAGAACAACTCAATTACTTTTTCAAAAGTATCCCCCTGCTCAATACCACCTCCAAATCCAAAGGCCAATCCCTGACAAGGTTCGACCTTGTCAATGGAGATGAGAAGTTGGTTATTGTTGTTGCTTATGCTTTGTTGCCAAATCATTTTCATTTATTATTAAAACAAAATGTGGATAATGGCATTGCAAAATTTATGCAAAAATTAGGTACTTCTTATACAATGTTTTTTAATAAACAAGAGGGCAGAAATGGGGCTTTGTTTCAAGGCAAGTTCAAATCTAATCATCTTGATGGCGATTTTGCGTTGCCAACGCTATCTGCTTATGTGAATCTAAATCACAAGCATCACAAAATTGATGCTAATAAGAATTTAGTTAAATCAAGCTTATCGGAATATTTAGACACGGATTTTGGCGATGGTATTTGCAGCCAAACTGAGATTGACAACATTATTTGTGAGTCTAACGGCTTAAATGAGTATAAAAAATACATCAAACAAGCATCTATTGCATTTGCAAACAATAAAAATATCATTCTATCCCTCAAAGACTTTGAGTTCTAACCCATTGACAAGGTTCGACCTTGTCAATGGGTTTACTCCAAAAAAAAGCCTGCAATAATGCAGGCTTTTTTTTAATATATGGTGCCCGGGGCCGGAATCGAACCGGCACGCCGATGAAGGCGCAGGATTTTAAGTCCTGTGTGTCTACCAATTTCACCACCCGGGCAATGAATAAATATAGATACATAAAAAGGGGAAATTATATACTAAGCGTGGGTAAAATTCCATTCTTTTGGAGTATGTTATGGGTATTAGATTTATTGCAGTTGTTTTATTGGTATTTTTAGGGTTTTATTTGTTTAAAAAATATAGAAAACCGAGCAGTGTTACGGAGCAACAGCCATCAAGCAATAAGATGGTAGCATGTAGCACTTGTAAAACGCACATTCCTGAGGATGAGGCGATTATGCAAGATGGTAAAATTTATTGTTCTAAGGAGTGTTTATGAAATTTTTATTAGATTTTTTCCCGATTGCGTTATTTTTTATTGTTTATAAAAATAAAACTTTGCATTTTTATCAACAAGAAGGGCTGTATTCCGCAATTATTGCAATGAGTGTTGCGGTATTACTGCAAATTGCCATCACTCGTATTCGTAGCGGAAAATTCGAAAAAGCACAAATAGTAGGCTTAGCATTTTTGCTTGGGTTTGGTGGTTTGACTATTTATATTGATAATCCGATTTTTATTATGTGGAAGGTTAGCGTTTTGTATATTGTTTTTGCCTTAGTTTTAATTGCTAGTTTATGGATTGGTAATAAAAGTTTATTGCAGCGTATG
This sequence comes from Candidatus Thiodubiliella endoseptemdiera, assembly GCF_964212635.1. NCBI lineage: Bacteria > Pseudomonadati > Pseudomonadota > Gammaproteobacteria > Pseudothioglobaceae (SeqCode) > Candidatus Thiodubiliella > Candidatus Thiodubiliella endoseptemdiera. The sequence continues at coordinate 1,338,908 of NZ_OZ156463.1, forward strand.
CTGGGTAAAGAGATGCATTTGCCAAATATCATCTGGACTAGGATAACTTGGCTTTGGGGTTTGGGTTTTATTGGCATTGCTATTATTAACGCTTATTATTATGTATTGCCTTCTATTCAGGCAAATGCCAATTTTTTTGGCGATGGAGAGCGTTTTGGTTTAAGTGGGCTTAATTGTCTTGAAAATTCTAAACCAAATTTGTGCTTACTAGCACAACAAGCGGAAGAATCTTGGGTTGACTTTAAACTTTTTGGCACGATGGGGTTGACTTTGGTGTTGATTTTAATCACTGTGGCAATGATATCAAAACACATTAAGGATAAATAATATGATAAAACAAACTCCTTTATATCAGGCACATTTAAATGCTAGCGGGAAAATGGTGGATTTTGGTGGCTGGGAGATGCCACTTAATTACGGTTCACAATTAGAAGAACATAATCAAGTGCGTGATGATGCAGGAATGTTTGATGTGTCGCATATGACAGTGGTGGATTTTAAGGGAGGCGAGGCAAAAAAATTCTTGCAAACTTTGATTGCCAACGATGTGGATAAACTCAAAACGCCAGGCAAGGCACTTTATAGTTGCATGTTGAATGAAGCGGGTGGCGTAGTGGATGATTTAATTGTGTATTATCAAAATGATACGGATTATCGGATGGTGATTAACGCAGGCACGACAGAAAAGGACATTGCTTGGATTAATAGGCAGGCAGAGGGTTTTGATGTGTGTGTTGAGCCAAAACTTGATTTGGCAATGATTGCGGTACAAGGGCCCAATGCACGGGAAAAAGTGTATCAGGCAATGGGGGGTGTAGAGGAAATTTGTGGCGAATTAAAGCCATTTAATGCTGCCAGTGTGGGGAATTTATTTATTGCCAGAACGGGTTATACGGGGGAGGATGGGTTTGAAATTATGTTGCCTGAAAAATCGGCTGAGTTTACTTGGAAAATGTTGCTTGAAGCAGGGGTAAAGCCTTGTGGATTAGGTGCAAGGGATACTTTGCGTTTAGAGGCAGGGATGAGTTTGTATGGTTCGGAGATGAATGAAACGGTGTCTCCTTTAGAGGCGGCGCTGACTTGGACGGTGGATTTATCCAATGAGAACCGTGCTTTTGTTGGTCGTGAGGCGTTGGAAGCCTTAAAAGCACAAGGCACAGAAAAAACCATTGTCGGTTTGGTATTAGAGGGCAAAGGCGTTATTCGTAATCATCAAAAAGTAACGACCAATCTAGGCGATGGCGAAGTAACATCAGGCACATTTTCACCAACAATGGGCAAAGCGATTGCGTTAGCCAGTGTGCCAAAAGGCAGTACAGGATTGTGTGAAATTGAGATGCGTAACAAACAGGTATCGGCTAAAATAGTCAAACCGCCTTTTGTGCGTAATGGAACAATTTTAGTTTAGGAGAATGAGAGTATGAGCGATATTAGAGAGGATAGACAATACACTGAAACCCATGAATGGATTTTGGATAACGGCGATGGCACTTACACAATGGGCATTACCGACCATGCTCAGGCGTTATTGGGTGATATGGTATTTGTGGAATTGCCAGGAGAAGGTGATGAAGTGAGCGCCGAAGACGAGTTTTGCGTGGTAGAATCTGTGAAAGCAGCGAGTGGTGTGTATGCACCGACTGATTTGGAAGTAGTTGAAGCCAATGATGCACTTGATAGTGAGCCAGAATTGGTAAATACCAGTTGTTATGACGACGGTTGGCTGGTGAAATTTAAGGCGGACAGTATTGACGGCTTGATAGACTCAGCGGCATATAGCGAAACACTCGACTAAAAACTTTCTAATGAATAATTCTCTGGTTGCCTACAAGAGCAAACCTGCGCGTATTGCCAATATTATTGAAAGCAAGTTTGAGTTGGAATTTGCCGATGGTTCAACGCTAAAAGTACGAGAAAAAGACTTTCGTTTTATTCACCCTGAATTTACTCAGGTTACTGAAGATTGTTTACAGACAGACTTGTCTATACTGGCAGAATTTCAAGAAGAAACTTTGTCCTTGCAAGAAATTACCGAGTGGTTATTTAATGAATATACTGCACAAAATGCGTGGTGTGTGTGTTTACTGGTGGAAGATGGGCTGTATTTTTATTGGCAGAAAGACAGTATTTTTGTGCGTCCGACTTCGCAGGTTGAAAGCGTGCAAGCCAAGCGAGATGCAGAGAAAATGGTGGCTGAAAGTTTGGCACATTGTATAGATAATTTATCTAAACATACTTTTGATAAACAAGATGAGCCTTATCTAAAAGAGATTAGCCGAGTGGCACTCAACCAATCAAAAACGGCGAAAATTTTAAGCCATATTGGCGTAGAAAATAGCCCTGATGCAGCGTATCAACTGTTGTTGAAAATTAATTATTTTGAACCTAATTTTAATCCGTATCCTGCACGCTTTGACATTCCAAAAGATGAAGAAATTGCCGTGCAAGTGCCAACGATTGAGCGGGTTGATTTAACTCATCTTACTTGTTATGCGATTGACAATGACGGCTCAAACGATGCTGATGATGCGATTAGTATTGAGGGTGATACTTTGTGGGTGCATGTGGCAGATGTGGCAAATATCGTGCCGTCTGGTTCGGACTTGGATGTGTATGCGCAAGAACGGGGTGCTAATTTTTATCTGCCGAATGAGATTATTCATATGTTGCCTGTTTCAGTAACAAAAGCATCGGCATTGGGTGCAAGTGATAAATCAGATGCCTTATCATTCAGTTTTGAATTTGACGGAGAGCATATTAATAATATCAAAGTAATGCAAAGTGTGATTTGTGTGACTAACACCACCTATAATGAAGTGGATGTACTTTTGCAAGAAGGTTCAAATACAGAATTGACACAGATTAAAGCGATTGGCGAGTTACATAAAAAATTTCGTAACAATCAAGGTGCTATCAACCTACATTTACCCAGTGTTGATGTGAATTTCATTGATGGCAAAGTATCTGTTGCCCCACAAGCCACCAGTGATAGCCGTGATTTGGTAGCTGAAATGATGGTGATGGCAGGGCGGGCAATGGCACAATGGACCAGTGAAAACCTTATTCCTGTGCCGTATGCCTTACAAGATAAAGGTTCGTTCACTGAAGAATTTTTAGCCAAAAAAGACAACTTAACATTGAGCGAGTCTTTCTTAGCCATTAAAAATTTTAAGCGTTCAGCCACTTCGGTAAAACCACTCTTGCATTATGGTTTGGGACTATCAGCATATTTACGCGTTACCAGCCCGATGCGTCGCTATTATGATTTACTGGCACATCAGCAAATTATTAATTTTATTAATAATAAGCCAATGTTGTCTGTTGGTCGAATTAAAGAAATTATTGGCTCAGTGAATATGGCGTTAGCAGATGTTGGCAGAGTTGACCGTTTTAGTAAAGACCATTTTAAATGTATTTATTTAATGCAAAATTCCGATTGGACAGGCACAGGTATCGTGGTTGATATACGGGGCGATAAAGCTTTGTTTATGATTCCTGAATTGGGAATGATGGATCAGATTAAGTTTAAAAAATTGCCAGAATTAGACGAAGAAATGCAACTAAAAGTCGGCCGAGTAAATTTAGTAGAAAAATCAGTCAGCTTTAAAGTTATCTAATTTCAAGATGGCTTAATTGTTTGTCAATGACGATGGCATTACCTTTGTCAGTATCCCAATCACCCAAAACAAAACGCGTATATTGCCCACCTATGTGGATATTTTGACGATGCGTGTGTCCGTGAATTAAATCTGCATTTGGGTATTTTTGCATTAATTTATCCGTAGTAGCTTGGCTAACATCCATAATTTCACGGGTTTTATATTGTTGTGCTTCTATGCTTTTATTGCGTAATTGTCCGCTGAGTTTTAGGCGAGTTTGGGTTGGTAGATGCAAGAAAATGAACTTGGTAACCGGGTGTTGTAAAATGGATTTTAATTTTTGATAGTTGGTATCATCAGTGCACAATTCATCGCCGTGAATTAGCACATAATCTTTATATTCAGTTTCAAGCAGGTAAGGGGTTTTTAATAAAACACAACCTGTTTGTTTGACAAATTCATCACCCAGAAGAAAATCACGATTTCCCCCTGTGATAAAAATCTCGGTGGTTTTACTCAGCATTTTTAATACTGAAATAACACTTGAATAAGCATCGATAGATAAATCATCACCCAGCCAAGTATTAAATAAATCACCCAAAATAAAAAGTTGATTCGCCTGAGTTGCCTGTTCTTGACAAAACTTGATAAATAGATTGGTTTTCTCGCTCTCATCAGAAATAAGATGTAAATCTGCAATCAATAAGGTTTGTGGCATAATAACTCAGTTATTTTTTGGCGGCCTTTTTTGTCGTTTTCTTTGCAGCAGGCTTCTTTTTTACTACTTTTTTGGCTACTATTTTCTTAGTAATAGGCTTTTTAGTCACCTTCTTGGTTACGGGTTTTTTGGTGGCAGTTTTCTTTGCCATTGTCTTTTTAACCGCAGGTTTTTTCTTGGCAGCGGTTTTTACAGTCGCTTTTTTGATGATAATCGCGTCTTCTGGCACATCAGCGTGCCCACCTTTATTGCCAGTATTCACTTTATTCATCGCATCAACCACATCAAAACCTTTTATCACTTCGCCAAATACGCAATAGCCCCAGCCATCTTGCCCAGGATAATCTAAAAAACTATTATCTGAAGTATTGATAAAAAATTGTGAACTTGCCGAGTGAGGCATCATTGTTCTTGCCATTGCTACCGTGTATTTGGTATTTTTTAAGCCATTTTTTGCTTCATTTTCAATTTCTTTTTTGGTCGATTTTTCTTTCATTTCTTCGGTAAATCCGCCACCTTGTGCCATAAAGTTTCTAATTACACGGTGAAAAATTGTACCGTCGTAAAAGCCATCTTTGACATAGGCAGTAAAATTTTTAGCAGTTTTTGGTGCTTTTTTGGTGTCTAATTCAATGTGAATATCGCCTATATTAGTTTTAAGAATAATCATATCAATGTGTTTATAGAAAAAATGCAAATTATACCTTTCATAGGTAAGCCCCTTAGCGTATAATTGCCCATTTTTAAGAAACACAAGTAGATTTATTATGTACGCAGTATTTAAAACAGGTGGGCAACAATTTAAAGTTGAACAGGGCACCACATTAAAAGTTGAAAAATTAGAAGTTGAACCAGGCAAGAGCATTACCTTTGACGAGGTGTTAATGGTTGCTGATGGTGATAAGGTTCAAATTGGCGCGCCAACTGTTGCAAAAGCAACTGTTGTGGCAAAAGTAGTTTCGCAAGGCAAAGGTAAAAAGGTACATATCCTTAAATTCCGTCGTCGTAAGCACTCAATGAAGCAACAAGGACACAGACAGTTGTTCACTGAGATTGAAATTACCAAAATTAATTCGTAGGAGAGAAATACCATGGCACATAAGAAAGCAGGCGGTAGTACTAATAACGGTAGAGATTCCGTATCAAAAAGATTAGGCGTTAAAAGATTTGGTGGCCAAGTTGTGTTAGCTGGCAACATTTTAGTGCGTCAAAGAGGCACTAAATTTCATCCAGGCACTAATGTCCGCAAAGGTAAAGACGATACTTTATTTGCAACTGCAGACGGTAAAGTGGTTTTTGCTAAAAAAGGTAAATTTATGCGTCAAACCGTTTCTATTGAAGCTGCATAATTTATTGATTACACAGTATTTAAAAAAAGCACTTTCGGGTGCTTTTTTATTGCTTAAAATAATACCAATAATTTAAAGGACTTATTATGAAATATTCACTTATATTCCCTGGACAGGGCTCACAATCTCTTGGTATGCTGTCTGATTTGGCGGACAACTTTGCTTCGGTTAAGGCGACTTTTGAAGAAGCGAGTGATGTTTTGGGTTTTGACTTATGGAAACTCACGCAAGAAGATCAGGACGGACTTAATCAAACGCAGAATACGCAACCAGCAATGTTGGCAGCAGGTTATGCAACTTATCGAGTGTTGAGCAATGAAATGAATTTATCACCAGTTTGTATGGCAGGGCATAGTTTGGGGGAATATACAGCTTTAGTTGCCGCGGGTTCACTTGGATTTGCTGACGGCATTCAATTGGTTCGTAAGCGTGCAGAATTGATGCAATCTGCAGTGCCTGTGGGTGTAGGTGCGATGGCAGCAATTTTAGGCTTGGATGATGAAACTGTGGTTAAAGTTTGTGCAAATTATCCAGGTGAAGGTGTTGTTGAAGCGGTGAATTTTAATGCTAATGGACAGGTAGTGATTGCAGGTAATAAAGAATCCGTAGATGCAACTTGTGATTTGATGAAAGCAGCAGGTGCAAAACGAGCCGTAGTATTGCCAGTGAGTGTACCTTCACATTGTTCTTTAATGAATAATGCAGCGACTGTTTTTGCAAATGCGGTGCAAAATGTAAATTTTAAGATAGGCAGTGTAGATGTATTGCACAATGTAGATGCAAAAATAGCAATAGATGTAGATGATATGCGTGCTAAATTAGTAGCACAATTACATAAGCCAGTTTTATGGACAGGCACGGTGCAAGCAATGCACAGTATGGGTGTAGAAAAATTGATTGAGTCAGGACCAGGAAAAGTATTAACTGGCTTGACGCGTAGAATTGAAAAAGCATTAACAGTAAACGCTGTTTTAGACACAATAAGCGTTGCAGCAACTTTAGAGGAGATAAAATAATGAATAACCTAATAGGAAAAATCGTTTTAGTGACAGGTGCAAGTCGTGGTATTGGACAAGCAATCGCTTTAACTTTAGGTGCAGCAGGTGCTACCATTATCGGCACAGCAACCAGCGATAAAGGTGCAGATGCAATCAGTGCAACGCTTAAAGAAAACGGTGTTTTAGGTGTAGGAATGGCACTCAATGTTACCAATAATGACCAAATTTCTGAGGTAATGAAATCTATTGCTGATACTTATGGTGTAGTTGATATTTTAATTAACAATGCTGGTATCACTCGTGATAATTTATTGATGCGTATGAAAGAAGATGAATGGGACGATATTATGAATACTAATTTAGCGTCTGTTTATAAAATGTCAAAAGCTGTTTTACGGGGTATGATGAAGAAAAAATCAGGTCGTATTATTTCAATCGCTTCAGTTGTTGGTGCAATGGGTAATGCTGGGCAAACTAACTATGCTGCTGCAAAAGCGGGCATTATGGGTTTTACTAAGTCGCTTGCTCGTGAAGTTGGCACTCGTGGCATTACCGTGAATGCAGTGGCGCCTGGTTTTATTGAAACTGATATGACCAATGCATTACCAGAAGAGCAAAAAGATGCGTTGGCAAAGCAAATTCCGATGGGTAGATTGGGCTCGGTAGAAGAAATTGCTAATGCTGTGTTATTTTTAGCAGGGGATGGCGGTTCATATATCACTGCACAGACGCTTCACATCAATGGTGGAATGTATACAGTTTAGCGACGGTGTTTGAAAAACTGTTGTAATAAATCCCTGCATTCATCAGCGAGTATGCCACCTTCAACTTCAATAGTGTGATTAAAACAATCACTCTTTGATAAGTCTTGGCATGATCCACAAACCCCTGTTTTTTCATCATAAGCACCAAACACAATACGAGAAACTCGGGCGTGAATCATTGCTCCTAAACACATTGTGCAAGGTTCTAAACTGACATATAAAGTCGTGTTCGGTAGGCGGTAATTGCCGAGTTTTTTGCCTGCTTGACGCAATAGTTGAATTTCTGCGTGAGCGGTCGGGTCATTATTTTTGATAGGTTGATTGTGGGCTTGAGCGATGAGTTGTCCGTCTTGGACTAGCACTGCACCGACGGGGACTTCGTCTATTTTTTCAGCGAGTTTTGCTTGTTGGATAGCGAGTGTCATCCATTCTTTATCTGTGGTTATTCCCATTCAATCGTGGCGGGGGGTTTACCTGAAATGTCATACACTACCCGAGAAATTCGGGAGATTTCGTTGATGATGCGATTAGAAACGATGTCTAAAAAATCATACGGTAATCTTGCCCATCGAGCCGTCATAAAGTCAATGGTTTCAACGGCACGCAGGGCAATGACGAAATCATAACGGCGTTCATCGCCAGTAACACCAACTGATTTAATTGGCAAGAATACGGCAAAGGCTTGATTGACTTTATCGTATAAATCATTTTTATATAATTCATCCATAAAAATAGCATCAGCTTCACGCAAAATATCAGCATATTCTGCTTTAACTTGCCCTAAAATACGCACACCTAAACCTGGTCCTGGGAAGGGGTGGCGGTAAAGCATATGGGCAGGAATGCCGAGTTTGACACCGATGGTGCGGACTTCGTCTTTAAATAATTCTTTGAGTGGCTCGACTAATTCAAATGCTAAATCATCAGGCAACCCACCGACATTATGATGAGATTTAATAACTTTGGCTTTGCCTGATTTTGTCCCTGCAGATTCAATCACATCAGGGTAAATCGTGCCTTGTGCTAAAAATTTAATGTCATCAAGATGACGAGCTTCTTCTTCAAATACTTCGATGAAGGCATGACCGATTATTTTGCGTTTTGCTTCTGGCTCGGATTCGTCGGCTAAGGCGTTGTAAAATTTATCTTGGGCGTTGGCACGGATAACTTTCACACCCATATTGTCAGCAAAAGTTTGCATGACTTCATCACCTTCATTCAGTCGTAATAGCCCGTTATCAACGAATACACAAGTGAGTTGGTCACCAATAGCTTCGTGTAACAGCACGGCAACGACAGATGAATCTACACCGCCTGATAGCCCAAGTAAAACATTGCCATCACCAATCTGTTCTTTTAAATTTTGCACCAAATTGGCAATAATATTATCCGTTGTCCAATTTTTTTCACATTCACAAATACCTGTAACAAAGCGATTTAAAATATGTTCCCCTTGTTTGGTGTGTGTAACTTCTGGGTGAAATTGTAAGCCGTAATAATGTTTTTCCACATTCGCAAAACCCGCAATTTCACAATTATCAGTAGAAGCAATCAGTTTAAATCCTTCGGGTAATTTTTGCACTTTAATGCCATGACTCATCCACACATCCAATAGTCCGTGTCCTTCATTATTGGTTTCATCGGCAATATCACCGAGTAAATGTGAGTGATTACGCGCACGCACTTTGGCAAAACCATATTCGTGTTTATCCGCTGACACTGCCAAGCCACCGAGTTGCGTTGCCATCGTTTGCATGCCGTAGCAGATGCCCAATATCGGTATATCAAGGTCAAAAATAATTTTCGGTGCTCTGGCAGAATCATCCAAAGTAACGGTATCAGGACCACCTGAAAGAATGATACCCTTTGGATTAAATGCCTTAATAAAACTGTCGTCAACATCATAAGGAAATAATTCACAATAAACACCGATTTCACGCACACGACGGGCAATTAATTGTGTGTATTGCGAACCGAAATCAAGAATAAGGATTTTATCGTTGTGAATACTTTCCATAATGATTGCTGTAAAAATAAATAGTCTATTTTAATGTAAAATAGCTCCTTTTTTACCCATCATTAAAAATGGACGAAACGATTACCAAAACGGCAAAGCCAAAACTCAAAAAACCCAGTCAGTTTCAAGTGCTGTTGTTGAATGATGACTATACAGAAATGGATTTTGTCATTGAAGTAGTGCAACGATTTTTTGCCAAAAATGAAGAGGCAGCACATGCGATTATGATTAAAGTGCATTTGGACGGCGAAGGAGTATGTGGTATTTATTCGCACGATGTAGCACAGACGAAAGTAGAGCAGGTGATTAAGTTTGCCCGTGAAAATGAACAGCCGTTGATGTGTGTTATCAGAGAATTAGAAAAATAGTATGAGACCTTTGCATAAATAGGGATGATTAGCAAAATGACAGATTTTATTAAATTGGAAATTTTTTAAATCCACTCCTAGCAGGGCTAAGGGTGTTTTTAAAAAGTTTGTAATTTGATGAAAGATGGCGTTTTGATGATTATTCATATTTATGCAAAGGTCTCAGTATAATACCGTTATGATTGAAACTGCCTTACAACAAGAAATCAACACTATTATGACCAAAGCGCGTAATAATCGTTTGGAATTTGTGACGGTTGAGCATTTGCTTATTGCTCTGTTTAATATTGATGAAGTGGTGAGTTTTTTACGCAATAAACGCATTAATCTTGATGAATTACGCCTTGAGTTGGAGGATTATATTGATACACATACGCCGCTTATTCCTCAGGCTTCGGAAACGGATATTGTGCCGACTGTTGGTTTTCAGCGGGTGTTACAACGCAGTGTTTATCAAGCACAGTCTGCACAAAAAAATACTGTTTATGCGATGAATATTTTAGTCAGTATTTTTGCAGAGCAAGAATCTTATGCGGTGTACTTATTAAAACAAAATGATGTTTCCCGTCTTGAAGTGATGGAAGCGATTGCCACACAAACAGCCTATTACGAAGAAGAATACCGATTTAGTCGGGTTGCCAACAAACCTAAAAAAGCCAAAAAAACAACATTAGAGACTTACACTGTCAACCTGTGTGAAAAAGCCAAGTTGGGCAAGATTGATCCGCTACTTGGCAGGGAGGAGGAAGTATTACGCACCGTGCAGATTTTGTCCAGACGACGCAAAAACAACCCATTATTTGTGGGGCAAGCAGGGGTGGGTAAAACGGCAATCGCACAAGGTATTGCTAAAAAAATTGTTGATGGCAAAGTGCCAGAAGTGTTGAAAGATGCCAGTATTTATTCACTTGATGTTGGCGTATTGATTGCGGGTACAAAATATCGTGGGGACTTTGAAAAGCGTTTAAAAGGGGTGTTGAGTGAGTTAGAAGCAATTCCAGGTGCCATTTTGTTTATTGATGAAATCCACACGATAGTTGGGGCAGGCAGTGTTTCGGGGAGTGCGTTAGATGCGTCAAATTTACTCAAACCTGCATTAGCCGATGGTTCATTAAAATGTATGGGTTCAACCACTTATGAAGAATATCGCAAAGTATTTGAAAAAGACCATGCACTCACACGCCGTTTTCAAAAAGTTGATATTGATGAGCCTTCAGTTGATGATACGATTAAGATTTTGCACGGTTTAAAAAAATATTATCAAGAGCATCACAAAGTCAAATATTCTAAAGCGTCATTGGTATCCGCAGTGGAACTTTCACATCGCTATATAAATGACCGTCGCCTGCCAGACAAGGCGATTGATGTAATTGATGAAGTTGGTGCATTACAACAAATTCAGCCAAAATCTAAACGAAAAACCAATATTGGCGTTGGGGATATTGAAGACATTATTGCCAAATTGGCTCGTATTCCCTCTCGTCAAGTGACCAATGATGATAAATCATTGTTAAAAAATTTAGAATCCGAACTCAAACTCGGTGTATTCGGGCAAGAAACCGCGGTAGAAAGCCTGTCCACCGCCATCAAATTATCCCGTTCGGGTTTGGCACACGAAGACAAGCCGATGGGGTCATTTTTATTTGCAGGACCGACAGGCGTTGGAAAAACTGAGATTTGTAAACAACTTGCCCGTATTATGGGGGTTAAATTATTGCGTTTTGATATGAGTGAATATATGGAACGCCACTCAATGTCCAAATTAATTGGCTCTCCACCAGGCTATGTCGGCTATGATGAAGGTGGGTTATTAACTGAATCTGTGAACTCTAATCCGTATGCGGTATTGTTACTTGACGAAGTTGAAAAAGCACATCCTGATATTTTCAATTTATTGCTACAAGTGATGGATAATGGCAAACTCACAGATGCGAATGGGCGTGAAGTTGATTTTAGAAATGTAATTTTGGTGATGACTTCAAATATCGGTGCACAAAGCGTTGGGCGTGCGTCGATTGGATTTAACGAACAAGACCATTCGTTGGATTATGAAGGAGAATTGAAAAAAGCCTTCACCCCCGAATTTAGAAATCGTTTGTCGGAAGTGATTTATTTCAACTCACTTAACCAAGACACAATTGTTTTCGTCGTCAATAAGTTCTTATTCGAATTAGAATCAGCATTGGAAGAAAAAAATGTGTCTTTGATTGTCTCCGAAATGGCAAGAAAATGGTTTGCTAAAAATGGCTATGATGCCAAAATGGGCGCACGACCAATGTCGCGTTTAATAGAAAAAGAAATTCGTAAGCCACTTGCTGATGAATTGCTCTTTGGCAAGTTGGTAAAGGGTGGCACGGTTAAAGTTGGCGTTAAAAAAGATAAAATTACAGTTGCAATACAATAGTGATATAATTGTAATTTTTCATTGAGAGCAAAGGCAATGGATATGTCGCAATTAGAAACCCAAAATCTTTGATAGAGACCTTTGCATAAGTAGGGATGATTAGCAAAATGACAGATTTTATTAAATTGGAAATTTTTTAAATCCACTCCTAGCAGGGCTAAGGGTGTTTTTAAAAAGTTTGTAATTTGATGAAAGATGGCGTTTTGATGATTATTCATATTTCTCTGATAGAATTAATTAACAAAGAACGAAAAGGCTATTAAGTTTCTCGTTTAAAAGTTATTATCAATGCATTGTAGCGTTTTTAAGAATCCATTGCACAAATAAAAGCAGGGAAAGTAAGTGCTAAACAATCCCACTTAACTAAACTTATCAAAGATGAAAATATTAATCAGTAACGACGATGGTTTTGACGCACAAGGTATCAAAACTTTGGTGCAATATTTATCCATAGATCATAAGGTGGTTGTGGTTGCACCGAATGAAAATAAATCTGCTGCTAGCAGTTCTTTAACGCTCAACAGAGCATTGCAACCGATTGAAATTAAAAAAAATATTTACAGTGTTGATGCGACACCGAGCGATTGCGTGCATTTGGCACTCAGTGGGATGTTGGACGATGTGTTTGATTTGGTGGTAACGGGTATCAATTTTGGTGCCAATTTAGGTGATGATGTGATTTATTCTGGCACAGTGGCAGGGGCGATTGAAGGGCGTTTTTTGGGGTTGCCATCGTTGGCAATTTCTTTAGCTAGTTGGGAGGGAAAACATTTTGATACCGCAGGTATCATTGCTCAGAGGCTGGTTGCCCAAATTTCGCACGCACAATTATCGCACGATACGATTCTTAATGTCAATATACCAGATGTGCCATTGGCAGATATTCAAGGGTTTCAAACCACGCGTTTGGGTAAGCGCCATCAATCGGAAAAAAGCGTGCCTGATAAAGACGATGGTTCGAAATTTTGGATTGGCGAAAACGGCAAAGAGGCTGACAATGGTGTGGGTACAGATTTTTATGCGATTGCCAATCGTTATGTATCAGTAACACCTTTGCAGATTGATTTGACTAAATATAACGAAATTGACACGGTTGCCACATGGTTAGAAACAATCAAATAAAACCAATACTTTTCGTTTGGCTTGGGCTAATATTGTTAGATGTCTTTGTGGTGCGTGATTTTGCATGGATTTTAGAACATTGGGATATTAAGCGTGTGCTTGTTAATTTAGGCTTAACTTCATTGGCAATGCTATCTTTGTTGTTCATTCTTCAACCCATTATTGGGCGGTCTAAAATTGGGAAAATTTTTGTTTTTTTACTGATTGCGGTGCCGATGTTGGTGCAAATGTCGCATTATGAAGTGTATCGTAGTTTTGCATCAAGTTTTGGTTTTCGTGAATTTTCACAAGACCCAACGATGGTATTAGCACTGTGGTTAGAGCAATTTAATATTTTAAAATCTATTTTGATTGTATGGGTGGTTTATAGTTTGTTGGGGTTAATAACAACACCAACTAAAATAGTAAAATGGCGTTACGGCTTAAATATGGTTGGCTTTTCCTTATTATATTTATTGACAACTTTCAGTTGGTACGGGGTGAGTAATTTTCAAAACTCAACTTTGGCGTATTATTCAACCTTGTTGCAAATGTCACGCAACCAAGTGCTGGAATTTAAACACGACAAACCCAGCGTGCCGCCGAGCAAATTATCAACAGTAGGGTTACCGAATATTGTGTATGTTGTCGGCGAGTCCTTAACGCTCTCACATCTGGGTATTTATGGTTATCCACGAGATACCACACCACAATTGGCACAACTGGAAAAAAATCAACAACTGATTAAATACACCAATGCACTGAGTATCGGCACACATACCCGTTTAAGTGTGCCTTATATGTTGGTCGGCATTGAAGGCATTGACCCACACGGCAGGATTTACCAAACCCCCACTGTGTTTGATTATGCCAAAGCGCGTGGCTATACGACCGCATTTATTAGTGCACAAGACACGAATTGGGGAAATATTAAGGATTTATTTGTTGATAAAAGTGTGGATTATTTTTGGCATGGAGTGCGTATGAATAAAAATGCATCGGTGCATAAGGGTGCTGATGATATGCGGGTGTTAAATGAAATTGCGATACCCTATATTGATAAAGTGGGGCAGCAAAAGACACCATTTTTCTTAGTCTTACAAATGGACGGTTCACACTATCCCTATGCACAACATTCCACCCAAGCACATAAAAAGTTCTTACCTGAAAATAAACCCAATTCTATCAATGCCTACGACAATACCGTCATTAAAACCGATGTGTATTTAGCTCAATTAATAACCAAAATACGCTCAGAATATCCAAGCAGTTGGGTATTCTATTCCTCTGACCATGGGCAAGAGTTAGGTGGAAAATCTGGAAAATTCAACCAAAACCCACACCTTGACACTATCCATAACCCACTACTAATCTCTGCACCCAAATCCCAAGTTGCCCAACTACTACGCAATCAAAATGCACCCATATCACAAGCAGACATTGTGCCAAGCATTTTGGATATTATCAATATGACAGCACATAAAAATATCAATGGAAAATCCCTACTGAATACCATCAACCCAAAACGATTAAGAGTAAACAGTCAGTATATGCCAACCCAACATAACGACCCAAAAGCAGTATTAGTTGAACCCGATTTACAATTCTGGACACTGGATTTTGAGAAAATGAGCGTTACTGCCCCTGATGACAAAAAAACCATTCAATTCAAGGATTGGGATAAACGCTATCAGCAAATATTCTTGGATAAACTGCCCAATTGAAACCACTGTATAAACACAGTGTGGCCTTTTAGTATTGTATTTTAATATGGTCGGGACAACAGGATTTGAACCTGTGACCACCACACCCCCAGCGTGGTGCGCTACCAGACTGCGCTACGCCCCGTTAAAGCAGAATTTTACAAGATTTGTGTTTGTGTTTTTATGTTTTTAAAACCTTTAATTCCAAAAAAAGTATCAATTGCTCCAAGTATCTCGCAAGCCAACAGTTTTGTTAAAGACAATATATTTACCCTCTGCCTCAGCCGCATTATCACGACAAAAATAACCTTCTCGTTCAAATTGATACGCCTGTTCGGGCTTGGCATTTTTCATACTTGGCTCAACAAAGCCATAGGTAGTTACTAAAGATTTTGGATTGAGTAATTGCTCAAAATGCTCGTTTTTACCAGGGTTTTCAAGGGTAAACAACCTATCGTAT
The DNA here is from genome assembly GCF_964212635.1 of Candidatus Thiodubiliella endoseptemdiera. Taxonomy (NCBI): domain Bacteria; kingdom Pseudomonadati; phylum Pseudomonadota; class Gammaproteobacteria; family Pseudothioglobaceae (SeqCode); genus Candidatus Thiodubiliella; species Candidatus Thiodubiliella endoseptemdiera. Next base: position 1,354,389 of record NZ_OZ156463.1, read on the forward strand.
AATCTAAATTCTGCCTCAATCGCCCTGCTGGCTTCAACAAAATGAATCACGCCTTTGACTTTGCGACCATCGGCAGGATTTTTACCCAAAGTTTCTGGGTCGTAAGTGGCATATACTGTGGTTACATTGCCGTCAAAATCGGTGTCAAAAGTTGTGGCGTTAATGACATAGGCGTTACGCAGACGCACTTCTTTACCAATCGCAAGGCGTTTAAATTTTTTATTGGGTGCAATTTCTTCAAAATCTGCTCTGTCAATATAAAGCACCCTTGAAAAGAAAATTTCCCGTTTGCCCATCGCTTCATTTTGTGGGTGAATAGGGGCTTGCAGAGTTTCCACTTGCGTTTCTGGGTAGTTTTCAATAATGACTTTAATCGGGTCAATAACTCCCATCGTGCGAGGTGCGACGGCATTCAAATCATCACGCACAGCCGCTTCTAAAATTGCCATATCGGTCATACTATCAACTTTTGAGATGCCAATTCTATCGATAAAATCACGAATACTGGCAGCCGTATAACCACGGCGACGCAAACCTGACAGTGTTGGTAAGCGTGGGTCATCCCAACCAGAAACCAAATTATCTTCAACCAATTGCTGTAATTTGCGTTTACTCATTACCGTATATTCAAGATTGAGGCGGGAGAATTCGTATTGGTGTGGGCGATTGGGTCGGTTAAAATCGTCTAAATTTTCCAACACCCAATCATACAAACGGCGATTATCTTGGAATTCAAGCGTACAAAGTGAATGGGTAACGCCTTCAATCGCATCACTAATGCAATGGGCAAAATCATACATTGGATAAATTCGCCATTCATTACTCGTTTGATGATGTTTGTCAAAACGAATACGATAAAGAGCAGGGTCACGCATACACATAAACGGCGATGCCATATCAATTTTGGCACGCAGAACACATTCCCCCTCTGAAAACTTGCCTTCTTTCATCTGTGCAAGTAATGCTAAATTGTCTGCTTTTGTAGTCTCACGATGCGGACTATTTTTACCTGCTTCTTTTAGCGTGCCACGGTATTCCCGTGTTTCTTCTGCATTCAAAAAACACACATAAGCCAAATCTTTATTAATTAATTCAATCGCATATTGGTAAAATTTTGAGAAATAACTGGAACTGTATCGAACCTCAGCCTCCCAATCAAAACCCAGCCATTGCACATCATTTTTAATGGATTCAACAAATTCTAACGCTTCTTTGGCAGGATTAGTATCATCAAAACGCAAATTACATTTACCCTTATAATCCTTCGCCAAACCAAAATTTAGGCAAATAGATTTTGCATGACCAATATGTAAATAGCCGTTTGGCTCAGGTGGAAAGCGTGTTTGAATACCATTGTATAATTTTGCATTTAAGTCATCGTCAATCTGATGACGGATAAAATTAACGATGGGTTTGTTGTTTGTTGTATTGTCGCTCATAGGTGTTAAATTATAGCGTGATTATCACTACCAATGGTTATAATAAGCAAATGGAATACAATAAAAACTTCTATCAAATTCACTCTAATGATGATATTTTCCAACGCATTCAGAGCGAACGAGGAACAATTGGTTATTACGATTTACCTTATCAGGAGACCAGTGATATTAAGGCGTATGCTAAGATGATAACGCAAAAACATATCGTGGTGGTTGGCATCGGCGGCTCAAGTTTGGGTGCTAAAGCGATTTATGAGTTTTTACTACCCTCAAATAAATATCAAAAAGATTTGGTCTTTTTAGAAACCGTTGACCCGCTTGAAATTAATCATTGCTTGACCAAACTTGATATTGCTGATGCACATCTTGTGGTGATTTCAAAATCAGGCAATACTATTGAGACCATTAGTTTATTTAAGTATTTACGCACTTTGATTGAGATAAACAGTGATAATTGCACCGTTATTTCCGAGGCTAAGAGCGGGCTAACTAAGTTTGCACAACAGCAAGACATCAAAGTTTTTGAGTTGGCTGAGAATATCGGCGGGCGTTTTTCAGCATTTAGCGTCGTCGGCTTAGTGCCACTTGCGATGGTGGGTGTGGATATTGACAATTTATTGAATGGTTGCAAGCGTGTGTCAAACAGTTTTTTTGAGCAGTCTAATTATTACGAGCCCATTATTAGAAAAGCACGATTTTTGGTAGAAAATAAAGCACGATTTAATATTAATGCGATTTTTTCTTATTCTTCATCACTTGAAGGTTTTAACAAATGGTATGTGCAACTTTGGGCAGAAAGTTTAGGCAAAATTAACATCAACAAAACCCGACAAGCACTAACACCCATTGCTTTGACAGGTCCTATTGACCAGCACAGTTTTCTGCAACTTATTATTGATGGTGTGCGTGACAAGACAGTTACCTTTATTAAGATTGCCGATTTAAAGGACAACACCATGATTCCTAAAGTTAATGACAAGAATTTGGGTTTAGAATACGCCGAGGGTTTGAGCTTTAATGATTTGCTTAATAAGCAAGCTGATGCTACCATTGAATCGGTTAAAATCCAAGACGATATCCCTTGCGATGTGATTACCATTTCTACCGTGGATGAATACAATATTGCCAAGTTAATGTTTAGTTATCAATTATTGGTTTCTGCTATCGGTGAATTTTTACAAATTAACACCTACGACCAGCCAGGCGTAGAAAAAGGCAAAGTCATCCTTAAAGAAAGTTTGCAGGATTAATCGTGAGTATTATCAAACAATGTCTTTTCCCAGTTGCAGGTTATGGCACAAGATTTTTGCCTGCCACCAAAGCCATCCCCAAAGAAATGCTACCCATTCTTACCAAGCCATTAATTCAATATGCCGTGGAAGAAGCAATGAGTGCGGGCATTTGCAGTATGGTAATGGTAACAAGTAAACACAAAAAAGCCATTGAAAATCACTTTAAACCCCACCCAGAAATTGAAGCCAGTATTCAAAACACAACCAAAGAATCTTTATTAGATGAAGTTAATCAAGTGATTGAATACTGCGACTTTTCTTATACCGAACAGCAGCAAATGTTAGGCTTAGGACATGCTATTTACACAGGGCAAGCGTTAATTGGTAATGCGCCATTTGCCGTGATTTTGCCTGATGATTTGTGTACCAGTGAAAGCGATAGCGTGCTGTTGCAAATGACCAAACTCTATCAACAACATCCTGATTGTTGCATTGTAGCAATCGAAGCAGTGCTAGAGAGTGAAGTGGATAAATATGGCGTCATTGATGGCGAATTATTACCAAATTCAAGCAACGCCTATCGTGTGCATAATATGGTGGAAAAACCCACAGCAGTAGAAGCACCAAGCAATCTGGCGATTATCGGTCGCTATATTCTTACCCCAGAAATTTTTACAGTTTTAAAAGACACTCCCGCCGACAAAAATGGCGAAATTCAAATCACTGATGCCTTAATGACCCTTGCCAAACAAGGTAAAGTCATTGCCTATCAATTCCAAGGCAAGCGCTTTGATTGTGGTAGTATCAATGGCTTTGTTAAAGCAACCCATGTTTTTGCAAAAAAATTACTGTAATTCCAGCTAAATAAACCTTTTTTGTTGCTCTTTAAATATCCTATAATAGGATATTTATTGTTCTAAATTAGAATAAGAGAATGAGCAAAGAAATCCATAGGAAATCAAAACCTCAAGCCACTCTTAGTGGTTTTTGGACATTCATTAATTTTTTACACAGACTACTGAACAAATTCAGCAATACCCACAAAAAAACACCGCACATCCACAGTTTTTTACCTAACATCCACAACTTTTTACCCGATACCCACAACTTTTTACTTAATACTACTGAATTTTTATTTGACACTAATTATTTTTTATTTACCCTTAACAACTTACCACCCCACACCCACAAATCCCCCAAAAACCCAGCCACAACAACAGAACTACTTTAATTTAATCTAACGGAGAACGATCTAATGAACGGCAAACAATACAGATTAGGTATTAGCATAGCATTATTTTTATTGGCTAATAATGTCTTGGCGTTAACTGAACAAGCATTTATTGACAAGGTATTAAGTCAAGATACGCATTTTGAGAAAGATCAGATTTATGTTAATATTAAACAGATAGAGCTGGATGCTAGTAGAGAAAATTATGCGGGATGGAGTGCCATTCTAGCGGCATCGTTATCAAATAGTTATTACGATATAGATAAGGACACAACTTCTACAAAAATTTACGAAAAACATCGTCTTAAAAACACCCAAGCCCTTGGCGTTGGTGTTACAAAGCGTTTTTTATCTAATCCTTCTAGTTTAGTATTCACTGCTACTCGATCAACGCCAGATACAGACATCACGCGTTACAAGCAAGACGAACTTTATACTGGCAATAATGCTAAGTACAATATTTCTACTTTTGATAATGCTTACAAAATTAGTTACAAGTATCCATTGTTAAGACATGATAGTAATGCATCAAGTCTAAAAACTTACCATCGTGATATTTTAGATTTAGAGCGAGAAAAGTTTGATTTTGATGATGCACAAGAGGGGTTTTTAGTTGACCGTTTAGAGCAATTTATTGATTGGGATTTTTATCAGAAGAATGCCGAAATTTACCAAAATTATGCTCAGTCATTAAAAATAATTCAAGTTAATAAAGCCAGAGACAGGTCAAAATTAAATACAACTATTTTGCGTGCAAAGCAGGATATATCAAGCAATGATAGCAAATTACAGTCTTTGAAAAGGGCTTTAGTGAGTGCATTAAATGATTCAAGTTTGTGGTTTGAAAGCCCCCAAATAAATACCAACAAACGCCTAAAAATTATGCCTGATTTAACACAATATTTACAACATAATGTACGGGCTTTGTTGAAATTTGAGATTGACAAGCGTTTAAAGCAGATTGATTTGGATTATCACAATAATCAATCCCTTTATAAATTAGATTTTAATATTAATGCTGAAAGGAATGATAATAAAGGCAACACAATGACCACGGATTACAAGAGCAAAAGTGTTCTTTATACTGTAGGTCTTGGTTTTTCTATGCCAATTGGTGTTGATGTGAATAATCAAAAAGATATTCAGGTGGCGCGACTAAACTTGCAAAAAATCAATATAGATTACAACAATAAATTAAAGGATATTCTTGCAGATGCACAGGCATTGATTGTCGGGCTAAATTTAGAAAAAAAGACACTTAATACTTATCAAAAATTAAGGGCTAGTGTAGGGGCTGAGTCTAATTTAACACTCAAAGGTTATTTAAATAATTCTGTTTCAATTGAAGTGCTGATTGACGCTTATCAAGAAAAACGCGATGTTGAGTTAGACTATGTTAAAGCATTGACAGATTATCAGGAAAGTTTACTCAAATATAATGACAAACTTGATAGGGTGTTAATTCGGCATTAACGCTGAGTTAATGTTATTCCACAGTAACCGATTTGGCTAAATTACGCGGTTGGTCCACATTCGTGCCTTTAATGAGGGCAACATGGTAGCTTAATAATTGCAAAGGAATAGTAAAAATAATCGGTGCGGTGATACGACCTAAGTTATTGGTAATTGGAATAATACTTAAACCATTCATTGGGGTAACTTTAGAATCTTCATCTTCAAAGACAATCATTTGTGAACCACGGGATTTAACCTCTTGTAGATTGGATTTTAATTTGTCTAAGAGTTCATCATTTGGGGCAACGGCAATGACGGGGGTATCTTTATCAATCAATGCGATGGGGCCGTGTTTAAGTTCGCCTGCGGGGTAGGCTTCGGCGTGAATGTAGCTGATTTCTTTGAGTTTGAGAGCGCCTTCCATGGCGATGGCGTGCATTGGGCCTCTGCCTAAAAATAGAGCGTTGAATTTGTTTTTAAAAGTTTTGGCAAGTTCGATGATTTGATTTTCTTGTGCTAATGCTTTTTTAATTAAGCCTGGCAATTGGTTGAGTCCGGTAACAATTGCCTTTTCTTGTTCCGCAGACACTTGTCCGTGACATCTACCGATAGCAACGGATAAAAGTGCAAGTGAGACCAATTGTGTGGTAAATGCTTTGGTGCTAGCAACGCCAATTTCTACGCCAGCGTGAGTTAAAAAAGTCAGTTCAGATTCACGAGTTAAACTAGATTCAGCACAGTTGCAAATCGTAAGTGAATGGATATTTTCATTGCGTTTTTTGACGGCTCGAAGGGCTTCTAAAGTATCAGCAGTTTCCCCACTTTGAGAAATAGTGATGAATAAAGTATTGTCTAAAATAATCGGATTACGATAGCGATATTCGCTGGCAACTTCAATGTGTGTGGGAATTTTGGCAATGTCTTCTAGCCAATATTTTGCTACCAAACCTGCGTTGTAACTCGTGCCACAGGCGATGATTTGAATGTGTTCAATTTTTTCAAAGATATCTTTTGCCTCGTATCCAAACGCCGAAGTTAAAACTTTGTCTTTGGTGATACGAGATTCCAAGGTGTCGGCTATGGCTTGTGGTTGTTCAAAGATTTCTTTTTGCATATAGTGTGCATAATCGCCTTTTGAAATCTGCCTATTTTGAAGTTTTGAAGTTTTAATTTTTCGCTCTACTTGTATGTCACTTTTATCAAAAATGGTGATAGAATCCAAAGTAATATCGGCAATATCACCTTCTTCTAAAAAAATAAATTGTTTAGTCACATCTAATAATGCTACTTGGTCTGAGGCGACAAAATTGCCTTTTTCACCCACGCCAATTACCAAAGGAGAGCCACTTCTGGCGACTATAATATGACCTGGATTTTTCGGTGAAATCACACTAATGCCATACGCACCTTTAAAAGTTTTGACGGCTTTTTGCACAGCTGCTAATAAGCCATCACTATCTTGCAGTGTTTGATGAATAGCGTGGGCAATGATTTCGGTATCAGTATCAGAGCTAAAGTGATAACCCTGTGCCTGTTGTTCAATTTTGAGCTCTAAAAAATTTTCAATAATACCATTATGCACCACGCCGACATCACCATTGCAAATATGCGGGTGTGCATTTTTTGTAGTGGGTTCGCCATGGGTTGCCCAGCGAGTGTGAGCAATGCCGATTTTGCCATTCACGGTTTTTGAATCAATATTGTTTTCAAGATTAACTACTTTCCCTGCCGCTCGTACGCGTTGCAAGGCGTTATCACCATTTAGAATCACTAACCCTGCCGAATCGTAACCACGATATTCTAAGCGTTTAAGCCCACTAACCAATAAAGGTGTAATGTTGTTTTGACAAATGCCACCAATAATTCCGCACATAATTTAATTCATATAAGACGATGCGTGGAATTATAGTCAATATAATGGCAGTTATGATTGATTTGCACAACCATTCTCATTATTCTGATGGCGTTTTGTCGCCGAGTGAAGTCGTGTGTTTGGCAAAAGAGTCGGGTTGTAATGTGTTTGCACTCACCGACCATGATACAACTGATGGGCTGGCTGAGGCACAACAAGAAGCAAACAATCAACAGATTAAACTTATTCATGGGGTTGAAATATCTGCCATGTGGAATAATATGACCATTCATATTGTTGGGCTGAATATTGATAAAAACAACCCAATTTTGTGTTCAGGGCTAAAGCAGCACCAAGATTTTCGTAAAACTAGAGCCGAAAAAATGGCACGAGGTTTAGGCGGTGCAGGCGTAGTAGGGGCGATGGAAAAAACCCGGGCACTCGCTAAAACTGATATGCTGACTCGCACTCACTTTGCCCAAATGCTTATTCAAGAAGGCATTTGCAAAGATATGAAATCTGTATTCAGACGCTTTTTAACAGGTAAAAAACCCGGCGGTGTGGGTGGAAAATGGGCACAGTTTGATGCAGTGATTGAATGGATTCATGCTGCAGGTGGCAAAGCGGTATTAGCACATCCTTTGCGTTACCGTATGACCAATACTAAAATTCAACGAATGCTTTCGCATCTATCAAATGCCGGACTTGACGGCGTAGAAGTTATAACCGCCTATAGCACAGACGAAGAAATTACCTTAATGTCTAAGTGGGCGGATGAAACTAATTTGTTGTATTCTTGTGGCTCAGATTATCATGGCTGGGGCAATCAAAGAGTGCAAATTGGGCGTTTGAAAGATTTTCCTAACACGCATCGCACGATATGGAATAGTTGGAATTAGGGATACCCTAAAGTATGAGACCTTTGCATAAATAGGGATGATTAGCAAAATGACAGATTTTATTAAATTGGAAATTTTTTAAATCCACTCCTAGCAGAGCTAAGGGTGTTTTTAAAAAGTTTGTAATTTGATGAAAGATGGCGTTTTGATGATTATTCATATTTATGCAAAGGTCTCAGTATATACAACGCATATAAATTGTATATAATATATATCTATGGAATTTTCTTGGAATGAAGATAAGAACAAACTTTTATTACAGCAAAGAAGAGTTTGCTTTGAGGATGTGGTTACCAGTATCAACAATGGCAAGTTGTTAAGTATTGCAAAAAACCCGAGTAAAAATTTCAATAATCAATAGAGACCTTTGCATAAATAGGGATGATTAGCAAAATGACAGATTTTATTAAATTGGAAATTTTTTAAATCCACTCCTAGCAGGGCTAAGGGTGTTTTTAAAAAGTTTGTAATTTGATGAAAGATGGCGTTTTGATGATTATTCATATTTATGCAAAGATCTCCAATACTGTCTTATTATTGAAATTAGCGATTATGCTTATGTTGTTCCTTTAGTAAAGAAAAAAGACAATTTCTTTTTAAAAACAATTTTTCCGAGCAGAAAGCAAACCAAAAAACATTTAAAAGGTAAAGCATGAAAAAAATAAGCATTGAAACAGCAACAGAATTGAAAAATTTGAAAGATTTTGAACAGGGTTATTATGTTGAGCTTGAAAAAAATGAATTTGATGAATTAAATAAATCTTTAAAAGAGGCGGCTACTAACACCATCACAAAGTTATTTAAAAAGAAATCAATTAGTATTCGGTTACTTGAAGATGATATTAATCGATTAAAAGCGATTGCCATGAACGAAGGAATGCCTTATCAAACCTACATTAGTTATATTCTGCATAAAGTTACAACAGGTAGGATAAACACACATTAAATGGCAAAACTGCTAGAAATTCACCCACAAAATCCACAGGCTCGTTTGCTCAAACAAGTCGTGGATGTACTCAATACAGGCGGGGTGATTGCTTACCCGACTGATTCGGGCTATGCGTTAGGCACAGCACTCGGCAATAAGGACGGATTGGAACGCATTAAAAAAATTCGAAACCTATCCAAGCACCACGACTTTACTTTGATGATGCGCAATCTTTCACACATTGGCGAATACGCCAAACTGGATAATAATGCCTTTCGTCTATTGAAAAAAATTCTACCAGGTGCTTATACCTTTATTCTGCAAGGCACATCTGATGTGCCAAAACGCTTATTACATCCTAAGAAAAAAACCATTGGCTTGAGAATCCCTGCACATAGTGTGGTGCAAGCTATTCTTGAGTTACTTGATACGCCGTTAATGAGCGTCTCTTTAATTCTTGAAGGATATGAATTTTATGATATTAACGATGTGCGTGAAGCATTAGAAAACAAGGCGGATATCATCATTGACGGCGGTTACTGCCCACCAGAACCCACCACAGTAATTGACTTATCTTCAGGCGACATTGACATTATCCGCCAAGGCGCAGGAAGCGTCAATATATTGACCTAATGCTGATTTTTAAAGTTATTTAAAATGAATAGGGTTGGCGTTATTTGATGTAGTTGTTTGTATAAATGGCACAACACCCACATTTTTTTTGCCGATAGTTATTATTTCTGTTATCATAACTGTCAATATTAACAAGTTAAGTTCATGTAAGAAATACTTTTACTTGCAATATCGTATATCAAGTAAAAATCTAGTTTTAGACCAATGGAGTTGTAAAAATACAACATTTTTACAGGATTTTATTTTTAATATCGGAATATAGGGAAATATGTCCTTATAATAATAGTTAGGCATACAAAATGGAAAGTGAAGTGGATTTGACAATAAAATGTTCTAATTGTGATACAGACTTACCAAGAAATTGGAGTAGTTTTACAAAAAAAATATGTCCCAAATGTGACTCAAACCGTACAACTACCACAATCAATATTGTAGATAATTTTTCTTTTAAAAAAAACATTAAAGGAAAAGTCAAAAATAAAAAATATAATTCAAAAAAAAATCCTAGATATAAATTTTTTCATGGCGATGAATTAAGGAAAAATGATGGGAAATGGATGCTTAAAGATAGAATTATAGATAAAGATAATGATAAATATTTTGAAAAAGTAACAGACCCTGAAATTGGTGAAGTTATTCACTATACAGAAGAGCCTCTTTCTGAACATTTTCATCACGGCTCAGCAAAATTTAACAAAAGGGATATAATGGGGATATAATGGGGACAGGCTACTTTTTATGATATAATTCCCCACTTTTACCCCAACACTAAAATGCCACGCATACCAAGAGGTCAAACCCAAGGTGGAATCTATCATATTATCAATAGAGGAAATATGCGTATGCAAGTTTTTGATGATGAGGATGATTACGAGTTTTTCCTAAAATTATTAAAAACAGGGCTAGAAAGAGAGAATATTGAGTTACACGCCTATTGTCTAATGCCTAATCACTTTCATTTATTACTTGTACCACAAGGTGAAAATAGTCTGAGTAAATTTATGCAATGGGTGATGACTTCTCATGTGCGTTATTATCATAAGAAAAACAAAACCTCAGGACATATTTGGCAAGGTAGATTTAAAAGTTTTATTGTTGAAAAAGACAGTTATTATCTAACTTTGATGCGCTATATAGAGGCTAATGCGTTAAGGGCTGATTTAAGCAAAACAGCACAAGATTGGCAATACGGGTCATTATCAGAAAGAGTTTTTAGAAATAGAAAGATATTGAACAAGCCTTATGGAGAACTAGATAACTGGGTGGAATATGTCAATACGCCACAAACTCAAAAAGAAATAGATAAAATCAGAAACAGTATTAATAGACAAGCACCACTTGGCAATGAAAACTGGGTTATAAAAATGGCAAAGAAGCATGGTTTGCTGTCAACTCTAAAGGCTAGAGGAAGACCAAAAAATAAGAAAAAACTATAATAAAAGTAGCCTGTCCCCATTTATTTTGCCATTTATTTTGCCATTTATTTTGTCCCCATTTATTTTCCCCATTTATTTTCAGACGGGGCAAAGGGTGGTGCTAGGTTTGTACCCCTCAAGGGGGCATTTAAAAGAATGATTTCTATTTTTGGATTGGGGTAATAAGTTATGATGGAAAATATAAATATTATTTGGTTTGTTTGCCTGACTTTCGCCTGCATTCTTTTTATACTATGTCTGGTAATTCCACCCAAAATAATAGGCAGAATTTTGCCATTTTTTACTGCATTTTGGCCCAATAAAAACATTCAATTAGATTTTCAATCTATTGCTTATGTTGCGTTACATAGGAATGTTGTTAATAGAGTGATTCATTATTCTATTTTTGTAGATGCGTTTGCATGGCTGTTGATTCTGAATGATTTATGGAGTGGATTTTTGTTTATAGCCTTGTTGCTTTTTGTTGTTCAAACTTTCTTAATCAAGGAATTTAAATTCGCAATTTTAGCCAATTTGATATTAGCAACAATATTAATGGTTCTGCTGACTCTTTTTGACAATCACATACAATATTTAATGCTATGGACAATACTGAGTGCTGCTTTACGCGTTATTGGTCATTTCTTTGAGCCGTTACCTCCGTTTTTAATTGATAATAGCGGTCAATTTGCACCTATGAGTATAGCAACATTAAAAAAACTTGGGTTATTCAGAGTAATTGCCTTGCTTCCTATTGGCTTTCTTGCAGAGTTTTTATCCGGACAACCGCATCGATTATTTTTAGTGCAAATAAATGCAATCACATCAAAACTCTATCAATGCCACGCTATTATGCGTTGGAAAAATGTTGTTATTAGGGGGATAAAATCCTATAAAGAAGGTATTAAACAGGAGTCAGTATTTAAAGATTATTGTCGTTTTTTTAAAAAATAAGGTTTGGATTTTGATCGGCAATATCTTTCAAGGTGGGCACAGATAAGTTCAGTGTTTTTGCCAATTCAAGTGTGCGTTTTAGCCTACCAGGGGCGGAGCGACCCATACATTGGTGTGCTAGGTCGCCTTCAAAGGCTTTCATCATACCTTGTTCTAATTTGTTTTTGTTAAATGATTTGTTGGTGAGGGCGCTTTGCAGTGTTAATATATCGCTTGATACGGCACGCATTAAGTCCAAATGATGGTTGCGTAAATTCTCTACATTGGCACCTGTTTTAAGTGTTAATCCTGCAATATTGGTGGTTAAAATGTAGAGGTTTTTTAGCACCAATTCAAATAATAATTCGTCTTCATTGGCGATTATATTGGCAGGAATATCAATCAATGCCAGTGATTCCACTAATATTTTTGCTTTAGCACCAAAGGCGGGGGATGAGATTAGGACTTTAGAATCCATTCCCTTTTTCTTTTCAAACCAAACTGAAATTATGGTGGGATGGGTGAAATTATGTGCTTGCCAATCTCGTGGCAACAGTTCATTTTGCATTAGCACTACTCTGTCTTTCCATTGTTTGGGAATGCGATAAAGTGCTTTTTGTAAATCGGCTTCTGCGGTGTAAACCAAAATTAACTCTGGATCAATGGTATTGGCTAACGCACTAATATCAGTTTGGCGAGTAATGGGGTAAACAGGGTAATTATTCTTTAAAAAAGCACGAGAAAATACACTGCCGAGTTCGCCGATACCTAGGACAACAATGGGTTTTTTCATTTGAGTAGTGCCACCAATGTTTCTCCCATGGTGGCAGGGGTGGGGGAGACTGCGACACCGACTTTTTCTAAGGCGTTGATTTTATCAATCGCTTTGCCTGAGCCAGCACTAATGACGGCACCCGCATGACCCATGCGTTTACCTTTCGGGGCGCTAAGCCCTGCGATGTAAGACACTACAGGTTTAGAAATATGAGATTGAATATATTCTGCTTCTTCTTCGGTAGAACCGCCAATTTCTCCGACCGTAATGAGAATAATGGGGACAGGCTACTTTTTATGATATAATTCCCCACTTTTACCCCAACACTAAAATGCCACGCATACCAAGAGGTCAAACCCAAGGCGGAATCTATCATATTATCAATAGAGGAAATATGCGTATGCAAGTTTTTGATGATGAGGATGATTACGAGTTTTTCCTAAAATTATTAAAAACAGGGCTAGAAAGAGAGAATATTGAGTTACACGCCTATTGCCTGATGCCTAATCACTTTCATTTATTACTTGTACCACAAGGTGAAAATAGTCTGAGTAAATTTATGCAATGGGTGATGACTTCTCATGTGCGTTATTATCATAAGAAAAACAAAACCTCAGGACATATTTGGCAAGGTAGATTTAAAAGTTTTATTGTTGAAAAAGACAATTATTATCTAACTTTGATGCGCTATATAGAGGCTAATGCGTTAAGGGCTGATTTAAGCAAAACAGCACAAGATTGGCAATACGGGTCATTATCAGAAAGAGTTTTTAGAAATAGAAAGATATTGAACAAGCCTTATGGAGAACTAGATAACTGGGTGGAATATGTCAATACGCCACAAACTCAAAAAGAAATAGATAAAATCAGAAACAGTATTAATAGACAAGCACCACTTGGCAATGAAAACTGGGTTATAAAAATGGCAAAGAAGCATGGTTTGCTGTCAACTCTAAAGGCTAGAGGAAGACCAAAAAATAAGAAAAAACTATAATAAAAGTAGCCTGTCCCCATTTATTCCTAAAAGTAGCCTGTCCCCATTTATTCTGTTCCCATTTATTCGTGTCCCCATTTATTCCGGGTTATTGCCACGCCGTTATGTTTAAAAAAATATCAGGAACTGAAATATTAAAGTGTATAATGTTTCAACATACACAATCCAGAGCAGTAAGCAAAACCAAATAATATGAGTTTTGCCAAGCCTCTGGATTTTTTTTAACCTCTTAATAGTAGGGGATATATGAGAAATGTAGCAATTTTGGTTGATGGCGACTTTTATTTAAAACAACATCGTAAATATTTTGAACAGACAGATGGTAAGCAGGTGGGAAAGGACATCTTAAATCATTGTTTAAAACATATTATTAAAGATGAGGAACGACTTTATAGAATATTTTTCTATGACTGTCCTCCGCTTACAAAAAAGATACATCATCCACTCACAGAAAACCTGATTGATTTGAGTAAATCAAAAATAGCTATATTTCGTAATGATTTACATAGTCAATTAAAACAAACAAGAAATTTAGCACTTAGGTTAGGAACGCTTGATGAAAAAATGCCCGATGGAAGGTTAAAGACCCTAAAAAAGAAAAGAAATTTATTGCTAAAAAGTTGAAAAAGGATTTAATAGAAGCAGATGTTGTTTACTATGCCCAGCAAAAAAGTGTTGATATGAAAATTGGACTTGATATTGCCTCTATGTCATACAAAAAAATGGTTGATAAAATAGTGTTAATTTCAGGTGATAGTGATTTTGTTCCTGCTGCAAAATTAGCCCGAAGAGAAGGCATAGAATTTGTTTTGGATTCAATGAGAACAGTAATAAAGGCAGATTTACAAGAACATATTGATGGCTTAAACACTACTTTACCAAGAAACAAAAAAACATAACAAATCATTCCAACCGACTGCTAGCACGCCCAAAAAGGGACTTGTGAGAGAGGAAATAGTTGATGTAACGGGCTGGTTGGACGGCTATAATTTTCAATGGACTTGGTCATCAGATTGGGTTGCAGGGCAGTATGTTTAAAAATAATATTCAATATCAAATACTGAATTTAAAGAAAGGGGAATGTTTATTTCACCAAGGTGCAAATATTGAGCGGTTATTTTTTCTTGAAAAGGGTAGGATTAAATTAGTACGAGATACAATAGAAGGACAACCTTTGGTTATTCATATTGCTTATTCACAAGAAACTTTTGCTGAAGCGTCGTTATTTTCTGATGAATACCATTGTAATGCAATTTGTGATAATTTATCCACAATATTATCTTTTTCTAAAGATGAGGTTTTGGCGTATTTGAAATCTCATCCAAAATATGCCATAGAGTTGTTAAAAATTAACGCTCAGCAAGTACGAGATTTGAGGCTATTGAATGAGATTAAAAGTATTAATAGTGCTTATGACAGAGTATGGGCATTCCTACTTTCTGAAGTAAACCAAGAATCTAAATTATATTTCTCGTATTCTCTCAAAGATATGGCACAGAAACTTGGTTTAGCGCACGAAACTTTTTACCGCACCTTAAAAACATTAGAGCAAGAAGGTAGGATTATTCGAGAAGCGCAGTTTATTAAATTAGTATGATTTAAATCATAGTCTAATAATTAAAATTATCGTACAATGCGTTTTTATTAGTTAAGTTTTGGCAAACTTTTTTATAGGGAAAGCAAAGTGAAAAGAACAATTCTATTTTTGGTATTGATGAGCATGTTGGGAATCACAAAGGCTTCAACAGACAATCGTTATCACTTAGGCTTTAACGATGCAGAAAAAGCAGAATTTCTGAGTGAAATGAGACAAATGCTAACCAGTATTCAGCAAATTACACTCGGCATTGGCACTGGAGATAAAGCCATGATTATCAAAGCAGCGCGCTATTCTGGTAATCGCATGGCGAGAGCAACACCTCAGTCTGTCAAAGATAAGACACCTGTATCATTTGAGCAAATTGGCGGGCCAACGCATATGCTATTTGAAGCATTGGCGATTAATGCGGCAGAGGTAGATGAAAATGATGCAGATGAGTTGAAAGATTTGGCAGAATTGACAGGCGAGTTAATGCGCAATTGTTTGGCTTGCCACGCAGCATTTACGGTTAATTAAAAAGTATAAGTTATTTTTTATGCACTAAAATAGGGGCGAACTTTCCTCAAATTCGGAGAACAGTAAGATGAATATATTGAAATTTATACTATTAGGAATACTTGCCTTTAGTTTTCAGGCTTTTGCTTTTGAAACGGTTAAAGTTGCTGATGATGTCTATGCTTTGGTTGGAGATTTAGGTCAACGATCCGAAGCGAACTTGGGTCACAATATGACATCTGGCTTTATCATTACTAACGAGGGTGTTGTCGTTATTGATGCAGGTGGAAGTATTGCAGATGCAAAAGCGATTCATCAGGCAATTAAAAAAGTAACTTCCAAGCCTGTTAAATGGGTAATAAATACAGGAGGCCAAGATCATCGCTGGATAGGAAATAGTTATTTTAATAAGCTAGGGGTAACAATCATTGCTTCTGAAGCCTGTAAAGCCGATATGATTGAAAGAAAAGATTTTCAATTTTCTATGGCAAAAAAAAATATTAAAGATAAATTTGAAGATACTGCTCCAGTCTTTCCCAATAAAACATTCAAAACAAGCTATCAACTACCTATAAAGGATAAGCAGATAACCTTGCTCTATACGGGTGGAGGCCACACAAAAGGTGATATTTTTGTCATTTTAAAAAAGCAGGGTATTGTATTTACAGGGGATATAATATTTTCTCAACGCTTATTAGGTGTACAACCCAATGGAGGGCTACATTGGATTAAAACATTGGCATATTTAAGAGATAATATAAAACCCCATATTGTAATACCTGGTCATGGTGCTGTTACCAACCTTAAAACAGCATTACACGATACATATGATTACCTGCTAATGCTAAAGAATGGTGTCATTGAGGGGTTTAATAATGATGCGTTCGATGCTTTTGAGGCTATACAAGAACTTGATCAGTCAGAATTCTCTTATTTAAAAAATTATTCAAATTTATCTTTCAGAAGTAAGAATGCACTACACATGGCACAAGAGATAGAAGCACTTTCACAATTAAAGAATAATTAGGTTTAGCGTGTGATTAAGTGATATTTTAAAAAAATAACTTGAGACCTTTGCATAAATAGGGATGATTAGCAAAATGACAGATTTTATTAAATTGGAAATTTTTTAAATCCACTCCTAGCAGGGCTAAGGGTGTTTTTAAAAAGTTTGTAATTTGATGAAAGATGGCGTTTTGATGATTATTCATATTTATGCAAAGGTCTCAACTTATGATTATAAAATCACCTAATAAGGTGCCTTATTTTGCACCCTAAGCAAAAAGTAAATAAAATTTGTTCGGAGCGGCTAAAAAACTTGATTGGCGATATTTTCTAAAGTCGGCACGCTGAGCTTAAGTGCTTTAGCGAGTTTTAACGCTCTATCTAATCTTTCGGGTGCGGATCTTCCCATGCATTGATGTGCTAAGTCACCTTCGAAGGCATTTATTATGCCTCTTTCTAATGCCTCTTTAGCAAAAACTTTGTTGGTGATGGCGCTTTGTAATTTCAAAATATCACTGGAGACATTGCGCATTAAATCAAGGTGATGGTTGCGTAAATCATCAACCGTTGCTCCCGCTTGAATTGCTAAGCCTGCAATATTAGTGGTGAGAATGTAGAGATTTTTTAGCACCAGTTCAAATAATAATGCCTCTTCGCTGTCCACGCTGTGTGCTGGTATGTCAATTAGCGCCAATGATGCGACTAAAATTCTTGCTTTAGCACCAAATACGGGTGAAGAAATCAACACTTTGAAATCCATGCCTTTTTTCTTCTCAAACCAAACAGAAATCACCGTAGGATTTGTGAAATTATGGACTTCCCAATCGTGTGGTAAAAGTTCATTTTGCATCATTGCCACACGGTTTTTCCATTTTTCAGGAATAGACTTTAACGCACTTTGTAAATCAACCTCTGCCGTGCAAACTAAAATCAATTCGGGGTCAATAGTATCCGCTAATTCATCAATATTCGTTTCACGCGTTATCGGATAAACCGGGTAATTATTCTTTAAAAAAGCACGCGAAAATACACTGCCAAGTTCACCAATACCTAATACAACAATAGGGTTTTTCATGGCTTATAATCCTCTTTATTTTCAAATACCAAGTTGTCAGTATTCTCCAAATTTGGACGATAACCAAATCCTGTTAAATGAATAGATTCAAGAATTGTATTTTCTTTTTTCTTAGCGTGATATAAATCAAAACACAATTGAAGGTTAAGCCAAAAATCTTCAGAGATATTAAAAACCTTGGCAAGTCTTAATGCGCTAGAAGGTGTTACCCCACGCTTTTTATTTACTAATTCATTGACCCTTTGATATGAAACTTGTAAAGCATTTGCCAGTTTTACCTGTGAAAGATGCATTGGTTTCAAAAATTCTTCTAGCAAAATTTCACCAGGATGCGTCGGCTCTCTATTAGTTGGAATACTGATCATTTTTTAATCCTCTTATTAATGGTAGTCAATTATTTCTAGCTTAGTGGGTGCGTTGTCTCACATAAAACACATTCTATATTTATCATTAATTCTAATGCTATATTGGCCTATTCTATCGCCATGCAATTTTTAATAATTTATTGGGCAATAACTTTCTAGTTTGTTTGGCATTTACGCCATTAAATAGGTCTTTTGTTGCTTGATTTTTGAAAGATTCTATCATAAGTTATAACGATAACACGGATAGTGTGCTATTTTAAAGATTTAATCTTTTATTTTAGTAGAGACCTTTGCATAAATATGAATAATCATCAAAACGCCATCTTTCATCAAATTACAAACTTTTTAAAAACACCCTTAGCCCTGCTAGGAGTGGATTTAAAAAATTTCCAATTTAATAAAATCTGTCATTTTGCTAATCATCCCTATTTATGCAAAGGTCTCTAGTAATTTAATCAAAGTCTCGCCCATCGTTGCAGGGGTAGGGGCAACGGCAACACCTGCTTTTTTCAAAGCATTAATTTTATCAATGGCTTTGCCTGAACCTGCGCTGATGACCGCACCCGCATGACCCATGCGTTTACCTTTCGGGGCGCTAAGCCCTGCGATGTAAGACACTACAGGTTTAGAAATATGAGATTGAATATATTCTGCTGCTTCTTCTTCGGCAGAACCGCCAATTTCTCCGACCATAATAATGGATTTGGTTTGTTCATCTGCTTCGAATAGGGCGAGGCAATCAATGAAATCCATCCCATGAATTGGGTCGCCACCGATGCCGATGCAAGTGCTTTGCCCCAATCCCGCTTGGGTGGTTTGATGCACGGCCTCATAAGTCAATGTGCCAGAACGAGATACCACACCAACGCTGCCTGCTTGATGAATATTGCCAGGCATAATGCCGAGTTTGCATTCATTTGGGGTGATGACGCCGGGGCAGTTTGGACCGATTAAGATTGAATTTGAAGTCTTTAAAATGGCTTTAATTTTAAGCATATCTTGCACGGGGATGCCTTCGGTGATACAAGCAATCACGGGCATTTGTGCTTCAATCGCCTCAACAATTGATGCATAGGCAAAACGCGGTGGCACATAAATCATTGTCGCACTTGCTTGCGTTTCCTGCATTGCATCTCTGACCGAATTAAAAACAGGTAAATCTAAATGCACCTGTCCGCCTTTACCCGGGGTAACACCGCCGACAAATTGTGTACCATAAGCGATGGATTGTTCGGAGTGAAAAGTGCCTTGTTTTCCAGTAAAACCTTGCGTGATAACTTTGGTTTCTTTGTTAATTAATACACTCATTTTGACAACTCCACAATTTTAATCGCTGCTTGGGTCAAATCAGATTCCGTATGAATAGCAACCCCAGATTCATCTAACAATTTAAGCCCCGCAGCCGCATTCGTGCCTTCCAGTCGCACCACAATCGGTAAATTCAACCCCACTTTTTCAATCGCTTGCAAAATTCCTTCCGCAATCAAATCGCAACGCACAATGCCACCAAAAATATTGACTAAAACACCACTAACATTTTTCTCAGTTTGAATTAATTCAAATGCTTTAGCAACACGCTGTGCCGTTGTACCGCCGCCAACATCCAAAAAATTCGCAGATGAGCCACCGTGATGCTCAATCAAATCCATTGTTGCCATTGCTAATCCTGCGCCGTTGACCATGCAGCCGATTGTGCCGTTAAGTGAAATGTAATTTAACTGATATTCGCTAGCAGTCATTTCCTTTTCATCTTCCTGGGAGATATCACGCAATGCCAAAATATCTTCATGGCGGTATAAAGCGTTATCATCAAAATCAATCTTGCCATCGAGTGCCAATAGCGTGTTTTCTGCCGTGGTAATCAGTGGGTTAATTTCAATTAAACTCACATCTTTTTGCACAAAAATATCATACAAACCTAATAATGCCCGATTAAATTGCTCCGTCAATTCAGCATTTAAACCTAATTTTTCCGCAATTTCAGCACAGGATTTTTCAGACAAAGCACCTAATGGTTCAACCCCAAATTTAATAATTTTATCAGGCGTTTCACTAGCCACTTTCTCAATATCCATCCCACCTTCAGTCGATGCCAACACCGTAATTTTTTGCGTTTGCCTATCAATCAATAAGCCTAAATACAATTCCTGCTCAATATTTTGCCCCGCCTCAACCAACACTTGGTTAATCGGTAAACCCTTGGCATCTGTTTGTGGCGTAATTAGTTGCCCCCCTAATAATTTATCACAAGCCACCTCAACTTCCATCACCGAACGACACAAAATCACCCCGCCGCCTTTACCCCGACCCCCTGCATGAACTTGGGCTTTTACCACCCAAACACTGCCTCCCAATTCTGAGCAAGCCTTGCTTGCTTGTTTTGTATTTGAGATTAAAATACCTTTAGGTGTCTGAATGTTGTTGTGGCTAAATAATGTTTTAGCTTGATATTCGTGTATGTGCATAATGTTTATTTTTTAGTTAGAGTCAAGAACCAGTCAAGAAAATAATATTTATATAAGTAATTGATTTATAATGTTTTTTTATTAAAAAATATGAAATACTTAATCAAAATCAAGAACCAGTCAAGAAAATGTCATACCCAAAATGGGTGATACCCACTTCTAGGACTTTCTGTATCGGTAATTTTTATTATAGGTTTTATAAATATGCTTCTTTAAATGTTTCGTAACTACCAACTTTGGCAAAATTTATTTCAAATTCTAAATCATTTATCTTATCAATTCGTACAGAATCTATTCCTAAAAACTGTAATTTTGTGTAAGTTAGTAATTCACCTTCAGGTAATTCTAAAACATCTCTAAGAAGCCATTGCCCTAGTTCTCTATTAGAATATGACATTAAGGCTTTACTGCTATCTTGACACATTTTACTTTTCATTATTTTACCATTTGGCAGTTTTAGTGAAAAAGGCGTATCTCTACTTGGGAAAAAATTTGGAAAGTTGTTATGGATTGCTATAGGGACTGGTATGTAAATTTCATTTGCGTGCCTTGCCCTACCTTTTTGCATTCCATTGATTAAGTCCACTTTTTTCAAAAACTTCTATATTTCGACCGTATAAAGGCAAATAAACAGTTTGTTTAATTTTAGTGTCAGTTAAAAATATTTTTTCTTGTGCAAAACACTCCTGTAAAGTTAACAGCGGGTCTTTTAATATGTCAATATCAAACTCATCAAGAATTAAGTTAGGATTAGTGCTATCAAATCTTTTCGATAGGGTGCTTTTTGAAAGAGAGAAGGAAATAATGGGAACGCTACCCTTTTATTTGCCTTAAAAAGGTAGCGCCCCCATTACTCCTAACCGCAAGCAATATAATCATCAATAATATCTTCCATCTCTGCTTCATCTTCATGCATAACAATTCTACTTTTAAGCCTTTCAATCCAGTTAATTATATCTTGTTTTGAACTAAGTTTGTGCAAAAAATCATAATCTCCATTTTTAGAATACATGAATATTAATCCATTAAAACTATCTGCATAAGACTTCTCATCTTGATTCAATACTGAAGAAAATATGCTTAATTTTTTATCAAAACTTAGCATATGGCTTTACTTAAATGATATTCTTTAATTGCTCTAGGATTGACAATTCTTTCATCAAATGATAAGTTTTTAATAGGGTTTTCTATCGTTAAAACTGTTGGACTCTGATTAAGGTTAAGTATTACACTGACAATATAATTATCTTTGTGTTTTAACGCTTGTTTATACTCATTTTCGGTCAATCTAAATTTTCCTTTTGACTCCCTAACACCTTTTATTTCTGCTAAATACAAATGCTCATTAACGCTGACTTGAAAATCGTAACCATCTCCATACAATCTAGCGTCCTCTATTGACCCATCTTTAAATATATCAACCGAATCATAATTATTCATAAAAAATAATTCTGCCTCCAGCCCTGTTTCTTGTAACTTTTTAAACTTGCTTTGAATAATAGGTACTTCTTGATAATATATGTCTCCTAAATTCGCCTCTTCAATGGGAAACTTATCTTTTAGGTATGTTTTGATAATATTAGCATACCCTTCAACATTTTCATTTCCAAATAAACTATCTATTAAAATTTTTCTATGAATATAAGCATCCCCTTTCTGCCACCAGCCTTGCCTGCCATTACCTGGAAAAAAATGATCAAATAAGTCCATCCTGTTTTTAACAGTACTTGCTGTTTCTACTATCTTATTATCAACAAAAAATTGATAAAAACTTATTTTAGTTGAAAATCCAAATTGTTTTATAAGTTCATTATCAAATTTTGATAAGCCATATCCTATCAAATTTAAAATCTCGTAATTTTCATGTTTGCCTTTACTCATTTCAATATCCTGATTGGTTAAAAATGACCTCTTTACCTAAAAATCCGCTCTCTATTTTGAGGTATGTCGCCATATTCCATAGTATTCAAAATTTTATCGGTAACCTTATAGCCTAACTTTTGTAATTCACCTTGACTGTATTACCTTTGCCGTGTGTTTTAAGATTTTTAACATTCTCAAGAATAATGACTTTTGGTTTTTTTCTTTAAGGATTTTAACTATATTAAAAAACAAATTTCCTCTGCCATTTTTATCATCAAAACCTTGTCTATGACCTGCAATAGAAAATGGTTGGCAAGGAAAGCCCGCAAATAAAAAATCAAAATCGGGTATATCCTTTGCATCAACTTCGATGATATTGCCAGCAAAGTTACCTGAATAAAACAAATCTTTATTGTGTTTTAAAAAATTAGCTTCATAAGTCTTTCTAGCATTATCATCAAGCTCACTAGCGAAAACACATTTTCCACCTAGATTTGAGGCGGCTAGGTGAAAGCCACCAATACCTGCAAACAAATCAATAAAAGTAAAATTGGGTTTTTTATTGACATCAGGCTCTTTTATCTCAAAGCGATCTAGTAATCCCATTTGAAAGGCATCCTCTACACAGTCAGTGTTTTTTTTGAGGGAATTTTCTTGGGTGTAGTCAATGTCTTTTAGCATGACATTATTTTACAAACAAAATATAGTGTAGTTTAAGTAAAATAAGATATTTTATTTTTGTAACTTTTAATTATGGCAACTTACTCCACCAGTCAATTCAAAAACGGCTTAAAACTCATCTTGGATGGTAATCCTTGTTCGATTATCAATAATGAAATTCGTAAACCTGGCAAGGGGCAGGCGTCTAATAAGGTGAAACTTAAGGATTTAATTACGGGTAAAACTTTGGAAAAAACTTTTAAATCTGGCGAATCGGTGGAAGGGGCAGATGTGATGGAAACGGATATGCAATATTTGTATAGTGACGGTGATGGGTATAGTTTTATGGACCCAAAAACTTTTGAGCAATACACGCTGAGCGAAGCAGGGATGGGTGATGCAAAGAAGTATTTGGTGGAGCAGGATATGTGTGTGATAACGCTTTGGAATGGTAATCCGATTTCAGTAACACCGCCTAATCATGTGATGCTGGAAGTGATGGATACTGACCCAGGATTGAAAGGCGACACAGCTGGTACAGGCGGAAAACCTGCGACGATGAACACGGGTGCGGTGGTGCAAGTGCCATTATTTATCAGCATTGGCGAGAAAGTTAAAGTGGACACACGCACCAACGAGTATGCGGGACGCACTTAAAAAACGCAGTTTATTTGTCAGTCAAATCCGACAATTTTTCTCTGAAAGAAATGTTATTGAGGTGCAAACTTCACAACTTTTAGACACCCCCACCACTGATGTTTATATTGACAGCATTGTTATGCAAGTCAATCAAGATATTAAGCAAAAGACACAATATTTACACACTTCTCCTGAGTTAGAGATGAAAAAACTGCTGGCGAATGGCAGTGGCGATATTTATCAGATTTGCTCGGTATTTCGTGACAATGAGCAGGGGTCTCAAAATTTTAATGAATTTACAATGCTGGAATATTACCGTCTTGGTTTTGACAGTCTTGAATTGATGAATGAAATTGTTGAATTGTTGCGATACTTAGATTTTAAAGGTGATATATCACTTTTATCTTATGAACAGGCGTTCATTAAATTTGCGGATATTGATATTTTAGAGGCTGATTTTGACGGGTTAAAAAAGGTGGCAAAAACACATGATTTATGCACTGACTTTGAGTGGATTGAGGACTTGCAAATTCTATTATTCACACACCTTATTGAGCCAGAATTGGCAAAATTAGATGCGTGTTTTATTTATGATTATCCTGCCTGTCAATCGGCTTTAGCAAAAGTAGATGGCGATGTCGCTCTGCGATTTGAATTATATATCAAAGGTATAGAAGTGGCTAATGGCTATGATGAATTGCAAAATGTAGATGAATATCGTCAGCGTTTTAAAAGTGAGATTGATAAACGCACTATTTTAGGCAAAACAACGGTTGAATTAGATGAAGGATTTTTATCAAATCTCAAAAATCCTTTGCCACAATGTTCGGGTGTAGCAATTGGTATTGAGCGATTATTATCGGTAAAATAAGCGTTATGAGATTATTGTTTTTATTACTATTTAGTTTAAATGTTCAGGCTTTGCAACTTTTGCAATCCAAGGAAGGGCATAATACTGTCAAGCAACAATTAGGGCGATCTATGTTGCCTGCTAAGGCAAAGGCACTTTTAACGCAATTAAAAAAAGAAGCCAAGAGTGGTAATGCACGAGCACAGTTCAGTTTGGCGAATATGTATCATCATGGTATTAACACCAATCAAGATATGAAATTGGCACTTTATTGGTATGTGCAAGTGGCTAAATTGGGCTATCCGAGTGCTCAATTTAATGTGGGTGATCTTTATTATAATGGCGTTGCCACAGAGAGAAATTTAGAAAAAGCACTGTCTTGGTATGAAAAAGCAGCTGAGCAAAATCTGATTAAAGCACAATATAAATTAGCCAAAATATACCACCGTCAAGGTAATATAGAAGAGGCAAGACATTGGTATGAAAAGTCGGCAAAATTGGGTTTCTCTCTAGCGCAATTGGATTTAGGTGAATTATATGAGAAAAAGAAGAATTTAAAATTGGCACAGTATTGGTATGAAAAAGCCACTATGCAATTTAACGCCGAAGCACAATCGCGTTTGAACAAACTCATTAATACAAAAAAATCAGTGATGAATATGCCAAGCACACAAGAAATCACTGATTCTCTCGCGAAAAATGCTGAGATGTTGAATGCCAAAATCAATCAAACGACACAGAGCAATACAGAAAAAAATGCAAGATAAATTTTGGCAAACGCACTCACTTGAAGAAATGACACGAGTGCAATGGGAATCATTATGTGACAGTTGCGGGCGTTGTTGTTTGCATAAAATTGAAGATGAAGATACCGAAGAAATCTACTTTACCGATGTTGCTTGTCGCTATCTTAACGAAGAAACCTGTCAATGCCCACACTATGAATTGCGTCAATCTTTTGTGCCCGATTGCTTAACCATTTACCCAGATTGGGGTAAAAAATTTAATTGGCTACCGTCCACCTGTGCGTATCGCCTATTATCCGAAGGCAAACCTTTATTTGATTGGCATCCGCTGATTAGTGGCAATGCTAATTCAGTACACTTGGCAGGGATTTCCATTCGTGGCCGCACTTTTAGAGATGATGAAGTGGCAGATGACGAAATTTACAAGCATGTCATTACTTGGGTAGATTAAAGGAAAATCTGTTAAAATTTATCTCATTATTATTTGAGACCTTTGCATAAATATGAATAATCATCAAAACGCCATCTTTCATCAAATTACAAACTTTTTAAAAACACCCTTAGCCCTGCTAGGAGTGGATTTAAAAAATTTCCAATTTAATAAAATCTGTCATTTTGCTAATCATCCCTAATTTATGCAAAGGTCTCTATTTATTGAAAATATAATATGAAAAAAATACTATTGTTATCGTTGTTATTATCTACTCAAGCATTTTCTGCATGGCCACACAAGGATATTGCACAAGCAGTATTTGCCAAATCAGTTAATGAAAGAACCCCGATTGAAATCATTACAGAAGCTGATAATTCCCTAAAAAAAGTGTATTTTTTCACTAATATTCGCCATTTAAAAGGTGATAAAATCACCCACCGTTGGTCGTACAACGGCAAAGTAAAAGCAAAAATCAGTTTTGATATTAAAGGTAACAGATGGCGTGTTTGGTCAAGTAAAAACTTATGGCACACATGGACAGGGGAATGGACGGTTGAAGTTATCGACCAGAACGAGAAAATTTTATTAACAAAAACATTCGAGTATAAAAAATTATGAATAAAGTGGTATTAGCCTATTCAGGCGGATTAGACACCAGTATTATTGTTAAATGGTTGCAGGATACTTATCAATGTGAAGTCGTGACTTTCACAGCTGACATTGGACAAGGCGAAGAAGTAGAACCTGCCCGTGCCAAAGCAAAAGCAGCAGGTGTAAAAGACATTTACATTGAAGATTTACGCGAAGAATTTGCTCGTGATTTTGTATTCCCAATGTTCCGTGCCAATGCTATTTATGAAGGTGAATATTTACTTGGCACTTCTATTGCTCGCCCCTTAATTTCTAAGCGATTGGTAGAAATTGCCAACAAGGTTGGTGCAGATGCTATCAGTCACGGTGCAACAGGAAAAGGTAACGACCAAGTGCGTTTTGAGTTAAATGCCTATGCACTTGATGCTGATATTCAAGTCATCGCCCCTTGGCGTGAGTGGGAATTATCATCTCGTGAGTCTTTGATGAAATATGCTGAAGACCATGGCATTGAGATTGATTATCAAAAACAAGGTAAAAAATCCCCCTATTCAATGGACGCAAATTTATTGCATATTTCTTATGAGGGCGATATTTTAGAAGACCCGTGGGCAGAGCCAGAAGACGATATGTGGCGTTGGACAGTTTCCCCCGAAAATGCCCCTGATAAAGCCGAATATGTAGAACTCACCTATGAAAAAGGCGACATTGTTGCTATTAACGGCACAACGATGAGTCCAGCTACTGTGATGGAATATTTAAATGAACGCGCAGGTGCACATGGCATCGGTCGTGATGACATTGTCGAAAACCGTTTCGTCGGTATGAAATCCCGTGGTTGCTACGAAACCCCCGCTGGCACCGTTATGCTTAAAGCACATCGTGCTATGGAAAGCCTAACTTTAGACAGAGAAGCTGCACATCTTAAAGATGAATTAATGCCAAAATATGCCAAAATGGTTTACAACGGTTTTTGGTTTGCCCCTGAACGAGAAATGCTGCAAGCTGCCATCGACCAAACACAATCAGTCGTCAACGGCACAGTTCGTCTTAAATTCTACAAAGGCAATGTCATCATCGTTGGCAGAAAATCTAACAATTCACTTTTTAGTGAAAAAATCGCAACCTTTGAAGACGACCAAGGTGCTTACGATCAGAAAGACGCAGCAGGCTTTATTAAACTGAATGCGCTGAGATTGCGTTTAAAATCTTTAAAATAAGAAAGATAGAAAGTGAATAATGAAGAGTATGAATACGCCGGTTTTTGGATAAGGGTTGGTGCGTCATTAATTGATGTTTTGTTACTTTCTATCATCATTCTACCGCTAACAATAATGATATATGGTGATTTAACATGGGAAGGTCAAGGAGTAATTTTGGGCTCTGCTGATTTTTTAATAAATTACACATTACCATTTATTGCAACTATATTATTTTGGTTTTACAAATCTGCTACTCCTGGAAAAATGGCGTTAAATATAAAAATAGTGGATGCCGATACTGGTGGAAAATTAAACTTTGGACAAAGCATAGGTCGATATTTTGCATATATTCCAGCGATGTTAATATTTATGCTAGGTATTATTTGGGTGGCATTTGATAAAAGAAAACAAGGCTGGCATGATAAATTATCAAAAACAGTTGTAATCGTTAAAAGAAAACGGAAAAATATAGAGTTTTAAGTAGAGACCTTTGCATAAATAGGGATGATTAGCAAAATGACAGATTTTATTAAATTGGAAATTTTTTAAATCCACTCCTAGCAGGGCTAAGGGTGTTTTTAAAAAGTTTGTAATTTGATGAAAGATGGCGTTTTGATGATTATTCATATTTATGCAAAGGTCTCAAGTATTATAAAATACAATAAAAAGCCCGACAATAGTCGGGCTTTTTATTGCACTTTATATGGAGGCCGGAACCAGAATCGAACTGGTCTGTAAGGCTTTGCAGGCCCCTGCATAACCGATTTGCTATCCGGCCAAGGTTTGCAAAAAATCGGTAATAAAAAAAAATCCTGTTTTTACAGGATTTTGAATTTGGAGCGGGAAACGAGATTCGAACTCGCGACATTCACGTTGGCAACGTGATGCTCTACCAGCTGAGCTACTCCCGCATAAGCGACACATTATAATGTGTTTTTATTCTGATTTGAGGTTTTTTATACCTTCTTTTAAATAAATAAATCCAGAGTATAAAGTTAATACGGTGGCGACAATCAATAAAGTCACACCAATCTCAAAACTTGGCAAGTCAAAAAAAGGTTGCTGATAGAGTAAAAACAGAATGGCAAAGATTTGCACAAAGGTCTTAACCTTACCAACAAAGGACACATTGATAGTGGAACGCTGACCAATTGTACTCATCCATTCTCTCAAAGCTGACACCAGAATTTCCCTAGAAACAATAATCAACGCGCAAACACTGATATACCAATGTGTGTCGCTTGGATAATAATCCACTAGCAAAACCAATGCTGTTGAAACCATTAATTTATCTGCAACGGGATCTAAAAAAGCACCGAGTTTTGAAGTCATATTGAGTTTTCTAGCGAGATATCCATCTAAATAATCCGTCGCGCTAATCGTTGCATAAACCCCAGTCACTGCAAAATTTATCCAAGTGAATATTGGCGTTTCACTATACGCAGGTTGCAAATAATACAACACCACAAACAACGGAATTAACGCAATTCTTGATAAAGTTAAAATGTTGGGTATTGTCATCATAAGGTCTCAGTATAAACAAAAAACCCCTGCGTATTTGCAAGGGTTTTTTAAAAATATGGTGCGCCCGGCTGGAGTCGAACCAGCAACCGCTCGGTTCGTAGCCGAGTACTCTATCCAGTTGAGCCACGGGCGCAATTGTTGCTTTAAGGACACAAACTACTGTTATTTCTTATATGGAATAGTGCCTGATAAGAAATGTCATGTATTTTACGCCCTTAAACAAAAAATATTATAGGGTGTAAACTGCTACCTTTCACAAGGTGGCAAATTATACGCATAATCGCCCAATGATTTGCTCTAATTTTGCAACCCTTGAGCCTTTAAAAAGAATCGTTGTATTGGTGTGTCGTTTGAGTGTTGCTACCAATTCATCGGCATCATCAAAATTTTGTACCCCATAATTGGCTTGATAACTATACAAATGATCAATCCTTAGCGACTTTGCAAACACCCCCACCTGCTGATGATAGGCGTCAGATTCATCGCCAAGTTCTGCCATTTCCCCAAGCACTGCTACCTTTTCACCCACAAATTTACTCAATACTTCCAACGCATATTGATTTGAACTTGGGCTTGCATTGTAAGTATCATCAATAATTATCTGTGTAGAATTTTGAATAATGCTTAACCTACCTTTTTCGGCCTCCGTGCTTTCCAGTCCCTGCTTGATAGTAGTAATATCAACACCCAAGGCACAAGCGCAAGCACTCGCTGCCAAGGCGTTATCAATATTATGTCGTCCAAGGAGTTGCAAAATAATCGTTATTTTTTCATCAAAAATATGCAAATCAAAATGATTATTCTCAATATTGTCCGCAAAAATATCACCCCCATCACCAAAACTAATATCACCTGAAAACCCAGTCTCAGTATTCACAACATTCTGAGAATTAGGCGAATAAATCTCACTTTTGGCTTTGGCTAAATTATCAAATCCACCAAACTCACCGATATGCGCATCAAGCGTGTTGGTTACTACCGCAATATCAGGACTGGCTATCTCACACAAATGGGCAATTTCACCCAAATGATTCGCCCCCATTTCAATCACCGCATATTGGTGTTTTTCTTCTAATTCAAGCAAGGTCATTGGCACGCCGAAATGGTTATTAAGATTACCTTTGGTTGCCAAAGTCGGTGCTTTTAATTGCAGAATATTTTTTAACATATTCTTAGTCGTCGTTTTGCCATTACTTCCCGTAATGGCAATCACCTTTGGCTTTACATTATTCAAATGCCATTTAGCAATTTCACCCAATGCATCCTGCGTATCTTTAACCAGTAGAATCGGCAAAGTCGTTTCTACTTTTCGATTAACAACCAATGCTATAGCCCCCATTTTTTCCGCCTGTTTGACATAATCGTGTGCATCAAAATTATCCCCAACTAACGCCAAAAACAACCCGCCTTCCATCCGCTGACGGGTATCTGTGTAAACGCCAAAAATTGCCACATCAATAGAGCAATCTGTTTTTAAGACTTTAGCGAGGGTTTGAGTAGTAGTTTTCAACATTTAAGGTTTATTATAAACAATAAGAGACCTTTGCATAAATATGAATAATCATCAAAACGCCATCTTTCATCAAATTACAAACTTTTTAAAAACACCCTTAGCCCTGCTAGGAGTGGATTTAAAAATTTCCAATTTAATAAAATCTGTCATTTTGCTAATCATCCCTATTTATGCAAAGGTCTCAATGGCTTCAAAAATGGATTTTTCCAAAATTATTTAGTGTCAACGCCAGTTTGTAGGATTTCATCGATCCCTTCAAACAATTCTAGAATTGAAATATCTAAAATTTTAGCGATATTAATTAAATGTATCAAATTATATCGTCTATTGTTTATTCCTGCCTCAATAAAAGAAATTAAACCAACAGACTCATGCCCATTGCCAATGCTAAATTGAGTCGTGATATTTTCTGCTTTTTTCTTTCACGCTTTACATTTCCAACGATTTTTTTGAGTGTTAAATCGGTTATTTCTATTGTATTTTTCATTTTTTACCTAAATAGGTAGTTTTTATAGGTAAAATTTACATTTTAAAACTACTTATAGTAGTTTTTATTATTTATAATAATATGAGAAAAATCAAATGAAAAACTTAACAAAAGTTATCGCATTAACAGCCAGTTTATTAGCATCATCCTTATATGCAGGCAACTATGATGATATGTATTTTGGTATTGGAGCATATCAATCAAAGATAGATGGCATGACAACTACTTATACAGCGGCAAGCGGCGCTATTACTAGTGGAGATGTAGAATACAAAAATAATAATTATAAGGCGTTAATAGGTAAGCGTATAAACAACAATTGGTCAGTTGAAGCGCATTATTTTAATTTTTCTAAAGATAGCGTAAAGATTACTAAAGTAGTAGGTAACAATGCCGCCAATTTAACGCTTTTTGATCTATCTGGCGACAGTTTAGGTGTGGTGGGACTTTACCATTTTAATCCGCAGGCAAGTTATTCACCTTTTATGAAATTAGGTTGGCATTCTTGGAATTTAAAATTTGCTGATACGAAAGTAAAAGGTAATGATGAACTTTATGGTGTTGGTGTAGATGGAAAAATCAACGAGACAATGAAATATCGTGTTGAGTTTGAGCGTATGAAAATGAAGAAAGAGAAAAGCAACAGTATGGACAATATT
Organism: Candidatus Thiodubiliella endoseptemdiera; assembly: GCF_964212635.1. Lineage (NCBI taxonomy): Bacteria > Pseudomonadati > Pseudomonadota > Gammaproteobacteria > Pseudothioglobaceae (SeqCode) > Candidatus Thiodubiliella > Candidatus Thiodubiliella endoseptemdiera. The sequence goes on from NZ_OZ156463.1 coordinate 1,386,347, forward strand.
GGTGTGACTTTGCTGGTTGATTTTTAAACAAACAAAAGCGACTTTTAATAAAAAGCCCTGTGTAAACGGGGCTTTTTATTGCTTGTTTAGATACAAGTCTTACTGAAGAAGTTAATCGCCAATCTTCCATTTGCCTTTTTCTGAAAAGGCTTCAATGGTTTGGCGTTTGGCTTTGTTGATAAGGTTGGAATGTGATATTTTGTATTTTTTGCCATAATCCACTAGAGAGACAATCTCTTTGCCTTCTAAATATGCCAAGCGTTTGTGGTAACTATTGGTGAGTGCTTTGCCGATAATGTTTTCCATAATTTTGGTTTTTCCTGATTGGTTAAATTCATTAAAGGCGGTGTAATAATCCGCTCTATCAATAAATTTAATGTTGATTGGCACAAAACCATCACGAATCAGCAGGTAATTATTTAGCACTCTGCCAATCCTGCCATTGCCATCAATAAAGGGGTGAATTTGTTCGAAATCTAAGTGGAATAGAGCAATGCGTTTAATAATATGTTCGTTATTTGTGGCAAAGTAATGGGCTAATATTTTGTGTAATTTAGTAATAATTTGTTCAGGAGCAATAGCGATATGATTGCCAACCCGTACCCATTCGTCTTTTTTTCGCCATCTGCCAGCAAAATTATCATCAATATTGGTTAATAACATTTGATGCAGTAACAAAATAATTTCTAAAGTGAGTTCTGATTGCGTGGATTTTTTATTGATATAGTCCACCACTCTAGCCAAATTTTTTGCCTCAAACAATTCTCGTTCAGAAATGTATTTGTCTAAATCAATTTGCAATAAAACTTTTTCGGTATCACCTAGCGTTAGCGTGGAGTTTTCAATGGCATTTGAGTTATAAACCTGCTCTCCAACCTCGGTTTCTGAAATTAAATCCAATAAAGCTTGTTTTCCTTGGAACGACGCATAATAACGCTGACGCAAGCGTTGAATATTTTCAAAGGTTTCTGAAGTTTTTGCCATAATTAACCATTATAACCGTTAAAAGTTGTTTTATTTTGTAATTTTTAACGATTATATAGGATATAACCGTTAAAAGTAAAATAATCCAATATACTTGTTTTATTGTTTATTCTTTAACTTTTTTAACCTTATGAGACCTTTGCATAAATATGAATAATCATCAAAACGCCATCTTTCATCAAATTACAAACTTTTTAAAAACACCCTTAGCCCTGCTAGGAGTGGATTTAAAAAATTTCCAATTTAATAAAATCTGTCATTTTGCTAATCATCCCTATTTATGCAAAGGTCCCCTTATGCCTTCAATAATTGCAGCGAGAATAATATCTTCGTCGTTTGATTTGATGGTTTTGTCTTTGAATATTTGGGTAGTCTCATGACCTTTTCCAGCAATGAGCAGGCATTCGTTTTCACCTAAAGTGATAACAGCTGTTTCAATGGCGAGTTGACGATCTTCGGTAATGTCAACGGCGTAACTGTCGTCAATGCCGTTTAGGATATCATCGATGATGGCACGGGGAGATTCAGTTCTTGGGTTATCGTTGGTTAGAATGATGGCATCAGCGAGTTTTGAGGCGATTTTCCCCATTTTACTGCGTTTATCTTGGTCACGATTGCCACCACAGCCGAAGACGATGCGAACGGTGTGTTCTGGGTAGTGTGATTTTAAGGTGGTGATGGCATTTTCTATCGCGTCTGGGGTGTGGGCGTAGTCTATCCATATTAATTTTTTAGGATTTTTCTGCATTCTGCCAGGCGGCGGTGTGAGTTTGTGTAGTAAAGGAATGACTTTTTCATCGCTAAAACCAAGTGCTTTTAGGGTGCTAAATGCGGCTAAGATGTTGGATAAATTGAATTTTCCTAAAAATGGCACCTCAAAAACATAGGTATGTAAGATGGTTAAAAAGCCTTGTTCAGTGGTTTTGATGTCAGTGAAATTGGACAATGAATAGTCGATAACTTTTTTGCCTTTGGCAGCGTTTAGGAAATCAGAATAACTGTCATCATCTTGGTTGAGAATGACAGATTTCACGCTGTCTAATGAGAATAATAAGGTTTTTATTTCTTTATAAGTGGCTAAATCAGAGTGGTAATCCAAGTGGTCTTGGGTGAAATTAGTAAAAATAGCATGAGTAATGTTAAGCCCTGCAATTCTATTTTGCTTGATGCCATGTGATGACACTTCTAAAACGGCAGTGTCAATGCCGTTTTTTGCGTAGCCATCTATCGTGCGATATAGGGTGATAATATCGGGGGTGGTATTGGTAGAATTTTGCCCAGAATTGCTAATACCAAGTGTGCCAATGAGTCCGTTTTTTTTGCCTAGCATTGTCAATAATTGTGAGATAAAACAGGCGACAGAAGTTTTACCATTTGTACCCGTAATACCGATGACATTGACTTTGCTAGCGTCAGTGTAAAAAGTGGCTGCTAATGTGGGTAAATGTGCGGGTAAATTGTCAATGCGAATGGCGGGTACGCCACATTCGATATCTTTTGAATCGACTAATACACAAATACACCCCTTATCAATCGCTTGTTTAATATAGTCAGAACCATGACCTGTTACCCCTTGCAGGGCGATGAAAATATCGCCATTTTGGACTTGTTGTGAGTTGAGGCATAGCCCATCTACGGCAAAATCAAATTCGGTAGGGGCAATTTTTTGTAGCAGTTGTTTGATATTCATATGGCTATTATAGATACTTATATATACCCATTATCTATTTTAGAATATTATAATTTAGTGATAGTTTTGCATTAAATGGAAAAACATAGTAGAATTAATTTTTTTTGTTATTTAGTTATATTAAGGAGAAGGTAATGACTTTAACGCGTAGAGAATTTATTAAAGTATTGGGTGCTGGTTCGGCAGCAGGTTTGATTAGTGGTTGTGGTAATGATGCGGATAAATTATCGTCGCAGGATAATATGTATGAAGTTGCCAAAACAGGCAATGCACGCATTTTGCACATTACGGATACGCACGGCAACTTGCTACCTAATTATTTCCGTGAGCCAAATGTAAATTTGGGCTTTGGTTCGACTTTTGGGAAATTGCCCCATGTGGTTGGCGATAAACTATTGAAAGAAATTGGCGTTAAACCAGGTTCGCGTGAAGCCTATGCATTTACTTATAATAACTTTGAAGAATTGGCGGCTAAATACGGCAAAACGGGCGGTTTTGGACAAATTAAAACAGTGTTGGATTCATTGCGTGAGAGTGCGGGCGGTGTGCAAAATACCCTAACGCTTGATGGAGGAGATACTTGGCAAGGTTCTGGTACATCGCTATGGACACGGGGTGCAGATATGGTGGAAGCCTGTAATTTGCTCGGTGTTGATGTGATGGTCGGACATTGGGAATTTACTTATAAAGAAGACGAAGTACTGAAAAATATTGGTTTCTTTAAGGGTGATTTCTTAGGTCAAAATGTGCGCATTATGGAAGATGCTTTGTTGGGTGATGAGTATATTTCGATGACGGAAAAATACGACGGTAACGGGCTTTATAACGAAGACGATGCAACTCCATTTAAGCCGTATGTGATTAAAAATGTGGGCGGACATCGTATCGCAGTGATTGGTCAAGCCTTCCCAAGAACCTCCAATGCCAACCCGCAAAAATACTTTTTCCCTGATTGGTCGTTCGGTTTGCGTGAAGACGATATGGCAGAATTGGTGGCCGATATTCGTAAAAATGAAAAGCCTGATGCGGTGATTGTGATTTCTCATAATGGTATGGATGTGGATATTAAAATGGCATCACAAGTAGTAGGCATTGATGCGATTTTTGGCGGACATACACATGATGGAATGCCGAAACCCATAGAAGTAAAGAATGCGGGTGGTATGACGGTGGTAACCAATGCAGGTTGCTCGGGCAAATATATCGGGGTGATGGATTTGGATATTAAAGGGCATAAAGTAGTGGGCTATCATTACAAAATGTTGCCGATTTTGACCAACTTTATCAAGCCGAATGCGGAAGTGGTGTCTTATATTAACAAAATGCGTAATACCAAATATGACAAAAATGTGATTGAAGCGCGTTCCTCAACAATGAGTAATAATGCAGACCGTGTAGGAAAAACTTATGATGATATTTTGACTGAAAAACTATGTACTACTGAGCAAACGCTGTATCGTCGTGGTAATTTTATGGGCACTTGGGATCAGGTTCTGGTCAATTCATTGCGTGAAGAACACGATGCAGATTTTGCGATGTCGGCAGGTGTGCGTTGGGGAACATCAGTCCCAGCAGGACACAATGTAACGATGGAAGATTTGATGACCAATACCTCAATGACTTATGGCGAGACTTATGTAAATGAATTGAAGGGATCGCAATTGAAAGAAATTTTAGAAGGCATTGCTGAGAATTTATTCGTGCAAGATCCGTATTTACAGTCAGGCGGTGATATGGTGAGAATGGGCGGTTTGGATTACACCATTGACCCAGCAGCAAGTTTGGGCAATCGTATCAGCAATATTGTTGATGACAATGGCACGGCGATTGATGCAAATAAATCTTATAAAGTGTCTGGTTGGGCGCAGGTTAATTCTGTTGGCAATGGGCGTTTGATGTGGGATGTGGCAGCGGATTATTTGCGTAAGCAAAAACACCTTGATTTGAAGAAAGTCAATCATCCAACCATTAAAGGCGTGAAAAATAATCCTGGTATTGAAAATTATGCAGGAAAATTAATCTAATCTTTTATGGAAAAAATTCTTAAAACTTTTAAAAATCTTTGGTTTCGTGATTTAAGCGAGGAAACAGTCTATATCAACGATACTGCAGTGCGGATTCGTGCAGGGATTTTGTTAATCATTCCTATTTATATGGTTTTCACTTTTGTGAATGTTGTGTATGGACCAACTTGGGAAGTGCCGCCTGCCGCTATTGCGACCGATACTTATGAAACCGATATGGAAGACCGCACGCTTTATGCTATTGAAGCAACGAAAAGGGTGTTTGAGTATTCTTTTCAAACTAAATTATTGGTTTATGCACTGGTTGAAATGCTCTTGGGTATGACAATGATTGGCGCAAGATTTTCACCGACGATTTTAATTGCTAGTCTGCTGACTATTGGTAAAAAGCCTGAGTGGAAGCCGATTGGGCCGAAACGCTGTGCTTGGCTAATGGGTGCAAGTTTTATTTCTGTGTGTATTGTGTTTTTTAATCCGGATGCCGTTGCGTCGTGGATTAATAGTCTATTAGGTGCGAATATTCCGGTAGATGTCAATTATGTGCCAACTTGGCTGGCATTGAATTTAGTGTGGATGTGTCTATTATTTATGTGGTTAGAGGCGATTGTGGGTTACTGTGTGGGCTGTAAAGTTTATGCACTACTGGTTAATCTTGGGGTTGTTAATCGTCATTGTGACGCCTGTGAAAATATTAATTGGGATGAAGTTCGACGCAAAAAACAAGAGAAGTTAGACAAGAAAAATAAATCATAAATGTTCAAATCTTTCGTTTTATTTTGGCTATTAGTCAGCGCGTCAATTGCCGATGTTGTCAAACCTGCCTTAGTAGAAATCTCAATTTATCCCGATAAAAAAGTTAAAGTCGTCATTGATTTAAGCCTTGAAGCAGTGATGACAGGTATTGGTACGCAATATAAAAAAACCACCGATGCGCCAAACTCAACCGAATATGACGAATTGCGTGCCTTAGCACCCGATGTTTTGCGTCAAAATTTTAAGGATTTTGAAGGGGAATTTTTAAACAACATTCAATTTACGGTAAATAACCAAGCACAAGTTTTGCAGTTAGAAAACATCTTTATTGACATTGTCGGCTACAAAAAACGCCCAAGAAAAACACAATTAACCTACACAACACAACTCAGTGAATGGCCAAAAACACTGGCGTGGCAATACGATAAAGCATCAGGTGACAGTGCATTGCGTTATCAAATATTTAAAAAAAATGAATACAAATGGAGTCAATGGCAGTGGCTTCGTAGTGGTAAACCGAGTGGCGTGATTGACATTAATCACCCCGAGCCTATCAGCACTTTGCAACGCTTAACACAATTTATGAACATTGGTTTTGACCATGTAATACCATTGGGCTGGGATCATATTTTATTTATTATTGGTATGGCACTTTCATCACTTTTATGGCGAAAACTGCTTTTATTAGTTACTACTTTTACGCTTGCACACACACTAACATTGGGTTTGGCAATGTTAGGAATAGTAAAAATACCCCCCAGTATTATTGAGCCATTGATTGCGTTTTCAATTGCCTATGTGGCAGCGGAAAATCTGTTTTTAAATCAATCAATTAAACGCAAAAGTAGCATCGTGTTTTTCTTTGGCTTAATTCACGGATTAGGTTTTGCGACGATGCTCAAAGCATTTGAAATGACAGATGATAATTTTGCCACCACTTTGATTGGCTTTAATGTGGGCGTAGAATTGGCACAAATTATGATTGTATTGAGTGTGATATTAGTATTATTAGTATTACGCAAATTAAGGCTAGATTATCGAAAACTAGCCGTTATACCTGTATCAATCACCATTGCTTTGATTGGTGTTTGGTGGGGAATTGAGAGAATTATTTGATAAAATACTAATAGAGACCTTTGCATAAATATGAATAATCATCAAAACGCCATCTTTCATCAAATTACAAACTTTTTAAAAACACCCTTAGCCCTGCTAGGAGTGGATTTAAAAAATTTCCAATTTAATAAAATCTGTCATTTTGCTAATCATCCCTATTTATGCAAAGGTCTCTAAATAATATCATTTAATTAAAAACAATATCTAAAACCCACATATGAACAATCCCCACTCTTTCCAGCCCCCCTTTGAGGACACACCAAACCCTAAACAAAAATTAGCAAAGTTTAATACCCAAATCCTACAACTCTATCAACAAGGGCAAGTGCAAGAGGCGTTAAATCTTTCCCAACAAGCATTAATAGAATTCCCAAACGATACCACCCTGCTACCAAATGCAGGCATATTCGCCACCACTATTGGCGACACCACTTTAGCGATAAAATACTTTAAACGCAATATAACATTAAATCCTGATAATGCCAGTGGCTATTATTTTTTAGCCAAAGCAAAAGCCTTGCAAGAAAAATTCAAAGAAGCAATAAACGCATATGAAAAAGCACTTCGACTTGACCCAAATCACATCAAAGCCCGCCTTGAATTAGCCCTAATATTAACAAAGCAAAAAAAATACACAGAAGCAAAACAACACTACTATCAAACCTTAAAATTACAACCCAATTCTGCCGATGCACACAGTAATTTGGCAGCACTACTTGTTAACTTAGAAGATTTTCAAACAGCAGAAGCACATTATAGAAAAGCATTGGATATCGATGCCAACCACCCTTCTGCCGCCCCCAAACTCTCCCTTCTACTCCTACAAACAGGCAATTGGACCCAAGGCTGGCAATACTATGAATCTCGATACACCACCCCACACCCAGAAAAAGAGAATGTGCACATGCCCAATATTTCCACCCCCATGTGGCAAGGAGAAGACCTATCAGGAAAATCTATTCTAATATTCCCAGAACAAGGCTTTGGCGACGAACTCCAATTTATTCGATACGCCTCTTTACTAAAATCTCAAAAAAAAGCAGCCTATGTCATACTAGTCTGCAGAAAACCCCTGAAAAAACTCTTTAGCACAATGGAATGTTTTCAATATATCATTGATGAAGACGAGTTTAAACGCGCTAATATCCAAGGCCTAAATTATTGGGTATTTAACATGAGCCTACCCCTGCATTTTAATACCACAATCGACACCATCCCCAACCAACTGCCTTACTTACATTCCCCACAAGCAGAACAAGATAATTGGAAAAATAAACTACCACAAGGAATCAACATTGGTCTAGTCTGGAAAGGTCAAGCCAAACACAAAAACGATAAAAACCGCTCACTACCCTCCATTAAAACACTAAAACCACTATGGAATCTAAAAAACAAATCCAAACACATTAACTTCATCAGCCTACAAAAAGACGCAGGAGAAGACGAAGCAAAAAACCCACCAAGCGACCAACCCCTAATTCATCTAGGGACAGATATTCAAGATTTTTCTGATACCGCCGCCATCGTCTCACAACTAGACTTAGTCATCTGTGTCGATACAGCCATTGCCCATCTTGCTGGCAGTCTTAACATCCCTTGTTGGGTGCTATTACCCAGCCACGATACAGATTGGCGCTGGGGGCTAAATAAAGACAACACCCCATGGTATCCAAACACCATCCATCTATTTAGACAAACCATAAATGGTGATTGGGATGAAGTGATTAACAAAGTGATTGACAATATGAGACCTTTGTATAAATAGGGATGATTAGCAAAATGACAGATTTTATTAAATTGGAAATTTTTTAAATCCACTCCTAGCAGGGCTAAGGGTGTTTTTAAAAAGTTTGTAATTTGATGAAAGATGGCGTTTTGATGATTATTCATATTTATGCAAAGGTCTCAATATGATTAAACATAAACTATTTTTACAAAATTGCTAAAATAATCACCCCCCCCTAATCCAAAAGTAGAGATTGCAAAGATAGTGCTATCCTTTGCCCCGTCCTCGCTGCTGGTCTCGTCATTGCCATCATCAAATACCCCTAAAAACCCCCATACATTTCCCAATTTATGGCATAATAGCCCCTAATTTTTAACCAAACAACCCCCATGAACAAAACCAATGTAGATGACATGCTCATCGAGATGATTACCCCCAAAGTCAAAGAAATTGAAGAGCGTTTCTCCAAAGGCGAAGGCCTGTCCCAAGACGACATCAACACTTTACTACTCAAATCCCAATACAACCACATCAACCACCTTGACCTAAAACTCAACGAAGTAACCGACAGCGTTACCAAACTAGAAGGCAAATTCACCGCCCTAGAAGGCAAATTCACCTTACTCGCCGAACAAGTTGAGCATTCCATCCAAAAATCCCTAAACAAAAATATGGTGCTACTAATAATCGTCATGGGCGGTTTTGTAACCCTTTCTAAAATCATCGACAAATTTTAATCCACCCCTTGACAAGGTCTCAAAACTAGGGATAATACCCAACTTATGAAATTTACATACTAATACCGCACAGCACAGCACACGCAATTAGCAATATCTAACACCAACACCGCCCGAACGGCGTTTAATAGCGTTATCCAACACTCAGCCACGATTATCAGTGGTTTTTTTACCCTTATCAACAAAACCACCACCCTTAACAATTCCCCTTACACCCCTAAGAGTTTTTTCCAACCTTAGGAGTTTTTTTCCTAACCCTAAAACTTTTTTTCCAACCTTAACAACCTTACACCAACCACAATGAACGCCTACATATTCTCCACCCCCGAAAAACAAATCGAACTCGGGCTAAACGCCGAACAACTCACCCAATTTAACACCTACAAAACCCCAATACAATACATCTTTTGCCGCCTACCTTGACCCCGCCGAACGCACCAAAGTCATCTACTCCGAACACAAAACCACCCAATCCGCCACCCTAAACCTCGACTTCACCCCCGACAAAGTCGGTCAATTCTGCCACCTATCTGCCCGCTACGGCATCACCAGCGGCGAAGTCGGCACCTACAGCACCAATTTCTCATTCGCCATTACTTAATAGACAAATTTTCTCACATACCTTTTAGGTCTTAACTTATTAAGACCCATTTTTTACTTTTCCTTAGGGGTTATTATTATGAATACCATCAACACACTTTCTCGTTTTGTTATCAGTGCTTTTTTGCTTTTGCTTACCACTCAAGCCTTTGCCGGCTACAATTATATCGGCTCCGACGGCAGTCTCAAAAGCGGGGAGGAAGAAGCTAAAAAACTTTTAGCACCATTTACACTGAATCCACAAACTCCACTGACACTAGACCAAGAGCTTGCAAAAAGAGACAGGCTTACTAGGGAAACATACCCACTTGATGAAATAGAAGAAACTATTCGTAAAGGGCAAATTCCAGTACCCCAAACTGTAGTAAATACTAATTTCTTAGTTCGAGATATTGTTGAAGATTTGAATAGACAAAGGTCTCTAATACAAACTGACTTAGGCAACCAATTTAATTTACCTGGTATTGCCTTAGATGGTGATACCTTTAATTTTGGGAATACTCCAGGATTAGAGAATTTAGGGAATATTAGGATAACAGACCCAAACTCTAATATCTCTTTAGATACCCTAGATGGAACACAGTTAAAGCAATATAGGGCTATGGGCGAAGAAGCCTATGCTGAAGCCTATAAACAGGGCTTAGTATCAAAGTCTCCTTATGCTATGAGTAATCAAGATATTAATTTTAATAGATGGGTCAAAAAAGAACAATATTGAAAATTTAGATATAGACAGCCAAATTGCTTATACTAAAAGTGTTACTCGAGAAGCCTTAACTAAGTTTTCTGAAGGAGGTCTTATATTCCAAGAAGACCCTTCATATAAGGCTAAAGGTAAATTTAAAAGAGCTGGCGGAACTTTCTTTAACAAAAAAACAGGGGAAGACTTAATTTCCTATATGACCAAAGCAGGTCTCAACTTTAACGCTGCTCCTTCTGAGAGACTTAAGCGTTTAGGGTTTAGAGGAGAGAATGGTAATATAACAAAAAACGGTTTTGTTCAAGACTTAGGTCAGTTATCTGACAATTTTTCTTATACAGGTATGTATCAGAAAGCTTCCAGTAATGGGAGTTTAGATAAGGGTATTAGTAGATTGAAGACTAGGCTAGCTTTAGGAGTTAATAGCATAGAATTGCTTTTAGGGGATTTGTTTACAGGAGGTGTGTCTACAGAAGCAAGAGAGTTACTAATCAAACGGATTAGGGCTTTAGAAGAAGAATTTAAATATAAGCACTAAATTTATCTGATGATGGTTTCTCCGCCTCTTGGCTATTAGAACAGTTAGGTAAAAATGCAGATATGGTTGTTTCTCCTTTACCTTTGAAGTAACCGTAAATGACATCAAAGCCGCTGCCAAAGTACTACTCTCCAGAGTCAGAAAAACGGTGATGGGCAGGCTCTCTCACCTTCGTCAAAAGCAAAACCAACAAAGTAGTTTTACTAACGGCTTTGTCAACGGCATTCAAATCAACTTCGCCAATAGCAACCCCGGCACGGCGTTTAATCAAGTGCTAAATGCCAATGGAATGTCCAGCACCATTCCCACCCCTAATCACAAGATTAACCGCTGGGACACTTGGACAAGTGCCAAAATCATCATCGGTGAAAGCAACGGCACAGGCACCAACAAAACCGAGTTCAACCTCAAATCCATCAATGTTGGACTTGACAGACGCATTGACAAAACCAAAACAATCGGTTTCGCTTTAGGCTTAGGCAAAGAAGACCGCAGCGCCACCGGCACCGACTTCACCAGCGATGTGGACACCACCCAATACACACTCTCCAGTTACGGTGCATTAGAACTCAACCAACACACCGCCATCGAAGCCGTCCTCGGCATTGCCAAAGGCACCCACAAAGTCAACTCCGCCACCACCAGCGACAACCAAAACAGCGACGGCTACTTCGCCTCCGTCGCCTATCGTGGCAATATGCAAAAAGGAAAATTAGACCTTTCCCCCTACGCAAGATACGACATCAGCCGCATCAAAATGAAAGCCACCGACGCCCTTACCAACAGCGAAACCACCACCGACGAAGCCCTTGCCATCGGTGTTGACATCAATCACACCAGCGATTACGAAGACGGCAACCTCACCCGCTTCGCCAACCTCGAATACAAATCCGACATTCGCAGAGAAGGTACCACCTACATCAGCCAAAACGCCGAGCAAGAAATAAGCCTAAAACTAGGCATCACCTACCAAAAAGGCGACACCAACACCACCATCAACTACCAACGCACCCAATCCACCAACAACAAAGCCCACAGCAACGGCATCGAAGGCACCCTCCGCTGGAAGTTCTAATTGACAAGGTTCGACCTTGTCAAAAGATGTTTTAGTTTTTTTGTTGTGCAGGTTAGTTGGTTGCTGACCTTAAAAAGGATAATCTTAGGATTGTCCTTTTTTAATGTGTTTTAACTGACAAGGTTCGACCTTGTCAAAGGATGTTTTGTTAAGCAAGTATCTATTCCGTCATCGGGAATTGCATTTACTGGGTATTGAATTAGGCTAAATAATTTTCGCTTGCATTAGGGTGTGGGTGTTGATTGCACCGACTACTTGATTATTTTCATCAACCACAGGTAATGAATTGAGGTTGAATTCATCCATCATTGCCACGGCTGCCATGGCAGGTTTGTCAGATGAGATGGATTTGCAGTTTGAGGTCATGACTTCGCCAATGGTTAAATCTTGAATGTTAGGGTGGGTTTCTAGCACACGGCGTAAATCTCCATCGGTGAAGATACCTTTTAAATTGTTATTTTTGGTAATCAACACCATTCCTAATGCTTTTTGACTCATTACTAATAAGGCGTCTAATAATTTGGTGTCTGCACTTACATTGGGTATATCGTCGTCTGTTTTCATAATGTTGTGAACGAAGGTTAGCAAGCGTCTGCCGAGTGCACCACTGGGGTGGGAGCGGGCGAAGTCATCGGGGCTAAAGCCTTTGTCATTCAACAAACTGACGGCCAAAGCATCGCCCATCGCTAATGCTACGGTGGTGGATGAAGTTGGTGCTAAATTATGCGGACAGGCTTCTTTTTCAACGCTGACATCTAAATGCACATCGCTGATTATTCCGATAGAAGAATCGGCATTGCCCGTCATTCCAATAATAGGCACGCCAAGGCGTTTAATGACGGGGATTAGGGTCATAATTTCATCAGACTCGCCCGAATAAGAAATACAAATTACTATATCATTTTGTTCAATCATGCCTAAATCGCCATGCCCCGCTTCTGCAGGGTGAACGGCAAATGCAGGTGTGCCTGTTGATGCGAAAGTGGCAGCAATTTTATTGCCGATATGTCCTGATTTACCCATACCAATTAAAATCACTTTGCCAGTGCATTTTTGAATTAACGCGCAAGTATTGACAAAATTTTGATCAAGTTTGTCGGCTAATTGGGTAACAGCCCGTGCTTCAGTTAGAATAACTTGCTTGGCAGAGTGTAAAAGTGAGTTGGACATAAATAGGCAACAAATGGATATAATGGTGAATTTTATCTAATATTAAGTATGAGTAGTGAAAAAACTAAAATTTTATTTGTTTGTATGGGCAATATCTGTCGCTCACCGACTGCGGAGGGCACATTTCGTATGCAAATGCAGAAGCAGGGCGTTGAACATTTATTTGAAATCGACTCAGCAGGGACGCACGCTTATCATATAGGTGAGCAACCTGATTCTCGCTCACAACTATCGGCAAATAAGTATGTGGTGGATTTATCATCTCAGCGTGCTAGACAGGTGCATGATTCTGATTTTTATCATTATGATTATATTTTTGCGATGGATGAGAGTAACTTGGCAGAATTGTTGGATATTTGCCCAGCAGAGCATCGATATAAGCTGTCTTTGATGTTGGATAATATTCCAGATAACAATGGTAAAGGTGTACCAGACCCGTATTTTGAGGGGCGTTTTGATGATGTTTTTCAGATGTTGAACCGTGCTAGTGGTTTTTTATTAAATAAGTTGATAAAAAATCCATAAAACATATTGACGAAAATAAAAATCACAGTATAATGCTTCCCTTTATTGCCCAAAAAAATGTGGGCACTTAAATTTTTTATACAAAATATTTGGAGATTTGTACTTATGTCAACGGTTAATCAATTAGTGCGTAACCCGCGTAAAAAGAAAGTAACAAAAAGTGGCGTACCTGCGTTAGACAGTTGCCCACAAAAGCGTGGTGTGTGTACCCGCGTTTATACAACAACCCCTAAAAAACCTAACTCAGCATTGCGTAAAGTTGCTCGTGTTAGATTGACAAATGCTGCCGAAGTAACCACTTATATTGGTGGTGAAGGGCATAACTTACAAGAACACTCGGTGATTTTAATTCGTGGGGGTCGTGTTAAGGATTTACCAGGTGTTCGTTACCATACAGTTCGTGGTGCATTAGATACTGTGGGCGTTGATGGTAGAATGCAAGGGCGTTCTAAGTATGGCACTAAGAAACCAAAGAAGTAAACTAATTTAAAACAAGAGAAAAACTATGAGAAGAAGATCCGCACCTAAAAGAGAAATCCTACCAGACCCGAAGTTTGGCGATTTAGTATTGGCTAAGTTTGTTAACATCTTAATGTTAGATGGTAAAAAATCGGTAGCTGAGAAGATTGTTTATGATGCGTTAGACACCATTGAAGCAAAAGGCAATGCTGAGCCAATTGATACCTTTAAGCAAGCATTAGATAATATTGGTCCACAAGTTGAGATTAAATCTCGTCGTGTAGGTGGTTCAACTTATCAAGTGCCTGTTGAAGTAAGAGCAGAGCGTAAAATTGCTTTGGCAATGCGTTGGATTATTGAAGCCTCACGCAAACGCGGTGAAAAAGGTATGAAGTTAAGATTGGCAGGCGAAGTATTAGATGCCGTGCAAAATCGTGGCACCGCATTTAAGAAAAAAGAAGACACACACAGAATGGCAGAGGCAAACAAAGCGTTTGCACACTTCCGCTGGTAATATAAATTAAGGACAGGAACAATGGCAAGAAATCATCCACTTGAACGCTACCGCAATGTCGGTGTTATGGCGCATATTGATGCGGGTAAAACCACCACAACAGAACGCATTCTTTTATACACAGGTCGCACCCACAAAATTGGTGAAGTACATGACGGTGGTGCCACTATGGATTGGATGGAGCAAGAGCAAGAGCGTGGCATTACCATCACTTCTGCGGCAACAACCTGTATGTGGAAAGGTATGGATGAACAGTTTGAAGAGCACCGTATTAATATCATTGACACACCGGGACATGTGGACTTTACTATTGAAGTGGAACGCTCACTTAAAGTATTAGACGGTGCTTGTGCCTTATTTTGTGCGGTTGGCGGTGTAGAGCCACAATCAGAAACAGTATGGCGTCAAGCGAATAAATACAATGTGCCAAGAATTGGTTTTGTTAATAAAATGGATCGTGCAGGTGCAGATTTCTTACGCGTTTGTGAGCAAGTTAGAACGCGTTTAGGCGGCAACCCAGTGCCAATGCAAATTGCAATTGGCGCAGAAGAAGATTTTGAGGGCGTGGTTGATTTAATTACAATGAAAGCTATCTATTGGAATGAAGCAGATCAGGGGGCAACTTATGAAGCGAAAGACATTCCTGCTGATTTACAAGATTTAGCGGATACCCAACGCGAAATTATGATTGAATCCGCTGCGGAAGCCAATGATGAGTTAATGGAAAAATACTTAGAAGAAGGTGAATTATCAGCAGATGAAATTAAAGCGGGTATTCGTATTCAAACTATTGGCAATCAAATCATTCCAATGTTTTGTGGTTCAGCCTTTAAAAACAAAGGAGTGCAAGCGGCATTAGACGCAATGATTATGTATATGCCTTCGCCATTAGATGTTGATGCGATTGAAGGTATCTTAGATGACAAAGATGAAACCAAAGCCCCTAGACCTGCATCTGACGATGAGCCATTTTCGGCATTAGCATTTAAGATTGCAACCGACCCATTTGTAGGAACATTGACTTTCTTCCGTGTGTATTCAGGTGTTTTAAAAGCAGGTGATTTTGTTTACAATTCATCAAAAAGCAAAAAAGAACGCATTGGTCGTATGGTGCAAATGCACTCAAATGAACGAGAAGAAATTAAAGAAGTTCGTGCTGGCGATATTGCCGCAGCGATTGGACTTAAAGATGTAACTACAGGCGATACTCTATGTGATATGAAAGAGAAAATCGTGCTGGAAAGAATGGAATTCCCTGAGCCAGTCATTGCCTTAGCGGTAGAGCCTAAAACTAAAGCAGACCAAGAAAAAATGGGTATTGCCCTAGGTAAATTAGCAGGCGAAGACCCTTCATTCCGTGTGTCAAGTGACGAGGAATCAGGACAAACGATTATTGCCGGTATGGGTGAATTACATTTGGATATTATTGTTGACCGTATGATGCGTGAATTTGATGTTGAATGTAATGTCGGTGCACCACAAGTGGCTTACCGTGAAGCAATTACAACCTTAGTTGAGCATCAACATAAATTTGCTAAACAATCAGGCGGTCGTGGTCAATATGGTCATGTATATTTACGCATTGAACCACAAGAGCCGGGTGCAGGTTATGAGTTCGTTGATGAAATTAAAGGCGGTGTGATTCCTAAGGAATATGTGCCTGCGGTTAACAAAGGTATTCAAGAGCAAATGGAAAATGGCGTATTGGCAGGTTTCCCATTGGTAGATATGAAAGTTACCGTTTATGATGGTTCTTATCACGATGTTGACTCAAATGAAATGGCGTTTAAGATTGCCGCTTCTAAATGTTTAGCAGAAGGCGTTAGATTGGCTAATCCACAATTACTTGAGCCAATGATGGCAGTAGAAATTGTAACACCTGAGGATTATATGGGTGATGTGATGGGCGACCTTAATCGTCGTCGTGGTTTAGTAGGTGCTATGGAAGACTTGCCAAACGGCAAACAATTAAAAGCTGATGTGCCATTAGCAGAAATGTTTGGCTATGCCAACGATTTGCGTTCAATGACACAAGGTCGCGCAAGTTATTCAATGGAATTTTCAAAATACACAGCAGCACCGAAAAATGTTGCTGATGATGTTATTGAAAAATTAAACAAATAAATTTAAAGTTAAGCAGGAGCAATAAAATGTCAAAAGAAAAATTCGAAAGAACCAAACCCCATGTCAATGTCGGCACAATCGGCCATGTTGACCACGGCAAAACAACCCTAACAGCAGCCATGACCAAAGTAATGGCAGAAGCAAATGGCGGTGAATTTAACGATTATGCAGATATTGATAATGCACCTGAAGAAAGAGAACGCGGCATTACCATTTCAACAGCCCATGTAGAGTATGAATCAGAGAACCGTCATTATGCCCATGTTGATTGCCCAGGACACGCCGACTATGTTAAAAATATGATTACGGGTGCCGCCCAAATGGACGGTGCTATCATCGTTATTGCTGCAACAGACGGCCCAATGGCTCAAACTCGTGAGCATATCCTTTTGTCTAAGCAAGTAGGTGTTCCATACATTCTTGTTTATATGAACAAAGCAGATATGGTTGACGACGAAGAATTAGTAGAATTAGTTGAAATGGAAATCCGTGAACTACTCACTGAATATGACTTCCCAGGTGATGACACTCCTGTTATCTTCGGTTCTGCACTTAAAGCATTAGAAGGCGACACTTCAGATATTGGCGTACCTTCAATTATTAAGTTAGTTGAAGCGCTAGATTCGTATATTCCTACACCTAAACGAGATACGGATAAAGATTTTATTATGCCAATTGAAGATGTATTCTCAATCTCTGGTCGTGGTACTGTAGTAACAGGGCGTATTGAAGCGGGTGTTGTTAATGTCAATGACGAAATTGAAATCGTTGGCATTAGAGACACACAAACAACAACCTGTACAGGTGTTGAAATGTTTCGTAAGTTATTAGATTCAGGAGAAGCAGGCGATAATGTTGGCGTTCTTCTAAGAGGTACAAAACGAGAAGATGTAGAGCGAGGTCAAGTATTGGCTAAGCCTGGTTCAATTAAGCCACATTCAAAGTTTGAAGCAGAAATATATGTACTTAGCAAAGATGAAGGTGGACGACACACGCCATTCTTTAACAACTACCGTCCACAATTTTATTTTAGAACAACCGATGTAACAGGTGCTTGTCAATTACCAAAAGATGTAGAAATGGTTATGCCAGGTGATAATGTTAAGATGGAAGTAGAATTATTATCACCAATTGCAATGGAAGACGGTTTAAGATTTGCAATTAGAGAAGGGGGTCGCACGGTTGGTGCGGGTGTTGTTGCTAAGGTGACGGATTAAGGAAAAATTAGTTAATAAGAAGGCAGATGTTATTGTATAATGTTCGCTTTTTCGTTGAAAGACAAAGTCGATTTTAAATAGGATTTAAGACATGAGCAATCAAAATATTAGAATTAAGTTAAAGGCATTTGACCATCGTTTAATCGATAAGTCAGCCGTTGAGATTGTTGCTACAGCAAAAAGTACAGGTGCTAGTGTTAGAGGTCCAATCCCTTTACCAACAAAGAAAGAGCGTTGGACTGTATTGACTTCTCCGCATGTTAACAAGAAAGCAAGAGATCAATACGAATTAAGGACATATGTTAGATTGATGGATGTTATCAGCCCAACAGATAAAACAGTTGACGCACTAATGAAATTAGATTTAGCGGCAGGTGTTGATGTAGCAATTCAGCTTAATTAACAAACGAATAAGTAATAGGAAAAATTATCATGGCAATTGGTTTAGTAGGGCAAAAATTAGGAATGACGCGTATTTTGGCTGACGACGGTTCAGCAACTGCAGTAAGCGTTATTAAAGTTGAGTCCAATCGTATTGTTCAAACAAAAACAGTAGAAGTGGATGGTTATAGCGCTATACAAGTGACTACTGGTGCTAAAGTTAACAAAAAAGGCGAAGCAAAATTGCGTCGTGTTTCCTCAGCAACTAAAGGTCATTATGCTAAGGCTTCACAAGACATCGGTTTAGGTCTTTGGGAATTTAGAGTAGATGCTGATGAGATTGCAGGTGCAAGCAGTTTTGACTTATCAATTTTTGGCGAAGGTCAATTTGTTGATGTTACTGGACAATCTAAAGGTAAAGGTTTCCAAGGCGGTGTGAAGCGACATAATTTCTCAATGCAAGATGCTACACATGGTAACTCAATTTCTCACAGAGCGATTGGTTCTACCGGACAGTGTCAAGATCCTGGTCGTGTCTTTAAAGGTAAGAAAATGGCAGGTCAAATGGGTAACGCACAAGTTACTCAGGAATGTTTAGAAGTTATCCGTGTTGATAGTGAAAGAAATTTGATTTTAGTTAAAGGTGCAATTCCTGGCGCGCCTAAAGGTTTTGTTAAGGTTAATTTGTCTGCTAAAAAGGACAAAGTAAACCAGACTATCAGCAAGCAATTGCAAGAACAAAAAAACGCACAATTGGCTGAGGAAGAAGCGGCTAAGGTAGCAACAGAAGCCGAGAAGGCAGCAGTAACAGAAACTGCAACAGAAGAATAAGGTTTTTAAGATGAAATTAAAAGTATTAAATATTAGTACCAATAAATCCACTGCTACCGAAGTTGCGGATAAGGTATTTGCAAAAGACTATAACCAGTCGTTGGTTCATCAAGTAACAACGGCTTACATGGCAACAGGTCGCCAAGGCTCTAAAGCACAGAAAAATCGTGCAGCAGTGAGTGGTGGTGGCAAGAAGCCTTGGGCACAAAAGGGTACAGGTCGTGCGAGAGCAGGTACTTCCCGTGGTCCTATTTGGCGTTCAGGTGGCGTTACATTTGCTGCAAAACCTAAGAGTTTTGCACAGAAAGTGAATAAGAAAATGTACAAAGGTGCAATCTCTGTTATCTTTTCTGAGTTAGCACGCACTGAGCGTTTAAAAGTAGTAAAAGAATTTGGTATTACAGAAGCAAAAACAAAAAATGTAACAGCATTGCTGAAAGCATTAAATATAAAAGACGCACTATTAATGACAGAAGAGTTAGATGAAAATTTATATCTTTCTTCGCGTAATTTATACCATGTTGGCGTTTGTGATACTCAAAGTATTGACCCAGTCAGTTTGATTGGTTATGAAAATGTGGTTATCACAGAGGCAGCATTGAAAAAAATTGAGGCACAATTATGAACCAAGAAAAAGTATTAAAAACCTTATTGGCACCGATTGTTTCTGAGAAGACATCATTGTTGTCAGCCTACAATCAGTATGCATTTAAAGTGCGTATTGATAGTAATAAAAAAGAGATTAAAGCAGCAGTTGAGACATTATTTAGCGTTACTGTAGAAAATGTAACTACTTCTATTGTTAAAGGTAAAACAAAAATTTATAAAGGTAAGAAGGGTCGTCGTATTAATTGGAAGAAGGCAATGGTAAAAGTGTCTGAAGGTCAAATGATTGATGTAAGCGCTTCTTAAGAGAGAGATTATGGCACAAGTAATTAAAAGAAAACCAACTTCACCCGGCAGACGATTTGTTGTTAATGTTGTTGATAAAGATTTACATAAAGGTGCACCTTATGCACCCCTAACAGAAAGTAAAAATAGAATTAGCGGTCGTAATAATCGCGGCAAGATTACAGTTCGTCACAAGGGCGGTGGTCACAAGCGTCGCTATCGTGCTATTGATTTTAGACGCAATAAAGACGATATCGTTGCAAAAGTTGAGCGTTTAGAATACGATCCAAATCGTAGCGCTAACATTGCTTTGGTTTTATATGCAGACGGTGAGCGGAAATATATTATTGCACCGAATGGTTTGAATGCGGGTGATGAAGTGGTTTCAGGTAATAGCGTTGCTATTCAAGTGGGCAATGTAATGCCTTGTGCAAACATTCCATTGGGAAGCGTTATTCACTGTATTGAATTAAAGCCAGGTAAAGGGGCACAGATGGCTCGCAGTGCAGGTACTTCAGCACAGTTAATTGCAAAAGAAGGTACATATGTAACTTTAAGATTGCGTTCTGGTGAAGTGCGCAAGGTATTGGCAGATTGTCGTGCAACCATTGGCGAAGTTTCTAAGAAGGAACATAGTTTGAGAAAATTAGGTAAAGCGGGTGCAACTCGTTGGAGAGGTGTTAGACCTACCGTTCGTGGTGTAGTGATGAACCCAGTTGATCACCCGCATGGTGGTGGTGAGGGTAAAACTAGTGGCGGTCGTCACCCAGTTTCACCTTGGGGTACACCAACTAAGGGTTATAAAACGCGTAGCAATAAACGCACCGATAAACTTATCGTGCGTCGTAGGAATAAATAGGAATAATTATGTCTAGATCATTAAGAAAGGGTCCATTTGTTGACGAGCATTTAATCAAGAAAGTATTAATTGCTCAGGAAAATAAAATAAGAAAACCAATTAAAACTTGGTCTAGGCGTTCGGTAATTGTGCCTGAGATGATTGGCTTGACAATTGCAATACATAATGGTAGAGCACATGTGCCAGTGTCTATTAATGAGCAAATGGTAGGACATAAATTGGGTGAGTTTGCAACAACCAGAACCTTCCACGGACATACTGGCGACCGCAAGGCTTAAATTAAAGGATTGAAAAATGAAAGAAGTTAAAGCAATACATAAATATGCAAAGACCTCGGCTTTTAAAGCGCGATTGGTAGCGGATCAAATCCGTTCTAAGTCAGTTGAAGAGGCACTTAATATTTTGTCGTTTAGCAATAAAAAAGCATCAGTGCTTGTTAAGAAAGTGTTGAATTCAGCTATTTCAAATGCTGAAAACAATGATGGGCTGGATATTGATGAATTAAAAGTGAGCAGCGTTTATATTGACGAAGGCTCAACAATGAAAAGAATTCGCCCCAGAGCAAAAGGCAGGGCAAATCGTATTTTAAAAAGAACAAGCCACATTACAGTTGGCGTAAGCGCAGGTTAATTATGGGTCAAAAAGTAAATCCAAAAGGTATTAGATTAGGCATCGTTAAAGATTGGGATTCTAAGTGGTATGCGAATTCTCAAGATTATTCTAAGTACTTATTATCTGATATCGAAGTAAGAGATTTCTTATTTGAAAAACTCAAAGATGCTTCAGTGAGTCGTGTTCAAATTGAACGTTTAGCAAATAATGCCAAAGTAGTCATTCATACGGCTCGCCCAGGTATCGTTATTGGTAAAAAAGGTGCCGATATTGAAGAATTAAAAAACACAGTTGCTAAAATGATGGAAATTCCAGTTCATATTAGTATTGAAGAAATTAAAAAACCGGAACTGGATGCACGTCTAGTGGCAGAAAACATTGCACAACAATTAGAAAAGCGAGTAATGTATCGTCGTGCAGTTAAACGAGTATTAGGCAATGCCACTCGCTTAGGCGCACAAGGTATTAAAGTAATGGTTAGCGGTCGTTTGAATGGTGCAGAAATTGCGCGTTCTGAATGGTATCGTGAAGGCCGTGTGCCATTGCACACATTTAGAGCTGATGTTGATTATGCCCATTATGGTGCAAATACACAGTATGGTGTGATTGGTATTAAGGTTTGGATCTTTAAAGGTGAAATCTTAGACCATAAAAAAGGCACGCTAGATGAGGTTGCTCGTCGCGGTGCTACTAATCAAATTGGTAAGAAATAAAGGATTGAGAAATGTTACAACCTAAACGCACAAAATTTAGAAAAATGATGAAAGGCCGTAATCGTGGCCTTGCAACTGGTCACAAAGTCAGTTTCGGTGAAATTGGCTTACAAGCTGTTGGCAGATGCCGTATGACTGCAAGACAAATTGAATCTGCACGAAGAGCAATGACTCGCCATGTAAAACGCCAAGGTAAAATTTGGATTCGTGTTTTTCCAGATAAGCCCATTACCAAAAAACCATTAGAAGTTCGAATGGGTAAAGGTAAAGGTAGTGTTGAATATTGGGTTGCACAGATTAAGCCAGGTCA
Organism: Candidatus Thiodubiliella endoseptemdiera; assembly: GCF_964212635.1. NCBI lineage: Bacteria > Pseudomonadati > Pseudomonadota > Gammaproteobacteria > Pseudothioglobaceae (SeqCode) > Candidatus Thiodubiliella > Candidatus Thiodubiliella endoseptemdiera. Next base: position 1,408,896 of record NZ_OZ156463.1, read on the forward strand.
AATGTTATTTGAAATGCAAGGGGTTGATGAAACTGTTGCAATGGAAGCATTTGCACTTGCATCAGCAAAATTACCAGTAAAAACGAAAGTAATTAAAAGGATGGCAATGTAATGAACGCAAAAGAATTAAGAAGTCAAGATGCTTCTGCACTTAAAGAAACTTTGATGGGGCTTTTGAAAGAACACTTTGAAATGCGTATGCAACATAAAAGTGCGCAATTAGATGACACTTCCAAGTTAAAGAATATTAAGAGGTCAATTGCACGAGTTAAAACTATTATTGAAGAGAAAAAAGTATGAACGATAAAAAAGTAGAACGCGTATTAACAGGTAAAGTTGTTAGTAATAGTCGTGATAAAACAATTGCGGTCGAAATTGAGCGTAAAGTTCGTCACCCAATTTATAAAAAATACATCAAACGCAGCACCAAGGTGCATGCCCATGATGCAAACAATGAGTGTGGTTTAGGTGATACAGTGAGAGTTGTTGAAGCAAAGCCGTTTTCTAAAACCAAATGTTGGGCGTTGTTAGAAGTCCTTGAAAAATCAGTTGCGATTGATTAATTGTTAGCCTATTAATAAAGAGAATAAGATATGATTCAAATGCAAACAAAATTACATATTGCCGACAATAGCGGTGGTGTCAAAGCAATGTGTATTAAAGTATTGGGCGGTTCTAAGCGTCGTTATGCAAATATTGGTGATGTGGTGAAAGTCAGTATTAAAGAAGCTGCACCGCGTGCCAAAGTGAAAAAAGGCGATGTTTATGATGCCGTTGTTGTTCGCACAGCACAAGGTGTTCGCCGTGCCGATGGTTCACGCATTCGTTTTGATAACAATGCAGTGGTGTTATTAAACACAAAACTTGAGCCAGTAGGTACGCGTATCTTTGGTCCTGTAACACGTGAATTGCGTAATGCGAAATTTATGAAAATTGTGTCATTAGCACCAGAGGTACTATAATGCAAAAAATTAAATTAAATGATGAGATTATTGTTATTGCAGGTAAAGACAAAGGTGCAATGGGTACAGTAACAAAAGTAACTACAAACAAAGTTGTGGTCGAAGGTTTAAATATTGCTAAAAAGCATGTTAAACCCAATCCAAATGCAGGCGTTACTGGCGGTATTGTTGATACAGAAATGCCAATAGCAATTTCAAATGTTGCACTTTACAATGCAAAGACTGAGAAAGCGGACAAAGTTGGTATTCGCACCAACAAAGACGGTAACAAAGAAAGATTTTTTAAATCAAACGGCGATGCAATCGTTTGAGACAGTTAAAGGATAAAGGAAAATACAGTGTCTAGATTACAACAACAATATAAAAATGAGATTCTACCTGCTCTACAAAAAGAGTTGGGTCAGAAAAATCCAATGGCAATCCCTAGGATTGAAAAAATCACCATTAACATGGGATTAGGGAGTGCCTTAGGTGATAAGAAAATTTTGCAAAGTGCATTGGAAGAAATGAGTTTAATTTCAGGTCAAAAACCAATGACCTGTATTGCACGCAAATCCGTTGCCAGTTTCAAGTTAAGAGAGGGTAACGCGATTGGTTGCAAAGTAACATTACGCAAAGAAAAGATGTATGAATTTTTAGATCGCTTGGTTAATATTGCGATTCCACGAATTCGTGATTTCCGTGGCTTGAATGAGAAATCGTTTGATGGTCGTGGTAATTACAATATGGGTTTAACGGAGCAAATCGTATTCCCAGAAATTGATTTTGAAAAAGTAACAAGAACGCGCGGTATGGATATTGCTATCACTACCAGTGCACAAAATAATGAAGACGCTAAGAAACTATTGGCAATGTTTAATTTCCCATTTAAGGATAAAGATAATGGCTAAGAAGTCTATGATAAATAGAGACCTCAAACGCACTAAGTTGGTTGCAAAATACCAAACTAAGCGTCTTGAACTCAAAAAAATAATTAAAAGTGTACATTCTTCTGATGAAGAACGCTTTCAGGCAACAATTAAGTTACAGGCATTACCGCGTGACGCTTCACCAACAAGACAACGTAGTCGTTGTGGTTTGACGGGTCGTCCACATGGTTTTTACCGTAAATTTGGTCTCTCTAGGATTAAACTAAGAGAGCGTACCATGAACGGTGAAGTTCCTGGTTTATCTAAAGCAAGTTGGTAGGAGAATAGATTATGAGTATGTCTGATCCAGTCGCTGATATGTTAACCCGCATTCGCAACGCACAAATGGTTGAAAAGAAAGAAGTTAACATTCCAGCATCAAGTTTAAAGTCTGCTATCGCTAGTGTGATGCAGCAAGAAGGTTATATTGAATCATTTAGTGTTGCCGGTGAAAAAGCCGCTAAAACTTTGAGCGTTAAGTTGAAGTATTATGACAACAAGCCGGTCATTGATTCGTTACAAAGAATTTCAAAGCCAAGTTTACGCGTTTATGTAAAGAGTACCGAAATGCCAAGCATTATGAATGGCTTAGGTATCGTTATTGTTTCAACGCCCAAAGGTGTAATGACTGGACAAAAAGCAGCCGCCCAAAATGTGGGTGGTGAAGTTTTGTGCAGCGTTTCTTAAAGGAGTTATAAGATGTCTAGAGTCGCAAAAGAACCCATCGCAATCCCAGCAGGTATTGAAGTATCCTTAAATGGTTCCTCAATGACAGTGAAGGGCAAATTAGGTCAAATGCAAATGGAGGTACATCCAGCAGTAACGATTACCAATGCAGAAAATGTTTTAACATTCGATATTGCCAAACTTGATAAAAAAAATCAAAAGAAAGCATGGGCACAAGCAGGAACTGCAAGAGCCAATACCGCTAATTTGATTAAAGGCGTTTCAGAAGGTTGGGTAAAAACATTGACACTGATTGGTGTTGGTTATCGTGCCAAAGTAGCAGGTAAAGCATTAGATTTAACTTTGGGTTTTTCACATCCTGTGAAGTATGAATTGCCAGAAGGCATTACTGCTGAAACACCTTCTCAAACTGAGATTATTGTTAAAGGTATGGACAAGCAAAAAGTAGGTCAAGTGGCTGCAGAAATTCGTGCTTATCGTCCGCCAGAACCTTATAAAGGTAAAGGTGTGCGTTATACCGATGAGTATGTGGTTCGCAAAGAAGCGAAAAAGAAATAGAGCGAATTAATTAATTAAAGGTATTGTATGAAACTTTCTAAAAAACAAGCTCGTTTAAGAAGAGCAACTAAGTTTAGAGCAAAGCATGCTGAAAAAGGCGTTGAGCGTTTATGCGTTTATAAGTCTTCTCAGCACATTTATGTTCAACTAATCAGTGCTTGTGGCACGAAGACTTTAGCTTCTGCTTCTAGCATAAAAGAAAAAAATGGCGGCAATGTCGTAGCAGCAAAAAAGATTGGTACTGAGATTGCCAAAGCGGCAAAAGCGGTAAAAGTAACCAAAGTGGCATTTGACCGCTCTGGTTTTAAATACCATGGTCGCGTTAAAGCATTAGCAGAAGCGGCCAGGGATGGCGGTTTGGACTTTTAAAAAAAATTATAAAAAAGGCATAAAGAATGGCAGATTTTAGAAAAAATAACAAAGAAGACGGCGACGACTATATTGAAAAGTTGGTTAATATCCGCCGTGTTGTAAAAGTAGTTAAAGGGGGTCGTATCTTCGGCTTCTCAGCATTGGTCGTTGTGGGTGATGGCAATGGTAAAGTAGGTTACGGCACGGGTAAGGCGCGTGAAGTGCCTATGGCTATCCAAAAAGCAATGGATAAAGCGAAGAAAGCAATGAAAAGCGTCCCACTTAAAGATGGTACGCTTTATTATCCGATTACTTCTAATGTGGGTGCGGCTAAAGTTTATATGCAACCTGCCTCAGAAGGTACTGGTGTTATTGCTGGTGGTCCAATGCGCAGCGTATTAGAAGCAGTAGGTGTACATAATATCTTAGCTAAATGTAATGGTACTCGTAACCCTATTAGTGTTGTTCGTGCAACGATTGAGGGTTTAACTTCAATGTCATCTCCACAATCGGTAGCGGCTAAACGAGGTAAGAGTGTTGAAGAAATTAGAGGAGAAACCTAATGGCTGAAGAGAAAAAAGTAGCGACTAAAAAAGCACCTGTTAAAAAAGCAGTAGCCAAAAAGACACCTGTAAAGAAAGCAGCAATTAAGAATACAGTCAGTGTTACTTTGATTAAGAGTTTTCACGGTCGCTTGCCAACACATCGTGCAACAATAAAAGGTCTTGGGCTTAAGCGTATTAACCATACAGTAGAACTGGTTGATACACCTGAAGTTAGAGGTATGATTAACAAGGTATCTTACCTATTGAAGGTAGAAGGTTAAAATTATGAATATTATGCAATTAAATACATTGTCACCTGCTGAAGGTGAAAAGAAATCTAGAAAACGCGTTGGCCGTGGTATTGGTAGTGGTTTTGGTAAAACTTGTGGCCGTGGGCACAAGGGTCAAAAATCTCGTTCAGGTGGTTTTAGTAAGATTGGTTTTGAAGGTGGTCAGATGCCATTACAGCGTCGTCTTCCTAAGGTCGGTTTCTCTTCGCGTGTTTCAATTATTACTTCTCAAGTTACTTTATCTGAGTTAAACAAATTAGAAGAAAAAGAAATTACCGTTGAAGTGTTAAAGCAACACAACTTAGTTACTAAGAATATTAAGCGGGTTAAAGTGATGCTTTCGGGTGAAATTACTAGAGCAATAACATTGACAGGTATTAAGGCAACTAAAGGCGCAAAAGCAGCAATTGAAGCTGCCAAAGGTTCAGTAAAAGAATAACTTATATGAGTCAGCCTGGAATTTCTCAAGATTTATCAAAACGCATCTTCTTTTTATTGGGCGCGTTAATTGTTTTTAGACTGGGTACACATATTACCATTCCCTTTATTTCATCAACCGCATTGGCGTCTTTGGTGCAAGATCAGCAAGGCACGATTTTGGATATGTTTAATATGTTTTCTGGCGGTGCGCTAGAAAGATTGTCTATTTTTACACTGGGTATTATGCCTTATATTTCGGCATCGATTATTGTTCAATTAATGACTTCGGTAGTGCCAAAATTAGAACAACTTAAAAAAGAAGGTGAGACTGGAAAACGCAAAATTACCCAATATACGCGTTTGGGTACAGTGATATTGGCAGTGTTTCAGTCGTATGGTATTTCGATTGCTTTGCAGTCACAAAGTGCAGGTGGTGTCGCTTTGGTAACCAATGGTGGTTTTACATTCAGCTTGGTTACTGTAGTTACTTTAACCACAGGCACCTTATTTTTGATGTGGTTAGGCGAACAGATTACAGAAAAAGGTATTGGTAACGGTATTTCGATGATTATTTTTGCAGGTATCGTATCAGGCTTACCTTCGGCATTAGGTTCAACTTTATCGTTGGTTTCTACTGGCGAGTTGGCAGTTATTTTGGTTGCAATCTTATTGGCAATGACCTTATTAGTAACGGCATTTGTGGTATTTATGGAACGAGGGCAACGCCGTATTACGGTGAATTATGCCAAACGCCAGCAGGGCCGTAATATGGTCGGTGGTCAGAGTTCATATTTGCCATTGAAGATTAATATGGCGGGCGTAATTCCACCGATTTTTGCCTCTTCGATTATTTTATTCCCAGCGACTTTAGGGGGTTGGTTTTCACAATCGGAAGGCATGGGTTGGCTAGCTGATTTGACTGCGAGTATTTCTCCAGGTCAACCGCTATATGTTATGTTTTATGGTTTGGCGATTGTATTTTTTACATTTTTCTACACAGCGTTAACTTTTGATTCAAAAGAAATGGCTGATAATTTGCGTAAATCGGGTGGTTTTATCCCAGGTATTCGCCCGGGTCAGCATTCGGCAGATTATATTGACGCAGTAACATCGCGTTTAACAGCATCTGGTGCGGTTTATATTACCGCAGTTTGTTTGTTGCCAGAGTTTTTGATTTTATATTGGAATGTGCCATTTTATTTTGGCGGCACCAGTTTGTTAATTATCGTGGTTGTAGTAATGGATTTCATTCAACAAGCGCAATCGCATTTAATGTCTAATCAGTATGAGTCATTAATGAAAAAATCAGGTTTAAATTAGAAGGTAAGTATTATGAAAGTAAGAGCATCAGTCAAGAAAATTTGTAACAATTGTAAAATTATTAAGCGACATGGCGTGGTTCGTGTGATTTGTAAAGAACCTAGACACAAACAAAGACAAGGTTAATTGATAATTGACAGGGAGAGGTTGGCAAGGTATAATTGCCCGCTTTGCAAATTTTAACTTCGTTATTGCTTTAAAGAAAGAGTTAAAAAAATAGCAATAATGAATTTTAATAAAAATAGGATATAAGGGAAAGGTAAATGGCTAGAATAGCGGGAATAAATGTTCCAACACATAAACACATCGTAATTGGCTTGCAGTCAATTTTCGGTATTGGCGCAACGCGTGCAAAAGCGATTTGTGCAGAACTTAAATTAGACGAGAGTGCTAAAGTATCGGACTTGGCTGAAGACCAGTTAGAGCTAATTCGTGCAGCCGTTGCAAAATTCGAAGTTGAAGGTGACCTTCGTCGTCAAATCGCAATGGATATTAAACGCTTAAAAGATTTAGGCTGTTATCGTGGTATTCGTCACAGAAAATCATTACCACTTCGTGGTCAAAGAACAAAAACAAATGCTAGAACTCGCAAGGGTCCTCGTCGTTTAATTAAATAATTATAGGTAAATATTATGGCTAAGGCACCTGCAAAGAAAAAGAATAAAAAAGTCGTTACCGACGGTATTGCACATATTCATGCAACATTTAATAACACCATTGTTATGATTACAGACCGTCATGGCAACGCAGTATGCTGGGCAACTTCTGGTGGTTCTGGTTTTAGAGGTTCTAGAAAATCAACGCCATTTGCAGCGCAAGTAGCAGCGGGAAACTGTGGTGAAAAAGCACTGGCTTTTGGCATGAAGAACTTAGAAGTTCGTGTTAAGGGTCCTGGTCCTGGTAGAGATTCAGCCATTCGTGGTTTGAATGCAGAGGGCTTAAAAATTCAATCAATCACAGATGTGACGCCAATCCCTCATAACGGTTGTCGTCCTTCTAAGAAACGCAGAGTATAAGGATAAATTATGGCTAGATATACTGGACCTACTTGTAAATTAGCCCGTCGCGAAGGCACGGACTTATTTCTAAAAAGTGGCATTAGATCATTAGATTCTAAATGTAAAGTAACACAACTACCTGGCATGCACGGTGCAACTGCCCGTCAAGCAAAACCTACTGAATATGGTTTACAATTACGCGAAAAGCAAAAAGTAAGACGCATTTACGGTATTTTAGAAAAGCAATTCCGCTCATATTACAAGAAAGCCTCTCAAAAGAAAGGTTCAACAGGTGAAAACTTACTGAGTCTTTTAGAGTGTCGTCTTGACAATGTTGTTTACCGTATGGGTTTTGGTTCTACACGCGCCGAATCTAGACAATTGGTTTCGCATAAGTCTATTTTAGTAAATGGTTCAGTGGTTAACATTCCTTCTTACCAAGTGAGTGCTAATGATGAGATTTCTATTAGAGAAAAAGCAAAAAAACAAAGTCGTATTCAGTTGGCTGTTGAATTGTCTGAGCAAGGCGAACAGGCAGAATGGATTGATGTTGATATTAAGGCACTGAAAGGTGTATTTAAAAATGTTCCTGCTCGTGATGATTTGTCATCTGATATCGCAGAACATTTAATTGTTGAATTATATTCAAAATAAAGGGAATATTATGCAAGGAAGCGCAAAAGATTTTTTAAAGCCAAAGTTAGTTGAACTAACTGAAACAGCAAATAACCAATATAGAGTTATTCTTGAACCTTTGGAAAAGGGTTTTGGACATACTTTGGGTAATGCACTTAGGAGAACGCTATTGTCTTCTATGGCAGGTTCAGCAATCACAGAAGTAGCGATTGACGGTGTAATGCACGAATTTTCAACTATTGACAGTGTTCAAGAGGATGTCCTAGACATTCTGTTAAACCTTAAAGAGGTTTCAGTTGCACTAAATACATCTGAATCAACAGAAGTGGTTATTGATAAAAAAGGCCCTTGTGAAATTACAGTGGCTGATATTGAAGCAAATGGCACTGATGTAAAAGTATTTAATAAAGATAAAGTGATCGCTACTGTCAATGCAGGCGGACATATGCGTATGACACTTAAGATTGGCACGGGTATTGGTTATGATGCAGCAGTTGTGCGCGATGATGAAGCTTCAACGATTGGCGGTATGCAGTTAGATGCAAGTTTTTCACCTGTTAAGCGTGTCAGTTTTACAGTTGACGCAGCACGCGTTGAACAGAAAGTAAACCTTGACAAGCTTAATATTGAACTTGAAACAAATGGTTCTGTTAATGCGGAAGAAGCAATTAAGCGTGCGGCAACTATCTTACAAGAGCAGTTATCTTCATTTGTTGAATTAGAATTAGTTGAAGAAGAAGAAGCGTTACCGACTTCAGATGATTTTGACCCACAGTTGTTGGCAGCAGTAGATGAATTGGAGCTAACGGTTCGTAGTGCAAATTGCTTAAAAGCGGAGCAAATCTACTATATCGGTGATTTAATCCAGAAATCTGAGCAAGACTTACTGAGAACACCTAACTTAGGTCGTAAGTCATTAAATGAAATCAAAGAAGTATTAACTGATAAAGGTCTAATTTTAGGCACTGCCATTGAAAATTGGCCACCAGTTGATTTAATGAGTGAATAAGGAAATATCATGAGACATAGAAAGTCAGGTAGACAACTAAATCGTAATTCTTCTCATCGTAAAGCGATGTTCCAGAATATGGCAAATTCATTGTTTCTTCACGAAACAATCAGAACCACTTTACCAAAAGCAAAAGAACTTCGCCGTGTGGTAGAACCATTAATTACCAAAGCAAAAACAGATAGCGTTGCTGGTCGTCGCAATGTGTTTTCAAAATTACGCGACAGCGCAATGGTGGCTAAATTATTTACCCAGTTAGGTCCATTTTATAAGAGTCGTTCAGGCGGATATACCCGTATTCTTAAAGATGGTTTTCGTACTGGCGATAAAGCGCCAATGGCGATTGTTCAATTAGTTGATTTCGACAGCACTTCTGCTGACGATTCTACAGATTCATAAAGGAAATATATATGCCTTCAATTAAAGTAAGAGAGAACGAGCCATTTGATATCGCACTTAGACGCTTCCGTCGAACTTGTGACAGAGCGGGTGTTATTACCGATGTGCGTAAAAAAGAATTCTACGAAAAGCCAACTTGGGTGAATAAGCGTATGAAAGCAGCAGCGGTTAAGCGTACCCATAAAGAAAGGGCTAAAAACCGAATTCACCGCAAGCGTATGTATTAAAAAACTTGGCTGATTAAAATCACAAGCTATTTATTCAAAAATCAGTAATTTTTATTGCTGATTTTTTTTATTGAAACTAAACACAAGGGTTACGATGTCAGAATTAAAACAACGCATTATTAGCGATATGAAAACCGCGATGAAGGCGAAAGATAAAGACAGTTTAAAAGCCATTCGTATGATTTTAGGTGCGATTAAGCAAAAGGAAGTCGATGAACGCATTGAAGTTGATGATACTCAGGTATTGGCTGTCATTCAAAAAATGGTTAAACAGCGTAAAGACTCAATCTCACAATTCAAACAAGCAGGTCGTGATGATTTAGTTGAAGTAGAAGAAGCAGAATTGGTGATTATCAATCACTATATGCCTGCACAACTCTCAGATGCTGAAATTGCCACTGCCGTTGATAAAGCCATCGCTGATAGCGGTGCAAGTTCTATGGCAGATATGGGCAAACTGATGGGCATACTCAAGCTACAATTAGACGGTAAAGCAGATATGGGCGCAGTTTCTGCACTCATTAGAACTAAACTTTCTTAAGCACCCTTTCTAACTATTCGAGACCTTTGCATAAATAGGGATGATTAGCAAAATGACAGATTTTATTAAATTGGAAATTTTTTAAATCCACTCCTAGCAGGGCTAAGGGTGTTTTTAAAAAGTTTGTAATTTGATGAAAGATGGCGTTTTGATGATTATTCATATTTATGCAAAGGTCTCTATTCTATAATGAATTCATTTGCTCTTTGAGGTGAATTATGAAAATCTTATCAATTTTATTGCTCGTTAGTAATTTTTCTTTTGCACAAACTACGCCAGATTACGCTAAAGAAGGGCGTTGGGCAACACAGGTGGAAGACGGTTTAATGGATGGTGAAGTGGTGTGGTTAAATGCCAATGGACATAAGTTTATGTCACTTTATACACCCAGTGAAACTAAGACCAAGCGAACTGCACTTATTATTCATGGTTTGGGTGCTCATCCCGATTGGGCGCAAGTTATTCGGCCATTGCGCGTTGCATTGAGTGAAAAAGGTTGGCACACTTTATCCATTCAAATGCCAGTATTGGCAAATGATAAAAAGATAACTGAATATCTATTTTTGCTGACTCAGGCTGATAAGCGTATTAAAGTTGCAATTAATTATTTACAGCAACAAAGTTTAGATGCAGATGCAATTGTATCCCATAGTTTGGGTAGCGTAATGAGCGCACATTATTTAGATAATCAGCAGCATTCACTCAAATATTTTGTTGCCATTGGAATGCCAGATTTAGCAGTTAAATATTTGGCTAATATTCGCATTCCAATGTTAGATTTATATGGCACAGACGATATTAAGCCAGTACTTGACTCTGTTAACGAACGACTACAAGCCTCCAGTAACAATAAAAATTACATACAAAAAAAAGTGAATGCTGACCATTTTTTTAATGACAAGGATGAACTGCTCATTAACGAAGTAAGCACTTGGTTGAAATAATTTCTTTATTGGGTTTAGGTGTGTTCTCTGGCTTTATTGCTGGATTACTCGGTGTCGGTGGTGGGTTGATTATCGTTCCTGCATTGTTATATTTATTAGCAGGACAAGTTGAACAATCTATTCTAATGCACACCGCAGTTGGCACCGCATTGACAACGATTGTTTTTACTTCGCTTTCAAGTGTGCGAGCACATCATCAACACGGGGCAATCCACTGGCAATATTTTAGAAAACTGACGCCGATGATTTTACTTGGGGCATTTAGTGGGGCAATGCTGACTAAAATGATGAGTTTTGATTTTTTGCGGTTATTCCTTGCTGGGTTTGAAATTACCGTAGCAGCAATACTGTATTTTGGACTGAGTAGTTCAACCCACCTAGATAATTTGAGTCGTTGGGTTTGGTTGCTCGTTGGTTATCTCATTGGTTTGGTTTCTGCTATTGTTGGTATTGGCGGTGGCACGATGACCACACCGTTCTTAACCTACAATAAAGTTGATATTAAAAATGCTATTGCCACTTCGGCTGCCGTGGGGCTGCCAATTGCCATTGCAGGTGCGTTTGGATTCATTGTTGCAGGTTGGCATTTGAAAAATACTAGTGGCTTGGGTTTTATTGATACCCGAGCATTATTGAGTATTGTGGCAATGAGCGTAATTTTTGCCCCACTTGGTGCTAAGGTTTCTCACCAAGTTGACGGTAAGAAACTCAAAAAATTCTTTGCCTTATTTTTGGCGACATTAGGAATATTGGTTTTAAGTTTCTAATTTAGTGAGACCTTTGCATAAATATGAATAATCATCAAAACGCCATCTTTCATCAAATTACAAACTTTTTAAAAACACCCTTAGCCCTGCTAGGAGTGGATTTAAAAAATTTCCAATTTAATAAAATCTGTCATTTTGCTAATCATCCCTATTTATGCAAAGGTCTCTTAGTGATAAGTTTGCCAAAAATATCATCAAATCCGCCATTCGACATTATCACAAAATGCCCTTGTTTGATTTGACTAAGTGCGGTAACGATGTCTATAACGGAATCAAATAAACTGTTTTTATTAAATAAAGCATCAATATCCCAATCCTGACTGTCTGGTTTCAAAATCAATACTTGGTCAGCTTCACTTAATGCATCTACCAACGATTGTTGATGGACACCCGACTTCATCGTGTTAGAACGCAGTTCCAAAATGGCAATAATTTTTTCATTACCGATTTTAGCACGCAAGCCCAAAAGCGTCGTTTGAATGGCAGTAGGGTGGTGGGCAAAGTCATCGTATAAAGTAATATTATCCGTTTGATACTTCACTTCCAAGCGTCGTTTAACCCCTTGAAAAGTATTCAATGCTTCACAGGCAATAGCAAGTGGCACACCAGCATGATGGGCAGCATAGATTGCACTTAAACCATTTTGCATATTATGCTCACCCAAAAGATTCCAATCTACTGTGCTATTCTCAATATTAAATGAAGTGCCATTTTCACTCAACAATAGTTTAGAAGTAGGCAATATTTGTTGCTCTGAATAAATCCCCATATCCAGCACTTGGTCAATATTTTTATTACCTTGTGGATGAATAATCAGACCGCTATTAGGCACAGTGCGAATTAGGTGATGGAATTGTTTTTGAATATCTTTAATAGAATCAAAAATATCAGCATGGTCAAATTCAAGATTGTTAATCACCAAAGTTCGGGGCTGATAATGCACAAATTTTGAGCGTTTATCAAAAAAAGCAGTATCGTATTCATCGGCTTCGATGACGAAAAAATTAGACTCTGTCAAGCGTGAGGAGATACCAAAGTTTTCAGCCACGCCACCAATCAAAAAACTGGGGTTATAACCAGCATATTCTAAAATCCAAGCCAACATACTTGCCGTGGTGGTCTTTCCATGGGTACCAGCAACGGCAAGCACCCATTTATCACGCAACACATTTTCACACAACCATTGTGCGCCAGAAGTGTAAGTATAACGCTGATTTAAAATTTCTTCCACACAAGCATTACCCCGTGACAAAACATTCCCAATAATATAAATATCAGCCATAGGCAAATCTTCCACAGCGTAACCTTGCGTGTAATCAATATTTTGCTCATCAAGTTGGATGCTCATTGGCGGATAAACCCCCTGATCCTGCCCCGTTACTTTATGCCCAATTTGTTTAGCAATCAGTGCCAGCGACCCCATAAATGTGCCAGCAATACCAAGAATATGCAAGTGTATTTTTTCGTTTTTTGAATTCATTCGTGTATTATAGGCAAATCTTGTCTTTATTTATTCTGATTTCCCACAACAATGAAAAAGTATTTAGTTGGCGGTGCTGTCCGTGATTACCTATTGGGTATTGCCGATGACAATACCGAAAAAGATTGGCTGATTGTCGGCTCGTCACCAGAAGAGATGCTGGACTTAGGCTATCGTCAAGTAGGCAAAGAGTTCCCCGTATTTTTACACCCAGGTACACAAGAAGAATATGCACTTGCCAGAGTGGAACGCAAAGTGGGCAAGGGCTACAAAGGCTTTGAATTTGACACATCAAAAAGCGTTACCCTTGAACAAGATTTATCCCGTAGAGACTTAACCATTAACGCCATTGCCCAAAAAGACGGCGTATTATTCGACCCTTTTAATGGACAAGCCGATTTAAATAACGGCTTACTCAAACACATATCCACCGCATTTAGCGAAGACCCCGTGCGGATATTACGAGTGGCGCGTTTTGCCGCCCGCTTCAAAAAATTTGGCTTCAAAGTTGCCCATCCAACCCACCAACTTATGCAGCAAATGGTAACCTTGGGCGAGGTAGATGCCCTCACACCTGAGCGGGTTTTTAAAGAATTAGAAAAATCTTTATCCTATACAACCCCCTCCCCATTTTTTAAAGTTTTACTGGCTTGCGGTGCTTACGCCCGCGTTTTCCCTGCACTTAAAATACCCGACAATCTCCCTCACCAAAACCCATTCTTAATCTTGGACAATCTTAATACCAAGCCACAAATAAAATTTGCCATTTGGCTAAAAGACGAAAAACAAACCGCCATTACCGCATTATGTAAACGCATTAAATGCCCAAAAAAATACCAAGAACTCTCCAAACTTGTTAATCAATACCACCACTTTGCCAATAAATTTGATACACAATCTAGCAATGAAATAGTCGATTTTTTTGCCAAAACCGACGCACTCAGACGACAAGAGCGATTTACAGAGTTACTCACAACTTTTGAATTATTAGATATTGATGTTAGCCGCATTATTGAACTCAGAAATCTGCTAAATGCAATCGACATCTCCCAACTGAATCCAGAAAATATTGGCGTTGAAATTCAAGCCAAAAGACGAAATGTTATTGCGTTATATCAAAATATCAGACCAACCCCAACGAATACCATTTTGTAAAAATAATGCCCACCAAAAACCCCACACACCCCCGCTTTTTTAGGGATAATAACCCACTTAAAACTAATCAAAACCCCCATGAACAAAACCAATGTAGATGATATGCTCATCGAGATGATTACCCCCAAAGTCAAGGAAATTGAGGAACGCTTTTCTCAAGGAAAAGGCCTGTCCCAAGACGACATCAACACTTTACTACTCAAATCCCAATACAACCACATCAACCACCTTGATCTAAAACTCAACGAGGTAACCGACAGCGTCATTGCCCTAGAAAACAAATTCGACGGCAAATTCTCCAAACTAGAAGGCAAATTCACCGCCCTAGAAGGCAAATTCACCTTACTCGCCGAACAAGTTGAGCATTCCATCCAAAAATCCCTAAACAAAAATATGGTGCTACTAATAATCGTCATGGGCGGTTTTGTAACCCTTTCTAAAATCATCGACAAATTTTAATCCACCTCTTGACAAGGTCTCAAAACTAGGGATAATACCCAACTTATGAAATTTACATATAATACCGCACCGCACCGCACCGCACCGCACCGCACCGCACCGCACCGCACCGCACCGCACCGCACCGCACCGCACCGCACCGCACCGCACCGCACCGCACCGCACCGCACCGCACCGCACCGCACAGCACAGCACAGCACAGCACAGCACAGCACAGCACAGCACAGCACACGCAATTAGCAATATCTAACACCAACCCCGAACGGCGTCTAACACAATGAACGCCTACATATTCTCCACCCCCGACAAAGTCGGTCAATTCTGCCATCTATCCGCCCGCTACGGCATCACCAGCGGCGAAGTCGGCACCTACAGCACCAATTTCTCATTCGCCATTACTTAATAGACAAATTTTCTCACATACCTTTTAGGTCTTAACTTATTAAGACCCATTTTTTACTTTCCTTCAGGAGTTATTATTATGAATACCATCAACACACTTTCTCGTTTTGTTATCAGTGCTTTTTTGCTTTTGCTTACCACTCAAGCCTTTGCCACCCTCAACCCTAACCCTGCTACCAAAGAGTACCATGTTATTACTAATTTTGTAAATACTCCATTTGTAACAACCGATAGCAGAGGAAGCACATGTTAGTATCACTCTAAACGGAGTTCCTAAAACAAGTTGTGCTCTAAAGTCACCAACTGAAAGTAGTGGCGAATACACTCATACAATAAATTTTTGCACTTTCACTCTTGCAGAGATAGGTTTAGTAGCAGGCGATATTATTGACTTAACTTCCGCATCTTATTCTAATTTTGATGGCTACACTCTTTGCATCGACGGCAACTGCGGCGGCAGCCTCGCCATCAATTCTACTGCCACCCTAACCACCAACGAAGGCACCAGCAAAACCCACACTTTAGTAGCCAGCGATGATACTGCCACCTTTAGCATTCTTGAAAACCCCAGCAATCTATTCTCCCTCAGCGGCACCAACAACAACACCCTAACTTTTAACGGCAGCACCACCGACTTTGAAACCACCCCCAACACCTACACCGTCAAAGTCAAAGCCTCCACCGGCACTGGCGACGACAACAACGCCGAGCAAGTCATCACCCTTACCCTCAACAATGTAGATGAAGCCACCACAGGCGTCAACATCACTGGCGGTGGCAAAACCAGCATCAACAAAACCGTTACCCTCACCGCCAACGCCTTTGACCCCGACACCGCCCTTACTTATGTTTGGACAGCCCCTACTGGCATCACCCTGAGTGCCACCGACACCAAAACCGTTACCTTTGACACCACTGCTGCTATGGAAGGCGAAGAATTTACCTTCAAAGTGGCCGTAAATGGCATCGAAGCCACCACCACCGTTACCGTCAACAATGCTGAAATCATCGCCACCGCCGTGCGTAAAGAATCCAAAGCAGCCACCAAAGTGCTACTCTCCAGAGTCAGAAAAACGGTGATGGGCAGGCTCTCTCACCTTCGTCAAAAGCAAAACCAACAAAGTAGTTTTACTAACGGCTTTGTCAACGGCATTCAAATCAACTTCGCCAATAGCAACCCCGGCACGGCGTTTAATCAAGTGCTAAATGCCAATGGAATGTCCAGCACCATTCCCACCCCTAATCACAAGATTAACCGCTGGGACACTTGGACAAGTGCCAAAATCATCATCGGTGAAAGCAACGGCACAGGCACCAACAAAACTGAGTTTAACCTCAAATCCATCAATGTTGGACTTGACAGACGCATTGACAAAACCAAAACAATCGGTTTCGCTTTAGGCTTAGGCAAGGAAGACCGCAGCGCCACCGGCACCGACTTCACAGGCGATGTGGACACCACCCAATACACACTCTCCAGTTACGGTGCATTAGAACTCAACCAACACACCGCCATTGAAGCCGTCCTCGGCATTGCCAAAGGCACCCACAAAGTCAACTCCACCACCACCAGCGACAACCAAAACAGCAACGGCTATTTCGCCTCCGTCGCCTATCGTGGCAATATGCAAAAAGGAAAATTAGACCTTTCCCCCTACGCAAGATACGACATCAGCCGCATCAAAATGAAAGCCACCGACGCCCTTACCAACAGCGAAACCACCACCGACGAAGCCCTTGCCATCGGTGTTGACATCAATCACACCAGCGATTACGAAGACGGCAACCTCACCCGCTTCGCCAACCTCGAATACAAATCCGACATTCGCAGAGAAGGTACCACCTACATCAGCCAAAACGCCGAGCAAGAAATAAGCCTAAAACTAGGCATCACCTACCAAAAAGGCGACACCAACACCACCATCAACTACCAACGCACCCAATCCACCAACAACAAAGCCCACAGCAACGGCATCGAAGGCACCCTCCGCTGGAAGTTCTAATTGACAAGGTTCGACCTTGTCAATTAAAAACCCAGTTTAATTACTGGGTTTTTTTTGTAGGAGTAACTTCACTATTTTCTCATTCCTATGCTGCGTGTGGGAATGAGGTGGTATTTTTTAGTGTCATTATTTTTTAATGCGACAGAGTGCATCGTATTCACAATATTGGCAAGCAATTTTATTAGGTAAAACTTGTGCTTTGCCCTGTTGAAAATCTTGGCTGGCAGCGTTTAGTATTTTTTCCCAAATGATGATTTGTTCATCCCATTCTTTACAGGAATTTCTAGCAGATTGCTTGGGCAGGGATTCTTCGTCTTTTGATAGTCCTTTGATGCTGATTTTGTCGGCATTGAGCTGGATGAATGCGATACCTTGCGTATCTTTACTTGTTGCGTAGATGGGTAATTGCGGTTCTTGGATGGCTTCGCCACACCAGTGACTGACGGTAGGATTTCCGGTTTTGTAGTCAAAAATAACTTTATCGCCGTTGTCCATTTCATCGAGTCGGTCGAGTCGGGTGGTGAATTGTAATCCAGAGACGACGGCGTGCATTTCTTCTTCGGTAGATACTACGGTGAAGGGGTTTCTAGTTTTTTCTATGGCAATGAATTGGTGGAGGATTTGGGTAATTCTGATTTGTTCAATGTTTTTAAAACCTGATTCATCATAATAATTAAGTGCAGACAGTATTTTTTGCTGAATTAATCCTTCTAACTTATCATCGTCTAATGCCAATAATGCTTTTTGTGTGTGGATGTCTTGGTAAAAATATTGCAAGGCTTTGTGGATAATATTGCCTTGTTCCATTCTACTTAGTCCGATGTGTGGTTCGTTAAAAGTGTGTGTTTTTAGTCGGTGGGTAAAGCCTTTGAATGCACATGCCATTTGGTCTTTTAAGATTCCGACACCGTTGTTTACTTGGGTATCTGTGATTGGATTAGACTGGGTATCTGTTAGATTATCCATTACTACAGGCTGATATTTGTGTGCAGATGGTGGGTGGTGGGTGGTGAATTCAAATAAAGGAGTGGGTTGCTGTTCGCTTTGAAAATGGGTTTTGGCATAAGAGAAAATCACCGACTTTGCTAAGTGCGTTAAATTGTTGAGTGTGTCTTGTGCGTCTTTACTAATCAATGCAAAATTACTGTGTGGAATTTGGTGCTGCTGGGCAATATCACTGGGGATAAAACGCGGTGCATTGAGTGCAACGGGCAAAAATTCATCGGTCATTCCTACTACCCAGGCATAATCAAAAACCAAGCCTTCGGCTTCTAAACTGCCGAGTATTTGAATCGGTGTTTTGGCTGATTGGGCTTGGAAAATCACTTGCGATAGCCACTTTTTTAAATCTAAAATGGCATTTAACATTGTTATCGTTTCGCTTGCTTGTGACAGTTGATTGAGTCCTAAACGGGCAGATTGGTATTTGTTAAAAAGTTGATATTCCGTACTGGATAAGGTTCTGTCAACGGCAAAACCCCAGTTTTGCAAACAGTTATCAAATAATGACAGCCATTGATCGTGGGGTTGTTTTGTCTTTGACACTTGTGTAAGGGTGAACTGTATGCTATTTTTGAGTTGTGGCGTGGCGTCTAAAATATTTTTTAAATGAGAAAATCGAAAATGTGTTTTTTCAAGTTTTAGCACTTTATTTACTAATAAAGCACGAGCTGATTGTTCTTTTTGCGCGTCAGAAATATAGGGTGAAGTGATGACTGCATTAAAAGTATCGGTGCTAATATGGTTGCTTTGCAGTTGTTGGCACAGCGTCAAAATATTGAGAATATGGCGAATTAACGGATAGTCGCTCAAGGGCAGACCTAGGGAAATATTATAAGATTTTCCCCCTGTTTCAATCAGCGTATTAGAAAATACTTGGTCAAAGATAGATTTTATTTGATGATGCTCACGGTTCAAAGTTGGGCAGACAATGGCAATATATTTGTCAGGGTTCTGTGCGTGTAAATCCTTTGCCCACTGTGCGACTGTGTTGATTTCATCCTCAGTTGTTTGAAAAATTTGATTGTCATTTTGTGGATTTTTTGGTTCGCCTTTCAGCACTTGATAGCCAATTTTATCTAAAAGTAACGACTGCACGGGCGTTAGCGTTTTAAAACCATAAATATAAGGTTTGCTAATCTCAATAGGGTGTTTAATCACCAATGCTGATAAATCATTGATGTCCAGTAGATTGTTATTCTTTTTGGTCTGCTGATAATCTTCCATCCAATCTACGAATAAGATGCAATTGGTAATATTTGTTTGCGATAATTGAGCGTATTCAATTAGATGGTTTTTGCAATAATCGTTGTTTTTAATCACTTCATCTAATAGACGGCTATTGACTTCATTTTGCCCCAATTTCAACATTGAGCGTTCAATTAGGGTGCGGGATTCATTGTTTGAGAGTAATCGTTGCGATGAATTAGGTTCAAGGAATTGCCAAGATTCTTGTAAAAATTGTTGCCAAGACAGAGCTTTTGGCAAAGCAGAATTGCCTTTTTGCAATCCCCAAGTTTTTTGAAATGCTAAAACTTGACGATTATTTGCCAAGATAACCGTGTCAGTTTGACTGAGTTTGCTGGTGTCAGCGTTAATCCACATAGGCAAAAAAAGTGTCTAATCTTGCACCTAATAAATCTAAGCCCTGTTTTTTTAAACTGGAAAACAATTGCACTTGTACATAAGGATAAGACTCAATCGCGCGTTTAACTTTCATTAATGCGTTACTAGCAGCACCTTTTTTAATCTTGTCAGATTTGGTTAAAATAATCTGTGTGGGTAAATTCACATTTATACACCAATCTAGCATCATCTGATCAAACGGTGTTAGCGGGCGACGCACATCCATCACCAGCACTGCACCTGCTAAACAATTGCGTTTTGCAAAATATTCGCCCATATCAATTTGCCATTGCTTTTTCACCGCCTCAGGCACTTTGGCATATCCATAACCTGGTAAATCCACTAAACGCCGATCTTCATCCAATTCAAAAAACACTAAATGCTGTGTTCTGCCAGGGGTGCGAGAAACTTTTGCCAACTTTTTTTGTAAAGTAATGGTGTTAATGGCACTGGATTTACCCGCATTTGAACGACCAGCAAAAATCACTTCATAGCCTTGATCTGGCGGACAGCCTTTTAGTGACGGGCAGGAGAGTAAAAATTTTGCGGGGTGATAATTATTGCTCATGTTGATATAAGGAAGGTATAATATTGCACTATGGTAAAAGGTACCATTATATATTTTAATAAAATAAAAATCAGGAGATAATTATGTTTTCAACAACAAAAAAAGTTTTAGTAGTAACGGCGGCAGTAATGTCAATGAGTTCAATGGTTCAAGCAGGTGTTCCAGCGGCTTATACTCCTTGTTCTGCTTGTCACGGTGCTACAGGTAAATCAGCTATTCCAATTTATCCTAGCCTTGCTGGGCAACAAGCGGCTTATATTGTTAAGCAACTTAAAGACTTTCAGTCGGGTGCACGCAAAGACCCAACTATGAGTGCAATGGCAGGTTTGGCTAAAGGACATGAGCAAGAAATCGCTGATTGGTTAGCGACACAATAATTATTTTTTAAACAGTTTAAATAAATAATAAAAACCTTTGCATTTTGCAAAGGTTTTTTTATTTTGAGGTTTAATATTGCGTATAATGTCGCCTTATTTTTTCGCATAAAAGGAAAACCCATTATGAATAAATTAGCACTAATTTTTACCTTAACATTGACTTTAATTTCAACGCAGTCTTTCGCCACAGGTGATGTAACACAAGGAAAAGCCAAATCAGTTACTTGTATTGCTTGTCATGGTGTTGACGGTAATTCAATCGCACCTACTTTTCCAAAAATTGCAGGACAGAATGAAGATTACCTAATAAAACAGCTTAAAGAATTTAAAACAGGTTCCCGTGTTGATGCTGTAATGGCAGGGATGGTTGCACCACTCACCAAGGCAGATATCGCTAACTTAGCTGCTTATTATGCATCGCAAAAAGTTTCCTCAGGTGTTCCTGCGACAGGAGATGCTCTTGTGTTGGGGCAAAAGATTTATCGTGGTGGCAAAAAATCAACTGATGTTACCGCTTGCATTGCTTGTCACGGTCCACAAGGCAAAGGTGTGCCATCAGCAGGTTTTCCAGCATTGGCATCGCAACATTCAATGTATATTGCTAAACAGCTTAAATTATTCCGTCAGTATTCAATCAACTTGCAAACAGGTGAAAACAAGCCGAGCAGAACGAATGACTATGAAGGTATGATGATTAACTTTACTAAGAATTTAACCAATAAAGAGATTGACGCAGTTTCAGCCTATATCTCTGGTTTGAAATAAATATATTTTTAGAGACCTTTGCATAAATATGAATAATCATCAAAACGCCATCTTTCATCAAATTACAAACTTTTTAAAAACACCCTTAGCCCTGCTAGGAGTGGATTTAAAAAATTTCCAATTTAATAAAATCTGTCATTTTGCTAATCATCCCTATTTATGCAAAGGTCTCTAAAAAAGGCAGTATTTACTGCCTTTTTTATTGCCTGTAATTCAGGTATAATCAACCCTTTTTTAAGAATAATATCGGATTTATAAAATGAAAACTTCACTAGAAATATTAAGCGGACTAAAAAGAGCATTGACAGTTGAATTGACAGCTGACTTATTTAAGCAAAAAACAGACGAAGTCCTTAAAGACATCGCCACCAAAGCACAAATTGATGGCTTTAGAAAAGGCAAAGTGCCAATGGCTATTTTGCGTAAGCAATTTGGTGTTCGGGCGAATTCAGATGCGGTTAATAATGTAGTGAATGATACTTTGGTGGACGCATTAACAGACGCAAAAGTTAATCCAGCGTCACGACCAAATATTACTAAAATTGATGCCGAAAATGAAAAAACTTTTTCTTACACAGTTGAGTTCGAAGTATATCCAGAAATTAAAATTGCTGATTTTTCAAAAGTAAAAGTTGAGCAATTAGAGGCTAAAATTACCAAAGCAGATGAAGACAAAACTTTAAAAGGTTTGGCCGATTCAAAGACTGAATTTAAAGCGGTTAAACGCAAATCTAAAGACGGTGACCAGGTGATAATTGACTTTAAAGGCTCGTTAAATGGAGAGGTATTTAAAGGTGGTGTTGCTGCTGATTTTAAAATGGTATTGGGCAAAGGCTCAATGATTGCAGGTTTTGAAGACGGGCTACAAGGTATTTCTGCTGGCGAATCTACTACGCTAAACTTAACTTTCCCAAAAGAATATCATGCGCCACAATTGGCAGGTAAAGAAGTGGTATTTGAGGTGGACATGAAAGAAGTGGCTGCACCGACAGCACCAAAATTAGACGATAAATTTGCAGAAAAATTTGGCGAGAAGACAATGGATGGACTGAGGAAAAGTATGTCAGAGCAAATGGGTGTAGAGCTTAAAACCCGTTTAGCCAACCAAAATAAAGATGCTTTATTTGGTGCATTATTAGAAGTCAATGATTTTGAAGTGCCACAGGCAAGTATTGACCAAGAGGCAAAAGTTCTATTGCAAGATATGCAACAGCGTATGCAGCAACAAGGTATGGCATCCCAAGGTGATATGCCTGCTTCTACTTTTAATCCTGAGGCGGCACGACGCGTTAAATTGGGTTTATTGGTGAATCAAATTGCAACTGAAAATAAGATTGAAGCCACAAAAAAACAATTGGATGCTAAATTAGCAGAAATGGCAGCGTCTTATGGTGAGCAAGCACAGCAAATGATAGATTACTATAATGCAGACCCTTCTAGAATGACTTCTATTGAGTCAATGGTAGTGGAAGAAATGGTGCAAGAAGTGATTTTAAAAAGTGCCAAAGTGACTGCGAAAAAGACAACTTTTGAAGCGGTTACTCAACAAGCCCAAGCATAATGACAATAGAAAACCTCAATCAAATCCCAATGGTGGTGGAGCAATCTGCCCGTGGCGAGCGAGCTTATGATATTTATTCGCGTCTTTTAAAAGAACGCGTTATTTTTATGGTGGGTCCAGTGGAAGACTACATGGCAAATGTCATTGTCGCGCAAATGTTGTTTTTAGAATCTGAAAATCCAGATAAAGACATTCATTTATACATTAATTCCCCAGGTGGTTCGGTTTCTGCGGGGTTGGCAATTTATGACACTATGCAGTTCATCAAGCCCAATGTTTCGACTTTATGTATCGGTCAAGCAGCGAGTATGGGTGCTTTGTTACTAACAGCGGGTGCTAAGGATAAACGCTTTGCACTACCCAATGCAAGAATGATGATTCATCAGCCGCTCGGTGGTTTTTCTGGTCAGGCAAGTGATATTGATATTCACGCCCAAGAGATTCTTAAGGTGAGGGAAAAACTCAATAACATCCTTAAAAAACATACTGGTCAGTCTATCAAAAATATCCAAAAAGACACTGACAGAGATAATTTTATGTCTGCGTCTGAATCAGCAAAATACGGTCTAATCGACAAAGTACTAACAAAACGCTAAATTATGGCAGAGAATACTAAAGAGTTAAATTGTTCATTTTGCGGCAAAGCAAAATCTGATGTTGGGCGCTTAGTTGCAGGCCCTGGCGTCTATATTTGTAACGAATGTATCGAATCTTGCCATGGTTTACTTGAAGAGCAAACTGTTCAAGAGCTAGCTGAAGTACACCAAGATTGGAAATACACACCTAAGCAACTACGCGATTTTTTAAACGAATATGTGATTGGCCAGGACCATGCGAAAAAAGTATTATCCGTTGCGGTTTATAAT
This sequence comes from Candidatus Thiodubiliella endoseptemdiera, assembly GCF_964212635.1. Classification (NCBI taxonomy): domain Bacteria; kingdom Pseudomonadati; phylum Pseudomonadota; class Gammaproteobacteria; family Pseudothioglobaceae (SeqCode); genus Candidatus Thiodubiliella; species Candidatus Thiodubiliella endoseptemdiera. Next base: position 1,432,719 of record NZ_OZ156463.1, read on the forward strand.
CATTATAAGCGCTTGCAAACGGGCTATGTTTCCAATGAAGTTGAGTTAGATAAATCCAATATTTTAATGATTGGCCCGACAGGCTCAGGTAAGACATTATTAGCACAAACTTTGGCACGACTTTTAGATGTGCCTTTTACGGTAGCAGATGCGACGACTTTAACCGAAGCAGGCTATGTCGGTGATGATGTTGAAAATGTGATTAAAAGTTTATTGTCAAAATGTGATTTTGATGCTAAGCGTGCAGAACAGGGTATTATTTTTATTGATGAAATTGATAAAATTTCTCGTCGCTCAGATTCCCCATCAATCACTCGTGATGTTTCAGGCGAAGGCGTGCAACAAGCAATGTTGAAATTAATTGAAGGCACAGTCGCTTCCGTGCCACCACAAGGCGGACGCAAACACCCAAATCAAGAAACTATTGATGTTGACACTTCAAAGATTTTATTCATTTGCGGTGGTGCATTTGATGGCTTGGATAAAGTCATCGGCAGACGCGTTGAAAAAGCCACAGGTATTGGATTCTCTGCCAATGTTAAGGATTTGAATAAAGAAAAAACATTGACCGATTTATTCAGTTTAATTGAGCCAGAAGACTTAATCAGTTATGGCTTAATTCCAGAATTGGTCGGTCGGTTACCCGTGCAAACAGCGCTTGGTGAATTAGATGAAAAAGCATTGATACAAATTTTAACCAAGCCAAAAAATTCAGTAGTAAAGCAATTCCAAGAAATATTCTCAATGGAAGGCGTTAAACTAACCTTTGAAAGACCTGCTTTAGTGGCTGTTGCTAAATTGGCAATTAAACGCAAAACGGGGGCTAGGGGATTGCGTTCTATCTTAGAATATTTACTATTAGATACGATGTTTGAATTGCCATCGCTCACCGATGCGATCGAAGTCGTGATTGATAAGGCTGTGGTTGAGAAAACTAAAGAGCCATTGATAGTTTATAAGGTAAAGAAGCAACCTGAAAAGGCTTCTTAACCTACTAAATTGGAATTATTTGATAAACAAAAAAATGCTGTTGGCCAAGGCGAACGCACACTGCTTGTTTATATAGAACTTCCCACCAATCGGCATATTCACAATGGTATGGATGAATTTTTAGAATTGGCAAAATCGTCTGGACTAAATGTCATCAAAAATCTCAAAGTTATTCGCAATAGCGCTAAAGCCAAACACTTTATTGGCTCGGGTAAAGTAGTAGAGTTGGCAGAGTTAGTGAAAGAATTAGAACTAGATTTGGTGATTTTTTCTGCTGAACTTTCCCCTTCGCAAGAACGCAATTTAGAAAAAGACCTTGAATGCCAAGTGATGGATCGCACGGGTTTAATTTTAGATATTTTTTCCCTTAGAGCCAGTTCATTTGAAGGAAAATTACAAGTTGAATTGGCACAACTCAGACACTTATCGACACGACTGGTAAGAGGTTGGACACATCTTGAACGACAAAAGGGTGGTATCGGCTTGAGAGGCCCAGGCGAGACCCAACTAGAAACGGACAAACGCCTGATTTCTGTGCGCATCAAAAATATCATTAAGCGTTTAGATAAAGTCCATAAACAGCGAGATTTGGGGCGTAAAGCCCGTATCAAAAACGAACTACCGATGGTCGCCTTAGCTGGTTATACTAATGCGGGTAAATCCACTCTATTTAATGCGATTACCAAGGCGGAAGTATTTGCTAATGACCAACTTTTTGCCACTTTGGATTCTACGATTAGACGGGTGATATTACCAGCTTCTGGCGAGGCAGTGATTGCCGATACCGTTGGTTTTATTCAAAACTTGCCCCACGATTTAGTGGCTGCTTTTAAATCTACTTTGGAAGAAACCAGTCAGGCGAATGTGGTATTACATATAGTCGATGCGTCCGATGAATACCATAGTGAGAAAATTGAGCAAGTGAATGAAATTATTGCCGATATTGATGCCGATAAAGTGCCCAGTATTTTGGTGATGAATAAAATTGATTGTGTAGAAAATGTTGAACCGAGATTGGACAGAGATGAAAATGGCAAGATTTTCCGTGTGTGGATTTCAGCATACACTGGTGCTGGCATAGAATTACTCTATCAGGCATTAGCTGAACAATTGAGTGGAATGATGACGCATGCCAAAATACAAATTGATGTTAAAAGCGCCTATATTCGTAGTGAAATTCACAATATTGGCTATATCCATAATGAAAAAGTGGATGATTTTGGACAGTGGGTACTTGAAATCAATGTTACTCATCACTATCTATCTAAATTACTAAGTTTAAAAGGTGTTACACTATTATGGGAACAAAAGACACAGCAGATATCATTGATTTAAATCAGCAATTAGTGCCACTATTGCCACTACGGGATGTGGTGGTGTTTCCGCACACAGTAATGCCACTTTTTGTTGGTAGAAAATCATCCGTCAACGCCATTACCCAAGCAATGGGCACAAACAAATTCATCTTTTTAGTTGCCCAAAAAGATGAAAAAACCTCAGACCCAATAAATACCGAATTACACACCGTCGGTACTTTGGCAACCATTTTACAAATGCTAAAACTGCCTGATGGCACAATTAAAGTATTGGTTGAAGGTGTTAAACGCGCTGAAATTAAAGAATTTGTGGAAGCTGAAGGTTATACCGAAGTTAAAGTCAATGAACTCAGCCTTAAAGCAGGCAAAGAAGTCGAAGTAGAAGCGATGATGCGACTGGCATTAGAAAATTTTGAAAAATATATCAAACTCAATAAAAAGATTCCAGAAGAAGTGTTGAATATGCTCAAAGATGTAAGCGATGTTGAACGATTCAGCGATATTATCATTGCCAATTTGGTATTAAAAACTGACGCAAAACAAGAGCTCTTAGGTGGCAATAGTGCACAAGTGAGACTGGATAAAATTTTATCGGCAATTCAAGGAGAAATTGATGTTTTAGGCACTGAGAAAAAAATTCAATCCCGTGTGCGTAAGCAAATGGAGTCCAACCAAAGAGACTATTATTTGAATGAACAAATGAAATCCATTCAAAAAGAATTGGGTCAGGCAGAAGATGAAAATGAAATTGAGGATTTGCAGGTAAGTATTGAAAAAGCAAAAATGCCAAAAGATGCTAAAGAAAAAGCCAAAAGCGAACTCAAGAAACTCTCAAGAATGTCATCACAATCTTCCGATGCCTCCATTATTCGCACTTATATTGAAAATCTATGCGATGTGCCGTGGAAAAAGAAAACTAAGATTAACAATGATTTATCCAAAGCGCAGAAAATTTTGGACGACGACCACTATGGTTTGGACAAAGTCAAAGAGCGTATTCTAGAACATTTAGCGGTGCAAACTCGGGTTACCCACAACAAAGCTAATATTTTATGCTTGGTTGGACCTCCAGGTGTCGGAAAAACCTCGCTCGGCGAATCAATCGCTAGAGCGGTCAATCGAAAATTCGTGCGTATGGCGCTCGGTGGCGTTCGAGATGAAGCGGAAATTCGTGGACACCGTCGTACCTATATCGGTGCAATGCCAGGCTCAATCATTCAAAAAATGCAAAAGGTTAAAGTTAAAAACCCCCTATTTTTACTTGATGAAATTGAAAAAATGGCATCCGACCATCGAGGCGACCCTTCAAGTGCCATGTTAGAAGTCTTAGATCCAGAACAAAATAACACCTTCAACGACCATTACATTGAAGTCGATTATGACCTATCACAAGTAATGTTCGTCGCTACAGCCAACACATTAGACTTGCCACAACCCTTGTTGGATAGAATGGAAATCATTGAATTGGCAGGCTACACCGAAAATGAAAAATTAGAAATTGCCAAACGCCATTTAATCAAAAAAGCAATGGAAAACAACGGTGTTACCGAGCGAGAAATCTTATTCAAAGACTCTGCTATTTTAGATATCATTCGCTATTACACCCGTGAAGCAGGTGTGCGTAATCTCAGCAGAACCATCAGCACCATTTGTCGAAAAATTGTCAAAGAAGTGGTCTTGAAAAAACGCAAAACCAAAGCCACCATCAGCGATAAAAATTTAGAAAAATATCTCGGTGTTCACAAACACCGTTTTGGTTTAGCAGAAGAAAACAACCAAATCGGCGAAGTAACAGGTCTAGCATGGACATCAGTCGGCGGTGATTTGCTTACCATTGAAGCCACTGCTTACAAAGGTAAGGGTAAACTTAACTACACTGGACAACTCGGCGATGTAATGAAAGAATCCATCCAAGCTGCAATGAGCGTAACCCGCACCCGTGCCAAAGAGCTCAACATCGCTGACGACTTTCAGGAAAAACTCGATATTCACATTCATGTCCCCGATGGCTCCACTCCAAAAGATGGACCAAGTGCAGGTGCAGCAATGTGCACCGCCTTAGTTTCCGTACTAACAGGTAAAAAAGTCAAAGCCGATGTTGCCATGACTGGCGAAATCACCCTACGAGGTGAAATCACCCCAATCGGCGGACTCAAGGAAAAAATGCTCGCCGCTTTGCGTGGCGGCATCAAAACTGTTATTATTCCTGATGATAACGAACGAGAACTCTCAGAAGTGCCTGAAAAAATCAAAGGCAAACTTAATGTGATTAAAGTTAAGTGGATTGATGAAGTGTTAGATATTGCATTGGAGAAGTAAAAAAAATAACCAGCTATCTAATAAAATAGGCGCTTAAAGCGCCTATTTTATTAGATAGTTTGCTACTTTTCCTTAAGGTCGAATATATGAATAACCTTGTTGTTGTAGTTCGCCAATTCGGACCACACCAGCAGGTGTTTTATCAACACCATCAGTTAATGTTGGAAAATGACCTTTCTTTTTCTTAAAACCACGCATAGTATTTTGACAGGCACTAAATTTAATATTATTTAACGCCATTCTTTCTACGCGACTAGAGTTTTTATTGTTTGTTGTTAAAATGCCTAAACCTGGACCAAAAGCAACAATTTCAATGTCGACCTTGTCTGCACCACCATAATGCTTTTGTAAGTTAACTGCATTATTAAGTGCAATTTTTTGTGTTCTAGCATCATCTGTACTGACCTGAATGACATATTTTGGATTAGCTGCTTGAACGTTTAATGTTAGCAGTATTAATGTAGTAATACCTAGTAGTATTTTTTTCATGTTCTCCTCCGAGAGTTATAAGAGTTATATAAAATATCCTTTAAATAAAAAAATATTAGGTAATTCTACACCAATTTTTTAAGTATGGCGTAATAAAAGCCATCAAACTCATAACAGGGTATTTGTTGTTTGCCGTGAGTGGTTTTAAGCCCCCAATCAAGCATGATTTTTTCTTCTATTGCATCTGAGTGGTTTTGTAAAAACTGCGCAATTTGAGTTTCATTTTCATTTTTTAGGACGGAGCAAGTGGCATAGAGTAATATGCCACCTGGTTTAAGCATTGTCCATAAATTATTGAGAATGTCTTTTTGTAGAGCAACTAAAACGCTGATATCTTTGGGTTTTCGTAGTAATTTGATATCAGGATGACGACGAATAACGCCAGTGGCCGAACAGGGTGCATCAAGCAAAATTTTGTCGAATAATTTTCCGTCCCACCAATCTTGAGTTTGGGCATTGCCTTGCGTGAGGCTAATGTTGTTGATTTTAAATCTATTGATATTTTCTTGGACGCGTTTTAGGCGGTCATTGCTACTGTCTAGGGCAATAATTTTAGATGTTGGTGCGAGTTCGCTGAGGTGGGTAGTCTTGCCACCAGGAGCACAGCAGGCGTCGAGAATTAAATCGGTATTTTTTGGATTAAGTAAGTGTCCTGCGAGTTGGGCAGAAGCATCTTGGACGAAGCACGAGCCTTCGTCAAAATCAAGAATATCATACACATCCATTGCCTGATTTAAAACTCGTGCTTGCGGTGCAACTGTGATTTTTGTCGCGTCAAGGTTGGCGTCAATATCGTGCTGTGGATGTAGACGAAGTGTCATTGGTGCTTGGGTATTGTTCTGCTTGAATATTTGTTCAAAATCGTTGGGGTAATACTGCTTGATTTTTTTTAATAGCCAAGTTGGGTGTGAATAATGTGTTTGTTTGAGTAGTTTTTCTTTATCGCGTTGAATCTGTCGCAAGATGGCATTCACTAATGGTTTTGCCCATGGTTGTCCAATGGTTTCAGCGATATTCACGGTTTCGAAAATACTGGCGTGTTCGGCAATATTGCTGTGCAAAATTTGGTAAGCACCTAAAATCATCAAGCAGTGAATGTTTAAATCTTCTTTTTCTAATGAGTGTTTGAGTCGTTCAGTGACAATGTCGTTGAGTTGGTGATAAAAACGCAAAGTGCCAAAAACCAAAGATTTTGTCAACGAACTGACATCGTTTGGGTAGGGAAAAGTAGAGAGTGATTTTTTCTTTAAAACAACTGAACAGATTGCATTTAGGGCAATGAGTCGAGTATTATTTTCCAAGTTTCTTCTGGATTTCTTTTAAAAGTTTTTTGGCAGGTAAATAACCAGGTATGTGCGTTCCATCAGCAAGGAAAATAGCGGGTGTACCCTGTATGCCAAGTTGCTTTGCGATTAATAATTGTTTTGCGACTGGGTTTTTACAGTCTTTTGAATTTGGGATTATATTTTTGGTTTTGTAGTCATTCATTGCTTTTACTCTATCGCCTGCACACCAAATTTTTTCCATTTTCCCTTGAGCAGTTGGATGGAGTGATTTGAGTGGCATAGCAAGGTATTTAATGGTGATACCGAGTGCGTTCATTTTCGACATTTGTGCGTGTAATTTTTTGCAGTAGGGGCAATCGACATCAGTAAAGACATGGACACTATATTTTTCATTTTTTGCTTTGAAAATGATTTTATCTTTATCATTAATGGTGCTGATTAATGCTTGTTTAATACCATTAATATGTGAACTTGCTTTTAGTGGTGTGCCTGTTCGTAGGTTGATAATATCACCTTGAATTAAGTATTTACCATCGGCTGAGATGAGTAATGATTTGATTGGATTGTGCAAAATGACTTCATACACGCCATCAAATTTAGTTTTAGAAACATCTTTTTTCTTTATTTCTCCGAAAAAAGGACTAAGACTGTTGACGATATCGACTTTATTGGCAAAGGCAGTATTGATAAATAATACTGAGATAATGAGTAATAATTTAAACATAATAAGTCTGTGTGGAAAATGATAAAATTATACGCATTATTTTATCAAAACAGGTTGTAAAAAAAATGGAATTTAAAATCAATGCGGTTGCTTCACAGACAGATACACAGGTTAATTTTGACAAAACACTTAAATTAAATAAAATCAGTTTTAATAACAATCAACTAAATATCGGTTTGGGCGATAATGCACCGACGGCAAAAATGCTGAAAAAATTGGCAATAACTTTGGCACAAACGGCAAATAAATTTAATTTATCGGCATTATTTTTACCAACACTTGCAGTTGATGATTTTGTTGGGATTATGACGCAGGCAATAGCAAATAATGATTACCAGGTGCAAAAAGTGGATTTAGATATCCCTGAAGTAAATATATTACAGAGCGTGACTTTTGCAGACGGTAAGCAAGATGGTATTGATAAAGGGATGGCGATTGCATCGGGTATGGCACTAACTCGTATGCTAGGTGATATGCCATCGAATGTTTGTACGCCGACTTATTTGGCAGAAACAGCGCAGGGATTAGCCAAGAAATTTGGGCTTAAATGTGAAATATTGGAAGAGGCCGATATGTCGGCATTGGGTATGGGTTCTTTATTGTCAGTGTCTAAAGGCTCGATTGAAGCACCAAAACTCATTAGTTTGAGTTATACAGGTAATGGCGCTGCCAAGCCGATTGTTTTAGTAGGTAAAGGTGTAACTTTTGACTCTGGTGGTATTTCTTTGAAGCCAGGTGCAGGTATGGATGAGATGAAATACGATATGTGTGGTGCAGCAGGTGTGCTCGGCACAATGCATGCAGTGGCAGAGATGAAACTCAAAGTGAATCTGACGATTGTCGTGCCAACGGTTGAAAATATGCCAGCGCATAATGCCTCTAAGCCGGGTGATGTGGTTACTTCGATGTCGGGCAAAACCATCGAGATTTTAAATACCGATGCCGAAGGGCGCTTGATTTTGTGCGATGCACTGACCTATGTTGTAAAATTTAATCCAGAAGTGGTCATTGATACGGCAACGCTAACGGGTGCGGTAATTGTTGCTTTGGGGAAACATCATTGTGGCGTGATGGCAAATGATCAAGATTTAGCTGATGATTTGATTGCAGCAGGTAAAACCGCACTAGACACTGCGTGGCAGTTGCCGTTAGACGATGAATATGATGAGTTATTGAAGTCAAATTTTGCCGATATGGGCAACATTGGTGGGCGTGAAGCAGGCACAGTCACTGCTGCTTGTTTTTTGTCACATTTTACTAAAGATTATCGCTGGGCGCACATTGATATCGCAGGCACAGCATGGATAAGTGGCGCTAAAAAAGGTGCAACAGGTCGTCCAGTGCCGTTATTAACGCAATATATTATGAATCAGATTGTAAGAAGGTAATTAGAGACCTTTGGAGACCTTTGCATAAATATGAATAATCATCAAAACGCCATCTTTCATCAAATTACAAACTTTTTAAAAACACCCTTAGCCCTGCTAGGAGTGGATTTAAAAAATTTCCAATTTAATAAAATCTGACATTTTGCTAGTTATCCCTATTTATGCAAGGTCTCAATTAAATTAAATTCTCCATCGGCGATGAAGCTGAAGCATAAGCTTTTTTTATCATTCGGCCTGCAAGGAAAGATTCACGACCTGCAATAACAGCGTGTTTCATCGCACTTGCCATCAAGATTGGATTTTCAGCATTAGCGATTGCAGAGTTCATCAATACGCCATCACAGCCGAGTTCCATCGCTTTTGCTGCATCACTTGCACAGCCTATACCTGCATCAACGAGTACAGGCACATTGGCGTGTTGTTTGATGAGTTTGATGTTGGCAGGGTTAGTAACACCTTGTCCTGAGCCGATGAGTGAGGCGAGCGGCATTACAGCACAACAGCCGATATTTTCTAATTCTTTAGCAATAATTGGGTCATCGCTGGTATAAACCATTACATCAAAACCGTCATCTACCAAGATTTGTGCAGCGACTAAAGTTTCAACAATGTTCGGGTAAAGTGTTTTTTCATCACCCAATACTTCCAATTTAACCAAGTTATGCCCACCCAATAATTCACGCGCTAATTGACAAGTCCGTACCGCATCTTTGGCAGTGTAACAACCTGCTGTATTTGGCAAAATGGTATATTTTTCTGGTGATACAACATCCAATAAATTGGGCTCATTCACATCTTGTCCGATATTGGTCCGACGAATTGCCACCGTAATAATATCTGCTTCCGCAGCCTCTGTTGCTAATTTAGTCTCATTAAGGTCTTTATACTTGCCCGAGCCAACCAACAAACGAGAGTTGTATATTTTTCCTGCAATTATTAAAGGGGTGTCAGTCATAATAAGATTGGTGTAAATAATCTGAAAATTTTACCTTAAAAAATAGGGTTTTGATACTACTAAGACTCAAGGGTTGTAAATAAAATATGCGGATGGATATGAATCAGTTTTATTCACAACCCCTAACTTTTGTTTGTTATATATTAGTAAGGATATTGAAATAGGGTAAGTATCTTTATAAGTTTTATGCAATTAAAAAAGCACTAGAATTATTACAAGTATTTTTTCTTCTGACAAGGCGAATTTCAGAAATACGAAAGCACATAGAAAAAACTATGTAACTAAGTATTTTTTGAAATTCAACGCAGTCAGAAAAAGACGATGCGTAAAAAGTAATATGGCGGAGAGTGAGAAATCTGAAGCAATGTTTTATGCTGTTTCAGTTTGTCTCAATGTCTACTATTTTTAATTATAAATCAAAGCGTTATAGTTTCAAGCTGTTTCACATGGTTTCTCTCTACTGCAAACAAAGTGGTATACGATTAGTATACATTTTCATCTGATAAAATAAGGAACAATTATGGCAACAAATATAGAAATAAAAAACGCTAAGCCGAAAAATAACGATTATACCATCAATGTAGATGCTGGTTTATCGCTCTTGGTCAAAGCAACAGGAAGCAAATTATGGCGATTCAGATACTCGTTTTTAAAAAAACGCTGTATGGTCTCGCTTGGGAAATATCCGCAAATTTCCATGAAACAGGCAAAAGCCAAACAAAGGGAATATATGGATATGTTGGAGCAAGGTATTAACCCCTCCGCTCACAAGCAAACTCAAAAAATCAAACTAGCAACTGAACGACCTTTTAGAGAGGTTGCGCTTGATTGGCATGCTAAACATTATCAGCATAGCAATGACAGGCATAATAAATTGGTTTTGCGTAGGCTGGAAATATACCTATTCCCTCTTGTTGGTAAAATTCCACTAAAAGATATTGAAGCCCCAATGCTTTTTAATATCATTGAGTCTATTCAAGATTTGGGATATGTTGAAACTGGCAAGTGTGTTAATTCTTGTTGTTCGATGATTTTTCGTTACGGTGTGGCTAAAGGTTACTGTAATCGTGATGTAACTCAGGATTATAGAGGTATGCTTAAAAACTCAAAAACCAAACATATGCCAACCTTGACGGATGAGGACAATATAGGCGAATTGTTGCGGGATATGGACGAATATCACGGTACAATTATAGTTAAATCTGCCTTACTTATATCAGCCTATATTTTTGTTAGACCTAGTGAGCTTGCTAATTCAAAATGGAGTTATATAGATTTTGAAAAATCTGAGTGGCTCCTGCTGAGCTTATGAAAATGAATCAAGAACATTTAATCCCATTTTCTAAACAGGTCAAAAAGTTGTTTGAATTGTTATTACCAATCACAGGGCAAAGTGAGTATATTTTTTCAAGTAGCATACACCAAGAAAAGCCAATGAGTTCAGCCTCAGTCAATGTTGCTCTCAAGCGAATGCAAAATGGTAAATATCATGGTCGTATGGTGGCACACGGTTTTAGAAGTATGGCATCAACCATTCTAAATGAAAACAAATTTAGAGGTGATGTCATTGAAAAACAACTTGCCCACCAAGAGCGTAATAAAGTGCGTGGTGCTTATAATCATGCGCAGTACTTGGAGGAACGCACGGACATGATGCAGTGGTACGCTAATTACTTAGATAAGCTAAAAAATCAAAGTGACTAACACTTCCCTATAAATATATTTTCGAGTGCTTAGAAAATATTGATTAACTCAGTTATTTTCATTCACTAAAAATTATCAATTATTCTTGTTATTTTGAGTATATCGAAATAACTAGAAATACTGATTTAATTGATTATTTCACAATAATTTGCAATATCAGTTTTTTGATTATATTGGTTATTGTGAAATATCTTGTTAATTCAATTAACCCAATAATTATGAAAATCACTGTATACAGCACTAAGTGATCTGCTGGTAAAACCCCGATTGCAACCAATATAGCCCTAGACAGGGGATACGCTATTTGAACTAACGAGCCTTACCATGTGTTTGATGGCTTTATTGCTGATGAGCATTTGTTTTGTCTTGACTTGAATGAGCCATTTCCCGAAGTAGGCAGTGATATTGACATGGTTTTTGATTTGGCTGGTTTAATCTCAAAAACAGCCCTAAGTATCGCTACAGCGATTAAACAGTCTGATGTAGTGCTTGTGCCCATCTACAACGAAGTAAAGGCAATTAAAGCTGGTTTAAACACCATTGCCGAGGTATTGGAGCTTAATAAAAATGTTGTTGTGATTGCGACTAAACTACAAAAGCGTAACAAGAACGATATTTTTACTAATTGGTCAAAATGTGAAGATATGCAAAATATCCAAAATGCAGTGCATTCACAAATCAGCCCAAATATTCCCGTATTGCCTCTTAAATACTCCAGTGTGTTTGATACTATATTTGAGCAAGAAAAATCAATCTCACAACTAATGCAAGCCTCTTGATTGGCAAACTACCAATACAGGGAAGTGAATAAGCAATTTAACGATATTTATCATTTAATCGACACTAAATATGCCAGGTAAAAACGATGTATCCGTATGGAAAGTAAAAAGTAAAAACACACTAATCAATTTAGAAAAATCAGCAACCAACCAAAACAGCCCAGCTTGACGCAAACCCAAGCCAAAGGCTGAAAAACAATCTGAGCTTATTGGTTTGCGTTTTACTATCAGTGAATATGAGCAAATCAAAACAAGGGCTGGACTTATTCCTATAGCCACTTATTTGAAAGATATTTTAAGTAAAACCGAAGTTTTTGAAAAGTAAATTTGATTTTTTAGCCATTTATGACATAATACTAACAACTTACTTGTTAAAATACATCATTATGACTAGATTAGAATTACTCGAACGAGTGCAAAAAAGAAAAAAGCAAATCGGCTTAACGATTGATAATATCGCTAAGCTCTCTCGTCTTGGTAACAGAACGGTTACAAGGTTTTTAGCGGGGGAAGATGTAAAACTCTCTACCGTAGAAAGTGTAACCCACTTACTTGGTCTTGATTTTGCTGGCAATGAAACACTTAGTATTAATGAACTGGAACAAAACAGAGCCAAAGAAAAAGCTATTTATATGGTTTCACTGGTGCAAGATACCTCCTCACTTGAACAGCAAGGCTTAAATGATGAGCAGTTAAATTTGCTGGTGGAACAAGCTAAAAATAGCTTTTTACACCAGCACCAAAAAAGCTTGTGGGTTAACTAATTCAATTTTTAACGCTTAATTATATTTGACCAATGGATGATAAAACCAAAATTGCTGATGCTACTTATGGGAGTGATTTATCAGGTTTAAAACTGGATAAAAACAAAACCTACGGCACCAATGAAATTTATTTTTTAGAGGCTCAAAACATTCTAAAAGCCAGTCTTGATTATTTGGGAGGTGTGCTAGATAAAAAATCAGCGTCTTTTGATACTGATTTTTTCTTGAAACTGCATAAGGAAATGTTTGGCGATGTATGGGACTGGGCTGGAAAGGTAAGGATAGTTGAGCTTAATTTTGGGGTTAAAGCTTATCTTGTTAGCATTGAGCTTAAAAAACTAGCCGATGATTTAGATTTTTGGCAGTCGAATAAAAGTTTTAACCCAATAGAAATAGCAACAAGGCTACATCATAGAGCAGTGGTTATTCACCCATTTTTAAATGGTAATGGTAGGTGGTCTAGGATGCTTGCCAATATTTATTTAAAGCAAAATGGCTTGTCAGCAACTGGATGGAATGAAAATTTACTTGCTAAAGAAAATATCCATAGAGATGATTATATTCAAGCTTTAAAACAGGCTGATAATGGTGATTATGAAGGGCTTATAAAAATGCAGGGTAATTTGGTTGATGAATAATTTTATAAAAAATAAGTTTGTATTTTAAAAAAGGAGAGTAAATGTATTGCTATATTATTTCAGAGGGTAAATACGAAATAGAACATATATTTTTTGGGGCAACAAAAGATGAGGTTGTTGAAAAAGCTAGACCGATGATTAACGAGTGGTGGGAATATAAAGCAATGAATAATGAAGAAATTATTGATTTTGCTGAAAATGATGAGACGGAATTTGACTTAGTGAAAATTAAAGGCAAATTGCCAAAAGAAGATATATCCAAAGAAGAATTAGTGATTATTTACAATTCTCGGCATAATGGATAAATGACTTTAAAATAACAAAAACTCCCTTTCGGGAGTTTTTAAGTTTCAAAACCAACAACACTAAAAATCAAAACCAAGCTGAATATTACATTACCCCAAAACCTCAAACAACTTTCTAAATTTTCTTATATAGCAAACCCTAAGAAGCCCTCTTCTTTTTCTGATTCAATTTTATACTTTCTTGATACACATCCATTGGTTTTTTATATTTCAATGTTTCATGGAATCTTTGGTGATTATAAAACTCAATATAATCATCTACATCCGTGGTTAACTCACTGATAGTTTGGTATTCGTTTAAATAAATCCTTTCACATTTAGCACTTCTCCAGAAGCGTTCAATGCAGATATTATCTGTGGCTCTGCCTTTGTCGTCCATTGAGATAGTAATACCCAGTTTTTTGAGTCGCTTGGTGTGCACCTCACTGGTGTATTGACTGCCTTGATCGGTATTAAATATCTCTGGGTGCGGGTATTTTTCTAAAGCATCGTTGAGTACGCTCATCACTAACTGTGAATCCATTGTGTTGGATATTCTGTGTGATAAAACAGCCTTGGAATGCCAATCAATAATAGCAGCCATATACACCATACCTCCCGCAATCTTAATGTAGGTGATGTCTGTACTCCAAACTTGATTAGCGTGGTTAATACCAAGACCTCGAAGCTTATAACTGTATTTTTTATGTGCTTTGATTGGTATGGCTGTATTAACCTGTTTAACCGCTAACACCGCTTTTAACCCCAACGCTTGGCGATAACGAGCCACTGTGTTTAAACTTACCTTGTAACCGTCTTCAAGTAGTTGTTGATGCACTTTTTTCTCACCGTAAATAGGTATTTGTTCAAACACCTTGGTGATATGAGATTTAATTTTATCTTTACGCACATTGGTACGCGGTGTGTAATATAAGCCACTCCTGTTAATGCTCAACAGTTGGCATTGTTGATTAATTGATAAAGGTTGTGTTGCAGATGTTGAAGACGGCTTGAAGTCAACTAATTGTTTAAGATTAGATAAGCCCAAGCTTTTTAGCTTTTTTGCTAACCATTCCTTCTCTACGGTTACCTTGCCTACCAGAGCTGTTAAGCGCTCATTTTGTTTTTGTGATTTAACAAGCTCTTCTTTGTATTCTTTAACCGCCTTGGATGGCTCCATGGCAATTTCAGCATTAGCAAGGAAGGTTTTCTTCCAGTTTTGTAGGTTTTGTGGAAGGATGTTATGCTTGCTAGCAATCTGCACCAAGGTGCTTTCATTTTGTAATAACTCAAGCACTAATTTTGTTTTAAATGCTGAGGTGTATTTGGTTCGTTTTTTACTCATTTTTTTACTCCGATTTTTTTGTTTAGTTTAACGGGTTTGAAATAAGAAAGTTTAGATTGTTGTCTGAAATTGTTGGGGTTTTATAAAGTTATAGAGTATAATAAAACATATGATACTCAATCAATACATGGTTTTTTTAAATAAATATAGCCGAATTATCGCTATCACAATACCTTTTATCGTTTTTTTATTAAGTTTGAATTTATTAAGCCTTACAATTGATGGGAGTTACAGGGTTTGGTTTGAAAAAGATTCTAAAATTTTACTAAATTATGACCTAATGAGAGAAGAGTTTGGTAATGATATTGGTGTTATAGTAGCTTTTAAGGATGAAAGTGGTATTTTCAATAAAAAACCTTTAAAAAGTATAGAAAGCTTAACTAAAAAACTTGCGACCATTCCTCATATAGAGAAGGTTGACTCCTTAGTGAACTATCAACATGTCCATTTAAGTCACTTAGATGAAGATAATATTTTAGTAAATAATTTTATTCAAAACATTAACTCTTTAAGTGTAAAAAAATTAGAAGAACTAAAAAAAATTTCTTTAAAAACAAAAGGCATGCTGAATTCGTTTATTTCTAAAGATGCAAAAACTACGATAATTTTCGCAAAATTAACCCCTAATGCCAATGAAGGAAGGGATGTTAGTGGGGTAATAATGCAAAAAATAATGTCGTTAATTAGAGAGGAGCATAGAAAAACAGGTTACTCGTATTGGTTAAATGGAGGACCAGTAATGACACAAGCATTTATCAATGTGGCAGGAAGGGATACTACATTGTTGGTTCCCTTAAGTTTTCTTTTTGTCGCCGCTCTTCTAGCTTTTTTATTTAAAAATATAAGTGGCATTCTAATACCAATATGTGTAGTAATTCTTACTATATTAATGGTGTTTGTAATGCAGTTGTTATTCGGATTTAAATTAAATAATTTTACTGTAAGTATCCCTATTTTTATTATGGCTATAGGCATAGCTGATTCTATACATATATTTACTATTTGGATTCAAGAAAGAAAAAGTGGGTTGGATAATTTGAACGCCGTAAAAAAGACGTTAGACAAGAATTTTTTACCCATATTTTTAACATCATTAACAACATCTATTGGATTCTTAACTCTTTATGTTTCAAGCATAGCGCCTATAAAAACTTTAGGACTAGCAATTGCAACAGGAGCCTTGTTTGCTTTTATGCTGTCTATAATTTGGATACCTGCAATGTTGCTCACATTAAACATAAACATTAAACAAAAAACAAAAAACAATTTAAAACACTCAAACAATAGTTATGGCGTATTTATAGTAAGGTACGATAAAATAATCGTATTTTTCTTTATTTTTTTAGTGGGGGTGATGTCAATAGGAGCATCTAAATTAAAAATAGACTCAAACCTAATAAACCTTTTTGATAAAGAAGTAGAAATTAGGCAATCTGCAGAATTTATTATGGAAAATATAACAGGACCAATGTCGTATAGTATAGTTTTGGATAGCAAGAAGCAAGATGGGGTAAATGAACCAAATTTTCTAAAAAATATTGAAAGATTTTATCGGGACTATCAAAGTGCATTTCCAAAAGACATAAGGCACATTGATTCACTTTTAGATATCGTTAAAGAATACAATATTCTTTTAAATGGTCAGGACCAAATTCCAGATGACAAAGATCTAGTGGCACAATATTTGTTATTACATGAGATTTCATCTGAACAAGGAGCGGGGTTAACAGGAAAGGTAGATTTTAAAAGACAAAAATTCCTGATTAATGTTTCGACTAACATTGTTAATACAAGTAAAGATTTGGAAATGATTAATTTTGTTAAAAAATGGTGGTCTAATACTGGGTATGGTGTAGATATAACAGGGCAAACAGCTATGAATGCTTTTTTGCAAAAAGATGTTTCTAAAACTCTTATCTATTCTTTTTTTCTAACCCTGTCCTTTGTTTCTTTTATCATGTTGGCGGTACTTAAAGACATGAGAAAGCTTTGGATTTTACTAGTGCCAAACATTATACCGGTAGTTTTAATTGCCGGATTGCTTGGATGGCTTGGGATACCTATTGATATGGGGATAGCAATATCTGGGGCAATCATTATCGGGTTATCAGTTGATGATACTATACATTTTTTATTAAAATATTTTGATGCACAAAAAAGAAAAAGAAAATTAATTGATAGTTTTAATGAAGTTTATTTATATGCAGGCAAAGCTATTATATTTACTACATTCATTTTAGCCTTGTCTTTTTCTGTATTCTTTTTAAGTGTTTTTACCCCAAATCAAAATTTCGCTATTGTAACTATAAGCGCCCTTATTTTTGCACTAATAACAGACCTGCTTTTTTTGCCGGCGCTTATTTCTTTTACAACACAAATTAAAAAAAAATAACTATGAAAAATTTATTACTCCTTATGTTGATAGTGACATTTTCTCCTGTTTATAGTGCGGATAAAGTGGACCCTTTGAAAATTATGAGAGAGGTTTATCAGCGTGAAGATGCAAAGACTCTTATTCAAGACATGGAAATGACATCTGTTGATAAATTTGGAAATAAAAGAGTAAAAAAAATGAAAGTTTATAGCAAGTATTACGGGAAAGATAAGCGTCAAATTATGTTTTTCACCTCTCCTTCAAGTGTTAGAAATACAGCATTTTTAACATATGATTATAATGATGAATCAGTAAAAGAAGATAGTCAGTGGATATTTCTACCGAAACTTAAACGTATTAAACATATAGCAAGCTCAAATAAATCCTCTAGTTTTATGGGGTCTGATTTTTCATATTTTGATCTAACAAAACCAAATTTAGAAAACTATGTGTATAAATATTTAGGGGAAGAGGAGGTTAACGGTACTCTAGCATGGAAAATAGAAAGCATCCCAAAAACAAGTGAAATTATTCAAAAGTTTGCTTATACAAGGACAATCAACACTATAGCGCAAGACAGCTATATGATAATTAAATCCATAGGATTTATGAAAAATGGAAAAGCAAAATATATGAATATACTCAACACCCATAAAAATAAAAATATTTGGATTGTAGATGATATGGAAATGACAACAAAAAGAGGAGAAATCTTTCTACATAAAACTACCATGAAATTAAGAAATATTAGATTAAATCCTAATATTAAGGATAAAATTTTTACAATAAGACGTTTGGACAAGGGAGTATAAATATTGAAGTATTTATTATTATGTGGAGCGTTTATTCTAAATAATGTGTATGCAGGTAGCTTAAATAGTTTTTCAGGGTACTTGCAACAACATCTAGCCTATGGTTACAATAGTGACACGGCACAAGAGTCTTTGAATAGTGCACTTTTTTTGGATTATAATCATAATTTTAATGGTAATTGGAAGTTCAAAGGTAACGCTAAAATATATTATGACTTAATATACGATATTAAGAGTGATCGGTATACTCAGGATGAATTGAATGCGTTCAGAAGTCAAAAGGAGGTTTTTGACGCCTATATTGAAGGAAGCGCTGGTGATGATTTGGATATAAAGCTGGGTCGTCAAGTTATTGTGTGGGGGAGGAGTGATAATATACGCATTACTGATATACTCAACCCCTTGGATAATCGTATTCCTGGGGTAACTAATATTGAAGATTTGCGCCTTCCAGTCACTATGGCAAGATTTGATTATTTCACTGAAAATTGGCGCATAACTCCTATAGTTATTTTAGAGCAACGTTTTAGTAAACTCCCTCCGTTTGGATCTGTGTTTTCTTTGTCACCCTTTGTAATGCCAGATAATGAGTCTTACAATGATATAACTTATGCACTCTCGATTGATCGCGCCTTTCCAGAATGGGATATAAGCCTTTATGCGGCAAGAATTCGTGATGATTCTGGCTGCATTCCAATAGAATCGAATCCAAGAATTACGCATGAGAAAACAACAATGTTTGGAGCGGCATTAAACATAATCAATGACTCATGGCTTGTCAAAGTTGAGGCCGCCTATTTTGATGGACTAAGGTTCACTTCCACACAGGAAAAACATTTTTCACGGACCGATTCTTTAATTGGCGTGGAATACAGTGGAGCTGTTGACACAATAATTAATTATGATTTTTCACTTAGACATTTCAATAACTACGATATTAAGCTTTTTGACGAGCCTAATCTTTTAAATAGGGATACTTATCAGCATGCTTTTGGTGTTAACTCTGATTTTATGAACGCAACACTCCATATAAATTATTTACTCTCCCTTTATGGGGTTAGCATGAATAAAGGAGGGCTTCAAAAAATTTCGGCAAAGTATGATGTTACAGATAGAGTTAGCGTAGATATCGGGGCTATTGATTATATTTCTGGATCAGTATTTTTTAATGAAATTAAAAATCAAGATACGATATTTATGAATATAACTTACAATTTTTAGACATAATAGTTTGCGTTCAATGTTAACCTTAAAATCTTTACATTAAAGGATACTTAATAATGAGTAGAAAGAATCAACTTCCAAAAAATATTTATCACGCCTCCCTGGAAGAGGAGGCAATTTATTTTAAAAATATTGTTTTATCAAATAATGAAAGAAAGGCATTGCTTGAGCTAACTGCATTAAAAATTCAAGGTAATATTAAATATGAAAATATTGTAAATACAATTATCGGTGTTATGAAAAAAACACCGATAGCTAGATGTAGTTTTCAAATATTAAATGACACTTTAATTAAGAAAGACAATTTAAACATAGCTCTAAATAATCTAATTTCATTTTATGATTTATCTGATTTGTCAGAAAAAAAACAAGATGAAAAATATAATAATATCTTAAACAAAACATTCGATATTAGTAAGAAAGTCTTTGATTTTGTATGTTTAAAATACCATTCCCGTAAACATGTTTTAATTGTTAGAGCTCATCATATTGCTTCTGACCATGTGACATCAATGAAACTTTTACATGATTTTTTTGACACGTACAACGAAATTTTGATTAAAGGTGAGCGGTGTAAAATAACAAAGTATTCAAATGAAGAAGTTAGTTGTTCTCTAGTAAGAAAAGAAAGTGCTTTGAACGACACTGAACCCACAAAGTATTGGAAAAATGTTTTTAGAAAAACACTGTATTTAAGTGAATTTAAGCCAGACCTTCCCTATCCTGAGGAGGGGTCTGGAAATGGAGGGTTAGTTAATTTTAAAATAGGAGAGACGAGCTTACTCAAAAAGCATTCTAAAAAGAATAGAATAACTCCTTTTATTTTCTTATTGGGAGTGTTAAATACATTTATGTATCAACGAAATAGAGCAAAACATTGTTGTTTATCAATTGCCCTAAGCACAAGAGACAAAAGTACAAAAAATATTTCCGGCTGTTTTATTAATTCTCTTCCATTGATTGTTGAGCCAAATGAAAATGAATCGTTCAAATGTTTTTTAAAAAAAATAAAATCAGAAATTAAAAACCTTCAAAAATATAAACAATACCCATTTTCGGAAGTTAACAAATTATTTTCAAATATTGGGAAGTTGCCGTATCACCCACTACAAAGAGTATTTACAACATATACTTATACTGGAAAGCTTGAAAAAGTAATTGAAAATGTAAAGTTATCGTATTTGCCTATTAGATCTTTTGGTACAAATGGATCAGACATGTCAATTGTTTTCATTGATGATGGAAAGTGCATTCATGCAGATCTTAACTACAATAAGGATATTTTCCATAAAGATACAATAAACAATTTTATTGAGGGATTTAAAACAGTACTAAACCATGTTTTAGATGATGACACCAAAAAACTTAAAAATATTAACATAGTCAGTGAAAAAGAAAAGCATTGGCTGTTAGATGAGTGTAATAATACAAAAAAGGACTACCCAAGAGAAAAAACAATACATAGGGTATTTGAAGAAAAGGTAAAAAATACACCTAATGCAATAGCTGTTGTATATAAAGATAAAGAGATTGCTTATAAAGAGTTAAATGAAGAGGCAAACAAGCTGGCAAATTATTTAATTCAACAAGGGGTAGAGGTTGAAGATTTAATTGGAATATGTGTAGATAGATCAATAGAAATGGTTGTCGGACTTTTGGCTGTACTAAAGGCTGGTGCCGCCTATGTCCCTATAGATCCAACCTACCCAAAAGATAGAATCAACTATATGATAAAAGACTCTAAGGCGTCTTTTATTTTGACACAAATGCATTTAAAAGAGTTTTTAGTAAATGTTAAAAGCGCAATTATTTTTTTAGATAGGATTAATTTAAAAGACTTTTCCATAAAGAATCCGAAAGTTAATATGAGTTCTAGGAATTTGGCATATGTTATATTTACCTCTGGCTCTACAGGTAAACCGAAAGGGGTTATGGTTGAGCATAGAAGTGTTTTGAATCTTGTCTTAAACCAGAAATATATTAATTTGAAATGTCCGAAGATAATGCAGCTTTCTACAATTTCTTTTGATGCCTCAATCTTTGAAATATATTATACTTTGCTAAATAATGGATCTCTAATTCTATATCCACATGCAGACATAGAATTTAGGATTTTAAATAATTTTTTGAGTAAATATAAAATTGATGTGTTATGGCTAACAGCCGCATTTTTTGATAAATGGGCATACACTTTAAAAAAAGACGATATATGTTTTTTAAAAACCATCTTAACAGGAGGGGAGGTAGTTAACTCTTTGACAGTTGAATATTTGCGTAATAAATTTAGCTCTTTAAGTGTTGTAGATGGTTATGGGCCAACAGAAAACACTACTTTTACCACAACTTATACAGTGAAACAAGATACGCCAAAAAACATTCCAATTGGTAAGCCAATAAATAACACCCAAATATACCTACTAGATGATAATTTAAATTTAGTGCCACGATCAGTGGTTGGAGAGTTATGCATATCTGGAGATGGATTAGCTAGGGGATACTTAAACAACAGTAAACTAACAAGCCAAAAGTTTGTGGACAATCCTTATTTAGAGGGTGAAAGGCTTTATAAGACTGGAGATTTGGCAAAATATTTAGAAGATGGAAATATTGAGTATGTCGGACGGGTGGATGAACAGGTAAAAATAAGGGGAT
The DNA here is from genome assembly GCF_964212635.1 of Candidatus Thiodubiliella endoseptemdiera. Lineage (NCBI taxonomy): Bacteria > Pseudomonadati > Pseudomonadota > Gammaproteobacteria > Pseudothioglobaceae (SeqCode) > Candidatus Thiodubiliella > Candidatus Thiodubiliella endoseptemdiera. Next base: position 1,454,762 of record NZ_OZ156463.1, read on the forward strand.
TTAGAATTGAGCTGGGAGAAATAGAGCAGAAATTATTATCTATATCAAACTTCAAAGAAGGTTGTGTTATTGTTAAAAATGACGAAGTTTTAGGAAAAATGCTTGTAGCATATGTTACGGTAATAAATAATCAAGATATTGACAGTAAAGAGGTCATATTTCATTTAGAAAGAATTTTACCTAGGCATATGATTCCATCTGTCGTTATAAAGTTAAAGGAAATGCCATTAACTCTAAATGGAAAAATAGATAAAAAATATTTGTCTGAACTTGACGTTACATTTATCTCTAGTGAAGAATACATTGAACCACAAACAAACACGCAAGAAAGGCTTGTTAAGCTTTTTCAAGAAATTTTAGATGTAGATAGAGTTGGCATTAAAGACAATTTTTTTGATCTTGGTGGGCACTCTTTACTGGCCACACAACTTATTTCTAAAATTAATCGAGAGTTTAATGTTCAGTTTCAACTAAAGTTATTGTTTGAGTTGGGAAATATAAACTTAATTTCTAGAAAATTAGACTCTTTAGGCAAGGAGAGTGAAAAAGAATATAGTCTAATACCTATAGAAAAACATACAAATAAAGCACCATTAAGTTATGCCCAAGAGCGCTTATGGTTTTCTTTTCAAGAGGATCCTGAAAGTATTAAATACAATATGCCAATTCTTGTTGATTTCAAAGGGGTTTTTTCAGTCAGTAAAATAAAAGATGCTTTCGTTAAAATTGTGAATAGACATGAAATATTAAGAACAGCTTTTGTAGAAGGTAAAAAAGGTATTTTTCAAAAAGTTTTAAATAAAATAGAATTTGATATAAAAATATTTGATTTAACTAGGGTTAAAAGCTTATCAGAAGCAGATATAAAAAAAACTTATTACGCTGAAGTGATAAGATGTTTTGATTTGAGAAAAAATCCTCCTTTTTTTAATGTTTCATATGTAAAGGTTAGTAAAAAAAGATCAATATTATTATTAAATATGCATCATATTATTGCAGATGAAGAGTCGGTTAAAATAATTTTAAAAGAGCTAAATGGTGTATTAAATTTAAAGAAATTACATCCGATAAAGGTTCAATACTCGGACTATAGTGCATGGGAAAAAAGTGTTTTTGAAAAACAAAAACTTAAAGAAAGTTTGGTATTTTTAGAGAAGGAGTTCAATCCTTTCCCGAGGAAGATGAACCTTAAAAACTTACACAAAACACTGACCAAAAAAACAAAGTTTAATATTCTCACAAATAAAATTGCACTAAATACTCTGCCTAACCTTAGAGAGATACAAAAAAAGCATAATGTTACAATTACGCACTTATTATTAAGCGTTTATGCAATTTTACTGTATAGATACACAGCCCAATCTTCAATACTTATTGTTATGCCGGTAAGCAATAGAGAAGGTAATGAATTGCAGTCGACTGTAGGTTTTTTTGTCGATATGATTTTAATAAAGATAGATATAGATTATTCCGATGATTTCTTAACCGTCTTGAATCAGGTAAAAAATAAAGTGATTTCAGGGGCTGGCAACCAAAGGGTGCCTTTGCAAATTTTAATAGAAAATTTAAGGAGGCAATACCCTGATTTAAGTTCTAATAACATACAGTGTGCCTTTAATAGCACTCGCATTAATACAGAAGGCACAATTAATCATGTAGATTATCAAATCAGTTCTGTGAATAGTACAGAAGGAAAAGTTCCATTAACACTAACAGCTAACACTTCCGGTACCGATCTTTTGATTCAATGCGAATATAGTGGTGACTTTTGCAATAAAGAGATGAAAAGGTTTGTTGATAATTTTGTTTCTATATTGACAAAATTAGAAAATTCAAAAACCCCTATTATGCTTTTTGATATTTTCAATAATAGAATTCAAAAATTGAATAGTTTAAGCAAAAATATCACTCCATTGACACAAATACAAAAAGACTTGTATTTAGAGGGGGAGGTTAGTTTTAATGGACAATACTTAATAGGAGGATACTTTTTTACAGAGGGCTCTTATCAAGTAGAAGTTATTAAGAAAATAATTAATTTTATTTTTAAAAAAATTAAATTTCAAAATTTAAGAATTTGTAAATATTTTGATGAATTATATATGTACGAAACTAAAAATGATGGTAGAGACTTAATTTATGAATTTGAGATAAATGACTTAGGCAATATAGAAGAAGAGCTATATGAAAACGCCCAAAAGATTATTTCCCTTTCTGATTCATCTTTAATAAGGCCAATATTGATATATAAAGAAAACAAACTATTAGCAATATCTCTAATGGCGCACCATGTTATTGTTGATGCAATATCGTTAGTGCAAATTAGTATACTACATTACCCCAAAACCTCAAACAACTTTCTAAATTTTCTTATATAGCAAACCCTAAGAAGCCCTCTTCTTTTTCTGATTCAATTTTATACTTTCTTGATACACATCCATTGGTTTTTTATATTTCAATGTTTCATGGAATCTTTGGTGATTATAAAACTCAATATAATCATCTACATCCGTGGTTAACTCACTGATAGTTTGGTATTCGTTTAAATAAATCCTTTCACATTTAGCACTTCTCCAGAAGCGTTCAATGCAGATATTATCTGTGGCTCTGCCTTTGCCGTCCATTGAGATAGTAATACCCAGTTTTTTGAGTCGCTTGGTGTGCACCTCACTGGTGTATTGACTGCCTTGATCGGTATTAAATATCTCTGGGTGCGGGTATTTTTCTAAAGCATCGTTGAGTACGCTCATCACTAACTGTGAATCCATTGTGTTGGATATTCTGTGTGATAAAACAGCCTTGGAATGCCAATCAATAATAGCAGCCATATACACCATACCTCCCGCAATCTTAATGTAGGTGATGTCTGTACTCCAAACTTGATTAGCGTGGTTAATACCAAGACCTCGAAGCTTATAACTGTATTTTTTATGTGCTTTGATTGGTATGGCTGTATTAACCTGTTTAACCGCTAACACCGCTTTTAACCCCAACGCTTGGCGATAACGAGCCACTGTGTTTAAACTTACCTTGTAACCGTCTTCAAGTAGTTGTTGATGCACTTTTTTCTCACCGTAAATAGGTATTTGTTCAAACACCTTGGTGATATGAGATTTAATTTTATCTTTACGCACATTGGTACGCGGTGTGTAATATAAGCCACTCCTGTTAATGCTCAACAGTTGGCATTGTTGATTAATTGATAAAGGTTGTGTTGCAGATGTTGAAGACGGCTTGAAGTCAACTAATTGTTTAAGATTAGATAAGCCCAAGCTTTTTAGCTTTTTTGCTAACCATTCCTTCTCTACGGTTACCTTGCCTACCAGAGCTGTTAAGCGCTCATTTTGTTTTTGTGATTTAACAAGCTCTTCTTTGTATTCTTTAACCGCCTTGGATGGCTCCATGGCAATTTCAGCATTAGCAAGGAAGGTTTTCTTCCAGTTTTGTAGGTTTTGTGGAAGGATGTTATGCTTGCTAGCAATCTGCACCAAGGTGCTTTCATTTTGTAATAACTCAAGCACTAATTTTGTTTTAAATGCTGAGGTGTATTTGGTTCGTTTTTTACTCATTTTTTTACTCCGATTTTTTTTGTTTAGTTTAACGGGTTTGAAATAAGAAAGTTTAGATTGTTGTCTGAAATTGTTGGGGTTTTATATACTTGTGCAAAAAATATACAAATCATATGGTAAAAACCAAAAATTAAATGATTTTAACTTTGAAACTATGTACTCCAATAGGAGTGATTTGTTTGCCAAAGAATTTAAGGAAAATAATTCTTTCTGGGAAGGGAAATTACAGTCTGTCATTACACCTCCAAGCATGGTTCCTACTCAAAATTTAGGAAAATTAAACAAAGATGACTTAATACTCAATAACCATGTTAGAAAAAAATTAAAAGTTATTCAAAGAAAACACAACGTATCGCTATTTTCTATTCTAATTTCTGTGTATGTTCTAATGCTTCATAAAATGCATAATTTTAAGAACAATATAGTTTTTAACGAGCCAGAAACGACAAGAAATAATTTAAAAACAATGATTCTTGGAGTTTATGTAAACATTATCCCATTAGTTATTAGACGTTCTTGGTTGGATAAAGACATGAGCTTTATAGAATTTGTGAAAAAAGTAGAAGAATATCGAAGTACAGAAAAGCCTTATATTTCAATGAATAACCAGGATTTGTTAATACAAGGAGAGACAATATTTGGCGTTAACCATATACCGTTATTTGGTAAATCTTTTTTTTCAACTGGGAGTGTTGGTAAAAACGAAGTTCAGTTTACAGTTTATTCATCTAAAACACCATTTGTTAGATTTTCATACCATTATGGTTTTTTTGGAGACGGTAAGCCGACAAATAACTATGAGCTAATATTGGATGCAATTTTAGATGATGACACCAAAAAACTTAAAAATATTAACATAGTCAGTGAAAAAGAAAAGCATTGGCTGTTAGATGAGTGTAATAATACAAAAAAGGACTACCCAAGAGAAAAAACAATACATAGGGTATTTGAAGAAAAGGTAAAAAATACACCTAATGCAATAGCTGTTGTATATAAAGATAAAGAGATTGCTTATAAAGAGTTAAATGAAGAGGCAAACAAGCTGGCAAATTATTTAATTCAACAAGGGGTAGAGGTTGAAGATTTAATTGGAATATGTGTAGATAGATCAATAGAAATGGTTGTCGGACTTTTGGCTGTACTAAAGGCTGGTGCCGCCTATGTCCCTATAGATCCAACCTACCCAAAAGATAGAATCAACTATATGATAAAAGACTCTAAGGCGTCTTTTATTTTGACACAAATGCATTTAAAAGAGTTTTTAGTAAACGTTAAAAGCGCAATTATTTTTTTAGATAGGATTAATTTAAAAGACTTTTCCATAAAGAATCCGAAAGTTAATATGAGTTCTAGGAATTTGGCATATGTTATATTTACCTCTGGCTCTACAGGTAAACCGAAAGGGGTTATGGTTGAGCATAATGGATTGGTAAATTTATATGACTGGTATAGAAAAAAATCTTGTTTTAATAGGCAAACATCTGTCTTAATCATTAGCTCCTTAAGTTTTGACCTAACACAAAAAAATATTTTTTCAATTTTACATAGTGGCGGCAGTTTAATTTTCCCTTCTTATGGCGTATTTAGCCCATCTATAATTGTCCAACTTATTGATAAACATAAAGTAACCCTCTTAAACTGTACACCATCAGCGTATTATGCAATATTAGAGGCAAAGAATAATACAAACTCTTTACATAGTTTGAAAACTGTTTATTTGGGAGGAGAGCCAATTAATTTCAAAAAAGTGATTGCACCAGAATTAAAATTAAAAATTATTAATAGTTACGGACCTACAGAGTGTAGTGACGTAGTAACAAGTTATCTTATTGATAAACAAGATACGCCAAAAAACATTCCAATTGGTAAGCCAATAAATAACACCCAAATATACCTACTAGATGATAATTTAAATTTAGTGCCACGATCAGTGGTTGGAGAGTTATGCATATCTGGAGATGGATTAGCTAGGGGATACTTAAACAGCAGTAAACTAACAAGCCAAAAGTTTGTGGACAATCCTTATTTAGAGGGTGAAAGGCTTTATAAGACTGGAGATTTGGCAAAATATTTAGAAGATGGAAATATTGAGTATGTCGGACGGGTGGATGAACAGGTAAAAATAAGGGGATTTAGAATTGAGCTGGGAGAAATAGAGCAGAAATTATTATCTATATCAAACTTCAAAGAAGGTTGTGTTATTGTTAAAAATGACGAAGTTTTAGGAAAAATGCTTGTAGCATATGTTACGGTAATAAATAATCAAGATATTGACAGTAAAGAGGTCATATTTCATTTAGAAAGAATTTTACCTAGGCATATGATTCCATCTGTCGTTATAAAGTTAAAGGAAATGCCATTAACTCTAAATGGAAAAATAGATAAAAAATATTTGTCTGAACTTGACGTTACATTTATCTCTAGTGAAGAATACATTGAACCACAAACAAACACGCAAGAAAGGCTTGTTAAGCTTTTTCAAGAAATTTTAGATGTAGATAGAGTTGGCATTAAAGACAATTTTTTTGATCTTGGTGGGCACTCTTTACTGGCCACACAACTTATTTCTAAAATTAATCGAGAGTTTAATGTTCAGTTTCAACTAAAGTTATTGTTTGAGTTGGGAAATATAAAAGAGTTGTCAGGTGTTCTAGATGTTATAAAGAATGATGACTCAACTCAGATTGAAGACAAAGACAACTTAAGAGAGGAGTTCATATGTTGATTAGTCTATTGAAGGAATTGAATAAAAAAAATATAACACTAAGCGTTGAAAATGATAACTTAAAAGTGAAAGCGCCAGAAAATTGTTTAACAGATGAATTAAAAAATAAATTAAAAGAGCAAAAAAATGAAATTATTAACTTTATTAATAGTTCGATAAATGAAGATTTAATTTCAAGACTCGATGAAAGGAGTATCTTTGAGCTTTCTTTTTCACAGGAAAGATTGTGGTTTTTAAGTGTATACGAAGGAGGGGATAGCAAGACGTATCACATGCCTTCTTTAGTTAAGTTGAGCGGATCTCTTGATATAAAAACTTTAGAACATTCAATTTCATGCATACTACAAAGACACGATGTATTAAGAACTAATTTTGTTAAAGAAGAGGAAAAAATTATTCAATATGTGAATGATAACCATGCTTTTGTTTTAAATTACTCTGAGATAAGTAATGCTGATTTATTTCCCTTGGTTGACAACGAATTACTCAGAAATTTTGATTTAGAAAAGAGTTTATTATTTCGTGCAAGTTTATTTAAAACTGACGAATGCGAGTATTACTTGTTTGTTAATATGCACCATATTATTTCTGATGGCTGGTCTATAAATATATTTTTAAAAGAGTTGTCGATATTATATAAGTCTTCTTCAAGTCAGCGGCCAAAAAGCTTAAACCCTCTAAGAATTCAATATGGAGATTATGCGGCATGGCAAAAAAAGAACATGTTGAAAATATTAAAAAATGGTGTAGATTACTGGAAGCAAGAACTAAAAGATATACCTATGTTGTTATTGCCAACTTCATATGCCAGGCCAGCTATTCAGAAATATAACGGAAAAAGAGTTAAATTTCAAATAGGAAAAAATATTTTTAATGAGATTGACTCCATTTGCAAGACGCACAAGGTAACTCTTTTTATGTTTTTGCTGTCCGTATTTTCTATTTTACTTCACAAATATACAAGTCAGAAAAAATTTGTTATTGGCTGCCCTATTGCCAATAGAAAAACATTCGACGTTGAACAGTTGATTGGTTTTTTTGTGAATACGCTGCCTATCAAAGTTTCCGTAAATAAGGAATTGAGTTTTTTAGAATTGCTATCAGATTTAAAGAAAAAGACAAAAAAAGCCTATGATTTTCAAGACATTCCATTTGAAAAAATTGTTGAGGCACTCAAAACACCTAGAGATACTTCTAGGTCGCCTATATTTCAAGTAATGCTAATTTTACAAAATACTCCGCAAGATTTATTTGAATTGCCAAATCTAAAAATAGAAAATATTGAGCTTCAACATAAAACATCTAAGTTTGATTTAACACTAGATGTTAACCAAATAAATGAGCAACTTTATTGTTCTGTAGAGTATTCAACCTCATTATTTAGTGATCACTATATAAACAATTTTATTGAGGGATTTAAAACAGTACTAAACCATGTTTTAGATGATGACACCAAAAAACTTAAAAATATTAACATAGTCAGTGAAAAAGAAAAGCATTGGCTGTTAGATGAGTGTAATAATACAAAAAAGGACTACCCAAGAGAAAAAACAATACATAGGGTATTTGAAGAAAAGGTAAAAAATACACCTAATGCAATAGCTGTTGTATATAAAGATAAAGAGATTGCTTATAAAGAGTTAAATGAAGAGGCAAACAAGCTGGCAAATTATTTAATTCAACAAGGGGTAGAGGTTGAAGATTTAATTGGAATATGTGTAGATAGATCAATAGAAATGGTTGTCGGACTTTTGGCTGTACTAAAGGCTGGTGCCGCCTATGTCCCTATAGATCCAACCTACCCAAAAGATAGAATCAACTATATGATAAAAGACTCTAAGGCGTCTTTTATTTTGACACAAATGCATTTAAAAGAGTTTTTAGTAAATGTTAAAAGCGCAATTATTTTTTTAGATAGGATTAATTTAAAAGACTTTTCCATAAAGAATCCGAAAGTTAATATGAGTTCTAGGAATTTGGCATATGTTATATTTACCTCTGGCTCTACAGGTAAACCGAAAGGGGTTATGGTTGAGCATAGAAGTGTTTTGAATCTTATTCATCATATAACTAAAGAATTAAATGTAAATCATAGTTTACATTTATTATCTGTCACCCCCGTTTCTTTTGATATACATGTTTTAGAAATTTTCACCCCTATAGTTTTAGGTGGCAAGTTAAGTGTAGCCTCTAATGAAGATAGAAAATCCCCGCAAGCATTGGACGCAATTATAAGTAATAACGATATCAATTGTATTCAAGCTACTCCAGCGACATTCAACATGCTGATGAAGAATGATTGGAAACCAAAAAAAGAACTAATTATTTTGTGTGGAGGGGAGGAGATTCAGTTTAATTTAAAAAGTTATTTATTAAAAAGTAAAAATATATTCTTATGGAATATGTACGGACCAACAGAAACGACAGTATGGTCAACAACATCTAGACTATCACTCTCACGCAAAGTCAACATTGGTAAGCCAATAAATAACACCCAAATATACCTACTAGATGATAATTTAAATTTAGTGCCACGATCAGTGGTTGGAGAGTTATGCATATCTGGAGATGGATTAGCTAGGGGATACTTAAACAACAGTAAACTAACAAGCCAAAAGTTTGTGGACAATCCTTATTTAGAGGGTGAAAGGCTTTATAAGACTGGAGATTTGGCAAAATATTTAGAAGATGGAAATATTGAGTATGTCGGACGGGTGGATGAACAGGTAAAAATAAGGGGATTTAGAATTGAACTGGGAGAAATAGAAAATGTTGTTAGTAAAATAGATGGAATTAAAAGTTCTATTTGTGTGGTCGATGACTTATTAAATATAAGATTGTTTTGTCAATTGGATGAAGCCTATCAAGAGAAATTTTTTGTAACTGATAAAATTGTAAATGTGTGGGGAAATGTTTGGGATAACACATATTCAGATAATTCAGATAATTTTAAAAAAGACTCAAAATTTCATGGCTGGGTAAGTAGCTATACTGAAAAAAATATCCCTGAAAAAGAAATGTTGGAATGGGTTGAAAATACCACAAACTCTGTATTAGATTTAAACCCTAAAGAGGTTTTAGAAGTAGGTTGTGGCACAGGTCTTTTGCTATACAGGCTTTATAAAAAAGTTAAAAATTATATAGGAATAGATATATCAGAAGTGGTTATTTCTAATTTAAGAGCAGAAATTAGTAAAAAAAATCAAAGTAATGTTAAAGTTTACTGTGATAAAGCTGATGACTTTAAAGTGCCAAGCAACAAAGTAGATACAATAATTATAAACTCTGTAATCCAGTATTTTCCTAATATATTGTACTTAGAGAGTGTTATAGGCAGGGTTATTAGTTCCATTGGTGTAAAAGAAGGGCGTATTTTTATAGGGGATGTGATTAATTTTGGATTACAAGAAGAATTTTACCATTCAATTTATCTTTTTAAAAATGATGCTCTCCGAAATAATCTAAAAGAAATAAATTTTATAAAAGAAAGAAAAGAAAGAGAGGAGGAGTTATTTATCCATCCAGCTTATTTTTTATCTTTAATGCAAAAATTTAATAAGATTGTGGATGTAAAAATTTCATTGAAGGAAGGGTTGTTTTTTAATGAAATAAATAATTTTAGATATGATGTTACGCTTTATATTTCGAATAATGGAGTTAAGACAATCGGGTGCAAAGATTTTTCTGAATACACTTGGCTGGAAACTAACTCTTTTGATAATTTGATTGAATTAATCAATACTTTAGATAAAACATTAATTGTAAAAAAAATACAAAATCGTTGCTTAAGCGGCTTTAAAAGTATTAGTGAAATAAAAAGTAAAAAGAAATCTAATGAGTTTGGATTATATATTTTTGAAATAGCATGTTATTTGAAAGAAAAAGGCTATAAGTATGAAATATCACCAACATACGATCAAAAATATTTTGATTTAATTGTGACAACGGAGAACGATATAGCCTTTTCGGCATATAAGAAATTAGATAAAATTCCTAATATTTTTTTCAATAACCCTGCATCCTCTTCTAGTTATTTTTTACAAAATATAAACAATGTATTAGAGGGTAAATTACCAGAGTATATGTTGCCAAAGTTTGTCAAGGTCATTCATTCGTTCCCACTAACGCCAAACGGGAAAATTGATAAAAAAAGTCTTTTATCAATAGGGGCAGAAAAAAATAATTTAAAAAAATATGTCGAACCAAAGACAAATGTTCAAAAAAGATTAGCCAATATCTTTAAAGAAGTTTTGGCAATAAATGAAGTTAGTATTAAAGATAGTTTTTTTGATTTGGGAGGGCATTCTCTTTTAGCGGTAACTTTAATTAATAGAATAAACAAAAATTTTGACGCAAGTATTCCTTTAAGTGCGTTATTCAGATCTCCTAGTATTATTGAGCTAGAGAATATCTTAAACAATCAGAATTTACTTACATCAGATGTGGTTATTCCTATAAATAATAGTAAAAAAACAAGCATGTTTGCCATTCCGGGTTTGGGTGCTGATGCTATTAGTTTTCAAAAATTAGGAGATTGTTTAAAGGGAAAATACAAACTTTATGCTATACAGCATACAGAATTAAAGAAAAACGTGCTACCAAGTGTGCAGAATATAGCTAAATACAACATTATAGAAATGAAAAAAGTTCAATCCAGAGGGCCGTACACACTACTTGGCTATTCTTTTGGCGCAACAATAGCGTATGAAATGGTGCATCAATTGTTAAAAAATGGCGATAAAGTTGATAAATTTATTATTCTAGATGCCTTCCATCCGCTGCCTATTGATTTAGGAAATAAAGACAATGCAATTAATGTGCTAATATATAATTTTATAACTTCTAGAGGGATGGACATTCAAAAAAAGAGAATAAAATCATTAAAAAATTTGGATGAAATATTATCTTTTTTGCAAAGAAACAATATAGAAATAGAGGAAAGCATGTTGAAATCTTTCCTATCGATAAGCTTGCAACATATAGAGTGTTCCAAAATATATATTCCCAAACCGTTGCCTTTTAGTTGTTATTCTTGCTTGTTAAGGGTGAAAGACGATATGTTAGATGGCATATACCGAAATAAAAATATACCAGAAGATTACGGATGGGGCAATCTTTTAGAGTTAGATATTTACGAAATCCCTGGTAATCATATGTCAGTTCTACAAGAAAATTATGTATCCAATATATGCAATTTTCTAGAAAAATAAACCCTTTTTCTTTTTACATTTGGGTTGTTTCTTTTAAGGATGGCAATATAAGAGATTTATATGAGACACTAGATTATACAGAGAGAGAGAAAGCAAATAAATATATAAATAAGTCTTCCAAGAGAAATTATATAATTATTCACGCCTATTTAAGGAAAATACTTAGCTTTTATTTTTGTGATATTCCCCCTAGTTCTTGGAGGTTTAAGAGCTTAAAGTGTGGAAGGCCTGTTCTTGATATGGTTGATTTTTTTTGTTACTTCAGTATTTCTAAAGCAACTGGCTATGGAAGCATCCTGATTTCTATGCAAAAAAACGCAGCTATTGATATTGAGCAGAGGCGTATTATTGCATTAGATAAAGAAATTATAAAGATGGTGTTCACAAGTAAAGAAAAAAAAATTTATACTACACAAGTAAACAAACATGATTTCTTTATCAAACTGTGGACATTAAAAGAGGCACATTTTAAAGCTTTGGAAACAGGGTTAACATGCAACATGCTGAATGAAGTAGATTTTTCCCATATTTTATCAAGGTCGAAGGTCGAAGGCCCTGCAAGAATAAAAAATTATTATTCAGTATGGATTGTAAAAAATGAGTATTTTTTATCTTTGGCGGTATTAAATGGAAAGGTACGAAAAATATTTTTATTAAGCACAAACTTGCTATGAAAGTATTTTACAAATCCTAATACTTTAGTATGAATAATGCCTAGTGTAATTGGTCAACCCTTAAAAACCACCCAACTATTTGATATATAACAATAAAATAAACAAATACCCCAAACAAATCAACCAATTTGTGTTAAAATAACCCTAATTTCTTGGTCGTTTTGCTTAAAAAATATGCTTACTAAATCCAGTCCAAACGCAGGGCAACAAAATCTATTCCATAGTGAACTTCTTTCTCAACTAGACACTAAAGACCCTTTAATACAACTCTCTTAACTAGACACTAAAGACCCTTTAATACAACTCTCTCATAGTATCAACTGGCAAACCTTTGCTAAGCATTATTGTCCTGACAATGGCAGACCTTCAAAACCCATTCGCCTAATGGTGGGTGTAATACCCCCATTTTCCGCACTATTCTCAAGTAGAATCTCGACTGTTCACAGTCATATTTTACATTACCCCAAAACCTCAAACAACTTTCTAAATTTTCTTATATAGCAAACCCTAAGAAGCCCTCTTCTTTTTCTGATTCAATTTTATACTTTCTTGATACACATCCATTGGTTTTTTATATTTCAATGTTTCATGGAATCTTTGGTGATTATAAAACTCAATATAATCATCTACATCCGTGGTTAACTCACTGATAGTTTGGTATTCGTTTAAATAAATCCTTTCACATTTAGCACTTCTCCAGAAGCGTTCAATGCAGATATTATCTGTGGCTCTGCCTTTGCCGTCCATTGAGATAGTAATACCCAGTTTTTTGAGTCGCTTGGTGTGCACCTCACTGGTGTATTGACTGCCTTGATCGGTATTAAATATCTCTGGGTGCGGGTATTTTTCTAAAGCATCGTTGAGTACGCTCATCACTAACTGTGAATCCATTGTGTTGGATATTCTGTGTGATAAAACAGCCTTGGAATGCCAATCAATAATAGCAGCCATATACACCATACCTCCCGCAATCTTAATGTAGGTGATGTCTGTACTCCAAACTTGATTAGCGTGGTTAATACCAAGACCTCGAAGCTTATAACTGTATTTTTTTATGTGCTTTGATTGGTATGGCTGTATTAACCTGTTTAACCGCTAACACCGCTTTTAACCCCAACGCTTGGCGATAACGAGCCACTGTGTTTAAACTTACCTTGTAACCGTCTTCAAGTAGTTGTTGATGCACTTTTTTCTCACCGTAAATAGGTATTTGTTCAAACACCTTGGTGATATGAGATTTAATTTTATCTTTACGCACATTGGTACGCGGTGTGTAATATAAGCCACTCCTGTTAATGCTCAACAGTTGGCATTGTTGATTAATTGATAAAGGTTGTGTTGCAGATGTTGAAGACGGTTTGAAGTCAACTAATTGTTTAAGATTAGATAAGCCCAAGCTTTTTAGCTTTTTTGCTAACCATTCCTTCTCTACGGTTACCTTGCCTACCAGAGCTGTTAAGCGCTCATTTTGTTTTTGTGATTTAACAAGCTCTTCTTTGTATTCTTTAACCGCCTTGGATGGCTCCATGGCAATTTCAGCATTAGCAAGGAAGGTTTTCTTCCAGTTTTGTAGGTTTTGTGGAAGGATGTTATGCTTGCTAGCAATCTGCACCAAGGTGCTTTCATTTTGTAATAACTCAAGCACTAATTTTGTTTTAAATGCTGAGGTGTATTTGGTTCGTTTTTTACTCATTTTTTTACTCCGATTTTTTTTGTTTAGTTTAACGGGTTTGAAATAAGAAAGTTTAGATTGTTGTCTGAAATTGTTGGGGTTTTATAACTTGATGCTTATTTTTGAGCTTACTCGCCATCTTCTTACGAGAAGATGGCGCTAGAACTTTCCCTCAAGTGCTTCCAATCTGATTTGAGACATTAGGCGTTCGTCTGCATACATCTTTTTAAGTCTTGAATTTTCTGTTTCTAACTCTTTAAGTCTTTTGACAATGTTAACATCTGCATCCCCATATTTTGAACGCCATTTATAGAAAGTGGCTTGAGACATGCCGTATTCACGGCATAGGTTGGCAGCAGATTCTCCTGCTTGGTTTTGTTTAAGAATATTGACGATTTGTGTGTCTGTGTATCTTGATTTTTTCATTGTGAAAACTCCTTGTTTTTATTATAGAATTTTCTACTTTAGAAGTGTTTGGTTTTTTGGGGGTATTACAGTTTTCTATTGCTGAGGCATCGCTATTTTTGAGAATATCGATAGCAGAACTTAGAAAAATTTTAAAACAAGGCAATCTTAATCATATTGAACTAACAACTAAAAACATTGAATTTTTTGGCTACCAGCTACTGGAATTTTTACTTAGCACTGTTACCCAGCATAAAACCAAGTCTATTATCCCTCAAAGTTCGCCTGAGCGCATTATTAGAGCTGAAGAGGTGCAAAGTATGGCTGGATTATCACGAACCACTTTATGGCGATTAGAGAATAAAGGCGAGTTTCCAGGGCGAGTAAGCCTTGGTGGAAACAGCGTAGGCTGGAAACTTAGCGAAATAAAACAGTGGATTGATGAGCGGTAGAGAAAATTTATTGTGTATACATACTGGTATACATTTTTAAATTAGAAACAAAAAAACCCTAAAAAATGTTGATTTTAAAGGGTTTTCTTATAGAATAATGGCGGAGAGTGAGGGATTCGAACCCTCGATAGGGGATAAACCCTATACGCCCTTAGCAGGGGCGCGCCTTCAGCCAACTCGGCCAACTCTCCGTGAGAAAAGTATTATACTTGAAATAAAAAAATATTAGGAGACCTTTGCATAAATAGGGATGATTAGCAAAATGACAGATTTTATTAAATTGGAAATTTTTTAAATCCACTCCTAGCAGGGCTAAGGGTGTTTTTAAAAAGTTTGTAATTTGATGAAAGATGGCGTTTTGATGATTATTCATATTTATGCAAAGGTCTCATTAGAAAGCATATTTGTACTTAACATTAATTTTTTGTTTAAGGCCGGGTTTAACCTTGATTTCGCCTAAACTACCTTTAAATTGTAATTTATTTTCTATACTTTTTTCAATATTTGATAAGGCATTTTCAGTTTTATTCCACTGTGGTTTATTAGATTTGGACTGATATTGGTAAATTGTTTGTTTATCTTTTTGTTTTTTATAATAAAGGTCAATTTCAATTTGACTGCGCTGTTGTTGGCGTTCAAGTATAGCTTCTATATCCAGTTTTTCTAATTCCACACGAATTGGATTATCCGCATAAGCAGTGAAAGAAAGAGCGAAGAAGATTAATAGAGACCTTTGCATAAATAGGGATGATTAGCAAAATGACAGATTTTATTAAATTGGAAATTTTTTAAATCCACTCCTAGCAGGGCTAAGGGTGTTTTTAAAAAGTTTGTAATTTGATGAAAGATGGCGTTTTGATGATTATTCATATTTATGCAAAGGTCTCTAATAAAACCAACGGTACATACCTAACGCATTGACGCAAATAAAAACAGTGTTAAGCAGAACTAACGATTTGTCATCATTTTTTAACCCTTGAACAGCCCAACTAACCGCGGAAATCATAAAGAAAATATAGCCAAATTTTGAATATTCAAAATTAAGTGCCACTAATATACCGCCAGTGATACCTGTGATTGTGCCAACCCAACCCCAGATGTTATTCATAAGTTTCAAAGTCGTGAGTGACAGTGGCAGTTTTACCGAGCATAATGGAAGCAGAGCAGTATTTATCTGCGGATAAACTAATGGCTTTTTCAATTTTTTTGTCATTTAAGTTACTGCCTTCAATAATAAAATGTAGGTGGATATTAGTAAAAACTTTTGGGTGTTCTTCGGAGCGTTCTGCACTGATTTCTACACGACAATCATGCACTTCTTCACGCATTTTTTTCAGTGTGGACACCACATCAACTGTGGTGCAACCACCCATGCCGAGTAGCAACATTTCCATTGGACGCACGCCGAGATTTTTACCCCCTAATGTTTTTGGACCATCCATCACAATGGTATGTCCGCTGGCAGATTCGCCAATCATTGTCATGCCATCAACCCATTTAACTGTATTCATTTGAACATTTCTTGTAATGCTATGCCTGGATTGTCCTGACGCATAAATGCCTCGCCGACTAAGAAACTGTAAATTTCATTTTCACGCATAAAAGCAACATCTTCTGCAGTCAAAATACCGCTTTCAGTAATGATTAAAGTGTCTTCTGGCACTGCTTTCATTAGTTCAATCGTAGTATTTAAAGACACATCAAAAGAGTGTAGGTTGCGATTATTGATGCCAATCATCGGTAAGCCTAATTGTGAAGTGCGAAGTAATTCCTCCATATTGTGCACCTCAACCAACACATCCATATTGATGGCAATCGCACGCATTGCAAGGTCTTCCATTTGCTCATCAGTTAAACAAGCACCAATGAGCAAAATGCAATCGGCACCGAGCGTTCTGGATTCGTAAACTTGGTAAGGGTCAATGATGAATTCTTTGCGTAAAACAGGGATTGATACAGCCTTACGCACATCGGTCAAATATTGATCATCACCTTGGAAAAAATCTTTGTCAGTCAGCACTGATAAACACGCTGCTCCTGCTTTTTGATAACTTTTAGCAATTTCAACCGGGTTAAAATCTTCACGCAATATGCCTTTAGAAGGTGATGCTTTTTTGATTTCTGCAATAACGGCGTTCTGTTTTAAATCTGCTTTGTCCTTTAATGCTTGGTAAAAGTCTTGTGTATCACGGTTATTATAGGCAGTTTCAAGCATTTTTTTTGCAGAAATCACTTCTTTACGAGCGGCAATCTCCTCTTCCTTGCGGGCAATAATTTTTTTAAGAATGTCGGGCGTATTTGTCATAGTTGCCATTTTAAACGAATATAATTGACGCTGAGTTTTTATAATAAACAATAATATGAAATTATTAGATTTTGAAGTCGGCCTTGAATACCCATTTTTCCTTATCGCAGGTCCTTGCGTAATTGAATCTGAAGCGCTAGCGATGGAAACTGCTGCTTATTTGAAGCAAGTTACTGACGAATTGAGTATCAATTTTATTTACAAATCGTCTTATGATAAGGCAAATCGTACTAGTACCAATAGTTTTAGAGGCTTGGGAATTGAAGAAGGGTTGCGTATTTTGCAAAAAGTTAAAGACGAAATTGGCGTGCCAGTTTTAACCGATGTTCACGAAGACACCCCATTAGATGAAGTTGCATCAGTGGTAGATATGATGCAAACCCCCGCTTTTTTAGTGCGTCAAACTAACTTTATTCAAAATGTTTGCAAGCAAGGGATTCCTGTTAATATCAAAAAAGGCCAATTCCAAGCACCGTGGGATATGCAAAATGTAGTTGATAAAGTCTTTGAAACAGGTAATCAGCAAATCACATTGTGCGACCGTGGCACTTCATTTGGCTACAATACTTTGATTTCCGATATGCGCGGCTTATCTAGTATGCGTTCCACGGGGCAACCGATTGTTTTTGATGCCACGCATTCTGTACAACAGCCCGGTGGGCAAGGCGGCACATCTGGCGGGCAAAGAGAAATGGTGCCAGTCGTTGCTAGAGCCGCGGCAGCCGTTGGTGTCTCAGGATTTTTTATGGAAACTCATCCAAATCCTAATGAAGCACTTAGCGATGGGCCGAATATGATTCCGATTGATAAAATGTCTGAAATGCTAAAAGCCTTGCAGGATATTGATTGTGTCACTAAGAAAAACGGATTTTTAGAAGATCAACTGTAAAAATTATGCCTGATAAACATCAAATCCTACGCAATACTTTTGGGTTTGATGGTTTTCGTCCACTACAAGAAGTGGTTGTTGACAAAATTTTTAATCGTGAAGATGTTTTATTAATCCTGCCGACAGGGGGTGGTAAATCGCTGTGTTACCAATTGCCAGGTTTACTAATGGATGGCGTTGTGGTTGTGGTTTCGCCTTTATTGGCATTGATGCAGGACCAAGTGCATGGCTTGACAGCCAAGGGTATTCGGGCGGTGATGATGTCGTCATTGCAAAGTCATGAAGAAAATAATCAGGCGGAGGCTGGCTTAAAAAAGGGTGAAATAAAATTTGTTTTTGTCGCACCAGAACGATTGCAAAACAGCTATTTTTTACAGTTTTTAAGCACCCTCAATATTGCTTTTTTTGCTGTTGATGAAGCCCATTGTGTGAGTGAATGGGGACATGAATTTCGCTCAGATTACCGTCAATTAGGCTTGTTAAAAACCCATTTTCCCGATATCGGTGTCGCTGCTTTTACCGCAACAGCAACCACACAAGTGGAAAAAGACATTGTTCATCAATTACAGTTTAAAGACAGTAATATTATTCGTGGCAAAATTTTTAGAGATAATTTATTTATCAATGTCAAACCACGACAAGGAAATGGGCAATTACAATTGATGGATTTTTTGCAAAATCATCAAAATGAACAAGGTATTATTTACACCCTTTCACGCAAAAATACGGAAACACTCAGTGCTTTTTTAAGAAAACAAGGTTTAAAAGCATGCGCCTACCACGCAGGCTTATCAGCAGAAGAACGCCATCAGGCGTTTAATGAGTTTGTGAATGATGATATTGATATTATGGTTGCCACTATCGCTTTCGGTATGGGGATTGACAAAAGTAATATTCGTTTTGTCGTGCATATGTCAATCCCAAAAACCATGGAAGCCTATTACCAAGAAATGGGCAGGGCAGGCAGAGATGGATTACCAAGTGAAGTTCTACTGCTTTATTCCACAGGAGATTTGGGCTTGTTAGGGCGTTTTATTGCTGATATCGAAGACGAAACTTATCGAAGTGCCGCTTATCATAAACTCAGTTTAATTAAAAAATACGCTTTTTCTGAAGGTTGCCGACATCAAGCATTAAGTCATTATTTTGACGATGAAATGCTAGCGTGCAAAACCCAATGTGATAATTGCCTAAACCCTGATGTTGAACGCAGTGATATTAGCGAGCAGGCGAAAATGTTTTTATCGACGGTTTATCGCACCGAACAGCGATTTGGGCAAGGGCATATTGTGGATGTTTTATTGGGTTCGCAAAACCAAAAAGTCTTAAATAGCGAGCATCAAAAATTGTCTGTTTATGGCGTTGGCAGTGGCATCAGCAGAGCAGAATGGAAAGTTATTGGCGACCGTTTGTTAGAAATAGATGCGTTAACAATAGGTGAATTTAAAGGGTTGAAATTAACGAATTTAGCGATGCAAATTATGAAGTCTGAGCAGGCGGTTGATATTCGCACGAGTAATTTACAAACGCAAAGCAAGGTATTAAAACCTAAGAAAATTGCAAAGCAAGAATATGAAGTTGACGCAGAAATTTTTGAAAAATTAAGAGCATTAAGAGCAGAAATCGCCCAAGAAGAAGGCATGCCCGCTTACATCATTTTTGACAACAAAACATTGACAGAAATGGCACATTTTTTGCCAGATAATGAAGCCAGTTTATTGCAAATTAACGGCGTTGGAAAAATAAAAATTGAAAAATATGGCAAGCGTTTTTTAACATTATTAGCAACATTGAGAACAGAAGATTTTCAAGAACCCGTGCAAAATTTGGTGCAAGAGGCGTCTGTTACTAAAGTTGAGCAATCCAACAAAATACACCCCACTTATCAAACAACTTTAAATCTCATTGAGCAAGATTTACCCATAGCAGAAATCGCCCAACAACGCGCATTAGCGCTCCCCACAATCTTAGGGCATATCAATAAATTGGTCGCAGAAGGGATGCTTGAGGACGCAAAAAGACAGCAACTTTTTGACACAGTTGTTATCGATGAAAAGGTCAAAAACTGGATTTCGCAAGGCATTGAGCAGTTGGGTTCTGTCGATGAAGCACACCATCAATTATCAATTTTTAAGCAACTCAATCAAAACCAATGAAAATTAAAACACTATTATTCTTACTCTTTTCTTCTTGTTTGGTTTTTGCAGAAAAACCCGATTTATTTCTTCTCAAAACCTACAACGAAAAACTGGATGTTGTCGGTTGGGTAATGAGTGAAAAATTGGATGGTATTAGAGGATTTTGGGATGGGGAAAAGTTAATCAGTCGGGGTGGTGTTATTCTCAATCCGCCGAAATCATGGACAGCTAATTTTCCAAATTTTGCCATTGATGGCGAACTTTGGACCAAGCGTGCAGACTTTGAAGGGGTGTCGTCAATTGTTAGGCGAAAAAAACCCGACAGTCGCTGGCAAAAAGTCAGTTTTAATATTTTTGAAGTGCCAAATCAAAAGGGTGGAATCTTGCAACGCTTAAAAGTTTTGCAAGATTATTTGCAACAACATCCCAGTAAAACCATTAGAATTATTCAACAAATACCTGTGAAATCTAAACAACAACTGAACGATTTTTTGAATGAAATCATCAGCAAAAAAGGCGAGGGAATCGTTGTTCGTAATCCAAAAACACTTTATCAAACAGGTCGCTTATCCAGTGCTTTAAAAATCAAAAAATACCAAGATGAAGAATGCACTGTCCTTGAAATATTATCTGGAAAAGGCAAATACAGCAACAAAATGGGTGCACTCAAATGCCAAACAAAAACAGGGAAAATACTTAAAATTGGATCGGGCTTTACCGACCAACAACGCCAAAACCCACCGATAATCGGCAGTGAAATCACTTTCAAATATTACGGGTTGACCAACAATAAAAAATACAAGCACCCTGTATTTTTAAAAATCAAACCAAAGTTGACGCATTGAATTATATATAATTCCGTTATTCACTTATTTAAGAGAGACAAGATGATAAAAATAGCAGTAACTGGTGCATCAGGGCGTATGGGGCAAACCATTATTGAAGCCATTAACCAAAATGAGTGTGTGGAATTAGGCGTGGCGTTTGATAAAGGCGATGATTTAAACGATGCGTTGGATAAATTCGATGTGTTGATTGACTTTACTCGCCCTGCCGCTACCCTCAAATATTTAGAGATTTGTGAACGATCGGGCAAAAAAATGGTGATTGGCACCACAGGTTTTAACGATGATGAATTACAAGTTTTGACAGAAGCATCACAACAAATCCCTATCGTTTTTGCACCAAATATGAGCGTTGGCGTTAATCTTTCGTTGAAATTATTAGAATTGGCATCGCGTGTGATTGGCAACGAATCTGATATTGAAATTGTAGAAGCACATCATCGCCATAAAGTCGATGCACCGTCAGGTACAGCACTTAAAATGGGCGAAGTAGTGGCAAATGCGTTGGGCAGAGATTTGTCCAAGTGCGCTGTATATGGGCGTGAAGGCATTGAAAAACCACGCGACAGAGAAACTATCGGTTTTTCTACTATTCGTGGGGGTGATGTTGTTGGTGAGCATACTGTGAGTTTCTTTATGGAAGGTGAACGAGTTGAAATCACCCACAAAGCATCATCGAGAATGACTTTTGCGAATGGCGCAGTGCGTGCATCGCGTTGGTTGCAGGGTAAATCTGCGGGAATGTATTCAATGCAAGATGTGCTGGAGTTGTCATAATGTTATACGCAATTATTTCGCAAGATGTTGAAAACTCATTACAAAAAAGAATGTCAGTGCGTTCTGAACACATCGAACGCTTAACGATTTTAAAAGATGAAGGGCGTTTGATTTTGGCGGGACCATGCCCTGCGATTGACAACAACGAGCCAGGTGAAGCAGGTTTTACAGGTTCATTAGTCGTGGCAGAATTTGATAACCTTGCAGATGCACAAACTTGGGCAGATGCCGACCCCTATTTAGAATCAGGTGCCTACGCTAATGTGATTGTCAAACCATTTAAAAAAGTATTGCCATGAGTCTGATATTTCGCCCATTATTTGAAAAATTCAGTTCAACTTATACTTATTTATTGGCTGATTTTGAGAGCAAGGAAGCCATTATTATTGATGCTGTGCAAGAAACCAAACAGCGCGATATTGGTTTAATTGAAGAATTAGGTTTAACACTCAAATATATTATTGAAACCCATGTACATGCCGATCATATCACCAGTTCTTGCCCACTAAAAGAGCGATTTTCTGATGCGAAAATCGTATTAGGTGAGGCAAATTCAGTTGCTTGTGCTGATATTTTAATCAAAGAGGGCGACATACTGGCATTCGGCAAATACAAAGTCATGGCAATGTCAACACCAGGGCATACCGATGGCTGTATGTCATATGTTGTTGATGGCAAAGTTTTTACTGGTGATGCGTTGTTGATTAGAAGTTGTGGTCGTTGTGATTTTCAAGGTGGTTCGGCGGACAAATTATTTGACTCAATTCAGAGTTTATTTGCATTACCTGATGAAGCTGCAGTCTATCCTGCACATGATTATGGCGGTAGAACCGTGAGTTCTATTTGGGAAGAAAAAGCCTTTAATGAAATGATTGGTGGCGGGGTTGATAAAGCAGAATTTGTGAGCCGAGTGAATGCGATGAATTTGTCGCTACCAGCAAAAATTCATGTTGCCGTACCAGCAAATCAAGTGTGTGGCGCTAACATTATTTCTGATGGTTAACGGCTACTCATTAGACCCGCACCCACGAGCAAATTTTGCTAAAGAACAATTTGCAGTTGTGCGCATTCCCCGCGTCAAACGCGAAAGAGTGCCAGCAGCAAGTGTTGAAATTGTGGAAGATTTTGAAACAGCAGTCGCACAAGCCAATCCTGAAAATAAATTTTACCCAGCCAAAGTCGTTGGTCCAGCGCGTTCATCGGAAGGCACGATGTTGTATTATTTGATAGACATATACAACTATGAAGCGTAGATTTTACGGCTGGATTTTTATTTTTCTGCCTTTGATTGCTTTTGCAGGACAAGAATTAGAGATTGAACTTGATTCGGGCAATGTGATTAACATTGATGCTTATCACTCAAAAGGCGACATTTTATTTGTCTATCTACCAGCGGGGAAAGGGTTTGGTGAGGGCTATAAAGTTACTGCCAAACAATTAGCAACGAAGGGTTATGATGTGTGGGCGCTTAATTTACATGACAGTTATATGATTCCCAAATATAAAAGTAGTATCAACCGCTTTGATATCGATGATTTAGTTAATTTAATTGTCATTGCCAAAAAGAAATCATTTAAAAATATCGTCTTTGTTGCTACAGGTAGGGGGGCACAATTAGCACTTAAAATCGCCTATCAATGGCAGTTAAAATATCCAAATTCTGATTTTATTAAAGGGCATATTTTTCATTCCCCACACTTGCTTGACGGCAGACCTAGTTTGGGAGGCATGGCAAAATATATTAATATTTCTAAGATGAGTAATTTACCTACCTATATTTTATTGCCACAATTCGGCACAAAATTTATGCGTAGTAAAGAAATTTTAGCCCAACTCAAACAGGGCGGAAGTGCGGTATTTATGCACCATCTAACAGGGGTTGGGTATGGTTTCCATATGAAAAAAGCGAAAGAATTATCAAAACTCAGCATTAAGGCAAAAGCAGGGTTGGCAAATACTTATCATCAAGCAGTGCAGTTAATGAAAACCATCACTGCACCGAAAATATTGTCTCCAAATATTGATATTAACACCAATGCTAAAGTGACTTTTAGCGATTTACTTTTACAAAAATATCATGGTAAACAAAACCTACCTTTAAAGCTCAAAACTCTTGACGGCAAGATAGCACAAATTAACGATTATAAAGGGCAAGTATTGCTGATTAATTTTTGGGCAAGTTGGTGCAATCCTTGTATCAAAGAAATCCCATCTTTGGTGCGTTTGCAACAAAAGTTTAACTCAAAATATTTTAAAATTATCACCATTAATGTTGGTGAGTCACAGCACAAAATTGCAAAATTTGTCAAAAAAATAGGGCTAACATTGCCTATTTTATTAGACGAAAGTGGACAAGCCGTGAAAGAATGGGGCGTGTATGCCTACCCATCTAATTTTCTAATTGATAAAGAGGGTGTCATTCGTTATGGTTATCGCGGGGCGTTGGAATGGGATGACCAGAATGTTATTGACACTGTGCAATCGTTATTGTGAAATACTATGATGTGATTATCATCGGCGCAGGGGCAGCAGGATTGATGTGTGCTGCACATTCTACACAACGAGGACGCACAGTTTTACTTATTGACAAGGCAGACAAAATCGGCAAAAAAATTCTCATCTCAGGCGGTGGTCGCTGCAATTTCACCAACTTGCATATTGACCCCGGGGCTTATATTTCTAACAACCCCCACTTTTGCAAATCTGCATTATCGCGTTATACACAATGGGATTTTATAGCATTTTTAGAAAAGGCAGGATTGCATTGGACTGAAAAAACTTTAGGACAATTATTCTGTAATGAAAAATCAAAAGCCATCTTGGTAATGCTGCTAGAAAATTGTCAAATAGCAGATATACAATGCAACACCCAGATTGAAAATATCACCCATCAAACCCAATACACACTCACCACTAGCCAAGGCGATTTTCAATCAGATTCATTAGTTATTGCCACAGGAGGTGCATCTATCCCCAAAATGGGGGCGACTGATTTTGGCTTACAAATCGCCAAACAATTCGGTCACAATTCTATTAATTTTAAACCTGCATTAGTGCCATTGATTTTCAACCAAACCGACATTGAATATTATTTTAAGGGCTTATCAGGGATTAGCGTTGACGCTGTTGTGGCGTGTAATAATCAAAGTTTTAGAGAAGGGATTTTAATTACACATCGTGGCATCAGTGGTCCTGCTATTTTGCAAATTTCGTCCTATTGGCAAAAAGGCGATAAAATTACCATTAATTTATTACCCGATTTGGACGCAAGTGATTGGCTATTAGCAATGCAAAATACCCACTTAAAAATCCTACTTAAAACCGCTCTAAGTACCTATTTTTCTAAGCGTTTAGCCACTCGTTTAGCTGATACATTAACCGATAAAAATTTAGCCAATACCCCGCTCAATCAAATCAAAAAAACTGATTTATCAGATTTAGGAAAACAGCTCAACCATTGGACATTAGCTCCAAGTGGTACAGAAGGCATGCGTACTGCAGAAGTCTGCGTGGGCGGTGTTGATACCCGAGAACTCTCGTCAAAAACAATGGAATCTAACAAACAACAGGGATTATATTTTATCGGTGAAACTGTTGATGTCACAGGTTGGTTAGGTGGTTATAATTTCCAGTGGGCATGGTCTTCTGGCTGGGTTGCAGGGCAGTATGTTTAAAGAAATACTTAAACACAAAATCTTAAATTTTAAAAAAGCTCCCTATTTCGACAAATTAGAAATAATGCAATTTTTATAAAACCATATGAGACCTTTGCATAAATAGGGATGATTAGCAAAATGACAGATTTTATTAAATTGGAAATTTTTTAAATCCACTCCTAGCAGGGCTAAGGGTGTTTTTAAAAAGTTTGTAATTTGATGAAAGATGGCGTTTTGATGATTATTCATATTTATGCAAAGGTCTCCATATGAGTAATAATATCAAATAGCATTTATCGCATCGTTACCAATTCTTCAGCACTGCTTGGATGAATAGCAACAGTATCATCAAACTGTTTTTTGGTTGCACCCATCTTTATGGCAACTGCAAAACCTTGTAGCATTTCATCGGCACCGTGCCCCATAATATGACAACCGATGACTTTTTCATCATCACCTACACAGACTAATTTTAATGCGGTAGTGGTTTTGTGGTCTAAGAGGGCGTCTGCCATTGGGGTAAATTCTGATTTGTAAACTTTAACTTTGTCAAATTTTTCATTGGCTTCAGTTTCAGTTAAACCAATTGTGCCAATCGGTGGATGTGAAAATACCACGGTGGCAATACTCTTGTAGTCTAAATGTCGGTCAGTCATGTTATTGTAAATTCTATCCGATAATCTTCTACCTGCGGCAATAGCAACAGGGGTAAGAGGAGTACGACCCGTCGCATCACCAAGTGCAAATATACTATCAATATTGGTAGTTTGAAATTTATTCGTTGGGATAAAGCCTCTTTGGTCGCATTTGATTCCTGCATTCTCTAATCCTAAATGCTGAGTCATTGGGTTTCTACCCACTGCCCAAATAATTTCATCAAAACCACCAAACTCACCATGATTGGTGAATAGGGTTTTATCTGCTGATACTTTATCAATCGTTGTACTGTGATGAATGCGGATGCCGTGGGCGGTATAGTCTTTGTCCAAAGCAGTTTGGATCATTGGATCAAAGCCACGCAACAAGGAATCGGCTCTACCAAAAATCTCAACCTCACTGCCGAGTGCATTAAGCACACCTGCTAATTCAACACCAATATACCCGCTACCAATGACAGCGACTTTTTTAGGCAGCGCTTCTAATTCAAAAAACCCATCTGAAGTAATGCCGTATTCTGCCCCCTCAATATGCGGCACAGCAGGTTCACCACCTGGGGAAAGCACGATATGCTCAGCGGTATATTCTTCACCGTTGACAGACACCGTATTTTTATCCACCAATTTGCCAAAGCCATGAATATAATCAATACCGAGTTTCTCTAAATAGCCATCATACCAGTCGGTAATACCTTTGATGTAGTTATCACGACCTTGTTTGAGCTTGTTCCATGAGAAGTTTTTAACCTCAATATCAAAACCAAAACCTTGCGCATTGTTAATCTGTGTGGCAGTATTGGCAGCAAACCACATTACTTTTTTAGGCACACAGCCCACATTCACGCAAGTGCCACCAATGGTTTTCACTTCAATTACTAAGCATTTTTTACCGTATTCTGCTGCACGCTCAACCGCCGACAAACCACCAGAACCTGCACCAATCGCTATCATGTCATAATGTGTTGTCATATTTATATATTCCCTAATCTAAAAACAGTTTGTTAGCCCCTCTAAAATATAGAAAAATTAATGTGCAATCGGTTTCTCAGTAAAAAGATAGTCTTTTAATTCCTTATCAAAAGCACCATCTTTTCGTCTAATCCATTCCAACACCATTGCCGCATGCTCTTTTTCTTCATCACGATTGTGTGCCAAAATTGCCGATAATTCCTCATCTTGACAGGCATCAATGCGCTGATTATACCAATCAATTGCCTCTAATTCCTCCATTAAAGACACGATTGCTTTGTGCATATCTTTGGTTGCTTGAGTTAAGTTTTGTTCTGCTTCGTGATAGCCTTCATTTGCCATGGTTATTCTCCTTGAGACCTTTGCATAAATAGGGATGATTAGCAAAATGACAGATTTTATTAAATTGGAAATTTTTTAAATCCACTCCTAGCAGGGCTAAGGGTGTTTTTAAAAAGTTTGTAATTTGATGAAAGATGGCGTTTTGCTAATCATCCCTATTTATGCAAAGGTCTCAGAAAGAAGTTTACTTGACCTTTGGACTGGTGGGGCGTGTATTCTTTTATTGAGAGAAAAATTTCGAAGTAGTCTGTATCAGTAATTTACCTAATTTTTCATAAACAGCATTAGTGCCATGGACAGAATCATAATAAAAATACTCCCCATTGTCTAGCGCCTGTTGCGTGCAATTGCCAACGAACTTTACATCAAGCTCTTGTTGAATAAATAATTTTTTCCAGTCAATGTATTGATTGGAAATATCGGATACACATGCCTTATGTTTGAGTTGAGAAGGTTTCCAATTATTTTCTAAATTAGAAAGCCATGGCTCAATCGGCAACCATTTGACTTGTTTTTTAGAGAAGTTCTGATGAATGCTTTTACTCAATTCCTCATTAAAGTGTTTAGATAATTCAGATATTAATTGCTCAAAGGGTTTGTTGTAAAAAGCTGGCGCGTTTCCAATATCTGGCAAGCCAGGAATCAGTATTTTTTTTGCACCAAGTATCTGTAATTCATGAATAGAGTTAACTATAATAGGGATTAAATTAGAGACTGCTACTTTTTTATCATACACAGAAAGAGATTGATCTAGAGTAATATTAAAAATATCATTGCCACCTGTCATAATAACAAATAAGGTTTTTTCAATGTCGCTTTTATCCCCATGTTTTTTATATTTTGCAATTTGGTGAGGCAAAGACAATGCATTGAATAACATATTAAAGAATCCATCATAATCAGAGGCAATCGTTGTATTGGCAATTGCATAATTATTGCCATCCAAGGTCGTTGAGTGCACTTTATCAAGTAAAGTTTCAATCAAAAACTCTGCTTCTTTGCGTAAATCACTGTTTTTATCCATTTCTTGAAAGTTACTATTTGATACGATGGCAGCAACAGTATTCGCATATGACTTATTTTTATGAATGCTTGCCTGTATATCAGTATTTGATTTTTTATAATTCCAAGCAGGTGACAAATCAATTTTATAATGTTTGGCTAAATACTCAACTGCTAATAATTTATTGGTAAACGCGCGACCATTATGCGACGATGGTGGCGTAGTCATATGAATGTTTTGGAAGTAAGGTGCATAACTAAAGATTGCAAGAAGATTACCTTGATCAGACAAAGAATCTCCGAATACAACTATAGATTTAGGTGTCAGTGTTTTTGAGCATCCAGTTAATACGAGCACCAATATAAGTAGCCCTGTTTTATTTATTATTTTGAAAATCATAACTTAGTTTATATTTAGGAAGAATAATCAGGGTCAGAGTGTAATTTATTAGAATAATCAGGGTCAAGAATAATCAGGGTCAGAGTGTAATTTATTCAACATTTTTCTTCGGTCTTCCCGCTTTTCTACTACTTACCCTAGCATTATTCAAAACTTCAATTTCTTTGATAAAAACCTCATTACCAAGTGCCAGCCCTTTGTTAATATTTTTCCTGATATTATAAAGTAGTTTATCGTCTATTTCTGTTTTAAACAATTCAATATAAGATGCACTTCTTGCCTTTGCATTATTACCCAATGCCAAATATTCCTGATGTGGCGTAATCAGGTTATTGGCAACACCCAAAGCATTAAAATTATAACTTGACCAACTATACTCACTTGGACTTACTACCATACCTGCACGCACAGGATTAAGTTCAATATAACGATAAACACTCAGTAAATAACGCTCAGATTGTATGATAGATGACTTGTATCGTCCTTCCCAAAGTGTACCTGTACGCTTATAAGTGTGATTAAAATACCCAACATACATTCTGCCTAAAGATTGCATCATTTTACCAATGCCATCACTGGTTTTAGGTGTGCAAAGCAAATGAATATGATTAGTCATAAGTACCCATGCATGGATACTAACGCTGTATTTACCTGAAAAGTCTTTAAGCCATTGTAAGTAGGCTTTCATATCAGTTTCATTTGCAAAACACACCTGTTTGTTATTACCTCGTTGTATGATGTGCTGAGGAATATCTGCTGGAGTTATGCGTTTTAGTCTTGCCATTTTGAAATACAGAATACAAAAGAGAAATATTATTTTAGCGTAAAAATAACACTCTGACCCTAATTATTTCTGACCCTAATTATTTCATATTACACACCGCGTACCAATGTGCGTAAAGATAAAATTAAATCTCATATCACCAAGGTGTTTGAACAAATACCTATTTACGGTGAGAAAAAAGTGCATCAACAACTACTTGAAGACGGTTACAAGGTAAGTTTAAACACAGTGGCTCGTTATCGCCAAGCGTTGGGGTTAAAAGCGGTGTTAGCGGTTAAACAGGTTAATACAGCCATACCAATCAAAGCACATAAAAAATACAGTTATAAGCTTCGAGGTCTTGGTATTAACCACGCTAATCAAGTTTGGAGTACAGACATCACCTACATTAAGATTGCGGGAGGTATGGTGTATATGGCTGCTATTATTGATTGGCATTCCAAGGCTGTTTTATCACACAGAATATCCAACACAATGGATTCACAGTTAGTGATGAGCGTACTCAACGATGCTTTAGAAAAATACCCGCACCCAGAGATATTTAATACCGATCAAGGCAGTCAATACACCAGTGAGGTGCACACCAAGCGACTCAAAAAACTGGGTATTACTATCTCAATGGACGGCAAAGGCAGAGCCACAGATAATATCTGCATTGAACGCTTCTGGAGAAGTGCTAAATGTGAAAGGATTTATTTAAACGAATACCAAACTATCAGTGAGTTAACCACGGATGTAGATGATTATATTGAGTTTTATAATCACCAAAGATTCCATGAAACATTGAAATATAAAAAACCAATGGATGTGTATCAAGAAAGTATAAAATTGAATCAGAAAAAGAAGAGGGCTTCTTAGGGTTTGCTATATAAGAAAATTTAGAAAGTTGTTTGAGGTTTTGGGGTAATGTATAAAATAGTATAAAAAAAAAGAACTAACAACAATCAAAAAGGTTTATTTTTTAAGTTTATAGCAAGTTTTATATTAGCACTTCTTTGTAAGGGTGCCAGCAGATCCAATCCCAGACCCTCCGCCTCCAACAATACTTGCATTATATGAGAGTTCAATTGATTTACCGTCACTATCAACTGTCAAATAAAGTGCGAACTCCCAAGTTAGTCCAACATCTACTGCAATCGTTCCGATTAAAGCATAAGTAGTTACATTGCCTATATCCGTATGTGCTTTTACAGTGTTTACATAAAATACTTGGCTTACATCAAGTAAAGGAAGAAAAATCGTCTTTTTTATAAAACTTATCACTGTGTTGCCATCGCTATCACACCAAGTCCCCTCTAATATAGCTATATAATCTATAGGCTCTATCGCCTCTATCGCTTCTAAAGTAAGAGGCTTGTATGTTTTTATCAAACCCTCAAGTTCCTCTTTATTTGTTATTACTATGTTATTACTCATAATTCACCTTATATTATCATTCTATAATAAATTATATACTAGAGACCTTTGCATAAATATGAATAATCATCAAAACGCCATCTTTCATCAAATTACAAACTTTTTAAAAACACCCTTAGCCCTGCTAGGAGTGGATTTAAAAAATTTCCAATTTAATAAAATCTGTCATTTTGCTAATCATCCCTATTTATGCAAAGGTCTCCACTAATAAATACTCGTAAGGTCTTATCTTATATCGGAGACAGGATATTTACCCACCCAATCCAAGATAGTGCCATCCCTTACCCCATCTGTGTTTGCAAAAAATATTAGTCCCACCCATAGGTTTGATGACTATTTTTTTGTAAATGCAGATGAGGTAAAGGGTTTTGAATTCGTCGGTGGCGCTAGGTTTGTGATTTCTATTTTTGGATTAGGGGTCTCATTATTTTTTGAAAATGGTAGCGTTAAAAATGTGTGTTAAGGTGTTTAATGTAAGCCTTTTTAATCCAATCAGTTTCACCTGCAATCACATTATCTGCATGAAAAGTTGGAAGTTGTTCTCTAATGCTTAAATAATGGTTGGTCATTATTAAGGGTTGTAATAAATCATCAATATGCGGTGCGTTTTTTAGCACAAAGTCTTTACCTAAGTCACTGCTTTTCATGTTTGAAGTGGTAACAATCATAAATTTATTGGCTGGCACTTGACCGCCTTCACCATAGGCATCGGTAATTACAAAAGTTTTTTCATAAAGTAAAACCTCATCAAGCCATTTAACCAGTGGAGCGGGCATATTAAACCACATAATCGGCATAATATAGATAACCACATCTGCCCATAAAAGTTTGTTTAATTCTCTGTCCATATCCAAAGTGTCTTTGGTCACATCGGATATTTTGACCTTATGACTTTTTTCACTCAGAGTTTTATCTGTTAAATAACTTAAAAATCCATTGAGCTGCCCTTTGGCATCAAAAATTGAATGACCTGCGGTTACTAGTAATATTTTCATTTAATTCTCCTAAAATTATAAATTTATAACGAAATCGTTTTCAACAATCAACCCTTTTGGACCTGATACAAATACTTGTCTAATGTTTGTATTGGGGATTCATCAAAAGAATATTTAATTGCTTAAGATGGTTAATGAAATCCTGGTAGCCCTCTCTAGTAAAGGCAATATAATCAAATAAACCATTATTGCTACTATTTTTTGATAAAGAACCTCTAAATTTAGCCTCTCTGCTAAAAATATGAATAATAGGAAGTTGGTTATTTTCTAGTGAATATTGCCAAAATCCTGGAAAAGAAAAAGAAGGTCTAGCGCCTTTTTTAAACCAATAACTTGTATAAAAAATGAAGCAACGGCATCAATATTTTCACACCTCAAGGCAATATGATTAAAGGTTATATTCATTTTTATATCTCAAATAAAACACTTTCTAGGCTACGTCGAGTTTTTGCTAGTTTGGCGTTATAATCTTCGGTGTGTCGATAGCCTATTGCCAGTGCGACTTCACATTGATAACCGCCTAATTCTTTTTTAAATTTTTGATTGACTAAATCAATATCCAACCCCTCTATCGGCGTAGAGTCAATTTTTAAACGCGCCAAAGTATGTAGCGTATTACCCAGTGCTAAATATAGCTGTGCCTTTGTCCAAGTTGAAGTATCGCCGTTTTTACTGGTATTGAGCTCAGCAAAGAAAAATCCACCAAAAGCATCCTCTCTATCTTCGGGTTTGGTTCTGCCGTCTTCAATGCCTTTGTCCACTACTTCGGCATAATTTTCACGGGTATATTTAGGATTGTGAGCGAATAAAATAATGGCAGAACCTTCGCGAATATGCGGCTCATTAAATTCAAATTTATGGGCAAATGTTTGGCTCATTCTTGCCCTAGCCTCTTGGCTTTTTATTACCACAAAACGCCAAGGTTGTGAGTTAATAGACGATGCTGATAAACGCATTGCTTCAAAAATTACCGCAAAATCCTCGGTTGATACTTGCTTGTTGGCGTCATATTTTTTGGTTGAGTGTCGCCAATTTAAGTCTTTTATAATTTGATGAGTCATTATTTTTTCTCCTTTATTTTCTCGGTCCTGCGACAACTGATAGGGTTGTTTTAGCGATTGTGTGTTGATTGATAAAAAATCTAACCAAAGCTGAAGTCGCCCCCGTTGGCGGGGTTAATTTTTCCACATCTAAGGCGTGTAGGGTAAATACATAGTTATGCGTTCTACCTACGGGAGGGCAGGGTCCAAAATAGCCAGGTTTGCCTATATCTGTATTTGCATCTTCTGCACCTTGCGGCAAAAAATCTGGGTTGATACTGCTTGTATTGACAGAGATATTGTAGACCGTCCAATGCCAAAATCCACTGCCCGTTGGTGCGTCTTTGTCATAAAAAGTCATTGCCAAACTTTTAGCATTTTTAGGAACACCTATCCAAGGAGACCTTTGCATAAATAGGGATGATTAGCAAAATGACAGATTTTATTAAATTGGAAATTTTTTAAATTCACTCCTAGCAGGGCTAAGGGTGTTTTTAAAAAGTTTGTAATTTGATGAAAGATGGCGTTTTGATGATTATTCATATTTATGCAAAGGTCTCCCAAGATAAATCAGGTCGCTCATTTGTCCCTGTGCAACCAAAATTATTCCAATATTGATTAGCAGTTATATTTTTACCTTCCTTAATAGCATTGCTACTTAATTCAAATCCTTTAGTTGGCGGATATTTAGTTAATTGATCCGTTAAAGTTTGATTATCCTCAAGGTGCCAATTGGTTTGTATTTTCCCATTTTTAATCGTGTAAATATCAACAGCGCTGAATTTAATTGCTTGACCCTTGCCAATAATATTGTGAAATTTACCCGTAAAGTTACCTGTAAATTCTAAGCGTGAAATAACTTGATTTTTGGCAATTATCATTTCCTTTATTTTTGCACTTAAATTAGGCACAACACCCCTAAACCACTTTGAGGCATTTAAAGGTCCTTGCTTTCCTTGTTTCCTACCTTGAGGAAGATTAAGGTCCATAAAATCATTTGCTAACGCTTGTTTTGCATATTTTTCTATCCCTGTATCCCAAAAGGCAGCATATTTTCTTGCTGTTAATATCATTTGGTTAGCTTGTTGTTTGTCGATGTTTTTATTAATAACCAGTTTTTCTATTTTGGGTAATTGTTCTTTTTCAAATGTAACCTTGTCCTCAAGTGCTAGATTACCACAAGCCGTTAATATAGCTAATGATGAAACCATAGAGATACTTTGTATTATTTTTTTCATTTTTTCCTTGAGACCTTTGCATAAATAGGGATGATTAGCAAAATGACAGATTTTATTAAATTGGAAATTTTTAAATCCACTCCTAGCAGGGCTAAGGGTGTTTTTAAAAAGTTTGTAATTTGATGAAAGATGGCGTTTTGATGATTATTCATATTTATGCAAAGGTCTCTCCTTAATTAAATTTAAAAACGCTATGTTATAATATATAGTATATTATTGTCAAGTAGGCACATAATTGGCATATAGTATCATTTAATATACTAAAGGGAGGGGCGGACTATGAAAAAAAATGAAAAAAGAGGTGAAAATTGCCCTGTAGAGCTAACACTTAGTTTAATTGGTGGAAAATGGAAGGGCGTCATTCTTTATCATCTAATTGATGGTAAAAAAAGATTTGGCGAGTTAAAAAAAATTATGCCAAATATTACACAAAGAATGCTTACCAAGCAATTAAGAGAGCTTGAAAGTGATGGTTTAATTCATCGAAAAGTGTATAAAGTTGTGCCACCTAAGGTTGAGTATAGTTTTACGGAGCAGGGGGAATCACTTAAAAATACGATTTTATCGTTAGAAAAATGGGGTAAAAGTTACCAAAAACAAAGAAAGCTATAATCCCGCTTTTAAACTTGCCTCAATAAATTTATCTAAGTTGCCATCTAAGACATCTTGTGTATTAGATGATTCAACCCCTGTGCGTAGGTCCTTGATGCGAGATTGGTCCAATACATAAGAACGAATTTGATGGCCCCAGCCAATGTCAGATTTAGCGTCTTCGGTTTCTTGATTTTCACTATTGCGTTTTTGCATTTCTAATTCATAAAGTTTGGATTTGAGTTGTTTCATCGCTTGGTCTTTATTGGCATGTTGTGAGCGTCCATCTTGGCATTGCACTACGGTGTTGGTGGGCAAGTGGGTGAGGCGTACAGCCGAATCAGTCTTATTAACATGCTGACCGCCAGCACCACTAGCACGATAGGTGTCAATACGAATGTCGGTTTTTTTGATTTCAATATCAATCTTATCGTCAATCTCGGGCGATACAAATACAGAGCAAAAAGAGGTGTGGCGTTTGCCGTTAGCATTGAAGGGAGATTTGCGTACTAAGCGATGGATACCAATTTCGCTTCTGAGCCAGCCAAAGGCGTATTCTCCTTCAAAATGAATGGTAGCAGATTTAATACCAGCCACTTCGCCAGCTGAAACTTCCATGAGTTTGACTTTAAAACCGTGTTTTTCACCCCAGCGCAAATACATTCGTAGCACCATCTCTGCCCAGTCTTGGGCTTCTGTACCACCTGAGCCAGATTGAATATCCAAGTAAGCGTAGTTCATATCCAGTTTGCCACTGAACATTCTTTGGAATTCTAACTTCGCAATGGAAATTTCAATTGTTTCCAAATCAGTAATCACACTGTTAGCAGTGTCTTCATCATTTTCAGATTGTGCCATATCTAG
Source organism: Candidatus Thiodubiliella endoseptemdiera (assembly GCF_964212635.1). NCBI lineage: Bacteria > Pseudomonadati > Pseudomonadota > Gammaproteobacteria > Pseudothioglobaceae (SeqCode) > Candidatus Thiodubiliella > Candidatus Thiodubiliella endoseptemdiera. The sequence continues at coordinate 1,490,376 of NZ_OZ156463.1, forward strand.
CAGTTCTTTAGCATCTTCTAAAATCGCATCTGCGTTATTAAAAGTCTGGCAAATCGATTCTAAGGTTGATTTTTCTTTGCCGAGTGCTTGTGCCACTTCTGGATTAGACCAAACATTAGGGTTTTCCATTTCTAATAGCACTTCTTCAAGACGACCACGCTTTTCTTCTAAATTAAGATGCTGAGACAAAGCAGTGGAACGCTGAATTAAATCGTTAATTTTTTGATAAGTGGGAGAGAGTTCCATAAGGGTATTTTAACGAAAATTAGGCACAAAAAAGCCCCAAAAATGGGGCTTTTTTTATTTCTTACTAAGGAATTATTTTCTAAGACCTAAGCGAGAAATTAAATCTGAATAAGCAGGAGCATTATTACCTCTGAGGTAAGTCAATAATTTTTTGCGCTGAGAAACTAAATGCAATAAACCTCTTCTTGAGTGGTGGTCCTTTTTGTGTGTTTTAAAATGCTCAGTTAAATGCTTAATGCGAGCCGTTAATAAGGCGACTTGAACATTAGTAGAACCCGTATCGCCTTCCGCAGTTTGATATTCTTTGATGATTGCTTGTGTATCAATTGACATAATAATGTTTCTTTTGCTAAAAATATAAAAGAGGCAATTATACGCTAATTGAATTTAGGTTGATACTCTTTTAGTAAAAACTCTCTTCACTATTCGGGCGACTTTTAAAACGACGATGAATCCACAAATATTGTTCGGGTGCTTGTAGTATTTGTTGCTCTAATATTTGATTGGTAGTTGTGGCGTTTTCTGTGTCATTTGCTGTTGGATAATTTTCTATTGCATAAGAAAAATTCAATTCATAGCCCAATTTTTTACGCGAGAAAGTGAGCGGAATAACCACAGTGTTATCAATCTTTGCTAATTTTGCGGTAGCATTAATGGTGGCAGTTTGTATGCCAAAAAATGGGACAAACACCGAACGCTTTTTACCTAAATCTTGATCGGGCGCATACCAAATAGGCAGTCCTGATTTGAGTATTTTGATTAACGCTCTTGAATCATTGGCTTTAATCATCGTTGAGCCATGTTTGATAAATTGCTGTGTCATTTCCGCATCAAATAATGCGTTATTTTGCGGACGATAAACATCGGCAAATTCAAAATTTTGCAGCAACATCCTGCCTGCTAACATCATCGTAGTGAAATGCCCCACTAATAAAATTACCTTCTTTTTCTGTGCCAAAGCTTCTTCTAAAATATGGGCATTATTGATGTTATATCGCTGTTTGAGTTTGGTGCTGTCTAAATAAAAGCAGTTAGAAGATTCAAAAAAAGCGATACCAATAGACTCAAAATGTTGTTTGGTTAATTGTTTAACCTCAGTTTGATTTTTATCAGGAAAGCAACGAGTAATATTAATTAATGCAATCCGTCTAAATTTGCCCAATACCCGATACAGAATACGCCCCATCACTTTTCCCATTGCCACTTGCGTTTTAAATGAAAGTCGTGCACCTAATTTCATTAAAGAAATTAAAATCCAAGTTGGGATAAATTTAGGATGATAAAAAGTTTGTTTTTTCATTAAAATGGTTTTTTTATTCTATTTTATTTAGGTTAAAAATTTGCCTTACATCAATCAAAATTTTCTTAACGATTTACCCAATCAAATTGACATTGTTGATTTGATTAGTAAACGCTTGACGCTCAAAAAAATGGGCAGTGGCTATCGTGGACCTTGCCCATTTCACGGAGGTAAAAATAACAACTTTTCTGTTGATAGTCAAAAGCAATTATATCACTGTTTCAAATGCGGTGAGAGTGGCGGTGCAATTAAGTTCATAGAAAAATATGAAAACGCCAGTTTTGTGGAAGCCGTTGAAACCATTGCCAATGAATTTGGACTCAAAATTGAATATGATAAAAGTGGCAAGCCTGCCGACCCTAGTTTAGAACGCTATCGTGCGTTATCTGAAAAAGTTAGCGAGTTTTATCAGCAACAATTGAAAAGCTCACTTGCCAAAACCAAAGCCGTCAATTACGCAAAAGAACGCGGTATTAGTGGCGAAATTGCCAGGCGTTTTGGCTTAGGTTTTGCTACGCCAGGTAATAAAGATTTGCTAACGAACTTTGAAAATACTGAGCAAGATGTTACCGATTTAAAAGCATTGGGATTGGTCAAAACTGGCGAATATGGCGACTACGATTTTTTCCATGACCGCTTAATGTTCCCCATTCAAAACAGCAGAGGCAATGTGATTGCCTTTGGTGGTAGGGCATTTGATAAAAACGTAAAAGCAAAATACCTCAACTCACAAGAAAGCCCAATTTTCTTTAAATCAAAAGAACTTTACGGGCTACATCACGCCCGTAAATACTCACGCACAATGGACTACATTTTAGTAGTCGAAGGCTATATGGATGTAGTTGCACTGCACGAAGAAGGTATCACCAAAGTAGTGGCAACCTTAGGCACGGCCACCAGCCCCGACCACCTACAAATATTAGCCCGCACCACCAAAACCATTGTTTTCTGCTTTGACGGCGACGACGCAGGACGATCTGCCGCCTGGAAAGCCCTGAAAATTGCCCTGCCGATAATTAAATCGGGTTTACTGATTAAATTTTTATTCCTACCCGATGGTGAAGACCCAGATACTCTGGTGAAAAAAGAATCGGCAAGCAACTTTGAAAAACGCATTGAAAAAGCACAAACACTCTCAAAATTCCTATTTGATCACATCAAAGCAAAAGCAGAAGTTGACTTTAACACCATTGAAGGCAAAACTTTATTCCTAGAAAAAGTTTCAATATTGATTACTCAAGTCACTTACGATGTTTACCAACAACAACTTATTGAAGGTGTCGCACAGGAAGTAGGACAAAGTGTTGAGCAAGTTCAAATCGTCTTTGACAGGCAAGCAGAAAATATACAAATGCAAGCACCAGTTGAAATGGACTACGAACCTTCAATGCCAGATTTTGAAGGAGATTACTCCGATTTTAGCCCCGCTCCGAAAGAAAATAAATCGGTTAAAGCCTCAATGGCAAAAATGATTAGCCTGCTATTGAATTACCCATCACTTTCCGACGGCACCGTTGAAGTGCGAGTACGCAATATTGAAAAATCAGAAGTATTATTAGAGTTAGTACGCTCAGCCGAAATTGACGAAGACATCACCCAAGAAGATTTAATCAAACCCTTTAAATCCAAGCAAGGCGTCTATAAACGCCTACAAGAGCTTTGCGTACTCACCCCCCATTTAAGCGAAAACCAAGCTCGAGACGAATTCCAATCCGCCCTAAATACAGCCGAAAAATCCCAAGCAAGTGCAAAAGTAAAAAGTTCAATATCAAACGCCAACACCTTAGAGGCACAACGACTTGTGATGGAAGGCATTCAGAAAAGCAAAGTTAAAAATAAGTGTTCTATCAAGTAAATTGTAAAGTTTATAGATTACTTTATGAGACCTTTGCATAAATATGAATAATCATCAAAACGCCATCTTTCATCAAATTACAAACTTTTTAAAAACACCCTTAGCCCTGCTAGGAGTGGATTTAAAAAATTTACAATTTAATAAAATCTGTCATTTTGCTAATCATCCCTATTTATGCAAAGGTCTCTATATCTTAATAAAACCTTATTTCTTAGCCAAAATTTTGATAGATTGGTCGCTGTTTAGGATATTTTGCATGGCGTCTTTGAATACCATTGCTGCAGAGTTGGAGCCTTCGCAGGAGATTTTTATTTTTGGATTGTAGTAGGCATAGCATTTTTTTGGATGGTCGAGCCTGACAACCATAATATATTTTGGATTTTTGACGGGGACAAAGCCAGCGAAGAAAGTGCGTTTTGCACCGTCTTTGTTGTATTTTCCATCAACTACCATTTCTGCAGTGCCTGTTTTTCCAGCAATATTGTAGCCCTTGATTCTTGCACGGTAACCAGAGCCTTTGAGCGATACAACTGCATCAAGTAAATTGGCAATTTTATGAGTTGATTCTTTACTAAAAACTTGTCTTTTCTCTTCGTAGGAACTGACGCCTTTGACTAATTTGAGCGGGGGAATATTACCATCATTGGCAAAAACTAAATAGGCTCGAGCGAGTTGTGCCAAATTGGCTTGCATTGGACCATAGCCGTAAGACAAAGTGCGTTTGGCTGCAGTTGACCATGAATTTGGAGGTCTTAAAGTGCCGGGAGTTTCAATGCTGGGGATGAGTCCGAGCGGGCGACCAAAACCTAATTTGTCCCAAGTAGTATACATATCTTCTTTGGTTAATCGTTCAGAGACATTGACGGTGCCAAGATTGTGGGATTTTTGCAAAATCTTTTTTATAGTCATCTGAAAATATTTACCATCGGGCTTAATGTGACCAATACGCTTGCTAACATCAATTTTTTCATCATCAGTGGCAGTAATTTTCCCTTTATCTAATGCCAAAAGCATAGTGAATGGCTTCATGGTTGAACCAGGCTCAATTTTGTCTGACAGTACATGGTTGCGATAATTTTCTGCGTGGTAAACAGTTTTATCATTTGGGTCATCGGCAGGGTAGTTGGCGAGTGCCAAAATTTCACCATCTTGATTGAGGATTATGGCAGAGCCAGAACCAGCTTCGTGTTTTTCAACGGATTTTTTGACGGCAGCGTAGGTGTGGAATTGGATATTAGAGTCAATGGTTAGGGTGATGTCATTGCCATGTTTGAGTTCTGTTTTTACCACGGGACTAAAATATTCTGTTGGCGAAGTGTGATTAAAATGCATAGTTTTAATCCCATTTTGCCCAGCAAGTACTGGTTCAAATTCACCTTCAAGTCCAGAAACTCCTATTCTTTTGTGATTGACGCGACCAATCAACGGGGCTAATGAAGCGGATTTTGGATAGTATCTGCGGGTGTCTGTTTGCAGTCTGACACCATGTATATTTTCGTCTTTGCAGACTTTTTTTTGTTTTTTATTGGTTTTGCAAATTTTTAATTTGGCCTTTTTCAGTTTTTCCAATTTTTTGAGAATTGGGCTGTTGAGCCAAATATTTTTTTGAAGTATTAAATTTTTTCTGCCTGCCTGCCTGCTCAATTTTTGCTCAATTTTTGCTCGCAGTTCTATTTCTGACATTTCTAACGCTTTAGCGAGTTTTGGGATAAAGATAGGTTGAATTTGGGTTGAATCAAGGTTTACCTTTTTCAAAATCAAACTGCTGGCAAGTATTTCACCATTTCTATCTAAAATGTTACCACGACGGGCGGTGGATTTAAATTCTTTATACGCTTGTTTGTCGCCTCTTTCTTGTAAAGTAATATTGCCAGCATCTAATTGGTGAATGCTAATAATTCGGTAACCAAAACCGCAGATAAGTATAATAAAAACCCATTGGACAATGCTTTGTCGGCTTGAATAATGCTGTGTTCTAGAAATTTGGAAAAGTGCTTTGAATTTGGCTGTCATAGAGTTAGTTCTCTCACTTTGGTGGGGAGATGCATACGCAATTGGCTAGTAGCCTTTGTTTGAATTTTGCTACCGCTTGTTTGTTCAAAATATTCACTCAGCAGCTGTTTTTGTTTTGCGATGATTGCTTGATTAGTTTTTTGCACAGAGTTAGTGATTTTGAAAAGTACACGACTTTGATGGTGCCAAAAAATTGTTAAAAAAGACAAGACAACAATGGACAAAGCAAGTAATATACTAACACGATTAAGGGTTATTTTTAGCATATAAGTGTCTTTTCAGCGATGCGTAATATTGCACTTCTTGAACGACGGCTGTTGTCAATTTCTTTTGTACTGGCAAAACTTTTCCCTAAATCTTTGAGTGGCATTTTCTCAGTTTCGTTATTCATAATTGGTAAACCTTTGGGTAATTGCCTTTGCTTGGATTTTTTTTGAATGAATTGTTTGACGATACGGTCTTCGATGGAATGAAAAGTGATAATTGACAGGCGACCTTTGGGGGCAAGAATGTCAAGTGTTTGTTCGAGTGTGTCGGAAAGTTGTTCGAGTTCTTGATTGATAAAAATACGAATAGCTTGAAAAGTACGGGTAGCAGGGTGTTTGTTTTTTTTTGTTTTAACAACGCTTGCGACGATATTGGCAAGTTGTAGGGTAGTTTCTAGGGGGGTTTCTGCTTGAAATTGTTTGATGGCACTGGCAATGTGTCGGCTTCTGCGTTCTTCGCCAAATTGGTAAATGACATTGGCAATCTCAGTTTCATTCGTGGTTGCGAGCCACTCAGATGCACTGATACCAACGGTTTGGTCCATTCTCATATCCAAAGGACCCTCGGCGTTAAAACTAAAACCGCGTTCTGCATTGTCAAGTTGCGGTGATGAAACGCCAAGGTCCATTAAAATACCGTTGATTTTTCCGAGTTGATTCTTTTTGCTAAGAATTGTACGCATATTGGCAAAAGGACTGTGAATCACTTCCAATCGTGCATCGTTAAAATATTGTTGGGCATAATCAATGGCGGTAATGTCTTGGTCGAAAGCGATAACTTTGCCGTCGTCACCTAATTGATCCAAAATGCCTTGTGTGTGTCCACCCCTGCCAAAAGTGGCGTCTATATAAATGCCATTATTTTTGATTGCTAAGCCTTTGATAGACTCATTAAACATCACTGATTGGTGATGGTTACTGGTCACAATGACAACTGACTAACCTCATCTGGGATGGATTCTTCTTTGCTGAGTGAGTCGAGATTGGCGAGTTGTTTATGCCACGCATTTTCATCCCATAATTCAAAATTATGCCCTTGTCCACTCATAATTATTTTTTTGTCAATTTCTGCGTATCCCCTAAGTGTAGCAGGGATAAGAATACGCGATGCATTGTCTAACTCGCAGTCGGTTGCGTGACCGATGAGTTTGCGTTTTAGGCGTTTGGTGTGGACATTGAGAGATGGCAGGGCACTGACTTTTTCTTCAAGTATCAACCATTCTTGTAAAGGATAAAGCAATAAACATGCATCATCTGGGTGAATACTGAGTACCATCTTGCCCGCACAAAGTTTGTTAATTTGCATTTGGTGACGCGTTGGGATTTTTAATCTTCCTTTGACATCAATTGCTAAATTATGAACCCCACGAAACATAACTCAATATTAATGCTGTTGTAAATATTTCTGGTAAGTTGCTATTGCACCAAGAATGAGAGTAACAATACCAATAACAAGAAAGGGTTTTAAATTATTAGTTTGTGCCTGTTGGCTACCCATTAATGCTAATGAGCTTAGTGAAACAGTAGACAAAATCCCAATAATAATTGATTTTTTTAGTTGCATAGCCCCCCTTTTTTTTATGTATAAATAAACATTATATACCACTTTATTCCACTTTTTAACACTTTTATTATTAACTTTACATAAGTCGCTATCTTGTATAATTTTTTGCGTTTTATCATTATTAAATAAGTGTCAATATATGAGTTCAGAATTACATCAAGCAGCATTGGATTATCACAAGGGCAATCGACCAGGAAAATTGATTGTCACTTCGCATAAATCTCTGGAAACTAAAGAGGATTTGTCATTGGCTTATACGCCAGGGGTGGCGGCACCTGTTAGGGAAATTGTTAAAAATCCAGAATTGGTGAATGACTATACAATTAAATCTAATTTAGTGGCAGTGATATCAGATGGTTCTGCGGTATTGGGTTTAGGAAATGTTGGGCCTTTGGCGTCAAAGCCAGTGATGGAAGGTAAGGCAGTCTTGTTCAAAAAGTTTGCAGATGTGGATGTATTTGACATTGAAGTGGATACGCAAGAGGTGGATGAATTTGTGCAAACAGTGAAAAATATTGCCCCAACTTTTGGTGGAATTAATTTGGAAGATATTTCTGCACCGCGTTGTTTTGAAATTGAAAAGCAACTAATTGAAGCGCTAGATATTCCTGTTTTTCATGATGACCAACATGGGACGGCAATTATTATTGCCGCTGGACTTTTAAATGCATTAGAAATTCAAGGGAAAACCTTGGAAAATATTACACTTACTTGCCTTGGTGCAGGTGCGGCAGGTATTGCAACACTTAATTTGTTATGTGAATTAGGTTTTAAAAAATCTAATATTTTATTGGTGGATTCTAAGGGCGTGGTAACGCCAAATAGAAAGAATTTAAGTCAAGAAAAATCGGCTTATGCAAATGATTTAGGCAAGCAAACTTTGGCAGAGGCGATGCAAGACTGTGATGTTTTTGTGGGCGTAGCCTCGGCAAATTTAGTGTCTAAGAAGATGGTAAAATCAATGGCGGATAATCCGATTGTTTTTGCCTTATCAAATCCTGACCCTGAAATTTCCCCTGTAGATGCCAATTCGGTACGCAATGATTTGATTATGGCAACGGGACGCAGTGATTATCCAAACCAAGTTAATAATGTTTTGGGTTTTCCTTTTATTTTTAGAGGGGCGTTAGATGCAAAAGCGAAAGAGATAAATATAGAAATGAAAATTGCCGCTGTACACGCGCTTAAAGACTTGGCAAAACTTGATGTCCCGCAGGAAGTTTTAGAAGTTTATAATGTTGATGCCATTAGTTTTGGTAAGGATTACATTATCCCAAAACCATTTGACAAAAGATTAATTTCTGTCGTGCCAAAAGCTGTGTTTGATGCGGCGGTTTTGAGCGGTGTTTCACGCCTTTGATTCCGAGTGTATTTATTTCATAAAAAAACTTGTTTACCCATAGCAAGTTATGGGATAATAGCGGATTGTTTTTTGGGGAGGGGTTCCCGAGTGGCCAAAGGGAACAGACTGTAAATCTGTCGGCTCCGCCTTCGAAGGTTCGAATCCTTCCCCCTCCACCAAAAAGCGAAAAGGATTTGCGGGTATCGTATATTGGTATTACCTTGGCCTTCCAAGCCAATGAGACGAGTTCGATTCTCGTTACCCGCTCCATAGTGAAAGAGGTTGCGCTCACCTAGCTCAGTCGGTAGAGCACTTCCTTGGTAAGGAAGAGGTCGGCGGTTCAAATCCGCTGGTGAGCTCCATTAATTTGTAATAAATAAGAGGAAAATAAAATGTCAAAAGAAAAATTCGAAAGAACCAAACCCCATGTCAATGTTGGCACAATCGGCCATGTTGACCACGGCAAAACAACTCTAACAGCAGCCATGACCAAAGTAATGGCAGAAGTAAACGGCGGTGAATTTAACGATTATGCAGATATTGATAATGCACCTGAAGAAAGAGAACGCGGCATTACCATTTCAACCGCCCATGTAGAATATGAATCAGAGAGTCGTCATTATGCCCATGTTGATTGCCCAGGACACGCTGACTATGTCAAAAATATGATTACGGGTGCTGCTCAAATGGATGGCGCCATCATCGTTATTGCTGCAACAGACGGTCCAATGGCTCAAACTCGTGAGCATATCCTTTTGTCTAAGCAAGTAGGTGTTCCATACATTCTTGTTTATATGAACAAAGCAGATATGGTTGACGACGAAGAATTAGTAGAATTAGTTGAAATGGAAATCCGTGAACTGCTTACTGAATACGACTTCCCAGGTGATGACACTCCAGTTATCTTCGGTTCTGCACTTAAAGCATTAGAAGGCGATACTTCAGATATTGGCGTACCTTCAATTATTAAGTTAGTTGAAGCGCTAGATTCGTATATTCCTACACCTAAACGAGATACGGATAAAGATTTTATTATGCCAATTGAAGATGTATTCTCAATCTCTGGTCGTGGTACTGTAGTAACAGGCCGTATTGAAGCAGGTATTGTCAATGTCAACGATGAAATTGAAATCGTTGGCATTAGAGACACACAAACAACAACCTGTACAGGTGTTGAAATGTTCCGTAAGTTATTAGACTCAGGAGAAGCAGGTGACAATGTTGGCGTTCTTCTAAGAGGTACAAAACGAGAAGATGTAGAACGAGGTCAAGTATTGGCTAAGCCTGGTTCAATTAAGCCACATTCAAAGTTTGAAGCAGAAATATATGTACTTAGCAAAGATGAAGGTGGACGACACACGCCATTCTTTAACAACTACCGTCCACAATTTTATTTTAGAACAACCGATGTAACAGGTGCTTGTCAATTACCAAAAGATGTAGAAATGGTTATGCCAGGTGATAATGTTAAGATGGAAGTAGAGTTATTATCACCAATTGCAATGGAAGACGGTTTAAGATTTGCAATTAGAGAAGGGGGTCGCACGGTTGGTGCGGGTGTTGTTGCTAAGGTGACGGATTAAGGAAGAATAAACTGGCTCAGATATTTTGAGCCTTAATAAGAATGTCTTTAGTCGTTATTTGATTGATATAGGCATTCTTAACTTAGGCAAGTGGCTCAATTGGTAGAGTGGCGGTCTCCAAAACCGTTGGTTGGGGGTTCGAGGCCCTCCTTGCCTGCCATATTAAAGGATGTAATGTGAGTAAAAATAAAGAAAGTCAAGTTAAAGCGGAGTCATTAATAGGGTCAATAGTATCAATCCTTATTGTTATAGGCTCGCTTGTGCTTTTTTATTTAGACCCATTGGCGTTGAATACAACGCTTTACAAGGTGTTAGTTTTACTTGTGGGTTTGGTGTTAGCAGGATTTGTATTTTTTAAATCACCACAGGGCATTCGCTTAAATGTGTTCTTCAAAGAAACAAAAATTGAATTACGCAAAGTTGTTTGGCCAACTAAGGATGAGACGATTAAGACAACCGGTATGATTATGGTGGCAGTGGTTATTGTCGCTATTTTCTTATGGATTGTTGATGCGTTTTTTACTTGGGCCGTTCAACTATTAACAAATTAAAAGGGATTATAAGATGTCTAAGAGATGGTATGTACTTCACGCAAGAAGCGGTTATGAAGCGAAAGTAAAACTTGCGATTGAAGAGTCAGTTGAGAGAGAAGGTCTAACGGAAGTACTCGGCGAGATTATGATTCCAACTGAGCAGGTAGTAGAGCTTAAAGACGGTCAGAAAAAAACAGCAGAACGCAAGTTTTTCCCAGGCTATATGTTAATTCATATGGAACTTACTGAGAAAAGTTGGTTGGCAGTAAAAAACACCACGAATGTGATTGGTTTTATTGGCGGCGTTTCAGGCAAGCCATCACCAATTACTCAGCGTGAAGTTGATAAAATTATGGCGCGTGTTCAGGAAGGTGCAGACAAGCCTAAGCCTAAAGTGGCTTATCAGCCAGGTGAAGAGATTTTGGTTATTGATGGACCATTTAATGAGTTTAACGGCACTGTAGAAGCGGTTGACTATGAAAAGAATTTACTGAAAGTAGAGGTGTTAATTTTTGGACGCACTACTCCAGTAGAATTAGAGTTTTCGCAAGTAACGAAGACTTAAAAATAGAGCTTTCGGGCTGATTTAACAGGGAAGCTTAGTTTTGAATTAAGCGTTTGTACCCATAAGGAGATAAAAAATGGCTAAAAAAATTGAATCATATATCAAGCTGCAGATTCCAGCACAAGAAGCAAATCCTTCACCGCCAGTAGGTCCAGCACTGGGTCAGCATGGTGTGAATATTATGGATTTCTGTAAAGCGTTTAACGCTTCAACTCAAGATATTGATAAAGGTATGAAAGTGCCAGTGGTTATTACGGTTTATAGCGACCGTAGTTTCACATTTATTACTAAGACGCCACCAGCAGCTTTGTTAATTCTAAAGGTAACGGGCATTAAAAAAGGTAGTGGTGTGCCACATCTTGAAAAAGTTGGCAAGATTACTCGTGCTCAATTAGAAGAAGTTGCAACAATTAAAATGAAAGATTTAAATGCAAATGATATGGATGCAGCAATAAGTATTATCGCAGGTACAGCCCGTTCAATGGGTATTGAAGTGGAGGGTTAGGTAGATGACTAAATTAACTAAAAAACAAAAAGACATCGCAGTGAAAGTTGAAATTGGTAAACAGTATTCAATCATTGAGGCGTTAACTTTATTAAAAGACTGCTCAACTGCTAAGTTTGATGAGTCTATTGATGTGAGTATTAACTTAGGTGTTGATGCTGGTAAATCTGACCAAAATGTGCGCGGTGCAGTGGTATTGCCAAACGGAACTGGTAAATTAGTTCGTGTTGCAGTATTCACACAAGGCGATAATGTGGAAAAAGCACAAGCAGCAGGCGCTGATGTGGTCGGTATGGAAGACTTAATGAAAACTATGCAAGATGGTGACCTTAACTACGATGTCGTGATTGCCTCCCCAGATGCAATGGGTGTTGTTGGTCGTTTAGGCCAAGTATTGGGTCCTCGTGGTTTGATGCCTAATCCTAAAGTAGGCACAGTAACACCTGATGTTGCAACTGCCGTGAACAATGCAAAAGCAGGCCAAGTGCGTTATCGCACGGATAAGGCTGCAATTATTCATGCTGGCGTTGGTAAAGCTTCATTTACACCAGAAGCATTGGCTGAAAATATCAATGCCCTTATGGGTGCATTGAAAAAAGCCAAGCCAAGTTCTGCAAAAGGTATTTATTTTAAAAGATTAAATGTTTCATCAACAATGGGTCCAGGTATCAGTGTTGATTTAGCATCGGTTGATACTTAATTAACCAAAAAAAAATTCTTTCGGGTCTTGGATTTAGATTGTTCTATGACCTCAAAGACCATAGGTGCAAATATTCCTTTTGGAGTATTTGTTTAATTGATTGGTAGTACAGTCGGCCTATGTAGAGGGTATGAAAGTACTCTAAGGGCGAAAGTTATAATTTTATAACTTTCTTTTTAAACTGTTATAGGAGAGAGGCAAAATGGCTCTAAATCTTGAAGCAAAAAAAGTTGTTGTCAAACAAGTAAATACACTCGCTGAGGGTAGTATTGCTGTTGGCGTAGCTGAGTATCGTGGTTTGACAGTTGAGCAAATGACTAATCTTCGAGCTAGTGCGATGAATGCAAGTGTTTCTTTACGCGTTGTAAAGAATTCATTGGCAAAAAGAGCATTAGTGGATACGACATGTGAATGTGTTATGCCTGTGTTAAGTGGGCCTGTGGTTCTTGGTTTTTCACAAGAAGATCCAGGTGCAGTGGCACGCGTATTTAACGATTTCATAAAAGAAAATGAAGATTTAGTTGTTAAAGGTCTGGGGGTTTCAGGTGACTTTGTAGAGGCAAGTGAACTGAAGCGTATCGCAGCCTTACCAACCAAAGACCAAGCGATTAGCTTAGTTATGGCATTGATGTTGGCACCAGTAGAGAAATTGGCAAGGAGTCTTAATGATGTCCCAGGTCAAATCACTCGCGTGGTTTCAGCAGTGGCACAACAAAAACAATAATAATATAAATAAAAAGGAGTAAATATCATGGCTAAGATTACCAATGAAGATATTTTAAATGCAATTGCTGATATGTCAGTAATGGATGTTGTAGAATTAGTTTCTGCAATGGAAGAGAAGTTCGGTGTATCTGCAGCGGCAGCAGCAGCAGCACCTGTAGCAGCAGCGGGCGACGCTGGTGCAGCAGCAGAAGAGAAAGATGAGTTTGATGTAGTAATGACGAGCTTTGGTGAGAAGAAAGTTGCCGTTATTAAAGCAGTTCGTGGTATCACTGGTCTAGGCCTTAAAGAGGCTAAAGATATGGTTGAAGCAGCGCCTGCAGCAATTAAAGAAGGTGCATCTAAAGCTGAAGCTGAAGATGTTAAAAAGCAGCTTGAAGAAGCTGGTGCTACTGTAGAACTTAAGTAATTAGTTCTACTAAATACTAGAATCTCCGCAAGGGGATTTTGGTGTTTTTATCAGTCTATAACTTTTTATAGACTGACCCTATTAGTTAGAAGACTTTATTAATATATTGTCTTTTAAAAATTGTTAAATTGTAAGATTAAATATGTGAGGTGCTATGGCTTATTCATTTACTGAAAAAAAACGAATTAGAAATAATTTTGGCTCAAGAGAATCAATCTTAACGGAACCAGATTTATTGGCTATCCAAATTGAATCATTTAACGGCTTTATCCAAGAGGGTAAAAAAGATAAAGAGGATGTTGGTTTACATGCAGTTTTTCAATCTGTATTCCCAATCACTGCGAACAATGGTTATGCAGAGATTGAATATGTTGATTATGAATTACAAGAGCCAAAATTTAATGTCGAAGAATGTAAATTGCGTGGCGTTACTTTTGCTTCAATCTTGCGGGTTAAATTAAACCTTGTTTTATTTGATAAGAACGGTTCAACACTTAAGAAAAAACGCAAAATAAAACAAGTCATTGAAGAGGATGTTTATCTTGGCCAATTACCATTGATGACAGACACAGGCACTTTTGTAATTAATGGTACTGAACGAGTTGTAGTTTCTCAACTGCATCGTTCTCCAGGTGTGATTTTTGAACATGATAAAGGTAAAACACACTCTTCTGGTGAGATTTTATTCTCATCACGCATTATTCCTTATCGTGGTTCTTGGTTGGATTTTGAATTTGACCATCATGCACACTTATATGTGCGTATTGACCGTCGCCGTAAATTACCTATAACGACTTTATTGCGCGCAATGGGTCTTGATTCAACAACAATATTGGATACTTTCTTTGAAAAAGTTAATGTTAAACTGAAGGCAAAATCTTGCGATATTGATTTATCTCCGACTAAGTTGCGTGGTACGATAGCTGAGTTTGATATACTCTCTGGTAAAGATGTTGTGGTCGAAACAGGTCGTCGTATTACTGCTAAGCATACTAAGATTTTAGAGAAAGCCAATATTAAATCAATGAATACTCCATTGGATTATTTATTGGATAAAGTGATTTCTCAAGATGTGATTGACAAGGAAACAGGCGAAATTTTAATTGCTGCTAATACGGTTATTGATGAAGAAACTTTAGAATTAATTATAGCGAATAAAGTTAAAAAACTTGAATTGATTTATATTAACGAATCTGAGACGGGTGCTTATATTTCTAACACCTTACGTTTAGATGAAGTGCAAACTGAAATTGAAGCGCGTATGTCAATTTATCATGTAATGCGTCCAGGTGAGCCAGCAACGGAAGATGCAGTAAACTTATTGTTTAAGAATCTATTCTTCAAAAATGACCGTTACGACTTATCTAAAGTGGGTCGTATGAAACTTAATCGTCGTTTAGGCATTGAATCTGAAAAAGGCGAGCACATTTTGACTAATGACGATATTTTGAATGTGGTCAAACTATTGATTGATATTAAAGACGGTAAAGATTCTGTTGATGATGTTGATACATTGGCAAATAGACGCGTTAGAGCAATCGGTGAAATGATTGAAAACCAATTTAGAATTGGTTTGGTGCGTGTTGAAAAAGCAGTCAAAGAAGGTTTAAACTTGGCGGAAACGGATGAATTAACCCCACAAGATTTGATTAACTCAAACCCAGTTTCTGCTGCGGTTAAAGAATTCTTTGGCTCTTCACAGTTATCGCAGTTTATGGATCAGGTAAATCCACTTTCAGGCGTAACACATAAGCGTCGTATTTCTGCCTTAGGCCCAGGCGGCTTGACGCGTGAACGCGCTGGTTTTGAAGTGCGTGATGTGCATCCATCACACTATGGTCGTTTATGCCCGATTGAGACTCCAGAAGGGCCAAATATTGGTTTGATTAACACCTTGGCGGTTTATGCGAAAACTAATAATTATGGTTTCTTAGAGACGCCATATCAAGTTGTTAAAAACGGTAAAGTAACCTCTAAAATTATTTATGTATCTGCGATTGATGAAATTGCACACACCATTGCACAGGCAAATGCCGGTGTTGATGCAAAAGGTAAATTGACTGATGATTTGATTTCTTGTCGTCATAAAAATGAATTTGTTTTGGTGAATTCTGAAGATGTAACTTTAATTGACATTGACTCTAAGCAAATCTCATCAGTAGCAGCGTCATTAATTCCATTTTTAGAACACGATGATGCTAACCGTGCATTAATGGGTTCAAATATGCAACGCCAAGCGGTGCCAACATTGCGTGCTGAAAAGCCGTTAGTGGGAACAGGTATTGAGCGTGTTGTAGCGACTGATTCGCGTGTTTGTGTAACAGCTAAAAATGGTGGTGTGGTTGAGGCAGTAGATGCGTCTCGTATCGTTATTCGTGTTGATTCTAAGCAAGCAAAAGAAGGTGGATTGGGTGTTGATATTTACAACTTAACTAAGTATTCTCGTTCTAACCAAAACACTTGTATTAACCAAAAGCCTTTAGTCAAAACGGGTGAAAAAATTGCCGCAGGCGATGTATTAGCCGACGGTCCTTCAACGGATTTAGGCGAATTGGCACTCGGTCAGAATATGAAGATTGCCTTTATGCCTTGGAATGGTTATAACTTTGAAGACTCAATTTTGATTTCTGAAAATGTGATTCAAGAAGACCGTTATACAACAATTCATATTGAAGAATTGACAGCTTACGCAAGAGATACCACTTTAGGCTCGGAAGAAATTACGGCTGATATCCCTAATGTGAGCGAATCTGCTTTGTCAAAACTTGATGAAGTAGGTATTGTTTATGTTGGTGCTCGTGTTAAAGGTGGTGATATCTTAGTGGGTAAAGTTACCCCTAAGAGCGAAACAGTGCTTTCGCCAGAAGAAAAATTATTACGCGCTATTTTTGGTGAAAAAGCCAATAGTGTGAAAGATTCTTCATTACGCATTGGTGCATCTAAATCAGGCGTAGTTATCGATGTTCAAGTCTTTACTCGTGACCGCGTTGAAAAAGATGCGCGTGCAGTGAGCATTGATGAAAGTCGTTTGGCAAAAATTAGAAAAGACATTGACGATGAATTCGGTATTATTGATGGCGATATTCTGCGTCGTATTCGCTCAAAATTATCAGGCAATGAATTGACAAAAGCCGCTGCAGGTATCAAAGCGGGTGAGAAGCTAAGCGCTAAGAATATGAAGTCGTTAGAAGCCGCAGACCTTGCAAAACTTAAAGTCAAAGATGCAACGATTAATAAAGAAGTAGCCGTATTAGCGAAGCAAGCAAAAGCCAAGCAAGTTGAGTTTGATGAATACTTTAAAAATGAAAAAGCAAAGATTGACGAAGGTGCAGAATTGCCACCAGGTGTGATGAAGATGGTAAAAGTCTATGTGGCAACACGCAAGACTTTACAAGTCGGTGATAAAATGGCAGGTCGTCACGGAAATAAGGGTGTTATTTCCCGTGTTTCTCCAGTAGAAGATATGCCTTATCTTGCAGATGGCTCTACTATTGATGTGGTCCTTAATCCACTTGGTGTGCCTTCTCGAATGAATGTTGGGCAGGTATTAGAAGTCCATTTAGGTTATGCTGCAAAAGGCTTAGGCTATAAGATTGCGGCAATGCTTGATGAAAAACGCACCGAAATGGTTAAAGAAATCAGAGTGTTTTTAGACAAAGTTTATAACTCTCATGGTAAGCAAGAAGACTTGGCGTCATTTAGCGATGAAGAAATCATTGAGTTAGCAAACAACCTTCGTGAGGGGGTGCCTATGGCAACCCCTGTATTTGATGGCATTAAAGAAGAAGACATTAAATCATTATTGAAGCTAGCAGGCTTACCAGAATCGGGACAAGAACAACTTTATGATGGTCGCACAGGCGAACCATTTGACCGTCCAGTTACCGTTGGCTATATGCACATGTTGAAACTGAATCACTTGGTTGATGACAAGATGCATGCACGTTCAACAGGTCCTTATTCATTGGTCACACAGCAACCATTGAGTGGTAAAGCACAATTTGGTGGGCAGCGTTTTGGTGAGATGGAAGTTTGGGCATTAGAGGCCTATGGTGCGGCACACACTTTGCGCGAAATGCTAACTGTTAAGTCGGATGATGTTGCTGGTCGTGCGAAGATGTATAAGAGCATTGTTGACGGGGTAAATGTTACTGAATCAGTAATGCCAGAATCCTTCAATGTATTGGTTAAAGAAATTCGGTCATTGGGTATTGATGTTGAACTTGAACAACACTAATTAGGAGAAATAATATGCAAGATTTATTAAATATTTTAAAAAGTCAAAACAAAGAACAGGATTTTGATGCGATTAGAGTTGGTTTAGCGTCCCCTGAAAAAATTCGCTCATGGTCTTATGGCGAAGTAAAAAAGCCTGAAACTATCAACTATCGAACTTTTAAGCCTGAACGCGAAGGTTTGTTCTGCTCTAAGATTTTTGGTCCAATGAAAGATTTTGAGTGTTTGTGCGGCAAATACAAGCGCATGAAATTCCGCAATGTGGTTTGTGAAAAATGTGGCGTTGAAGTAACTTTATCCAAAGTGCGTCGTGAACGCATGGGTCATATTGACCTCGCAGCACCAGTTGCCCATATTTGGTATTTAAAATCATTGCCATCGCGTCTTGGACTATTGATGGATATGACTTTGAAAGATATTGAGCGAGTGTTATATTTTGAAGCATTTTTGGTTACCGATCCAGGTAACACCCCCTTAGTGCATAAGCAACTATTGACGGAAGAAATGTATTTTGATGCCTTGGATGAATTCGGTGATGATGAATTTGAAGCAAAAATGGGTGCAGAAGCAATCCAAGATGTTCTAAAGGATATGCAACTTGAAAAAGAAGCGGCTAATCTTCGTGAAGACAGTTTAAACACCAAGAGTCAGACCAAACTTAAAAAATACAATAAGCGTTTGAAGTTAATTGATTCTTTGATTCAATCAGGTAACAAACCTGAGTGGATGGTATTAAATGTATTGCCAATTCTACCACCTGATTTACGCCCATTAGTGTCGTTAGATGGCGGTCGTTTTGCCACTTCTGATCTGAATGATTTGTATCGTCGTGTGATTAACCGTAACAACCGTTTAGGTCGTTTATTAGAGTTAGACGCCCCTGAAATCATCGTTCGTAACGAAAAGCGTATGCTCCAAGAAGCTGTCGATTCATTGATTGATAATGGTCGTCGTGGCCGTGCGGTGATGGGTAACAACCGTCGTCCGTTGAAGTCAATTGCCGATATGATTAAAGGTAAGCAAGGTCGTTT
This sequence comes from Candidatus Thiodubiliella endoseptemdiera, assembly GCF_964212635.1. NCBI lineage: Bacteria > Pseudomonadati > Pseudomonadota > Gammaproteobacteria > Pseudothioglobaceae (SeqCode) > Candidatus Thiodubiliella > Candidatus Thiodubiliella endoseptemdiera. The sequence continues at coordinate 1,509,247 of NZ_OZ156463.1, forward strand.
CCGTCAAAACTTACTCGGTAAACGCGTTGACTATTCAGGTCGTTCGGTGATTGTGTGTGGTCCATACCTTAAATTACACCAATGTGGCTTACCAAAGAAAATGGCATTAGAATTATTTAAACCGTTCGTTTACAACCGTTTGATTTCACAAAGCTTAGCTTCAACCATTAAAGCAGCGAAGAAAATGGTTGAAGGCGAAGAAGCAGTGGTTTGGGATATTTTAGAAAAAGTCGTGCATCAGCATCCAGTGATGCTTAACCGTGCACCGACTTTACACCGTTTAGGCATCCAAGCTTTTGAGCCATTATTGATAGAAGGTAAAGCAATTCAATTGCACCCTTTGGTTTGTGGTGCATTTAACGCTGACTTTGACGGTGACCAAATGGCAGTACATGTACCATTATCCGAAGAAGCACAATTAGAGGCAAGAACTTTGATGTTGGCGTCTAACAATGTCTTACACCTTGCCAGTGGCGAGCCAATCATTGTGCCTTCGCAAGATGTAATTTTAGGTCTTTACTATATGACGCGTGATATGATTAATCAGCAAGGCGAAGGCATGATTTTTGCCAGTCCAACTGAAGCACTTAATGCATATGAGGCAGGGGTAACGACTTTACATGCAAAAGTGAAATTGCGTATTCAAGAATATAAAAAAGACGAGAGTAGATATACACCAAGTACTACACGAGTGGTTGATACCACTGTAGGTCGTGCGATTTTTTCAAGAATTTTGCCGAAAGGATTGTCATTTGATTTGATTAACAAGGCTATTAGTAAGAAAGTAGTTTCTAACTTGATTCATGTTTGCTACCAAACACAAGAACTCAAAGACACCGTTGTTTTCGCTGACCAGATGATGTATATGGGTTTCCAATACTCAACCAAATCTGGTATTTCATTTTGTTCAAATGATATGACCATTCCAGATTCTAAAGCAGGCACGATTAAAGAAGCTGAAACGCAAGTGAAAGAAGTGCAAAAGCAATATGCACAAGGTGTGGTAACTGATGGTGAGCGATATAATAAGGTGATTGATATTTGGTCAAGAACCTCTGAAACGGTTGCAAAAGCGATGATGGATGAGATTGGTTTTGACGACTTTGTTAATGCTGAAGGAAAAACTGAAAAACTGCCTTCATTTAACTCTGTTTATATGATGGCCGATTCTGGTGCTAGAGGTTCTCCTGCACAGATGCGTCAGTTAGCAGGTATGCGTGGTCTAATGGCCAAGCCAGATGGCTCAATTATTGAAACACCAATTACTTCAAACTTCCGTGAAGGCTTGAACAATATGCAATACTTTATTTCAACACACGGTGCTCGAAAAGGTCTAGCCGATACGGCACTTAAAACAGCGAATTCAGGTTATTTAACCCGTCGTTTGGTGGATGTTGCGCAAGATTTGGTTGTTAATGAAGAGGATTGTGGTACAGAAAACGGCTTAATGATGAAAGCCACCATTGAAGGCGGCAATATTGTGCAAACTTTAGGACAAGCGGTACTTGGTCGAGTAATGGCTGAAGATGTAATGATGCCAGATTCTAAGGAAGTATTATTGCCTAAGGGTCATCAGGTTACTTTAGAAGATTCAGACAAGATTAACGAAGTTGGTGTAGAGTCTATCAAGGTGCGTTCTGCGATTACTTGTGACGCACGCTACGGTGTTTGCGCTTCTTGTTATGGCAATGATATGGCACGTGGTCACAAAATTGGCGTTGGTGAGGCTGTGGGTGTTATTGCAGCACAATCAATTGGTGAGCCAGGCACACAGCTGACAATGCGTACTTTCCATATTGGTGGTGCAGCCTCTGCATCGACTGCAGTGAGCAGTATTAACATTGATAACGATGGTGTGGTTCATTTTGAAAACCTTAAATCAATTACCAATGCGAGTGGCGATTTAGTGGTTATTTCTCGTTCTTCTGAAGTAACTGTTCGCAATGCGAAAGGCCAAGAAGTGGAACGCTACAGGATTCCTTATGGTGCGATTGCCCATGTTAAAGACGGCGGTAAAGTGAAGGCAAAAGATAAGGTTGCTGATTGGGACCCGCATACACATCCAATTATTTCTGAGCAAGCAGGTCGTGTGGTTTTTGTTGATTTTGTTGAAGGTGTTACTGTTAACAAAAATTCTGACCCGCTAACAGGACTAACCTTCTTCGAAATGATTAAAGAAGCAGAAAGATCATCAGCAGCCAAAGGCTTGAAGCCAATGATTAAAATGGTTGATGCAAAAGATACCGAAATCATCTTGTCAACGCACTATTTACCATCAGAAGTTAAGATTACCTTGGAAGATGGTCAAATGATTACCGCAGGTGAAGTGTTGGCAAAAATTCCAAAAGACCAGTCTAAAACCAGTGATATTACCGGTGGTTTACCGCGTGTTGCTGACTTATTTGAAGCGCGTAAAGCCAAAGACCACTCATTGCTTGCAGAAGCAACAGGAGTGATTAGTTTTGGTAATCCAACTAAGTCTAAGGACCGTTTGATTATTACTTCGGATGAAGGGGAGACGACAGAAATGATGATTCACAAGTGGCGTCAAATTAATGTTTTCGATGGCGAAACTGTTGAAAAAGGAGATGTGATTTCTGATGGGCCATCAAATCCGCACGATATTCTACGCTTATTGGGTGTAGAGGCATTGGCTAACTATGTAGTTAAAGAAGTGCAAAATGTTTATCGCCTACAAGGGGTAAATATTTCCGATAAGCACATTGAGGTGATTGTTAAGCAAATGTTGCGTAAGGTAGAAGTACTTGATGTGGGTGATTCATCGTTTGTTAACGGTGAAACTGCTGAGTATGCTCGTGTTATTGAAACCAACAAACAGTTAGTAGCGCAGGGCAAAGATCCAGTACTTTATCAAAGATTGTTGATGGGTATTACTAAAGCATCATTGGCAACTGAATCGTTTATTTCTGCGGCATCGTTCCAAGAAACAACGCGTGTATTGACGGAAGCGTCAACAACGGGTCGTGTGGATAACCTGTTAGGACTTAAAGAAAATGTTATTGTTGGTCGTTTAATTCCAGCAGGTACAGGCTTTGTCCATCATCAAGAACGCCGTGCTAAGCGTGCAGAAAAAGCTGTTATGCAAACAGCAGAAGCAGAAGCGGCATTGTCGGCTGAGTTGAGTGAAGTTGCTGAAGAAGCAGAAGCGGAAGCGGCCGCTGAACAATAGCAAGCATTAACATTTAAAAATAAAAAAACCGTATTAATGATTAGTACGGTTTTTTTTCGTCTGGTGGTTTAAAATACTAAGATGAATAAAGATTCCTTTAATAAATATGTAGCAGATGGATATAACCATATCCCTGTTTATAAATCTCTTGAAATTGATGTTGGCACGGATGCGGCGTTAAATTTATATTTAACTTTAGCAGATACACCGTATTCCTATCTTTTTGAATCAGTTGAAGGGGGTAAAAAATGGGGTCGCTACTCAATGATTGGCTTGAATGTGCAAGATGTCATCAAAGTGTTTGATTACGAAGTTCAAATTGAACGGCAAGGTGAATTACTTAAATCTCATCAAGTGGAAGACCCATTAAATTGGATTGATCAATATTTAACCCAATATAAAGTGCCAAAACTTGACGCTTTGCCAAATTTTAATGGCGGACTGGTGGGTTATTTTGGCTATGAAATTATTCGCTATATTGAGCCAAGATTAGCCAACATTAATAAAAAAGACGAATTAGGTACACCTGATATTTTGTTGATGGTGTCAAATGATTTAGTGGTATTTGACAATGTGCTAAATCAAGCCTTTATAATTACCCATATTGACCCAAGTAAGCAAAGTTATGAAGAGGCACAAATTCGATTAGATGAAATGTCGGCGGGTATTCAAGTGCCAGTGAGCCAGTCGGAGTATCAATCAGACAATCTTAGTGAACACGATTTTGTCTCCAGTTTTGGTGAAGAAAATTACAAAGCCACGGTTAAAAAAATTCAAGAATATATTGTAGCTGGTGATGTGATGCAAGTAGTGCCATCACAACGCCTAAGTGCAAAATTTAGTGCACCGCCAATTGAGCTCTATCGTCAATTACGACACCTAAATCCATCCCCCTATATGTATTATCTAAATTTAGGCGATATGACAGTTGTCGGTTCATCACCTGAAATTCTAACTCGTGTTGATAAAGACAGGCGTGCTACGGTGCGTCCAGCTGCTGGTACACGATCCAGGGGTAAAACTAAAGCAGAAGATTTGGCACTTGAAAAAGAGTTACTGGCAGATGAAAAAGAAATCGCTGAGCATTTAATGTTGATTGATTTAGGGCGTAATGATTTAGGTCGTATTGCCAAAACTGGTACGGTTAAACTGACAGATAAAATGTCGGTAGAGCGCTATTCACATGTGATGCATATTGTTTCCAATGTTGAATGTACTTTGCAAGAGGGAATGAGTGCGATTGATGTGTTGAAAGCTACTTTTCCTGCCGGCACGCTAAGTGGTGCATCAAAAGTACGCGCAATGGAAATTATTAATGAAGTCGAGCCATTAAAACGCAATATTTATTCAGGGGCAATTGGTTATCTTTCTTGGCATGGGTGTATGGATATGGCTATTGCCATTCGCACTGCTGTAATTAAAGATGAAATGCTATATATACAAGCGGGTGCAGGAATTGTCTATGATTCAGTGCCACAATCTGAATGGAATGAAACAATGCACAAAGCCCGTGCACTTATCAAGGCAGCAGAGCAAGTTTAGAAGTTGTTAATATTATGTTTTAATGATAGTGTTGCATTTGTTTTTAATCTGTGTATTATTGCCAACTTAGTTAGTTTTTACAAACCTAACTAAGGGGTTTTATTTTTTTTATATATAAGAGGAGAGAAGTATGAAGAAAAGCATTTTTGTCTCAACAGTTGTGACATTGACGGCATTATTTGTCGTTCCAATGGAAGCAATTGCTAAGGACGCAATGACAGGTCAAGAAATTGCCTTTGATCGTAAATTAGGGAATTGTTTGGCTTGCCATTCAATTTCAGGTGGTACGCAGGCAGGTAATATTGCACCACCGCTAATTGCAATGAAGGCAAGATTTCCAAGTAAGGCTGTGTTAAGAGCACAGATTTGGGATGCAACAGTAAAGGTGCCAGGTTCGGTTATGTTACCATTCGGTAGGCACAAAATATTAACTGAGAACCAGATTGACAAGGTTACAGATTATATTCATTCATTATAGTTTAAGGAGAATAAAATGAAAAGAAGATTATTTTTAAAAAGTGCAATGGCAGGTTCTGCCGTTGCAACGGCAGTAGGTGCAGGCTTATTAATGCCATCAACAGTTTTTGCTGCTTCAGCAGAGTTTAAAGCTATGTCAAATAAAACAAAAGCAAGTGCAGCAGGTGCAGGTGCAGGTTCATTTAAGTTTAAAGCACCTAAGATTGCTGAAAACGGTGCAGTAGTTCCAATGGAAATTGACGCCTCTAAGATGAGTGATGTGAGTAATATTTCTGTTTTAGTTCGTAACAATACTACACCATTGGCGGCTTCGTTTAATTTGTCTGGTGCAGTTGGCTTTGTTTCTACTCGTATCAAGATGGGTAAGACCTCTAAAGTAGATGCATTAGTAACGGCTGGCGGGCATGCAACGAAAGTAACGAAAGAAGTTAAAGTAACTATTGGCGGCTGCGGCGGTTAATTCAATATATTAATTAGGAGAAAATTATTATGGCAAAGATTAAATTAAAGCCAAAGGCTAGAAAAGGTGTTATTAGTATTAAAGCACTTATTAAACACCCGATGGAAACAGGTCTTCGTAAGAAGAAAGGTAAGTTGGTGCCTGCAAATCACATTATGAGTATGGTCGTGTTACACAACGGCACTAAAATGGTTAATGCAGATATTGGTAGTTCAGTATCTAAGGACCCATACTTTAAGTTTAAAGTTCCTGGTGCTAAAGGTGATACTATCACACTTAAATACAAGGATAATCTAGGTAAAACAGGTACTAAGACTGCAAAGTCTAAGTAATCTTGTTTTTATTGAGGAGAGAATAATGAAAAAATTAATAACAACAGTAGCAGTAGCGGCTTTATTAAGTTCAACTGCCACATTTGCGGTGCAACAGTCGTCAGTTGTTCAAGCTGACATTGATGCCTTCCAAGGCTTCTTTAAGAAAAGATTTCCTGAATTGTCATTAAATGACTTTTCTAAAGGTCCTTATGCGATGAGTAAAGACAAGATGTTGCAGTTTGAAGCTGCGATGGAAATGCCTCCATTTGAAGATCTTGTGGAAAAAGGTGAGAAGTTATGGAAAAAACCTTTTAAAAATGGTAAAACATACTCAAGCTGTTTTCCCGGTGGCGACGAAAATATTCGTGCTAACTATCCAAAATGGGATGCAGCTAAAGGTAAAGTGGTTGGCTTAGAAGGCGCTATTATCAATTGTCGTGTGAAAAACGGCGAGAAAAAAATTGGTTCTGGTAAAGGTAAGTTGGCTTATATGGGGGCTTACTTAACCACACTTGCTGAAGGTCAAAAAATCAATGTAATTGTTCCAGAAGGTGATGCTAAAGCATTAGCAGCTTATAACGAAGGTAAAAAATTCTTCTACGCCAAACGGGGTCAGTTGAATTTATCTTGTGCAAACTGCCATGTATATAATGCAGGTAAGCGTATTCGTGGAGATACACTTTCACCCGCACTGGGTCAAACCACTCATTTTCCAGTGTGGCGTGGTAAATGGGCCAAGAAGAAAGGTGATGGCTTTGGTACTATCCAGCGTCGTTATGGCGGTTGTAACAAGCAAGTTCGTGCACAACCATTTAAAAGACAAAAAAGTGAATATAACAATCTAGAATTTTTCCATACTGTGATGAGTAATGGTATGGAAGTTTCTGGCACTGAATACAGACAATAGGAGAATAACATGAAAAAACTATTAATAACAATATTAACTGCATTTGCGTTATCGCTACAAGTAGGTTGTGCATCAGAGAGTGGTTATTCTGTAACCAAGGTTGCACCTGCTGCTAAAAAGGCTTCTAACGATGGCTCTTCTTCTTATAAGTCTGCCTTAAAAGCAGCTAAGAAAGAAATCAAGAAAGCTAAAAAAGCAGGTATGCTTTGGAAAACGATTGGTGGTAAAAAAGGGCTTTTAGCGAAAGCAAAAAAGTTGGAGAAGAAGGGTAATACTGTAGGCGCTATTAAGCTTATTAATATTGCTAAGGCACATGCAATTCTTGGTCAAAAGCAAGCTGTTGACCAAGCTAATGCAGGTCCTAAATTTTAAGACTATTTAACATTATAGAAAAAATACCCCTTTATTGGGGTATTTTTTTGTCCGAAATAAAAAATAATTAAAATCCTGTGTCGTACCATTTGGGTGGGGATGGGTTTCATGGGTGGTTTTAATGAGTTCAAAATCAGCACCTAATAGGCGAGTAATTTTATCAGTATCGTATTGCACTATATTGAGGTCAGAGCACTGCTTTGGACCTGTGGGTGAAAAGGTAGATAGTAGGAAATATCCATCTGATTTAAGGTGTTGTTTGAGTTTTTCTATGTAAGTTTTCTGGTCTTTTTCGTCAGTCAAAAAATGAAATACAGCACGGTCGTGCCAAAGGTCAAATCGTGATTGTATTTGCAAATCCAAAATATTGTCATTATAAAAATGCACTTGCTCAAGGCAATCTGCTAATCGAATTTTCATTACCTCTATTGCGCTTAACGAAATTTCCAACAAAGACAAATGCTGATATCCTTGTGCCAACAAATTATCCGCTAACACTGACACGCCACAGCCCACATCAATAATTGTAGCGTCCTTATCAACAACATCCAAAATCCAATCCAACGAAATCGTTGAACGAACTTGATGCCAACTGACCTCATTATGATTTTTGTTTTGGTGGAGTGCATTCCAATGTGCGCGTATATCTGCCATGTGATTGATTATAGTATAAATTTAAGTGCGTATAAAATCATGTGTTTATTATAGGGTAGAGTGAATTTTGGTTTAACCTTTTTTTTCGTAAGCAATCATTTTATTGTTTTAAATAGAGACCTTTGCATAAATAGGGATGATTAGCAAAATGACAGATTTTATTAAATTGGAAATTTTTTAAATCCACTCCTAGCAGGGCTAAGGGTGTTTTTAAAAAGTTTGTAATTTGATGAAAGATGGCGTTTTGATGATTATTCATATTTATGCAAAGGTCTCAAATAGAAGTATATATTTGATGACAATAAATAATTAAAGGTGGGGTAATTATTAGGATTTTTTAGTTGTAAAATGAAACTTAATACCTCATTATTTTTTATATTTTTTAGATGTCCACTACTGATTTTGTTCACCTTCATTGCCATAGCGAATATTCTGTTGATAGTAGTTTAATTCGCATTTCTAAATTCGTTACTCAAGCGAAAGATTTGGGCTTGAATGCGATTGCATTGACGGATAATAATAACTTATTTGCAGCAGTTAAATTTTATAAGGCAGCTAAAGAGGCGGGTATCAAGCCGATTTTTGGTGCAGAAGTTACGCTTAAAGGGGAAGAGAAAAATTCTTCTTTGTTGTTGCTGTGTCAAGACAGAAAAGGGTATTTAAACCTCTCTGAACTCATCTCTTTGTCCTATCAAACAGGGGAAGGAATGGAGGGTGCGAATATTACCCTTGAACAATTACAGCAATACAATCAAGGGTTGATACTGATTGCCCCCCCTGTGCATAGCGATATCGCACAAGCACTGCTTGAGAATAAAATATCTGAAGCGCAAGAAAAGGCACAATTTTGGCAACAATTGTTTGGCAATCGGTTTTATTTAGGAGTGCAGCGTACCAATCGAACCAATGATGAGCAATGCCTGCATCTTTGTTTGAAATTGGGTTTGGCGTTTGATATTCCTTTGGTGGCAACAAATGATGTTCAGTTTTTAGAAAAAGACGAATTTGAAGCACATGAAGCGCGTATTTGTATTACTCAAGGTGGTTTTTTAGACGATGCACGACGCAAGAAACGCTATTGTGCTGATCAATACCTGAAATCTAGTGAAGAAATGAATGTGTTATTTTCTGACCTGCCTGAAGTATTGGTTAATAGTGTTGAGATTGCCAAACGCTGCAATGTACATTTTGAGTTAAATGATAAAAATTATTTACCAGACTTTCCTGTACCTAAGGGGCTGACGATGGCTGATTTTTTTTCTCAAGAATCTAAAACGGGATTGGAAAAGCGTTTAGAGGGGCTTGAAGTTGAAAGAAAGATTTATGATGATAGATTAGATTTTGAACTCTCAGTCATTAACAAAATGGATTTCCCAGGGTATTTCTTAATTGTTGCTGATTTTATTCGCTGGTCCAGAGAAAATGACATCCCTGTCGGACCTGGTCGTGGATCTGGTGCAGGTTCATTAGTCGCATATGCACTCGGCATTACTAATGTTGACCCGATTAAACACGAGTTACTATTTGAGCGTTTTCTAAATCCTGAGCGTGTGTCAATGCCAGACTTTGATATAGATTTCTGCACCGATCGCCGTGATGAAGTGATTGAGTATGTTTCGAGAAAATATGGCTCTGAGAAGGTATCCCAAATTATCACTTATGGCACTATGGCAGCAAAAGGGGTGGTGCGTGATGTGGGGCGTGTTTTAGGACACCCTTATGGTTTTAGTGACCGCATTTCTAAGTCTATACCGAATGACTTGAAAATCAATTTATCGCGTGCATTGGGGCGTTTTTCAGAGGATGATTCTCAGGAAAATAAAGACAAGTGGTTTTCAGAAGAATTGGCAAATCGCTATGATTCTGAAGAAAGTGTGACTGCCTTGATAGATTTATCTTTAAAGCTGGAAGGTTTGGTGCGTAATGTTGGTACACACGCAGGCGGTGTATTGATTGCTCCGAGTAAGATTAGTGATTTCTGCCCGACTTATAAAGCCAGCGATGAAGATGGAGTAGTATCGCAGTTTGATATGAAAGATGTGGAAGCAGTCGGGCTGGTTAAGTTTGATTTCTTGGGTTTGTCAAATTTAACCGTTATTGATAAAACCGTCAAACTCATTCACGCCAAAGGTTTGAGCGAAGAATTGATTGATATTGATACTTTGCCATTGGACGATGATGCGGTATATGAATTGTTGCAACGCTGCGATACCACTGGTATTTTTCAATTGGAATCGGACGGAATGCGTGGGTATTTGAAAAAATTGCAGGCGGATTCATTTGAAGATATTGTGGCAATGTTAGCACTCTATCGTCCAGGTCCACTTGATGCAGGCATGGTAGATGACTATATTAATGTCAAGCACGGCACGCAAAAAGTCAAATATCCACACCCAATGTTAGAAGGACTTTTGGCACCGACGAATGGCGTGTTCTTGTACCAAGAGCAAGTAATGCAATCAGCACAAGTAATGGCAGGTTACTCCTTAGGTGGTGCGGATTTATTGCGTAGGGCAATGGGCAAAAAAATTGCTTCGGAAATGGAAAAGCAACGCAGTGTCTTTGTTAAAGGTGCGGCAAAAAATGACATTGATGAGAAAAAAGCCAATGAAATTTTTGATTTAATTGATAAGTTTTCAGGCTATGGTTTTAACAAATCTCACTCGGTAGCTTATGCCTATGTGTCCTATCAAACAGCGTGGCTAAAGTCACATTACCCTGCTGCCTTTATGGCATCGGTGCTTTCACGAATGATGGATGACACGGACAGAATCAATTTTACCGTAAGTGAAGTGCGAGCGATGGCGTTGTTGATTAAAGGCCCGAATGTGAATGAATCTTTATATGAATTTAGCATCAAAGATGCAAAAACTCTGACTTATGGCTTAGGTGCAATTAAAGGTGTAGGTGAGGCAGTAGTTGAAATTTTGGTTGCCGAACGAAACACTAATGGAGCATACCAAGATTTGTTTGATTTTTGTATGCGCATTGAAAAAAGAGCACTAAATAAACGCGCACTTGAAGCGTTAATTTATAGTGGTGCCTTGGATGAATTTGGGGTGGACAGAGCAGTGCTTATTAAGACTTATCCGAGTGCAATGAAGCAAGCAGAACAACGGCAAAATGACCATTCAAGTGGGCAAAATGCGTTGTTTTCTGAAGCACAAGGTTGTCAAGAATATGAAGTGCATTATGAGTCTGTACCACCATTTTCATTCCGACAAACACTGCAACTTGAAAAGAGTGTGTTGGGTTATTATTTTTATCAGCATCCGACAGATGAGTATAAGGATGATATTAAGGTATTTTCTGCGACTTTACCTAAGGATTTGACTTTTAGAAATAATAAAGAAGTGCGGATATTGGCGTTGATTTCTGATGTGTATTATCGCACCACGAGAAAGGGCGACCAAATGGCATCTATCGTTCTTGAGGATGGACAACTCACTTTAAATGCGGTTATTTTTTCCAAGATATTGGCAATAGAAGGGGTGAGTGAACAATTAAATATTGATGCAGTGGTAGTGGCTTCGGGCACTATCGAAAAAGACGATTATCGAGATGGCTGGCAATTGGTGGTAAATAAAATTGAAACTATTGATATAGTTAAAGAAAGATACGCCAGAAGTTTTGAAATATCGCTCAACCATCAACACTTAAAACTGTTTGAACAATTGGCAACCTTACTCAGGCAAAATCAAGGACGATGCCCAGTTAAATTGCATTATCAAATTAAAGAATCCAGCGGTTTTATGCAGTTGAATAATGAGTATGCTGTGAGCCCAAATCAACAATTGATAGAAACTATTAACGCTTTGTTAAGTTCTAATGCCAGTCATGTTAATTACTCACATTGACGCAAATAATAGCGTTTGGCGTTTTTTCTGTATTCTTGAATTTCAATTTTGTCGCTCAGAAATACATCAATTTGTCCTGAGCAATCGGTTTGCAGAGTTTTGATTCCGTTGTATTGATAGCGTTTCATTACTGCTTTACTCGGGTGTCGGAAGCGATTTTGAAAACCATTTGAAATGATGATTAATTCGGGCGATACTGCAGTTAAAAATGGCTGTGTTGAAGAAGTTCTACTACCATGATGTGGTGCTATTAAAAGATTGCTTTTTAGTTTTTCTTTTTTATTTTTCACAAGATAATACTCAGCTTCTTTTTCAATATCACCTGTCAATAGCGCACTGTATTTTCCATTAGAGACTTTCAGGACGCAGGATGCATTATTGCGTTTAAAGGTAGATTTTTTATCAGGATTTAAGATTTCAAACAATATTCCATCCCATTGCCATTGTTGCCCTGCCTGGCAATTTGTCACTTTTACTTGGATTTTTTCAGGCACAGAACTGAGTATTTCACCTACCTGAAAGTTTTCTAAAATATTGTTAATCCCGCCAATATGGTCATTATCCCCATGAGAAACAATGACTTTATCTAAGTATTGAATGTGTTTTGCCTGTAAATAGGGGGTAATGACGCTGTTACCCAGATTAAAACCAGAAGGATATCTTGCTCCAGTATCAAATAATAAAATATGGTTTCTGGTTTGTACTACATGGGCCAATCCTTGTCCAACATCAAGTGTGCTAATGCGCATTGAACGACTGTCCATCTTTTGATTGGGTGTCAAAAATAACAACCCTAAAATAGGAACGGAGAGCCAACGCAGTTTTAGCCCTTTTGGCGATATAGCAATAAATATTGCTAAGATAAAGAGTGTTAAATCCACTAAGGAAGTTTGCGCATAATGCCATTTGTGAAACTCAAATTGTTGCAATTGCTCTAACAATATGGACAAATAGAGCAAGGCTTGATTAGCAATTGAAAAAACGATTTCCGCTAATGTAGTGAGTCCAATAAAGTTAAATAAGGCACCAAGTAGAGCAAATGGGGTGATGATAAAACTGAACACAGGAATGGCAACTAAATTGGCAATTGGAGAGATAATTGAAGCTGTTGAGAAAAACCAAATAGTGAGTGGCAGTGTAGAGAAACTGATTAATAATTGGATGTAGATGAGGCGATAAAACCAAGATTTTTTCTGGTGTTGTTTGGTGCCATAGATAATCACTGCTACTACATAAAAAGACAGCCAAAAACCAACACTAAGTACACTCAGTGGGTTGTTGAGTAATACCAAAAGTAATGCTAAACTATATAATTGCCAAATATTATGATGGCGTTTTAAGATGATTGACAGAAAAACCACACTTGCCATAATGAAGGCGCGGCCTGTGGGGATGGAAAATCCAGCAATCAATGCGTATAAAAATGCAACAAACAATCCAAAATAGGCGCCCGTAATTTGTGCGGGTAATATCAAACTCAAACGCGTAGAACGACGCCAAAAGAATTGCACCAGCAAAAATGCAAAGCCAGAAATAAGCCCAATATGCAAGCCAGAGATAACACTAAGGTGTGTGGTATTAGTCGCTTTAAAGAGCTCCCAATGTTGATTGCTAATCAAAGAACGGTCACCGATAATGAGAGCATTAAGCACACCACCAAATTTTTGCTGATTAAGAATAGGGGATAAGGTTTGGCGGATGGTTTGTCTGATTTTATCAATCGATGAAATCGACTGACTAGGTTCAATTAATTGATTGAAAGATGAATTTTTTACATAGCCAGTCGCATCAATGCGTTTATAAAATAGCCATTTTTCATAATCAAAACCACTCAAATTTTGGTAACTGTTATTGTGTTTTATTTTGAGTAATAACCGCCAAGTATCCCCCACCTGCAATTCAGGTACAAAAACTTTTTTATGACTGTACCAAGCAAGTTTTAATTGTCCTGAAAAAGGGGATTTCGCTTGAAAAAAGAATTTGGTATTGTGCTTCGTTTTTTCAGGTAATTTGACAATCTTACCTGTCACTAAAATGGGCTTATTAAGGTATTTTTCTGTGATTTGAGTGTTAAGTACTTGTGTCGATATAATTCCCATCCAGGCAAAACCTAGTAAGAAAAATATCAAACCTAAACTGATGGCTTTATAACGCTTAAAACCCGCTAAAATTACTAAAAATAATACGAAAAATGCCACCCACTCATCATTGGTAATTTGCAGTGTATTTTTGAGTGAAAATAGCAGGATTCCAAACAGGAAATTTAAGGCATAAATAAACATAAATAGTTGCAATAAAATGACACGGTAATTAAGTTGAGCGTTAATCGTATTATTATTTTATAATAACCTATGAAACACTTGATTTAATGCGTGAAACAGTAAAAGTTTTCCCCTATAACGAAATAAAAGTTAAATTGTCACATTAACACAGAATATTACTTCTAACTATTTTTTATAAATTATTGATTTTTAACGATAAAAAATAGTTGATTAATTTTTATACAAAATTATAAGAAATCGCAATCTATCAACATTTTTTGCTATTTTAATGAAGATGTTCACAGAGTTATCCACAGTTTTGTGGGTAACTTTCTTGAGTGTTGATTTAACAAGGTTTTAGTGTGTTTATAAAAATTTTTCAGTTAATACATCAATAATCTTTCGAGCAATTTTTTGTTTGCTATTTTTTTCGATTTTTTGACTGTTTTTTGTAGTCAAAAATAGCACTTCATTTTTATCACTTTTGAAGCCAAAATCGGGCTTAGAAACATCATTTAAAATAATTGCATCACACCCTTTGTTTTTTAACTTATTTTTAGCATTTTCAGTCAAATTTTGGGTCTCTGCAGCAAAGCCGATACAGATTGGTTTTTGTGTTAATTGACAGACTTTTTTTAAAATGTCTTTGGTTGGTGTTAATTCCAAAATTAGATTTTCATTTAACTTTTTAATCTTGTTTTTTTCAACATTTTTAATGCAATAATCACTCACTGCAGCACAGGCAATAAAAATGTCTTGCCCGGCAATATTTGACATTACTGCTTGATACATTTGCTCGGCACTCATCGCTGAAATTGCAGTCGCTTTTGGGTTGAGATTGATACCAATATTGCCGTGAATTAAAGTTACTTGCGCACCCGCTTCGATACAAGCATCAGATAATGCCGAGCCCATCTTGCCACTTGAATGATTGGATAAAAATCTCACAGGATCAATCGCTTCAATCGTCGCACCTAGGGTAATCAATACTTTTTTGCCACTCAACTTGGTGCTTTGAAAAAGCATACTCACTTGTTGAGCAATATCCACAGACTCAGCCAAACGCCCTTCACCAATATCACCACAGGCTTGTTCGCCACTCTCAGGTTGAATAATGGTTGCTTGTTGCCTAATTAAAGTATTTAAATTTTCTTGCACACTGTCAGCTCTATACATTTGTTGATTCATCGCAGGGGCAATCAGTAGTGGACAATCATTTGCTAAAACTACGCTACTGAGTAAGTCATTCGCCTTACCTAACGCCAAATTGGCAATAGTATTAGCACTTGCAGGGGCAATTAAAATAGCATCTGCCCATTTTGCCAATTCAATATGTCCCATTGACAACTCAGCTTCTTTATCCCACAAATTATGATGTACTTTATTTTTAGAGGTTACTTGCAAAGACAATTCAGTCACAAATTGCGAGCCAGATTGCGTTAAAACCACACGCACCTCCGCACCCAAATCCTGTAAGCGACGCACGATATCGGGGGCTTTATAAGCAGCAATTGAGCCACTCACACCTAAAATAACATTTTTATTGGTAAGTGTTTTCATTTTAGTATTGCTGTTATTTTGATGTCTTCGCCAACCATTCTAATATCTTTAATAGTGAGTGCTAATTTGTCGCCCATTGTTTGAATTGGCAGATTTATCATTGAATTGGCGCCATTGCCCATTAATATCGGTGCCATATAAATAATGAATTCATCCACTAATCCTGCACCCACCATTGCGCCAATCAAATGAGGCCCTGTTTCAAGTAAAATACTATTAACACCTTGGATTGCTAATTGCGAGAGAATATCGTTTAAATCTAATTTTCCAACACTATTGACTTTGGTATTCTCAGTGTTAAAAACTTGTGTTTCAGCATCAGTTGAAAAAATATTCAAACTCATGTCAGTAATTTGGTTTTTACCATCCACCACTACGCGTAATGGCTGACTATTAAGCGTATCAAGGCGCACAGTCATTGATGGATTGTCATCTAATATAGTGCCAGAACCTGTCATAATTGCCTGATGTTGGGCGCGTAATTTTTGCACATCTGCTCTTGCTGACTCACCCGTAATCCATTTGCTTTCACCTGATGCCATTGCCGTTTTTCCATCCAAACTCATGGCAATTTTGCAAGTTACAAAAGGTAAATTGGTTTTCATTCGCTTGATAAAAGTACGATTTAGTTGCTTGGCTTCATCTTCAAGTAACCCGATTTTAACAACAATACCTGCGTCTTTTAACATTGCTATACCCTTGCCACTTACCAAAGGATTAGGGTCAAGCGTAGCAATCACCACGGATTCAACACCTGCATCAATAATCGCTTGCACACATGGCGGTGTTTTTCCTTGATGTGCACAGGGCTCCAAAGTGACATATAGCGTTGCATCGTTTGCCTGATGGTTAATTTTTGTTAATGCATCAATTTCTGCATGGGCTTCGCCAAAAGTTTGATGATAGCCATCAGCAATAATTTCCCCATTTTTGACAATTACACAACCCACCATCGGGTTAGATTGGACGCCATATTGCCCCTTGCGAGCAAGTTTGAGTGCCAGCGACATAAATTGCGTGTCATTTGTTGAAAAAGTTACCACAATGTATCCAATTACTCGTAAAATTAAACGCTTATTTTAACCTAAGGAGAAACATTATGGATGAGCAGAAAAAACAAGCTCTAAAATCAGCATTAGCACAGATTGACAAACAATTTGGCAAAGGATCGGTGATGTTTCTTGGTGATGAAGAAGCAAGTTCAGACATTGAAGCCGTTTCTACGGGCAGCCTAAGTTTAGATATTGCACTCGGCATCGGCGGTTTGCCAAAAGGGCGCGTGATTGAAATTTATGGTCCTGAATCTTCAGGTAAAACCACTTTAACCTTACATGTAATTGCAGAAATGCAAAAACTCGGTGGCACAGCTGCCTTTATTGACGCAGAGCATGCCCTAGATCCACAATATGCAAGAAAATTGGGTGTCAATACAGATGACTTGTTGATTTCTCAGCCTGATACAGGCGAGCAAGCGTTGGAAATCACGGATATGTTAGTGCGTTCAGGTAGTGTTGATATTGTGGTGATAGACTCGGTAGCTGCACTCACGCCAAAAGCAGAAATTGAAGGCGAAATGGGTGCATCGCATATGGGTTTGCAAGCGCGTTTAATGTCTCAGGCCTTGAGAAAATTAACTGCTAATATTAAGAAAACCAATACGATGGTTATTTTTATTAATCAATTAAGAATGAAGATTGGCGTAATGTTTGGCAACCCTGAAACCACTACGGGTGGCAATGCTTTGAAATTCTATGCATCCGTGCGTTTAGACATTCGCCGTATCGGTGCTATTAAGAAAGGCGATGAAATTATGGGTAACGAAACCCGT
Organism: Candidatus Thiodubiliella endoseptemdiera; assembly: GCF_964212635.1. NCBI lineage: Bacteria > Pseudomonadati > Pseudomonadota > Gammaproteobacteria > Pseudothioglobaceae (SeqCode) > Candidatus Thiodubiliella > Candidatus Thiodubiliella endoseptemdiera. The sequence continues at coordinate 1,526,669 of NZ_OZ156463.1, forward strand.
GTTAAAGTGTTGAAAAATAAAGTCGCACCACCATTCAAACAAGCAGAATTCCAAATTCTTTACAACGAAGGCATCTCTCGTGAAAGTGAAATCATTGACTTAGGTGTTAAGCACGAGTTGGTAGAAAAAGCAGGGGCTTGGTATAGTGTTGGCACAGAAAGAATTGGACAAGGCAAAGACAAAGCACGCGATTATTTAAAAGAACATCCAGAAATGTGTGCTGATTTAGAAGCGAAAATTAAAGCCATCGTTTTAGGTTCGGATGAAGAGGAAGCGAAAGCCAAACCAAAGGCTAACGCTAAAGACGCTGAGTAGAACCGCTTACAATAGTGCTATGGAAATGCTCGTAAAACGCGAGCATTCTTATGTGGAGCTTTATAAAAAACTCATTCAATGGCACGAAGACGACGAAGTTACCCTGGCATTAGAGAAACTTAAAAAAGAGAATTATCAATCTGATGAACGCTTTACCAATGAATTTATACAAATGCGTTTTAACCAAGGCAAAGGTCCAATTAAAATTGCTATGGATTTACGACAACGAGGCATAGAACATTTTGATTTATCAGAGCATGATTTTTTTGCTTTAGCAAAAAACATTAGAATTAGAAAATACGGAGAAGAAGCACCCAGTAATTACAAAGAAAAATCCAAACAACAACGCTTTTTACAATCTCGTGGATTCGACTTTGAACAAATTAATCATTCTTTTTAATAACAAATAAAGACCTTTATATAAATTGAGACCTTTGCATAAATAGGGATGATTAGCAAAATGACAGATTTTATTAAATTGGAAATTTTTTAAATCCACTCCTAGCAGGGCTAAGGGTGTTTTTAAAAAGTTTGTAATTTGATGAAAGATGGCGTTTTGATGATTATTCATATTTATGCAAAGGTCTCTATTTGCATAAAATTTATGAAAAAGTCTTAAAAAAATAGCGTATAATCTTTTCTATAACTTAACAATAATGGAGATAAAATTATGGAATTAGATAATTACACAGGTAAATATACAGGTGCTGGGCAAACCATCGTTGTAATTGATCAAGGTATTTCAACTAGTTACACTAACAGCAATGTTGTTTATTCTTATGATTTTGCAGGCAACGACAACGACGCAATAAATAGTGGCGGTAATCATGGTGGACAAGTTGCGAATGTTGCTCAAAATGTGGCTTCTGGTGTTAAAATTATTCATTTAAAAGTATTTTCAGATGGCTCATCAGTTGCGTATTCTTCTGATATTGAAGAAGCATTACAATGGGTGGTTGCCAACACAGATGCTTATAATATTACTGCAGTTAATTTATCCTTGGGTTCGGGCAATGTACAAACGCCAACTACTTGGTCAGGTTCTGATGAATATCAGGCACTTGACGACAAAGGTGTGATTGTTACCGTTGCTTCAGGTAACAGTAAGGCATCTTATAGTTATGACGGTGTTAATTATATGGCTTCTAGTGAGAGTGTTATTTCAGTTTCTGCTACTAATGAGAATGGTGAATTTACCAGTTTCTCGCAACAGCATAAGGATTTAACTGATGTTGCTGCCTTAGGTAAAAATATCAATGTGATTGATAATAATGGTATTGCACACTCAATTTCAGGCACTAGTTTTTCTGCGCCAACCATTGCAGGTTCTGCTGCAGTCCTGCAAGAAGCAGCAATGGATTTATTAGGGCATAAATTAACCGATGAAGAATTCTTAGATCTAATACAAAAAACTGGCGATAAAGTAGGCGGGTATACCATTAATGAAGGTGCAACAACTACAACTACAAATACAACAACTACAAATACAACTTTATTTAATAAAGACACTTTGGTGCAGACACAATCAGCAGGGGCGGCAGTAGAGGTGCCACAAGTTATTATTCCTAAAACTGACCCAGGGCTTGTTGTAGATGATGGCACAATTCTAACCGCTCAAAAAATTGGTGCATTAACCGCAGGTGTTAAATTATTACAAGATTCAGTGACTAAGGAAACAGACGATAAAGACTTTTTTCAGTTTGAGTTGAGCGCTAATGGCAAGGTTGATTTCTTATTGTCTAACTTATCTTCCGATGTAGACTTAAACCTTTATGATAGTAGCGGTAAATTGCTTCACATCGGTTGGGAGTGGGGCAGTGTTGATATTGGTTATCAAAAAACATTGGATGCAGGTACTTATTATGTAGGAGTAGATTATTACGATGGTTACAATAAAGGAGTCACTAGCACTTATGATTTGAGTTTAACTTTGAGTGATGTGTCTCCTGCTCCAGAACCAGAGACTCCTGTGCCGACACCTAATTCAGATGGCACAATAGCAACAGCCAATAAGTTAGGTACTTTGAGTAATGGTGCTAAATTATTACAAGATTCAGTGACTAAGGAAACAGACGATAAAGACTTTTTTCAGTTTGAGTTGAGTGCTAATGGCAAGGTTGATTTCTTATTGTCTAACTTATCTTCCGATGTAGACTTAAACCTTTATGATAGTAGCGGTAAATCGCTTCACAACGGTTGGGAGTGGGGCAGTGTTGATATTGGTTATCAAAAAACATTGGATGCAGGTACTTATTATGTAGGAGTAGATTATTACGATGGTTACAATAAGGGGTTTACTAGTACTTATGACTTAACTTTAACTTTGAGTGATGTCGTATCACCGAATCCAACGCCTAGTTCTCCTGTTGGCTATACAAAGATTAATCTTGCGAATGCTGTGACTTATCTAGAAACACACCAAAACGAATATAACGATCAAATCGTTTTGGAAGCTTAAGCGTTGCTAAAGTTAGCAAAAACAGCAGCACTATTGCTGCTGTTTTATTTTGTAGGCAATGTGACTTATGCCATAAACACCAATAGTTTTGAACAAAAAAATATGAATAATCAAATCCTTGAAATAACACCCGAGTATATTCGTCAAAACTGGATTTTTGATACTCAAGTCAATAACTCATCTCGCTTTGCCGTTATGAAAAATGCCAAAGAATGGCAAGATTTTTGGCATGATATTTAGTAAAATTCAATTTTTACCCCTCAAAAAAAGGTGTTGATAAGAATGCTCAATTGGTGATTTTCTTAAACTCAGTTCTAGCAGAGATAAGGCAGGATTTAAAAAATCGTCAAGTGGGTGAAAAGTGAATTTTTGATAAGCATCTCTATTTGAGACCTTTGCATAAATAGGGATGATTAGCAAAATGACAGATTTTATTAAATTGGAAATTTTTTAAATCCACTCCTAGCAGGGCTAAGGGTGTTTTTAAAAAGTTTGTAATTTGATGAAAGATGGCGTTTTGATGATTATTCATATTTATGCAAAGGTCTCTATTTGCATAAAATTTATGAAAAAGTCTTAAAAAAATAGCGTATAATCTTTTTTAATTTAACGATAATGGAGATAAAATTATGGAATTAGATAATTACACAGGTAAATATACAGGTGCTGGGCAAACCATCGTTGTAATTGATCAAGGTATTTCAACTAGTTACACTAACAGCAATGTTGTTTATTCTTATGATTTTGCAGACAACGACAACGACGCAATAAATAGTGGCGGTAATCATGGTGGACAAGTTGCGAATGTTGCTCAAAATGTGGCTTCTGGTGTTAAAATTATTCATTTAAAAGTATTTTCAGATGGCTCATCAGGTGCGTATAATTCTGATATTGAAAAAGCATTACAATGGGTGGTTGCCAACACAGATGCTTATAGTATTACTGCAGTTAATTTATCCTTGGGTTTGGGCAATGTACAAACGCCAACTACTTGGTTAGGTTCTGATGAATATCAGGTACTTGACGACAAAGGTGTGATTGTTACCGTTGCTTCAGGTAACAGTAAGGCATCTTATAGTTGTGACGGTGTTAATCTTTTGGCTTCTAGTGAGAGTGTTATTTCAGTTTCTGCTACTAATGCGGATGGTGAATTTACCAGTTTCTCGCAACAGCATAAGGATTTAACTGATGTTGCTGCCTTAGGTGAAAATATCAATGTGATTGACAATAATGGTATTGCACACTCAATTTCAGGCACTAGTTTTTCTGCGCCAACCATTGCAGGTTCTGCTGCAGTCCTGCAAGAAGCAGCAATAGATTTATTAGGGCATAAATTAACCGATGAAGAATTCTTAGATCTAATTCAAAAAACTGGCGATAAAGTAGGCGGGTATACCATTAATGAAGGTGCAACAACTGCAACTACAGATACAACAACTACAGATACAACTTTATTTAATAAAGACACTTTGGTGCAGACACCAGAACCAGAGACTCATGTGCCGACACCTGATTCAGATGGCACAATAGCAACAGCCAATAAGTTAGGTACTTTGAGTAATGGTGCTAAATTATTACAAGATTCAGTGACTAAGGGAACAGACGATAAAGACTTTTTTCAGTTTGAGTTGAGTGCTAATGGCAAGGTTGATTTCTTATTGTCTAACTTATCTTCCGATGTAGACTTAAACCTTTATGATAGTAGCGGTAAATTGCTTCACAACGGTTGGGAGTGGGGCAGTGTTGATATTGGTTATCAAAAAACATTGGATGCAGGTACTTATTATGTAGGAGTAGATTATTACGATGGTTACAATAAGGGGTTTACCAGTACTTATTATGTAGGAGTAGATTATTACGATGGTTACAATAAGGGGTTTACCAGTACTTATGACTTAACTTTAACTTTGAGTGATGTCGTATCACCGAATCCAACGCCTAGTTCTCCTGTTGGCTATACAAAGATTAATCTTGCGAATGCTGTGACTTATCTAGAAACACACCAAAACGAATATAACGATCAAATCGTTTTGGAAGCTTAAGCGTTGCTAAAGTTAGCAAAAACAGCAGCACTATTGCTGCTGTTTTATTTTGTAGGCAATGTGACTTATGCCATAAACACCAATAGTTTTGAACAAAAAAATATGAATAATCAAATCCTTGAAATAACACCCGAGTATATTCGTCAAAACTGGATTTTTGATACTCAAGTCAATAACTCATCTCGCTTTGCCGTTATGAAAAATGCCCAAGAATGGCAAGATTTTTGGCATGATATGTCATCTACTATGGATGCTCCTAACTGGGCTTGGGCTGAAGGAGATGTTGCTGTATTCATATTTCTAGGAAAAGACCTACCAGGCGGTACTGGAGTACGGCTCACTACGATAGACTATCAATCCGAACAAGACTCAGCCACACTCTTTTGGAAACTTAAACGAGATTTAGACGCGATTTCCGTTACCGCCTTTCAGGATATTTGGACAGTGTTTATACTTAACTCAAAATCCAATTCAATTTTTAATAAAATAAATAACATCGTTAAAATTTACTAAAATTGAGACCTTTGCATAAATAGGGATGATTAGCAAAATGACAGATTTTATTAAATTGGAAATTTTTTAAATCCACTCCTAGCAGGGCTAAGGGTGTTTTTAAAAAGTTTGTAATTTGATGAAAGATGGCGTTTTGATGATTATTCATATTTATGCAAAGGTCTCAATTAATGAATACTTGTAGGCATTTTTTTATTCAAAGAATTAGGTATTCACAGGCAACACCTGCGCCCATCTCCGATGTTTGGGTAAGTGATAATTAGCAGGTATTTTAAACGAGTTAGGTAACTATTTGTCGGGATTGGTGCTTTAGTGCAATAGTCCTACAAACCTGGACACATTTTAAGTTACTTTCTTTAATTCAGCTATATTCTGAACGGATATTAAATGCTCAATCGCTAAATTAATTCTTTTTGTAGAGACTTTTGCATAATATAGAGATGATTAGTAAAATTCAATTTTTACCCTCAAGAGTATTGAAAAAAATGCTAATTGGTGATTTTCTTAAACTTACTTCTAGTAGTGGCAAGGCAGGGTTTAAAAAATTGTCAAGTGAGTGAAAAGTGGATTTTTGATAATTATTCCTATTTATGCAAAGGTCTTGAGTAAAATATTCACTCTGCGTTCACCGCTGTATATCAAATATCCAAATAGGGAGCGTGAGTAATTGAAGAGTTATTTGAGCACAAAAAAAATATCTGTAATACAGAATTTATTTGATTAAGGGTAAGATTAAGGATGATGGTCCTTGGTGTCTAGGGGGGGGCGAGTTTTCATGTATTAGAATGAGACCTTTGCATAAATAGGGATGATTAGCAAAATGACAGATTTTATTAAATTGGAAATTTTTTAAATCCACTCCTAGCAGGGCTAAGGGTGTTTTTAAAAAGTTTGTAATTTGATGAAAGATGGCGTTTTGATGATTATTCATATTTATGCAAAGGTCTCAATGTAATCACACGCACCCGCAGATGTATGAGATGCACAGTTTTTGTAAGACGGAATTAATGCAGAATCCAGTGCAATCTAGAAATAAAAAGGTGGTTAAAATTGCCTTAGAGAAAGGAGCAATTTTGCCTGAGAATTACCCAATTAACGATGAAAAATATCAATAAACAAACCAAAGCTTATGACTTCAAAACACAGGATATCAAGGTACTAAAGAAATTAGCCCCTTATTTGCTGAAAATGCGTGGGCGTGTTATTTTGGCAACGCTGTTTCTTATCGCTGCCAAATTAGCCAATGTGGCAGTGCCAGTCGCACTTAAAGGTATTGTTGATGGGCTTGACCAACCCGATATATTGGTGGTTTTACCCTTGGGTTTGTTGTTTTCTTATGGGGTATTGCGTCTCAGCAGTGCTTTGTTTAATGAGTTGCGAGATGCGGTGTTTGCTCGGGTGCGTTATCATGCAATGCATTTGATTGCTTTGGGGGTATTTAAGCATTTGCATACGCTGGATTTGTCTTTTCATTTAGACCGTCGTATTGGCGGCATTACTCGTGATATTGACCGTGGCACGCAAAGCGTTTCTACCTTATTGTCTATTTTCGTCTTTAATATCATCCCTTCATTTTTTGAGATTGCGATGGTAGTTGGATTGTTGTGGATAAATTACGATGTTTTTTTTGCTGGGATTTCATTAGCAACGGTGTCATTTTATATCGCATTGACTTTGGCAATCACCACTTGGCGGATGAAATATCGTTACGAGATGAATGATATGCAATCTGAGGCAAATACCAATGCAGTGGACAGTTTGATTAATTATGAAACGGTGAAATATTTTAATCGGGAAGATTTTGAAGTGAATCGTTACGATAAAACGATGGGGCGTTGGGAGGATGTGGCAACCAAGAGTTTTACTTCAATGACAGCACTCAATTTTGTACAATCTAGTGTGATTGCTGTGGGGGTAACAATTATTTTAATTATGGCAGCGCAGGGTGTGGTTGAGCAGACATTGGGCTTGGGCGATATGATTATGATTCAGGCGCTATTACTGCAGTTGTTTTTGCCACTCGGTTCTTTGGGTATTGTTTACCGACAAATAAAACATAATTTTATCGATATGAACAATCTGTTTGATTTGTTGGACCGTCGTGCAAAAGTACAGAATGCTAAAAATTCACCTGCCTTAAAAGTGAGTCAAGGCAAGGTTGAGTTTAAGCAAGTTTCTTTTGCTTATGAAAATAAAAATAAAACTTTAAAAAATGTGAATTTTACTATTGAATCAGGCAAAAAAGTGGCTATTGTCGGGCAATCTGGGGCGGGTAAATCTACCTTGGCTAAATTACTGTTCCGATTTTATGATGCGAGTAACGGTGAAATTCTGATTGATGGGCAAAATATTAAAACCGTGGATAAAAACTCGCTACAATCAGCAATTGGCGTGGTGCCGCAAGACACGGTAATGTTTAACGAAAGCATTTATTACAATATTGCTTATGGCAAACAGGGCGCAACTCAGCAACAAGTAGAGGTAGCGGCAAAAGCAGCTTTTATTGATCAATTTATTGATGCGTTACCTGATGGCTATGATACGATAGTAGGAGAGCGAGGACTTAAATTATCAGGTGGCGAAAAACAGCGTATGGCGATTGCCAGAGTGCTACTTAAAAATCCACCCATTTTAATTTTTGATGAAGCCACTTCAGCACTTGATTCTTACTCAGAAAAAATGGTGCAAAAAGCCTTAAAAGAATTGGGTAATGAACACACCACTTTGGTCATTGCACATCGTCTTTCTACCATCGTTGATGCTGATAAAATTATCGTCTTAGGCGAGGGTACGATTCTTGAACAAGGTACACACGAAGAATTATTAGCAATGCAAGGTAAATACGCGCAACTTTGGCAAATGCAGTCAAGCAAGCGAAAGGACACAAAAAATGAAATTTAATTTAAAAAATACAGATACTAAAGCCCGCCGTGGTACTTTATCTTTTACACGAGGCAAGGTTGAAACCCCTGCCTTTATGCCCGTTGGTACCTATGGCACGGTCAAAGCAATGACCCCCGAAGAGGTACAAGAACTCGGTGCACAAATTATTCTTGGTAATACTTTTCACTTGGCGATTACTCCGGGAACTGAGGTCATTAAAGCCCATGGTGATTTGCATAATTTTATGCATTGGCAAGGGCCAATTTTGACGGATTCAGGCGGTTTTCAAGTATTTAGTTTGGGAGATATGCGTAAAATTAGCGAGTCAGGTGTTGAGTTTCGTTCGCCTAAAAATGGCGATAAAATTTTTATGGGACCCGAAGAGTCAATGCAAATTCAGCACGAATTAGGCTCAGATATCGTGATGATTTTTGATGAATGCACCCCGTATCCTGCTGATAAAATCATCGCAGATAAATCTATGCAACTTTCATTGCGTTGGGCACATCGTTCAAAAGAGGCACATGAAAAATTAAACAATCCGAATGCTTTATTTGGCATTGTGCAGGGTGGTATGTTTGAAGATTTACGATCTCAATCGGCAACGGCTTTGATGAATATTGGCTTTGACGGTTATGCAATTGGCGGTTTAAGTGTGGGCGAACCCAAGGCGGAAATGATTAAAGTATTGGATTATTTACCCGAACAATTGCCTGCCGACAAACCCCGTTATTTAATGGGCGTCGGCACGCCAAGTGATTTGGTGGAGGCGGTTGAACGAGGCATCGATATGTTTGATTGCGTGATGCCAACCCGCAATGCGCGCAACGGCTATTTATTCACCTCAACCGGTATTGTCAAAATTCGTAACGCACAATATAAATTAGACATAACTCCCGTAGATAAACGCTGTGGTTGTTATACCTGTAAAAATTATACCCGATCCTACTTACACCATTTACAACGCAAAAATGAAATCTTAGGAGCGCGACTCAATACCATTCACAACCTACATTATTACCAAGATTTAATGGCAGGTATGCGAGAAGCCATTGAAAATAATGCATTTGTCACCTTTAAGCAAACTTTTTACGCACAACAGGAAACACAATGAGTAAACGATTATTATTTTTCGTTGATGAGGGTGGTTTTGACGACTTTACCCCTTTGTTTCAGCAATTAGGCTTTACAGTGGATTTTGAAGATTCACAAAGAAGGGCAGTTAAATCAGCCAAGAAAAACCAATACGATGCTGTCGTATTAGAGTTTAGTCACAATCCAGAATTCCGTGACCGTGTGAGTAATATTGAGTCATTATTAGCCACTTTAGAGGGCAATTCCCCAGAAGCGAAAATTATCATTTTATACGATGAAATTAACCAGCCACAATTGGACCAACTCAAAGCACGCTATAAAATGGACAATACCCTTACTTTCCCCATTCAAGAAGTACAGTTACAAACCTTTCTTAGCTAATTTTTTAAAATAAATATCCAATACTTTTTTAGCCAGTGGTGCTGCTTTCGCACTGCCACTACCCGCATTTTCAACAATAACTGCAATCACAATTTTAGGGCTTTCAATTGGTGCAAATCCAGTAAATAGTGCATGGTCGCGTAAGCGTTCATCAAGATTGGCAGCAATATATTGCTCTTCTGCGTCCAATCCAAATACTTGTGCCGTCCCTGTTTTTCCTGCTAAAGTATAGCTCAATTTTTTATTGAGCCTTCTACCCGTGCCTTTTGGTGAGTAAATGGTGCGTTTCATTCCATCAATCACATTCTCCCAATTATGAATATCTTTAATCGGTATTTGCTTACTATAGCCTCGCACCACTTCTTTGATTACCTCGCCAGAAACCTGTATACTTTTTAATATTTTTGGTTGGAAAATTACCCCTTTATTGGCCAGCGCCGCCGTAGAAACAGCCAGTTGTAATGGGCTAGTCGTCATAAAACCCTGCCCAATCCCTGTAATCAAAGTTTCCCCACGATACCAAGGCTCATTCTTATTGATTTTTTTCCATGCTTTTGAAGGCAAGATGCCGCCGCGTTCCCCGGGAATGTCAATTCCTGTTTTTTTGCCAAAGTTAAAGAGTTCTAAACCATCATGCAAATTATCAATGCCCATCTTGTTAGCCAGTTCATAAAAGAACACATCGCAGGATTGTGCAATAGAATCTTTTACATTCACCACCCCGTGCCCAGAGCGTTTCCAGTCGTTAAACTTTCGTTTGACATTAGGCAGTTTAAAAAAACCTGGGCAGTAAGATTCACTGTGAGCAGTAATCAGCCCTTGCTCAAGTCCTGCGAGTGCAACCATCGGCTTAACTGTCGAACCTGGAGGGTATAAGCCTTGAATGGCACGATTGAGTTGGGGGATATCTTTTGAAGTTTGTAATTGCTTATAATTCTTGTGAGAAATGCCATTTACAAACCAGTTAGGGTTGTAAATAGGGGTGCTCACCATCACCAATACTTCACCATTCGTGGCATCAATGGCAACAATTGAACCGCGTCTTCCCTTGAGCAAAGATTCGGCTTTTTTCTGCATATCCAAATCAATGCTTAGATATAAATCCACCCCTGTTTTCGATTCTTGGATGATTTCGGTGTTGACAACACGCCCAGCAGCATTGCGTTCTATTTGTTTTTTTCCATTTTTTCCGTGTAATAGTGTTTCGTATTGTCTTTCAATACCTGTTTTTCCGACAAAAGAAGTGCCAAGGTAATCCTCTTTGTTATAGAAACTTTTGTCCTTTTTATTCATCCTTGAAACATAGCCGACCACATGCACACTGGAAGCACCATTAGGATACACTCGGTGAAAATAAGGCTCAATATCAATTCCAATAAAAGGGTTGTTGACTAAAAATTCTGCCACTTGTTTTTCACTAAGTTTGTGCTTTAAAGGAATACTATGAAAATTTTTATAACGCCCCCTATATTTTTTAAAAGCGGCAATATCTTTGTCGTTAATGAATTTTCGTTCTTTAAGCGCTAACAGTGTTTTGACAATATCCTTGGTTTTTTCAGGCGTGAGTGTTAGTCTGTAAGCAAGTTGATTGGTGGCAAGAATTTTCCCATTACGGTCAAAGATATCGCCACGCGTTGGTGTAATCGGCAGCGTACGCATTTGATTGCCTAGAGATTCTTCAGTGTAATATTCGTAGTTGTTGATTTGCAGGTTAAAAACTCTTGAGATTAAAATGATGGTTAAAATCAAGATAAAAGCAATGGATAGAATTACTCTATTAGAAAAAATCTGACTTTCCAACGAAGTGTTGCTAATTTTATTCATAAGTCATCATTGAGTATCGGTTAATGCCTACATTTTGAAAGTGTTAATTGCACTATCGGCCAAAGGAATGCGCTGGTGAATGGTGTGAACAATAAATAATAATTAAAGTCAAAACTTTGCGTGGATATCATATGTATCGACAGCAAAATACCTAAGTAAATACTAGCAGCGGTAAAGACATAAATTTGCTGTGTGGTGATATTAGATACAGCAAGTGACTGTTTTACTTTGACAATAAATGCCCCACTTAAAATGAGTGCCAAAGCATTTTGTCCTAAAATATCCCCATACAAAATATCAATAAAAATACCCAATAGCAAAGCAATAAAAAATCGTCCTTGTGTCGTAAAATAAGTCAGCCAATAAGTAAAAAATAACAGCACCCAAAAAGGGGCAATATCTGTAAGAATATCAGGCAAAGGAAACGCACTAATAATGAGTACAAACAGTGTTATTTTAGTTAGGAAAAGATAAGGTCTTTGAGTATGCATTCTATTTCACCCTTTTATTGATTAAAACAAATTCTAACTGCTGAATGGTTTGCGTCGGTGTTAATTCAATATGCAGGAACGGGTCGTTTGTTCGGTTTTCTATGTGAATCACGCGACCTACCGGGTATCCTGCAGGGAATTTTGAGCCAATCGCACTGGTTAAAAACACATCTCCCACTTTGACATCAAGCCCAGATTCAATAAAATTCACCATTAATTTACCCTGCTGTGACGCAATGCCTTTACCAATGCCACGAATGCCATTACGCTGGTTTTTAATAGGAATATGTTGAGTAGGGTCAGTAATCAACAAAATAGTTGAATACAGTGGCGTTACCTGACTGACCTGTCCAAGCACACCATCAGCACCAAGTACAATTTGACCAATTTCAATGCCATCACCGACGCCCTTATTAATAACAATTTGTTTTTTTAGTCGTGATTGACTAATAGCACCAACGCGCGCCAATACAAAGATGCCCTTATCAAGTTGATAGCGTGATTTTAGTAAGTCACTGAGTTTTTGATTGTCTAATAAGAGTGCATTGTGGTCTTGCAAGTCAACCTTGAGACGGGTCAATTCCACATTTAGTCGTTTGTTTTGATTAAGTAAAAATTGCTTACTTGTGCCTTGTTCGTTAATCCAAATGTAGAATTGAGAAGGTAGATTAACCAATAAATATACTGGCGATATTAGCCGAGCGATTGATTGTTTAACACTGTCCAAATAAGAAAATTTATAATCTGAAAAGATTAAAAAAATTGCAATTAAAATAGGTATAAAAAGTTTTAAAAATTGCATAACTCAGATACCTTACCCCGATATTTTAGAACAATTACTCTGCTGACAAAAACCCTATATTGTGCTGACTAATCATTTCTAGTGCAACACCACCACCACGAGCCACACAAGTTAAAGGGTCATCAGCGATACGCACAGGGAGTTTGGTTTCTTGGCTAATGAGTTTATCTAAACCGTCCAATAATGCACCGCCACCCGTTAATACTAATCCATTTTCCGCAATATCAGAACTTAACTCAGGTGGTGTTTGCTCAAGTGCGATTCTTATTGCACCAATAACAGTCACTAATGGCTCTTGCAAGGCATCTCTGATTTCTGTATTAGTTACTTCAAAACTGACTGGAATGCCTTTGGCAACATCTCTGCCGCTAAACTCCATTTTCTTGATAACGCTGGTTTTATAAGCCGAACCCACTTCCTGCTTGATTTTTTCAGCCGTCGATTCACCAATAATAATACCGTGTTCACGACGCACAAATTTAATAATATAATCATCAAATACATCGCCACCGACACGCAATGAGTCAGAATAAACAATACCATTCAATGACATAATTGCAATTTCTGTTGTGCCACCACCAATATCAACCACCATCGCACCAGATGCTTCTTTAATCGCCATACCTGCACCCAATGCTGCTGCCATTGGCTCTTCAATGAGATATACATCGCGTGCACCTGCACCCACAGCGCTTTCTTTAATCGCACGACGCTCAACTTGCGTTGCACCACAAGGCACACAAATAAGCACCTTAGGACTTGGTGAGAAAAATCCAGCATTCAATACTTTTTTAATAAAGTGCTGTAACATTTTTTCTGTAATTTTGAAATCTGCAATCACGCCGTCCTTCATTGGACGAATCGCCTCAATCGAACCAGGAGTTCTGCCTAACATATCCTTAGCATCTTTACCGACCGCGATAACTGTTGCTTCTGCAGAACTTCTATCGTGATAAATAGCAACAACAGACGGCTCGTTCAGGACAATTTCACCATCCATATAAATAAGGGTATTGGCAGTACCAAGGTCAATAGAAAGACTCTGGGATTTGAAAAAATTAAACATAAAAACTCCAGTTAGATAGTAGATAAAATAAAAAGATATATAATACTATAAGTTACCCACAAATTTTTACAAAATTTAAATATGAACATCCAACAAAATCAAGTCATTGAAAGCGTTGCCAATGCATTGCAATACATTTCTTATTATCACAGTTCTGACTTTATTCAGGCGATGACAAATGCGTATGAAAAAGAAACGCACAAAACTGCCAAAAATGCCATCGCCCAAATCCTTATTAACTCAAAAATGGCCGCTATTGGACAACGCCCATTATGCCAAGACACAGGTATCGTCAATGTATTTGTTGAAGTAGGTATGGGAGTAACTTGGGACGCTGAAATGTCTTTAGAAGAAATGATTAACGAAGGCGTTAAACAAGCCTTTACCAATGCAGATAACCCTTTGCGTGCTTCCATCGTTGCCGATCCATTATTTTCCAGAACCAATACTAAAGATAACACACCTGCTGTCATTCATATGAAAATTGTCAAAGGTAACAAATTAGATTTTATCGTCGCTGCTAAAGGCTGTGGCTCAGAAAATAAAGCAAAATTCACCGTCTTACAACCTGATGACAATGTTGCCGATTGGATAATGAAAATGATTCCAACCATGGGTGCTGGCTGGTGTCCACCGGGTGTAATCGGTATCGGCGTCGGCGGTACTGCCGAAAAAGCGATGCTGATGGCAAAAGAAAGTTTGATGCAACCAATTGACATTCAAGACATCGTTCAAAAATCCAATCCAAGCAATATTGAAAAATTGCGTTTAGAATTAATGGAAAAAATCAACAATCTCGGTATTGGTGCGCAAGGCTTAGGTGGTTTAACTACTGTCTTAGATGTTAAAATCAAAGACTACCCAGCTCACGCTGCCTCCCAAGCAGTCGCCATGATTCCAAACTGTGCAGCTACTCGTCATCTGCATTTTTCAATAGACGGTTCAGGCGTGGCGAAATTGCCAGAAGTGGATATTAATATGTATCCAGAATTAGAAATTGACTATTCTCAGTATCGACAAATCGACTTAAACAGCCTAACAAAATCAGCAATGAATGATTGGAAAGTAGGCGATACTTTGCTACTCACAGGTACAATTATCACGGGTAGGGATGCCGCACACAGCCGCCTTAAAAAAATGTTAGATAATGGCGAAGGGCTACCAAAAGGCGTGGATTTTAATAATAAATTTATCTATTATGTCGGACCAGTTGATGCCGTTGGCGATGAAGTGATTGGTCCTGCAGGACCCACTACTGCCACACGAATGGATAAATTCACCGATATGATGTTAGAAAACACTGGTATTTTAGGGATGATTGGCAAAGCAGAACGAGGTGAGGCAACCGTTCAGAGTATCAAAAAACACAAGGCCAGTTATTTAATTGCCGTGGGCGGTGCTGCTTATCTGATTTCTAAATCCATTAAAAAAGCCAAAAAAATTGCCTTTGAAGAAATGGGGATGGAGGCAATTTATGAGTTTGAAGTAAAAAATATGCCCGTTACAGTCGCTGTGGATTCGCAAGGTGAAAATATCCATCAAATTTTAATCGGAAGCATCTCTCCATATTAACGCCTCTTGTTTAGCCGCCCAATAAGGGGAGCGGAAATCTCTTGACCATATTTTCACAGCTTTTTGCCCAGTATTCTTTCTCCACATTGTTAATCTGGCACAATCAACCGACTTACCAGTTCTCCATGCCCAATCAACTTTCTTCATGCAATCTCTGGCATCTTTACATTTAGTAATACCTGATTGAACACCTTCAGAAGAATTCTCATACTTCTCAAACTCTAAATAAACCGCTGAGTTTGCATTTAAAGATAATAAAGTTAGCATTGTAAGTATTATTTTTTTCATTCTTAATTCTCGCTTGATTAAAATTATATTATAACATTCTGAGACCTTTGCATAAATATGAATAATCATCAAAACGCCATCTTTCATCAAATTACAAACTTTTTAAAAACACCCTTAGCCCTGCTAGGAGTGGATTTAAAAAATTTCCAATTTAATAAAATCTGTCATTTTGCTAATCATCCCTATTTATGCAAAGGTCTCATTCTAATATAAAAAGAAAGTCATTAATACTGAGTTAATATATAATTACCCCCGAAGTTGGTCGGATAGTCGCTGGTAGTTTTCTATCAGAGGAAAGTCCGGGCTCCATAGAGCAAAGTGCTGGCTAACAGCCAGATATGGTAACATAATGGAAAGTGCTGCAGAGATTTAGACTACCCATTTTTATGGGAAAAGGTGAGAAGGTGCGGTAAGAGCGCACCGCGTGGAAGGCAACAACCGCGGCAAGGTAAACCCCACTTGGAGCAAGCTCAAATAGGCTACCATTGGTGCTGCTCGCACAAGGTAGCGGGTAGAGTGCTAAAGCATATTAGTAATAATATGCGTAGATGAATGATTATCAATAACAGAACCCGGCTTACAGACCGACTTCCCTAATTTTTTTATACTGCCATTCTTAGATGGTATATTAGTGGTTTTTTTGCTTAGGTTGCAGAAAGACCCCCCATAAAAAATACTTTCCTGTAGAATTAAAACTTTTTGGCGTGAGTTTAACTCACATGTTAGGCTTTACATCAAATGATAAATCGAAATCACACTCAGATACATATGGTAGCACTTATAAGCATCTTATTGCTTATTGGGCAGTTTGGTGTGCTGTTTCACGCTGTAGATCATTCGTTTCATGAGGAAGATCAATCCTGTCAAATATTTCAGCAATGCGAGAGATTAGGAGATGGGCTGATTTCTCCTATGTTGCAATTAACCATTCTAGTTAGTCGCGTACAATCCATCCCTCAAATCGTTAGTATTTGGCTATCTTTACCACAATCAGCATATTTTTCCCGCGCTCCTCCCTCTCTTTTGTAAATAAATAAATCATTTTTTGACCGTCACAGACTTTTGTATGTCGTGGCGAATATTATATTTACAGGGAGACCTTTGCATAAATATGAATAATCATCAAAACGCCATCTTTCATCAAATTACAAACTTTTTAAAAACACCCTTAGCCCTGCTAGGAGTGGATTTAAAAAATTTCCAATTTAATAAAATCTGTCATTTTGCTAATCATCCCTATTTATGCAAAGGTCTCACAGGAGAAATTCTTATGCGTAAAATATTACTATCGGTTGCAATAGCAACCACACTATTTAATTCAACTTTTGTCTTTGCTAACAGTGAAACAGAGGCCATAAAACAACAACTAGATACCCTCAAAAAAGACTATGAACGGCGTATTCAAACACTGGAAGTTCGATTACTAAAGACAGAGGAAAATGCAAAACAAGCAAATTCCAAGGCTCAGGAAGTTCAGGTTGCTTTAAAACAAAACAACACTGCACAAAAAATATCATCAGGGAAAAATAACTTTAATCCTGCTATTAGCGTCATTTTAGATGGTCGCTATGCCAATTTTGACAATGATCCAGAGGATTATGAATTACCTGGGTTCGCGCTCGGTCCTGAATCAGGTTTGGGTGAAAAAGGGTTTTCTGTAGGCCATACTGAAATTGCTATAAGTGCCAATATTGACGACAAATTCTATGGTAAATTAACGACTGCTATTGCTGAACATGAAGGCGCAACAGAAGTAGAACTGGAAGAAGCATTTATTCAAACATTAGGTCTAGGCAATGGTTTAACTGTAAAGGGCGGTCGTTTTCTTTCAGAGATCGGTTATTTAAATAAGCAACACGCCCACGCTTGGGATTTTGCTGATGCCCCGTTAATTTATCGTGGTTTATTTGGTAATCAATTGGCTGACGATGGTTTGCAAATTAGTTATATTGCACCTACAGATACCTTTTTGCAGTTCGGCACAGAGTTGTTAAGTGGCAATCGTTTCCCCGCAGGTGGTAAGGCAAATGGTTTAGGTGCGTGGACTGCATTTGCGGATATAGGTGGTGATATTGGTATTGAACACAGTTGGCAGTTGGGTGCAAGTCATTGGCAGGCAAATGATATAAAGGGTCGTCAAAGTGGTGGTCATTCACATGGTGGCACAACAACAGAAACACCTTCATTTAGTGGTGACAGTAAAATTAATGCACTGGATTTTGTCTATAAATGGGCGCCTAATGGCAACCCAAAAAATCAAAATTTCAAATTTCAAACTGAATATTTTGATCGCAAGGAAATGGGTAATGTTACTATGCTAAACAGTGGGCCTCCTGTTGAGACAACAAGCTATGATGGGCATCAAAAAGGCTGGTATGCACAAACAACCTATAAGTTTAAACCTCAATGGCAATTGGGTTTGCGTTATGACCAGCTAGACAGCAATAACACGGGTTCTAATGTCAATGTACTGAAAGAAGCGGGGTTGGATAATGAAGGGCATACACCTAAACGCACCAGTCTCGCATTGGATTGGTTGCCGAGTGAATTTAGCCGAGTGCGCTTGCAATTCAACAAGGATGATTCCTATGAAAAGAGCGATAATCAAATCTTATTGCAATACACCATGAGCCTCGGCAGTCATGGTGCTCACCAGTTTTAGGAGAAAATACTATGTTATATCAATGGATAACAAAAACTGGTTTGGCGGTGTTGCTATTATCATTTGGCTTGAATTCGGCTTACGCCAAAATCAATGTCTTCGCTTGCGAACCTGAATGGGCAGCATTGTCACGGCAACTTGGCGGCAGTGCTGTCAAAGTTTTCAGTGCCACCACCGCTCAGCAAGACCCACATCATATACAGGCACGCCCTAGTCTAATCGCCAAGGTACGCCGTGCTGACTTACTGGTATGTACGGGTGCCGAATTGGAGGTGGGCTGGCTGCCTTTGTTGCTGCGTAAATCAGGCAATGGCAAGATTCAATCTGGGCAAGCTGGGTATTTTATGGCGGCCAATCAGGTCGCCCTATTAGAAAAACCTGCCGTTCTAGATCGCAGTTTGGGGGATATTCATGCGGCTGGGAATCCGCATATTCACTTTGATCCACGCCGTATTCAACAGATCGCCAATGCACTCACGCAACGGCTGATGCGTGTTGACCCAGCCAATCGCAGTTTGTATCAACAAAACGGACAACAGTTTGCACAGCAATGGCAACAAGCGATTAAAAAATGGCAGCAAAAAACGCAAACCTTGCAGGGTAAGAGAGTTGTTGTTAGCCATAATAGTTGGGTGTATCTGGAACAATGGCTGGGATTAAAAAAGATTGCCACACTTGAACCAAAACCAGGTATTCCACCCAGTAGCGCCTATTTAAGCAAGTTACTGACTCAATTAAAACAAAACCCAGCGGAGATGATTCTGAGTGCAACTTATCAGAATCAAAAGCCAGCACATTGGCTATCAAAAAAAACAAGCATACCTGTTATCAGTCTTAGTTTTAGCCCTGTTAAAAATGAGACTTTAATAGTTTGGTTTGGACGGATTGTAGATCAATTAATCGGAGTGCATTTGTGAGCGTTGAAGGGTTAGAGTATGCCATTCTAGGACCCGCTTTTATCGCGGGTTTATTAATATTGGCAACCCATGTACCGCTTGGTCAGGAAGTGCTTAAACGCGGCATTATTTTTATTGATTTGGCGATTGCCCAAATTGCAGGCTTGGGTGTCATTACCGCTTACCGTTTCGGCTGGGAAGCTCATGGCTGGGAAGTGCAAATAGCCGCAGTGGGCAGTGCATTAATTGCTGCAACTGCATTGGGCTGGTTAGAGAAACGCTGTCAAAAATATCAGGAAGCCCTAATTGGTGTAACCTTTATACTGGCAGCTACTGCTAGTATTTTACTCTTGGCGGATAACCCGCATGGCGGTGAATCACTCAAAGATTTACTGGTGGGACAAATATTGTGGATTACTTGGGGGCAACTCTTGCCTACAGCATTAGTAGCAGGTTTAATATTGCTGGTGTTGTTTAAATTTAAACAACAATTAAACCACCTAGGATTTTACTTACTGTTTGCCATTGCTGTGACCAGTTCAGTGCAATTAGTGGGGGTTTACCTAGTGTTTGCCAGTCTGATTATCCCAGCGCTGGGAAGCATTGGAAGCAACAAGGTATTATTGAAAGGTTATATAATTGGTGGTTCAGGTTACGGGCTTGGCTTAATCGCATCATCACTGATGGATTTGCCAAGCGGAGCGGTTATTGTCTGGAGTATTGCTATCATTGCAATTTTGTTCAAGTTCGTAATGAGAAATGGTTATAAGAATAATTAGGGTTAGAGTGTAATTTTTTTTCGTTTCCATGTGCGTGGGAATGAGTGATAAATATCAAATCTAATTGAGACCTTTGCATAAATAGGGATGATTAGCAAAATGACAGATTTTATTAAATTGGAAATTTTTTAAATCCACTCTTAGCAGGGCTAAGGGTGTTTTTAAAAAGTTTGTAATTTGATGAAAGATGGCGTTTTGATGATTATTCATATTTATGCAAAGGTCTCTAATTAAATTAGATTATTACAGTTCAAGTATTTAAATCAAGCCAACAGTGTGAAGCATAAAGGTTTGTAATATTTTAACAATGGGTAAAATGACTTTTTCAAAGATACCCAAGAAAAGTAAACCTAAGAGAATAAATAAACCATAAGCTTCTAATTTGTTATATTCATAGGCTAATTTGTTGGGTAATAATGAACTGACCACGCGTGAGCCATCCAGTGGAGGCAGAGGGAGTAAATTTAACACACCCAGTACTAAGTTAATACTAATGCCAATTTGTGCCATATCAATTAAAAATTGTGATTTGATTTCAAAGGCAATAAAGATAGATGCTAGCCACAATCCTGCCATCATAAAGTTAGACATAGGGCCTGCTAGTGCTACCCACGACATATCATGTTTTGGATTCCTCAGGGCGTTGGGGTTGATAGGCACGGGTTTTGCCCAGCCAAATAGAAAAGGAGAGCCGGTTAAATATAGTACTGCAGGCATCAAAATCGTGCCTATCGGGTCAATATGTTTAATAGGGTTCAGAGTAAGTCTTCCCATCATTTTGGCACTGTGGTCGCCTAGCTTTGAAGCAACCCAACCGTGTGCTACCTCGTGAACGGTGATGGCAAAAAGCACAGGAATTATATAAATTAAAAGTGTTTGAATATCGGGCATAGGTAAAATTGGTTGTTTTTATTTCGCTATTATAAATGAAAACCAGTCAA
The DNA here is from genome assembly GCF_964212635.1 of Candidatus Thiodubiliella endoseptemdiera. NCBI lineage: Bacteria > Pseudomonadati > Pseudomonadota > Gammaproteobacteria > Pseudothioglobaceae (SeqCode) > Candidatus Thiodubiliella > Candidatus Thiodubiliella endoseptemdiera. Next base: position 1,547,677 of record NZ_OZ156463.1, read on the forward strand.
ATTCTTATCCCAATGCAAAAAGAAGCGCCAAATGATGCGCAGATTATTTCACATCAATTGATGATTCGTGCAGGGCTTATTTCTAAACTTGCTTCGGGCTTATATTCTTACTTACCAATAGGTCTCAAAGTTTTGCAAAAAGTTGAGCAAATTATTCGTGAAGAAATGAACAATTCAAATGCACAAGAGGTGCTGATGCCTGTGGCACAGCCCGCAGAATTGTGGCAGGAGTCAGGGCGTTGGGATGAGTATGGTGCGGAATTGTTGCGTTTTAATGACCGCCATGGCAGAGAATTTTGCCTCGGCCCAACACACGAAGAAGTGATTACTAATTTGGCAGGGCAGTATCTCAATAGTTATAAGCAATTACCGATAAATTTCTATCAAATTCAAACTAAATTCCGTGATGAAATTCGCCCTAGGTTTGGGGTAATGCGTTCGCGTGAATTTATTATGAAAGATGCATATTCTTTTCATTTAGAGCAAGACAGTTTGCAGAAGGAATTTGACAAAATGCACAGCACTTATTGTCGAATTTTTGAACGACTTGGTTTAGATTATCGCCCTGTATTGGCTGATAGTGGCAGTATTGGCGGTGAAAATTCGATTGAGTTTCATGTGTTGGCAGAGTCGGGTGAGGATGCGATTTGTTTTTCTGATAAATCGGATTATGCGGCGAATATTGAAAAAGTTGTTTTTTCTGAACAGACGGCTACTTGTTCGCCAAGTGCTGTTGAAAAAATGGTGCTGACTAAGAAAAAAACCAGTATTGAAGCCGTGGCTGAGTTTTTAAATGTTGAACAAGCAGACTGCGTTAAAACTTTAATCCTTAAAACCAAAGAGGGTTTCAAAGCGGTGGCTTTGCGTGGCGACCACGATTTGAATGAAACCAAAGCACAGAATTTATGGGGTGAGTTTGAATTGGCAAGTGATGAAGAGATCAAATCTTTAGAGTTAAAAAAAGGGTTTATCGGCGTTAAAGGTTTGAGTATTGATCTAATTGTTGATTATTCCGCAGCCGTGATGTGTGATTTTGTGTGCGGTGCGAATGAATGGGATAAACATTTAACAGGAGTTAATTGGACAGATATTGAATTTAAAACTGCTGATTTGCGTGACGCTGTTGAAGGCGATGATTCCCCTGATGGCAAAGGAAAATTAGTCATCAAACGCGGTATTGAAGTCGGGCATATTTTCCAGCTTGGTGATAAATATTCTAAAGCAATGAATGCCAATGTCATCGGCAAATCTGGCAAAGCAGAAGTGATGTTGATGGGCTGTTATGGTATCGGAGTTACCCGTGTTATTGCTGCTGCTATTGAGCAGAATTATGATGATAGGGGGATTATTTTTCCAGCCAGTATTGCCCCATTCCAAGTGGTAATTGTGCCAATTAATTACACCAAATCAACCCGCGTTAAAGAATTGGCAGATAATTTGTATCAACAGTGTTTAGATGCAGGTATTGAAGTTTTATTGAATGATAAAAAAGAACGAGCGGGTATTATGTTTGCTGAAAGTGAGTTATTAGGTATTCCACATCGGCTGGTTTTGAGCGATACGCATGCTGATAATAGCAATATTGAATACAAAGCCAGAAATAACCCTGATAAAGTAGAAGTGCCGTTTGATGAAGCATTGATTTATCTGCAAAAACAATTATCCGAATGATTTTTCTACAATATATTATTCCACAGCATAGTCTTTCTGGGCTAATGTTTCGCTTTGCCCGTATTGAAAATAAGTGGATAAAAAATAAATTCACTCATTGGTTTGTCAAAACTTATCAGGTGGATTTATCCCAAGCGAATCGTGAAAATATAGAAGATTATAAAAATTTCAACGACTTTTTTACCCGCTCATTAAAGCCCGATGTCCGTCCAATCGGTGATGGATTAATCAGCCCAGTTGATGGTACAGTCTCACAAGCAGGCAATATCAAAAACGGCGATTTAATTCAAGCCAAAGGCAAAAAATTTACTTTGAAAGCCTTGCTAGGCAATGACACAGATTTTAAAGATTTCACCACTATTTATTTATCCCCAAGCGACTACCATCGTATTCATGCACCGTTTGACGGCAAGTTGTTAAAAATGGATTATATTGGTGGAGATTTGTTTTCAGTTAACCAACAAACCGCACAATCAGTTGATAATTTGTTTGCTAGAAACGAACGAGTGGTGTGTTATTTTGATACCTATACCATTGTCTTAGTCGGTGCAATTTTTGTCGGTAGTATGGATACTGTGTGGCATGGACAAATTACCCCACCGTATGGCAAACAATTCAGTGTGGATTATAGCGATAAAAATATCAGTCTTAAAAAAGGCGAAGAGTTGGGGCGTTTTAATATGGGTTCAACTGTGATTTTATTGAGTAACACTCATCAGTTTGATTTACAAGCTGGATTGGTAGTTAAGATGGGTCAATCTTTGTCAGTTTAACCAGTTTTATCGCACTATCGGCAATTTGAATAATATCTATCAAGATATTATCAATTTTAATACTTATATCGCGTTTCGGAATACTTTGTAATTCTTCCAAGATAAGTCCATTTAAAGTTTTAGCCTTATCAACACTAAGATTTGTGTCCAACAAGGCGTTAAGTTCGCGAATGCTCACTCTTGGATCTATCAAATAACTGCCATCCTCCTGCTTGATAATTTCATCAATGCTTTCGTTTTGATTGGAAGTGAATTGACCAACAATCTCTTCCAAAATATCTTCCAAAACAATTAAGCCACGCACTTCTCCATATTCATCAACGACTAAACCCAAGCGTCTTTTTTTTGTCTGAAAGTGTTCCAATTGATGTGCCAACGAAGTGCCTTCGGGTACAAAATATGGCTTGCGCACTGCTGCCAATACATTTTCAATACTGAACTCATCTTTGGCATACAAGTTAACCACATTGCGCATATGTAAAACGCCAGTAATATTGTCACTTGATGTGTCATAAGTCAATAAACGCGTGTGTTGTGTGCGTTGTAATTGCTTGATGATTTCATCGGGTTTGCTGGTGTCAATACTGATGAGTTCGTGTCTCGGAATCATAATATCTTCTACTTTTACCTTCTCTAAGTCAATGATGTTATGCAACATTTTTTGATAATTTGACGCAATAATCGGCTTGGCATCATCTACTACCATTTTTAATTCTTCCGAACTAATCTCATCAATAGACTCGTTGTTTTTAACGCCAAGTATCATCAAAATTAGTTTGCTCAATTGTGCAACAAACCAAACAAATGGCTTGAAGATTTTAACCAAGACATTAATAATAACGGAAGCTGGTAGGGCAATTTTTTCAGGGTGTTTGGCGGCAAAAGTTTTTGGCGTGGTTTCTGCAAAAACCAAAATCACAAAAGTTAACGCTAAAGATGCCATCACCACTGAGCCATCACCCCATAATTTAATTGCCAAGAGGGTAGCAACACTGGAAGCAAAAATATTGACCAAGTTATTACCTAGTAAAATTGTGCCAATTAGATGGTCTAAATTACCTAATAAACGCTCGGTGTATTTGGCTCTTTCGTTGGTTTTGGCAAGTGTTTTTAGGCGATAGCGATTAATTGCCATCATCGAAGTTTCAGCTGATGAAAAGAAAGCGGACGCCAAAATCAACCCTATAAGGATGATGATTAGCCAAGAAGTTGAAAGTGATTCCAAGTAGCGGTCTGCCTACCTTAATTTAGGTGGTTAAATGTAGAAAGGCCAGGGTAAATCGCATTAGCACCCAACTCCTCTTCAATGCGAAGTAAGCGGTTATATTTTGCCAAACGGTCAGAGCGAGAAAGTGAGCCAGTTTTAATTTGTCCACAGCCTGTTGCTACTGCCAAATCAGCAATTGTTGTGTCTTCTGTTTCGCCAGAACGATGTGACATTACGCAAGTGTAACCTGCTTTTTCTGCCATTGCCATTGCTTCAAAAGTTTCACTTAAAGTACCGATTTGATTGACTTTAATTAGGATTGAATTGGCGATGCTTTTCTCAATACCCTCTGCCAAAATCTTGCTGTTAGTCACGAACAAATCATCACCGACTAACTGCACTTTGTTGCCAATTTTTTTTGTTAATAAAGCCCAACCATTCCAATCGTTTTCATCCATACCATCTTCGATGGAAATTACTGGGTATTTTGCTACCCAGTCTGCCAAATAATCAACAAATTCTTCAGAAGTTAACGAACGATTTTCAGAAGCAAGATTGTAAGTGCCATTCTCATAAAACTCAGAACTGGCGGCATCAATACCGATGTAAATATCTTTACCTGCTACAAAACCGGCATCTTTAATTGCCTCTAAAATTACTTTAATTGCCTCTTCATTGGAGGCTAAGTCTGGTGCAAAACCGCCTTCATCACCCACCGCTGTATTTAGTCCTTTGGCTTCCAAAACAGATTTCAACTTGTGGAATACCTCTGCACCATAACGCAACGCCTCTTTAAAGGTCGGCGCACCCGCAGGAATAATCATAAATTCTTGAATATCCACGCTATTATTTGCATGTTCACCGCCATTGATAATGTTCATCATTGGTACAGGTAATTTGTATTTAGCACCTAAATTAAGTGTGTCATATAAAGGTTTGTTTAAAGCATTTGCATTTGTATGTGCAGCGGCTAATGACACTGCCAAAATGGCATTCGCACCCAAACGAGATTTGGTTTGAGTGCCATCAAGGTCAATCATTGCTTGGTCAATTTTACTAAGGTCAGCAATATCAAAGCCTTTTAACGCCTGTGCAATTTCAGTATTAATAAAAGCCACCGCTTTTAAAACACCCTTGCCCAAATAACGAGATTTATCCCCATCACGCAATTCTAATGCTTCTCGTTCACCCGTTGATGCACCTGATGGCACCATTGCACTCCCCATTGTGCCATTTTCAAGAGTGATGTCTGCTTCAATAGTTGGATTGCCTCTGGAATCTAAAATTTCGCGTGCTTTGATTTGTGTGATTTTCACTGTTGTGTCCTTATACTTTATTTTAAAAATGACTTCATTTTACCAAAGAAGGAGTTCGACTCGGGGTGTTGTTTCTTTCCACAGGAACCTGAAAACTCTTTCAATAATTGTTTTTGCTTGCTACTGAGATTAACAGGCGTTTCAATCTGCACTTGGCAAATCAAATCCCCTGTTGCACCACCACCTTGTAAGATTGTTACACCTTTGCCTTTTAGACGGAATTGGCGATTGGTTTGTGTACCTTCAGGGATTTTAAGGTTTAGCTTACCCTCTAAAGTTGGTACTTCAACTGTGCCACCCAATGCTGCCGATGCAAAATTAATCGGCACACTACAATACAAATCATTACCATGGCGTTCAAAAATATTATGTGGTCTGACATGGATTTCTACATATAAATCACCAGCTGGACCACCACGCAGTCCTGCTTCACCTTCACCTGTAAGACGAATGCGATTACCAGAATCAACCCCCGCAGGGATTTTCGCTGAGAGTGTTTTTTGTCTGCGTACCACACCTTTTCCGTGGCAATCACCACAAGGGGAACTGATGACTTGACCAACACCATTGCATTGTGGACAAGGTTGTTGCACTTGGAAAGGACCTTGTCGCATATGTACTTGACCTGCACCATGGCAAGTACCACAAGTCTTTGCACTGGTGCCAGGTTTAGCACCAGAGCCATTACAAGTATCACACTTTTCTCCTTTAGGAATGCGAATTTGAACGGTTTTTCCTTTAGCAGCTTCTTCGAGGTCAATTTCTAAATCATAGCGTAAATCTGAGCCACGATTACTGGCTTGTTGTTGACGACCACCACCAAAAATATCACCAAAAATATCACCAAAGCCACCGCTACCACCAAATGGGTTGCCACCGCCACCTGCGGCACTGCCATTCACACCTGCGTGACCAAATTGGTCGTAGGCTTGGCGTTTTTCGGTATCCGATAAAATACTATAAGCCTTTTGAATTTCTTTAAAAGTCTTTTCTGCCGCTTCTTTAGTGTCTTTGTTGCGGTCAGGGTGGTGCTTCATTGCTAAACGCTTATAGGCTTTTTTAATTGCCTTTACATCGGCACCTTTTGCTACACCGAGTACTTCGTAATAATCTCTTTCTGCCATAATTTTTTCCTTCAATAAAAGTAAAAAACCCTCTGTAAAAGAAGGTTAATTACTGATGATTTTAAAAGTGGATTTTATTTCTTGTCGTTGTCCACTTCTTCAAAGTCTGCATCTACCACATCGTCATCTTTAGCGCCTGCATTCGCTGCATCGGTAAATCCATCGCCACCTTCTGCACCGCCACCTGCTTTCGCTTGTGCTTTTTCAGCTAATGGCTGTGCTGCCTCACTCAAAGACTGTACTTTTGCATCAATAGCTTCTTTGTCTTCGCCTTTTATAGCTTCTTCAAGTTCTGCAATCGCTGTATCAATCGCTGATTTTTCTTCTTCCGAAGTTTCGTCTTTCAAATCGTCCAACATCTGTTTAGTGGAATGCACCAATGAATCTGCCATATTGCGTGAAGTTACTAGTTCTTGGAATTTTTTATCTTCCTCAGCATTAGCTTCCGCATCTTTAATCATTTTTTCAACTTCTTCATCGCTTAAACCACTCGATGCTTTAATGGTAATGCTCTGCTCTTTGCCAGTATTTTGGTCTTTAGCAGACACATTCAAGATACCGTCAGAGTCAATGTCCAAAGTTACTTCAATTTGGGGCTGACCTTTTGGTGCATTAGGGATGCCTTCTAAATTAAACTGACCAAGTGATTTATTTGCACTGGCTACATCGCGCTCACCTTGTAATACATGAATGGTTACCGCTGATTGATTATCGGCTGCCGTTGAGAAAGTCTGATTTGCATTCGTCGGAATAGTTGTATTTTTCTCAATCAACTTCGTCATAATACCACCCATTGTCTCAATACCCAGTGATAATGGAGTCACATCTAATAACAATACATCATTGACATCACCACCCAAAACACCTGCTTGAATAGCGGCACCCATTGCCACTGCTTCATCAGGATTGACATCTTTTTTAGGCTCTTTGCCGAAAAACTTTTTTACCTCTTCCTGTACCTTTGGCATACGCGTAGAGCCACCAACAATAATTACTTCATCAATGTCTTTGGCAGTCAAATCTGCATCTTTTAACGCAATTTGACAAGGGTCAATTGAACGCTTGATTAGGTCTTCAACTAACGACTCTAACTTGGCACGCGTCAATTTAATATTAAGGTGTTTAGGGCCTGACGCATCGGCTGTTACATACGGAAGATTAACTTCAGTTTGTTCAGAAGAAGATAACTCAATTTTTGCTTTTTCTGCCGCTTCTTTCAAGCGTTGTAATGCCATTGGATCATTTTTTAAATCAACACCTTGCTCTTTTTTAAATTCTTCAACCAAGAAATCCATAATACGCTGGTCAAAATCTTCACCACCCAAGAAAGTATCACCATTCGTTGACAATACTTCAAAGTGCTTCTCACCATCAATGTCTTCCATTTCAATGATAGATACATCGAATGTACCGCCACCTAAATCATATACAGCAACAGTTTTATCACCAGTTGATTTATCCACACCATAAGCCAATGCTGCCGCAGTTGGCTCATTAATAATGCGTTTAACATCCAAACCTGCAATCTTACCCGCATCTTTAGTCGCCTGTCTTTGTGAGTCATTAAAGTAAGCAGGTACGGTAATTACCGCTTCCGTTACTTTCTCACCAAGGTAATCTTCAGCCGTCTTTTTCATCTTACCAATGACTTTTGCAGAAATTTCAGGGGCTGCCATTTTCTTACCATTTATTTCAACCCACGCATCGCCATTGTCTGCTTTAACAATTTTATAAGGTACTAAATCAATGTCTTTTTGCACCGCTTTTTCATCAAAACGACGACCAATTAATCGTTTAATCGCATACAAAGTATTTTCAGGGTTGGTAACCGCTTGGCGTTTAGCTGATTGACCAACTAAAACTTCTTCTGAGTCTTTTGGGAATGCAATAATAGACGGGGTGGTGCGATCACCCTCAGAGTTTTCAATGATTTTTACGCTGCCACCTTCCATAATGGCAACGCATGAATTTGTTGTTCCTAAGTCAATTCCAATAATTTTTGACATATTTTTTTCTCCTGTTTTTTGTTATTTTATGAATCTTATGTAAGGATACAAAAAATAAATTCAAGAGAAAAAGTAAAAAAAATATTTTTTTAAATTTTTGTTTTTAGTAATTTTTCCACATTGTTTGGCACAAATGCACTAATATCACCACCTAAAGATAAAATTTCTCTCACTAATGAAGAGGAAATATTGGCATATTGCTCCGCAGGGGTCATGAACAGGGTTTCGATATTAGGGTTGAGATGTTTGTTCATTCCTGAGAGTTGAAATTCGTATTCAAAATCACTTACAGCACGCAAACCACGCAAAATAATCTGCGCATTTTGTGCTTTGGCAAAATCCACTAATAAAGTATTAAAACTCAATACTTTGATATTATCAATGCCTAGTAATGCAGTATTGACACTCTCAATCCTGTCATTAATACTCAAAAAAGCTGATTTTTTGCTGTTTTGTGTGATGCCGATAATCACTGTATTAAATAGTTTACTGGCGCGTTTTATTAAATCAATGTGGCCGTTGGTAATCGGATCAAATGACCCTGGATAAATTGCAATTTTTTTCATAGTTATAATGGTTGTATCAAGCAATAATATACTGCCCCTGATTTTTTTTGTTTATTAATAGTAAACGCATTTTTTAGGAAATCATCCGTTATCTCAAACTCAGATTCTATGTAGATTTTACCATCTTTAGCAATAAAGTCATTTTTTGTCATTAATTTTAAAATTTTTTCTAAATAATTTTTGTAAAAAGGTGGATCTAATAAAATGAAATCAAACCATTCTGTGCTTTTTTTATCTAAAAAATCAAACGCGTCTTGGTTAAAAATCGTCAAATTGTCTGCCTTTAATAAGCGTTTATTTTCTTGTAAAAAATCGAATGCAGTATTATTTTTTTCAACGCTGACGATGTGTTTTGCCCCACGAGAAATCGCTTCAAAACTCAAAGCACCACTACCAGAAAATAAATCTAAAAAAGTTTTTCCTGCTGTTTCAAACTGTAGCCAATTAAACAAAGTTTCACGCACTTTATTAGGGCTTGGACGCAAACCATCAGCCTCAGGAAAATAGAATTTCCGTCCTCGATGTACTCCACCAATAATTTGAAAACTATTTTTCATCATTGATGTAAGAGGTTGAACCTCTTACAATGAGTTGGGGGTGCTGAGGAGGTGAGTTTGATAAGCGTTAGCAGAGGCTTGTAATTCTTGTTTTGCCTCATTTACATTACCCCAGCCGTCAATTTTTACCCATTTTTCTTTATCAAGGTCTTTGTAGTAGGTAAAAAAATGTTCGATTTGGTCTTTTAAAACGCTGTTAACATCGCTAATATCCTTGATATCAGCATAAGATTTGCACAGTTTATCAGTTGGTACTGCTAAAATTTTGTAGTCTTGCCCTTCTTCGTCAGTCATCCGTAACACGCCAACGGGGCGGGCAGTAATTACCGAATCGTGAATCAGCGGATAAGGGGTGATGACCAATACATCTGCTGGGTCGCCGTCATCAGATAAAGTGTCAGGCACGAAGCCATAATTACATGGGTAAAACATTGGGGTTGAGATAAATCTATCAACGAACATTGCTCCTGTCTCTTTGTCAATTTCGTATTTAACTGGCGATGAATTCGCAGGGATTTCGATAATAACATTGACTTCATCGGGGATATTACCCGCCGATACTGGTTTCAAACTATTTTGCATTTTCTAACTCCTCTTTTAATAAATCAAAACGCCAACCGCTGAGAAAATTCACCGACTGGTCGCCACGAATGTATCTTAACAAAGTTTTGCCACTTGCAATAACTTCTATTGTCAAATTATACTGATTTGCTTTTTCTTGAATGAGTTTTTGCAAAATCAGTTTCTGTGCTTTTTCCTCAGGTGTTGGCAGTATATTTTTGCGTGTATCCAGCTCAATTTCATAAGGATTTTCAGTCAAAAAACTCTCAAATTTTCGTCGCTTGTCATCATTTAATTGCGTTTTCCCCATTGTGATATTAATTAAATTATTGTCCGTCATTATCCAGCGTCTTGGCTTATTTTTATCAATTGCCATCCGTTCTCGCCAGCCTGCCAACTGCACTGCAAGCGTATGTAAATGTTTAGGGATACGAGAAAACCCTTTGACACGAGTCCAAGATTGAAAAATATCCGTTTCATATAGTCTAATATCAAGCATAGATTTCCCTTCTTGCATTAGCCAATCCAGCTTTCGCTCATTTTCAAGCAAGGTTTTTAGTTGTGCATAATTTTTAATCAAATAAACTACATCATCTAACGCATATTCCACCGCTTTTTCAGGCAAAGGGCGAGTCGTCCAATCTAGTCGAGTATAAGCCTTGTCCAAAACCACTCCTTGCAAAATTTCTGTCAGTGCTTGATACGATATTTGTGCCCCGAAATTACTATCTTCTGGACGCAAATCCTTCAATAAATCGGGGGCAATTTGTGTATCAAAAACATATGCAGGCAGTTGTTTTGAATATTGGTATAATACTTCAATATCGTTACGCGCAGCGTGGGCAATCCATAGTACATCAGGCTGATAAATTTTATTAAACAAAGGTTGTAAGTCCTCAATCGCTAAAATATCAATACATTCGGCTTCCTTCTCAGTTGCAATTTGCAATAAACACAATTGTGGATAGAAGGTGCTCACCCACTTAAATTCAGTATCAATTGCCAACTCGGTCTCATCTTTAATACGATGTAAAAATTCGGCTAATTCATTATTATTTATAATCATTTGTCGCATTTTAGCAACAAATGATTACAACGGTGATTTTTATGCGATAATCAGCGCATTATTGTAATGACAGTATTAGTAAACGATGATTTTTAAGCAGGATTTTGCCACTAGGAAAACACCCGATAAATGGACTTGGGCGATGGTTTTCTTAATCTCACTCGGCGGATTGTCTTATATGGGACTCAATCCAGAGTTGATTAAAGATTGGTGGTGGATATTGGTATCCTATAATATAGTCGCACTTATTGTTGCGAGTTATTATTTGTTTTTTGCGGTTGCCAAACTCAAAAAGGATAGCAAAAATGGCGTTATTGGTGCGCGTTTTACTTGGTCATTTATCAAAATTGTGCCTTTATTGACAATTGCCCCTGTGTTATCTTTTTATCTATTTTCATTCCAAACTATTCACGATAATGTTGAACGATCTGAGCAGACTTATAATAATTTTAACAAGAATTTTTTAGGTCAAATCAATACTTTATATCAAGGTTTACAAGTGGTTAGAGATGACCGTTATATTGATTTCACTAAAGTACTATTGCAACAAATTCAAAGTTATTCTAATTTCCAAGGAAGTACAGAAAATTACGACAATAAAATGCGAACTTTTGTTCAAGGTTTGATTGATAAAAGATATGCTTGTTCATTGGTGCTTAAAAATGAAAAAGATGAAATTATTGCAAAAGTCAGTCAAAACAATACTTGTGTAGTGGAAGATAATCAGTCACTTTCTAGTCAGCAGAATTTAGTTGCTTTTGAGGATGAAGAATTAAAATTGTTTCAAGTGCAAATGTCCACCCAATATTTAGACAAAAAATCCGATAAGAAAAAAACTCTGGATTTAACTGCTGTGTATGCTACTGACCCTCATTTATTGCATTTTTTAGGGAAGGTCAAAAGCTTTTATAATTTTGCCTCTGCTATTGTTTTTGATGTTAATACTTCGATTACGCAAAAACGCTTTTTACTGGATTTTTCCTCCACCATTTTATTGACAATTTTGAGTATGCTACTGATTGTCCTAAGATTGATTGACCATTTGATGCGCCCAATGCAAAATCTCTCACTTGCGACCAAAGAAATTGCCAAGGGGAATTACGGGGTAATGGTTCGCAATAAAGAAAAGAGCAAAGATGTGCGTCGTCTGATTGAGCAATTTAATGAAATGTCAAAACAAATCCAACAATCACGACAAGGACTTAGCACTCATAATATCTATTTAGAAACCATTCTCAAATATTCATTTGGTGTGATTGGCTTGGATCAAAATAAAAATATTCAGTTTATTAATCCAGTGATTAGCAAAATATTATCCATTCAAGAAGAGCAACAATTTGTGGGTAGTTTTTATAGTAATATTGCGGAAAAAAATACTTACCTTGAGCCACTATTTTTCATCATTCAAGATAGATTTGATCAAGGGGAAAATGAGTGGAGTGAAGAGATTGAGGTGGCACTACCTGACCGCCATATCCTCTTATCTTGCCAAGGTGCAGTCCTAAATGACGATGACAAAACATTGGGCTATGTCATTATCATTAAAGACATTACTAAACTACACCGTGCACAGAAAAAAGCTGCATGGGGTGGGGTAGCAGTACGAATGGCACACGAAATTAAAAACCCACTAACGCCGATTTTATTATCCGCGCAACGATTAAGAAACAAATTCTTAGGCACACTTAAAGGCAAAGATTTAGAAATTGTCGATAAAACCACTACCGTTATCATTGACCAAGTGAAGTCAATGGATGCTATGGTCAGCGCCTTTGCCGACTACGCAAATACCCCTCAAATTGAGCGTAAATTATTGGACCTTAATGCACTTGTTAATCAATCTATTGCTTTATATGAGGCACAAAATCATATTAGTATTGAGTTTGATTTATCAGGCGATGTACCTGAATTATTCTTAGATGCTAACAGCATTTCTAGAGTGTTGATTAACTTAGTTAAAAACGCCATCGAAGCTGCTGAAGACGGGCGTGATTTGATTGTGCGTATTACCACTAAATACATAAAAGATGAGCGTATAGTGCGCCTAAGTATTGAAGACAATGGCGACGGCTTTGCAGAGTCAATATTGGAGTCGGTATTTGAACCATATGTTACCACCAAAGCCAAAGGCAGTGGCTTGGGAATGGCAATTGTGCAAAATATTATTGAACAGCATGACGGACGCATTTTTGCTGCTAATGTCAAGCCACACGGAGCGGTTGTTACCATTGAATTTGAACACATAAAGGAGAAAGGATGATAATTGGAAATATTCTTATTATTGACGACGAACAAATTAACTCTGAAACCATCAAAGACACGCTTGAAGATGTCAATTACAGCGTGGTTTTGGCTGCTAATGCCGCTGAGGCAAAAATCATTGTCAAAACCCAATCATTTGATTTGATTATGATGGATGTTTGGATGCCAGGGCAAGACGGAATGTCTCTGTTAGAGGAATGGATGAATGCTGGGTTTTCAATGCCTATAGTGATGATGTCAGGCCATGCAGAGCACCAAGATGTGGTCAAAGCCATCAAACTTGGTGCGGTTGATTTTCTTAAAAAACCGTTACACGATATTTTACCGTTGGTGCGTAAATTACTTTCTGAAAAAGCCAATGAAAATGAGCAGGCGATGCAGGGGATGAATTTTGATTTGCCTTTAAAAACCGTGAGGAATATTTTTGAAAAACAATATTTTGCCCATCATCTCAATGAAAATAACCATAATATTGCCAAGGTTGCAGACATTGCAGGATTGGAAAGAACCACACTATATCGTAAGTTAAAAGATTTGGGGATTGACAAAAAATGAAAATATTAATATTGGGGGCGGGGCAAGTGGGTGCGTCTTTGGCAAAATATCTAAATAAAGACGATGAAAATGAAATTACCGTTATTGATAAAGATGTCGCTAATTTATCAGATCTTGCACGCCATTTAGACATTAAAACTGTTTGTGGGTATGCTTCATATCCAAATATTTTGGAAGAAGCAGGCATCAGAACGACAGACTTAGTGATTGCCGTTACCAAATCTGATGAGCGTAACATTTTAGCCTGTCAAATTGCCGACACTATCTTTAAAGTTGGCAAAAAAATTGCCCGTATTCGCACCTCTGAATATCTTAATCAAGCTGAATTTAAAGCCATTGCCCCGATTGATTTTGTTATCACCCCAGAAGAATTAGTAACCAATTTTATCAAGCGAATGGTGGAAGAGCCTGGGGCTGAACAAGTGTATGAATTTGAAAATGGATTGGTGCAATTGGTCGAAACCAAAGCTTATGCGGGCACTCCTATTGTTGGGCATCCGATTAAAGATTTACACGCACATTTACCAAAAACAAAAATGCGTATCGTCAGTATTTACCGTAATGGACAGGCAATTCCAGCCTATGGCGATACGGTGATTAAAGATGGCGACCGCGTGTATTTTGTTACCAAAAAAGAAAGTATATCCAAGATACTGCGTGAGTTTAGACGCGTTGATACACCGTATAAAAATATTATGATTGCAGGCGGCGGCTTGATTGGACTAAATCTTGCCAGATATTTAGAACAAAATCACAATATTCATATTATTGAACTTGGCAAAGAACGCGTTGTTGAAATTGCCGATAAACTGGAAAATACCATTGTTTTGCGTGGCAACGCCTCCGACGAGGATTTACTTAAAGAAGAAGGCATTGAGCAAACAGATTTATTTTTAGCACTGACTGATTCCGATGAGATTAATGTATTGTCCTCCATTTTGGCAAAACGGCTCGGTGCACACAAAACCATTGCTTTGGTAAAACGCAATATTTACGAAGATTTAGCCACCCAAAATGACTATGTTGATATTGTCATTTCCCCTGACCAAATCACCACTTCTGGCATTTTGTCACACATTCGCAAAGGCGATACAATGAGAGTGCATTCGCTACGCAATGGCAAAGCAGAGGCAATTGAAGTAATCGTGCATGGAGATAAAGATCATTCCGATGTTGTGGGTAAATCCATTGAGCAAATTAACCTGCCTGAAGGAGTTGTCATTGGTTCAATTGTGCGAGGTGATGAAGTGATTATGGCATCTAGAATCTTAGTTATTGAAGAATTTGACCATGTGGTTTTGGTGTTAAGCGATGTCAGTAAAATTCACCAAGTAGAAGAATTATTTGAGGGATATTTTTAATCATGCAATTTAGTATCGTATTTAAAACCATTGGTTTGTTGTTGATGGTTTTCAGTCTGACACAGTTACCACCCGTAGTGGTGGATGTAATTTATGCACAGCAACATTCTTCAGAATTTGTGGTAGCATTTTTAGCCACATTAGTCAGTGGTTTTGCACTTTGGCTACCGTTCAGGAAAACTAAAAAAGAGTTTAGAATTCGCGAAGGTATTCTTGTAGTAGTGAGTTTTTGGTTTGTATTATCGCTGTTTGCGACTATCCCATTTTTACTCTCTGATGTATTGATAATGTCCTTTAGTGATGCGTTTTTTGAGTCAATGTCGGGGCTGACTACCACGGGGGCAACAGTGATTTCTGGGCTGGATGATTTACCAAAATCCATTCTTTATTACCGTCAACAATTACAATGGCTTGGCGGTATGGGTATCATCGTTTTGGCATTGGCAATTTTGCCGATGTTGGGCGTCAGCGGTATGGAACTTTATCATGCAGAATCCAGCGGTATTTCTAAAGACCGATTAACCCCAAAATTGACCCAAACCGCCAAAGTCTTGTGGCTAATTTATATTGGTTTTACTGTTGCTTGTGGATTGGCTTACTACCTTGCAGGGATGGGTGCGTTTGATGCTATCGTGCATAGTTATTCTACTGTTGCTATCGGTGGTTTTTCCCCGTATGATGCTTCTATTGGGTATTTTGACTCTGCACTTATTGAGATGGTTGCTGTGGTGTTTATGTTCTTTGCAGGTATTAATTTTTCCCTGCATTTTTTCGTTTGGCGTCAAAACCATATTAATCATTATTACCTAGATTCAGAATTTAAAACTTATACCGCCTTTCTTGTTGCCTTAACATTGGTAGTTTTTGTTTACTTGCTTAATACGGGACAATATGCAAGCTTTAGCGAAGCATTCAGATATGGTATTTTCCAAAGTGTTTCCATGGCGACTACTACAGGTTTTGCCTCTACCAATTTTTCATTATGGGGTATGGCATTGCCCGTGTTACTTATTTTTGCCAGTTTTATTGGCGCATCTGCAGGTTCGACTGGAGGCGGTATTAAAGTAGTTAGAGTATTATTAATGTTTAAACTGGCTGCCAAAGAAATTAAACAATTTATCCACCCCAATGCTCAAATCAATATTAAACTCAACAAAAAAAGTGTCCCTGCCAGCACTTTAACTTCAGTCTGGGGATTTTTTGCCCTTTATATTATTGCTTTTTTTGGCATTATGATTGCCTTAATGCTCACAGGATTGGATCAAGTCAGTAGTTTCTCCGCCACCGCTGCTAGTATCAATAATCTTGGCCCTGGACTTGGTAAAGTCGCCGCTAACTATACTACTATCAGTGACACCGCGAAATGGATTCTTAGCTTTTCCATGCTTCTTGGTCGTTTGGAAATTTTGACGCTAATGGCGTTATTACATAAATCTTTCTGGCGTTTTTAAGTAATATCTATAGGGAAAATATTTTTTAATTATGTATAATACTGACATTATTTTTTAATTATGTATAATACTGACATTCAGTATTTTGCTAACGAGTTAGCATACATAAATATAATTTTTATTTTGGGAAAAAGATAGTGGCAAAAAATCAACAAATTACAGTGCAACAAGCAATCAATTCTGGTGCTCTAAGACAAAAAAATATTGTCATCAAGCAAACTCAAGATAAACATATTCAAGTCAAAAGTGGCGAAGCTTATCAAATTATCTTTCAACAAGATAATAAAGTATTAAATGCAGATTTTGATGTTGTTGCGAAGAAAGTAGGCGATGATTTAACACTGTCGTTAGATAACTCTACTACGGTTATATTTGATAATTACTTTTCAAATTGCACTAATTTAAATTGTGTAGTTTCTTTACCCGCAGCGGGTGGGCTATATCACATAATCAACAATCAGTCCAAAGTTTTAGCTGACGGCACTGAAATTGTTTATGTTTACGGTGATAAAGCGGCACTTCAAGCAATGGCTTCTGGCGAAAGTGCGTTGTCACAATTTTTAGATCAATTACATGATAGTGCAGATACTCCGTGGTCCTTATCTACTATGGGTACAGGTGCTTTAGGTGTACTTGCATTAGCAGGCGGTGGCGGCGGTGGTGGCGGCGGTGGCGACAGCCTAGTGAAATTTATTATCAATGGAGGTGTTAGTGCGGGGCAGGTTGTCAAGGGACACGATTTAAAATTAACAGCTTACGATAAAAATGGTGATGTATTAGATGCTGATGTAACTATTGAGGATGACGGTTCGTTTAGTATTGAAATTAAAAAAGATTACACAGGCTATATTCTTTTGAGAATCACAGATGGCACTAAAAAAGATTATATAGACGAAGGTACGGGCGAGGAAAAAGATTTAACGACTGAGTTACGAGTGATTGTTAAGTCAGATGGCAAGAGTAATATTACCGCAATGGTTAATCCATTGACTGAAATTATTGTGCGCAAGACGCTAGATGGTAAAACTAAATTGGTCGATGTTGACGATATAAAAACTGACCTTGCTACTGCCAACACAGCTGTTGGTAAGGCGTTTAACGCAGAGGGTGTGGATATTAGCAGCACCAAACCTGCAGTGGTTAATGCGGACAGTTATGACAGTTCTGCCAGTGCTGGCGCTAAGGTGCTAGGGTACGCATTGGCAGGTATTTCTGGTATGGAGACTAAAGACCGTAATGGCAACGCCACTAAAACCACACAAACGGTCTTGACTAATTTAGCGACTAAGATTGATGATAATGGTGTGCTGGATGAGGAAACAAAAGGGGACTTTTTAGCAGGTTTAAACCAAGCAAAGAGTAAAAATACAGATAATATGTCAGGCACCAATTTGGATGATTACATTGCTCAGTATGAAATCAATATTACCGATATTGAGATTAGTGATGATACAACTTATGGATCAAGCAATACTAACAGTGATTTTATTACTAAAACCAAAACTCAAACCATTACAGCAACTCTTAAAAAGGCACTTAGTGGCGAAAAACTTTGGGGTAGTGTAGATAGTGGCGTGACTTGGGAGGATATTACTAATAAAGTTAGTAACCTTGATATTTCATGGGATAAAGATTTAAAAGAAGGGGACTATATTATTCAGTTTTCCGTTACTGCTGACACGGTGGGTGTGGGCGATGTAGCTGATAATACTAAGGGTGCAATTTCTCAACAGTCTTACACCTTAGACACAATCGCACCAGGTAAAGTAAGTATTGATAAAGTAACTGGCAACAATAAACTCATTGAAAATAACGAAACAACTAATGATAGTACGCCAACTATTCGCATTTCTTTAACAGGTAGCGATGCAGAAAAAAGCGATAGAATTCAAATAATAAAAAACGACGGCACAGGTTACACACACTCCAAATATGCAACACTGACTGAAACGGATATTACTAGGGGTTGGAAAGAAGTAGCATTATCAACTTTGAGTGCAGGCGTGGGCAATAGCAATAAGGATTATAACTTCAAGGTAAAGATTATTGACCAAGTGGGTAACCAAGGTGAATTGTCGGCTGAGCGTTCAATTGTTTATGACGGTAATGTTGAAAAATTAACACTGAGCTTAAAAGATGATACTGGCACAAGTGGTATAGATGGTGTCACTAGTAATAAGACGATAAAAATTGGTAACATTGAAAAAGGTGCTAAAGTTGAATATATTTTAGATGGCAGCACTGATAACTGGACAACACTTACGAGTACTATTACTTATGATAGTGACGAAAAGGGCGCGGCAGAGATTGAACTAAATGAAAATACTGAGTATACCGCAGGTAGTGTCAAAGTTAGACAAACTGACAGTGCAGGTAACGCCAATACTGGAAATGATATAGTTAAAAATAGTGCCTGGAAAATTGATAGCACAGCGGTAGAATATGACGGCACCGAAGATGAAGAAATATTTAGAGTTAAAAATACAGATACAAATGCATTTGAAAGTCATATTGTTTTAACTTTTACTGAAGATATAGTTAAGTTGCCGACTTTTGATAAAAATTCATTCACTATTTCTATTGGAAACAATCAAGTTGCCAATAGTGATATTAAAAGTGTCACTACCACCGGAAAGAAAGTAATTATTATAATGACAACAGATATAAATGCTGCGACTGAGTTGAAGTTATCTTACACACAAACTGACAATACTAAAGCCTTACAAGACAAGGCAGGTAATTCTCTAGTGGCTATTAGCGAACAAACTTTTACCATTGATAATGTTGCACCAACCAAGCCAATTATTGAAAGTATTACTGACAATGTAGGCGACGATCAAGGCATTATTGATGATGATATGATTACGGATGATAGGAGATTAGTTGTCAGAGTAAAATTTACTGACGCAGCAGTGGAAGGCGATTTATTAAAATATTATAATACCAAAGATAGCGACAAATTACTAACAACTATTGGGCTAACTCAGGCAGATATTGGCAGAGGTTATAAAGATACTACTTTATATCTTGATAACTCTGTCGAAGGCAAAGATTATGGGCTGAATGTTAAAATAGTTGATAAAACAGGTAATATTAGTGTTGCATCAGATACAAAGAACTTTATTGTTGATGCTGTAGTAAGTTCACCCACTATTACATTGACGGATACAGGCGTATCTACAAGCGATAAAATTACTAGTAACTCTACTATTGAAGTAAGTAATATAGAAAAAGGTGCGTGGTGGGAATATACACTTAATGGTGGCGATAGTTGGACCGCTTATGATTTTACAGATAGTGAATCTGGTGGCACGAATAGCGATGGACATGAAATTAGCAATTCTGATAGCACAGATTATTCTTTTCAATTAGCAAAGAATACCACTTACGACGCACGAGACATTAGAGTTCGTCAAACTGATAAAGCTAAAAATAAAACCACTTCTGAGATTAGCTCTGAAGTTGTTATTGATAATATTGTGCCTGAATATCGTTCAATAGAAAGTTCTGGCAATGCGATTATTTTGACTTTTAGTGAAGATTTGAACAATTTTGATGTAACGAGTAGCACTGCAAGGAATTCATTTGTTATTGAGGATAATTCAGTTAGTCGTGTAATAGTGGACGGTAACAAAGTTCAGCTTACTGTTCAAGAATCGGTAAATGATATTAATGATATTAAAGTAAGCTACAGCAAACCCAGTACTGATAGTTATTATTTAAAAGACAAAGCAGGTAACCTGGTTGATAACTTAAAAATTGGCACAAAAGGTGACGATACACTAACTGGAAGCACATTTAAGGATGTTTTAGTAGGTGGGCTGGGTAACGATACATTGACAGGCAATGGCGGTTCCGATACATTGACAGGCAATGGCGGTTCCGATGTTTTTGATTATAATAATACAACTGACGGTAATGACACTATTACTGATTTCACTAAAGGCACTGATAAGTTAGATATCAAAGATTTGCTGGTAGGCTACGATTCAAATTCTACCTTATCTGAATTCATCACTAGTGAAGTTAGTGGTAGCGATACTATAGTGAAAGTTGATGCTAATGGCACAACAGGTAATAGTGGTGCATTCACTGCCGATATTGAAATTACTTTGACAGGTGTTACAGGTATTGATTTGTCTGCAATGTTAAGTAGCAACGATTTAATTGTTTTATAATTTTGAATAATAAAGTAACAATTACTGTATTTTTATTTGGCATCTTGACAGCTGGTGCTAATGCACAAACACAGGCCTCTGGTGCATTTAGTTTGCCAAGTTTAATTAACAAGGCAATTACTTACCACCCTTCAATTAAGAGTAGTATTTTTTTAGAAGATTCGGCTAAAGATGAAGTAACCAGTGCTAAATGGCAATATTTCCCAACACCTCAGTTTTCAGTTAGACAGGTTAGCAGTTCTGATACAGATGCTAGTTATAATGGCGATGAGCGCGTTTCAGTCTTGAGTTTAACGCAACCACTTTGGGCGGGCGGCTCTATTGATGCAGGCTTGGAAAAATCAAGAGCTAGACTTCTATCGGCTCGGGCATCAACCAAGGTTGCACAACAAGATCTGGCTTCAAGGGTTATTAATGCTTATAGTAGATGGTATGATAGTTATTTAAAAAAAGAATCTTACAAAAAAAGCAAAGAAGAGCATGATGTATTGCGTGCTCGGTTGAAGCGTCGTATTAAACAAGGTCTATCTTCTAGTAGCGATTTAAACTTGGCAAATTCTCGTTCGACTCAGGCGGATGCAGGACTTAATTCGGCTATTATTCAACATAAAAATAGTCTGTTGCGCTTGGAAGAATTGTTAGGCGCCTCCCTAAACCCAAAAGATTTAATTAAAGATTTTAGTATTATTAAGTTTGAGAATAATCGAAACAAGTTACGCAAAAGAGCCCTGCTAATGAGTCCTAAAGTTAAACAAATTAAGGCAGAAAGTTTGGTAGTTAAAGCTGAATTAGAGCAAAGTCGTGCTAGACTTTATCCAGGCATTAATCTTAAATTAGAACGCCAATGGGGCAATTTTAATACTAAGGATGCTAAAAGCGAAGACCGTGTTTTTGTTGAATTTAATAGTAGTTTTGGTGCAGGCTTGTCTAACTTTTCACAAACTAGGCAAATCAAGAGTCGCTATCAATCATTACAGGCAAAAATTAAAGATGAAGAAAACAAAGAAGCCCAACAAATTGAACTAGATTGGATGTCTTCTATTTCTTTGGAAAAACAAAAAGCGTTGCTCGAGTCATCGTTAGCCAATACTGAGAAAGTCCGAAAGTCCTATTATCGACAATTTTTAGCAGGTAGAAAATCATGGCAAGAGGTAATGAACTCTATTCGTGAAGTTTCTCAATTAGAATCTCAATTGGCAGGTGTCTATGGTGAAACAATATTGGTAAATTGGCGTATTTTTATCCATGTTGAAGATATTAGCAATATTTTGGTATCTAGCGAGAGCCCAATATTTAATCAAACAGATAAAATGCTTTGGCATCCAGAAATTAAACTTAAAGAAGCACAAGGTCCAATCGACAAGATGTTAAATTTTGTTATACCTACTGAAAAACCAGTAGAAAAAGTTATGTGGCATCTTGATATTGACAGCACTCATCAAATCTTTAAAACTTCTTTAAAGAAAAGAGATTTCATAACCTTTGTAAAACTTCTGGATCAAGAAGAAGAGAATAAAAAAAATCTAAAAACAAAATTAATAAAGAAAGCTGAACAACAAAAGGTAAATATTGCGCCAGTATTAATCAAAGTGAAAGAAACGCCAATTACCAATAAAAAATAAAATAATCCACGCAAATTAACGCCCTCTAAACAAGCGAGCCTACTAAAGAAAAAAACCTCTATTATTGCACCTAGGACATCTATAGCCTCAACTCCAATTGTCAATACGCCAATTGTTAAAGCAGCTAAACCCAGTCCAAAGATAATGATTGAGAAAGTGATTTTGACACCTCATCAGGTGATAACTAAACCAAAAACTCAAAAACCTTTACTCAAGCTAAAGGCAATTAACAAGTCGCCAACTTCACAAATATCAACCCCAGTTTCGATTAAAAAAATTATTGATAAGATTGAGCCTAAAGCAATAAATAACAGTATTAATGGCGTTAAACCTATATTGAGACCTTTGCATAAATATGAATAATCATCAAAACGCCATCTTTCATCAAATTACAAACTTTTTAAAAACACCCTTAGCCCTGCTAGGAGTGGATTTAAAAAATTTCCAATTTAATAAAATCTGTCATTTTGCTAATCATCCCTATTTATGCAAAGGTCTCATTAAAACCTAGAATCAAAGAGTCAAACAGTCTTTCAAAATTATTAAAAAAAATCAAATTAGCGAAAGCAAAAAAAAGAAAGACTAATAAGTGAGAAAATTAAAAATAAAAAGCCAAGGAAGGCAAGATTGGTAATTAAGAAAAATACCACTTCCACCCAACGCCCTGCCAATCAACATAAGATAAATATTGTCAATAATCTTGTACCTCTTGTGAAAGGCACAACAAGCAAAATCAACAAAAATAATAAAAAAATAAAAAAATACCCCCCTTTCCAAGGAAAAAGTATTTATAATCAGCGGAGTTAAGAAAAAGTCGCGTCAAAAGCACAATAAATACAAGAGAGTTTTACTGAGCAGATAGTGGTAAAAATTAATGATTTTAAAAAAATGGAGTATGTATGAAAATTAGAAATATTTTAGTAGTGGTATTGTCGTTGTTTTCCCTTCAAGGCTGTACTATAGGAGAGTCTTCTGGTGAAAAGAAAACGAGCAAAGTTTCTATGTTTAAAGGAATTTCTGCAACTCAAGTTAAACAAGATCAAGTCAAGTCAAAAATCACTAAACCAGTTTTGAAAACCGCTAAACCTGTCTCTAGTAGAGTTAAAAAATCAACTTTTGCAGATATTGTCCTTGAGACAACCCTTGTAGATGGAAAACTTCCTAAGAGAAAGGGTGTTAAAAAGGTTGTTAAATCAAAATCTAGTAAATAACCCTCATTCAGTTTTTAAATAAGTTTTTGGTGCTTGGTTTAGAGTAACCTAAAGTTCTTTTTAACTGATGCCCTTTGGATAAAAAAATATGTCAAAAGATAACATAAAACAGAATTTATTAATATGTTTACAACGCTTGTCACAATTGCAACGCTCGCGTTTTGACAGAGTAGAATTACAACAAGTTGTTGAAGATAAGTATGATGAATCAGTAAGCAGACTGGTAATGTTGAAAGGCATTTTCTCAGAGTTACTGTTACCTTCTCCAAAGAAAGTAAATACACTTAAAGATCCCTCTTTGTTGCCTTTATTAATTTTTGACGCAGGACAAGGTTGGGGCATTCTTAAAAGCCAAAATTCTAAAGGTGAATGGGTTGGTGAATGGTTTTCTGCTGAGCAACAAAACTGGTTAGAGTTGGTTATTGATGATTTGAAAGAATACGAGATTTTTTCTTTAAAAATGAAGAAAAAACTTGATGTTGGCGAAAGTCGAATTTTTCAAATGGTTAAAAATGAGATTATCATCCATAAAAAATGGTTAATTGACGCTTCTATAGCAGGTGTGTTTATTAATGTAATCGCAGTTGCCAGTGCTTTTTATTCAATGCAAGTATATGATAGGGTTGTGCCAACAGGTGCGGCACAAACTTTAATGGTGCTAACTATTGGCGTGTTGGTGTTGACATTGTTAGATTTCTTTGCCAAACTGGTGCGTGCAGGTTTGTATGAAAAACTGATTGAGAATATTGACAGGCGTCTTTCTAGAGATGTGTATAAACGATTTTTAGCATTACGCATGGATCAACTTCCTAAAAGTGTCGGTAGTTTAGCATCGCAAATGCGTGGTTATGAGTCAGTGCGTGCTTTCTTGTCAACTATTACTACCTATTTAGTGGTGGATGTGCCATTTATCTTGTTTTATGTCTTATTGATTGTTGCCATTGCAGGTAAATTGGCACTTGTGCCAGTTGCATTTTTTGTGATTGCAACACTCACGGGACTGTATTTTCATAAAAAAATTGAGAATTTGGCAGACAACATTAACGAGTCAGTGAATCTTAAAGTGGGTATGTTGGTAGAATCAGTGGAAGGTGCGGAAACTATCAAGTCGGGACAAGGCGGTTGGCGTATGCTTTCAAACTGGATGAATGTTACCGATGAAGGGCGTGGCTATGATTTAGAGATGAAGCGAATGACTGACCAATCTCAATATATGGTCGCACTTTTTCAACAATCTTCATTTGTGCTTATGGTGGCAACAGGTGCAATGATGATTGGTGGTGGCGGTTTAACTATGGGTGGATTGATTGCTTGTTCTATTTTATCGGGTAGAATTCTTGCACCAGTGGCTCAAATTCCTGCACATTTGGTGCAATGGGCAAACACCAAATCAGCCATTCGTTCCCTTGATGTTATTTGGGATTTAAAGTGTGATCATGACGGCATTGAACAGCCAATTATTCCTGAAAATTTAAAGATTGACTACTTTATTGAAGCGAAAACTCAATTTAATCATGGTGAAAAAATAGCATTAGTGTTGCCAGAGCTTACTATTAAGGCAGGTGAAAAGGTTGGGGTTTTAGGTCCGATTGGTTCTGGAAAAACTTCATTATTGCGTTTGCTAAGTGGTATGTATAAGCCGAATGTGGGCAGAATAATGATGAATGATATTGATTTGGCACACATCTCTAAGCCAATATTGGCTGAAAACATTGGTTTTTTACAGCAGGAAGGGCGTTTATTTAAAGGCACAGTAAGAGAAAATTTGATTCTTGGCTTGGTTGACCCAGGTGATGAAAAAATCTTAGCAGCAGCAAAAATGACGGGATTATTGGACAGTGTCATCACTGCTAGCGAAAAAGGCTTGGAGCATGAAATTTTTGAAGGCGGCTTAGGTTTATCTGGCGGACAAAAGCAATTATTAAACTTAACTCGCGTAGTGTTGCGTAAACCAAAAGTATGGTTACTGGATGAGCCAACTGCATCAGTTGATAGAAACTTAGAAGCGTTATTGATTAATATGTTTAAGCAAACTATTAAACCTGAAGATACTTTGGTATTGGTGACACATAAGATGGAAATGATAGAATTAGTAGATCGTTTGATTGTGGTTAATAAAAATCAAATTGTTTTAAATGGACCAAAAGAAGAAGTGATTGCTCAGCTTTCTGGCAAGACACAAACAACACAACAAGCACCAACACAAGAACAAGTACAGGCGCAAATAAAAGGTTAAAAAGGAGTATTTATGAAGTTAGAAACTGTCTTGTTAAAAATAGAGCATTCGTTCTCAATTGTTTATGTACTTTTGGGCGGTTTGGTGGTTTTTGTTTTGTGGGCAACTTTGTTTGATATTGATGAAACTGTTCGCTCTCAAGGCAAAGTAGTGGCAAATGGCAGCAACCAAGTTATTCAAGTGGCAGATGGTGGTGTCCTGTCTAAACTTTTGGTTAAAGAGGGCGAAGTCGTTAAGCAGGGACAATTGCTAGCAACATTGGAAAAAGACCGTGCGCAAGCGGGTTATTATGAAGTTGAATCCCAAGCGGCACACCTTAAATCAGGACTTTCAAGAGTAACAGCTATTTTATTGAAAAAGCCATTAATATTTGATAAGTTGTCAAAAAAATACCCTGATTTTATTCGAGCTCAAACCGCGTTATACAATCAACAAGAGCGTTCGTTAAGGCAAGAAATGTCAATATTGCGAGAAAGCCTCCAAATTAGCACCGAGGAATGGAGAATTACCAAAAATCTAGAAAAAGATGGTGATGTTGGTCAATTAGAAGTATTAAAATACAAGCAAAAGGTGTTAGATCTTCAGCGTAAAGTGGCTGATACTGAGAATAAATTTTATGAAAAATTTAGTGCCGAAGCTAAGAAATTGGAGGGTGAATTATCCAGTATTTTGTATAAGTTGAAAAAACAGCGCAGTGTTTTGCAATATACCGATGTGTATTCCCCTGTGAATGGTATTGTTAAGGATTTAAAAGTGACTACAGTTGGCGGTGTGTTACGCTCGGGCGAGCAGTTGATGGAAATATCCCCTTCTCAGGGCGGCGTTGTTTTGGAGGCAAAAATTAATCCAGTGGATATTGGCAGGCTAACACTTGGCATGACAGCAACGATTAAGCTGGATGCTTTTGACTATACAATTTTTGGTGGTTTGAAAGGCACAGTGACTTATATTAGTTCTGATACTTTATTGGATAAAGGTCCTTCAGGTAGGGAAATGGCTTTTTATCAAGTTAATATCAAAATTGAAGGTCCAGAACATGAGGATAATGAAAAATCTAAGCTTATCAATCCAAAGCTTGGTATGTCAGGTACAGTTGATATTAAGGTTGGAGAGCGTTCATTATTTACCTATCTCATCAAGCCTATTTCTCGTGGGTTTGGCGGTGCGCTTAACGAAAAATAGATGTTTTTTGGGTTGAGGGTTTTATGTTTATTACTCACATTGGTGTTGCGTGTTGATGCACAAGATGCGACATGGCAGTCAAAGAATTACATCAAAAAAGCTTTTTTTGAAATTGCTTACAAAAATGAATATAGAAAAGGCACAAGCAAATTAAGGCGTTGGAATAAGGGTATTAGATATCAGATAAATTATTTTAAATTTCCACCGCCTTTTAAAATGGCTGAAAATATGATTGATGACCATTTTAAAGACCTTTCTGATATTAGCGCTTTACCAATCACTCAAAGTGACAAAAATCCTAATTTTAAAATTATCCTCACCAAACGCGAGTTTTACGCAGAAGCAATTAAAAAATACACCAATACCAAAATTAAGAATATTGCCACAGAATCAAATTGTTTATTATCTATCAAACATCGAATGTACGAACTGGTTCAAGCTACGGTGATTATCCCTGTGGACCATGCGATGAAATACGGTTTACTGCCTGCTTGTATTGTAGAGGAATTAACTCAGGCTATGGGTTTGCCAAATGATTCAGATTGGGTCAACCCATCAGTGGCAAATGATAAAAGTATTTTAGACTTACTGACAGGATTAGACTATTTAATGTTAAAAATCCTCTATGATAAACGCCTTACTATTGGACTAAGCCTTGAAAAAAGCATCCCCATCATTGATGAGATATTACTAGATTTTGAACAAAAAAACCTCATTAAAAATGCTGTATTCAAAGCGAGGAAATTGCGTCTCAGTCAGCGACTAGAATTCTAATACTACTCGATGACGATATTGTAGCTGGGCAAGGCATTTAATAGTTGTTTACCATAAAACTTTGTTACTAGTCGATTGTCAAAAATGGTAATTTTCCCAGTATCAGTTTCCGTTCGGATTAAACGACCACAGGCTTGAATGAGTTTGAGCGATGCGTCTGGCAATGAAATTTCCATAAAAGGATTGCGATTTTTCGATTGCAAATAGTCTGCAAGGGTTTTGTCGATAGGGGAATTAGGCACACTGAAACGCAATTTAACAATAACCACATGAGTGAGATTATCACCTTTGAGGTCAACGCCTTCGGCAAAACTGTCCAATCCAAAGATGACTGACCCTTGACCTTGTTGACGCAGGCTAATGTGTTTTTCTAAAATCAATTTTTTGGAATATTCACCTTGTACCAACAAATGCGGTTCTAACTTATTTTCAACCAAATCTGCCACCATTTGCATTTGTTTGTTTGAAGCGAATAAAACCAAGGTGCCTTCATCGTTGTTAATACGCTCCAATAATTGTGTGGCAACTTCTTGTGTATGCTCGTAGACTTGTGTTGGGTTGGCGTTGAATTTAGCAACAATAAAATCCACTTGCTCAAATGAGAAAGGCGAAGGCAGGCGTAAATATTGGTTTTCTACTTTCACCAAACCCAATTGTTTGTTGAGTCTGTCAAAACTACCGAGTGAAGATAGGGTGGCAGAAGTTAGGATGCAGCCTGAGACTTTTGACCAAATCAGGTTGTCTAAATTGGTGGAAATATCAGTTTGTGCGCTGTTGAGTGTGTAGTTAGTTTTTTTATTGGTAAGTTTTTCACTAATCCAGCGGGAATAAGGGGATTGTTTGGTATCATCAGTTTTTAAAAATGAAGTTAACAACTCATTAATGCCAATCATATGTTGCTCGCATTCGCCGATGGCATTGTTCAAAGTGTCAGAGGTTTGCTTGTCAATTGGCTTGATTCTAAGGTAGTCTATCCACGAATCTTTAAGGATAACAAATCGAGATAAATGCTGGGTATTTAGAGTGTTGATATGTTGAGCAATTTCAGCAATAGCATTATCCACTTTCCCTTGTTTAAATAAATGCACATCATCATCAAAAGACAAAGACTTAAATAAAAGACTTAAATCTTGCAGATAATCATCCATTTGTTTGATGTTGAATTCAATAGCGTCTTGTTGACTGAGTTTACAAATCTGTTCACTCACGCCTTTGACTTGACGAATACTACTTTTTATAAATTCGGTGCTAACACTCAGAGAAAAATGCGAAAGTGCTTTGGCATTCAAATGATGTGCTTCATCAAAAATGAAAATTGACTCATTAACATCGGGCAAAATTGTATTGCCCGTTGAGATGTCAGCCAAAACTAAATCGTGATTAGCAATGATAACATCAGCTTTGCTGATTTTTTTGCGAGATTTAAAAAAAGAACAATCATTATAAAATTCACAACTTTTTGCCGTGCAGGTAAAGCGATTGCAGGCAATTTTTCCCCACATATTGTGGTCGGGTGTGCGGGTTAAATCATCCACTTCACCATTCCATTTTTTGGCAGAATAATCGTCTAATAAGTCTTTCATTTCTTTCAATTGATAGACGCCAGGTGGCTCATCAAATAAGAGATTGGCATCATCCTCTGTGTTCCCTTCAGCCAAATTAATCAGATTTCGAATACACACATAACGAGAGCGTCCCTTGACTAATTCGTATTGAAAATCCACGGGGCAATATTTTTTTGCTTCTGGCAAATCTTTGGTCAGCAGTTGTTCTTGCAAAGCGACATTAGCACTAGAAATGACTAATTTTTTTTTGTTGGCTTTGGCAATCGGAATGGCACTGAGCAAATAGGCAAAAGTTTTGCCTGTGCCTGTTGGTGCTTCTACGCATAAAAGTCGGTTGCTATCTGGGTATTCCCCTGTTAAGGTTTTGGATATTTCGGCAATCATTTTGTTCTGTGAGCCTCGCAGTTGGAAGCCATTCATATCGTTTTTTAAAGCGATAAAAGAATCGCGAATTTGAGTTTTTAACTCAGCGGATAATGCCATTTAAGATTTTCTCTGTAGCGACAAATTGCAAAGTGCGATGAGTGCGTCTTTGTATTCAGAATCTTTAATAATAGATAAAGATTGCTTGGCTAAATCGGCTGATTTTTGCGCTTGTTCACGAGTATATTCAAAGGCTTTGACGGATTGCAAAATGGCAATTACTTGCTGAATTTTGGAATTGTCAGCATTATTAATCGCATATTCAAGTAATTGCTTATCTGCACCCGAAGTATTTGCAAGAGCATAAATCATCGGCAGAGTGGTCTTGCCTTCACTCAAATCATCGCCAACTTCTTTACCCATCGTTGAGGCATCAGATTGATAATCCAACACATCATCAATAATTTGGAAAGCATTGCCGAGATATAACCCGTAGTCTTTAAGTGCTTTTTCTTGGGCATTATCTACTTCGGACAAAATACCACCAATCTGTGTTGCTGCTTGGAATAACACCGCTGTTTTGCGTTCAATCACTTGATAATATTCAGCTTCGGTAAGCGCTGCATTTTGACAATTAAGCAATTGCAATACTTCTCCTTGTGCGATTTCATTGGTGGCTTTAGATAAGATAGTCATAATACGCATTGACTCGGGTTTAATCATCATTTCAAAAGCACGAGAATACAGAAAATCACCAACTAAAACGCTAGCAGCATTACCCCAAACTTCATTAGCCGTGTCTTTTCCCCGGCGCAACTCAGATTCATCGACAATGTCGTCGTGTAGCAAAGTTGCCGTGTGAATTAACTCAATTACCGCCGCCATCAAATGATGATGTGTGCCTTGATAATCAGTGGCACGAGCACAGAGTAACAGCAATAGCGGGCGTAAACGCTTGCCCCCTGCATTAACAATATAGCTGCTCATCTGATTAATCAACGCTACATCAGAACTTAAATGCTCAACCAGCACCTCATCTGTTTTGGTAACATCATCTTGAATTAATTGTTGAATATCTTCAAATTTCATAGGGGTTATTTTATCCCATTTGCCAGTAAATAAACCTCTTTAGAACGAGCACGAGATGCTTTTGGTTTGCGAATTACCACTTTGACAAAAGCAGCGCGACAGGCTTTGACATACTCATCAAACCCTACTCCTTGAAAAACCTTGATAAAGAAATAGCCATTCGGCGTCAGCGTTTTGACTGCCATATCTAACGCTAACTCGCAAAGATGCAGCGATTTTGGAATATCAACGGATAACTGCCCACTCATATTCGGTGCCATATCACTCAGCACTACATTGACTTTTTCACTCTTAATCAATGACAATAATTCTTCATAAACGGATAATTCAGTAAAATCTCCTTGCAAAAAATCCACCTCATCAATCGGTTCAATATCCAAAATATCACTGGCAATCACCTGACCTTTTTTACCTACGATTTTGATAGCAACCTGACTCCATCCTCCAGGTGCAGCACCTAAGTCTAATACAATATCACCCGATTTAATAAACCTATCTCTATCAATAGCTTCAGTTAATTTATAAACTGCTCTTGAACGATAGCCTTCTTTTTGCGCACGCTTGACATACTCATCACTCAAATGCTCACTCATCCAACGCCCAGAACTGCCTTTATTTTTTGCCATTATTGCTTACATCATTAAACGCTAATACTGCTGGATATTATAGGCAGTTTAGGGGATAATAATGTTTTTTTCACCACCCTTAAAAAATCGTATGAACGAGAAACTTAGAAATATTGCCATTATTGCCCATGTTGACCACGGAAAAACGACTTTAGTTGATAAATTATTAGAGCAGTCACAGACTTTCAATGATCGTTTTGAGTCTTCAGACAGAATGATGGACTCGAATGATTTAGAAAAAGAACGGGGCATTACGATTTCCAGTAAAAACACAGCAATTAAATGGAATGGTTATCATATTAATATCGTTGACACTCCAGGACACGCAGACTTCGGTGGTGAGGTAGAGCGAGTATTGTCAATGGTAGATTCGGTTTTATTGCTAGTTGATGCACAAGAAGGCCCAATGCCACAAACTCGCTTTGTGACTAAGAAAGCCTTTGACCAAGGGCTCAATCCAATTGTAGTTATCAATAAAATTGATAAAGATGCAGCGCGTCCTGACTGGGTTATTGACCAAGTGTTTGACCTGTTTGATCAGCTCGGTGCAACCGATGAGCAATTAGATTTCCCCATTATTTACGCCTCAAGTATTAATGGCTACGCGTCTTTAGAAGACGATGTGCGTGAGGGCGATATGACCCCAATGTTTGAAACCATCGTTGAAAAAGTAGCAGCACCAGAAGTTGATATTAAAGCCCCATTACAAATGCAAATTACCGCGTTAGATTATTCATCATTCGTTGGTGCAATCGGTATTGGCCGTATCACTCGTGGCACGATTAAGAAGAATCAACAAGTGATGATTATGAGTGCTGATGGCACAGAACGCAAGGGAAAGGTTGCAGGTTTGATGGGCTTTATGGGTTTGGAAAAGGTGGATATTGATAGTGCGGAAGCGGGCAATATTGCCTGTATTACGGGTATTGAAGGCATTTCTATTTCAGATACGGTTTGTGATGTGGAAAATGCAGAAGCATTACCACCACTTAGCGTTGATGAGCCGACGGTATCAATGGCATTTCGTGTGAATGACTCGCCATTTGCAGGGCAAGATGGCAAGTATATTACTTCACGAAATATCCGCGACCGTCTGGATAAAGAATTGATTTACAATGTTGCTTTACGCGTTGCTAATACAGACGATCCATCAGAATTTATCGTCTCAGGTCGTGGTGAATTACACCTTTCTATTTTGATTGAAACCATGCGTCGTGAAGGTTTTGAGTTAGCAGTAGGTCGCCCACAAGTTATTTTAAAAGAGATTGATGGTGTAACTTGTGAGCCGTTTGAAGATTTAAGCGTTGATGTTGAAAGTCAGCATCAAGGCACGGTGATGGAAAAGTTGGGTGAGCGAAAAGCAGAACTCACCAATATGATGCCAGACGGTAATGGCCGTGTTAAATTAGACTTTAACATTCCTGCTCGTGGCTTGATTGGTTTCAGAACAGAATTTTTGACAGCAACCACAGGCACAGGTTTGATGAACTCTACTTTCGACGCTTATAAGCCACAAAAAGACGGCATTATCGGACAACGAAATAACGGCTCACTCATTTCAATGACACAAGGTCAAGCGGTTGCCTACGCAATTTTCAACTTGCAAAAATCAGGTAAATTCTTCGTTGAACACAACACTGATATTTACGAAGGTATGGTCGTCGGCATCCACACTCGTGAAAATGATTTAGTGGTTAATGTTATGAAAGGCAAGCAACTGACTAATGTTCGTGCCTCAGGTACAGATGAAGCAGTTTCATTAACTCCTGCAATCAAATTAGACCTTGAACAAGCATTAGAATTCATCGACGATGATGAGCTGGTAGAAGTAACACCAAACAATATCCGTATTCGTAAGCGTTTGTTGAATGAAACTGAAAGAAAACGCACCAAGCCAAAAGCGAATAAATAAAATTCTCTGTTATCTTTATCAAGCCATCATTTGTAAAGGTTTTCTGACAACCGAATAATGCTTGGAGACCTTTGCATAAATAGGGATGATTAGCAAAATGACAGATTTTATTAAATTGGAAATTTTTTAAATCCACTCCTAGCAGGGCTAAGGGTGTTTTTAAAAAGTTTGTAATTTGATGAAAGATGGCGTTTTGATGATTATTCATATTTATGCAAAGGTCTCGCTTGAAGTGTTTGATTAAGAGTGATGATTATCCACAAAAAAGCAGAGTGGTTTTTTTTGGTTATAGAAATTTGTCAATGAGTTTGGACAGGGCGATGAATAGAGACCAAGCCTTTATCTTGAAAGAAGCATTCCTCGTTTGGAGGTGACCATTTCGATGAGCATAGTATTTGTCCATTGAGGGTGTCAAGGGGCTAGGGTGATAATGAAGTCTTTGAAGCGTTGGGCGATGGGGGTGAGTTGGATTTTGGCGCTGTGGACGACGAACCAGTGGCGGGTGACGGGAAATTTATCTACATTTAATTGTTTAATGATGTTGTTTTCTAGTTCTAATTGCACGGTATGTTTGGAGACAAAACCAATGCCTAACCCTGCTTGAACGGCTTCAATGATGGCTTCGTTGGAGTTAATCTCTATTTCTGAGTTGAATTTCATTCCAGTGGTGCGTTCGATGGTGATGCGAGTGCCTGATCCTTGTTCACGGGTGATTAGGGTTTCTTTGTTGAGTTTTTTGATGGAATTGCGTTTGTTTTTGAGTAGTGGGTGGTTTGGGTGAGAGATGGCGATGAGGGGGTTTTCCATAAAAGGTTGGGCGATTAGGGACATATCTTTAGGAGGTTCACCCATAATGACTAAATCAGCATTGTGGTGGGAGAGTTTTTCTAGTAATAGTTGGCGGTTGGTAACCTCTAGGTGGAAGGTCATTTTAGGGTGTTGTTTTTTGAATTGTGCCAGGGCACGGGAGACGAAAGAATTGGTGGTGGTGGCAACGGAGATTTCTAGGTGACCAGAGTCGGGGTTAAGGGTTTGTTCGATGTCAGCTTTGGATTGTTCTAGGGTTTTGATGACGGCTAGACAGGTTTGGTAGAATTGTTTGCCGATATGGGTGGGAGAGATTCTCTTTCCCTTAGTATTTACAAGGTCTGTGCCGATATTTTGTGTTAATTGTTGGATTTGCATATATACGGCGGGTTGGGTGATATTTAATTCTTTGCTGGCTTTGGTGAAGCTTTTTAAACGCACAACTGCCTCAAAGCTATACAGTTGTTTGAGTGTGTAGTTAATCATAAGTTTTAGTTATTATTTACTAAATAAATATTATTTTACATTATTTATTTGTTATTGTATGATGTTGTTTTTTTAATAGAAGGAGTCCACAATGGATCAATCAAATAGATATGCAGATTTGTCATTAGACGAAGACACGCTAATCAAAGAAGGCGGCCACATTCTTGTAGCCTACACAATGACACCAATGCCAGGTTTTGGTGGTTATTTAGAAACTGCTGCGCATTTTGCAGCAGAGAGTTCAACAGGAACAAATGTAGAGGTATCAACAACTGATGATTTTACTAAAGACTTAGATGCAATGGTTTATGAAATTGATGAAGCTAAAGGCATCATGAAAATTGCATACCCATGTGGCTTGTTTGATCGTAATATGATTGATGGCCGTGCGATGGTTGTGTCATTCCTTACGCTTGCAATTGGTAATAATCAAGGCATGGGTGATGTTCAATGTGCGCAAATGTTTGACTTCCATGTTCCTAAGCAAATGCTTGATATTTTCGATGGCCCATCAATGGATATTACAGACCTTTGGAACTTGTTAGGCCGTGACCGTACAAATGGTGGTTACATTGCCGGTACTATTATTAAGCCTAAGTTAGGTCTTCGTCCGAAGCCTTTTGCTGAAGCAGCATACCAATTCTGGTTAGGTGGCGATTTTATTAAAAACGATGAGCCTCAAGGTAACCAAGTTTATGCTCGCATGAAGGATGTAACACCTCTAGTTGCTGATGCTATGAAGCGTGCGCAAGACGAGACAGGCGAAGCTAAGATTTTCTCTGCAAACATTACTGCTGACGACCATCATGAAATGATTGCTCGTGGTGAATACATCTTGGAAACATTTGGTGAAAATGCACACCATGTTGCATTCCTAGTTGACGGTTATGTTGGTGGTTGTGGTATGGTTACAACAGCGCGTCGTAATTTTGCTGACCAATATTTACACTACCATAGAGCGGGTCATGGAGCAATCACTTCTCCATCAGCTGTTCGTGGTTACACTGCATTTGTTCTTGCTAAACTTTCTCGCCTTATGGGTGCGTCTGGTATCCATGTGGGTACAATGGGCTTTGGTAAAATGGAAGGTGGTACAGATGACAAACATATTGCATATATGATTGAGCGTGATAGTGCTGATGGTCCAGCTTATCATCAAGAGTGGTTTGGTATGAAGCCGACTACGCCAATTATTTCTGGTGGTATGAATGCATTGCGTCTTCCGGGTTTCTTTGAAAACTTAGGTCATGGTAATGTAATCAACACTTCTGGTGGTGGTTCTTACGGTCACATCGATTCTCCTGCGGCAGGTGCTAAGTCACTTCGTCAAGCGTATGATTGTTGGATGGCTAAAGCTGATCCGATTGAATTCGCTAAAGACCATAATGAATTTGCTCGTGCATTTGAGTCGTTCCCAGGTGATGCTGATACTCTATATCCTGGTTGGAGAGACAAGTTAGGCGTTCACAAGTAAACTTGTAACAAATAGTTAAAAAAAGCCTCTGTGAAAAGTTATTTTTACAGGGGCTTTTTTAGTATAAATACTAACGATTATTAAGGATGGAATTATGCCAGATTTTGATATTAATCAATTTAAAATTGAAAAAGAACCGTTTTATGAAGCACAATCAAATGAGGTAGAACTCTACACTGCTGCTTATAATGCAAGATTACCCGTCATGGTAAAAGGCCCAACAGGCTGCGGTAAATCACGATTTATTGAGCATATGGCACATCAATTAGATAAGCCAATTATTACCGTTTCTTGTAACGAAGATATTACCGCCAGTGATTTAATTGGTCGCTATTTGCTTGATTCAAATGGCACGCATTGGGTCGATGGCCCGCTTACTTTGGCGGCTCGTTACGGTGCAATTTGTTATTTAGATGAGGTGGTAGAAGCGCGTCAAGATACTATGGTCGTCATTCACTCTTTGACCGACCATAGACGCGAGTTGATGTTGGATAAAAAAGGCGAGCTGGTAAAGGCACACCCTGACTTTCAATTGGTGATTTCGTATAACCCAGGCTATCAGTCATTAATGAAAGATTTAAAACAATCTACCAAACAGCGTTTTACAGGAATGGATTTTGACTATGCATCCGCTGAATTAGAAGCAAGCATTGTCGCAAAAGAATCAGGTGTTGATGCAGACATGGCATCCAAATTGGTACAGCTTGCGCAAGCGACGCGTAATTTAGTTGGTCACGGGCTTGACGAGGGCGCTTCTACGCGTTTATTAAACTATGCAGGTAAGCTGATTGCCTCAGGCGTTGGGGTTAAAGACGCATGCCATATGTCGCTGGTTTGTCCGATTACGGATGATGCCGAAGTGCGTGAGACGATGCGTGGTGCGATTGACGCTATTTTTGATTAAAAGTTAATTTTTATCAAGTGTTTTGGCAAATTAAAGTCTCTTTAATGAATAATTTTGCTGTTAAATGTCATATATTGAAAGCAATAAAAAAGTTATGATTACAGCCAATAACTATGTGAATAGTGAGCAAATTTTGCGACTAAACTATAAACCAATTAATGAACAATCAATTATTTTTGCTAAAGTTGGTGCAGCGGTATTCTTAGAACGCAAAAGAATTGCTAATATTTTTTTGATTGATAACAATATGATGGCATTTATACCAGCAACAAATATTATATTTATTAAGCAGTGGTTTGATACTATAAAATTATCAAAATATGCGCAAGTTGGAGCGTTACCATCATACAACGCTTCTGATTTAAAGACCATAAAGATAAATTTACCAAGTTTAAAAGAACAACAAAAAATAGCCGATTGCCTAACCTCACTTGATGAATTAATTGATGCCCAAAGCCAAAAATTATTAAGCCTTAAACAACACAAAAAAGGCTTAATGCAAAAATTATTTCCAGAAAACTAAAGTAAGCAAACATTGCTTAATCATTCCATGATAAAATTTATTACCTAATTGGTTATGTTTTTTTAATTTATGAAAATATTTTTTAGCACAAGAAAACTTGAAAAATTGTGTAATACGAAAAAAGAAGCAAATAAAAAATTTGGTGATAAAAATGCTAAATTTTTATTTAAAAGATTACAACAATTAAAAGCAGTTAATCAATTGGGGGATTTTAAATTTGACAAACCTCACCCATTAAAAGGCAACAAAAAAGATCAATTTGCAATAACTGTTTTTCAGGGCGTTAGATTAACTTTTTTTGCAATAGAGTCTGCCAAAGATGAAAACAACAACATAATTTGGAACAAAGTTAGGGAAATTAATATCAATTATATTGGAGATTATCATGAGTAAAAATTTATACAGTTTTAACCCTGATTGGATGCATGAAGTTATTCCAGGGGATAGTATTGTTGAAAGAATGGAGGATATTGGTTTGTCAAAAACTAGCCTTGCAACCAATACAGGGTACTCAGCAAAACATATCCACAAGATTATCAATGGCACTGCAACGATTAACGAAATTACCGCCTTACGACTTGAAAAAGTTTTAGGGATTTCTGCTAATTTTTGGCTAAACTTGGAGGGAGATTATCGCATTGCTTTAGAAAAAGAAAAAGAGTCAATAGTGTTAACTCATTCTATTTCTTGGTTAAAAGAATTACCCTTAAAAGATATGATTAAATTTAATTGGATAAATAAATTTAGTGATCAGGTTTCGCAGATAACAGAATGTTTAAAATTTTATGGTGTCGCATCTATTGATGCCTTTAGAAATATGCAAAACAATAATTATCAAGTTGTTTTTAAATCATCTGACAAATTTAACAGAAGTGATATTGCCATTCAAACTTGGGTAAGGCAAGGGGAAAGGCTAGGACATCAGATTGATTGCAATTCTTTTAATAAGAAAAAATTAAAAGAAACTTTAGGCGATTTTAGGGTGTTGACACTTTCGAAAGACCCTGATGATTTTAGGCCAAAATTAATAAAACTTTGCGCAGCGTGCGGCATTGCCGTGGTGTTTGTACCAACGCCTAAACAATGCCCGGTGAGTGGTGCTACAAAATGGCTAACCAGAGATAAAGCCTTATTGTTATTAAGTTTGCGGCATAAAACAAACGACCATCTTTGGTTTGCATTTTTTCATGAAATTGCGCATATTTTAAAACATACAAAACAGCTATTTTTAGAGGGAGGAAGGGGTTTTGAGATAAACGAGACGCTAGAAGAAGAAGCGAATAACTTTGCTGCTGATATTTTAATTCCTCAAAAATATGACTTATCTTCTTTAAAAACAAAAAAAGATGTTGTTAGTTTTGCAAAGGAAATTGGCACCGCCCCTGGTATTGTTGTTGGTAGAATGCAACATAAAAAAATTATTACTTGGAATTACTTTAACGACCTAAAAATTACCTATCAATGGAAAAACAATGAGTAAAGACGAACAACAACAATTAGGTAAAGTTTTATGGGGTATTGCCAATGAACTGCGTGGGGCAATGAATGCAGATGATTTTCGGGATTATATGCTGTCATTTTTATTTTTACGCTACCTGTCGGATAACTATATTAGTGCGGTTAAAAAAGAATTATTAAACGATTATCCTGATAATACCAACACGCCTATTAGCCCTTTGCAGTTGTGGTATCAAGACAACGAAGCAGATATTAAAATGTTTGAAGACCAAATGCGTCGCAAAGTGCATTATGTGATTGAGCCTAAATACCTGTGGGACGCAATTGCCAATATGGCAGAAACGCAAGATACAGAATTATTAGATACCTTGCAAAAGGGGTTTAAATATATTGAAAATGAATCTTTTCATAGTAGTTTTCAGGGCTTGTTTTCAGAGATTAACCTAACTCCTGATAAATTAGGCAAAGATTACACCAAAAGAAATGACAAACTTTGCATCATTATTTCTAAAATTGCAGATGGTATCGCTGATTTTTCTAACAAAAGTGATGTGCTAGGTGATGCGTATGAGTATTTAATTGGTGAATTTGCTGCTGGCGGTGGTAAAAAAGCAGGGGAATTTTATACCCCGCAACAAATATCCATCATATTGTCAGAAATCGTAACCCTAGATGGGCAAGACCCAACGGCTGGCAAAAAACAAAAATTAGCCAGCGTATTTGATTTCGCCTGTGGCTCGGGTTCGCTACTATTAAATGTGCGTAATAAACTCGGTGCAAATAGTATTGATAAAATTTACGGCCAAGAAAAAAATATCACTACTTATAATTTAGAGACCTTTGCATAAATATGAATAATCATCAAAACGCCATCTTTCATCAAATTACAAACTTTTTAAAAACACCCTTAGCCCTGCTAGGAGTGGATTTAAAAAATTTCCAATTTAATAAAATCTGTCATTTTGCTAATCATCCCTATTTATGCAAAGGTCTCAATTTAGCACGAATGAATATGTTGCTTCACGGCGTTAAAGACAGTGAATTTGAGATTTTTCACGGGGATTCACTTGCCAATGATTGGGGTATATTGCGTGAGCAAAACCCTTCTAAACAAATGAAGTTTGACGGCATTGTTGCCAACCCGCCGTTTAGTTATAGTTGGAACCCTGTTGAGGAAATGGGTAAAGATGTGCGCTTTAAAAACCACGGATTAGCACCAAAATCAACCGCTGATTTTGCTTTTTTGTTGCATGGTTTTAATTTTTTAAGCCCACAAGGGGTGATGGCAATTATTTTGCCACATGGGGCGCTATTCCGTGGGGGTGCTGAGGCGAAAATACGCACAAAATTATTAGAAGATGGCAATATTGATACCGTGATTGGTTTGCCAGCAGGGTTGTTTTTCTCTACCGGTATTCCTGTGTGTATTTTGATTTTAAAACAGTGTAAAAAACCTGATGATATTTTATTTATCAATGCCAGTGATGAAGAAAACTACCAAAAAGGCAAACGACAAAATACGCTAAGACCACAAGACATAACAAAAATTGTTGATACTTATAGGTATCGTAAAGAACAGCCTCGTTATTCCAGGTGTGTTTCAATGGATGAAATTAAAGAGAATGATTTTAATTTAAATATTTCTCGTTATGTCAACACTGCCAAACCTGAAGAAAAAATTGACTTAGAGGCGGTTAACCGTGACATTAAAAAATTAGATGAATATATTTCCGCAGCACAAAATAAGCATAACAAATTTTTAACAGAACTTAAACAAAAATTAATTTAGAAGGATTGTTAAAAATGAAAAAATTAAACTGTGCCTTTAAAACTGTTCAAAAAGTTTTTGAACTGAATATTGAGCAAGCAATTGAAAAACTCTCAGAGCAAAGTTTGGATGAATATTATGAAGGTGCTGAATTCTTAGGCAAGATTGGGCAGGGTGATGCCTTATCTATCGCTTTTCTTAAAGTGATGCCTTGGGTGGGTGAATATTATGGCGATGGTAGTATCAAAAAAATCGTTGATTTTACTTATCAAAAAATTTGCAGAACCCCAAATAAAGCCTCTGTAGAGCCATTTTTGAGTGGGCTTGTTGCGGTTGTTGAGCATACAGAAAGCACCCAACTTGATGAATATTTAGCATTGATTGAATACCATTTAAGTAAGACTACTTTTTCAGTGCACGGCATTCATGACACACATCCGTCACCTTCATTAGAGGCGATGCTTGCGAA
Organism: Candidatus Thiodubiliella endoseptemdiera; assembly: GCF_964212635.1. NCBI lineage: Bacteria > Pseudomonadati > Pseudomonadota > Gammaproteobacteria > Pseudothioglobaceae (SeqCode) > Candidatus Thiodubiliella > Candidatus Thiodubiliella endoseptemdiera. The sequence goes on from NZ_OZ156463.1 coordinate 1,588,800, forward strand.
TATGAGTTTACTGTTAGAGCAGCTAGAATTTGAAGGAATTTACGAGTGGATTGATTACGGTTTACGCTATTTTCAAGACCATCCAGAGCGTCAAAAAGACTATTTTTCACTGACAACGGCAGATTCAAAAGCGGTATTCCAACGCCAAAGAAAAGGTTTATTGTTTAGTGATGTTGAGCGAGAAATCAATCTTTTTCAAAGGGCACTTTGGAAAACTAATTTTATGTATGCGCCGTATTCTCCAGATTTTGAAAAGCTAGAGCATTTTCATCCTTATTTAGAAGATGATATTATTCGCCTGCCTGATATTTATGAAAAATTTGGCGAAGTTAATGCGTGCAGGCGCTACATGGCATTGGTCGCACACTTAATCGCACATTACCAATTCACCACAAAAATTGTGGCAGACAATGCATCACCACAACAGCGTTTTTTTGCTGAAATTTTTGAAGATGCTAGGGTTGAATATTTGGCAATTCAAGAATATCCAGGCTTAAAAAAACTGTGGTTGAGCTTAATCCCTATTGTCGATGAGTTTGATTGTGATGACAGTAATCAATCTTGTCTAAGGCATCGCGGCATTATGTTGACACGCGCATTACTTGATGATAAGCACCCTTATAAGAATGAATTTATCCTGATCTATGTTGAAAAGTTTAAGGCATTAATGGCAACAGGAGAGAGCAGTACAGCTGATAGTTTGAACCTTGGTTTAGGGTATTTGATTAAAACCAGAGGTAATTCAGATGCATTGGCGAATGTTTATTTTGATAATACAGAAGTCTCTTATCGTGATGATAATCGCTCAATGTGGTTGTTTATTGAAGAGTTTGATGAAGAAGATGAAATCTTTGCACACGAACAACGCACTGATGAAGAGGATGAAGAGGACATTGAAGTTATTCCACCACATTATTATGACGAGTGGGACTATATGTATGAGTCTTATAAACCCAATTGGACGGCTGTTTATGAACGCTTGCACTCGCATACAGATGCCTCTAAGATTGACAGAATTTTGGATAAACATTCGGCATTGGTTAAGCAGCTTAAAAAAGTGTTAGATTTACTCAAACCGCAGAATAAAAAGCGTATTCGCTACCAAGAAGAAGGTGCAGAGTTGGATTTAGATATTGCTTTGCGTAGTGTGATTGATATGAAAAATGGCACACAACCTGATACCAGAATCAATGTTGATTTTGAGCACGATTCGCGTAGCGTTTCTGTTTTATTGTTACTGGATTTATCGCAGTCTTTGAATGAAGTTGTAGGTAAATCTGGGCAAACCATCTTAGAATTATCACAAGAAGCGGTGTCATTATTGGGTTGGGCAGTAGAGCAATTAGGTGACAACTTTGCCATTGCGGGCTTTAACTCAGATACCCGAGAAAAAGTAATGTATTACCATATCAAGGGCTATAGCGAGCATTGGGATGATGCTGTTAAATCGCGTTTAGCAGATTTAAAAGCAGAGTTTTCTACCCGAATGGGTGCGGCAATTCGTCACGGAGCGCATTATTTAGAAATGCAAGAAAGTGATAAAAAACTGATGCTAATTTTGACGGATGGCGAGCCGGCAGATATCGATATTCACGACCCACAAGCTTTGATTCAAGACACTCATAAAGCCGTGCAAGAAGTACAGCAAAAAGGTTTATACCCGTATTGTATTAGTTTAGATAAAAAAGCAGATGAGTATATTTCTGATATTTTTGGCTCTCATTATTCTGTCATTGACCGTATTGAATCTTTGCCACAAGAGTTACCCAAACTGTTCTTATCATTAACCAAATAATGTTTAAAAATACTCTTACTGCCGCCATCGATTTTGATTATCAAGGGCAGCACTATGCCTTAAAAAATACTTTTGATGTTGAACATATTATCTATCATGATGATTTTTATCAATCGGTTTATATCTCTATTGCTAAAGCAAATGATATTGATTTATATTCATACCAACTAGAAATAATGATGGATCAAGACATTATTTTTTCTAATGAAAAAGGCTGTGTTGTTGGCTGTGTTAATAACGGTGTGTTAGACTTGGAAAAACTAAAAGCAGTACACCAAAAAATAGAATGTCTGCCAAAAATTGAACGCATTATTCAGCAGTACATCCCCAAATCAGAGCATAGTGAAAATATCACACAAGCAATGATAGGTGCTTATTTACTGGGAAAAAATCAAAAATAATATTCTAGAGGAAGTCTTTGTATAATATTTATTCTATATGAGACCTTTGCATAAATATGAATAATCATCAAAACGCCATCTTTCATCAAATTACAAACTTTTTAAAAACACCCTTAGCCCTGCTAGGAGTGGATTTAAAAAATTTCCAATTTAATAAAATCTGTCATTTTGCTAATCATCCCTATTTATGCAAAGGTCTCGAATAATTAAAAATTTTGTTCTACAAAATCCAAGTCAATTTGAATATTTGAACTGTCTAACAATTCCAAACATTTTGGCACTGCCAAAAATACTGCACCCAAGCATACTGCAATTGCCTCGGGTTTTCCGGGTAGATTGATAATCAAACTATTACCACGCGTACCTGCGGTTTGACGAGAGAGAATAGCAGTTGGTACGGTTTTTAAACTAACAGTGCGCATTTGTTCGGCGAAACCATCAAAAATTCGCTCACATACAGCATGCGTGGCTTCAGGTGTTACATCACGCGTAGTAGGTCCTGTGCCACCTGTGGTGAGAATGAGATTGCAGTTTTTATTATCAGCAAAATCAATCATTGTTTGCTCAATCAAAGATTGTTCGTCTTCAATAATAATATGTTCTATCGTATAGGGCGAAAGCAACGCATTTTTAACCCATGCTTGCATGGAAGGACCACCAATATCGTTATATTCGCCGCGTGCAGCACGGTCAGAAATGGTAATAAAACCTATCTTGATTTGCGTTTTGTTCATAATGTTTCAGTAGATTTGTCAATGAGTTTTAGCCATAAATATCCAGATACGCCAGAGAATAAAGACGCTGCCAATACCCCCACTTTTGCTTGGAAGATAAAATCGGGTGAACCTAAAAATGCCAAATCAGCCACAAAAATAGACATAGTAAAGCCGATACCTCCTAACAAGGAGACGCCAAATATCTGACTCATTGTGCTGTTTTTTGGCAATCTGGCAATCTTGCTTTTGATTGCCAACCAGGTGACACCAAAAATACCAATTACCTTACCCACGACAAGTCCAAACATAATGCCAACAGGGATAGGCTGCATAATCGTTGTACCAATTGAATTTAAATCAATCACAATTCCTGCATTTGCTAATGCAAATAAAGGGATAACAATTAAGGCAATGGGCAGGTGTAAATCATTTTCTAATCTTGAAGCAGGCGTTCCCACTTCATTGATATTCCTTTCCATTTTCATTAACACTGTTTTTTGTTTTTCATTTAACTTATGTTCGCTCTGATTTGAGTGTTCACCATATTCATCAAGCAAACCTTTAATTTTCTTAGGAAAATCTGAGGGTATTCTTTTAGGTTTTGACGGAATTGCCATCGCAGCAATAACGCCTGAAATAGTAGCGTGTACGCCGGATTCCAGCATAAAAAACCACATAAATAAACCCACTGCCAAATAAGGCAACATTGTATGAATGCCAAATCGATTGAAAGCAACCAATATTAAAAAAGACACCCCCGACAAGGCTAACGGCAATAAATGGATTTGGTCAGTATAAAAAGTAGCAATCACCAAAACAGCACCAAGATCATCTACAATTGCCAATGCGACTAAAAAGGTGACAAGGCTTGTCGGTATGCTCTTTTTTAACAGTACCAACACACTAATTGCAAAGGCAATATCGGTTGCCATTGGCACTCCCCAGCCAATTGCGCCTTCACCACCATTATTGATTATCAAGTATAGTAATGCAGGAAATATCATTCCGCCGATAGCAGCCAAAATCGGCAAAATTGCTACTTTAATATTTGACAGCTCTCCTGCCAAGACTTCTCTTTTTATCTCAAGTCCAATGATAAAAAAGAAAAAAGTCATCAACCCATCATTAATCCAATAATGAATAGGGTGAGACAGTGACCAAGTGCCTATGGTCAAATCTATATTTGTATGTAGTATGTGCGTATAAACATCAGATAAAGAAGAATTAGCAAGGATTAATGCCAATACCGTTGTCAGCATTAATGCCACTCCTGTTGTGGTTTGAGCGTGTAAAAAATGCTCAAAAGGTGTTGAAATTTTCTTAAAGGCTTTTTCCCAGGGGGCGTATAGTTTCATTGGTTTTCTAGTTTATTATTATCAAGACAATTTTACTGATTTTTGAGCAATTCAAAGTGGTTATTACCCCTCTGTGACTGGTGGGTAAAATCTACCTCATCATTGTTATTCAATTTGTCTGAGTCTCTTTGTAGTTTCGTGATTAACCGCACAAAGAATGTTGTTTGGGAAGTGTTATTCGCTGTTTCTACCCACTAATAGAGACCTTTGCATAAATATGAATAATCATCAAAACGCCATCTTTCATCAAATTACAAACTTTTTAAAAACACCCTTAGCCCTGCTAGGAGTGGATTTAAAAAATTTCCAATTTAATAAAATCTGTCATTTTGCTAATCATCCCTATTTATGCAAAGGTCTCATATTCATATTCACTCTATCTAGCACGGTCTAAAATAGTAATAAAGCTGACTTTAATTTTTGCATTATTCATTTTATCCTCCAGTAACAGGTGGGTAGAAAGCCACCTCATTCGCATTATTTAATTGGGTTGAATCGGTTGCAATTTCGTGATTAACCGCACATAAAATATTGCTTGGAAAATATTGCTCACCGTATTTGCTAATCAAAATTAATCTTAATTCTCTAACAGATATATTAGTAATTATTTCCATCTCTTCATTTGAAATTTTAAGCGATTCTTTAAGCGAGGCGAAATAAAGTATTTTCATAAAAAAGTTTTATTTGAAAAAATAATAGTTGTTACCGATTAATTTTATAGAGACCTTTGCATAAATAGGGATGATTAGCAAAATGACAGATTTTATTAAATTGGAAATTTTTTAAATCCACTCCTAGCAGGGCTAAGGGTGTTTTTAAAAAGTTTGTAATTTGATGAAAGATGGCGTTTTGATGATTATTCATATTTATGCAAAGGTCTCTTATAGAGGTCTTTGTGTAAATAAGGGCGATTATTTTGATCTTCATATTTTTTTATCCGCCAATTTCCACCATTTGGCGTAGTTCAATATTATTAATATTAGTATCAAACTCGTGTTTTTCCGGTTTTTTACCAATGGCATTAATAATAATTTGCTTGATTTCATCGTCAGTTTTATGGGCACGAATAGCATCTCGCAAAGAAACGGAGTTTTCTTGCCCTAAACATAAAATTAATTGACCTTTTGCCGTTAAACGCACACGATTACAAGTGGTGCAAAAGTTATCCGATACAGCAGAAATAACTCCAACTCTTGATTTTGAGTTGATAATTTGATAATTATGAGCAGGTCCATCAGTGTCGTGTAATTGTATTTTTTGCAAGTCTTGCTTTAGGTGTGCCTCTACTCTAGCTAAAATATCCGCTTGGCTAATATGTTGTCTTGATGCTTCAATACCACTGGTTCCAATGGGCATAGTTTCAATGAAACGAATGTCAATTTCTCTATCAATGGCAAAATCAAGCATTGCTTCAATTTCATCTGCATTAGTATCTTGCATAACCACCATATTAAGTTTTATTGGGTGCATTCCTGCCGTAATTGCGGCATCAATTCCCTTGATTACTTTACTTAAATCACCGCCACGGGTAATGTCAGAAAAGCGTTTTTCTTGCAAGGAGTCTATGGAAATATTAACCCGATTAACACCTAGATGCTGTAATTCTTGTGCATGTTGTTTTAATAAATGTGCATTGGTTGATAACGGCATGTCGTTAATATTTGGAATTTTTCCCAACATTTCAACTAGGGATAAAATATTTTTACGAATGAGCGGTTCACCACCTGTGAGACGAACTTTTGAAACCCCTAGTTCGCTAAAAAGTCGAGCAATTCGTGCAATTTCTTCAAGACTCAATACCTCGGAGCGTGTGGTACGGTTATTGTGAAATTCGTCCCGACAATAAAAACAACGATAATTGCAATGATCGGTAACGGAAATACGCAAATAGTTTATTTTTCTTGAAAATGGGTCAATTAATGTTGTCAATTTATTTGTACCCGAAAATAAAATAATGCCTTCCTATGGTAATCATTATACCAGTGTTCTGTGTTGCCTCTAATCCTACTTATGCAACCCTTGAGAAAGAATGGTAAAGTGTATTAAACCTACAGATTTGTAAATTTATCTATAACGACACAGAATTAACTGCGTAAAAAACCCATAAAACAAAGTTTTGGTATAAGTTGCGCTAATTGTTTAATAGAGACCTTTGCATAAATAGGGATGATTAGCAAAATGACAGATTTTATTAAATTGGAAATTTTTTAAATCCACTCCTAGCAGGGCTAAGGGTGTTTTTAAAAAGTTTGTAATTTGATGAAAGATGGCGTTTTGATGATTATTCATATTTATGCAAAGGTCTCTAAATATATCCGATTTTTAGCAAACTTTAAGGTTGTGCGATATATGCCAAAATAAAATCACCAATTTGTTCAATATTATTAATATCTAATGGCACTCTGTCACATTTAGTGAAAATTTCATCACTAGCAAAGGCGATGATATTGTCGTCATTTTCAAAAATATTGGGGTGATTAAGGGCTTTTCTTTGTAGTTCTATTTTAGGGAAATTTTCTTTTTTAAAGCCTTCAATCAAAACAAGATCCAGTTGCACTAGGTTTAATTGGTTGAGTAAATCAAATAATCCTAATTCTTGTTTTTTACAGCGATTAATTGGGGAAAATTTGTTTCTAGAGCTGGTTAATACTTGGTCGGCTCCTGCATGATAATATTCATAACTCTCTTTTCCTTGATGGTTTATTTCAAAATTATGGTGATTATGTTTGAGATAAGCGAGACGAATGTTTTTTTGTTTTAAATAGGTAATTAGTTGAATGATTAGAGTAGTTTTTTCGGTGCCACCAAAGGCGGAAAAACCGAGTATTGGCACATTTTCAACAGATATTTTTTTGGTTAAAAGAGCGTAATCTTGTGGCGTGTTGAGGTTAAGGAAAAAATCTTGATATTGAGACAAATCAGCAATGGAGAGTTGATGTTGATGATACCACAAACTTATTTTTCTATCACCAGCAGCTAGATAAGTCAGCAAACTTTCAAGTAAGTTAGTTTTTAATAAGGCAAAAGTAGGTTGTAATCGTTCACCATCGTGAGCCACACAAATTTGCGCATTTTGTTCTATTAGTTGGTCTTTTAAAGTAGTCAATAATGCTGTACCAATCATTGGGCAATCGCAGGGTAACATTAATATATAAGGTGTTGTAACAATTTCCATGGCTTTGGCAAGACCTGCTAGAGGTCCTTGAAAATCTGTGGTATTGTCTTTAATAACTGGGTTTTTTACAAACTTTTGATAGATTTCTTGATTGCGATTGGCATTGATTAAGATATTGCTCACTTCATTTTCAATAGCTTCAATTACATACTGGATTAAGGGCTTTTGATTGAGTTGAATCAACCCTTTATCCTGAGTATTCATACGACTAGAGCGACCTCCTGCCAAGATGACAGCGGTTATTTGTTGACTACTAATAGGGCGCATAGATTAGATTTTTGTTGATAAAATTTTAATCAGAGACCTTTGCATAAATATGAATAATCATCAAAACGCCATCTTTCATCAAATTACAAACTTTTTAAAAACACCCTTAGCCCTGCTAGGAGTGGATTTAAAAAATTTCCAATTTAATAAAATCTGTCATTTTGCTAATCATCCCTATTTATGCAAAGGTCTCAATCAAATACTTTCCAATTTCCAGACTTGCCACCTGATTTTTCCAGTACCTGAATTTGGTTAATCACCATTCCACGGTCAACCGCCTTGCACATATCGTAAATTGTGAGCGCTGCAACGCTTACTGCTGTCAGTGCCTCCATTTCTACGCCTGTTTTACCATCAAGTTTTGTAGTGGCAACAATTTCAATACTTGATTTTTCGATATTTGCAGTCAATTCCACTCCCACTTTGGTAAGCATAAGAGGGTGGCAGAGTGGAATCAAATCCGCACATTTTTTTGCCGCTTGAATTCCTGCAATGCGCGCCACTGCCAATACATCGCCTTTTTTATGCTGCCCAGAAGTAATCAACTCTAAAGTGGATGGCTGCATCAGCACCACAGATTTTGCTTTGGCAGTCCGCGTGGTAATTTCCTTGTCTGACACATCTACCATTTGCACATTCCCTTTGTTGTTAATATGGGTTAGTTTGTTCATATTTTTTAAGTCAATGAATAATAATTAAGTATTTTACCTTGTGAAAAAGCACTATCTTCTGGCACTTCAATCAGACCATCCGCCCAAACCATCGAACTTAAAACATCCGAACCTTGCTTGGAATAAAGTTCAGCGGAAATAGGTACTGTTGAATGATTTAATCGGACTCTGACAAACTCGCGTCGTGGTCTCGGTCGGTGCCAATCAAAACCACATTGCACTTGCATCGCTTGATTTTGATATGAATTTATTCCCTGCATTTTTTTAATAAAAGGCTGGACAAATAAGAAAAAAGTTACCATTGCTGACACAGGATTGCCTGGTAATCCAATAAATGCAGTATTATCAATATGCCCAAAAGCCAACGGTTTTCCTGGTTTTACTTTAATTCGCCATAAATCTAATTTACCCAATTTTTCCACTGCGGGCTTCACATAGTCTTCTTCACCAACTGATACGCCTCCCGTGGTTATAATTAAATCACACTTCGATTGCAATCTTTTCAACGCATCACAAGTCGCATCAAATGAATCTTTAATATTACCAAGATTAATGACCTCACAGCCAAGTTTATTCAGCATTGCCACCAAAGAGTAACGATTAGAATTAAAAATTTTCCCTTGCTTTAAAGTATTCCCAGGCTCAATCAACTCATCTCCTGTAAAAAAAATCCCAACCTTAATTTGTTTAAATACTTTTAACTCTCCCACACCCACAGACGCAGCCAATGCAATATCCTGCGGCTTTAGTTGCTTACCTTTTGGCAAAATCATATCGCCTAATTGAATATCATTCCCCAATGGACGAATATTTTCATTTAATGCAATTGGTCGATAAATTTCAATCTTAGTGCTATCATCAATCAACTCACATTCTTCCTGTGCCATCACCGTATTTGCCCCTTTTGGTGTCGGTGCCCCTGTAAAAATCCGTGCTGCACAGCCAGGTAAGAGTGTATTGCCCATATTTCCTGCGGCAATGCGGTCAGTAATTTCAAATACAAACCCACCTGATGTATTAATCTGCTCTTCTTGCAGATGAATTGCATAACCATCCATTGCTGAATTATCAAATCCTGGCACTGCAATATCCGAACAAATATCCGTCGCTAAAACCCTGCCTAAAGCATCATCAAGTGCTATTAATTGAGTGTCATTAGTAACTTTAATAGAACTTGTTAAGATTTCTAAGGCTTTGTCAACAGAGAGTAAGGGTTGTGGCACTGTATCACAGTCGCAATCAACTTGTTGATTATTCATAATAGATTTAGTCGGTTTATAATTAAGTTATTCTATTGATTGTATCACATAGCCCACATATTTGACAATAACATAAGTGTGCAAAGCATTAACAAAACTGGTGCTAATATAATCACTGGCGACATTCTAAATTCTTCAATCAAAAATTCACTTGGCATAATTTAAGCCCTGATTTTACGCATATTGAGACCTTTGCATAAATATGAATAATCATCAAAACGCCATCTTTCATCAAATTACAAACTTTTTAAAAACACCCTTAGCCCTGCTAGGAGTGGATTTAAAAAATTTCCAATTTAATAAAATCTGTCATTTTGCTAATCATCCCTATTTATGCAAAGGTCTCATATTATTTAGTAAAATTTTATGGTGTTGAACGGGTCCAACGATCTTTTTGTTTGTTATCACTGTCCTTAACACTGACCCACATGCTTTTATTTTTAGTGTATTCTTTTTTCCAGAAAGGTGCTTGGGTTTTTAGGTAGTCCATGATAAATTCGCAAGATTCGAAAGCAGATTTTCGATGTTTGCTGTTGGTAATTACCAAGACAATTTGTTCGTTGGAACACAGGTCGCCAATACGGTGAATGACAGTGATATTACCTAATTCCCAACGCTCATGTGCTTGATTGACAATGGATGAAAGGGCTTTTTCAGTCATCTTTGGGTAATGCTCAAGTGTCATTTTTTTAATAAGTGTATTTTCTAAATCACGCACAAAACCAACAAAACTGACAGTAGCACCAATGTTACTGTCATTATTTTTAGCGAGAGCAACTTCGGTACCTATATCAAAGTCATTTTTTTGAATTCTTATTTTATCCATAAGGTTATTTTATCAATATTATTAAATGGCAGTTCAGATAGTGACCCTATTCATATTGATTTATCTAAAAACCCAAAAAAAATTAAAAACTTGAAGGAAGGGAAGAATATGTAATGAGACCTTTGCATAAATATGAATAATCATCAAAACGCCATCTTTCATCAAATTACAAACTTTTTAAAAACACCCTTAGCCCTGCTAGGAGTGGATTTAAAAAATTTCCAATTTAATAAAATCTGTCATTTTGCTAATCATCCCTATTTATGCAAAGGTCTCCAATAATACACTCACGAGTAGCAGCGCAAAGCGATGAATTATTCGTTTCTAGACTGGATAACGACATCATTGAAAATATAAAAATCCCGTCTAAATGAGGTGGATTTTTTATCTTGACAAGGTCGAACCTTGTCAATTTTTGCTAATCAATCATAATTACGCAAAGGTTTGATAAGGTATAATAGATTTATGACTATCCAACGATGGGTAGTAAAACAAACATTGGCGTTTATTTGGTTTCATTTTTTTTTGAGGACCGAATAAGCGTTTTTTTTTAATCAGCTCAAAGGTAGTGAGGTGAATTAACAAGGTATTGAAGCCAGTTAGAAGATTGTTGTCATGACGATTTTTTAACTGGCTTTTTTTTATTATTTAACAGAGACCTTTGCATAAATAGGGATGATTAGCAAAATGACAGATTTTATTAAATTGGAAATTTTTTAAATCCACTCCTAGCAGGGCTAAGGGTGTTTTTAAAAAGTTTGTAATTTGATGAAAGATGGCGTTTTGATGATTATTCATATTTATGCAAAGGTCTCTAACAATAGGAAAGAAAAATGAAAAAATTGGTGGTAGTAGGTTCGGGAATGAGTGCAATGAAGGTGGTGGATGAGATGTTGAAGATTGATCCGACGATGTATCAAATCACGATTATTGGTGCGGAGACGGTGTTGCCGTATAACCGCATTATGTTATCGCCAGTTTTATCGGGGGAGAAAACTTTTGATGAAATTAAGACGCATAACGAGGATTATTTTGCGACAAATAATATTACTTTTAAACCGGGTTGCACGGTAACGGCGATTGATAGGAAGGGTAAAAGTGTGACGGTTCAAAATGATGAGGGTGAGTGTAGTGCCTTGGATTATAACCGTCTTGTATTGTGTACGGGTTCGACGCCGTTTATTTTGCCGTTACCAGGTAAGGAGTTGGAGGGTGTGGTTTCGTTTAGAGACATTTATGATGTTGAATATATGCAGGAGAATGCGGCGAAGGGTAAAAAAGTGGCTGTGATTGGCACGGGTTTATTGGGGCTGGAAGCGGCGAATGGACTGAATGAATTGGGCTTTGAGGTAACGGTGATTGGCAATATGGATTCTATTATGAATATGCAGTTAGATTCGTCGTCAGGTGACTTGTTGCAGAAGGTATTGGAGGAGAAAAATATTGTTTTTAAATTGGGTGCGATTACCACTCATATTAAAGGCAGTGGTAAAGTGGAGTCAATAGAATTTGAGGATGGGTCAACGATGGCAACCGATATGGTGGTGATGTCGGTGGGTATTGTGCCGAATGATGCGTTGGCGAGTGAGATTGGTTTGCAAACGAATCGGGGGATTGTTGTGAATGATACGATGATGACTTCTGACCCTGCGATTTATTCGGTTGGCGAGTGTATTAAGCACCGTGGTATGTCGTATGGTTTGGTGGCACCGTTGTTTGAGCAGGCGCGTGTTTGTGCTGAGCAGGTGTGTGAGGTGTCGCATCATATATATACGGGGTCGGATATTTCAACTAAGTTAAAGATTTCTGGGGTGGATGTGTTTTCGGCGGGTGAATTTGCGAATGCAGATGATGAGGTGATGTGTTCTAAAGATCATGCGTTAAATACACGCAAACGATTGTCTATTCGGGGTAATAAATTGGTTGGTGCGGTATTGTTTGGCGATTCTACCGATGGGTTATTTTATTTTGATTTGATTAAAAAACAAACGGATATTACCGATATGCGTAAAACTTTGTTGTTTGGCGATATTGGTGTTGATGCAGCCAGTGCAGGGGCAGGTGGTGTTGAAAAAATGGCAGATGATGAGCAGGTTTGTGGTTGTATGGGGGTTACTAAGGGCGATATTGTCTCTGCTGTTGTAGGGGGTTGTGATTCGTTTAAAGCGGTGCAAGAGGAGACGGGCTGTGCCACAGGTTGTGGCGGTTGTGAGTCGGTGGCTAAGCAAATATTCAGTTTTGTGTCGGGGGCAGAATTGGTGACCAAGGACACGCTTTGTGATTGTAGTACGCATTCAACGGAGGAGGTGCGACATTATATTAGAGCGCTTGATACGGTTAAAAGCATTGACGAAGTGCGTTTGGCAATGGATTTCACTGATGTTTGTGATGCTTGTGGTGCGGCAATTAATTATTATTTATCCTCGCAATTTAATGCGTCGTATGTGCATAATGATGCGGAGCGACCGCATAATGAAAAAATGCACGCCAATAAGCAACGAGATGGTACTTATTCTATTGTGCCTCAAATGCAGGGTGGTTTGACCACGCCGGCAGAGCTCAAATCATTGGCAGAGATTGCGGTTAAATATGAGGTGCCAACGGTTAAGGTAACGGGTGGGCAACGCATTGATTTACTCGGTATTCCTAAGGAGAATTTAAACGATATGTGGGATGAGATTGCGGCGGCGGGTATGGCGTCGGGTTATGCGTATGGTAAGGCGACTAGAACTTGTAAATCTTGCGTTGGCACTGAGCATTGTATGATGGGCACGCAGGATTCAATGGGTTTGTCGGTGAAGATGGAGGATGCGGTTTGGTCGCATTTTATGCCGCATAAATTTAAAATGGGTGTGAGTGGTTGCCCACGCAATTGTGCGGAATCGACGATTAAAGATTTCGGTGTTATTTGCACGGAAAAGGGTTATGAAATTCATGTGGCAGGTGCGTGTGGTATTCGCACTAAAGCGTGTTTGAAAGACCGTTTTTTTGAAAAGGAAGCGGATGTGGTGGAATATTTGAAGGCGTTTGTGCAATTGTATCGTATTGAGGCGAATTATCTTGAGCGGGTGATGCATTTTGAGGAACGCGTGGGTTTGGATTATATCCAATCGCAATTAGACACACCTGAGCAGATTAAAAAATGGGCGGATGCGTTGCCTAAGACGGTTAAAAATCCGTGGGTAACGACTGACCATAGGCAATCGGCGTAAAGGACGCAGCAAGAATAATAGGGCAATAGATAATAAGATGATGCAAGATAAATTAACGCTATTTTCATTTAAAGGCAAGTATCGGATTTTACATCTAACTTGGTTTGCTTTTTTTATGACCTTTGTGGTGTGGCTCAGTCTTGGGCCGATGATGCCGTTTATTCGTGAGGCGTTATCACTCACCGAACAACAAGCCAAAGTTTTATTAATTTTGAATGTGGCAATGACAATTCCAGCTAGGATTGTGGTGGGAATGTTGGTGGATAAGTTCGGGCCTAAGATTATGTTTTCTAGCATTTTAATTTTAGGCGGTTTAGTTTCCATTGCGTTTAGTTGGATGCAAACTTATGAACAATTGGCATTATTACGCTTTTTATCGGGCTTTATTGGTGCGGGTTTTGTGGTGGGTATTCGCCTGATTTCTGAGTGGTTTCCCGCCAAACAAACGGGCGTAGCACAGGGTATTTATGGTGGCTGGGGTAATTTTGGGTCTGCCGGTGCGGCGATGACTTTGCCTTTTATTGCCAGCAGTTTTGCAGGGGTTGATGGTTGGCGTTATGCGATTACTGCTGCCAGTGTGGTGGCGATTGCTTACGGTGTTTTTTATTACTTTAATGTAACCAATACACCAAAGGGTTCGACATATTTTAAGCCGAAAAAATCGGGTGCAATGGAGGTCAGCAGTTATGCAGATTTGGCGTTATATATTGCAATGAATGTGCCTTTGTATCTTGCTTTGTCGTTAATGACTTGGAAATTGAGGGATATAGAGATGATTTCAGCCACGCTGGCGTTAAGTGTTTTTGCCACTTTGGCCGCTCTTTTTATTGTGCAGACATTGAGAACTTGGCAGTTAAATGCACAACATTTAAAAGCCAGTGTACCCAAACAACATCAATATAAATTTAAGCAAGTGGCTATTTTAAATTGGGCGTATTTTGTTACTTTTGGCACAGAATTGGCCGTGGTTTCAATTTTAGCAATGTTTTATGTTGATTGGTTCGGATTGGATAAAATTTATGCGGCTCTATTGGCGGGCATTTATCCGTTTATCAATTTATTTGCACGCCCTGGTGGCGGTTATTTGAGTGATAAATTTGGTAGGAAAATTATTTTAATCGTTACTTTTTCAGGCGTTGCTTTGAGTTTTTTGGCGTTGGGCACTGTGGAAAAAGAATGGTCTATTTATTCGGTTATCCTTTTAACCATTGCTGGCGGTATCTTTTCCAAAGCAGGTTCAGGTGCGATATTTGCAATGGTGCCGTTAATTCAAAGACGGCTTACGGGGCAGATTGCAGGGATGACAGGTGCGTTTGGTAATGTTGGTGCAGTGATGTTTTTAACGGCAAACTCTTTAGTGGATTACGACCAGTTTTTTATGTTGATTGGGTTGGTGAGTGGGGTGGTTTTGACCTTGATTGTGGTGTTTTTAGAAGAGCCAAAAGGGCATATGACGGAAATTTTAGATGACGGCACTGTCGAGGTTATTAAGGTCAATTAAGACACGCTAAATAAAATGCAATCACTTAAACTCACCATTAATTCTCATTCTATCGCAGGTGTTAAACCTGAAAATCAGGACAATTGTGCTTATTACACACCCGATGACCAAGCGTTAGAATACAAAGGCATTGCCAGCGTGATGGCAGATGGTGTGAGTGCGTCGGCAAGGGCAAAAGAAGCCAGCAGTTGTTGTGTTAAGAGTTTTCTGAGTGATTATTATGCCACGCCAGATTCTTGGGGTACCGAACATGCGGCTATCAAGGTAATTTCAGCGTTGAATAATTGGCTCTATTCGCAGTCTATGCGTGCTGGGGAAGAGTCCTCAATGTTATCCACGCTGAGTATTTTGATTGTTAAATCCAATACTGCACATATTTTTCATGTGGGCGATTCTCGTATTTATTGTTATCGTAATGGGGTTTTAACGCAACTTACCCAAGACCATGTGCTGAATGTCAACAAAGAAAAAACTTATTTATCAAGAGCCATCGGATTTGATTTAAAAGTCAGCGTTGATTATCAAACTTTTGACATACAGCCGCAGGATTTGTTTTTATTAACGACTGATGGCGTGCATGATGTGTTGCGTAAAGAAGAGTTGCAACAGAGTTTGGGTGAAAAATGCAGTTGTGAAGATTTGGTTGAACAAGCATTAAAAGCAGGTTCTAAAGACAATATTTCAGCAATGATTTGTCAAGTAGAACAATTGCCTGAGAAAAATTTGAACGAGGTATTTGATGAATTGACGCAAAAACCCGTGCCACCCGATTTAGAAAAAGGTATGAAAATTAATGGTTTTGAGATAGAATCATTGTTAGTATCAACGGCAAAAATTCAATTGTATTTGGCAAAAAATATCACTACCAGCGAATTAGTGGCGTTGAAAACACCATCTATTAATTTTGAAGACGATGCCCAATATTTGCAATATTTTATGTATGAACAATGGGTTGGGCAACGCATTCAAAGTCCAAATGTGGTAAAAATCCACAAATCAAATATGCAAGATAAATTCCTTGCTTATGCGATGGAATACATTAAAGGAAAGACGCTGAGACAATGGATAGATGAAAACCCATCGCCTGATATGGATGTAGTGCTGAGTATTGTTAAGCAGATTATTAGTGGTATCAGAGCTTTTCATAGACAAGAAATGCTGCACTGTGATTTGAAACCTGAAAATATTATGATTGATAAAATTGGGCAGATTAAACTCATTGATTTTGGTGCGGCACGCATTGCTGGCGTGGAAGAATTATTGAGTCCAATTGACGCCAGCAATAATCAAGGAACGCAAGGTTACACCGCCCCTGAAGTAATTTTAAATGATGAAGTTTCACAAGCATCAGACCAGTTTAGTTTGGGTGCGATTGTGTATGAAATGTTGGCGGGTTGCGTGCCTTATAAAGATAAATTAGACAGAAATTTGAGCATTAAAAAATTAGAAAAATTGTCGTATGACTCTATTTTAAAGTACGATCCACATGTGCCGATTTGGATTGATGGAGCAGTGCAAAAAGCCTGCAATCTAAAAAGAGCAGGTCGTTATGAAGTATTGAGCGAGTTTTTGTATGATTTATCACATCCCAATCAAGCATTATTCTCGGTAAAAGAGGGAAGTAGTCCAGAAAATGCTTTGAAAAAGTATCGTTTACTAATCGCTTTTTCTTTTGCGCTTAATATTGTATTATTATTGTTGGTTATTAAATGAGGTATTTATGAGTTTTAAAACAACTTGTCCATATTGTGGTGTCGGTTGCGGCATTGAAATTAGTCGTGTTGGCTCAGAGTGGAAGTTAATTGGCAATAAAAATTCGCCCGTTAATAAAGGTATGCTCTGTATTAAAGGGCAAACTTTATTAGAAACTATTGGCACCGATAAAAATAGGTTGGTAGTGCCAAATTCAGGGGATTGGGACACAACAATTGCGAAAATGGCAGCGTTATTTACTGCAACGCCAAAAGATGAAATCGCTCTGTATTTGTCAGGACAATTATTAATGGAAGATTTGTATGTGGCAAAGAAATTTACCAATGCATTCGGTATTAAGAACCTTGAAAGCAACTCCAGATTGTGTATGTATTCTACAGTTGAAGCAAATAAACGCGCCTATGGTGATGATATTGTGCCTGTTTCTTATGACGATATTTATGAGGCAGAAACCATTTTTATCATCGGCAGTAACACCGCAGATTGTCATCCAATTGTCTTTAATCATATTAAAAAATCAAAAGCCTTCGTGGTTTGTGTTGATGTCTATGAAAGCACTACTGCAAAGAAATCAGACTTATTTATCCAAGTTGAACCCGCAATGGATATGCAGCTTATTGATGATTTACCCAATCAAGAATGGTTCAAAAATAAGAAATCGTTGAGTGTCTATTCGCAAGGATTGACGCAGTCAACCGATGCAGTAGAGAAAGTTAACGCACTGATTAATGCTCATATTAAAACAGGCAATATCAACAAACCCGGATGCGGCGTATTGTCATTAACAGGGCAATGTAACGCGATGGGCGCAAGGGAAATCGGTATTCGAACTAGCGACCTAACCGCTACTGAATTTTTTTCAACCGAGCAAATTAAAACAATGTGGGTAATGGGCACAAATCCAGTTCACAGTATGATTAACTATCGAAAAATTGACAATCTAATCGTCTCAGATTTCACTAAAACCCTAACCACGGAAGTTGCAGATATCGTTTTACCTGTATGCAGTTGGTCAGAAAAAACAGGGCACATGAAAAATTCAGAAAGACGCTATTTAGAGCAAAATGCCTTTTTACCTCCTGCGGGAGAGTCAAAACCTGACTGGGAAATCGTCTGTATGCTTGCTAAGGCATTAGATTTAGAAGGGTTTGATTTTAAAACAGCTGATGAAGTCTGGCAAGAAATGAATATTGACACCACTTGGACACCGCAAATAAAAGTGCGAGAAGAGCTGGTAAATATTCAAACCCAACCTAGAGAAAATCAAAAACCAATCAACAGTGTACGCCTATTAGAACAATGGCATGGTATGACTAGAACAGGCAAAAGCCAAACTTTAAACAAGATGACAAAAATCAACAAAGAGGTTGTCTCCATCCATCATATTACCAATACAGAATTATTCAAAGATAAAGAAGTCGAGTTAGATAAATATTCTAAACAGCCTTGTTTCAAGGGTTAGTTAAGCAATTGGCAATTTAATACCACTCTTATAATGGTGCCATTCATAACGAATTGGATAGTTTCTTCTGTAAAGTTCAAAGTTACTAATATCAACAATTGCGGCAGTATCTTGTTTAAAGTCGTAGATTGTATTTAGAGTGTCTTTGAGCGTATCTTTTTCAATGTTGAATACGGCAGGATTGATTAAATTTGTTATGCTTTCATCTTGTTGCTCACCCAAAAAATCACAGAGTGCTGCATACACCATAAAACTACCTTGAAATTTAGCATCAATCGAATGTCCAGCGATGTGTGGAGTGGCCAAATAAGCACTTTTCTGTAGTGTTTGATTGATATTAGGCTCGTTTTCCCAGCAGTCAATCACATTAACTTTGGTTTGTGTATTCTCCCAAATACTTTCATTAATTACACCACCCCGTGCAGCATTGAACAAGATAGTTTCATCGGTAATACAATGAAAGTTACTCGCATTAAGCAACCCATAAGACGGGTACTTGCCATCTTTAGTCAATGGTGTGTGAAAAGTGACAATATCGGCACTGAGTGCCGTATTCAAATCCACAAAATCGACTAAACTCCCTTGCTCTTGGCGTAGTGGATCATTAAGCAAAGTTTTGATGCCCAATAAATCCGCCTTAGCCGCCAATCGTGAGCCTACATTACCAACACCGATAATCCCTAAAGTTTTTGTATGATAATTAAAACCCAATTCATCAGCTAAATTGACAATCGTGCTAATAACAAACTCAGCTACCGCCATTGAATTACACCCTTGTGCTGAAAAAAAGGTAATCCCATTCACCTGCAAATAATTCTGATCCACATGGTCTAATCCCGCCACCGTTGAGCCAACAAATTTAACCGAACTACCATCAAGCAATTCTGCATCAACCTGAGTCCGAGACCTAACAATCAACACATCTGCATCACGCACCGTCGTAGCCGTAATATCTCGCCCTGCAATAGCCACAATATCCCCAAAAGAACCAAATATTTTGTCATAGGCATAGCATGCGTCGTCTATTATTAGTTTCATTTTTATATTTTATTGTTTACTAAGAGACCTTTGCATAAATAGGGATGATTAGCAAAATGCCAGATTTTATTAAATTGGAATTTTTTAGATCCACTCTTAACTATGCAAAGGTCTCAACATTATACTATTGTCAAATGATATTTTTACCAGTCTATTGGCTGTTGATTGTATTTTTCAAGATAGTCGTTGGTTTTTGAAAAGTGTTTGCAACCAAAAAAACCTTTGTGGGCGGAGAATGGAGAGGGGTGGGCAGCACTCAAGATTAGGTGTTTAGCTGGGTTGATGAGTTCGGTTTTGCGTTGGGCATAGGCGCCCCAGAGCAGGAAAATTATGTGTTCTTTTTGTTCGCTGAGGAGAGTGATGATGCCATTGGTAAAATCTACCCAGCCTGAGTTGGCATGTGCGTTTGGGGTGTTTTTTTCGACAGTTAGGACGCTGTTGAGTAGTAGGACACCTTGTTTTGCCCAGTGTTCTAGGTTGCCACTTTGGGCGGGCGAGATAGCTAAATCTGATTCTAATTCTTGGTATATATTTCTGAGTGAGGGTGGAATTTTTATGCCATTAGGGACGGAAAAACTCAATCCTTGCGCTTGTCCATCGCCGTGGTAGGGGTCTTGTCCTAAAATCACGACTTTTACTTGGTCAAAAGGGGTTAAATCAAAAGCTTTAAACCAGTTGCTAGAATGGGGAAAAATTGTGATTTCTTGTTGTTTTTGATAGGTTAAAAAGGTTTTGAGTTGTTTGGCAGAATCGGTTTTTAGCAGGGCTTCTGCTTGCGGATGCCAATCTTTAATATTCACAATCCTGCCCACCAAAGCCTAAGTTTGTAGCCCCAAGTGGTAACATAGCCAACTTCAACAAATTGAATTTTGCCTTTGGTGTTAATGAAAAAACTACTCGGTGTGGCACGAACACCAAATAACTTTGCCAAAGACCCTGAGTTGTCGTTAATGATATTATCAAGTCGCATATTGTGTTTGTTAGCGTATTTTTTGAGTTCAGTATTGGTTCCTGATTGCATGGCGATGTTGAGGACTTTATAGTCTTTGCTGAGTGCTTGAATATTGTCATTTTCTAATCGACAGATACTGCACCAAGTTGCCCAAAAGTGTATTAGCATAGCCTGGTCGGGCAGAGGGTTGCTGTTCACAACTTGACCACTCAGGGTTTGGGATGTGAAACTCGGCACCATGCCAACACTTAAATCTTGTTGTTGCCACGCACGAATGACAAAAATGGCTAAAATAACCATCATAAATTGCATTATGGTTTTACGGCTTGGTCGTTTAATGTTCATAGTGCATATTATATAGGAGTAAAGATGACAGATTGGATACAGCGTTGGAAAGACGGCGAGACAGGGTGGCATAGGGATACACCAAATACGAGACTAGTGAAATTTATTGACAGTTTGCAGTTGCGAAAGGCAGGGACAGTGTTTGTGCCTTTGTGTGGCAAGAGTCAGGATATGGTGTATTTGCTTGAACAAGGATATAAAGTTATTGGCGTGGAATTGAGTGCGGATGCGGTGGATGCTTTTTTTAAAGAGAATGCAATACCTTATACAGTTCAGAAAGCTCGTGATTTCACGGTTTATAATGGACAGAATATCCGTATTTTCTGTGGTGATTATTTTGCTCTTGATACTTATCATTTGGAGGTGGTTAGTGCCGTTTATGACAGAGCCTCATTGATCGCATTACCTGAGGAGTTAAGGACGAAGTATGCACAACATTTATACGATATAATACCAAGCAATTGTCGGATGTTACTATTGACTTTGAATTATCCGCAAGCACAAATCAGTGGACCGCCGTTTGCAGTCGATGAAACAGAGGTAAATACACTGTTTGAAAGGTTTAAATATCAGCAGTTAGAATGTTTTAATGATATTAAAAATGAACCAAAGTATCTACACGCAGGTGTAGATTTTATTGAAAAAGCAACATATTATTTGCATAAAAAATAGGAAGAAAAAGATGGCTAAAATGGAAGGTAAGGTTGCCAAGTTCGGCACAAAGGGATATGGTTTTATTGCTGGGGATGATGATGAGCAGTATTTTGTGCATCAGAAAAATATATTTAATAAATCGCGTTTAAAAACAGGCGCTCGCGTGGTGTTTAATGTAGAAAATTCTGATAAGGGCTGGGTAGCAACAGATGTTGAATTGGCAAGTGGCGGTGGTAAAATGGCTGCCCAATCTAGGCCGTTGTCTAATGGTGTTATTAAAGGACTTTTTGCTGTTTTATTTATCACCCAAGCGGCGGTTATTTACCAGGTCTTTTTAGGGCAATAATGAAAAGAATAACCTTGAGACCTTTGCATAAATATGAATAATCATCAAAACGCCATCTTTCATCAAATTACAAACTTTTTAAAAACACCCTTAGCCCTGCTAGGAGTGGATTTAAAAAATTTCCAATTTAATAAAATCTGTCATTTTGCTAATCATCCCTATTTATGCAAAGGTCTCACCTTGTTATTTTTGCCATTATTTTTAGCAGGTTGTTTTTCCACACCCGCAATCACGGTTGATAATATTTGTGTTTTAATGGACGAGGAAGTTCGTTGGTATAAAGCAGTCAAAACATCAGAAAAAAAATACGGCGTACCGGCTTATGTGCAGCTTGCGATTATTTATCAAGAGTCGCATTTTGAATCAGATGCAAGACCACCAAGAGATTCTTTATTTGGTATTATTCCTTGGACCAGACCAAGCAATGCGTATGGTTTTGCACAGGTCAAAATGGAAACCTGGGAATGGTATCAGAAGGACACAGGCAATTATGACGCAATGCGTGATAAATTTGCCGATGCTGCTGATTTTGTGGGTTGGTATATCAGCAAATCTAAGAAACTCTCAAAAATTAGTAAGCGTGATGCTTATAACCAATATTTGGCTTATCACGAAGGTCATGGTGGTTTTAATCGCAAAACTTATAAGGAAAAAGACTGGCTCATAAGCGTTGCCAAAAAAGTGGAAGGAAACGCCAAACGCTATCAGCGACAATTACAACAATGTAGCACACAATTGGATAAAAATAGTGTTTGGAGTTACTTTTAATGTGGGTTAAGGTATTGGATGCCGCGCCCAAAGAAGGCACGATGGTTGAAGCCACTATCGAAGGTAAGAAAATATTTGTAACGACAAACAACGGCGTGTTATATGCAGCAGAAAATCGTTGCCCACACGAAGACATTGAGTTGACATTAGGCTGTTTAAAAGGTAATCGCGTTAAATGTTCATTGCACGGTTACAGTTTTGATTTAGCCACAGGCGACAGTTCAGAAGCCGATGTAGACAATATGCAAACCTACGCTGTCAAACAAAAAAATCACCAAATATATATACAATTATGAATTCACAAGCATTATTAAAATCCATTATTCAACGCATTGCCACAGGTCCAGATCTAAGTAAGGATATCGCTTTTGAAGAAGCTAGAGATGGTATGCAAGCTATTTTGCGTGGCGAGATTGATGATGTGCAATCGGCAATTTTCTTAATTGCTTTGCGAATGAAACGCGAGAGTATGGACGAAAATGAAGGTATTTTAGCTGCTATTCTGTTAGAGAGCGACAAGCAAGCGGTGGCAGTTGAAAACTTGGTAGATTTGGGTGACCCATACAGTGGTTATAATCGCTCAATTCCCGTGTCATCGTTCCTGCCCCCTGTTTTGGCAGAACTCGGTTTGCCGACGGTCATTCACGGATTGGACAGCGTTTCACCAAAATTTGGATTGACACATCGCCATATCAATCAAGCGCTAGGGTTAAGCGTTGATCACTCAACCGCAGAGGCGAAAGCACGATTAGAAAACGATGCAATTGGCTGGAGTTATATTGACCAAGCCAGTTATTGCAGTGGGTTACACGATTTGGTGTCATTGCGTGATCGCATTATTAAACGCACCGTGATTAATACCGTAGAAACATTAATTGCTCCGTTGAGAGGCAAAACCACACACGCAATTTTGGGCTATGTGCATAAACCTTATCCGCCAATTTACGCGCACTTGATTAATGCATCAGGTATGGATACGGCATTGTTGGTGCGTGGTGTTGAGGGGGGCGTAATTCCGTCTTTGCGTCAAAAAGGCTTAATGGTATCGTATCAAGGTGTTGAAGAAAAAAACCGTGTGGATATTGAGCCTAAATCACTCGGTATTGAGCAAGAGATGCGTGCAATTACTTTTCCTGAGGGGTTAACGGCTGAAAATGACATTGAGGCATTGGCTGAATATACCGTTTCACTCGGGAAAGCAGCACTTTCAGGAGAAAAAAGTTTATTTTATGATGGTTTGGTTTTGTCAGCCAGTTTGGTTTTATGGCACACTAAGCGGGTAAAATCTCTCGAAGAAGCGGCACAAATGGTCAGAGAAGTTCTCAATTCTGGTAAAGTATTAAATCGCCTATAAGGCACAATAGTTATAATAACAAGGGGTAAAAAATGAATAATATTATTAAAGTTAGTGTGAGTTGGTTGATTGCCTTATGGGCGGCGTATATTTTCCTAAGTTCATTGCCATATAAATTCAGTGGGGCAGCAGAGCCTTTGCATATTTTCACCACTTTGGGTGCATGGATGAGTGGCTTTTTAGGTGAAACAATTGGCGGGTTGTTTGTTCAATATGGTGCTTATATCGTTGGTGGTTTTGAGTTATTGACCGCTTTGGTTTTATTGTCGCCTATCATATGGCGGCAAAAAAGAGAAAAATTACACTGTATTGGCGGTTTAATGGCATCATCGGTAATGGCAGGTGCGGTCTTTTTCCATTTATTCACCCCATTAGGATGGGTGGTTAAATGGAATGAAAATGGACAAATACAAACCGACGCTGGTTTAGCCAATGCAGCCTTGTCTATTTTGTTATTAGGTCTAGTATTGGTTTGGTTAAATAAAAAAGCATAAATAGCGGCACTATGCAAGAAAGTGATCTGCTTAAAAAAATAGCACAAACCCGACAACAAACAAAACTGAAGTCCAGTAACTCATTGGTTAATTACCAGTCAATTGAGGCGTTAAGCAAGCAACTTGATTTAAACCAATCAGGTGTGCAAGATTGGCAGCAATTGTTCACTTGGGTAGCACAATATTTAGAATATTCTCCTGACACCAGCCACCCTAATTTTGCCAATCGTATGTGGTCGGGTGCCAATCCTCCTTCCATAGTGGGCGAGATTGTGACTGCCCTGAGCAACACTTCTGCCTGCACCTTTGAATCTGCACCCGTTGCCACTTTGATGGAGGCTTATATGCTTGAGCAAATGCTTGATTGTGTCGGCTTTAAACAGGGCGAAGGGCAGATGACAACGGGTTCCAGCAATGCCAATATGATTGCAATGATGGTGGCACGCAATCAAGTGGCAAAAAACACCAAACAACAAGGGTTGTTCAATCAGAAACCTTTGTTTGCTTTTGTGAGTTGCGATGCACATTATTCATTGGATAAAGCGGCCAATATTTTGGGTATCGGCACGCAACATTTGATTAAAATTCAGACAACGGACAAGGGGGGAATGGATATTTCCGCACTGGATGATGCCATTCGAGCCGCCCAAAAAAAGGGTGGCACCGCCTTTTTTGTTTGTGCCACTTTAGGGACAACGGTGCGTGGTGCTTATGATGATATTAAACACTTGACTAAGTTAAGAGACAAATACCATTTTTGGTTACATGGTGATGGTGCTTGGGGCGGAGCAGTGGTAATGAGTTCAATTTTAAAAGCTAAATTTTTAAAGGGTATTGAACAATTAGATTCTTTTACAATGGATTTTCATAAAATGCTGGGCAGCAATTTAATGTGTAATTTTTTATTATTAAATCATCAAAATTTATTATCCTGCACTTGTGCAGATGGCGATAATAGCTATATTTTTCGAGATAATAAAGTTGATTTGGGTGTTAATTCTCTACAATGCAGTCGTCGTGTGGACAGTTTAAAGTGGTTTTTAGATTGGAAATTTTATGGCAAACAAGGTTTTGCGGACAGGGTTGAAAATTATTACCAGTTGTCAAAATTTGCCGAGGATTTTATCAATACCAGTAATGAATTAGAAATGGTGGTTAAACGCAGTTCGTTTAATGTGTGTTTTCGCTTTAAAGCAAAAGACGCCAATACTTTTAATCAAAATTTACGCAATAGATTGTTACAAGAGGAGCAGATTTTACTCGCTTGTGCCTATATAGAAGAAAAATTGGTATTTCGACTGTTAATCAGTAATGTTAATATCAATCAAGCGACATTAGTTGAGTTATTCAATCGCATTATTGAAACAGGAAAGTCAATAAAATACAATGTTTAAAGAAATTAAAAATTACGATTACAGACATACCACTGAGTTTGATTTCAAAGTCTTATGTGAATTACTGGCCAATGAACAGCATGGTTTGGCGGTTGAACAAATCAAAGTCTTGGCACAAGAAATAGAGTCTAAAAACTTATATTTTGACAAGGGTAATTACACCAGAAATATTATCCGTGATAATAAGGATTGTTGGCTGGGTTTGCTGTGTTGGGATAAAGGTGCAATAACGCGCATTCATGGGCACCCCGAGCAGTCTTTTATTTATATACTTGAAGGCTCTTTGAGTTGTAAAAGTTTTGACAAAGATGCATTAACCGAACTTAAATTTAGGGAAATTAATAATAGAGAGTTTCGTTACAACAAAGGTATAAAAGGAAAAATGGATAATTATATTCATCAAATTAGTGCAACGCAAAAAAGCATCAGCCTACATTATTATTCAGACAATCCAATGAAAGGAGAAATTTTTGACATTTAGATTGATTTTTTATTATATTTTTTGGTCGATTCGCTTGGGCATTCCTCCTTGGTATTATTTTCAGATTAATGCCGAGTGGTATAACAAGAACAAGGGTTTTTATTCTAAAATTGATATGGATGCCCGTATTCCAAAAAAGTGGCGTCTTGAACAAAATTATTTGGATAAAAACAACTTAAAAAACAACTTGCCAAAAGCGTTTCCCGTCTTTTTAAAACCAGAATGGGGTCAAAATTCCAATGGCATTATCAAAATTGACAATCAACAAGATTTTTTAAATTTCAATCCAGAAAGTGAAAAAATTCCTTATATTGTGCAATATGCCGCACATGAAAAACAAGAATATGAAATTTTCTATATTCGTGATGCAGATAATCAAGCCCGTTTAAGCACGCTCAATATCGCCCAGTCGATTAATCATTCGGGCGAGCGTTATCCAGTCAATAGCATTTACAATAAGAACACAATATATCAAGACATTACCCCCGATTTTTGCGCAAAAGAATTGGATATTCTGCAAACCTATTTACAAGAATTACCCCCTTTTCGCATTGCCAGAGTAGGACTGAGAGCAGATTCTAAGGAAGTATTATTGTCAGGTTCTTTCCATATTATTGAAATTAATTTATTCGCACCATTTCCCATTCATTTACTAGATAATAGCATTCCCAAGAAAAGTAAATATAAATTTATTAAGGACAATATGAAGCATTTAGTTAAAGTGAGTGCTACCACCCCTAAAGATCACTTTAATCACTTTGTTTTTTCTAGGAAAATTATCAAACATTATCAATCCAAAGTTAGGCAATAATGAAAGTATTGCATCAGTTTTTATCACGCTTCTTTTTATCTGGCTGTAGTGATTACAATTCACTTGAAGTGCGTCGTGCTTGTCGTTCAAAGAAACAAGCCAGATTAGCATTTGAAGAAAATGCACTCCCTTACGCCAATGGCAGGACTTTCATTAACCCCTATTCAGCATTTCAATTTTATCAACAATACGGTTTTCCCTTAGTTATTAAGCCCAATGTAGGTGGGTTTTCCCGTGGTGCCTATTTTCCCATTGAAAATAAAGCACAATTAGCCAAAGCAAGTATCGGTGTTAAAAAATGGTGGACAAATAGCATCATAGAAGAATATTTACTAGGCAAAAACTACCGTATAGTAATGACAAAATTCGGTGTTATGTCAGTCCTGCGACGCTACCCGCCCTTTGTTATAGGCGACGGATTGCAAACAATCGACCATTTAATTGACATTGAAAACCAACTCAGAAAGCAAAAGCAACTCGCCCCCATTACCCGCCCAATCCCTAAAAATAATGCCATTAAAAAGCATCTAAAACAGCAAAAAATGCACCTCTCCACCGTGCCTAAGTCTAACCAAAAAGTTTATCTACACCATAAAATCTCACTTAAATTAGGTTCTAGTGTTGAAGTGATTGATAAAAGCAAACTAACGGACAGCAACCAACAAGATTTAGAGAAAATACTGCATTTTTTTGATGCCAATATTTTAGGCATTGATGTCATTTGTAAACAAGGCATTGAAGTTGATTTTAAAGCGCAAGCGTGCATTTTTCTAGAACTCAATTCCCGTCCTTTTTTAAAAATGCACGACAATCCTAGATATGGCGAAAAACCCAAAGATTTAGTCGATTTTTATCATCAATTAAACCAATTAGAAGTGCTTGACAATGAAAAATATTAATAAAAAATATTTATTTTATGGCTTTATTGCACTTAATATTATGGGGCTAGTTTATCTCTATTTTAGCGGTTATGAGATTGATGTCAAAATGCTAAAAACACTGTTAAACACACAATATTTTTTAGTTTCATACATTGCTTATATTCTAATTTTGATTGTCAGGGGTTTGACCTTGTTACCGGGAACGGCATTTTTGTTAGCAGGCATTTATATTTTTTCCTTCCTCCAAGTGTTCATCGCTATTCAAATCGCCATTATCAGCTACTGCTTCATTATTTATAATTTTTCCCATAAATTAAACTTTAAAGTACCACAAAAAATACTCGATTTTGAACAAAAAATTAAAAACACAGAAATCCCCATCATTTTTGCCCTCTGTTTTATCCCTGGTATCTCAATTAATGTGTTGGTTTATTTTCTCTCAATCATTGACATTAAGCTTAAAAATATTCTCATTGGTATTATTTCTGGCACCTCAATCACCTCAATTATCTACATCTCAATTATCACTGGTATTTTTGAATCCACAAGCTATGTGCTTAACTAATACCATTTTAAAAAGTAATGATTTTTTAAGCATGCTAAAACAAACAATTATCAGCATTTTTTTTGCCCCATTATTTTTTTAAAATGGTGAGACCTTTGCATAAATATGAATAATCATCAAAACGCCATCTTTCATCAAATTACAAACTTTTTAAAAACACCCTTAGCCCTGCTAGGAGTGGATTTAAAAAATTTCCAATTTAATAAAATCTGTCATTTTGCTAATCATCCCTATTTATGCAAAGGTCTCATGGTATTAATACTGTTAAAATAGCCAAAATTAAAAAGGGGAAAATATGAATAAAATACTAAAAATAATCGCATTAATAGGGCTAAGTACTTTTGCATTGCATGTGCTTTCCTTGGATTTTGTCTATACCAAAAAAGCATGGTTTGGTGCAGGGAGTGAGGGCAATGAATACGCTATTGAAGGTTATGATGCGGTTAATTATTTCACACAAAATACCAGCGTTGAAGGCAGTGCCGATTTTGCATTGGAATATAAAAATAAACAATGGCATTTTAAAGATGCAGGCAATTTAGCCCTATTTAAAGCCCATCCAGAAAAGTATGCACCGCAATATGGCGGACATTGTGCTTGGCGTATGGGGATTGATGGTGAAGGCGTGTATGGCGACCCAACACTTTGGGCGATTGTTGATGACAAACTTTATCTTAATTACAGCAAAGAAACAAAACGCCGTTGGGGAAAAGACATTCCTGGATTTATTGTGAAAGCCGACCAGTTTTGGCTGGGTAAAAATAAATTTAAAACGCTAAATTAGTGCAACTATTGGTCAATAGTATGCGTAGATTGAATGGTAACAAATTTTATTAACTATTAGAGACCTTTGCATAAATATGAAAAAATTAATATCAATGTTCTTGTTGTTATTCTCTTTGAATGTAATAGCAGATTTTACAACTCTCTCGACTAAGCAAGTGCAGGCAAAAATAGCTGAAGGTGTTGCAGTTATTGATGTTCGTCGACAAGATGAATACGAGCGATATGGCATTATTAAGGGGGCATATAAACTCACATTTTTTGATCATCGAGGTAATTATAATGTGCAGAAATGGCTTAAAGATTTATCTCGTATTATAAAAACTAAAGACACGCCTTTTATTTTAGTTTGCGCGCATTCCAATCGCACTAAAACTATTGGTAAATTTTTAAATACAAAAACTGACTATAAAAATATTTTTGAACTAAAGGGCGGCATCAACTATGGCTGGATTGACAAAGGCCTGCCCACTACAAAAATACCCATTAATAATGGCAAGCCTTGGTATCAGTTTTGGTAGTTGAATGATTAAAGGTGTCGGCATTGGACTTCGTCATCCGCACTTGCAACAAGTGTTAGATGATCGCCCGAATATTGACTGGTTTGAAATACACAGTGAAAACTTTTTTTATGACAATCTGGCTACCTATCAACTGGAGCAAATAGCCGAGCATTATCCAATTAGTTTACATGGTGTGAGGCTTTCGCTTGGATCAAGTGACAAATTGAACCTGCAGCATTTACAACATCTAAAAGAGACTATTGAACGGTTTAAACCTGATTTAATCTCAGAACACCTGAGTTGGTCAAGTATTAATGGAGACCTTTGCATAAATATGAATAATCATCAAAACGCCATCTTTCATCAAATTACAAACTTTTTAAAAACACCCTTAGCCCTGCTAGGAGTGGATTTAAAAAATTTCCAATTTAATAAAATCTGTCATTTTGCTAATCATCCCTATTTATGCAAAGGTCTCAAGGAGAAAAAATGAGAAAATTAACCAATTTATACAATCAAATATTTGAAGTATTACATAAATACACCGACGATATTTTTAAACTTTTTTTGCGTCTTTATGTCGCAGATGCGTTTTTTCGTGCAGGGCTAACAAAACTCGGCAGTTGGGATTCGCAGATGCCTTTCTTATCCTCAGGTGCGCGATATTTATTTAAAAGCGAATACAGCGTCCCCCTGATTCCTTGGGAATTAGCAGCCTATTTAGCCACAGCAGCGGAACTCGTTTTGCCTGTGCTTTTGGTGCTTGGACTGGCAACGCGTTTATCGGCATTGGCATTATTTTTGTTTAACATCATTGCCGTCGTATCGTATCCTGTTTTATGGGAAGGAGGCTATTATGACCATAAACTTTGGGGCATAATGCTCTTAGTTATTGTGATTTATGGGCAAGGCAGAATATCAATAGATGCTTTAATTTGTAACAAACACCATCAAAAATGAAAGCGGAGGGTATGAGAGAAATGCTTGAAACAGCAACGCCTATTTTGGAGGCTTTATCCACACTGTTTGTTTTTGTAATTGGTTTGTTTGTTCTACTCATCATTGTTGTTTTTATCTATGATATGAGCCAAAGAAAAAACGCAGTATTACGCAATTATCCCGTTGTTGGACATTTTCGTAGTATTTTTTCTAGTTTGGGTGAGTTTTTTCGTCAATATTTCTTTGCCATGGATAGAGAGGAAATGCCATTTAATCGTGCAGAGCGTGATTGGGTGCATAAAGCAGCTAATAATACAGACACCACCGTTGCATTTGGCTCAACTAAAAACCTAAGTCCTGTAAATACTTCGATTTTTGCTAATTGTCCTTTCCCAACTTTAGATAAAGATGCATCTGAAACTCGCCCGATTACTATTGGCAAAGGTTTTTGTCAAAAACCTTATACTGCAAAATCACTTTTTAATATTTCAGGTATGAGTTTTGGCGCCATTTCCAAACCTGCAGTTTTAGCACTTTCAAATGGTGCAGCAATGGCAGGTTGTTGGTATAACACTGGTGAAGGAGGTTTGTCGCCTTATCATTTGGAAGGCGGTGCAGATATTGTTTTTCAAATAGGCACGGCAAAATATGGCGTGCGTGATCAGCAAGGTAATTTAAGTGATGAAAAGTTAATTGAGATTGCTAAATATGAGCAGGTTAAAATGTTTGAAATTAAAATGAGTCAAGGTGCAAAACCTGGCAAAGGAGGTATTTTGCCAGGTGCTAAAGTAACTTCTGAGATTGCACAAATTCGTGGTATTAGCCTTGGTGGAGATTCCATATCACCTAATCGACACATTGAAATTAGCAATGTAAAAGATTTATTGAATATGATTAATCATGTACGCGAGGTTACTGGTAAACCTACTGGGTTTAAATCGGTGGTTGGTGCGACCGATTGGCTAGATGATTTTTTCCAGGAAATTAACAAGCA
The DNA here is from genome assembly GCF_964212635.1 of Candidatus Thiodubiliella endoseptemdiera. Classification (NCBI taxonomy): domain Bacteria; kingdom Pseudomonadati; phylum Pseudomonadota; class Gammaproteobacteria; family Pseudothioglobaceae (SeqCode); genus Candidatus Thiodubiliella; species Candidatus Thiodubiliella endoseptemdiera. The sequence goes on from NZ_OZ156463.1 coordinate 1,620,455, forward strand.
AGGCGAAGCATCAGCACCTGATTTTATCACGCTTGATAGTGGTGATGGTGGCACAGGGGCAGCACCTATGCCACTATTAGACAATGTCGGTTTGCCCATTAAAGAAACGCTACCTTTATTGGTTGATAAACTTATTCAATACAATCTCAAAGAGCGTGTTAAAGTCATTACCTCTGGTAAACTAATTACCCCATCTGAAGTAGCTTGGGCATTATGTGCAGGCGCTGATTTTATCACTTCTGCTAGAGGGTTTATGTTTTCAATTGGCTGTATTCAAGCGTTAAAATGCAATAAAAATACCTGCCCAACTGGTATTACTACGCACAATAAACGCTTACAAAAAGGACTAGACCCGAAAAGTAAAGCCACCAAAGTTGCCAACTATGTACACAATATGAATCATGCAGTTGAAGTTATTGCCCATTCTTGTGGCGTATCAGAACCTAGAAAATTGAATCGCAATCATGTGCGTATTGTGCAAAACAATGGTCGGTCAATTCCAATGAGTGAACTTTATCCAATGCAACATTTAGGGAAATAGTATGAAAGCATCTAATTTATTTGTCAAAGCACTTGAAAACGAAGGCGTTGAATATATTTTTGGCGTACCAGGTGAAGAAAACCTTGATTTACTGGATTCTTTGAGAGCATCATCCATTCAATTTATCCTCACCCGCCATGAACAAGGGGCTGCATTTATGGCGGCAACTTATGGTCGTTTAACAGGTAAGGCGGGTGTGTGCCTTGCCACACTCGGACCAGGCGCGACTAATCTTGTTACTTGTGCAGCGTATGCCCAACTTGGGGCTTTTCCAATGTTAATGATTACCGGACAAAAGCCAATTCATTCTAGTAAACAAGGGCGTTTTCAAATTATTGATGTGGTGCGCATGATGGAACCATTGACCAAATCCAGTAAGCAAATTGTAAATGGTAGTATGATTCCGTCAATGGTGCGTGATGCGTTTCGTCTAGCAGAAGAAGAAAGACCAGGTGCTGTGCATTTGGAACTACCTGAGGATGTTGCGGCTGAAAAAATCAAGGATTGGCATTTATTTCCTGTGCATGAAATGCGTCGTCCTGATGCGGACAAAAAAAGCATAAAAACGGCGGTAGAAATGATTAAAAACGCTAAAAATCCATTGGTTTTAATCGGTGCTGGTGCCAATCGAAAAAAGTTATTTAGACCCATGCAAGATTTCATTAACAAAACTTGTATTCCATTTTTTAATACCCAAATGGGCAAAGGCGTGGTTAGCTGTAAAAATCCTTTGTTCTTAGGCACAGCGGCGTTATCAGATGGAGATGTGTTACATAGAGCGGTTAAAATGGCAGATTTGATTATCAATATTGGTCACGATGTGGTGGAAAAACCACCATTTTTTATGCATAAAGGTGGCACTCAGGTAATTCATATTAATTTTAATTCAGCACAAGTTGACGAAGTATATTTTCCACAGTTAGAAATTATTGGCGATATTCAAACCACCGTTGATCGTTTGGCACAAGCGTTGGATTCCATGTTACCGAACTGCTCATTAGAATTGTTAAACTTTAAAGCAGACATCAAAAAAGTAATCCACGAGAAAGATAATGATGATGCATATCCTATGCTACCACAGAGAATCGTTGCTGATGTTCGTCGTGCCTTGAATGAAGATGCAATCATTGCACTCGATAATGGGATGTATAAGATTTGGTTTGCACGCCATTATCACACTTATATGCCCAATACAGTGCTACTGGATAATGCTTTGGCAACCATGGGTGCAGGTCTGCCAAGTGCAATGGCTTGTGCCTTGTTATACCCCCAGCGACAAGTGATGGCAATTTGCGGTGATGGCGGATTTATGATGAATTCACAAGAAATGGAAACCGCAGTGCGTTTGAAACTTAATTTGGTCGTATTAATTGTTACTGACAGTGCTTACGGTATGATTCGTTGGAAGCAAGAAGGCAATGGTTTTGAGGATTTTGGTTTGACTTATAATAACCCTGATTTTGTTAAATATGCCCATAGTTATGGTGCACAAGGACATAAAGTGCAAAGTGCCGATGAATTTAAGTCATTGATTGAATCTTGTTTTTCTCAGGGCGGTGTGCATATTATTGACACACCTATTGATTATCATGAGAATGAAAAATTGTTTCCTAATCAACTAAAAGAGATATAAATATGGCGATATTAACCGTTAATCAAGTTTACACAGGCGCAGTATTAGCCAAATTAGAAATGCACGATAGTATGCAAGTAGAACAAATGCTATCAACCGCACAACAACTACATAAAACAGGGTGCTTGCCAGAGCAAAAACGCATCCAAATATTGCAAAAATTAGCAGATTTGGTGAAAAATGAGCAGGAGGATTTTGCCCGCTTAATTGCCAACGAAGGCGGTAAACCCATTCGTGATGCTAGAATTGAAGTTACCCGTGCCATTAGTGGTATCCATATTGCCATTCTTGAACTTAGCAATATCAAAGGCGAAACTATCCCAATGGACTACACTCCAGCAGGGGCAGGGCATACCGCACACACGATACTCGAACCAATCGGCGTAGTTGTCGCAGTCAGTGCCTTTAATCACCCGCTCAATTTAGCCATTCATCAGGTCATTCCTGCCGTTGCTACAGGCTGCCCCGTGATTATCAAGCCTGCCAGCAAAACCCCACTTTGCACCCTACGACTTACCGAGTTAATAGAACAAGCAGGATTACCAAAAGGTTGGGTGCAATTGGCTTTGGTCAATACTGAAAATGCAGAGAAATTGGTTACCGATAAAAGGATAGGATTTTTCAGTTTTATCGGCTCGGCTAAAGTAGGCTGGTTGCTAAAATCAAAACTCGCCCCAGGGGTGCGTTGTGCCTTGGAACACGGCGGTGTCGCTCCTTTAATTTTTGATGAATATGCAGATGAACAGGGTTTTATCAACGGTGTGGTTAAAGCCAGTATGTATCATTCTGGGCAAGTCTGTGTTTCCGTGCAACGCGTTTATATACCGAATAGTAAAGCCGAAGATTTGGCAAAAAAAATTGCCAAAATTGCCAGCCAACAAATTGTCGGCGATGCCATTAACGAAGATTCCGATTTAGGACCTCTAATATCCCCAAAAGAAACCGATAGAATTGAATTATGGGTCAATGAAGCAGTCGCATCAGGTGCACAATTGATGACGGGCGGAAAACGCATTAACCAAGTTGCTTACGAACCAACAGTATTGCTCAACCCGCCAAAAAGTGCCAAGGTTTCAACCCAAGAAATTTTCGCCCCCGTGGTCTGCATCTATGGCTATGACAGTATTGATGAGGCAATAGAACAAGCCAATAGTTTAAATGTATCATTCCAATCGGCAGTATTTAGCGACGATATCAATAAAGCAACAGATATTGCCAAACGATTAGAAGCCTCTGCGGTAATGATTAACGACTACACCACATTCCGAGTAGATTGGATGCCATTTGGTGGCAGAAAACACTCGGGCTACGGCACGGGAGGTATTGGTTATTCTATGCGTGATATATTGGAATACAAAATGATTGTAGTCAGAGAAATCCAAAAATAAAATTATCAATGATTTCTATTCAAGCACCAAACTACCCGCAGAAATTAAGTTATTTAACAAGACATCCGAATAGTCAATATTGCTTAAAGTAATACTAACATCGGCGGTAATACCATTGGCAGCACCATCAGCATCAATAACCAGTTTGGATTTACCGCTGGTGTTTTCAACTGTAATGTAGTCGTCGATATTTTTAGCGTTAGTGTAACCATCTAGTAAATAACTCAAATCAAGTTTATCGCCTTGAGCGATGTTAAAGTCGGCAATAATGTCATTACCTGCGTTTTTGTAGCCATAGAAGAAAGTATCTGCTCCTGTGCCACCTGTTAGCGTATCGTTACCACTACCGCCATAGAGTTTGTCATTGCTTGAGCCACCTTTTAGTATGTCATCACCGCCTAAGCCGTGTAGGGCAACAGATATGGATTCAGTGCTTTTGTTTAATGTGGTTGCGTCATCAACAGCTACATCATTACTGCCAACAAAAACATCTGTAGTGCCGTCATTATTACTATCAGCAAGTAATCCAGCATCGGTGATAGTCCAGTTTTTATCTAATAGTGCTTGGCGGGCAGTGGCATTGGTGTATTTGGTTATATCTACAGTAAGTAAAACATTGCTCTTGATGCTCTCACCAATAGTGGCATTAACATCTGACCAGCCTGCCAACAGCAAGTCGTAATTACTTGTCGTGAAAGTAGAGTTATGTTGAAAAAGACCATCAGCTTTAGTTAAACTTTTGATATTCCACGAACCAATATCTTGGTTAAATATAGTTTGATAAAACAGACCATTCATATTTGTAACTTTGCTCACATCCCACGAACCAATATCTTGATCAAAGCTAAAGGCAGTAGCAAACATATAATTCATATCAGTCACTTCACTAACATCCCATAAACTAATGTTAGCATTAAAGATACTGGCATTAGCAAACATATATCTCATATTCGTAACCTTGCCAACATCCCAATTATTAATTTTTTGATTAAAGGAATAAGCATGCTCAAACATAGAACTCATATTAGTTGCCAACGAAGTATCCATATCACTAATGTCATCATTAAAATTGCGTTTTTCTTTGTAAAGTTGAGCAAGACTAGCACTCTGCGTATTCACCAATGCCTGCACTTCAGCAAGCATAGTCGCTCGACTGGCATCATCTGTTGGATTGGTAAAATCTGTTTTTGCTGCAATGGCAGTTTGATAGCGCGACTCTAAATAACGGTTCACCCCAATGGCAATATTAGACAAGTCTTCAGCAGTGGCTTTATCGGCATCGGGGGTATTACCTGTATAAGCAGAATCTGCATAAATCTTAGCCATAATGCCAATAGAATCAACCACCTTAAATTGGTAAGTGTTAGTATCCGTGTCGCTAATACCGGCAAAGTCATTACCTGCAATATCAGTGATTGCACTTGAACTGATTTGAGCATAATAATTACCTGCTACCAAATTATCGCTAGGGTCAATGTTTAATGTCCTTTGGTCAGTATCTAGAGTGATTTGATCAGAAGTAATGGCGATGGTTTCAACAAGATTGCCGCCATCAGTGCCGTTGTAGATTTTAATCACTTTGCTGCTATCGGTGCTAAGTTTGATTTTTTCATTGAAAAATAAGACCAAGTCTCCAGTTTCAATTATTTTACTACTCACACCTGCTGCCTTGCCGTTGTATAGCGTCTCAGGGGCAAGGGTATCTGCTGTTACTGTTTTTATGCCGTAACTAACACTGCCTGTTTCTCTTGCAAAAATTGTTAAATCACCTTGGGTAAGAGCTGCAAGATTGACTGTTGCTCTTAGAGACCAGTTGCCTGCACTATCTACTGAGGTAGTGGTATTGCCAGTGATGCCTTCAAAGTTAATAACAACTTCGGCGCCTGCTTTGCCAATACCGTTAATGGTAAATCCATTGGTTGCTTTAGCATAATCAATAATATTGTTGATTGCTACACTTTTAATAGTGGGGACATTGGAAAATAAAATATTACTCTTTAGCCAGTTAGCATCCACAGTGCCAGCATCAATGTTGTCCAAAGTGATGGTAACATTTGTATTACTACCGCCTACACTACCATTGACATCAATACTTAGTATGGTTTTATTAGCATCACCTGACACTTGAATGTAATCGGCAACAATGCCATTATATCCATCGAGTAAATACCTTAAATCAAGTTTATCGCCTTGAGTGATGTTAAAGTCGGTAATAGTGTCATTATCTGCGTTTTTGTAGCCGTAAAAGAAAGTATCCGCTCCTGCACCACCTCTTAGTGTGTCGTCGCCCGCACCACCGTAGAGTTTGTCATCGCCTGAGCCACCTTTTAGTGTGTCGTTACCACCTAAGCCGTGTAGGCTGACGGATATGGATTCAGTGCTTTTGTTTAATGTGGCTGTGTCATCAGTAGTTGCATTATTACTGCCAACAAAAACATCTGTGGTGCCGTCATTATTGCTATCAGCAAGTAATCCAGCATCAGTGATAATCCAGCCTTTATTTGATAGTGCTTGGCGGGCAGTGGCATTGGTGTATTGGGTTGAGCTTGCACCAAATTTAATGCCACTCTTAATGCTCTCACCAACAGTGGCATCAATATCTGACCAGCCTGCTAACAGCAGGTCGTAGTTGCTGGTGCTAAAGGCAGTAGCACCATTAAACATGTTAGTAGCAACTGACAAACTCTTAATATTCCACGAACTAATGTCTTGATTAAAGGCAGTAGCACCATTAAACATATTATCTGTATGTTGAACCTTACCAGTATTCCATGAACTAATGTCTTGGTTAAAGGCAGTAGCATCTTGAAACATATCAGTTGCACTTGTAACATTTGCAACATTCCAATTGCCAATGTCTTGATTAAAGGCAGTGGCACCAGCAAACATACCTCTCATTTCTGAAACATTTGCAACATTCCAATTGCCAATATCTTGATTAAAGGCAGTGGCCTTAGTAAACATATATTCCATATTTGCAACATTTGCAACATTCCAACCACCAATGTCTTGGTTGAAATTTTTAGCAAGATAGAACATATAGAGTGTATTATTTACTAGTGAAGTGTCCATATCACCAATATCATCATTAAAGCTACTGTCACTGTAAAAATCATTAAGACTGGCACTCTTCGCATTCACCAACGCCTGCACCTCAGCAAGCATAGTCGCTCGGCTGGCATTATCTGTTGGATTGGTAAAATCTGTTTTTGCCAAAATCGCAGTTTGATAACGCTCAATTAAATAACGATTAACCCCAGTGGCAACTACAGACAACTCTTCAGCAGTGGTCTTGTCATTATCTGGGGTATTGCCAGAATAACTAGAATCTGCATAAATTTTGGCAAGAACTGTGGCAGAGTCAACAGCGACAAACTTGTAAGTAGTAGTATCATCAATACCAGCAAAATTATTACCAATAGAATCTACAACTGCACCTGAACTGATTTGCACATAGTAATCAGCACCTGCTATTAATGCATTAGTAGGATTGATGCTTAAGGTTCTTTGGTCTGCGCTTAAATTGGCTTGTTGTGTATTGGTGATGGCAATGCTTTCAACTAGGGTTGAGTTTGCGCCATCAACTTTGTAAATACGAACGGTTTTATTGCTGTCTGTGCTCAGTGTAATAGCCTCGTTAAAGTATAGAGTTATGTTACTATCTGTAGCAATTTGATTAACAAAGTCTGCTTTGTTGCCGTCATATAAGGCAGTTGGGGCAGCATCTACTTTGACTGTTGTGCTTTCTGTATTACTATTGCCAGCAATGTCTATTTGAGTAATGTCAACTTTTAAAGTGCCTTGAGTTAGCGTAAGTGCTGTTACAGACAGTATCCAGTTGCCATCATTGCCAACGACGGCGGTATTGTTGACAGTCAGCCCTGCAAAACTAACACTAATCCTTGCACCTGATTCACCGCTACCAGTGATGGTGAAGCCTTTAGAGGCGTTAATGATGTTATCGGTGGCTATGGCTGTAATAATTGGATTATTAACTTGGGTATCAAGGGTAAATTCAATTATTCCCTCTTCTGATTTATTACCCGCTGCGTCGGTGTCGGTAATAGCGAGCTTGTAAGTAGCATCAGTTGCATTGCTCATATAGGTAGCATAACTCGCTGCTGTAGTCACTGTGCTTATTTCAACACCTGCTCTTGTTAAACGGTATGCACGCGTACTATTGGCTTCAAGTGTTGAAGTATTTAGTGCCCAGTCATTAGTTATGTTATCGGTATTATTGCCGTTTATGCCTGTGTCATTTTTTAGGGTGACGGTTGGTTCAGATACTGCAGTTGTATCTACGGTGATTGCCAGGGGATCAGAGACGATACTTTGGTTACCAGCAGCGTCTGTTGCCTTTGCGGTAATGTTGTGCGGGGTTGTGCTTTCGGCTAACGCTATGTCAATAGAGAATTTACCATCATCGTCTGCTGTTGCTGTTGCACCTGTAATAGCGACTCCGCCCTTATACAACTGCACGATTGAACCTGCTTCTGCAGTGCCTGTGATGGTTAAACCTGTGGTTTTGTTGGTGAGGTTATCGGTGTTAGATTTGCCTGTATCGTCTATCGCCTCCAAATTTAGGCTTGTTGGCTTAGTGGGTGCAACAGTATCAACTTTATGACTATTACTAGCGTATTCTGTGCCAACACCTCCTCCAATTGCCGCATCTTTTGCCACACCAACAAATAAGTCAGTTGTTGAGTTATCTGTCACTCTGACTACTAACGAATAAACACTACCACTGCCACTGAAAGCACCTTTTATTCCACCTGTCACTTCAATATCAGTTTTATCAAAACCAGTAACATCATCTTTAAAAGTAAAAGTATAGGTAATATCTGTGCCTACCTTTGCCTTGTTAATGATGCTTGTTTCTGCTAAATCATCAGTAATACTTAAACCAATCCCCAAACCTGGAGTTGACTCACTGCCGTCAATATCAGTGGATATAATTCTCTTAAAAGCACCTGCTTCTGATAGCCCATCATCGCCTGTTATATCAATCTTAACAAAACCATCTGCAAAATAAACCCTATCGCCATTAGAGGCTGTGAAGGAGACTTCTTCTTGGTAATCGGTATCGCCAATAGTAACCGTTCTTTTGAAGGTGTAGGTAATGCCATCTAGTGTTTGTTCGTAGTTGTTAAAAGTGCCGGTTAAATAAACAACATCGTTACCACCTGTTGAGGTGAGTCCTGTTGCATCAACTTTTGTGCCTTTGGCAACATAAACTGTGTCATTGCCACTATTGCCAGATATCTTAAATACTGAGCCTTTGATACCAGGGGTAATGTGCTCACCGTTGTTATCAGAAATAAATACTTTAGTAGCACCACCTTTGTCAATGGCGGGTTGACTGGTTAAAGGGTCGGTGGGTGTGCTTGAACTGGGGTCAATATCAGTGGATTTAATTTTCTGAAAAACGCCTGCATTTGATAGCCCATCATTGCCTGTTATATCAATCTTAAAAAAACCATCTGCAAAATAAACCCTATCGCCATTAGAGGCTGTGAAGGAGACTTCTTCTTGGTATTCAGTATCGTTAATATTAACAGTTCTTTTGAAGGTGTAGGTATTGCCATCTAGTGTTTGTTCGTAGTTGTTAAAAGTGCCGGTTAAATAAATTGAATCATTGCCACCTGTTGAAGTAAGCCCTGTTGCATCGACTTTGGTGCCTTGTCCTACATAGACGGCATCGTCTCCACTATTACCAGATACTTTTAATGCTTGTCCGTGAGATTCAAGTCCGGTGATATCGGAATACCAGTTGACGAAGAAGCCGTTGGTGTTGCTGATGAAGTATTTTGTTTGTCCTGGCATGGGGCTGTCCTTTGGGTGTTATAACTGATTATTATTATACATAATTTACTTATTCCTCTAAGTTCAAGTTTTTAAATTTTTAAATTTTTGGTTGATATTTTTCCATAAAAAACCCGCTTTAATAAGGCGGGTTTTTGTTTTTATGGGTGTCTTACTTTATGAGACCTTTGCATAAATAGGGATGATTAGCAAAATGACAGATTTTATTAAATTGGAAATTTTTTAAATCCACTCCTAGCAGGGCTAAGGGTGTTTTTAAAAAGTTTGTAATTTGATGAAAGATGGCGTTTTGATGATTATTCATATTTATGCAAAGGTCTCTCTAAGTTCAAGTTTTTAAATTTTTAAATTTTTAAATTTTTGGTTGATATTTTTCCATAAAAAAACCCGCTTTAATAAGGCGGGTTTTTGTTTTTATAGGTGTCTTACTTTATACAAGAATAAGATTATCAGTTATAAAGTGCCCTAATGCAACTGTGTCGGGAGTAGAGGAGCCACCAATACCAGAAACCCCTTGTAGATTGATAACCAAATCAGCAACATCATCTGTAACCGTGCCATCAGCATCAATCGTTAGTTTGGCACTACCTGCAGTGCCAGTATCTAACACTGTAATATATTTATCAATATTAGCAAAAAGTGTCGCTTGGTTACCACTAGCAGTAATAAAATCTTTTAAATCTAATTTATCACCACCAGCACCAAATATGAAGCCAGTTATGGTGTCTTCGCCATTATCTGTACTTGCATAAACAAAAATATCACTGCCTGCACCGCCATTTATAGTGTCGTTGCCTGCACCACCATTTATAGTATCGTCACCTGCACTACCCGTTATAGTATCGGCGTTATCGGTGCCGATATAAAAATTATATGCAAATGCCCAAGTTTTACCTGAGGTATTATCAATACCTGCAAAGTCATTACCCGAGGTGTCAGTTATAACGCCTGATGCCATTTTGATGTAATAAACACCTGAAGTTAAACTACTTGGGTTAAGAGTGAGTGTTGTGTCGCTAATATTAGCATTAGTAATGCTAATAGTTGCAACTTTTTCTGCACTATTCCAGATTTCAACAATGCCACCATTTGTTTTGATGTTTTCAGAAAACTCAATTACTAGATTTGAAGGCTCGCCTAAGACATTGGTATCGCTGGTTTTTTCTGTAAAGGTTGGAACTTGTTCATCTACAGACAGAGGTTGTTGAGCTTGTCCATCTACAGAAACAGGTTGTTGATTGTAGTAGTATTTAAGGGTGCCATCATTCTTACCCGCCACCAAATCTAGGTCGCCATCGCCATCAATATCGGCTAGGGTTGGTGAGGGAGAATATCTCACATCAATGCCATCAAAAGGATTGCTGTCTCCAGTTTTTGCTGTATAAGCAGGGTTAGAAGTAGTACCTGTATTTTGATAGTATTTAAGGGTGTCATAAAGCTCACCCACCACCAAATCTAGGTCGCCATCGCCATCAATATCGGCTAGGGTTGGTTTGGAAGAATATCCCACATCAATGCCATTAAAAGGATTGTCATCTCCAGTTTTTGCTTCATAAGCAGGGTTAGAAGTAGTGCCTGTGTTTTGATAGTATTTAAGGGTGCCATTATTCTCACCCACCACCAAATCTAGGTCGCCATCGCCGTCAATATCGGCTAGGGTTGGTTTGGAGCGATACCCCACATCAATGCCATTAAAAGGATTATTGCCTCCAGTTTTTGCTTCATAAGCAGGGTTAGAAGTAGTGCCTGTATTTTGATAGTATTTAAGGGTGCCATTACTCTCACCCACCACCAAATCTAGGTCGCCATCGCCGTCAATATCGGCTAGGGTTGGTTTGGAGCGATACCCCACATCAATGCCATTAAAAGGATTATTGCCTCCAGTTTTTGCTTCATAAGCAGGGTTAGAAGTAGTGCCTGTATTTTGATAGTATTTAAGGGTGCCATTCCTCTCACCCACCACCAAATCTAGGTCGCCATCGCCGTCAATATCAGCCAAGATTGGCGTGGAATAACCTCCCACATCAATGCCATTAAAAGGATTATTGCCCAAACCTATTTTTTCAATATACTCAAGCTTAGTCTTAGCCAACACCACTCTATCAGCGGTAAATACTGGTGCATTACCTGCGACATCTGTTATATTATTTAGCGTAATATCGCTTGTTGGATTGTCAATATCAAAGTCTGTAGCGGCAATGCTATCTCCAGCTTGAACGCTATATTTAAACACCAGTTTCTTATCACCTGCAGTTGTAGAGGCGGTTTTATCCAAAACAAAGTCTTTGTCTGCAATGACTACTTTAGAGCCTGTGGTGTTATTAAGTTTCAAGGTCTCACTCATTGTCAGTGTTAGGCTGATAACATCGCCTGTCTTAAAAGCAGATTGTCCTGCTGGAATATCGCTTAAAGTCCATGGATTGGTCGTGATTGGGGTTGGGTTAATGATGTCATAAGTTACTGCTGTGCTAGTGCTAATTGCTGAATTGGTGCCATCACTAAGCGTTACTACAGCCGTGTAGGTTTTTCCATCGGCTAATTCAGACGGCATATTGGCATGTGCCAGTGTCCAAGTTTTATCATCCGCAATGGTTGGCAAACTTGAAACTGTAGCCACTGAATTACTGCCTTCAAAAAATTCAATCTTAGTAATAGATAAGGTACCTGCTCCCGCTACTGTGCCTGAGAGTGTGGTTGCATCTTTCTCGTTATTATTAATGTAATTATCATCGGCACCTGCCCAAACAATGTCGGTAGTAAGAACGATGGTTTCAAATGCCCATTGGTTGCTGTTTTTAGCAATACCCAGTGCATCGTTGCCTACCATATCCGTCATAGCACCAGAGTTCATTTCTAAATAGTAACTGCCTACGGTAAGTTTATTATTGGTTAAACCTAATGCTGATACATCAATAGTAAGTTTATCATTGGTAATGCTAAATTTATTTGTATCACTAGCGATATTAATAGTTGCTACTGTTACATCGCTACTATTCTTGATGAGAATACTGCCCGTACCTGCTTTAATATTTTCACTAAAGTCAAGCACTAAATCTGAGGTTTCCTCTAAGATAACGCTGGCTTGTGTTGTTAGAGTTGGCGCTTGTCCATCTACAGAAGAAGGTTGTTGATTGTAATAATATTTAAGGGTGCCATTCTCCTCACCCACCACCAAATCTAGGTCGCCATCGCCGTCAATATCGGCCAAGTTTGGTGCGGAATAAAGCCCCACATCAATGCCATCAAAAGGATTGCTGTCTCCAGTTTTTGCTGTATAAGCAGGGTTAGAAGTAGTACCTGTATTTTGATAGTATTTAAGGGTGCCATAAAGCTCACCCACCACCAAATCTAGGTCGCCATCGCCGTCAATATCGGCTAGGGTTGGTGAGGCAGAATTTCCCACATCAATGCCATTAAAAGGATTGCTATCTCCAGTTTTTACTTCATAAGCAGGGTTAGAAGTAGTGCCTGTGTTTTGATAGTATTTAAGGGTGCCATGATTCTCACCCACCACCAAATCTAGGTCGCCATCGCCGTCAATATCGGCTAGGGTTGGTCCGGAATAAATCCACACATTAATGCTATTAAAAGGATTGTCATCTCCAGTTTTTGCTTCATAAGCAGGGTTAGAAGTAGTGCCTGTGTTTTGATAGTATTTAAGGGTGCCATGATTCTCACCCACCACCAAATCTAGGTCGCCATCGCCGTCAATATCGGCTAGGGTTGGTTTGGAGCGATACCTCACATCAATGCCATTAAAAGGATTATTGCCTCCAGTTTTTGCTTCATAAGCAGGGTTAGAAGTAGTGCCTGTATTTTGATAGTATTTAAGGGTGCCATTACTCTCACCCACCACCAAATCTAGGTCGCCATCGCCGTCAATATCAGCCAAGGTTGGCGCAGAAACAATCCCCACATCAATACCCTCAAAAGGATTATTGCCCGAACCTGTTTTTTCAATATACTCAAGCTTAGTCTTAGCCAACACTACTCTATCAGCGGTAAATACTGGTGCATTACCTGCGACATCTGTTATATTATTTAGCGTAATATCGCTTGTTGGATTGTCAATATCAAAGTCTGTAGCGGCAATGCTATCTCCAGCTTGAACGCTATATTTAAACACCAGTTTCTTATCACCTGCAGTTGTAGAGGCGGTTTTATCCAAAACAAAGTCTTTGCCTGCAATGACCACTTTAGAGCCTGTGGTGTTATTAAGTTTCAAGGTCTCACTCATTGTCAAAGTTAGGCTGATAACATCCCCTGCCTTAAAAGCAGATTGTCCTGCTGGAATATCGCTTAGAGTCCATGAGTTAGTAGCTGTTGGAGTTGGCGCTTGTCCATCTACAGAAGAAGGTTGTTGATTGTAATAATATTTAAGGGTGCCATTATTCTCACCCACCACCAAATCTAGGTCGCCATCGCCATCAATATCGGCTAGGACTGGTGCGGAATAACGCCCCACATCAATGCCATTAAAAGGATTGCTATCTCCAGTTTTTACTTCATAAGCAGGGTTAGAAGTAGTGCCTGTATTTTGATAGTATTTAAGGGTGCCATAATTCTCACCCACCACCAAATCCAGGTCGCCATCGCCGTCAATATCGGCTAGGGTTGGTGAAGAATAATATCCCACATCAATGCCATTAAAAGGATTGTCATCTCCAGTTTTTGCTTCATAAGCAGGGTTAGAAGTAGTGCCTGTGTTTTGATAGTATTTAAGGGTGCCATTACCTTTACCCATCACTAAATCTAGGTCACCATCGCCGTCAATATCGGCTAGGGTTGGTGAGGAATCACTTCCCACATCAATGCCATTAAAAGGATTGCTATCTCCAGTTTTTGCTTCATAAGCAGGGTTAGAAGTAGAGCTTGTATTTTGATAATATTTGAGGGTGCCATAAACCTCACCCACCACCAAATCTAGGTCGCCATCGCCGTCAATATCGGCTAGGGTTGGTTTGGAATAATATCCCACATCAATGCCATTAAAAGGATTACTATCTCCAGTTTTTGCTTCATAAGCAGGGTTAGAAGTAGTGCCTGTATTTTGATAGTATTTAAGGGTGTCATTCTGCTCACCCACCACCAAATCTAGGTCGCCATCGCCGTCAATATCAGCCAAGTTTGGCGTGGAATAACCTCCCACATCAATGCCATTAAAAGGATTATTGCCCGAACCTGTTTTTTCAATATACTCAAGCTTAGTCTTGGTCAACACCACTCTATCAGCGGTAAATACTGGTGCATTACCTGCGACATCTGTTATATTATTTAGCGTAATATCGCTTGTTGGGTTGTCAATATCAAAGTCTGTAGCGGCAATGCTATTTCCGGCTTGAACGCTATATTTAAACACCAGTTTCTTATCACCTGCAGTTGTAGAGGCAGTTTTATCCAAAACAAAGTCTTTGCCTGCAATGACCACTTTAGAGCCTGTGGTGTTATTAAGTTTCAAGGTCTCACTCATTGTCAAAGTTAGGCTGATAACATCCCCTGCCTTAAAAGCAGATTGTCCCGCTGGAGTATCGCTTAGAGTCCATGGATTGGTCGTGATTGGGGTTGGGTTAATGATGTCATAAGTTACTACTGCGCTAGTGCTAATTGCTGAATTGGTGCCATCACTAAGCGTTACTACAGCCGTGTAGGTTTTTCCATCGGCTAATTCAGATGGCATAGCAGAATGTGCGAGTGCCCAAGTGCCGTCAGCTGCAACAGCTGGTAATCCTGAAGTTATTGCTGTGCCTACTGTATTACTACCTTCAAAAAACTCAATTTTGGTAATCGTTAAAGTACCTATTCCAGTTACTTTGCCTGAGAGTGCGGTTGCGTCTTTTTCACTATCATTAATGTAGTTATCATCGGCACCTATCCAAGCGATTGTGGTAGAAAATGCTTTGGTTGCAAATACCCATTGGTTAGTATCTTTAGTAATGGCAGCAGCATCGTTACCCGCTATGTCAGTTACTGTGCCTGCATCCATGGTGATATAGTAACTGCCTTGGGTTAATTTATTATCAGTTAAACCTAATGCTGACACATCAATGGTGAGTTTATCGCCAGCAATGCTAAATTTATTTGTATCACTAGCGATATTAATGGTTGCTACTGTTACATCGCTACTATTCTTGATGAGAATACTGCCCGTACCTGCTTTAATATTTTCACTAAAGTCAAGCACTAAATCTGAGGTTTCCTCTAAGATAACGCTGGCTTGTGTTGTTAGAGTTGGCGCTTGTCCATCTACAGAAGAAGGTTGTTGATTGTAGTAGTATTTAAGGGTGCCATCATACTTACCCACCACCAAATCTAGGTCGCCATCGCCATCAATATCGGCTAGGGTTGGTCTGGAAGAATATCCCACATCAATGCCATTAAAAGGATTGCTATCTCCAGTTTTTACTTCATAAGCAGGGTTAGAAGTAGTGCCTGTATTTTGATAGTATTTAAGGGTGCCATTACCTTCACCCATCACCAAATCTAGGTCGCCATCGCCGTCAATATCGGCTAGGGTTGGTACGGAAATATTCCCCACATCAATGCCATTAAAAGGATTGCTACCTCCAGTTTTTGCTTCATAAGCAGGGTTAGAAGTAGTGCCTGTGTTTTGATAGTATTTAAGGGTGCCATCATCCTTACCCACCACCAAATCTAGGTCGCCATCGCCGTCAATATCGGCTAGGGTTGGTTCGGAAACATCCCCCACATCAATGCTATTAAAAGGATTGCTATCTCCAGTTTTTGCTTCATAAGCAGGGTTAGAAGTAGTGCCTGTATTTTGATAGTATTTAAGGGTGCCATTACCTTCACCCACCACCAAATCTAGGTCGCCATCACCATCAATATCGGCTAGGACTGGTGCGGAATAATCCCCCACATCAATGCCATCAAAAGGATTATCACCTCCAGTTTTTGCTTCATAAGCAGGGTTAGAAGTAGTGCCTGTATTTTGATAGTATTTAAGGGTGCCATAATCCTCACCCACTACCAAATCTAGGTCGCCATCGCCGTCAATATCAGCCAAGATTGGCACAGAAACATACCCCACATCAATACCCTCAAAAGGATTATTGCCCGAACCTGTTTTTTCAATATACTCAATCTTAGACAACACTACTCTATCAGCGGTAAATACTGGTGCATTACCTACGACATCTGTTATATTATTTAGCGTAATATCGCTTGTTGGATTGTCAATATCAAAGTCTGTAACGGCAATGCTATCTCCAGCTTGAACACTATATTTAAACACCAGTTTCTTATCACCTGCAGTTGTAGAGGCAGTTTTATCCAAAACAAAGTCTTTGCCTGCAATGACCACTTTAGAGCCTGTGGTGTTATTAAGTTTCAAGGTCTCACTCATTGTCAAAGTTAGGCTGATAACATCGCCTGTCTTAAAAGCAGATTGTCCTGCTGGAATATTGCTTAGAGTCCATGAGTTAGTAGCCGTTGGAGTTGGGGCTTGTCCATCTACAGAAGAAGGTTGTTGATTGTAGTAGTATTTAAGGGTGCCATCATACTTACCCACCACCAAATCTAGGTCGCCATCGCCATCAATATCGGCTAGGACTGGTGCGGAATAACGCCCCACATCAATGCCATTAAAAGGATTGTCATCTCCAATGTTTGCTTCATAAGCAGGGTTAGAAGTAGTGCCTGTATTTTGATAGTATTTAAGGGTGCCATCACTCTCACCCACCACCAAATCTAGGTCGCCATCGCCGTCAATATCGGCTAGGGTTGGTTTGGAAGAATCTCCCACATCAATGCCATTAAAAGGATTGTCATCTCCAGTTTTTGCTTCATAAGCAGGGTTAGAAGTAGTACCTGTATTTTGATAGTATTTAAGGGTGCCATCAGCCTCACCCACTACCAAATCTAAATCACCATCGCCGTCAATATCGGCTAGGGTTGGTCTGGAAAAATCCCCCACATTAATGCCATTAAAAGGATTACTATCTCCAGTTTTTACTTCATAAGCAGGGTTAGAAGTAGTGCCTGTGTTTTGATAGTATTTAAGGGTGCCATCACGCTCACCCACCACCAAATCTAGATCGCCATCGCCATCAATATCGGCTAGGGTTGGTGAGGCAGTATTTCCCACATCAATGCCATTAAAAGGATTGCTATCTCCAGTTTTTACTTCATAAGCAGGGTTAGAAGTAGTGCCTGTGTTTTGATAGTATTTAAGGGTGCCATCATTCTCACCCACTACCAAATCTAGGTCGCCATCGCCGTCAATATCAGCCAAGATTGGCACAGAAACATACCCCACATCAATACCCTCAAAAGGATTATTGCCCGAACCTGTTTTTTCAATATACTCAAGCTTAGTCTTGGTCAACACCACTCTATCAGCGGTAAATACTGGTGCATTACCTGCGACATCTGTTATATTATTTAGCGTAATATCGCTTGTTGGGTTGTCAATATCAAAGTCTGTAGCGGCAATGCTATCCCCAGCTTGAACGCTATATTTAAACACCAGTTTCTTATCACCTGCAGTTGTAGAGGCAGTTTTATCCAAAACAAAGTCTTTGCCTGCAATGACCACTTTAGAGCCTGTGGTGTTATTAAGTTTCAAGGTCTCACTCATTGTCAAAGTTAGGCTGATAACATCCCCTGCCTTAAAAGCAGATTGTTCTGCTGGAATATTGCTTAGAGTCCATGAGTTAGTAGCCGTTGGAGTTGGGGCTTGTCCATCTACAGAAGAAGGTTGTTGATTGTAGTAGTATTTAAGGGTGCCATCATAACCATACTTACCCACCACCAAATTTAGGTCGCCATCGCCATCAATATCGGCTAGGGTTGGTTTGGCAGAATATCCCACATCAATGCCATTAAAAGGATTGTCATCTCCAGTTTTTGCTTCATAAGCAGGGTTAGAAGTAGTGCCTGTATTTTGATAGTATTTAAGGGTGCCATAATCCTCACCCACTACCAAATCTAGGTC
The DNA here is from genome assembly GCF_964212635.1 of Candidatus Thiodubiliella endoseptemdiera. Taxonomy (NCBI): domain Bacteria; kingdom Pseudomonadati; phylum Pseudomonadota; class Gammaproteobacteria; family Pseudothioglobaceae (SeqCode); genus Candidatus Thiodubiliella; species Candidatus Thiodubiliella endoseptemdiera. The sequence goes on from NZ_OZ156463.1 coordinate 1,638,793, forward strand.
GCCATCGCCGTCAATATCGGCCAGGGTTGGTGTGGAATAATGCCCCACATCAATGCCATTAAAAGGATTGCTATCTCCAGTTTTTACTTCATAAGCAGGGTTAGAAGTAGTGCCTGTATTTTGATAGTATTTAAGGGTGCCATAAGCCTCACCCACCACCAAATCTAGATCGCCATCGCCGTCAATATCGGCTAGGGTTGGTAAGGAAGAACGCCCCACATCAATGCCATTAAAAGGATTGTCATCTCCAGTTTTTGCTTCATAAGCAGGGTTAGAAGTAGTGCCTGTGTTTTGATAGTATTTAAGGGTGCCATCATTCTCACCCACCACCAAATCTAGGTCGCCATCGCCGTCAATATCGGCTAGGGTTGGTGAGGAAGAACGCCCCACATCAATGCCATTAAAAGGATTGTCATCTCCAGTTTTTGCTTCATAAGTAGGGTTAGAAGTAGTGCCTGTATTTTGATAGTATTTAAGGGTGCCATTCCTCTCACCCACCACCAAATCTAGGTCGCCATCGCCGTCAATATCAGCCAGGGTTGGCGCAGAAGCACTCCCCACACCAATACCCTCAAAAGGATTATTGCCCGAACCTGTTTTTTCAATATACTCAAGCTTAGTCAACACTACTCTATCAGCGGTAAATACTGGTGCATTACCTGCGACATCTGTTATATTATTTAGCGTAATATCGCTTGTTGGGTTGTCAATATCAAAGTCTGTAGCGGCAATGCTATCTCCAGCTTGAACGCTATATTTAAACACCAATTTCTTATCACCTGCAGTTGTAGAGGCAGTTTTATCCAAAACAAAGTCTTTGCCTGCAATGACCACTTTAGAGTCTGTGGTGTTATTAAGTTTCAAGGTCTCACTCATTGTCAAAGTTAGGCTGATAACATCCCCTGCCTTAAAAGCAGATTGTCCTGCTGGAATATCGCTTAAAGTCCATGGATTGGTCGTGATTGGGGTTGGGTTAATGGTGTCATAAGTTACTGCTGTGCTAGTGCTAATTGCTGAATTGGTGCCATCACTAAGCGTTACTACAGCCGTGTAGGTTTTTCCATCGGCTAATTCAGATGGCATAGCAGAATGTGCGAGTGTCCAGGTGCCGTCAGCTGCAACAGCTGGTAATCCTGAAGTTATTGCTGTGCCTACTGTATTACTACCTTCAAAAAACTCAATCTTAGTAATAGATAAGGTACCTGCTCCCGCTACTGTGCCTGAGAGTGCGGTTGCGTCTTTTTCACTATCATTAATGTAGTTATCATCGGCACCTATCCAAGCGATTGTGGTAAAAAGTGCTTTGGTTGCAAATACCCATTGGTTAGCATCTTTAGTAATGGCAGCAGCATTGTTACCCACTATGTCAGTTACTGTGCCTGCATCCATGGTGATATAGTAACTGCCTTGGGTTAATTTATTATCAGTTAAACCTAATGCTGACACATCAATGGTGAGTTTATCGCCAGCAATGCTAAATTTATTTGTATCACTAGCGATATTAATAGTTGCTACTGTTACATCGCTACTATTCTTGATGAGAATACTGCCCGTACCTGCTTTAATATTTTCACTAAAGTCAAGCACTAAATCTGAGGTTTCCTCTAAGATAACGCTGGCTTGTGTTGTTAGAGTTGGCGCTTGTCCATCTACAAAAAAAGATTGTTGATTGTAATAATATTTAAGGGTGCCATTCTCCTCACCCACCACCAAATCTAGGTCGCCATCGCCGTCAATATCGACCAAGTTTGGTGCGGAATAAATCCCCACATCAATGCCATCAAAAGGATTGCTGTCTCCAGTTTTTGCTGTATAAGCAGGGTTAGAAGTAGTACCTGTATTTTGATAGTATTTAAGGGTGCCATAAAACTCACCCACCACCAAATCTAGGTCGCCATCGCCGTCAATATCGGCTAGGGTTGGTGAGGAAGCATATCCCACATCAATGCCATTAAAAGGATTACTATCTCCAGTTTTTGCTTCATAAGCAGGGTTAGAAGTAGTGCCTGTATTTTGATAGTATTTAAGGGTGCCATCACTCCCACCCACCACCAAATCTAGGTCGCCATCGCCGTCAATATCGACTAGGATTGGTAATCCCGCATCAACGCCATTAAAAGGATTGTCATCTCCAGTTTTTGCTTCATAAGCAGGGTTAGAAGTAGTGTCTGTATTTTGATAGTATTTAAGGGTGCTATCACTCCCACCCACCACCAAATCTAGGTCGCCATCGCCGTCAATATCGGCTAGGGTTGGTTTGGAATAATATCCCACATCAATGCCATTAAAAGGATTGTCATCTCCAGTTTTTGCTTCATAAGCAGGGTTAGAAGTAGTGCCTGTATTTTGATAGTATTTAAGGGTGCCATAAGTCTCACCCACCACCAAATCCAGGTCGCCATCGCCGTCAATATCAGCCAAGGTTGGCGCAGAAACAATCCCCACATCAATACCCTCAAAAGGATTATTGCCCAAACCTGTTTTTTCAATATACTCAAGCTTAGTCTTGGTCAACACCACTCTATCAGCGGTAAATACTGGTGCATTACCTGCGACATCTGTTATATTATTTAGCGTAATATCGCTTGTTGGATTGTCAATATCAAAGTCTGTAGAGGCAATGCTATCTCCAGCTTGAACGCTATATTTAAACACCAATTTCTTATCACCTGCAGTTGTAGAGGCGGTTTTATCCAAAACAAAGTCTTTGCCTGCAATGACCACTTTAGAGCCTGTGGTGTTATTAAGTTTCAAGGTCTCACTCATTGTCAGAGTTAGGCTGATAACATCCCCTGCCTTAAAAGCAGATTGTCCTGCTGGAATATTGCTTAGAGTCCATGAGTTAGTAGCCGTTGGAGTTGGGGCTTGTCCATCTACAGAAGAAGGTTGTTGATTGTAATAATATTTAAGGGTGCCATTCTTCTCACCCACCACCAAATCTAGGTCGCCATCACCATCAATATCAGCTAGGGTTGGTTTGGAGTAAAGCCCCACATCAATGCCATTAAAAGGATTGTCATCTCCAGTTTTTGCTTCATAAGCAGGGTTAGAAGTAGTGCCTGTATTTTGATAGTATTTAAGGGTGCCATTCTGCTCACCCACCACCAAATCTAGGTCGCCATCGCCGTCAATATCGGCTAAGGTTGGTGTGGAATAATACCTCACATCAATGCCATTAAAAGGATTGTCATCTCCAGTTTTTGCTTCATAAGCAGGGTTAGAAGTAGTGCCTGTATTTTGATAGTATTTAAGGGTGCCATAAGCCCCACCCACCACCAAATCTAGGTCGCCATCGCCGTCAATATCGGCTAAGGTTGGTTTGGAGCGATCCCCCACATCAATGCCATCAAAAGGATTGCTATCTCCAGTTTTTGCTTCATAAGCAGGGTTAGAAGTAGTGCCTGTATTTTGATAATATTTAAGGGTGCCATAATACTCACCCACCACCAAATCTAGGTCGCCATCGCCGTCAATATCGGCTAGGGTTGGTGCGGAAAGATTCCCCACATCAATGCCATTAAAAGGATTGTCATCTCCAGTTTTTACTTCATAAGCAGGGTTAGAAGTGGTGCCTGTATTTTGATAGTATTTAAGAGTGCCACTAATCTCACCCACCACCAAATCTAGGTCGCCATCGCCGTCAATATCGGCTAGGGTTGGTTTGGAGCGATCCCCCACATCAATACCCTCAAAAGGATTATTGCCCAAACCTATTTTTTCAATATACTCAAGCTTAGTCTTAGTCAACACTACTCTATCAGCGGTAAATACTGGTGCATTACCTGCGACATCTGTTATATTATTTAGCGTAATATCGCTTGTTGGATTGTCAATATCAAAGTCTGTAGCGGCAATGCTATCTCCAGCTTGAACACTATATTTAAACACCAGTTTCTTATCACCTGCAGTTGTAGAGGCGGTTTTATCCAAAACAAAGTCTTTGCCTGCAATGACCACTTTAGAGCCTGTGGTGTTATTAAGTTTCAAGGTCTCGCTCATTGTCAGTGTTAGGCTGATAACATCGCCTGCCTTAAAAGCAGATTGTCCTGCTGGAATATCGCTTAGAGTCCATGGATTGGTCGTGATTGGGGTTGGGTTAATGGTGTCATAAGTTACTGCTGTGCTAGTGCTAATTGTTGAATTGGTGCCATCACTAAGCGTTACTACAGCCGTGTAGGTTTTTCCACCGGCTAATTCAGATGGCATAGCAGAATGTGCGAGTGCCCAAGTGCCGTCAGCTGCAACAGCTGGTAATCCTGAAGTTATTGCTGTGCCTACTGTATTACTACCTTCAAAAAACTCAATCTTAGTAATAGATAAGGTACCTGCTCCCGCTACTGTGCCTGAGAGTGCGGTTGCGTCTTTTTCACTATCATTAATGTAGTTATCATCGGCACCTATCCAAGCGATTGTGGTAAAAAGTGCTTTGGTTGCAAATACCCATTGGTTAGTATCTTTAGTAATGGCAGCAGCATCGTTACCCGCTATGTCAGTTACTGTGCCTGCATCCATGGTGATATAGTAACTGCCTTGGGTTAATTTATTATCAGTTAAACCTAATGCTGACACATCAATGGTGAGTTTATCGCCAGCAATGCTGAATTTAGTTGTCTCAGTAATATTAATGGTTGCTATTACTCCATCATCACTACCTTTAATAACAATACTACCTGTACTACCTGCTTGAATGTCTTCATTAAAATCAAGTATCAGGTCTGAGGTTTCACCCAATTCGGCCGAAGCTTGTGTTGTTAGGATTGGGGCAGTGTTGTCCACTACCACATCATTAGATTCAGCTGAAATAAGTGCTGTTGCAGTGAGTGCATTTGGCGCAAGGGTATCAATAACCTGAGTATCACTCGCTGCAACCGTATTTCTATTGCCAGCAATATCTACAAATTTATCAGCAGCAACGCTAACTTCTAAATTGCCTTCGGTATCTGTATTAGGCACAACAACTAAGGTATAGGCTTTATTGGCATTAACACCTGTGGTAACCAATACTAAATCAGCACCATTTTTAATAGCGCCATTAGTAATAACAATGTCCTCTTTGGTAAACTCTGTTACTGCCTCGTTAAAGGCAAAGGTAAAGATGATTTCTTCACCTGCTTTGGTTGTAGCGTCTTCATTATCGGTAATGGTCAAGGTTGGCACAACCGTATCAACTTTAAAATCACCTATTTTCTCTATCGCTGGGTTACCAGCAGTATCTTTTATATTGACTTTATAGCTGTAAGTTTGTCCATGGGTTAATGCTTGTAAATCTGTGGCTGCAACAATAATGGTTGCACTATTGTTGGTAACAGTACCTGTATAAGTTTTTTGGTTAATAACTAGTGAGACTTCTTGATTGTTTTCTACACCAGTTGTAGCAACTGTTACAGTGCCATTGCTGTTGTCTTCAATAGCGTTTAAAATATCTCCCCAGTTTAGTGTAATGTCTCCAATAGTTGGCACAACACCATCAACATTACGGTCTAATTCAACAGGATAAGTACCTGTGGTGGCAACTATATTACCTGCTACATCGGTTACCCCTGTCAAGGTAATTGCACTTTCATTGGTAATCTCAAAATCTGCTTTATTGATACTATCATCGACTTTGACAGTGTAAGTAAAGAATAATTGTTTTAACTCATCTACTGATGCCCCTGCTTTGGCGGCACCTTTGCCGGTATCTAGTGTAAATTCCTTATTACCAATGGTCACTTTGCTACTGGTAGCATTGCTTAACGAGAGTGCTTCATTGGTTGTCATGGTTAACTCAATAACATCATCCACTTTAAAGCCTGATTGCCCATCTGTTGGTGAGTTGACTGCCCAGCCTGTTATGATTGGGGCAGCAGTGTCAATTAAAACAGGGGTGGTATTGCCACCTGTGCTTGTGCCACCACCTGCTGAAGATAAATTTATCTCAATTGTGTAGGTCTCGCCACTGACTAAAGCCGGTATTTTACTATTGGCTAATGTCCATTCGGTACCATTGGCAGATGCAAAAGTGGGTAGGTTACTGGTATCTACAACTTTGTCATTGGCTGTTCCACTGGCTGCTTTAAATGTAATAGCACTGATAACAACGCCTGCTGCACCGCCAGAATTTGTTAATGTGCCTTGAATGGCAAGTGTGCTAGATTCACTGGCATTGATACCATTGTCGCTAACAGAGTTACCGCTTGCATCTACCCATTGTGCTGTGGTGGTGAATGAAGAGACCAGAAAGCCCCAACCACTATTGCTGTCAATACCCTCATAATTATTACCTGCAGTATCTTTAAAAGTGCCTGCATCAATTTTGACATAGTAATTCTTATTGACTATTAAATCACTACCTGGATTAATAGTGATAATTTTTTTGGTGCTATCAAGACTAACTTGGTTAGCTATATCAATCGTAATAAGAGTGTCAGAGTTGGCTTTATCATAAATGACAATACTGCCTGCTGTGTTTATTGTAACTGCCTCTAAAAAGGTCATCGTTAAGTTTGCATTAGGTGCCATATTGCCACTGAGTTCTGCTACTGGGGCTTTGGTGTCAATTGCTTGCTCGTTATTTGCTGCTGTTGTGCTGTAAGCATTGCCCGCACTGTCTGTAATTGCAGGATTAGCAGACACTGACACTGTTAAGTTAGAACCTACATCTAGGTCACTGCTAGGTACAACGGTCAAGGTATAGACTTTACCTGCATCAGCAGGTGTTGTGCTGGCAATTAAATCAGTACCTGTCTTAATAGCACCATTGCTGATGTTGATAACACTTTTATCAAAACCTGTTACTGCTTCACTAAAGGTAAAGGTATAGGTGATTGTATCGCCAGTTTTAAGGGTTAAAGTATCAGCCTTGTCATCGCTGATAATCAAAGTTGGGGCTTGAGTATCAAAACTTTGATTATTGCTGGCAGCAACTGATTTTAGTGCTGTGTTAACTTTAGAAGTAGCAGCATCAACGGCTACTGTAAGGCTTATTATGCCTTTACTGTTTGCAGGAGGGGTTAGTTCTAAAGTATAGACGCTTTCACTACCATTAACAGAGGTAAAAGTACCTTTTGTACCGCCTGTAACTGTAATATCATTTATATCAAAATCTGTAACTGCTTCATCAAAGGTAAAGGTATAGGTAATAACTTCACCAACTTTAGCGGTGTCGGACTTGTCATCAGTAATACTTAAACCAATCCCCAAACCTGGAGTTGACTCACTGTTGTCAATATCAGTGGATTCAATTCTCTTAAAAGCGCCTGTATTTAAATTTAATAGCCCGTCATTGCCGGTTATATCAATCTTAACAAAACCATTTGCAAAATAAACCTTGTCGCCATTAGAGGCTGTGAAGGAGACTTCTTCTTGGTATTCAGTACCGTTAATATTAACAGTTCTTTTGAAGGTGTAGGTATTGCCATCTAGTGTTTGTTCGTAGTTGTTAAAAGTGCCGGTTAAATAAATTGAATCATTGCCACCTGTTGAAGTAAGCCCTGTTGCATCGACTTTGGTGCCTTGTCCTACATAGACGGCATCGTCTCCACTATTGCCAGATGCTTTTAATGCTTGTCCGTGAGATTCAAGTCCGGTGATATCGGAATACCAGTTGACGAAGAAGCCGTTGGTGTTGCTGATGAAGTATTTTGTTTGTCCTGGCATGGGGTTGTCCTTTGGTTGTAATAACTGATTATTATACATAATTTACTTATTCCTCTAAGAGACCTTTGCATAAATAGGGATGATTAGCAAAATGACAGATTTTATTAAATTGGAAATTTTTTAAATCCACTCCTAGCAGGGCTAAGGGTGTTTTTAAAAAGTTTGTAATTTGATGAAAGATGGCGTTTTGATGATTATTCATATTTATGCAAAGGTCTCTTTATACAAGAATAAGATTATCAGTTATAAAGTGCCCTAATGCAACTGTGTCAGGAGTAGAGGAGCCACCAATACCAGAAACCCCTTGTAGATTGATAACCAAATCAGCAACATCATCTGTAACCGTGCCATCAGCATCAATCGTTAGTTTGGCACTACCTGCAGTGCCAGTATCTGACACTGTAATATATTTATCAATATTGGCAAAAAGTGTCGCTTGGTTACCACTAGCGGTAATAAAATCTTTTAAATCTAATTTATCACCACCAGCACCAAATATGAAGCCAGTTATGGTGTCTTCGCCATTATCTGTATTTGCATAAACAAAAATATCACTGCCTGCACCGCCATTTATAGTATCGTTGCCTGCACCACCATTTATAGTATCGTCACCTGCACTACCCGTTATAGTATCGGCGTTATCGGTGCCGATATAAAAATTATATGCAAATGCCCAAGTTTTACCTGAGGTATTATCAATACCTGCAAAGTCATTACCCGAGGTGTCAGTTATAACGCCTGATGCCATTTTGATGTAATAAACACCTGAAGTTAAATTACTTGGGTTAAGAGTGAGTGTTGTGTCGCTAATATTAGCATTAGTAATGCTAATAGTTGCAACTTTTTCTGCGCTATTCCAGATTTCAACAATGCCACCATTTGTTTTGATGTTTTCAGAAAACTCAATTACTAGATTTGAAGGCTCGCCTAAGACATTGGTATCGCTGGTTTTTTCTGTAAAGGTTGGAACTTGTTCATCTACAGACAGAGGTCGTTGAGCTTGTCCATCTACAGAAGCAGGTTGTTGATTGTAGTAGTATTTAAGGGTGCCATCATTCTTACCCACCACCAAATCTAGGTCACCATCGCCGTCAATATCGGCTAGGGTTGGTGAGGAATAATCCCCCACATCAATGCCATTAAAAGGATTGTCATCTCCAATTTTTGCTTCATAAGCAGGGTTAGAAGTAGTGCCTGTATTTTGATAGTATTTAAGGGTGCCATCATCCTTACCCACCACCAAATCTAGGTCGCCATCGCCGTCAATATCGGCTAGGGTTGGTGCGGAAAAATCCCCCACATCAATGCCATTAAAAGGATTACTATCTCCAGTTTTTACTTCATAAGCAGGGTTAGAAGTAGTGCCTGTATTTTGATAGTATTTAAGGGTGCCATAAGCCTCGCCCATCATCAAATATAGGTCGCCATCGCCGTCAATATCGACTAGGGTTGGTGAGGGAGAATCTCCCGCATCAATGCCATTAAAAGGGTTGCTACCTCCAGTTTTTGCTGTATAAGCAGGGTTAGAAGTAGTGCCTGTGTTTTGATAGTATTTAAGTGTGCCATTACTCTCACCCACCACCAAATCTAGGTCGCCATCGCCGTCAATATCGGCTAGGGTTGGTGAGGAAGAATATCCCACATCAATACCATTAAAAGGATTATTGCCTCCAGTTTTTGCTTCATAAGCAGGGTTAGAAGTAGTGCCTGTGTTTTGATAGTATTTAAGGGTGCCAGCACCCTCACCCACCACCAAATCCAGGTCGCCATCGCCGTCAATATCGGCTAGGGTTGGTTTGGAAAAATCCCCCACATCAATACCCTCAAAAGGATTATTGCCCGAACCTGTTTTTTCAATATACTCAAGCTTAGTCTTAGCCAACACTACTCTATCAGCGGTAAATACTGGTGCATTACCTGCGACATCTGTTATATTATTTAGCGTAATATCGCTTGTTGGGTTGTCAATATCAAAGTCTGTAGCGGCAATGCTATCTCCAGCTTGAACGCTATATTTAAACACCAGTTTCTTATCACCTGCAGTTGTAGAGGCAGTTTTATCCAAAACAAAGTCTTTGCCTGCAATGACCACTTTAGAGCCTGTGGTGTTATTAAGTTTCAAGGTCTCACTCATTGTCAGTGTTAGGCTGATAACATCGCCTGCCTTAAAAGCAGATTGTCCTGCTGGAATATTGCTTAGAGTCCATGAGTTAGTAGCCGTTGGAGTTGGGGCTTGTCCATCTACAGAAGCAGGTTGTTGATTGTAGTAGTATTTAAGGGTGCCATTCTGCTCACCCACCACCAAATCTAGGTCGCCATCACCATCAATATCAGCCAAGTTTGGTGTAGGAAAAACTCCCACATCAATGCTATTAAAAGGATTGCTACCTCCAGTTTTTGCTTCATAAGCAGGGTTAGAAGTAGTTCCTGTATTTTGATAGTATTTAAGGGTGCCATCATCCTCACCCACCACCAAATCTAGGTCGCCATCACCGTCAATATCGGCTAGGGTTGGTTTGGAAAAATACCCCACATCAATGCCATTAAAAGGATTGCTATCTCCAGTTTTTACTTCATAAGCAGGGTTAGAAGTAGTGCCTGTATTTTGATAGTATTTAAGAGTGCCATCATTCTTACCCAACACCAAATCCAGGTCGCCATCACCGTCAATATCGGCTAGGGTTGGTGAGGCAGCATTTTCCACATCAATGCCATTAAAAGGATTGTCATCTCCAGTTTTTACTTCATAAGCAGGGTTAGAAGTAGTGCCTGTGTTTTGATAGTATTTAAGGGTGCCATTACCTTTACCCACCACCAAATCCAGGTCGCCATCACCGTCAATATCGGCTAGGGTTGGCGTGGAATAACCTCCCACATCAATGCCATTAAAAGGATTATCACCTCCAGTTTTTGCTTCATAAGCAGGGTTAGAAGTAGTGCCTGTATTTTGATAGTATTTAAGGGTGCCATCATCCTTACCCACCACCAAATCTAGATCACCATCGCCGTCAATATCGGCCAGGGTTGGTGCAGAAATCTCCCCCACATCAATACCCTCAAAAGGATTATTACCCAAACCTATTTTTTCAATATACTCAAGCTTAGTCTTGGTCAACACCACTCTATCAGCGGTAAATACTGGTGCATTACCTGCGACATCTGTTATATTATTTAGCGTAATATCGCTTGTTGGGTTGTCAATATAAAGGTCTGTAGCGGCAATGCTATCTCCAGCTTGAACACTATATTTAAACACCAGTTTCTTATCACCTGCAGTTGTAGAGGCAGTTTTATCCAAAACAAAGTCTTTGCCTGCAATGACCACTTTAGAGCCTGTGGTGTTATTAAGTTTCAAGGTCTCGCTCATTGTCAGTGTTAGGCCGATAACATCCCCTACCTTAAAAGCAGATTGTCCTGCTGGAATATCGCTTAAAGTCCATGGATTGGTCGTGATTGGGGTTGGGTTAATGGTGTCATAAGTTACTGCTGTGCTAGTGATAGTTGTTGAATTGGTGCCATCACTAAGCGTTACTGCAGCCGTGTAGGTTTTTCCATCGGCTAATTCAGATGGCATAGCAGAATGTGCGAGTGTCCAGGTGCCGTCAGCTGCAACAGCTGGTAATCCTGAAGTTATTGCTGTGCCTACTGTATTACTACCTTCAAAAAACTCAATCTTAGTAATAGATAAGGTACCTGCTCCCGCTACTGTGCCTGAGAGTGTGGTTGCATCTTTCTCGTTATTATTAATGTAGTTATCATCGGCACCTATCCAAGCGATTGTGGTAAAAAGTGCTTTGGTTGCAAATGCCCAAGTGGTGTCAGCACCTAAATTAGTGATACCTGCAAAGGCATTGCCTGCCATATCGGTGATTACGCCAGATGCCATTTTGATGTAATAAGTGCCTTCAGTTAAATCAGCAGTAGGATTAATAGTAAGTTTATCGTTAGCAATGCTAATTTTACTATTGTCAATAGCAATGGTTTCTACAATGGTATTGTCGCTGGCTTTATGAATGACAATATTGCCTGTGCCGGCTTTGATGTTTTCACTAAAGTCAATTACTAGGTTAGAGTCTTCACCCAAGATAACGCTCATTGCTTGTGCGGTGAGAGTAGCAGTAGTAGTATCCACAGTAATCGCCAAAGCATCAGAAACCAAACTTTCATTACCCGCAACATCTGTTGCTCTTGCGGTAATGCTGTGTGGGGTTGTGCTTTGGGTTAAACTGATATCAATAGAGAATGTGCCATTAGCCTTTACTATTTCAGAGCCTATGGCTGTTGTGTTGGTACCATTGTATAATCTTATAGTAGCACCGACTTCTGCACTGCCTGTGATGGTGAGGTTTGAGGTTTTATTAGTTAGGTTGTCACTATTACTTGTGCCTGAATCGTCCTCTGTGGCTAAATCTAAACTTATGGGTTTGCTGGGTACAACGGTATCAACTTTATGACTATTACTAGCGTATTCTGTGCCAATACTTCCTCCAATTGCCGCATCTTTTGCCACACCAACAAATAAGTCAGTTGTTGAGTTATCTGTCACTCTGACTACTAACGAATAAACACTACCACTGCCACTGAAAGCACCTTTTGTTCCACCTGTCACTTCAATATCAGTTTTATCAAAACCAGTAACATCATCTTTAAAAGTAAAAGTATAGGTAATATCTGTGCCTACCTTTGCCTTGTTAATGATGCTTGTTTCTGCTAAATCATCAGTAATACTTAAACCAATCCCCAAACCTGGAGTTGACTCACTACCGTCAATATCAGTGGATATAATTCTCTTAAAAGCACCTGCTTCTGATAGCCCATCATCGCCTGTTATATCAATCTTAACAAAACCATCTGCAAAATAAACCCTATCGCCATTAGAGGCTGTGAAGGAGACTTCTTCTTGGTAATCGGTATCGCCAATAGTAACCGTTCTTTTGAAGGTGTAGGTAATGCCATCTAGTGTTTGTTCGTAGTTGTTAAAAGTGCCGGTTAAATAAACAACATCGTTACCACCTGTTGAGGTGAGTCCTGTTGCATCAACTTTGGTGCCTTGGGCAACATAGACTGTGTCATTGCCACTATTGCCAGATATCTTAAATACTGAGCCTTTGACACCAGGGGTAATGTGCTCACCGTTGTTATCAGAAATAAATACTTTAGTAGCACCACCTTTGTCAATGGCGGGTTGACTGGTTAAAGGGTCGGTGGGTGTGCTTGAACTGGAGTTAATATCAGTGGATTTAATTTTCTGAAAAACGCCTGCATTTGATAGCCCATCATTGCCTGCTATATCAATCTTAAAAAAACCATTTGCAAAATAAACCCTGTCGCCATTAGAGGCTGTGAAGGAGACTTCTTCTTGGTATTCAGTATCGTTAATAGTAACCGTTCTTTTGAAGGTGTAGGTATTGCCATCTAGTGTTTGTTCGTAGTTGTTAAAAGTGCCGGTTAAATAAATTGAATCATTGCCACCTGTTGAAGTAAGCCCTGTTGCATCGACTTTGGTGCCTTGTCCTACATAGACGGCATCGTCTCCACTATTACCAGATGCTTTTAATGCTTGTCCGTGAGATTCAACTCCGGTGATATCGGAATACCAGTTGACGAAGAAGCCGTTGGTGTTGCTGATGAAGTATTTTGTTTGTCCTGGCATGGGGCTGTCCTTTGGGTGTTATAACTGATTATTATTATACATAATTTACTTATTCCTCTAAGAGGCCTTTGCATAAATAGGGATGATTAGCAAAATGACAGATTTTATTAAATTGGAAATTTTTTAAATCCACTCCTAGCAGGGCTAAGGGTGTTTTTAAAAAGTTTGTAATTTGATGAAAGATGGCGTTTTGATGATTATTCATATTTATGCAAAGGTCTCTCTAAGTTCAAGTTTTTAAATTTTTAAATTTTTGGTTGATATTTTTCCATAAAAAAACCCGCTTTAATAAGGCGGGTTTTTGTTTTTATGGGTGTCTTACTTTATGCAAAGGTCTCTTTATACAAGAATAAGATTATCAGTTATAAAGTGCCCTAATGCAACTGTGTCGGGAGTAGAGGAGCCACCAATACCAGAAACCCCCTGTAGATTGATAACCAAATCAGCAACATCATCTGTAACCGTGCCATCAGCATCAATCGTTAGTTTGGCACTACCTGCAGTGCCAGTATCTGACACTGTAATATATTTATCAATATTAGCAAAAAGTGTCGCTTGGTTACCACTAGCGGTAATAAAATCTTTTAAATCTAATTTATCACCACCAGCACCAAATATGAAGCCAGTTATGGTGTCTTCGCCATTATCTGTACTTGCATAAACAAAAATATCACTGCCTGCACCGCCATTTATAGTATCGTTGCCTGCACCACCATTTATAGTATCGTCACCTGCACTGCCCGTTATAGTATCGGCGTTATCGGTGCCGATATAAAAATTATATGCAAATGCCCAAGTTTTACCTGAGGTATTATCAATACCTGCAAAGTCATTACCCGAGGTGTCAGTTATAACGCCTGATGCCATTTTGATGTAATAAACGCCCGAAGTTAAGTTACTTGGGTTAAGAGTGAGTGTTGTGTCGCTAATATTAGCATTAGTAATGCTAATAGTTGCAACTTTTTCTGCGCTATTCCAGATTTCAACAATGCCACCATTTGTTTTGATGTTTTCAGAAAACTCAATTACTAGATTTGAAGGCTCGCCTAAGACATTGGTATCGCTGGTTTTTTCTGTAAAGGTTGGAACTTGTTCATCTACAGACAAAGGTTGTTGAGCTTGTCCATCTACAGAAGCAGGTTGTTGATTGTAGTAGTATTTAAGGTTGCCATCATACTTACCCACCACCAAATCTAGGTCGCCATCACCATCAATATCGGCTAGGGTTGGTGAGGAATAATCCCCCGCATCAATGCCATCAAAAGGATTGCTGTCTCCAGTTTTTGCTTCATAAGCAGGGTTAGAAGTAGTGCCTGTATTTTGATAGTATTTAAGGGTGCCATCATTCTTACCCACCACCAAATCCAGGTCGCCATCGCCGTCAATATCGACTAGGGTTGGTGCGGAAAAATCCCCCACATCAATGCTATTAAAAGGATTGCTACCTCCAGTTTTTACTTCATAAGCAGGGTTAGAAGTAGTGCCTGTATTTTGATAGTATTTAAGGGTGCCATAAGCCTCACCCATCACCAAATCTAGGTCGCCATCGCCGTCAATATCGGCTAGGGTTGGTCTGGAATAATCCCCCACATCAATGCTATTAAAAGGATTGCTATCTCCAGTTTTTACTTCATAAGCAGGGTTAGAAGTAGTGCCTGTGTTTTGATAGTATTTAAGGGTGCCATAAAACTCACCCATCACCAAATCTAGGTCGCCATCGCCGTCAATATCGGCTAGGGTTGGTCTGGAATAATCCCCCACATCAATGCTATTAAAAGGATTGCTATCTCCAGTTTTTACTTCATAAGCAGGGTTAGAAGTAGTGCTTGTGTTTTGATAGTATTTAAGGGTGCCATCATTCTTACCCATCACCAAATCTAGGTCGCCATCGCCGTCAATATCAGCCAGGGTTGGCGCAGAAGCATTCCCCACATCAATACCCTCAAAAGGATTATTACCCAAACCTATTTTTTCAATATACTCAAGCTTAGTCTTAGCCAACACTACTCTATCAGCGGTAAATACTGGTGCATTACCTGCGACATCTGTTATATTATTTAGCGTAATATCGCTTGTTGGGTTGTCAATATCAAAGTCTGTAGCGGCAATGCTATCTCCGGCTTGAACGCTATATTTAAACACCAGTTTCTTATCACCTGCAGTTGTAGAGGCAGTTTTATCCAAAACAAAGTCTTTGCTTGCAATGACCACTTTAGAGCCTGTGGTGTTATTAAGTTTCAAGGTCTCGCTCATTGTCAGTGTTAGGCTGATAACATCGCCTGCCTTAAAAGCAGATTGTCCTGCTGGAATATCGCTTAGAGTCCATGGATTGGTCGTGATTGGGGTTGGGTTAATGATGTCATAAGTTACTGCTGTGCTAGTGCTAATTGCTGAATTGGTGCCATTACTAAGCGTTACTACAGCCGTGTAGGTTTTTCCACCGACTAGTGCAGTTGGCATATTGGCATGTGCCAGTGTCCAAGTTTTATCATCCGCAATGGTTGGCAAACTTGAAACTGTGGCTACTGAATTACTGCCTTCAAAAAATTCAATCTTAGTAATAGATAAGGTACCTGCTCTCGCTACTGTGCCTGAAAGTGTGGTTGCATCTTTCTCGTTATTATTAATGTAATTATCATCGGCACCTGCCCAAACAATGTCGGTAGTAAGGACGATGGTTTCAAATGCCCATTGGTTGCTGTTTTTAGCAATACCCAGTGCATCGTTGCCTGACATATCCGTTACAGCACCAGGGTTCATTTCTAAATAGTAACTGCCTGCGGTAAGTTTATTATTGGTTAAACCTAATGCTGATACATCAATAGTAAGTTTATCATTGGTAATGCTAAATTTATTTGTATCACTAGCGATATTAATAGTTGCTACTGTTACATCGCTACTATTCTTGATGAGAATATTGCCCGTACCTGCTTTAATATTTTCACTAAAGTCAAGCACTAAATCTGAGGTCTCTAAGATAACGCTGGCTTGTGTTGTTAGAGTTGGCGCTTGTCCATCTACAGAAGAAGGTTGTTGATTGTAATAATATTTAAGGGTGCCATTCTGCTCACCCACCACCAAATCTAGGTCGCCATCGCCATCAATATCGGCTAGGACTGGTGCGGAATAACGCCCCACATCAATGCCATTAAAAGGATTGTCATCTCCAGTTTTTGCTTCATAAGCAGGGTTAGAAGTAGTGCCTGTATTTTGATAGTATTTAAGGGTGCCATTAAACTCACCCACCACCAAATCTAGGTCGCCATCGCCATCAATATCGGCTAGGGTTGGTTTGGAAGAATCCCCCACATCAATGCTATTAAAAGGATTGTCATCTCCAGTTTTTGCTTCATAAGCAGGGTTAGAAGTAGTGCCTGTATTTTGATAGTATTTAAGGGTGCCATAAGCCTCACCCATCACCAAATCTAGGTCGCCATCGCCGTCAATATCGACTAGGATTGGTGAGGAAGAATATCCTGCATTAATGCCATTAAAAGGATTGTCATCTCCAGTTTTTGCTTCATAAGCAGGGTTAGAAGTAGTGCCTGTGTTTTGATAGTATTTAAGGGTGCCATTATTCTCACCCACCACCAAATCTAGGTCGCCATCGCCGTCAATATCGGCTAGGGTTGGCGTAGCAAAACCCCCCACATCAATGCCATTAAAAAGATTGCTACCTCCAGTTTTTGCTTCATAAGCAGGGTTAGAAGTAGTGCCTGTATTTTGATAGTATTTAAGGGTGTGATTCTCCTCACCCACCACTAAATCTAGGTCGCCATCGCCGTCAATATCAGCCAGGGTTGGCGCAGAAGTATTCCCCACATCAATACCCTCAAAAGGATTATTGCCCGAACCTGTTTTTTCAATATACTCAAGCTTAATCTTGGTCAACACTACTCTATCAGCGGTAAATACTGGTGCATTACCTGCGACATCTGTTATATTATTTAGCGTAATATCGCTTGTTGGATTGTCAATATCAAAGTCTGTAGCGGCAATGTTATCCCCAGCTTGAACGCTATATTTAAACACCAGTTTCTTATCACCTGCAGTTGTAGAGGCAGTTTTATCCAAAACAAAGTCTTTGCCTGCAATGACCACTTTAGAGTCTGTGGTGTTATTAAGTTTCAAGGTCTCGCTCATTGTCAGTGTTAGGCTGATAACATCGCCTGTCTTAAAAGCAGATTGTCCGGCTGGAATATTGCTTAGAGTCCATGAGTTAGTAGCCGTTGGAGTTGGGTTAATGGTGTCATAAGTTACTGCTGTGCTAGTGCTAATTGTTGAATTGGTGCCATCACTAAGCGTTACTACAGCCGTGTAGGTTTTTCCATCAACTAGTACAGTTGGCATATTGGCATGTGCCAGTGTCCAAGTTTTATCATCCGCAATGGTTGGCAAACTTGAAACTGTGGCTACTGAATTACTGCCTTCAAAAAATTCAATCTTAGTAATAGATAAGGTACCTGCTCCCGCTACTGTGCCTGAGAGTGTGGTTGCATCTTTCTCGTTATTATTAATGTAATTATCATCGGCACCTGCCCAAACAATGTCGGTAGTAAGGACGATGATTTCAAATGCCCATTGGTTGCTGTTTTTAGCAATACCCAGTGCATCGTTGCCTGACATATCCGTTATAGCACCAGAGTTCATTTCTAAATAGTAACTGCCTACGGTAAGTTTATTATTGGTTAAACCTAATGCTGATACATCAATAGTAAGTTTATCATTGGTAATGCTAAATTTATTTGTATCACTAGCGATATTAATCGTTGCTACTGTTACATCGCTACTATTCTTGATGAGAATACTGCCCGTACCTGCTTTAATATTTTCACTAAAGTCAAGCACTAAATCTGAGGCTTCCTCTAAGATAACGCTAGCTTGTGTTGTTAGAGTTGGGGCTTGTCCATCTACAGAAGAAGGTTGTTGATTGTAGTAATATTTAAGGGTGCCATCATACTTACCCACCACCAAATCTAGGTCGCCATCGCCGTCAATATCGGCCAAGTTTGGTGCGGAATAAATCCCCACATCAATGCCATCAAAAGGATTGCTGTCTCCAGTTTTTACTTCATAAGCAGGGTTAGAAGTAGTGCCTATATTTTGATAGTATTTAAGGGTGCCATACCTCTCACCCACCACCAAATCTAGGTCGCCATCGCCGTCAATATCGGCTAGGGTTGGCGTAGCAAAATCCCCCACATCAATGCCATTAAAAGGATTGCTACCTCCAGTTTTTGTTTCATAAGCAGGGTTAGAAGTAGTGCCTGTGTTTTGATAGTATTTAAGGGTGCCATTACCTTCACCCATCACCAAATCTAGGTCGCCATCGCCGTCAATATCGACTAGGATTGGTGAGGAAGAATATCCCGCATTAATGCCATTAAAAGGATTGTCATCTCCAGTTTTTGCTTCATAAGCAGGGTTAGAAGTAGTGCCTGTGTTTTGATAGTATTTAAGGGTGCCATTATACTCACCCACCACCAAATCCAGGTCGCCATCGCCGTCAATATCGGCTAGGGTTGGTTTGGAAGAATATCCCACATCAATGCCATTAAAAGGATTACTATCTCCAGTTTTTACTTCATAAGCAGGGTTAGAAGTAGAGCTTGTATTTTGATAGTATTTAAGGTCAACATTCTTACCCACCACCAAATCCAGGTCGCCATCGCCGTCAATATCGGCTAGGGTTGGTGCGGAAAATTTCCCCACATCAATGCCATTAAAAGGATTATTGCCCGAACCTGTTTTTTCAATATACTCAAGCTTAGTCTTGGTCAACACTACTCTATCAGCGGTAAATACTGGTACATTACCTGCGACATCTGTTATATTATTTAGCGTAATATCGCTTGTTGGGTTGTCAATATCAAAGTCTGTAGCGGCAATGCTATCTCCAGCTTGAACACTATATTTAAACACCAGTTTCTTATCACCTGCAGTTGTAGAGGCAGTTTTATCCAAAACAAAGTCTTTGCCTGCAATGACCACTTTAGAGCCTGTGGTGTTATTAAGTTTCAAGGTCTCACTCATTGTCAGTGTTAGGCTGATAACATCCCCTACCTTAAAAGCAGATTGTCCTGCTGGAATATTGCTTAGAGTCCATGGATTGGTCGTGATTGGGGTTGGGTTAATGGTGTCATAAGTTACTGCTGTGCTAGTGCTAATTGTTGAATTGGTGCCATCACTAAGCGTTACTACAGCCGTGTAGGTTTTTCCATCGGCTAATTCAGATGGCATAGCAGAATGTGCGAGTGCCCAAGTGCCGTCAGCTGCAACAGCTGGTAATCCTGAAGTTATTGCTGTGCCTACTGTATTACTACCTTCAAAAAACTCAATTTTGGTAATCGTTAAAGTACCTATTCCAGTTACTTTGCCTGAGAGTGCGGTTGCGTCTTTTTCACTATCATTAATGTAGTTATCATCGGCACCTATCCAAGCGATTGTGGTAGAAAATGCTTTGGTTGCAAATACCCATTGGTTAGTATCTTTAGTAATGGCAGCAGCATCGTTACCCGCTATGTCAGTTACTGTGCCTGCATCCATGGTGATATAGTAACTGCCTTGGGTTAATTTATTATCAGTTAAACCTAATGCTGACACATCAATGGTGAGTTTATCGCCAGCAATGCTGAATTTAGTTGTCTCAGTAATATTAATGGTTGCTATTACTCCATCATCACTACCTTTAATAACAATACTACCTGTACTACCTGCTTGAATGTCTTCATTAAAATCAAGCATCAGGTCTGAGGTTTCACCCAATTCGGCCGAAGCTTGTGTTGTTAGGATTGGGGCAGTGTTGTCCATTACCACATCATTAGATTCAGCTGAAATATTTCCTGCTTGATCAACCAAATACCAATTATAAGTACCCTCTATTAATCCATTCGGGTTAAAATTATGAGCGCTATTATCACCTAATCCCCTTACTACATTGACTTTATTGCTAGTTACTAAAGCTTCAAGTTTAGCAGCTGTATTAATCGCATCGCCAGACAATGAGTTGTGAACCAAATAACCCACACTAGAATCTGTGCTTGTTACTGTGATATCAGAATCTGTATTTGAAATAAGTGTTGCTGTTGCAGTGAGTGCATTTGGCGCAAGGGTATCAATAACCTGAGTATCACTCGCTGCAACCGTATTTCTATTGCCAGCAATATCTACAAATTTATCAGCAGCAACGCTAACTTCTAAATTGCCTTCGGTATCTGTATTAGGCACAACAATTAAGGTATAGGCTTTATTGGCATTAACACCTGTGGTAACCAATACTAAATCAGCACCATTTTTAATAGCGCCATTAGTAATAACAATGTCATCTTTGGTAAACTCTGTTACTGCCTCGTTAAAGGCAAAGGTAAAGATGATTTCTTCACCTGCTTTGGTTGTAGCGTCTTCATTATCGGTAATGGTCAAGGTTGGCACAACCGTATCAACTTTAAAATCACCTATTTTCTCTATCGCTGGGTTACCAGCAGTATCTTTTATATTGACTTTATAGCTGTAAGTTTGTCCATGGGTTAATGCTTGTAAATCTGTGGCTGCAACAGTAATGGTTGCACTATTGTTGGTAACAGTACCTGTATAAGTTTTTTGGTTAATAACTAGTGAGACTTCTTGATTGTTTTCTACACCAGTTGTAGCAACTGTTACAGTGCCATTGCTGTTGTCTTCAATAGCGTTTAAAATATCTCCCCAATTTAGTGTAATGTCTCCAATAGTTGGTACAACACCATCAACATTACGGTCTAATTCAATAGGATAAGTGCCTGTGGTGGCAACCATATTACCTGCTGCATCGGTTACTCCTGTTAAGGCAATTGCACTTGCATTGGTAATCTCAAAATCTGCTTTACTAACGCTATCATCGACTTTGACAGTGTAGGTAAAGAATAATTGTTTTAACTCATCTGCTGATGCCCCTGCTTTGGCGGCACCTTTGCTGGTATTTAGTGTAAATTCCTTACCGTCAATGGTTACTTTGCTACTGGTAGCATTGCTTAACGAGAGTGCTTCATTGGTTGTCATGGTTAGCTCAATAACATCACCTACTTTAAAGCCTGATTGTCCATCTGTTGGTGAATTGACTGCCCAGTCTGTTATGGTTGGGGCTATGGTGTCAATTAGAACAGGGGTAGCGTTACCACCTGTACTTGTACCACCACCTGCTGAAGATAAATTTATCTCAATCGTATAGGTCTCACCACTGACTAAAGTCGGTATTTTATTATTGGCTAATGTCCATTCGGTACCATCGGCAGAGGCAAAAGTGGGTAGGTTACTGGTATCTACAACTTTGTCATTGGCTGTTCCACTGGCTGCTTTAAATGTAATAGCACTGATAACAACGCCTGCTGCACCGCCAGAATTTGTTAATGTGCCTTGAATGGCAAGTGTGCTAGATTCACTGGCATTGATACCATTGTCGCTAACAGAGTTACCGCTTGCATCTACCCATTGTGCTGTGGTGGTGAATGAAGAGACCAGAAAGCCCCAACCACTATTGCTGTCAATACCCTCATAATTATTACCTGCAGTATCTTTAAAAGTGCCTGCATCAATTTTGACATAGTAATTCTTATTGACTATTAAATCACTACCTGGATTAATAGTGATAATTTTTTTGGTGCTATCAAGGCTAACTTGGTTGGCTATATCAATAGTAATAAGGGTGCTAGGGTTGGCTTTATCATAAATGACAATACTGCCTGCTGTGTTTATTGTAACTGCCTCTAAAAAGGTCATCGTTAAGTTTTCATTAGGTGCCATATTGCCACTGAGTGTTGCTACTGGGGCTTTGGTGTCAATTGCTTGCTCGTTATTTGCTGCTGTTGTGCTGTAAGCATTGCCCGCACTGTCTGTAATTGCAGGATTAGCAGACACTGACACTGTTAAGTTAGAACCTACATCTAGGTCACTGCTAGGTACAACGGTCAAGGTATAGACTTTACCTGCATCAGCAGGTGTTGTGCTGGCAATTAAATCAGTACCTGTCTTAATAGCACCATTGCTGATGTTGATAACGCTTTTATCAAAACCTGTTACTGCTTCACTAAAGGTAAAGGTATAGGTGATTGTATCGCCAGTTTTAAGGGTTAAAGTATCAGCCTTGTCATCGCTGATAATCAAAGTTGGGGCTTGAGTATCAAAACTTTGATTATTGCTGGCAGCAACTGATTTTAGTGCTGTGTTAACTTTAGAAGTAGCAGCATCAACGGCTACTGTAAGGCTTATTATGCCTTTGCTGTTTGCAGGAGGGGTTAGTTCTAAAGTATAGACACTTTCACTACCATTAACAGAGGCAAAAGTACCTTTTGTACCGCCTGTAACTGTAATATCATTTATATCAAAATCTGTAACTGCTTCATCAAAAGTAAAGGTATAGGTAATAACTTCACCAACTTTAGCGGTGTCGGACTTGTCATCAGTAATACTTAAACCAATCCCCAAACCTGGAGTTGACTCGCTGTTGTCAATATCAGTGGATTTAATTTTCTGAAAAACGCCTGCATTTGATAGCCCATCATTGCCTGTTATATCAATCTTAAAAAAACCATCTGCAAAATAAACCCTATCGCCATTAGAGGCTGTGAAGGAGACTTCTTCTTGGTATTCAGTACCGTTAATATTAACCGTTCTTTTGAAGGTGTAGGTATTGCCATCTAGTGTTTGTTCGTAGTTGTTAAAAGTGCCGGTTAAATAAATTGAATCACTACCACCTGTTGAGGTAAGTCCTGTTGCATCGACTTTGGTGCCTTTGGCAACATAAACTGTGTCATCGCCACTATTGCCAGATATCTTAAATACTGAGCCTTTGACACCAGGGGTAATGTGCTCACCGTTGTTATCAGAAATAAATACTTTAGTAGCACCACCTTTGTCAATGGCGGGTTGACTGGTTAAAGGGTCGGTGGGTGTGCTTGAACTGGAGTTAATATCAGTGGATTTAATTTTCTGAAAAACGCCTGCATTTGATAGCCCATCATTGCCTGCTATATCAATCTTAAAAAAACCATTTGCAAAATAAACCCTGTCGCCATTAGAGGCTGTGAAGGAGACTTCTTCTTGGTATTCAGTATCGTTAATAGTAACCGTTCTTTTGAAGGTGTAGGTATTGCCATCTAGTGTTTGTTCGTAGTTGTTAAAAGTGCCGGTTAAATAAATTGAATCATTGCCACCTGTTGAAGTAAGCCCTGTTGCATCGACTTTGGTGCCTTGTCCTACATAGACGGCATCGTCTCCACTATTGCCAGATACTTTTAATGCTTGTCCGTGAGATTCAAGTCCGGTGATATCGGAATACCAGTTGACGAAGAAGCCGTTGGTGTTGCTGATGAAGTATTTTGTTTGCCCTGGCATGGGGTTGTCCTTTGGTTGTAATGTTTAATATTATAATGATACCTTGAAAAAATGGGGGGGAATAATATACATTGTGTAAAGTTATCCCTAGAAAGTTTTTATAAAATTAGGTATTGGTTTTTTAGAGATTTTAGATTTTATAGTTGCCCACTAGTTGCCTAGTTGCCCACTTATAGTTGCCCACTTATTTTTTAATGTTTTTTAAAAAAGGCTTTGCCACTCAATGGCTTTGTATTGATGCATTGATTTTTTGTAAAATTGATAAATTTAGTTTGGCAATTTTTGTATAATGACTTTTTATATTAATATGTAAACAGGATAGATATGAAATTTATAACTGCAATTCTTAGACCACATCAGTTGGATGATGTGAGGGAGGCCTTGTCAGAGGCAGGTGTATCTGGTATCACGGTAACAGAGGTTAAAGGCTTTGGTCGTCAAAAAGGGCATACGGAGCTGTATCGTGGTGCAGAGTATCAGGTGGATTTTTTGCCTAAGGTTAAATTAGAGATTGCAATTCCAGCGTCAAAGTTGGAGGAAGTTATTCAAACCATTACTAATGTTGCCAATACGGGTAAAGTAGGGGATGGCAAAATTTTTGTTAGTAATTTAGAGAAAGTGGTGCGTATTCGCACTGGAGAAACTGATCAAGACGCATTGTAGGGAAATAAAATGAAAAGATTATTAATAGTATTGGCGTTATTGCCTATGGGTGTCTTTGCGGAGAATTTAGATAGTGCTAATACTTCGTGGATTTTAACTTCGACGGCGCTGGTGTTGTTTATGACACTACCAGGTCTGGCGTTGTTTTATGGTGGATTGGTTCGTAGTAAAAATATCTTGTCGATATTGATGCAGTGTTTTGCTATTGCGGGGATTGTTTCAGTTTTATGGTTGGTGGCAGGATATTCAATCGCTTTTGCTGAGGGGAATGCGTATTTTGGTAGTTTGTCTAAGTTTATGTTGTCAGGTGTGCTTGAAGGCTCGTTGAGTGGCGATATTCCTGAGAGTTTGTTTGCTTTATTTCAGATGACTTTTGCAATTATTACACCTGCTTTGATTATTGGTGGTTTTGCTGAAAGGATGAAGTTTTCCGCTGTGTTGTTATTTAGTGCGATTTGGCTGATTGTGGTTTATGCACCTGTTACTCATTGGGTATGGGGTGGCGGTTGGTTACAGGAGATGGGTTTATTGGATTTTGCTGGCGGTACGGTTGTGCATATCACTGCAGGGGTTGGTGCGTTAGTAGCGGCGATTGTTTTAGGTCCGCGTAAAGGTTTTTTAAAGACGCCGATGCCGCCTCATAATATGACGATGGTGGTTACAGGGGCAGGCATGCTTTGGGTCGGTTGGTTTGGTTTTAATGGCGGTTCGGCATTAGCAGCGAATGGCGATGCGGCGATGGCAATGTTGGTCACGCATATTTCAGCAGCCACGGCGGCGATGACTTGGATGATTTATGAGTGGGTTAAATTTGGCAAGCCGACGGCGTTAGGCACAGTAACAGGTATGGTGGCTGGATTAGGCACGATTACACCAGCCTCAGGCTTTGTGGGTCCTGCAGGTGCGTTGGTAATTGGTTTTATTGCGGGAATTGTTTGTTTTAATGCGGTGATTATCATTAAGCAAAAATGGAAAATTGACGATTCGTTGGATGTGTTTCCAGTGCACGGTGTTGGCGGTATTTTGGGCACGATGATGGCGGGTGTTTTTGCTTCGAGTGAATTGGGTTTGTTTAGCGGACAGGGGTTGGCGGAAGGGATGACCATCAGTTCGCAGTTGAGCGTGCAGTTTATCGGCGTGGTGGCAACTTTTTCTTATACAGCGGTTGCGACTTATATTATTCTTAAAGTGGTGGGTATGATTACTGGTTTGAGAGTGAGTGCAGAGGAAGAGCAACAAGGGTTAGATATCACTTCGCATGAGGAAGTAGGCTATAACTTGTAAAGGTCTTATTTAATTAGTCTAAAAAGGTGAGTAGTTTATATATAATAACGCAATGCGAATTAAACACCCATTAACAGGCGCAATAGTCGCCCTAATTACCCCAATGTTGGAAGACGGCTCGGTGGATTTTGATGCCCTTGCGGGTTTGATTGAGTTTCATATTGAGAGCGGCACAAAAGCCATTGTTTCTATGGGAACGACAGGCGAGAGTGCAACGCTAAATCAGCCTGAACATATTAAAGTAATGCAAAAAACCGTTGAGTTTGCTAAGGGGCGTATTCCTGTTATTGCAGGCACAGGCGCCAATTCCACTTCTGAAGCGATTGAACTGACGCAGGCTGCTAAAGATATAGGTGCAGATGCGTGTTTATTGGTAACACCGTATTACAACAGACCAACGCAGGAAGGATTGTATCAGCATTATAAGGCGATTGCAGCCGCAGTTGATATTGACCAAATTTTATATAATGTGCCAAGTAGAACGGCAGTTGATTTGTCGGTAGAGACGGCGGTGCGTTTGTCGGCGATTGACAACATTATTGGTATGAAAGATGCGACAGGTGATTTATCGGTCGCTCAGGAGTTGATTAATGAATGCCCAGACGATTTTTTATTGTATAGCGGTGATGACGCTACTGCGGTTGAATTTATTTTAATGGGCGGTCATGGCGGTATTTCAGTTACTTGTAATGTGGTACCAGTAGAAGTATCAAGTGCGTATCAATTGGCTTTTGAAGGTGATAAAAAAAGTGCACAAGGCATTGATGCAAACTTATATAATTTGCACCAACATTTATTTATAGAATCAAGCCCAATTCCTGTGAAATGGGTGATGTATAAAATGGGGAAATGTGAAAGCGGTATTCGCTTACCCTTGACGAAATTATCACAAGAGGCTCGTGTGGTATTAGAGCAAGATTTAGTTAACTTAGGAGTGACAATATGATCAAAATAGTAACAGTAACCTTACTTGCTTTTTCTGTAGCAGGATGTTTTTCATTTAACGAAGCAAAGCAAAAAGCTAAAGATGGACTTGGCGCAAGAGACATTCAATATTATTCAAATAAAACGGTTACTTCTTTAGAAATACCACCGGATTTAACTAAGCCGAGTTCTCAGAATGCGTTCAAGTTAAGTGAGTATGTGAAAAATATTGAAGAAGATACGATTAGTTTCTCTAAAAATGATTCTATTGGAAATAAAGTATCAAAAGTGTTAACTACCCCTTCCAGCGTTGAAATTAAAAAAGTAGGGCAAATTCGTTGGTTGGTGGTTGATAAAAAACCAGAGATAGTGTGGAACTTAGCAAGATCTTTCTTTAAATCACATGGTTTTTCGATTAAAAAAACCAATAAAAAAATTGGCGTAATGGAAACGGATTTTTTAGAAAATCGTCCTGAAATTCCCGACCAATCTATCGGTTTAATTCGTTCAATGTTGAGAAAGGCAATTAAAGCAAGATATGCATTGCCAATTGTGGATAAATATAGAATAAGAATGGAGCCTATTGCTGATGGCAAGAAGACAGAAGTTCATTTGACGCTTAATTCTATGGAGGAAGTTATTACTAACGAAGGTGGCGATAGTGAAAATACCATTTGGCAAGTTCGCCCTAAAGATGCGTCATTAGAGACTGAAATGCTTTACCGTTTTATGATTTATTTAGGTGGCGACCATGCAAAAGCAAGGGAGCAAATTGCAGCGGCTAAAAAGAAAAAGCAATCAAATGTAAAATTAGTTGACGGTATTGGTGGCTATGCAAAACTTCAATTTTCTTTAAGTAAATACGACACTTGGGAGAATATAGGTTGGGCACTTGATCAATTAAATATTGATGTTGAAGACAAAGATGTGAAAGAAGGTAGTTTTTACGTCAATGTAGCTAAAGAAAAAGACAAGGGTGTTTTCTCACTCTTGTTTGGCGATGACGCGATTAAAAAATCATATCAAATTGTTGTTAGACAGGTGGATAGTGAAACCACAGAAGTATATTTTAATGACCTGACTGAGAAAAACGAACAAGCCACTATTGACTTTAGTTATGAATTGTTAGGCAAAATAGCTAAACAGTTTTAAAGTAAAGGGGTGGCACTGTCATCAACGATTGTTAAGCAAATTATTCAGCAGAAAATCTTGTTGGATGATTTGTCTGATGATGATTTAGTGCAGTTTTGTCAAGCGGCCAATCTCGCTTACCGAGCAGGTGAGCCGATTATCAGCGATAAAGATTACGATTTTATCTATCTTGCCGCCCTTAAAAAACGCTTACCAAGCCATCCACTATTTCAATCGATAGAACCTGAAGGACGAGGGTTTTCTGAAGAGAAAGTTTTATTGCCAGCAGTGATGCTTTCAACAGATAAAGCATACACTTGGGAAGAAATCAGCAAGTGGATAGAGCGATTAAAAAAAGCTGCCACCGAAATTTATTTACCAGTCAGTGATATTCAAATAAAAGCCACACCAAAATTAGACGGCTTTGCAGGTTATGATGACGGCACCAGACTTTACACTCGAGGAGATGGTAAAAAAGGTAGTGATATTAGCCGTGTTTTTGAGCGAGGACTGCAAGTTTACAATGATACTGGACGCGGGCAGGGTGCAGGTGAAATCGTGGTTAAACAAAGTTATTTTGAGTCGCATTTATCTAAGGATTTTGAATACCCACGCAACTTTCAAGCAAGTCTGATTAAAGAAAAAGAATTGGATGAATTAGCAAAACAAGCGATTGCAGATAAAGCCGCTTTATTTGTGCCTTTTAGTCAATTACCTGTTTGGCTAGGCAGTATAGATGAGTTGGTAGCGCAATTTGAAACAATTGCACAAATCACCTTAAATGAGATAGATTTTGATGTGGACGGCATTGTTTTTGAAACAATCAATGAAGATTTAAAAGAGCAGATGGGGGCTAATCGAAAATTTCATCGTTGGCAGATTGCCTTTAAAGAAAATATTGACAAAGCCGAAGTAAAGGTGCTGTCGGTGACCCCGCAAGTTGGACGCACAGGCAAAATTACCCCAGTGGCAGAATTAGAGCCGACTTTACTCAGTGGTGCGACGATTTATCGTGCCACAGGGCATAATTACGGTTTGGTTAAAGCACAAGGATTGGGTGGAGGCTCTATTATTGAATTAACCCGTTCAGGTTTAGTAATTCCTAAAATCAATCAAGTCTTAAAATCAGCACCGACTGATATTCCGGAAAATTGCCCAAGTTGCGGTCAAAAATTAGAATGGGAATCTGATTTTTTAATGTGTAATAATCACGCAGTATGTCCCGCACAAGTGATAGGAAGAATGGAGTATTTTTTTAAGATATTGGCAAATAATGATGGCTTTGGTATTGCCACGATTAAAAAATTATACGAAAATGACATTCGCAAAATTTCACAAATTTATAATTTAACCATTGGTGATTTAACCGTAATGGGTTTTGGTGAAAAAACCAGCGCCAATCTTATTAGGCAATTAGACAGGTCAAAGTCTGAAAAAATTGAAGATTGGCGTTTTTTAGCTGCCTTTGGTGTGCCTAGATTGGGAATGGGTAATTGCGAAAACTTACTGAGTGTATGTTCATTGATAGAAGTTTTTGCGTTAACAGTTAAGAAAATAGTAGAGATTGAAGGCTTTGCCGAACTGACTGCACAGGCAATTATTGATGGATTTGCTACTATAAAATCTGAATTTGACTTATTATTTGAGCAAAAATTTAATTTAGAAATTACCTCTTTAAAGAAAGATTTGACAGACTTTAGTCACACACTTGCTGACAAAAAAATTATTTTCACAGGAAAAATGAGTAACTCACGAGAGGAAATGAAAAAATATGCTAAGTCAATTGGCATTAAAGTAGTAAGTAGCATCAGTGCAAAAACTGATTATTTAGTAATTGGCGAAAAAGTCGGACAGAAAAAAATTGAAGCGGCAGAAAAATTTGATGTTAAAGTATTGACTGAAGTAGAATATTTAACCATGATAAAAAATTAAATATTGACGGCGTTGTTTTTTAAGTTATAATGGTCAACAGTTATTCTCCAACGATGGAAAATTAACACAAAACATAGATGTTTATTTAGATTCTTTTCTTGAAAGGAATTTAAATAAGCATTTTTTTCGTCAGTTTCAAAGAGGGAACGAGAGGAACGAGAGGAACGGTATAGAAGCCAGTAATCCAACTTGCGTATTTTTGCGTTAGTTAGGTTGCTGGCTTTTTTTTTGTTTATGGGGGGTTGCAGTTAAGCAGAAAACCCTTTTTAGGAGGAAGTTACATGAAAATGATAACAGCAATTATCAAGCCTTTTAAGCTTGATGAAGTAAGAGAAGCCCTTTCTGAAGTAGGTGTTTCAGGAATTACGGCAACAGAGGTAAAAGGTTTTGGCCGTCAAAAAGGACATACAGAACTTTATCGGGGTGCAGAATATACGGTAGATTTTTTACCTAAAGTTAAATTAGAAATTGCAATCTCAGCTGATCAAGTCGATAGTGTGATTGAAATTATCAGTAAATCAGCAAAATCTGATGGCACAGGTAAAATTGGCGATGGCAAGATTTTTGTGAGTAATTTAGAGCAGGTTGTCCGTATTAGAACGGGTGAAACTGGCGAAGTAGCATTATAAGGAGGCGATATGGAAAATGCAATTATAGAAATGCAATTTGCTCTTGATACCTTTTACTTTTTAGTAATGGGTGCTTTGGTAATGTGGATGGCAGCAGGTTTCTCAATGTTAGAAGCAGGCTTGGTTCGCAGTAAAAATACGACGGAAATATTAACTAAAAATATAGGTTTGTTTGCGATTGCTTGCACCACCTATATGATTTATGGCTATGACTTAATGTATGGCGGTGGCGTTATGTTAGAAGGAATTGAGACAGTTGCGAAAGACGCTACTTACGCCAAACCTTCTGATTTCTTCTTCCAGGTGGTGTTTGTCGCAACAGCGATGTCAATTGTTTCGGGTGCAGTAGCAGAAAGAATGAAGTTATTTTCATTTTTCGTTTTTGCCGTGATATTTACAGCTGTCATTTATCCAATGGAAGGTGCTTGGACTTGGAATAGTGAAGCAGTATTCGGCTTGTTTACACTGGGCGACTACGGTTTTTCTGACTTCGCAGGCTCAGGCATTGTGCATATGGCAGGTGCAGCGGCGGCATTAGCCGGTGTGATTGTGCTGGGTGCGCGTCGAGGAAAATACAATAAAGATGGCTCATCAAATGCGATTCCAGGGGCGAATATGCCAATGGCAACTTTGGGCACATTCATTTTATGGATGGGTTGGTTCGGTTTTAATGGTGGCTCCGTATTAGCAATGGCAAGTAAAGAAAGTGCTAACGCTGTGGCAATGGTGTTTTTAAATACTAATGCCGCCGCCGCTGGTGGTGTGATTGCAGCCTTGCTATTGGTTAAAATTCTATGGGGCAAAGCAGACTTAACAATGGCACTCAACGGTGCATTGGCAGGTTTGGTTGCGATTACTGCGGGTCCTGATACGCCGAGTGCCTTAGAAGCGACGCTTATCGGTGCTGTTGGTGGTGTTATCGTTGTATTCTCAATCTCAGCATTGGACAGTATCTTTAAAATTGATGATCCAGTCGGTGCGATTTCTGTACATGGTGTGGTGGGTTTATGGGGCTTATTAGCCGTGCCATTGACCAATGAGTCTGTGTCATTTTCAGGTCAATTACTCGGTGCAGCAACCATCTTTATTTGGGTATTCGGCACCTCATTAGCACTTTGGCTAATAATTAAAGCGGTTATGGGTGTTCGAGTATCGGAAGAAGAAGAGGCGGAAGGGGTTGACCTATCGGAATGTGGTTTACATGCTTATCCAGAATTCACAACTAAGTAATGCTATTTTTTAAATAGCATGAGACCTTTGCATAAATAGGGATGATTAGCAAAATGACAGATTTTATTAAATTGGAAATTTTTTAAATCCACTCCTAGCAGGGCTAAGGGTGTTTTTAAAAAGTTTGTAATTTGATGAAAGATGGCGTTTTGATGATTATTCATATTTATGCAAAGGTCTCAGCATAATAAAACAAGTCAAAAGTAATTTTGCTTTTGACAAAATTAAAATTATAAATAAGGAAAAAATTATGAAAAATACAACAAAAAAACTATTGCTAGCATTGTGTCTAACTTCAACTCTTGGCTCAGCGTCATTTGCCGCTGAAGAGGTAGCGTCTCCGATTAGTGCCAATATAACTATTGCCAATGATTACATTTGGCGTGGTAAGACTCAATCTAATGACAAAGAAACCATTCAAGGTGGTTTTGACTATACACATAAAAGCGGTTTTGCTGCTGGTATCTGGGGCTCTAATGTGGCAGATGGCTCTGAATTTGATTACTATGGCTCTTATTCAGGTGAAGCAGGGAATATTGGTTATGAGGTTGGTTATATTGCTTATCGTTATTCGAAGGATGCAGCTAGCAACCCTTTGAATTTTGATGAAGTTTATGTTGGCGCTTCTTATGGTGACTTTGGCTTAACTTATTACAAAGGCGATGGCAAGAAATCTCTCAAAGTAGGTGATTATATTGAAGGTAGCTATGGCGTTAATATCAGTGATATAGATGTATCTGTAACAGCTGGTAAATACTCTGAAGCCGTGTCAGGCGATAGTAGTGATTACATGACTTACGGACTTAGCTTTGGTAAATCTTATGCGGGTTTAGATTATACATTAGGGTTTACTATGGTTTCAGATAGTGATTCTTCTGCTTCTTATAACACGCTTGATGAAAAAAATACAGTATTTAGTATTAGCAAATCTTTCTAACCCCTTAATTCGTATGAATTTTAACCCCCTTCATTGGGGGGGTTTTTTCGTCTAAAAAGCAGTATAATGCACTTTTTATGAACACAGCACTTAAAATTATTCTAGTTGACGAAAACACAGGTCGTTCGGCGATGTTGCGTCGTGCTTTACAAGATCAGGGGCACGAGGTTATTTGCCGTATGGACAGTAGTGCACACTTGCAAAACAGTAATGAAATGACGCATGCAGATGTGGTGATTTTGAATGCTGATATTCCTGATAGTGAAGTGTTTGCCAATCTCACCGACATTAACAAAACCAAGCCCAAACCGATTGTTATGTTTACTGAAGAATCTAATTCTGAAATGGCAAGCTCGGCAATTAAATCTGGTGTTAATGCTTATATCGTTGATGGACTGGAAGAGAATCGCGTGCAACCTATCATTGATGTGGCAATGGCAAGGTTTAGAGAGTTTCAGGCACTTAAAGATGAATTAGATGCGACTCGTAACCAGTTGTCAGAACGCAAGGCGGTTGAGAAGGCCAAGGGTTTACTGATGAAACACAAAGATATTACTGAAAATGAGGCTTATCAAGCTTTACGCAAGATGGCAATGGATAAAAATAAACGCATTGTTGATGTGGCTGAGAGCGTGATTCACGCTTTTGAGTTATTAGACTGATCTTCTTCGTCTTCTTTATCTAATTTTTTAAAGTCGTCTTCAATTTTTCCCCACTCTTTCTCACTCCAATCGTCCCATTCTTCCTCCTCTTCCCTTTCTCCCCTAACTTCATCAGGACTGGTTGATTCTTTTTTCTTTTTTTTATCCATGATAGGAGAATTATCAGGGTCTGTATCGTCTTCAGAATAGGCTGATTCTTGGCGTTTGAACATAGGTGCAAAAATTAATCCTGCTTCAAATAATAACCACATAGGGATGGCAATCAGTGTTTGTGAAATAATATCAGGTGGCGTCAATAACATCCCTAATACAAACGCACCAATCACCACATAAGGGCGATTTTTTTTGAGTTTTTCAATCGTGGTCATATTAAACATAATGATTAAGATAGTGGCAATCGGCACCTCAAATGCTACCCCAAAAGCAAATGATACTTTAAGCACAAAATCTAAATAATATTGAATATCTGGGGTAAAGTCCACCACACTTGGGCCAATACTGGATAAAAATCCAAAAATAACAGGGAATACAACATAAAATGAGAACAATAATCCCGCATAAAACAAAAGGGTAGAAGAAACCACCAGTGGCATAATCATTCGCTTTTCGTGTTTATAAAGTGCAGGGGCAATAAATGACCAAATTTGATAGAGTAAATAAGGCATTGCTAAATAAACCGCAATAATAAGTGCCATTTTGAGCGGGGTTAAAAATGGTGAAATAACGCCGATAGCAATAATATTAGAACCCGTCGGCAATACATCGATAATTGGTGCTGCGATAGAAGCATAAACCTCATTAGCAAAAGGGAATAGACTAATAAAAATCACTAAAATTGCAATGCTTGAGCGTAACAGAATATCACGCAGTTCAATCAAATGTTGAACCAATGTCATTTCTTTATTGGTCATAATTTTTTATTAACATCGTTTTTGATGTTATCAAGAGTGTCTTTGGCCTCATCAAAGATTTCAAGGATATTAGAATCGTTGTCTTTTAAATTAAGATGTTCTTTGAGTTTGTCGGCTTCTAATTCTTCACCAATATCTTCTTGAATTTTGGCAACAAAGCGCTTACCTTTACCAATATAACGACCCGCAGTGCGAGCAATTCCTGGCATTCTTTCAGGACCAACTATAATCAAAGTGATGATACCAATTAAGGCGAATTCCCAAAAACCAATATCAAACATAAGGCGAGGTTATTTAACTTCTTCTTTTTCTACGACTTTGGCGTCAATGACGGTATTTTTATCATCACTTTCACTTTCTTTCATTGATTTCTTAAAACCCTTGATAGCACCACCCAAGTCACCACCAATGTTTTTTAAGCGCTTACCGCCAAATAGCAATAAAACAATCACCAAAATAATAATCAATTCAAATGGTCCTGGCATCATAATTTCTCTCCTGTAAATTTATTTGTTACGATTGGCTTTTTCTGTTAAACCTGATAAACCAAATCGTCTGGATAACTCTGCTTCTATTTTATCCATTTTAATGTCTTTGTGGCGTAATAATACCAATGTGTGAAACCATAAATCTGCCACTTCATAAATGATTTTATCTTTGTCATCATCTTTAGTTGCCATAATCACTTCGGCAGACTCTTCGCCAATCTTTTTTAAGATTTCATCTGTGCCTTTTTCATATAGAGAGGCGACATAAGAGCTATCTGCGTCAGTACTTTTGCGTTGTTCTAATATATCTTCTAATTGTTTTAAAATATTATCCATAAATATCCTTTGGATCTTTTAACACAGGTTCAACAGCAATCCAATTATTATGCTCTAATTTTTGAAAAAAACAAGATTTTCTCCCTGTATGACAAGCGATACCACCAGTTTGCTCTACTTTGAGCAGGATAACATCATTATCACAATCGGTGAAAATTTCTTTAATCAATTGCGTGTGTCCCGACTCTTCACCCTTAAACCACAACTTTTTGCGTGAGCGAGAATAGTATACCGCCTGTTGCTTTTCAATCGTCAATGCCAAAGACTCCGCATTCATCCATGCAAACATCAAAATTTTTCCAGTAGCAAAATCCTGAGCAATCGCTGGGATCAATCCATCGCTATCAAATTGTATTTTTTTTAAAGCACTCACGCTGCGTTCAACATCTTATAAAATAATTTATTTTACCGAGTTATTGCTTTATATGAGATTATTTATTTTTTGCATTTTATTAGCCAGCAACGCCTTTGCAGATATCGAAAACTTTGTTTTAGACAGTGAAAAAACTCTATATATTGTTGATGGCGATAGCGTCAGTTTGCAAATGCGTATTGCTAACATCGATACCCCAGAAATCACCCAACCTTGTCAAAAAATCCAAGGCAACAATATTGACTGCGGACGATTAGCCAAAGGCTATTTAAAAAGGCTACTTACCAATACAGATGGCAGAGTTGCCGTCACCCCAATTGCTATCGGGTATTATAAACGCGTTTTAATTCAGCTATACAAAGGTAACACCGACATCGCCAAAGCAATGGTAGAGGCAGGGATGGCATTTGCTTATGGAGATGTCTATAAGCAAGAGGAAACTACCGCTAAATCTAAAAAACTAGGTTTTTGGGGTTTTTACCAACCACCGCTAACTCCACGCCAATATAGAAAATCAAATACATACAAATATTCGCGGTAGTTAAACCCCACTACTAAATTTGAAAAATGTAACGAATAAAATGGTGTTGAAATTTTTAACCTGGCGGCCAAGTTAAATTTCTACCACCCAAACAGTGTAGATGAATATGATAAATCGTCTGTCCACCTTGTTCGTTACAGTTCATAACGACACGGTAACCGTCTTCTGCAAAGCCTAAATCTTTGGTAATTTTACTGGCAGTTAAGATAAGTTTGCCGATTAAAGTGGTGTCATCTGTATCGTTTAGCGTGGCAATGTGTTTTTTGGGAATGACTAAAAAATGATGCGGTGCTTGTGCGCCGATATCGTGGAAGGCGAATACATCGTCATCTTCGTAAATTTTTTCGGCAGGAATATCACCTGCGATGATTTTACAAAATAGACAATCTGACATAATATCTCCTTAACGATATTGACGCAAATACCACCAGCCGAATACTTTTTTGGCAATGTGCAATAGGCGACAATTCGGCAGCATCAACCCACCTTTTTCTGTGCGTGAGATATATATTCCTTTATTATTTGAATCAACAATGCACATTAATTCAATTTTGAAGGTGTGACTCGCAATCTCGCCATTTAATAATTCTAAGACATTTTTAGCAGCAGCTTCGGCTTGTAAATCTGCCATATGTGCTTGTTTTGGCATCCATTCTGGACCAGGAAAAGAGCCTGAATCACCTGCAACAAAAACTTTTTTAAGCGAAGTTTGACAGAATTTATTGGCTTTGAGCAATCCACCTTCACTGAGTTCAAGTTCAGTATTGCCAAACCATTGATTGCCTGTCATTCCTGGCATAAATAGAATTAAATCAGCATCAAATTCACCGCCTTCAGTAATCACTTTTTCATCGGTAAATTCTTTTATTTTATTGCCAAGATGGGTTGTAATGTTACGCTTTTTCATCTCGCCCAATAAGCCATCAACAGCTTTTTCTCCTAATCTAGCACCGGGTTTTTCCGCAGGAGTAAAGAAAGTTAAATTGAACTTATCGCGTCGTTTTTCTTTGCGAAGTTGTGTGTCTAAACCGAATAAAAATTCAAACATCGGTCCACCACGCATTGCACTTGGTTCTTTCGGATTGCCTGCAAAGCCAATAGCGATATTGCCCCCGTTCATCGCCTTAACTTTGTCGCGTATCTGCTCGGCAGCACTCAAACCTTCGCAAGGGGTGATGGCAATATCAATACCCGGTAATTTTTTAATAAAACACCCGCCTGACGCAATAATTAACGCATCATTATCTACTCGTGCACCATTATCAAGCATAACAGTTCTACCATTATTTTCCAAATTTACTACTTTATGAGTCACATGGCGAACATTCATTCGCTTAAAGAAATTATCCAATGGCACAATAATATCTTTTTTGCTAACTGCGTCCGATGGCACCCAAATTAAACTCGGCATATAAACCAATTCTGCCTTCGGAGAAATTAGCGTAATTTCCACTGTTTTATCTAATTTTCTCAGCGTTCTAACTGCCGTTAAACCCGCAAAACCCGCACCAATAATTGTAATTTTTTTCATCGTTAATCCTTGTTTATATTGTGGCAAAAATGCCCATCATCAGGTTCTTCAACACTTTTGGCAATATTATCAATAAATGCTTGCAACTCATCAAATTCTAACACCGTTAAAATCCGTGTAACAATCGCTGGTTCAACTCGTAGCGTACACATGCTGCCGTTTTTGAGTTGCACTTCCATACCTGCGGCGTTCATTGATAAGCCATCACCGCCTTGTTCTAATATTTGTTCCATTTCTTCTTGCAACTCATCATACAGTGTTTGTAATTTGTCCAATATTTCATCACTGGTTTCATCGGTAATAGATACAATTTCACCTTGCACCGAGCCAAAATCATCGTCTTTTTCAGTTTGAAATTCTATGCCCACTTTTGTTAAGTGGTCTTTAAATTTTCTTGCGAGTACTGTGTCAAAAAATATATAATCTAACATTCTGATTTTTTATAAAAACATAATATAGGATATTATAATGCTTGACAAGAACACAATGGACATTTTATTTACAGAGGCGAGAAGCCATAATGCGTGGCTAAACAAAGACATTTCAAATGAACAAATTCACCAGCTTTACCATTTAATGAAGTTCGGTCCAACCGCTGCTAACACTTGCCCTGCTCGTATTACTTTTGTGCGTTCAGATGAAGTAAAAGCCAAGCTTAAAGCTCATCTCGACGAAGGCAATGTGGATAAAGCTATGACTGCACCTGCGGTAGCAATCATTAGTTATGATACTGAATTTTATGAAAAACTCGACAAGTTATTTCCGCATACTGATGCTAAAGGTTGGTACGAAGGTAAACCTGACAAAATCAAAGAAGTTGGTTTAATGAATGCCACTTTGCAAGGCGCTTATTTTATGCTGGCAGCTCGCTCAATAGGCTTAGACTGTGGTCCAATGGGTGGCTTTAATGCGTCTACTTTAGACACTGCATTTTTCCCTGATGGGAAAACCAAATCTATTTTCATTTGTGGCATCGGCTATGGCGATGCCAGTAAAATATTTCCACGCTCGCCCCGTCTTGATTTTGACGAGGCTTGCCAGATTATTTAGCGTCTTTAATTTCAGCGCCTTTATCTTTATTAGCCTTTTTTTCTGGTGGACAACCGTTGTGTAAAAGCCATTGATCTTTATGACCAATGGCTTTTGCGAATGCGGGAACTTCACAGTCTTTTGCCACCTTGTTTTTATTCTTAGATGCATTATTGTCACCAAAACCAAGCAATGCCATTGCTGAAAAACTCGCTACCAATGTCAATAAAGTTAATATTTTTTTTAAATTTTTCACACTTCCTCCTTTATTTTTGTTCTTCTATTATCGTGTAAGCGCCATGACAAGCAATGCAATTTTGCATAATCATGGACACCTGTTTAAGCGAATGATTCACATCTCTTTTTTTTACAGAATCTTCATAAAGTTTGCCAAATTGCGAATGAATATTGGCTGTAATTTTTTTAAAATTCAATGGTGTTTTAGCAATAATACCGACTTGCTTCTCACCTTGTGAATCGCTATTCAACCTTTTTGCAATGGCAATCGTTTTATCTATATCCCGATCCGCCGCCGCCGCGACCAACTGTTGCATATGTCCCAACAATCCCCGCATTTCACCCAATACAAAATTACGCTCATTCTTAGTGAGAACAATTGCCGTTCGCCCATCCGAGGATACCACCGTGGAACCCGTTATAAGTTGATACCCAGCACCAAACACAATGAGTCCGAGCGCCACAATAATTGTCCATAAAATTTTTATATTTTTCATATTTATCCTTTAAGAGACCTTTGCATAAATATGAATAATACGCCACCTTTCATCAAATTACAAACTTTTTAAAAACACCCTTAGCCCTGCTAGGAGTGGATTTAAAAAATTTCCAATTTAATAAAATCTGTCATTTTGCTAATCATCCCTATTTATGCAAAGGTCTCTTTAAGTAAAAAATCAACAATATCACCGAACATTAAATATAGCAATGTCAATATTGACAACATAAAAATTACTTTTTGTACCACATTCAAATTTTGAATTGGCAGTCGACTTCTCGCCAAATCACATGATTCACCTGGGCAATGTTTTGCACCGCCCTTGTGATAAGCATTATAAACCTTGCAACCCACGCAAATTCCAAATACCGATTCAAAAAACAACAAACCCAAGCACAACGCACAAGTCAGAATATTCACCATACCACGCACATCATTCAACACCACCAAATAAAACATTATCAGTGCTAAGAAAAATCCAAATCTCCACGCCCATTTTTTTTGTGGTGCACCAACATACTCTGGCATTTGATTATTTACTATCCAACGCCCCACCACCATTGACGGCGAATATTTTGGATTGACAAAAACACGAATAAAGAAATCAAACAAAAACACTGTTACCATTAACTTAGTTGGTTCATTATTGCCTGTCAAAAATCCATTCAAAAAAGCCATGAATGCAAAGAAAAATACAATTCCCGCTGCCGCTCGAACCTCTCGCTCATTAAAAACGAGGATATCATAACCCGCTATTTTTTCACCAAATCCAAACATAATTTATTCTTGTCTTTTTATTATTATTATATAGATTGATTGGTATTTATATTTAATTAATTTTTAATATCTGTAATTTTTTATTTGATAGTAGGAGACCTTTGCATAAATATGAATAATCATCAAAACGCCATCTTTCATCAAATTACAAACTTTTTAAAAACACCCTTAGCCCTGCTAGGAGTGGATTTAAAAAATTTCCAATTTAATAAAATCTGTCATTTTGCTAATCATCCCTATTTATGCAAAGGTCTCAGTAGGTAATAAATATTTACCTTTAAACTACTATAATGGTATTTTATTTTTTTCTTAAACCAGTTAATAAACCCTATATTTTTAAGTGGTATTTTTTTTCATTTAAGATTAAAATTCATGCTTTAAATTTTTATACACATCCTTATTTATGAGCGACTTTTTAGATAGACACATTGGACCCAGTGAAGTGGATATTGTTTCAATGTTAACTATTATCGAACAAAAATCGGTTGCTGATGTTGTGTCTAAAACTGTGCCAGAGAGTATTTTATTCGGTAATCGTATGGCGATTGATGAGGGCATAAGTGAACGGGATACACTGGCATTGGCGACTGAACTGGCGAATCAAAATACGATTGCAACTAATTTTATTGGGCAGGGATATTACGGGACTTTGATACCGACTGTTATTCAGCGAAATATTTTAGAAAATCCAGGCTGGTACACGGCTTATACGCCTTATCAGGCGGAGATTTCGCAGGGGCGTTTGGAGATGCTGCTCAATTTTCAGCAGATGATTATAGATTTGACGGGGATGGATATTTCTAATGCGTCATTGTTAGATGAACCGACAGCTGCGGCGGAAGCGATGATGATGGCAAAACGCGTTAATCGTAAAAACAAATCTAATCGGTTTTTAATCGACAGAAACACTCATCCGCAAACCATTACGATTTTACAAACGCGTGCCAAGCCACTCGGCATTGAGTTAGTAGTGGCAGATATCCAGGGCGATGATTTTTCTGATTGTTTCGCTACTTTGTTACAATCACCAGGCACAAATGGCGAAGTGCGTGATTTGAGCGCTGATATTGCAAAAGCCAAAATGCAAAATGTATTAACCATTGTTGCTTGTGATCTTTTAGCACTGACTTTACTTAAAACCCCAGCTGAGATGGGTGCAGATATTGCTATTGGCAACTCTCAGCGTTTCGGTGTGCCAATGGGTTTCGGCGGTCCTCATGCTGCGTTTTTAGCCACCCGTGATGAATTTAAACGCATGGTGCCAGGGCGTATTATTGGTGTGTCTCAAGACACACTTGGTAACTTGGCAATGCGGATGTCTTTGCAAACCCGTGAGCAGCATATTCGTCGTGATAAAGCCACCAGTAATATTTGTACGGCGCAGGTTTTGTTAGCAGTGTTAGCGGCGGCGTACGGTATTTATCACGGTGCAAAAGGGCTGAAAAATATTGCGACTAAGGTGCATTTAAAGGCGGCAACATTGGCAAAAAGTTTGAGCGATGCGGGCTTTGAATTAGCAAGTACACAGTTTTTTGATACAATTACGATTAACACTGATAAAGCACAAGCACTATTTAAACAGGCACAAGAAAAAAATATCAATTTGCGTTTGTTGAATGATAATCAACTAACGATTGCAATGGATGAAACCACTACCACAGAAGATTTAAAATCCTTGTTAGCTATTTTTGGACAAGGTTCTTTTGGACAAGGTTCGACCTTGTCATGCTTTGACAAGGTCGAACCTTGTCATGGGCAAGTGCGGGAAAGCGTGTTTTTGACTCATCCAGTCTTTAGTTTGCACCACTCGGAAACAGAAATGATGCGTTATTTAAAGCGCTTGGAAAACAAGGATATTGCCCTTAATCACTCAATGATTGCACTAGGCTCTTGTACTATGAAACTCAATGCCGCTACGCAAATGTATCCGATTTCATTGCCAGGGTTTTCAAAATTACACCCTTATGCACCCGCAACGCAAACACAAGGCTATCAGCAATTATTCAAAGATTTGGAGCACGCTCTGTGTGAGATAACAGGCTATGATGCAGTATCATTACAGCCAAATGCAGGCTCTCAAGGTGAATTTGCAGGGCTACTTGCGATTCATGCGTATCACCAGTCTCGTGGTGATGCACATCGTAATATTTGCTTAATCCCTTCCTCAGCACATGGCACAAACCCCGCAAGTGCCGTGATGGCAGGGATGAAAGTGGTGATTGTAAAATGTGATGAATCAGGCAATATTTCCGTAGATGATTTGCAAGAAAAAGCCCAAAAACACGCCGATAATCTTGCTGCAATTATGGTAACTTATCCATCAACACATGGCGTATTTGAAGTTCAAATACAAAAAATATGTGACATTATTCACACCAGAGGCGGGCAAGTTTATTTAGATGGTGCTAACCTAAATGCAATGGTGGGTCTTACTCGTATGGGTGAGTTTGGTGCTGATGTGTCGCACATTAATTTACACAAAACTTTTGCCATTCCGCATGGCGGTGGCGGTCCGGGTATGGGGCCTATTGGCGTAAAAGCACATTTGGCACAATTCTTACCAGGAGACCCGTTGGTTAAAGATTCAAACGCCGTTTCGGCAGCGATGTATGGTTCTGCCTCAATCTTGCCCATTTCTTGGAGTTATATTAAATTATTAGGCAAGCACGGCATGCAGCGTTCAACCGAAATTGCTATTGTCAGCGCCAATTATATTGCCACCGAACTCAAAGACCATTTCCCAATTCTCTATCGAGGTGATCAAGGTATGGTAGCACATGAATGTATTATTGACATCCGCCCTCTGAAAGATGAGAGTGGTATCACTGAAGAAGACATTGCCAAGCGTTTGATGGACTACGGTTTTCATTCGCCAACGATGTCATTTCCCGTCTCAGGCACGCTGATGATTGAGCCAACGGAGAGTGAATCAAAGCGAGAAATAGACAGATTTATCACCGCAATGGTTAGTATTTATAATGAAATTCAAAATGTAATTTCTGGCAAATGGGATAGAGAAAATAACCCATTGAAAAATGCACCACACACTGCACATGAGATGTCAGGGGAATGGAATTATCCTTACACCAGAACGCAGGCGTTATATCCAGTTGAGTCGCTAGTGGCAAATAAATACTTCCCGCCTGTGAAGCGTATTGATAATGTATATGGTGATAGAAATTTATTTTGTTCGTGTATTACTACCGAAGATTTTAAATAGGTTTTTAGAATTTTGAGAGTTGTGTTATCTTTTTAACAATTTCTTTAGAATTCCATTCAACACCGCCAAATAAAGTATAAATAATTTCACCTTGTTTGTTAATCAAGAAATTTGAAGGTGCTGCAAATACTTGCCATTGTTGAATACTAGAGCCGTCTTCGTTCATTAATATAGTAAATTCTGGATTAACAATTTTTACAAATTTTTCAACTTCGGCTTTACTTTCTGCCATATTAATGGCTAAGATTTTAAAAGGTATATCTGCTTTCTTGAGCTTACTTTGTAAACTATTCATGGAGGGCATCTCCTTGATACAAGGCGGGCAATAAGTTGCCCAAAATTGCACTAAAACTATATTCCCTTTATATTGGGACAAGGTATGTATTTTGCCATTTAAATCTGGCAGGGAAATAGTGGGTTTTTTAATTAATCCCGTGTATTTTTTAAGCTCTACTGCGTTTGTGTTTAGCGTAATTATAAGTAATAATGCCAAGAATATTTTATTCATTCTAAAATTCCTTTTTGTAAGTAAAATAGACTCACTTTGATTAAACCAGATAGTTCTGAAGTAACCATATCTTCAGTTCTGTTTGGGTCTTTGCGTTTAAAAAAATATCCTCGAATATCGGGTATAACTTTGGAAATAACTTTACTGCCACCTGCACTTAATTTCATACTTAAATGTTTAAGCCCCCATTTATTTGGGGTTCTGCCACCTTCTAATATCATAATTGGTTTTTTAGTTGTACCAACCGCACTAACATATTTTGGCTTAACGCCAGGTATAGGCTCAGCACTATTAAGCCGAGGAAATAATAATATTAACCCCTTTAAACCGTCAGAATTTTGATATTTTTCATGCCATTTTGCTGCGGCGCGTAATGCTAGTTGTGTGCCAGCCCCAGAAGCAATCAAATAAATATCTTTGCCTGTTTTTATAGCTTTTTGGACAATACGAACTAAGTCTTCATTCTTTATTTTTGCATAACTACTACGCACTTTTGGCAGCATATAAGTGCTTAATATGTCTGGCATCCATACTTCTAAGCCATCTTCAGATAAAGATTTGGCAACGGATTCTTCGTTTTTACTTTTGTCGAAATCACATGGAAACCCTAGTAGCAAAACATTTCCTTTTGCAGGAAAAATTCTAAGCTCTATATCTTCTCCCGAAGGCATTTTAATCGTTGTAATTTTTTGGGCTATAGATGGCGTACTTAAGATAAAGAACCCAATAAAGATAATTTTTTTGATGGTAATTAGCATAATTTAAATATATTGAGACCTTTGCATAAATATGAATAATCATCAAAACGCCATCTTTCATCAAATTACAAACTTTTTAAAAACACCCTTAGCCCTGCTAGGAGTGGATTTAAAAAATTTCCAATTTAATAAAATCTGTCATTTTGCTAATCATCCCTATTTATGCAAAGGACTCTTGTAATATTTAGGAAAGAGTCGTATAACTCTTAATAATTTTGGAGCATTTTTAAAAAAAATGATCTTCACACTAAACAT
Source organism: Candidatus Thiodubiliella endoseptemdiera (assembly GCF_964212635.1). Taxonomy (NCBI): domain Bacteria; kingdom Pseudomonadati; phylum Pseudomonadota; class Gammaproteobacteria; family Pseudothioglobaceae (SeqCode); genus Candidatus Thiodubiliella; species Candidatus Thiodubiliella endoseptemdiera. The sequence goes on from NZ_OZ156463.1 coordinate 1,683,304, forward strand.
GAAGCGACAAAAGGTTAACCTTTCTTGTATTTAAATAACAAACTTTGTATCCCCTTATTGATGAATAAATGTTTTTTGGTAAAATGTATTGACAATATGTAGGGCGATTAAGTTAATTATCTGTTTACTCAACAATGTTAGAAAAGTTAGAAAACTTTACACTTTCAATTAAAGCGTTTAGCAATTCGGTTAAAATAATCCGAACTTTTATGTATTCCTTTAGGGAAAAATTAGGGAAAAATGAGCCAAATCAACCTTGAACAACAAAGTGTCGCTGAATTTAGTGAACGCGCTTATCTTGATTATTCGATGTATGTCATTCTTGACCGTGCATTGCCGTTTGTGGGCGATGGGCTAAAGCCTGTTCAACGCCGTATTGTTTATGCGATGAGTGAATTGGGGCTTAAATCAACGGCTAAATTTAAAAAATCTGCTCGAACTGTTGGTGATGTTTTGGGTAAATTTCATCCGCACGGCGATAGTGCCTGTTATGAGGCGATGGTGTTAATGGCACAGCCGTTTTCGTATCGTTATCCGTTTATTGATGGGCAAGGGAATTGGGGTGCACCTGATGACCCAAAATCGTTTGCGGCGATGCGTTATACCGAAAGCAAATTATCTCGTTATGCGGATTTATTGCTCTCGGAAATCAATCAAGGCACAGTGGAATGGGCGGATAATTTTGATGGTTCTTTGCAAGAGCCGAAGCAATTGCCAGCAAAAATCCCCAATCTTTTATTGAATGGAACTTCAGGTATTGCCGTGGGTATGGCGACCGATGTGCCACCGCATAATTTGACCGAAGTGGTGAATGCTTGTATTCAATTGCTGGATAAACCATCAGCTGAGTTAGATGAAATTATGCAAATTATGCCCGCACCTGATTATCCAACTGCTGCGGATATTGTTTCAAGTGAAGCGGATATTAAACAGATTTATGCAACAGGGCATGGTAGCGTTAAAATGCGTGCCACTTACCAAAAAGAAAAGGGTGAAATTGTTGTTGAAACCTTACCATATCAAACTTCTGGCTCTAAAGTTATCACTCAGATTGCCGACCAAATGCGTAAGAAGAAATTGCCATTAGTGGAGGATATTCGTGATGAATCCGACCACGAAAATCCAACTCGGATTGTGATTGTTCCAAGGTCAAATCGTGTAGATACTGATGCGTTAATGTCGCATTTATTTGCCACTACTGATTTGGAAAAAAATTACCGCGTCAATATGAATGTGATTGGTTTGGACGGTAAACCACAGGTTAAACCACTCATCCCAATGCTGAAAGAATGGCTCACCTATCGCACGCAAGTGGTTACCAATCGCCTAGACCACCGTTTGGATAAAATTTTGGCAAGGTTGCACATCTTAGAAGGTTTATTAATTGCCTTTTTGAATATCGATGAAGTGATTGCCATTATTCGAGAAAATGATAAACCCAAGTCAATATTGATTGCTCGTTTTAAGTTAAGCGAAATCCAAGCCGAAGCAATTTTGGAATTAAAACTGCGTCATCTTGCCAAATTAGAAGAGATGAAAATTCAAAGTGAACAAGAGGAATTAGTCGCTGAAAAAGAAAAATTAGACTTATTATTATCAAGTGAAGCCCGACTAAAAACTTACATTAAAAATGAATTAAGGGTCATTGTTAAAGAGTTCGGCGACAAAAGACGATCAAGTATTAAGCCGAGTTCTATACAATCTCAAGCCTTCAGCGAGGATGATATGATGCCTGCTGAAAATGTTACGGTAGTATTGAGCGATAAGGGTTGGGTTCGTAGTGCCAAAGGGCACGATATTGACTCTAGCGCCCTAAATTACAAATCAGGCGACGGCTACTCAACCAGTGCCAAAGGTCGTAGCAATAAAAATGCAATTTTCTTAGATTCAACAGGGCGTTCTTATTCATTAAGTGCAAACTCTTTACCAAGTGCCAGAGGGCAAGGTGAGCCACTTACTGGTCGATTGACTCCACCGATGGGCGCTGAATTTGTTGATGTGGTTATGGGTGATGATGAGCAACATATTTTGTTGGCTTCTAGTGCAGGTTATGGTTTTATTGCCACTATTGGCGATTTATTATCTAAGAAAAAAGCAGGTAAAACTTCCTTATCATTGCCTGGTGTTTCTAAAGTAATGCCTGTCATTAATGTTGATGATTTAGATAATCAATTTATCGCCGTAACCACTAATCGTGGGCGTTTATTAGTGTTTCCAGTGGCTGAATTACCAATTTTATCTAAAGGCAAAGGCAACAAACTCATTCAAATCCCATCAAAAGAAATGAAAGATGGTACAGAATTTGTCGTCAGCATCTGTATCCTATTGGCAACTCAAAATCTAAAAGTTACTGCAGGAAAACGCCACCTAACCATCAAATTCCAAGACCTTACCAACTATATTGGTACCCGTGCAAGACGCGGTAATTTACTACCAAAAGGTTATCAAAACCTTTCTAAAATTGAAGCAGTTGATTAAAAAAAATAAGACATTTTTATTAACATTTCTTCTAGGGCTTAGTTTTTCAACTGTAGCTTTAGATTTTTTTCAAACAAAAGCCCTTGCAGAACAAGGAAACGCTAACGCACAATATAATTTGGGGCGTATATATGAAGGCAGAAGTGCTAATGATTCTGTGCATGACATTCGTACAGATGATAATCAGGCTTTAAAATGGTATAAAAAAGTAGCAGAACAAGGGCATATTGAAGCACAATACGATGTGGGGTATATGTACGAAGTTGGGCAGGGTGTTTTAGAAGATTATCAACAGGCTATTAAATGGTATTCAAAATCGGCAAAACAAGGAAATAACAAAGCAAAGGACAAACTGAAAACCGCTCCGATAGATGTCGGCACGAGTGTGGTTGCGTCTGATCCTAAATCTATACTTAAGCCTAAATCTAATTTTTGGATTATAGTATTAGAGACCTTTGCATAAATATGAATAATCATCAAAACGCCATCTTTCATCAAATTACAAACTTTTTAAAAACACCCTTAGCCCTGCTAGGAGTGGATTTAAAAAATTTCCAATTTAATAAAATCTGTCATTTTGCTAATCATCCCTATTTATGCAAAGGTCTCTAGTAATTCAAAGTGTAATACTGTATCAGTAGTTGGTATAATAACGCCTTTCCAATTTTTCCGAATTACTATGTTCGTCTTAAAAATTGTTACCGATTTCGGTGCAGCCCATTCCTTACGAAACTATCCTGGTGATTGTGCACGCTTGCATGGCCATAACTGGGGGGTTGAGATGTCTATTGAGGCGCAGGAGCTTGATGTGAACGGCATTGCGATTGATTTTCGCGAAATCAAAAAACAAACCAAAGCAGTGGTTAAAAGATTGGATCATCAATATTTGAATGAGATTACGCCTTTTGATAAACTCAATCCAACTGCTGAAAATATTGCAAAATATATGTATCAAGAAGTTGCAAAATTAATTAATAATCAAGATGTCCGTGTTTGCGAAGTAATTATTTGGGAAACGCCCAGAGCATCTGTTACCTATTCGGAGCCAAGATAAATGAGCATATGTAATTTACCCGATACACAAAATAATGCAGACACTCGACAAATCGTTATTGATAAAGTAGGCATCAAGGATATTTCACACCCGATGACTTATATTGACCGTGCTGGCAATAAAAATCCAACGGTGGGTAATTGGACCATGACGGTAACCTTGCCAGAGCATGTGAAAGGCACGCATATGTCGCGTTTTATTGAGATTTTAAATACAGGGTCTTGTGAATTTAACTGTGGTAATTTTGGTCAGATTATTGATAAAGTACAGGCAAAATTAGATGCAGATAATGCATATGTAACAGTTGATTTCCCATTTTTCCGCAACAAAAAAGCCCCGTCTTCGGGTGTAGAATCGTTGATGGATTATCAGGTAACTTTGTATGGTATTTTAAATCAAGGTGTGACCGAAGTGATGGCGAAGGTTGTGGTGCCAGTGACCAGTCTTTGCCCATGTTCAAAGAGTATTTCTAAATATGGTGCGCATAATCAGCGTTCACATATTACTATTAAAGCGAGAATTGCAAAGGGTAAAACTTTGCAGATAGAGGATTTAATTGATTTGGCAGAAGCGCAAGCATCGTGTGAGTTGTATGCGATTTTAAAACGAGATGACGAAAAAATTGTGACCGAGAGAGCTTATGACAATCCTGCTTTTGTTGAAGATTTAGTGCGTGATATCGCGGTCGGCTTGAATGCGAATGACAGTATTGATTACTACCGTTTAGAATCAGAAAATTTTGAATCTATTCATAACCATTCAGCTTATGCAGTTATTGAGAAAAATAAAATTTAGACCATGTTAAAGAAGATTTTACAAAAAATTAGCAATATCCGCATTACTAAATCGGAGTCTATTACTCCCCCAATGGTGTATATCAAGCGACATGAGGTCAAGAAGCCCGAGTCTGATTTTATTGTTGATGCGCGTCAAACTATTGCTGATATTCTGAAAGGTAAGGATAAACGCCTACTAGTCGTTGTTGGGCCCTGTTCTATACACGATACCAAGGCAGCGATAGAATATGCTGAAAAATTAGCAACCTTGCGAGACGAGCTCAAAGACAATTTATTTATTGTAATGCGGGTGTATTTTGAAAAGCCACGCACTACTGTTGGATGGAAGGGTTTGATTTATGACCCAGATTTGGATAATAGCAATCATATGGAAAAAGGCTTTGATTTGGCACGCAAATTATTGCTGGATTTGGCAAAAATACGCTTACCGACAGCTACCGAATACTTGGATCTCATTACCCCGCAATATATTTCTGATTTGATTTCGTGGGGTGCTATTGGCGCACGCACCACAGAAAGTCAAACACATCGTGAACTGGCATCAGGGTTATCTTGTCCTGTGGGCTTTAAAAATGGGACAGATGGTGGTGTTCAGGTAGCTATTGATGCGGTGGTTTCTGCCAGTAGTTCGCATATGTTTTGGTCGATTAATAAAAAAGGCATGATTAATCGTTACACAACATTAGGTAATTCAAATTGCCATGTGATTTTGCGTGGTGGCAAAGATGATACCAATTTTGATAGTGAAAGCATAAAAGAAACGGTTGAAAAACTTGCCAATGCGAAGTTGCCACAGCAATTGATGGTAGATTTTTCACACGCCAATAGTGAGAAAAAATTCAAAAATCAAATTAAGGTTGGCAAAGATATTGCCGAGCAAATTAGTGCAGGCTCTAAGCAGATTGCTGGGGTGATGATAGAGTCACATTTGAACGAAGGAAATCAGCCCGTTGGGTCATTGAAATTACTCAAATACGGCGTCAGTATTACCGATGGCTGTATCAATTGGAATGATACCGAAAAACTGCTTAAAACATTGGCAAACGCCGTTCAAAAAAGAAACGCATAAGCTACTAATTCTCCCTTATTTAGGGTAAAATAAAAGTCAATTTATTAAAGCCATTTTTGTATGTCTGAAAATACCGATATTCCTGAAGTTTTTGAACCTAATTTCCCCGTAGTTACCATTGAAGATGAGATGCGAGATTCCTATTTGGAATACGCAATGAGCGTCATCGTTGGTCGCGCCTTGCCTGATGTGCGAGATGGACTAAAACCTGTGCATCGTCGTGTTCTTTACGCAATGAATGTGCTGGGCAATGACTACAACAAAGCCTACAAAAAATCAGCCCGTATTGTCGGTGATGTGATTGGTAAATATCACCCACACGGTGATACGGCAGTCTATGACACTATTGTCCGCATGGCACAACCATTTTCAATGCGTAGTATTCTTATTGACGGACAGGGTAACTTTGGTTCAGTTGATGGTGACCGTGCAGCAGCAATGCGTTATACAGAAATTCGCATGTCAAAACTTTCGCACGAATTATTGCGTGATTTAGACAAAAAAACCGTTGATTTTATTGACAACTACGATGGCTCAGAATCGGAGCCAAGCGTACTTCCAACGCGCGTACCAACCTTATTGGTAAATGGTTCATCGGGTATTGCGGTAGGTATGGCAACCAACATTCCACCCCATAATTTAGGTGAGGCAATCAACGCCTGCCTAAAAGTGATTGACAATGACAGCGTTACGACTGATGAATTATTAGAAATTATGCCAGGTCCAGATTTCCCAACAGCAGGTATTATCAATGGTGCATCAGGTATTCGCCAAGCCTACGAAACAGGCAAAGGTAAGATTTATTTGCGTTCTGTTTCTCATGTGGAGGGCGAAGACAAGCAAAGTATCGTTGTAACTGAACTGCCATATCAAGTCAATAAAGCCAAATTGATTGGCAAAATTGCTGAATTGGTTAAAGATAAAAGAGTGGATGGCATTACCGGTTTAAGAGATGAGTCTGATAAAGATGGTATGCGTATGGTGATTGAATTGCGTCGTGGCGAAGTACCAGAAGTGATGCTCAATAATCTCTATAAATTAACTGAAATGCAAACGGTTTTCGGCATCAATATGGTTGCGATTGACAAAGGTATGCCGAAATTGATGACGCTTAAAGGGATTTTAGATGCCTTTATTGCCCATCGTCGTGATGTGGTTACTCGCCGCTCTATTTTTGAGTTGAATAAAGCGAGAAATCGTGCGCACATTTTAGAAGGTTTGTCAGTGGCTTTAAGCAACATTAATGAAATTATTGAATTGGTAAAAGCCGCCCCAAGCCCAACTGATGCAAGAGAGCAACTAATTGCCAGAACTTGGGAAGGCAGTGTTATTAAAGACCTGATTGGCGACCGTGATATGGCGTTATTCAAGCCAGAAGAGCTAGCAGCCGAACTTGGTTTGCAGGAAAATGGTGATTATCAATTGTCATTGAAACAAGCACAAGCAATTTTGGACTTGAAACTACATCGTTTAACTGGCCTAGAAAAAGACAAGATTTTTGATGAATTTAACGAATTATTAGAATCTATCAAGTACCTATTAGACATCCTCCAAACTCCTGAAAAACTGATGCAAGTGATTCGTGATGAATTAGTTGAAGTGCGTGATAATTTTGCTGACGATAGAATGAGTGAAATCTTAGAAAATAAGATTGACTTAACTTTAGAAGACCTCATTGCACAGGAAGAACGCGTGGTTACTTTATCACACGGTGGCTATGTTAAAGCACAAGCGTTAGGCGATTACCAAGCACAACGCCGTGGCGGCAAAGGCAAAGCGGCAACAAAAATGAAAGACGAAGACTTTGTTGATCAATTATTTGTAGCAAATTCACACGACACCGTCTTGTGTTTTTCATCAAAAGGCAAGGTGCATTGGCTTAAAGTATATGAATTGCCAATGGCATCACGCGTTGCTCGTGGCAAGCCAATTATTAATTTATTACCCCTGGAAAAAGAAGAAGTCATTAACGCTATTCTGCCAGTATCCGAATTTACCGATGACCAATTTGTATTTATGGTAACCAGTAGTGGCACCTGTAAAAAAACTGCACTCACCAACTTCTCACGCCCAAGAAAAGGCGGTATTATTGCCATCGACTTGAGAGATGGTGATAAATTAGTTGGTGTTAAAATCACCTCGGGCGACAATGATATTATGCTGTTTTCAGCAAACGGTAAATCAATTAGATTTAAAGAGGACGATGTCCGTGCCGTAGGTCGCACAGCGATTGGTGTTCGAGGTATGAGACTGAAAGACGATGAAATTGTCTCAGCCATCGTTGCTAATGTCGACAGCCCAATCCTTACTGCCACCGAAAAAGGCTATGGGAAACGCACTAACCTTGACGAATACCGTGCCCAAGCACGCGGTGGCTCAGGTGTAATATCTATTAAAACCAGCGACAGAAATGGCAAAGTTGTCGGCGCAATTCAAGTAACGGACGAAGATGAAATGATGCTTATCTCCAACAAAGGCACACTAGTCAGAACCCGTGCCGTTGACATCTCCATCATTGGTCGGAATACCCAAGGTGTAACCCTAATTAACATCGCCAAAGGCGAAAAGTTGGTGTCAGTGGCTAAAATTGCCGAAACCGAAGATGATGAAGTAATAGCAAGCGAAGTAGATACGGTTAACGGTGCACCAGTTAAAAGTAATGAGGATGTAACAGAAACAAAAGAATAATGAATAATTATCGTGTTATCTTAAGTGAGACCTTTGCATAAATAGGGATGATTAGCAAAATGACAGATTTTATTAAATTGGAAATTTTTTAAATCCACTCCTAGCAGTGGCTAAGGGTGTTTTTAAAAAGTTTGTAATTTGATGAAAGATGGCGTTTTGATGATTATTCATATTTATGCAAAGGTCTCAAGTTGTTAAAGTTATTTTTTATTAGCAACAAAATCCAACACAGTGGCATTGATGCAGAAACGACGATTGCCATCTGGACCGTCTTCAAATACATGTCCTAAGTGGATGCCAGTGCTTTTGGAAAGGATTTCGATACGATTCATACCGTAACTGTTGTCGGGTTTTTCAAGTGTGGTGCCGTCAATGGCTTTGGTGAAACTGAGCCAGCCACTTTTAGAGTTGAAGCGGTCGGTGGTATCAAACAGTGCTACGCCTGAAAGTTTGTCAACAAAGACGCCATCAGGGGTGTTTTTGAAAATATCATATTGCTTACAAAATCTACCTTCAGTGCCTTGGTTAAAGGCGATGTCAAAGGCTTTGGAATCACCGAGTTTGAATTTACCCAAGGCTTTGTAAAATTCTTTTGGCGATAGATAGCCTTGAAAACCTGCTTTTTCTACACCATCTTCGATAAATAAAATAGTTGGCGTGGCAAAGGTTGGGGTTTTGATTGTATAGCCTTTAAGGTTGTGTGCAAATACGCTTCTAACAGGGATACTGCCCCTATAATTGTCTAGCACTTTTTGCTTAAAAGCGACACAATACGGACAATAAGCATCGGATTCAATCACCACAATTTCTTTGCCTTCTAGGGGTTTTAAGATAAGGTCTTTCAGGTGTTGGTTATAAGTGCCACTGAGTTCTTCTTTGTTCATGCCTTTGTTGGCAAACTTTACTCCTGTTTTATGATTGGGGCAGTAGCCGTTTGGATTGTTTGCGAGGTAGTTTTGATGGTAATCTTCTGCTGGCCAGAATTTATCCAGTGGTTTTAACTCGGTAACAATTTCACCAAGGCCTTTATCTGTGAGTAATTTTTGATATTCATCTTTGGTTTGTAGGGCAATTTTTTTTTGTTCGTCTGTTGTCCAATAAATGGCAGAACGATAGTTGTTGCCTTTATCGTTGCCTTGTCCATCGGTTTGTGTGGGGTTGTGGAGTTCCCAGAAATTTTTGATTAAAAATTCGGTAGAGACCATTTTTGTGTCATAAGTTACTTTGACCGCTTCGGTGTGATTAAGAATGCGTTTATCAGGCTCTTCATTTCCTTCTTCATCTTCATCAGTCCAACCTATTTTTTCAAGCAGTGTTAAAAAATTAAACCCACTGTTATTATCTTTATTTGCCAATACAGTGCGATAAGTTGGATTATCATAATTCCCACCAGCATAGCCAGAGACAGCATCCACCACACCCGGTATTTGTTCAAAATTCTTTTCTACACCCCAAAAACAGCCTGCGGCAAATACAATTTCTAATAGCATAATATCTCCTTCAAATTCAGTTACATTTTATACGAATAATTCATTTAAATAGTTGCAACTATTTAATGCTCACGAGTGGCAGCAAAAGTAATATTTGGATGGCGTTCTTCAGTTAATTGCAAGTTAACCATAGACGGTGCCAAATAAGTCAATACACCCGCAGAGTCAATTGCTACATTATTACCTGCCTTAATTTTAAGCTGTTCAATATCCTTGTCCTCGCCTGTTATCCAGCGAGCAGTGGCAACGGCAATATTCTCAAATTGACAATCAACACTATATTCATATTTCAAACGATGGGCGACCACATCAAATTGCAAGACACCAACTGCACCTAAAATTTGTGAATTATTAATTAGTGGGCGAAACACTTGCGTTGCCCCTTCTTCTGATAATTGATCCAATCCCTTTTGCAAGGCTTTGGCTTTGAGCGGGTCCTTTAAAACAGCACGACGAAATAATTCTGGTGCAAAATTAGGAATACCTTTAAAACTGAGTTTCTCCCCTTGAGTAAAAGTATCGCCAATAGCAATACCGCCGTGATTGTGAATACCAATAACATCCCCCGCATATGCTACTTCCGCTGATGAGCGTTCACGCGACATAAAAGTAACCGCATTGGCAATTTTTATTTGCTTACCAGTGGCAACTTGCAAGACTTTCATACCTTTTTTATATTCGCCACTAACAATACGCATAAAAGCAAGTCGGTCGTGGTGTTTTGGGTCCATATTGGCTTGAATTTTAAACACAAAACCTGTGAGTTTTTCCTCATCAGGATTGACTTTTCGAATATCTGACGCACGCTTTTGCGGTATCGGCGCATATTCAAGAAACCCGTCTAGTAGATTTTGAATGCCAAAATTTGAAATGGCTGAGCCAAAAAACACAGGCGTTTGTTTACCTGTCAAAAATTCATCCAAAGCAAAAGGTGTGGTCGTTTCACGAATCAATTCTACTTCCTCCCGCATTTGGGCAACCACATCCTCTCCTAAGGCTGTGCTTAATTCAGGATTATCAACCCCCTCAATCACAATTTCCTCCCCAATTTCAGAGTTTTTCCCCGCCTCATACAAATATATCTTGTCCTCCAATAAATGCACCACCCCCTTAAACGATTTACCCATACCAATCGGCCAAGTAATCGGCGCACATTCAATATTCAGCACCGTTTCCACCTCATCCAACAAATCAATCGGCGTTTTACCTTCCCTATCCAATTTATTGATAAAAGTCAAAATAGGCGTATCACGCAATCGACACACTTCCATTAATTTAATTGTCCGCATCTCTACACCTTTGGCAACATCAATTACCATCAAGGCAGAATCCACTGCCGTCAAAGTGCGATAAGTATCTTCTGAAAAATCCTCATGCCCGGGTGTATCTAGTAAATTAATGACATGATTATCATATTCAAATTGCATAATCGATGAGGTAATAGAGATGCCCCTTTCTTTTTCCATTTCCATCCAGTCAGAAGTAGCATGGGTGTTTGCCTTCCTCGCCTTAACACTGCCCGCTGTTTTAATGGCACCTGCATACAACAACAATTTTTCAGTTACCGTCGTTTTACCCGCATCAGGGTGAGAGATAATCGCAAAAGTGCGTCTTTTAGAAACTTCGTTCATAATCCAATTTTATTTTTTATTTCATCAACAGTAGGCACTTGCAAACCACAAACTTTATCACTTTGATTGTCGGCATTACTGGGGTTAGTTATATTATTGATTTTATCCAAGTCTTTCATATTCTTACAAGATAGATAAATTTCTGTTCCTGCCGCTGCCACAATCGTGTCGATACCCAAAATAGGAATGGATTCAAAGGGTATTGAGACAAAGTTGGAGGTGGCAATTTTGGCTGTGCGTATTCTCATTCTTTTGATAGCAGTCTTTATTATTTTTGCTTTTTGTTGGTTGTTAGCGATAAAGCCACGAGTTATATTTTTGAGTAACTTATTGTCCTTTTTTATTTCTTTATTTTCCTTTATAAGTTTTGTATTCTTGTGTTTAAGTGTTTGATGCTTTGTCGCTATGCTGTTGTTAAGTAATGAAGGAATAGGTAGGTGGGAAAGCAATCCATATAAGGCATTATAAGCAGTAGCACTAACAAGTGTTGCCACATTTAAACCTAATAGCGATACAACAATAATGATAAAAAATATTTTTCTGGTTACTTTCATAATAGACATTATTTAATAATGAGTTCAACGCCAGCTTCATCAAACATCGCTTTTGAGAGTTTGACACTGTCATTCCAGTTGTCAAGTTCTTTGGATTTTTCCACTACTACTTTTTTAATGCCGACTTGAATAATGCCCTTGGCACATTCTGAGCAAATTGGCAAACCGTAAACATAGAGTATGGCACCATCCAGTGAAGTGCCAGAATAAGTGGCATTGTAAATTGCATTCATTTCTGCATGAACCACAAATTTGTATTTATCTTCTCTGTTATTGTAGCGCTCATCGGTATCGTGAATGCCTCGTGGGAAGCCATTAAACCCCTGAGAAAGCACTTCTTTTTTACGACCAACGGTAACCGCACCGACTTGAGTAGAGGGGTCTTTTGACCAAGTGGCAATTTCTTTTGCTAATGATAAGTAACGCTCATCCCATTTGTCTAATGTGTTCATCAGCGTATTTTAATAGAGGCTAGACTGATTAGCACTAAAATTAAAGTAACCATCCAAAAACGCACGATAATTTTTGGCTCGGACATGCCTTTTTTCTCATAATGATGATGAAGAGGCGCCATTAGGAAAATGCGGGTTTTGGTGCGTTTATACCAAAATACTTGAATCATCACAGAAAGCGTTTCAGCGACAAAAATACCACCCATAATGAATAGTAAGATTTCTTGGCGAACAATAATGGCAATCACTGCCAAAATTGCACCAAGAGACAAAGAGCCAACATCACCCATAAACACTTCAGCAGGATAGGTATTAAACCATAAAAAACCTAAGCCAGCGCCAATCAATGCAGCACAAACAACGAATATTTCGCTGGTGGCTGACATAAACGGTATATGCAGATATTGGGAGAAACTATAATTGCCACTAATATAAGCAAAAATTGCCAGTGCACCTAAGATTAGGACAACTGGCATAATTGCTAAGCCATCTAGCCCATCGGTTAGATTGACTGCATTCGAACTGCCAACAATGACAAAATAAGAAAAAATAGCCAGCCCTATTGCACCTAATGGCAATGTCAAATCTTTGGAAAAAGGGATTAAAAGATCAGTGGGAATAGGTTGCTGTGTGTTGCCGATCAACCAAGCAGCAATGGCAATTGCACTAAAGGATTGTGCTAAGTATTTTTGTCTAGCGCTTAACCCATTAGAGGATTTTTTAGTAATTTTTAAATAGTCATCAGCAAAACCAATTGCACCAAAAACCAGCCCAGTAACCACCACAATCCAAAGATAAATATTGTGCCAATTGCCCCACACTAGCACACTACTAATAAAGGAAAATAAAATCAAGATACCGCCCATTGTCGGCGTGCCTGCCTTAGATAAATGAGACTGTGGACCATCATCTCTAATAATTTGAGCGATTTGCAACTGCTGTAATTTGTTAATGAAAAAACCACCCAAGGCGAGCGTGATAAACAAAGACATCAACATCGCCAAAATAGCACGAAGCGTCAGGTATTGTAAAACACTAAAGCCCGCATCAAGTTGGGTGAAAAAATTGATGAATTCTAAAAACATGAATTATTTGAGACCTTTGCATAAATAGGGATGATTAGCAAAATGACAGATTTTATTAAATTGGAAATTTTTTAAATCCACTCCTAGCAGGGCTAAGGGTGTTTTTAAAAAGTTTGTAATTTGATGAAAGATGGCGTTTTGATGATTATTCATATTTATGCAAAGGTCTCATTTAATAGTTTTGTATTTTTGAAACGCTGCTTCATCAGTTTGAAAGTTTTCAGCCTTTTCACCAATGCGAATAATCTTCAGCTTACGAATAAAATCCCCTTTTTTTATGCGATTAACTACACCCATGCCTTTTACCACACGACCAAAAACAGTGTGTTTACCGTCCAGCCAAGGCGTGGCATTGTGAGTGATAAAAAATTGAGAGCCATTGGTATTTGGACCCGAATTAGCCATTGACAAAATACCTGCTCTATCGTGTGTTAAATCAGTAATCTCATCGGAAAATTGGTAGCCTGGACCTCCTGTGCCATTTCCAAGCGGGTCCCCACCTTGAATCATAAAGTCATTAATCACACGATGAAATTTTAGACCATTATAAAAAGGCTTACCAAGTTGTTTGTTGGAAAATTTGGTGCCTTCTGCCAAACCGACAAAATTAATTACTGTGAGTGGTGTTTTTTCATAGGCAAGTTTGACAATAATATCGCCTTGATTGGTGTGTAAATTGGCATACAAGCCGTTGCTTAACTGTGCAGATGCTGAAATAGATAGGAATAAAACAGAAAATAGGAATAAAACGCGTGTCATTACCATGGTGTTTATGGGTGTTAAAATAAAGTCATTATGTTACCAAAAATACGCACTTTAATCAGTTAAAATACACCAAATTAAATTATAAAGTAACACGGAGTTCAATATGTCCTTATTAATCACCGACGAATGTATCAATTGCGATGTCTGCGAGCCAGAGTGCCCAAATGAAGCCATTTTTATGGGCGATGAAATCTACGAAATTGATGGCGACAAATGCACCGAATGCGTTGGGCATTTTGACGAACCACAATGTGTTGAAGTTTGCCCAGTCGATTGTTGCCTATCAGACCCAGATCGTGTTGAAACCGAAGCAGAATTATTGGCAAAAATAAAATAACTATTTGCCAATGTAAGGGGTTCAACCTTTTATGTTTTAGGTAATAAAAAAGGCAGTCAATTGACTGCCTTTTTTTTGCAACTTAAAACAATTTATTTACCAAGAGACCTTTGCATAAATATGAATAATCATCAAAACGCCATCTTTCATCAAATTACAAACTTTTTAAGAACACCCTTAGCCCTGCTAGGAGTGGATTTAAAAAAATTCCAATTTAATAAAATCTGTCATTTTGCTAATCATCCCTATTTATGCAAAGGTCTCACCAAGTGTCTCTTTGAGCGCTGCCAAACAAAGCGTGATATTTTCTTTTCTAGAAGAGTGTCCCATTAAACCAATACGCCAAACTTTGCCAGCATATGCACCAAGTCCCGCACCAATTTCTAAATTATAATCATTCAACAAAGTTGCTCGCACTTGTGCATCATCTACCCCCTCTGGAATAAAGACAGAATTTAATTGTGGTAAACGATCGGCTTTATCAACCAAAAAGTTAATACCCATCGCCTCCAAACCATCACGCAATAATTCATGATTGGTCTGATGACGCGCCCAAGAATTTTCCAAACCTTCTTCAGTTAACATCACCAACGATTCGTGTAAACCGTATAAAGTATTCACTGGTGCCGTATGGTGATAAGTGCGTTTTGCCCCTTCACCCCAATAACCCATCACCAAATTCAAATCTAAAAACCAAGAAGTAACTGGCATTTTACGATTGCGAATTTTGGTCAAAGCCCGTTCATTAAAACTCACTGGCGAAATCCCCGGCATTGCCGACAAACATTTTTGCGTGCCTGAATAAATTGCATCAATCTCCCACGCATCAACCCGCAACTCAGAACCACCCAACGAAGTAACTGCATCAACAATAGTGATACAATCGTTATCGTGTGCAATTTTACAAAGTGCCTGTGCATCAGAACGCGCACCTGTTGAAGTCTCTGCATGCACAAAAGCCAAAATTTTCGTATCAGGGTTATCTTTCAACGCCTGTTCAACTTTATCCGTTGAAACTGCCTTTCCCCAATCGTCATTAACAATGACTGCCTCGCCACCAAAACGCGTTACATTTTCCTGCATACGCATTCCAAACACACCATTGATACAAATAACAACTTTGTCCCCTGGCTCAACCAAGTTAGCAAAACAAGTCTCCATCCCCGCAGAACCTGGTGCTGATACTGGCATCGTTAATTCATTTTCAGTTTGGAAAGCATACTTCAACGCTTCCTTAGTCTCATCCATCATCCCCACAAAAGTAGGGTCAAGATGCCCAATAGTCGGGCGTGCCATCGCTGATAAAATTCTCGGATGAACATCAGAAGGACCTGGACCCATTAAAGTTCTCACAGGGGGGTTGAATGATTTCATAGTTTTATAGTTTTAAATTTTTAAAGAAGCCATTATAATGTCTTATTATGTCAATTATTCAAGAATTATCTCACACTCTGCCTAAGGGTAATGTCATTACAGGCGAGGAAAACATCCGCCCATTTGAATGCGATGGCTTGAGTGTGTATCGACAAAAACCTTTAGCAGTAGTGTTACCTGAGAGTGTTGAGCAGATTAAACAAGTGTTGAAAATTTGTAAAGCGCATAACACGCCTGTAGTAACACGAGGTGCAGGCACAGGGTTGGCAGGTGGGGCGATGCCGTTGGCGGAGTCGGTGGTGTTGGGACTTTCAAAACTGAATAAAGTTAAATCAATTGATGTGAAAAATCGGCTGGCAGTGGTTGAGCCAGGGGTAAGGAATATTGTTATTAGTGAGACAGTAGCAGAGTTTGGGCTGTATTATGCACCTGACCCATCCAGCCAAATTGCTTGCACGATTGGGGGTAATGTTGCGGAGAATTCGGGCGGGGTGCATTGTTTGAAATACGGCTTGACGGTGCATAATATTGCCGCTTTAAAAATACTCACGATTGATGGCGAAGAGCTGATTTTGAATCGTGAAGATGAAGGTTTGGGCTTGTTGGCGTTGATGAATGGCTCGGAAGGGCTGCTGGGCGTGGTTACTGAAATTACCGTCAAACTCACCCCAACTCCCGAACTTGCCCGTGTGGTGATGGCAGGGTTTGATTCGGTGCGTAATTGTGCAAATGCTGTGGCAGATATTATTAAAGCGGGCATTATTCCTGCGGGGTTGGAAATGATGGACAGTTTTGCCATTGAAGCCGCCGAAGGCTTTGCCAATGTAGGCTATCCATTAGACGCAGAAGCGTTATTATTGTGCGAGTTAGATGGCACGACTGAGCAAGTACAAGCAGAAATTGATACTGTGTTAAAAGTGCTGGTAGGTGCTTCATCGTTAAAGGTTTCTGAAAGTGAAGAAGAGCGCCTTAATCTTTGGAAAGGTCGAAAATCTGCTTTCCCAGCAGTCGGTAGATTATCGCCTGATTATTATTGTATGGACGGCACTATCCCAAGGCGATATTTGGCAGATATGTTAGAGAAAATTAATGTTTTAAGCCAAAAATATCAACTCAGAGTAGCGAATGTTTTCCATGCAGGCGATGGCAATTTACACCCCCTGATTTTGTATGATGCGAATGTTAAAGGCGAGTTGGAAAAAACCGAAAAATTCGGCACAGACATCCTAAAACTCAGCGTTGATATGGGCGGCACAATTACAGGAGAGCACGGCGTGGGCGTAGAAAAATTAGACGCAATGTGCCATCAATTCAACGCCAAAGAATTGGCAATTTTCCACAAAATTAAAGCCGCATTTGACCCTCAATCCTTACTCAACCCCGGCAAAGCCGTCCCCGAATTACACCGCTGCGCCGAACTGGGTGCAATGCACATCCATCACGGCAAATTACCCCACCCAGAATTGGAGCGGTTCTAG
This sequence comes from Candidatus Thiodubiliella endoseptemdiera, assembly GCF_964212635.1. Classification (NCBI taxonomy): domain Bacteria; kingdom Pseudomonadati; phylum Pseudomonadota; class Gammaproteobacteria; family Pseudothioglobaceae (SeqCode); genus Candidatus Thiodubiliella; species Candidatus Thiodubiliella endoseptemdiera. The sequence goes on from NZ_OZ156463.1 coordinate 1,700,556, forward strand.
TGAATAATTCAATGAACAAGTCCATAGACACACGCATTCAACAACTACAAAATCTAGTCAAAACCTCTGATAGTCTGACTATCAATAGCACATTATTAGATTACTCAGGCGTGGTAGAATATTACCCCGAAGAGCTGGTAATAACCGTTAAAGCCAGCACTAAAATCGCCGAAATAAAAACCCAACTCGCCCAAAACAATCAAGCACTGTCCTTTTATGCACAAGACGACCAAAGTATCGGCGCAGTCTATGCTAACGGCGGACAAGACATCTCCGACAGCGTCCTAGGCATCCAAATCATCGACGGCAACGGCGACACCCTCACTTTCGGCGGTCAAGTAATGAAAAATGTCGCCGGCTACGATGTCGCCCGCCTATTAGTCGGCTCAAAAGGGCGTTTAGCTATCATCACCCAAATCAGTTTTAAAGTGTTACCCAGTGCGTATGTTGGCGAATTATTACCACCTGTCAAAAATAAATCCACCTCAATATTACGCTTTGATATTGAGCAACGGCTAAAATCGGTGTTTGATCCTAGGAATATTTTCAAATGACACAATGACAAAAAGTTAAGGTCGGAAATTTTCTAAAATTGTATAGAATTGAATATAGAGTTCAAGACAATACATCAAATCAATAAATGAGTGCAATATTTAGATATAAACGGCAAACTTATCACTGCCAGTTTAAAAGATTACACCCATCAAAAAGTACGTGAACAATATCATTCATTAGATGATTTTTTGCAAAAATGGCATGCCAGCAACAAAAAACGCAACTATTTGGCGAACAAGCCCGCAAAGTACTAGAAACCCTGCTGGACAAATACGCCAATGAAGGTATTGAGGATATGTAAACCCTCCAAGTCAAACCACTTGACGCACTCGGTTCACCGCTGGAAATTGTTGAGTTGTTTGGGGTAAAATAGGGTATTTACAGGCGTTGGGTGAGTTGGAGATTTATAGGAGTGTTGCATAATGATTTCAAAAATTAAGATAAGCGATATTGCTAGTTATGATGAAACTGGTATAGAAATTGGTAATTTAAAAAAAATTAATTTTATTTATGGTGCAAATGGTAGTGGGAAAACAACCATTTCAAATTTATTAGCAGATGAAAGTTCTTTCTCTGATTGCTCTATTGAATGGAAAAATGAACAAAAAATAGATGCTCTAGTGTATAACAAAAAATTTAGAGATGAGAATTTTGGTAGCACTTCAATTGCTGGTGTTTTTACTTTGGGAAAAGCAACCACAGAAGAGAAAAAAAGTATAGAAGGCAAACAGGAAGAATTAGGAATAATTAAAAAAGATGGAATAAAAAAGAAAACAGCTTTAGACACACAAGAAAAGACAAAAAGCACACAGCAAGATGAATTTAGAGATAAGGTTTGGAAAGATATTTATAAAAAATATGAACAAAATTTTAAAGAAGCATTTACAGGAAGTATGCAAAAAGAGTCTTTTAAAGGAAAACTCCTATTGGAATTCAATAACAACACTTCAGATTTATTAAACTTTGAAGAGTTAAAAGCAAAAGCAAAAACTATTTTTGGCACAGCTCCTCAAAATATAGAACTTTTTGATAAAATTGATTTTAATGAGATAATACAAATTGAAAACCAAACAATATGGAATGACAAAATAATAGGAAAATCAGATGTCGATATTGCCCAATTAATTCAAACATTAAATCTAAATGATTGGGTGAATAAGGGTAGAGAATATTTGCAAGATGATAATGAAATTTGCCCATTTTGCCAAGAAGAAACAATTACGGAAAGTTTTAAAAGTAAATTAGAAAGTTACTTTGATGAATCTTTTACAAACAAAATTAAAACTATTAAAAGTAGTGCAGAAAATTATAAATTACTAACTCATAATTTAATCAATAAATTAGAATTGCTTGAAAGTAGTGAAAAAAGCAACAGAGAGACAAAAATTAATATTGATACATTTTCAGCATATTTAAAAACATTATCTAGTCAATTTGATGCTAATAAAATTTTATTGGATAACAAAATAAAAGAACCTAGTAGAGATATTGAACTAACTTCAACATTAGAGCAATTAGAAAAGATAAAAGTAATTATAGAAAATGCTAATACAGAAATAAAAAAGCATAATAATATTGTAGACAATTTTCAAATTGAAAAAAAACAGCTAATTAAATCTATTTGGAAATTTATAACCGATGAAAACAAAACAATAATAACAGAACACAACAAGTCTATTTCTGGATTAGATGAAGGAATTAATAAATTAACAAAACAAGATTCAGACAAACGAGAGGAATGGGAAGAACTTGATAAAGAAATTAAAAAATTAACTAAAAATGTAACTAGCATTCAACCTACAATTAACTCTATTAATTCCACACTCAAAAACTTTGGATTTTTAAATTTTTCTATAGAGTCATCAAAAGAAGATAAAAATCAATATCAAATACAAAGAGAAAATGGAGACGTCGTAAGAAATACTTTAAGCGAAGGCGAAATGACTTTTATTACATTTTTGTATTTTATGCAATTAGCTAAAGGTTCAATAGACGAAAACTCTATTACAGATGATAGAGTGTTAGTTGTTGATGACCCAATATCTAGTTTAGATAGCAATGTATTATTTATTGTTAGCACTCTATTAAAAGAAATAATTAAAAATACTAGGGAAGATATAGGCATTATAAAACAGGTATTCGTTCTAACACATAATGTTTATTTTCATAAAGAAGCTTCGTTTATTGACGGTAGAACACACACATCAAAAGATACTTTTTATTGGATTTTAAGACAAAATAATAAAATTTCATCTATCCAATGTTTTGAAATGAAAAATCCTATAAAAAACTCTTATGAGTTGTTATGGCAGGAACTAAAAAACTCAGAAAATAACTCAAGTGCTACACTTCAAAATACAATGAGAAGAATAATAGAGCATTATTTTAAAATTTTAGGCAAATATGGCGATGATGACTTGATTAATAATTTTGATGATAGCGAAGAAAAACAAATATGTAAAGCATTGCTATCATGGATTAATGATGGCTCTCACGGTATCTCAGATGACCTATATATTGAAGACCAAGGCGACACGCAAGAGAAATTTTCTAATGTTTTTCAAAAAATATTTGAAAAAACCAACCAACAAGAGCATTACAATATGATGATGGAAATAAATAAAAAACAATGACAAACATAACCTCAATAGTAAAATCAATCCAAAACATAATGCGACAAGATAAAGGTGTCAATAGTGATGCCCAAAGAATAGAGCAATTAGGGTGGATGATATTTTTAAAAATATTTGATGATAAAGACAAAGAACTGGAACTGATTCAAAATAATTACACCTCACTCATTCCAGCAGAATTAAAATGGAAAAGTAATGCTGGATAGTGATTTAGCCAGTCTTTATGGCGTGGAAACTAGCGTATTGATTCAGGCAGTGATGCGTAATATTGATAGATTTCCACAAGATTTTATGTTTTCCCTCGTTCCTACGCTGTCTCTCGTTCCCACGCTGTGCGTGGGAATGCATACTAACTAAATCTAACTAAAAATCATGGGCAGAAGCAGGTATAAAATAAGTGACCAACAGGCACCACATTTTGTAACCTTTACGGTGTTGTATTAGATACCTGTATTTACCAAAATAGAAACTGTTAATATTTTATTAGAGACCTTTGCATAAATCAACCAATCCCTCCCCTTTTACGCCAAAGACGACAGCAGTATCGGTGCCACATACGCCAATGGCGGACAAGACATTGCCGACAGCGTCCTAGGCATCCAAATCATCGACGGCAACGGCGACACCCTCACCTTCGGCGGTCAAGTAATGAAAAATGTCGCCGGCTACGATGTCGCCCGCCTATTAGTCGGCTCAAAAGGCCAGTTGGCCATCATCACTCAAATCAGTTTCAAAGTCCTACCCAGTGCGTATGTTGGTAAACTTAACGCCTCTGTTAAATTAGAGAATAAATCAGTGTTAAGAACTGCGATTGAGCAGAAATTAAAATTGGTATTTGACCCGAAAGGGTTTTTTCAGTAGCGATGGGTTTTATGTAAAGATATTATCGTCTGGAACTAAACTAGTATCAATCTTGTCTTTGATGTATTTACAGCGTTGCCTGTAATACTTTTCCAATATAAATTTAAACGATTTTTTGGTGTTATACCTTGACTGTGTAATAGGTTTATTTTTAATGTCATCGGGCAGCTTGTTTATATATTTTTGAAAATTATTAACGAAGTACTGACTAATCCTTGTTATTTCATCTTCAAAATCATTGATTTTAAATTTTTTAGCTAATTTTAAAAAGTCTTGTTTTTTAATCTTTTTCTTTTTACTGTAAATACGCATACCAATATCATTTTTTTCAGCTAGTCTATATAGGGCTGTTGTTGATATGTCATAATAGGGCGAAAGACTTTTATTGCTTTCACTAAATGCATTTGATTGATGAATTAGCGATAAGTTTTTAGAGTGTAAATCTCCGTGCGATATGACAACAGAATAAAAAATAAAAGATAGTAGTTGCTTTAATTCTATTTTTGACAAATATTTTTGCGCTTCTTCTAGAATTTCAATAATAGTTGCATCATATTTGGTGTTTGTATCAAACCCTAACATTGTTGCAAATTCTTCATGGTCAAATTTTATTTGACCAAATCTGTCGAAGCGTTTAATAATGTAGTGGTAGTCGTTCTTACCTTTAACAATAGCGTTGTATGGCACAGAAAATCCCAAATCTCTAGCAATAGTCATAAATAAATGTTCATTAATTAATAAACATGGAATGTATAAATTTTGATTAAAATTTAGATGATATTCGTTATACGGTTTGATGAAATAATTGCTATCGTTTGTTGCAGGAGTAATTATTTTATTCTCATCATCCTTAATTATGCTAAATTTATGCTGAAACCCACTAAGACCTATAATATTATTTTTGTTATTTGTGTTTAATCTTTCTGGAGAAATATTTATTTTGTAGTCTAAAATATTTGGGAAAATATAATTGTTTTCTAAAATCTCATTTTTAACATCTTGATAGTTATGTATTTTATCTTTACTGTGAGAATTAGACTTGAGTTTTTTAAATTGATAACTTCCATGAGTGTCTTGCAAAAGCAGTAATTTTTCAATTTTTGTTGGTGTTTTTATATTGATTAAATCACTATTTTCCAGCAGTAAATTTTTAAAAACTAATGGCAGATCATCAAGTTTATTTATTGTATTTTTCATACTAACAATATAGTAATTTTTATCAATATATTTACTGTAAGTAAAGGTAATATTGTTATTTTCTTCTTCTAATTCCCCGAGGAATTGATTTTGCTTATAAACATAAATTAGCATAATTACCAAAATTTAAATAAAGTATATATACTTTATTTTAACTGTAGTATTAAGTTTTGTCAAATTTGACATAAATATAAAAATACTTTATAATATTAGTATATATACTAATATTTATATTTATGAAAAATAAACGCAAAACTCTATTAGATAAGAATTTAGCAATTATTAAGAAAAAATTACTTCAAAAAAAAGTTTATAAATACAGAGAAATAACCGATATATTAAATTGTTTAAAGGAAAACTCTCAAGTATCCCAAACGACGACAAGTCAAAGTTTTTTTACTCAACTACAAGAGAATCTTTCTTTAAGAACTCACATAGTGGTCTCAGATAAAATTAATCAAGAAAGATATTCTTTATCTGATATTACAGTTTATGACTTTGTTGATTCATTGGCAAAAAATACTTTTTTTTCTATGACAACTGCCTTAAATTTACAAGAATTATCCAATTTTAAAGATGACTTTATTTTTTATTCTCAAGAACAGAAAGAAAAAAAACGAGTTTTAAGCAAACTTACCCAATCGCTAATAGATAATGCTTATAAAAAAAAATATAGATATACTCATTCAACTGCCAAGTATGGAGAGCACTATATTGTGTTTTTAACGCCTAAATTTAGCGATCAAGTTGAGGTTATAGAGTATAAAAATTTAAAAATGTCTTCTATTCATCGTTCATTAGTAGAAATTTTAATAAATATTCAATACTTTAAAGATTTTGAGACTATTATAGATAACTTTAAACCCTTAAAAAACAATCTTAATGTTGACAAAGTTTTTTCTGTTGTAGAAAAATTTGATTTGATATATCCTTATTTTCAATTGCTTGGCTTTGCCTTAGGTCGAATTGGCTTTGAAAATTCAGAACTTGATATTTTTAAAGAAAAAATAAGCCAATTTAATTTTTATACTCAAAAAAATAAAAAAAACTACTCTTACGACAAATATTGGAAAATTTATTATTAGAGACCTTTGCATAAATATGAATAATCATCAAAACGCCATCTTTCATCAAATTACAAACTTTTTAAAAACACCCTTAGCCCTGCTAGGAGTGGATTTAAAAAATTTCCAATTTAATAAAATCTGTCATTTTGCTAATCATCCCTATTTATGCAAAGGTCTCCTCTAATCTAAAAACAATGATATTTACCAAACAAAAATGCAAACCATAGACATTATAAACCTCAAAGCCAACGACATTATTCGCAAATGTGTACATTGCGGATTTTGCTTGGCAACTTGTCCGACTTATCAGCTATTAGGCAATGAGTTGGACTCACCTCGTGGGCGAATTTATTTAATTAAATCGGCTTTGGAAAATAACGACACTTCTGCCAACAGTTTGCAACATTTAGACCGTTGTTTAACCTGCCGCTCTTGCGAAACAACCTGCCCCTCAGGCGTAGAATACGGGCATTTGTTAGACATTGGCAGGGCGGCAATAGAGCACAAACGCCCCCTATGGCAAAAAGCCTCTCGTTTCGCAATACGCAAATTTCTAACCACACCCACACTATTCAACACAGTTGGATTCTTATTCCAACACTCCCGCATCCAAACACCCATTATCAAACCAAAAACATCAACCAAAGAAGTATTATTACTAAGCGGCTGCATACAACCCACACTCGCCCCCAATATCAATCACAGCATTAAAAACATCCTAACCAAACTCGGCTACACAATAAAAGAAACCCCCCAAAAACAATGCTGCGGTGCAATCGACCAACACCTAAGCGCAAACGATGAAGCCTTAAGAAAAATCAAGCACAATATTGACACATGGCAACCCTTCGAGATAATCATATCCAGTGCCAGCGGTTGCGGAGCAATGGTAAAAGATTACAGTTCATTATTTGACCAAGACGACGAATACCACCAAAAAGCACAACAAATTGCCAAAAAGACAAAAGACATCGCCCAGTTCTTAGCCAACCAAGATTTATCACAACTCAAATTAGCCAACCAAAACATTTCATACCACGAACCCTGCACCTTGCAACACGGACAGCAGTTAGGCGGTCTAGTCACCTCAATCCTACAACAATTAGGCTACACCCCCGCCCCCGTCAAAGACGCACATCTTTGCTGCGGTTCAGCAGGCACTTATTCAATCTTTCAACCAAAACTTTCAAAGCAATTCCGAGCCAACAAACTCAAACACCTAACCACAAATAACCCAGAAATAATTGTTACCGCCAACATCGGTTGCCTAATGCACCTACAACAAGGCACAAAAATACCCGTCAAACACTGGGTTGAATTACTAGATACCTAACACCCCAATCTAAAAATAGCAATCACAAACCCACTCCCCCCCCCTTTACCCCATCTGCATCTACAAAAAACATCCACCAAATCCACCAGCAAAGCCAATATTTTCCACAAACACAACCCCACCCCACACACAAACGGCAAGATTTCCATTAACCCGCCTATTTTTATAACCCATCCTTGACAAGGTCTCAAAACTAGGGGTGTGAAATCCACACACAATCAGCAACCGCTACCGCTAATCCCACCCAAACAGCGTTTAATATAAACACAGTTATCCAACCACCCAGCCACGATTGTCAGTGGTTTCTTTATTGCCCTTTTCAAAATCGCCTCAGGTTCGGGCAACCACAAGAGTCGCCCCTACAATACATCCAAAAGAAATAGAATGAACACCCCACACAACAACAAAACCGTAGGGGCGACCCTTGTGGTCGCCCGAAATAACAATAAAACCAACAACCTTATCGCTAGTTTCACCCAGCACACCAGTCTTTTCAACAACCTTATCGCTAGTTCCAACCAGCACACCAGTTTTTTCAACAACCTTATCGCTAGTTCCAACCAGCACACCAGTTTTTTCAACAACCTTATCGCTAGTTCCAACCAGCACACCAGTTTTTTCAACAACCTGATTACTAACCTCAACCAGCACACCAGTTTTAGCAATGTCCTTGCCAGTTTTTTCAACCACCTCAAAACTTTTTTATTCCAACTTTTCAACCCTGCTACCAAAGCCTTTTAACCTTTAGAGACCTTTGCATAAATATGAATAATCATCAAAACGCCATCTTTCATCAAATTACAAACTTTTTAAAAACACCCTTAGCCCTGCTAGGAGTGGATTTAAAAAATTTCCAATTTAATAAAATCTGTCATTTTGCTAACCATCCCTATTTATGCAAAGGTCTCCTTTAATCTTAACCGAGAATATTATGAACAGCAAACAATACAGTCAACTCAACGACGAACTAAAAATCATGGACACCTACATTTTTTCCACCCCCGAAAAACAAACCGAACTCGGGCTAGACAACAAACAACTACAACAATTACAAGCCAGCATTACTTACAACGGCTATACCCTTTGCGTTAATGGCAACGGTGCTTCTGCCACCATCCCCACCCCAACGCACAAGGTTAACCGCTGGGACACTTGGACAAGCGTTAAGGTTGTGATTGGTGAAAGCAACGGTAGTGGCGACAACAAAACTGAGTTTAACCTCAAATCCCTTAATGTTGGACTTTGGAATAGGGCTTAGGGCTTGTCTAAGGATTTGTGAATAAAGTCTGCACTTAAACGCTCAAACTGATAACATACTGCTTTTAAATTAGAGACCTTTGCATAAATATGAATAATCATCAAAACGCCATCTTTCATCAAATTACAAACTTTTTAAAAACACCTTTAGCCCTGCTAGGAGTGGATTTAAAAAATTTCCAATTTAATAAAATCTGTCATTTTGCTAATCATCCCTATGTTATGCAAAGGTCTCTAAAAATGAAAAAACGCATCATAACACTGTTTCTTTTATCGTTACTAACAGCGGCGCCTGCAAATTCAATGTTGGCGTGTGGACTCTTAGACTTTTTTTTACCCGGTCCTTATACAGCGGATGTGGTGAGTTGTTATAACGGCAAGATAGACAAAGAGCAGGGCTATTTTGTAATGACACAAGGGTCTGTATATGGTCCTGATTGCACTCTAAAAGTCTATCCTTTCAACAATCCACAAAAATTCACCGTCCTCAGAATGCAACAAAATTATTGTGCTTTGGAGGCAGGTGCTATTCATGTAACACAAATAAGCGCTGCTCCGCCTTCACTAAAAGCTGAATACACAACAAGTGAGGGATCTTTTTCTGCAAGCTTTTCGGGGGATGTTACCTTTAAAAAGTTTTCAGGGGGCGTTGCATCAGTTATGAAAAAATAATTATCTTGATGAGACCTTTGCATAAATATGAATAATCATCAAAACGCCATCTTTCATCAAATTACAAACTTTTTAAAAACACCCTTAGCCCTGCTAGGAGTGGATTTAAAAAATTTCCAATTTAATAAAATCTGTCATTTTGCTAATCATTCCTATTTATGCAAAGGTCTCTTGATGAGTCTTTAAGTTTGTAATAGTTTTAATGATATTGAGCAAGGGAGAATGCATTCAATAGAAATTTTAAAAGTGATTTTTGGTTTGCGGTTGAGGAGATGTAAAATTGTAGAATTAAGAATTAAGCACTTAAAGAGCAAAAAATTGTTTTAATGTCGGTTTATTCTAAATCTCAAAAAGACAATGTAATCGGTGCAGAATTACAATCTATTTTAGGGGGGTATAAATGGGCAGAAGAAGAAAATTAAAACCTAAAATTTACGAATTAGAGATTGAATCGCTTTCTCACGAAGGGCGAGGCATTGCGCATTTAGAGGAAAAAGTGATTTTTGTGAGTGGTGCATTACCGGGTGAAAAAGTGATTGCGGAACGGGCTTTTTCGCGTGCTAAATTTGAAGAAGCAGATGTGAGTGAAGTGCTGGTTGCATCACCTAAGCGTATTACACCAAAGTGTGCAGTGTTTGGTATTTGTGGGGGGTGTTCATTCCAACATTTATCCAGTGCAGACCAAATTGATGCCAAAGGCAAATGGCTAAAAGATGCATTCGAACAGCAAGCCAAAACTGAGCCAAAAAATTGGCTTGAACCTTTACAAGTGCAAGATTGGGGTTATCGGCGTAAGGCGCGTTTGGGGGTGCGTTTTGTGGCTAAAAAAGATAAAGTATTAGTGGGTTTTCGAGAAAAAAAATCAGGCTGGATTGCGAATATGGATAGGTGTGAAGTCTTACATCCTTCAATTGGTGAACATTTGGTGGCGTTAGGTAGTGCAATAGAAAAACTTTCAATCAAATCACAAGTGCCACAATTAGAGGTTGCCGTTGCTGAAAATAATACGGTACTCATTCTGAGGCATCTTGAGCCGTTAAGTGTAAAAGATGGGCAAATATTATTGGATTGTGCCAGTGATTTGGGCATTTCGTTTTATACCCAAAGTGGTGGCGAAGAGACGGTGAAACCGTTGGGCGAGCCAGTCGTTTTGACTTATTCGCACCCTAAGTACAATATTGAAATGGCGTTTTTGCCCACAGATTTTACTCAAGTGAATTTCAAATTGAATCAAAAGATGGTGTCATTGGCGATTGATTTGCTTGCTCTTAATAACAACGATGAAGTGATTGATTTGTTTTGTGGTTTGGGTAACTTCACTTTGCCGATGGCGCGTTATGCAAAATATGTGGTCGGTATTGAAGGTGACAGTGGGCTGATTGAACGAGCCAAGGAAAATGCACAGAGAAATGATATTCAAAATGTGGATTTTTATAAGGCAGATTTATTTAAGGAAGTGGCGGGTTTTGAATGGTTTAGAGGCAAAAAATACAATAAAGCACTGATTGACCCCGCCCGTTCAGGGGCGATTGAAATTGTGGAACTATTACCCAAACTTGGTGTTGAACGCTTGGTCTATGTGTCGTGTAATCCTGCGACTTTGGCACGAGATACCGAAAAATTAATTGAGATGGGTTACACACTAGAAACCGCAGGAGTGATGGATATGTTTCCGCAAACTGCCCATGTTGAATCGATTGCGTTGTTTACAAAATGATAGAAATTAATATTGACAATCAAACCTTGAAGTTTGCAGATAAAACTTATTCGATTAGCAGTGCCAAAAATGGTATTGGTGAAATAGAAGGCTCATTTTGCACGCCAACGGGGAGATTTAAAATTGCTGAGAAAATTGGTGGGGAGCTTGAAGCGGGGGCAGTGTTGGTTGGTAGGGTGCCAACGGGGGAGGTTTTTTCACCAGCATTATTGCATGAGAATCCTGATAGAGATTGGATTTTGACACGAATTCTTTGGTTAGAAGGCGTTGAAATACATAATCAAAATACTAAAGAGCGTTATATTTATATCCACGGCACGCCTGACGAAGTGCCGATGGGCGTGCCAGGTTCAAAGGGCTGTATTCGGATGCGTAATCAGGCGTTGATTGCGATGTTTGATACGGTTGAAGTGGGCGAAGATGTGGTTATAATGGAGCAATGAGTCAATTAACGCAATATTTACCCAAAAAAGCCAGTGCGCGATTGCGCGATAATCCTGCGGCGGTTTTAATTGATGTGCGGACTGAGGCGGAGAATAAATTTGTCGGTAGACCGTTAAATCATATTTTTGTGCCTTGGGTGGATGAGCCAGATTGGGAGCCACATACAGATGAATTTATTGCAGCAGTTAAGCGTTTTGGTTGTCAATTAGGGACAGAAATTATTTTAATTTGTCGTAGCGGTTATCGTTCTACCGATGCGGGGCAATGCTTGATTAGTCACGGTTTTACCAATGTTGCGCATATTGTGAGTGGATTTGAGGGTGATCTTGATGAGCATAATCAGCGTGGTAATATTAATGGCTGGCGACACGATGGAATGGAGTGGGAGCAGTGTTAAATGAATAAATTATTAGTAACTTATTTAGATAAAAGAATGTTGTTTATTTTTTTAAATGGTATTGCCAGTGGTTTTCCGTGGGTAATCATCGGTTCGGCAATGACTTTATGGCTCAAAGATGCAGGGCTGACACGCACGGCGATTGGTTTTTTCGGTTCAGTTTTTGCGGTGTATTCTATCAACTGGCTATGGGCACCTTTGTTGGACAGGGTGCAAATTCCTATACTGACTAAGCGATTTGGACAGCGTCGTTCGTGGCTTTTGGTGTTGCAAAGTTTGTTACTTTTGCTAATTATTGCTATTTCTTTTACCGACCCAAAAAACAGTTTGGTTTGGGTTAGTTTATTGGCTTTGTTGGTTGCTATTGTGTCGAGTACGCAGGATATCGTGATTGATGCCTATCGAATTGATGCGTTTAGTTTGGCAGAAAAGGACAAACTGCCTGCGACAGCAGCAATGGCAACTTCTGGCTGGTGGGTCGGTTATGGTTTTCTTGGAGCAGTGGCATTATATTTGTCCGATTTTGGACAAGATTGGTCGTCGGTTTATTTGATTATTAGCATCTTTGTGGTGGGTTTTATTTTAAATACTTTATGGCTAGATGAGCCAGAATCTCAACGAGAAGTCGTGCAAGAACAGGCACAAAAAGAGTATGAGAATTTATTGGGTGGGCACAATCTATGGCAAAAGATAAGCGCATGGTTTTTGTCCACGGCGGTTGAGCCACTCAAAGACTTCTTTGTGCGTTTTGGTAAAACGGCTTTGGTTATTTTATTATTTATTGTATTCTTTAAAATTGGCGAGGCATTTTTAGGCAGAATGTCATTGATTTTTTACAAAGAAATTGGCTTTACCACAGGTGAAATTGCCACTTATTCTAAGTTGGCAGGTTCAGTATTGACAGTTTTCTTCTCAATTCTCGCCAGTATAATTACCGTGCATTATGGGTTGGTTCGTGGACTGATGATTAGTGGTATAGCCATGGCGAGTACTAATTTAATTTTCTCTTATTTGGCGTTTGTCGGCCCAGATACCACGGTATTTGCAATGGCAATTTTGTTGGATAATTTTACCGCAGCATTTTCAACAGTTGCCTTTGTTGCCTTCATTTCCCACTTAACTAATCGTGCTTACACGGCAACACAATACGCATTAATGGCATCGGCAGGTAACTTCGGTAGGACTTTATTTGCAGGGGGTAGTGGTTGGATGGTGGATAGTTTAGAAGCCCAAGAATGGGTGGAGATGCTTGGCGGGGAATGGGTGGTTTTCTTTGCTATCACTGCTTTAATGGTTGTTCCAAGTCTGATTATGCTGACTTGGATTAGTAGAAAATTTAAACATATATTTAATTAAGGATACTAAATATGATGGGTTCAATAATGATGGATGTACTGGGTTTGACACTCACAGAAGCAGAAAAAGTACAACTTGCAAAGCCGAGTATTGGTGGTGTGATTTTATTCTCGCGTAATTTTGAAGATATTCATCAGGTGACAGCATTGATTAAGTCTATGCGTTTGGAAAATCAAAATTTATTGATTTGTATCGATCATGAAGGTGGTAGGGTGCAACGCTTTAAGGAAGGGTTTACTCATCTTCCAGCAATGGCAAAGCTCGGTGAAGCTTATGACCAAAATCCAGACTTGGCCTTGGAACAAGCACATTCTTGTGGCTATGTTTTGGCAGCGGAATTATTAGCCATTGACATCGATTTTTCTTTCGCACCTGTGCTGGATTTAGATCATGGTAACTCTTCAGTGATTGGCGATAGAGCTTTTCATTCCAATCCTGATGCGGTGGTTAAGTTGGCAGGTGCGTTAATTACAGGCATGCATGAAGCAGGGATGAAATGCGTGGGAAAACATTTCCCCGGACATGGTTTCGTAGTAGCAGATTCGCACTTAGATTTACCAATTGATGAGCGTCCGATGGAGGAAATTGCTCGGGATATGTCGATTTTTAAAGACTTGACGAATCATGGTTTAGATGCGGTGATGCCAGCACATGTGGTGTATTCTGAAGTGGATGATAAGCCAGCGGGTTTTTCATCAAAATGGATTAAAGAAATTTTGCAAGCACAACTCGGTTTTAATGGCGTGGTGTTTAGTGATGATTTATCAATGCAAGGTGCGCATTTTTACAAAGACATTGTTAAACGCGTGAAAGTATCGCTTGAAAGTGGGTGTGATATGGTGCTCATTTGTAATCACCCCGAGTTGGTGGAAAAAGTCATTGATAAAGAATGGACAGGCAGTGAAAAATTACAATCAATGAGAGGTTATCTTGCCGATGAGTATAAAATAGCGCTTGAAATTCATCAACAAGCCATTCAGGAATTATTATGAGCAAAAAAACTCCAGACTTTGAAATCCGCTTATTAAGTGCGGTCAGAAAAACCCTTATTTCTGTTGCAAAGGACACAATGACCAAGCCAGGAATGCGTCATCCACTGACAGAACAAACGCAAAAAATGATTACTGACTGTTTGGATATTGTTGTTTCCAGACAAGTGGCAATTGAAAAAGACAGCGGCACACACACCAAGATGAAACCCGTTTATACTGATGAACAAACGGTACAAAGCGTTTCCGTTGACGATTTAAAAAAGACATTAAATTAAATGATTTTTTTAGCCGCCATTTTAGGTTATTCGATTAATGGCTATATTGGGGCATTAATTGGCGTTTTGCTAGGCTGGGTAGTGAAATCCGCCATGAACGCATCTCTTACCAATAAACACAATGAAGCAACAGAGTCGTTTCTCACTTCTCTCTTTTCAATACTTGCAAAGATAGCAAAAGCAGACGGTATCATCAGCAAAGAAGAAATTGAAGCCGTTACTCGCTTTATGGGCACCATAAGGCTGAATAGTGAAGATAAAAAGACGGCTATTAACGCCTTTAGAGAAGCGTCATCTAACACAAAATCTATTTACCAATACGCCAGCCAATACAGAGCAACTGCCAGCAAAGAAATGTGTGAAATCACTTATGCCGTGCTTTGGGATGTTGCCTATTCTGATGGCACAATTCACCCAGAAGAAGAAAATATTTTAAGAGAAATACCCCGATATTTAGGTTTAAACGACAATATTTATCATAAATACAGCAACACCTCTTCAGGAAACACCCATCAAACCAGTGGCATAAATGAACATTATGAATTACTCAATTGCCACATCAACAGCACCGATAAAGAAATAAAAAGAGCTTATAGAAAAGCCATAGGTGCTTATCACCCCGATAAAATTCAATCAAAAGGATTGCCTAAAGAGTTTATGGATTTTGCCAACGAGCAGTCAAAGAAGATTAATAAGGCCTATGACAGTATTAAAAAACATCGCAGTCTTTAAAAACTAAACGAATTCTAAGTTAGCATACGAGCTAATCAACCATTTTGTTCCTGCAGTTTTGAATTTGACTTGCACTCGGGCGCTGTCGCCTTCACCTTCAAAATTAAGAATTGTGCCAAATCCAAATTTACCGTGTTTGACAGTTTTACCAATGGATAAATCACCATTTGCTTGTGGTTTGATATCTTGGTTAAAGATATCATCTTTTTTGTAATTTTCTTGAGTTGCGCCATATTTTTGTTTGATTTCATTTAGGTATTCTCTTGGGAACTCTGACAAAAATCGAGAAGGGTAGGCGTAGATGGATTGCCCGTGTAGGAAGCGTTTTATCGCGAATGAGAGCGTCAGTTTTTTCATTGAACGCGTCATACCGACATAGCATAAGCGTCTTTCTTCATCTAATAAATGTGGTTCGTCTTTGGATTGTCTTGATGGGAATAAATCTTCTTCCATCCCCGTCAAAAATACATATGGAAACTCTAAGCCTTTGGCGGAATGAATGGTCATTAATTGCACATTTTGCGTTGGTGGAGCACTGCTATCGCCACTAGAATCAAGTGATGCGAGAGAGATAAAGCCTGTAACTTCGTTCATTTCACTGTCTTCTTCGTGATTGTATTGTCCAGCAGCGGCGATGAGTTCTTCAAGGTTGGCGGTTTTACTGCCTGTTTTGTCAATTTTATCGTTAGTATAGTGAGTAACTAAACCCGATTGTTTGATTAAATAAGCCACTTTTTCAGATAAATCTAAATTTTTAGCATGGTCTTGCATTTCTTCAATGAGGTGAATAAACCCGACTAAGGCATTAGCAGCACGGGTTGGCAAGGTTGATGCTATGCTAGTAGCTGCTTGGAATAAGCTTGTTTGATTCATATTGGCAAACTCGCGTATTTTTTCAACCGTAGCATTGCCGATACCACGGGTTGGAAAATTGATAATGCGTTCAAGGGCAACGCTATCTTCGGTGTTCTCCATCAAGCGTAAATAGCAGAGGGCATCCTTAATCTCGGCACGCTCGAAAAAACGCAAACCGCCATAAATAATATAAGGCACATTGTATTTAATCAATCGTTCTTCAAATGCTCTGGACTGTGCATTTGAGCGATAAAGAATGGCGCATTGATTGGCTGGTGTGCCATCATTAATGTGTTTTTGAATTGTGCTAACGACATAATCTGCCTCATCGATTTCGGTACGCGCTTCGTATAAATTAATCAACTCACCATCGCCTGCATCCGTCCATAGCGACTTACCCATACGGTTTTTATTATGGGCAATTAGTGCATTTGAGGCATTGAGAATATTGCCTGTTGAACGATAATTTTGCTCAAGGCGAATGGTTTGAATTGGTGCAAAATCGGTTTCAAGTTTTGTGATATTTTCAATTTTTGCTCCACGCCAACCGTAAATAGATTGGTCATCATCGCCAACACAAAAGACATTATTTTTGCCATTGAACAATTGCTTAATCCATCGATATTGCACGGTATTGGTGTCTTGAAACTCATCAACTAAAATGTGCTGAAAGCGTTCTTGATAGTGCGTTAACAACGCAGGATTATTTTTTAACAATTCATAACTGCGCACCAACAATTCAGCAAAATCAATCAAGCCATTGGCATTGCAATGTTTTTCATATAAGGTAAACACTTCAAGGCTTTTCTTTACAAAATAATTGTGTCCAGCGTCAATATCGCCAGGACGAATGCCTTCATCTTTTTGCTGATTGATGAACCATTGCACCTTACGAACAGGGAATTTAGATTCATCAATCTCATTTTCTTTCATTAGTCGTTTAACAATACGATATTGGTCTTGCTGGTCAAGGATTTGAAATTGTGGGCTAAGGTTGGCTTCAGCAGCGTGAGTACGCAATAATCGGTGTGCCAAACCGTGAAAAGTCCCCACCCACATCGTCCTAATTGGGCGTCTTAATAGCATTTCAAGTCGTTCACGCATTTCCTTGGATGCTTTATTGGTAAAAGTGACTGCTAAGATAGCGTCAATATGAACATTTTTTTGCGTTACTAAATAAGCAATACGATGTGTCAATACTCGTGTCTTACCAGAGCCTGCACCTGCAAGTATCAGGGCATTCTGACCTTCTTCCAAAATTACTGATTGAGATTGATTGTCATTAAGTCCGTCGATTATTTCAGATAAATTCATATTTTTTCGTTGTATTTTATTTTTAAATGGTTATAATATTATCTTTCTCTTATATCCAATAATTTTTGTTCGATATCAGAGAGTGAAATTATAAACATTATTTAAATAAAAATTAAGGAGTATCAGTAATGACTTACTACGAAGGTGTGAAAAAAATGGAAGAAATGGGCGTAAACGACAACTATATCCAAGGTTGGGTAGCGGGTTTCTTGCATAACCCAGAGCTTGAAGAGCAGAGAATTACTGATGAATATGAGTCAGGATACGAAGATGGCAAAGAACAAACTGATGCAAACTTTGCAAATTTTTGTTAATCACTGATTAAAATATTTTTTTAAAAGCCCCGTTTTTTAGCGGGGTTTTTTATTATGGGCAATCATTGGCAATACAACACACGCAACACACTCAAAGGGGCAGACAATTGTAATGCATTTTTTAAGATGCAACAATTCCAAGATAAAAGTTTTCCTATTAAAATCCCTTTGGAATTTGCCAATTTAATTGATAAAAATAACCCCGACGATCCTTTATTAAAACAAGTTATCAGTATAAATACTCAGCATCAAGATGCTTTCAGTGCGTCGCCTTTAGCAGATGAAAGTAATTCACCTGTTGCAGGATTGATACATAAATACCCTAATCGAGTTTTATTGATTGCATCCAGAGTCTGCGCCATTCATTGCCAATATTGTTTTCGACAAAATTTTAATTACAACGAACATGATGCCGTCAGTAATTGGGCAGAAATTGAAGACTATATCCGTCAGCACACAGAAATTGATGAAGTGATATTGAGCGGTGGCGATCCACTAAGTTTGAGTGATGAAAAATTGCAATCATTGATTGATAAAATTGAGGTTATTTTACACATTAAAACCTTGCGCATTCACTCTCGTAGTGCCGTGGTAACACCGAGTAGGCTCACTCCTGATTTCATCAAAATGTTAAACAAAACCACACTCAATATGGTGATGGTGCTACACATTAATCACGCCAACGAACTCTCAAATGAGTTTGCGATAGCAATACGAAAACTCAGTAATATCAGTTTATTAAATCAATCAGTTTTACTCAAAGGGGTGAATGATTCTGTACCTGTTTTGAGCAAACTGTCATTAGGTTTATTTGATTTAGGTATTTTGCCGTATTATTTACATTTATTGGACAAGGTAAATGGTGCAGAACACTTTTTAGTCAGTGATGAAGACTCTGTCAAACTGCATAAGGAATTAAGTAAAAAACTCAGCGGTTATTTAGTGCCACGATTGGTTAGAGATGAAAATTTAGCATTTAAGACTTTGGTTACTTGACTTGAATTGCCTTTTTTAGTACTTTCATATCAATCGCACCCATATAATAATCAACCAACGCACCATCAGGTGCATACACATAAGTTGTTGGCATTCCAACCACTTCGCCAAATTTTTTGAACGCAGGTTGATTGTTACTCGTGGATAAGATAATCGGATAATTTACCATAAAAGTATCCGTAAATTCGGCAATTCTTTCTTTATCAGCATTTTCATAATCCATACCCAATATTTCCACTTTATCTGAATACTTGTTATAAAAATCCACAAAAGCAGGAATTTCTTTTAAACACGGTGGACACCAAGTTGCCCAAAAATTAACCACCAAATATTTATCTTTGACTGTGTCATTGTTATGCGTTTTTCCATTCATATCTATGACTGAAAATTTGGGCAATTGCAC
This sequence comes from Candidatus Thiodubiliella endoseptemdiera, assembly GCF_964212635.1. Classification (NCBI taxonomy): domain Bacteria; kingdom Pseudomonadati; phylum Pseudomonadota; class Gammaproteobacteria; family Pseudothioglobaceae (SeqCode); genus Candidatus Thiodubiliella; species Candidatus Thiodubiliella endoseptemdiera. The sequence continues at coordinate 1,719,926 of NZ_OZ156463.1, forward strand.
GGTTTTTTTGGCAAAAAGACTGTCCAACGAAATTGCTTGAACAGCACCTAAAGGTAAAATAAGAGCGAGTATAATGAGTATTTTTTTCATAATGAGTATACCAAATGAGTGCAAAAATTTATCACAATCCAAGATGTACAAAATCAAGATTGACTTTAAGTATTTTAGAAGAAAAAGGCGTGGATTTTGAAGTAATTAAATATTTAGAAAATACACCAACTGTCGAAGAGCTCAAAGCACTGATTAAAGACTTGGATATAAATGCTAGAGCCTTAATGCGGACGCACGAAGCACCCTACAAAGACAATAATTTAGCCGATGAATCACTCAGTGAAGGCGATTTAATTCAAGCAATGATTGGCAACCCAATCTTGATTGAACGCCCAATTGTGAAAACTAATAAAGGCACCGTTATTGGTCGACCGCCCGAGAATGTCTTGGCAATTATTTAAATTCTAAGAGACCTTTGCATAAATAGGGATGATTAGCAAAATGACAGATTTTATTAAATTGGAAATTTTTTAAATCCACTCCTAGCAGGGCCAAGGGTGTTTTTAAAAAGTTTGTAATTTGATGAAAGATGGCGTTTTGATGATTATTCATATTTATGCAAAGGTCTCTCTAAAAAGAATAACTGATTTTGGTGAAAATTCTATCATTGTCCTTGGTTAAATCAGCAGTAGTAGAGCCACCCATATAATCAATGATGCCACCGCTTATTGAGAGTTTATCGTCAATAGCATAATCTAGTGCAATTCGGGCAAAACCACCGGCATCACCTTGTTTACCAAATGCACCTAAAATTGCAGTTAAATCAAGAGTTTGATTAAGGTATGACTGGGTGAAACGCAATGCGTGTTGGTAGGTTTCTTGTTGGGTGAAGTTGTTAGATTGGGTGTTGATGGCAGGGTCGTAATGATTGATTTTTCTAAGTGCTAACTCATAGCCAATTGAGCCATTACTGATGCCTGTATATTCCACGCCGATTAAACTGTCAATTCTTGATTTTGTGTCATCAACGCCTGAGTATTTAATCTTGTCAAAGTAGGCGGCTTCCGTTTTGAGCAAAAAACTGTCAATCACTTGATTATAGGCAAAGCCGAACATTTTTGATTTATTATCAAATTGTAAAACGCCATTTTCAAGATAAGGTTTGTCGAGGTAAGTGTCGGCAAAATAAATGCCAAAATCATAACCAGAAAACTCGCCTGTTAGGCTGAGGGCAATGCCGGTATTTTTTAAGCCATCACTGGGTTTGTTTTCTGGCAAATCAGCACTGGTTTTAAAATCAGAACCAAATTTTGGATTTTTGCTAAAACGATTTTCGTGTAGCACAGTGGCAGAAAATTTTAAGGAATTTTGATAATAATCTAATTTGCTCATGATTCTACCAAGACGCAAATTTTTAATATCAACCAGCCCCGGTGTGCGATTGTCCAATGGGTTTAAAATATCGGTAATGCGAATAGAATCGGACTTACCCCAAACGACAATTTGTCTGCCAATTTTAAAGTCAAGATTTGAATTAATGCTGCCTTCAATATTTAATTCATTTAAATTTAACTCATTTTTATAGCCATCGGGTGTGGTTGTATAGTTGTTACTGGCATTAAATATGAAATCATGATAAGCCTTTAAATTACCACTTATTTTGGCGTTATTATCCAGTTTGTATTCAGCATTTAAGTCTGTTAGAATTTTAGCCGAAGATATATTTTTATTGTTATTTAGATTGTAATGGGATTCTAAATTAACAGTGCCATATATCGAGCCTTTTTCAGGCGGTGCAGTTTTAATGACTATTTCGTCAACATTATCATCAAACCCATCGTCAAATCCCTCCTCAGCATTTAGTGAAAAAGTGATTAAAAAAATTAGAATAAATCGCATTTACAGACCTTTTTCAATTTTACGAATACTAAACATCTCATCATCAATCGCAACATTCATTTTAATATTGCTATTATTCAAAACCGTTTTGTGTAGCATTTGTTTGCCAGATTTTGTGGTCATTGTGGTTTGTGTTGCCACCCAAATACCCTCAATTTTTTTCATTTTTCGCACATCCATATATTTCACTCGGCTAGCCTTTTTAAGATAAAACTTAGCACGAGCAAGCATATAGTTATCTTTGCGGATATATAAAATGCTTTTGGTGTAGCCAGTTTCGTCAATCACCGCTTGATTTTTTGGCAAAGATTGGATGACCCATACAGGATTTTTGCCATTTTTGCGCTTAACAACACTTTCTTTTAATAGTTTAAAATGATAATCATCAAGATTTTTATCGGTCATATCTGCATAGGAAAAATCACTACCCATAAAGGCACCATCTTTATCGCTGGCTGGAATGCGTTTGGTTTTTTTGAGTGCAGGAAGATACATCCATTGGTCATCATCTTTGTCGTCATCGCTATAATCAAAGGTTAAAAATGCCGTATTTTTAACATCACTAGGGGAAAGAAAAAAGATAGATTTGTGTTCGGTATTTTCATTAATATCTTTGGAAAAAGTGCGCATTTGGCGGATGCGTTTTTTACCGTGTTTATCAATTAAAATCATTTGCATGGTGGAAACAAGGCTGTTGCCATCATCTCTAGCATCTACTTTTTGCATAATTTCTAATCCTGTTAAAGCATTGACGCTAAAACTCAAAAATAATACAGGTAATAATAATTTTTTCATTAATTTACTCCTTGTTATTGATAATTTTCCAACTTCCTGTTTTTAGACTGCCAACTCTAATTAAAATATTTGCATTCTTTAGTTTTTCTAAATCTCTCTGTATGGTTTTATCGGTTAGTTTAAGTTTAGTTGCAATTTGCGGTATGGTTATTCTATGGTTATTTTGAATTAAATTTAGAATTTTATCTATGCGTTTTATAGGGACATTTATAGGGACATTTGTATGGACATATTTTTTATTTTTTTCGATGTTTTTTCGTATAGCATCAAGCAAAATAGTGAGCATAAACTCTATAAATTTAGTGCTATTTCCAAGACTATTGCATTCTTCTAAAGTGTCATAATATTTTTGTTGATTATCTCGCACAATACTTTCAGTGGGTATGGCGTTGAAGACAGCCCTCCAATTATATAAAATGACACTTTGCCAAAGCCTACTTATTCTACCGTTGCCATCAGAAAATGGATGAATAAATTCAAATTCATAATGAAAAACACAAGATTTTATCAATGAATGTTCGTCGCTATCTTTCAACCAGTTAAATAAATTCTGCATTAAATACTGCACATTTTTTGCAGCAGGTGCTATATGATTTCCAACCCCGACATTAACGCCTCTAAAATTTCCAGAATTTTTTAAAATACCATTCATTAAAATTTGGTGGGATTTTAACAAATCATCAAGTTCGTCAAATTTATATTGTTCCAATTCTTTATAAGCGCCAATCACACCCTCTACTTCAGCAACTTCTAACATTGTCCCTAGAACTTTTTTGCCTTCTAAAATCGCAGTAACTTTTTCTATGCCTAAAAAATTCCCCTCAATCTCCAAAGTTCCAACAAGTGTTTTTATGCGATTTTCCTTGCGTAATTTCGGTGTGATTATTTCTTTTTGGTTAATCTCAATCCTAGTTAATTCTTCACTAATTTCAGCAATTAAATGAACAATTTTTGAACTTATTATATAAGGAGGGCTTTTGATTTGCATAAGATTGATAATTTTATTATTATTTTTCCAATAGTTTCATAATAGCAGGCACGAGTAAAAAGTCAGCAATAAGGGCAACAAAAATAGCGCTAGCAGTTAAAACACCAAAATTAAACATATTGGTCATACTCGCACTTAGCAACACCAAAAACCCAAGCGAAAGCACGATAGAGGTAACCACGATTGCCCGCCCTGTACCAATCAAAGTTAGCCTTGTCGCTTCATCAACATTTTTACCTTCTAGGCGATAGCGATTAAAATTGTGCATAAAATGCACCGTGTCATCTACCGCAAGACCCAGTGCAATCGCCCCCACAAGCATTGAGAACATATCAAAAGGAATACCAAAAGCCACCATTATTGCCACAATAGTTAGCATTGGTAAGATATTTGGGATCATACTAATGAGTCCAATTTTGATATTACCAACTAAAAGTATCATCATAATGGCAATCAGTCCAAATGCTAGCACATAACTAATGGCACTAGAATGGATAGATTTTGTCATAATACTAGAAAGTAAAACACCAATCCCCGTGAAAGAAACCTTGGCATCAGTGCCAAATTCTTGTGCAATTTTGACCTTAATCTCCTCTAAAAATAGATTGTATTTAATGGCATCAACATAAGGCACCTTAACCGTTATGCGTGCCTTAGAAAAACTGGAATCAACAAAATCTTCCAAATCATCGCTGCCACTATTGGCAAATAAAAATAACTCTTGTGCAATTAAATCTTTATCGGTTGGGATTTTGTAAAATGCAGGATCGTTAGCATTCAGTGCTTTGTTAGTTTCTTTTAATACATCAACTAAGGTAATGGTTTTTCCTACAAAAAGTTCCCTCTCTTTAAGGGTATTAAGATAATTGGTAGCCCTCTCAATTTTTTGTAATATTTCTGGTTCATATAGTCCATTTTCTCGTCCAGTATCGACAATAATTTCTAAAGTCATCGAGCCATTTAATTCTTTATCAATGGTTTCAACGCTAACACGCACAGGATTATCGGACTCAAACCAAATTAACGGGTGATGAGAAAATTTCATTTGCGTTGCAAAAAATACAGCGACCACAATCATAAGGCTACTCACTATCACAATAGACTTGGCACGATTGAGTGCAAAATTTGCAATTTTGTGCAAAATATTATCCATAGCAAAATTATGCTTGGTAATTGGCTTGTGCTTAAGTTTGAGTGTGGCAATCATAGCAGGAAGGAGAATCAACACAAATAACAATCCTAACGCGATACTGCTACTGGCAAAAATACCTAAATTTGCAACTGGTGCAACCTCAGAAAAAGAGAACGACCACATTCCAGCGGCAGTGGTAAGCGAAGTCATCACAATGGCAAAGCCAGAATGCCCCATGGCAAAACGCAATGCTGCTTTTTTATTGCCAGTTTCTGCAAATCTTTTATAAAAAATGGCTAATAAATGGATGCTTGCACCCGTAATAACTGCCAGTAAAAATGAGGGCATAATTTGGGTAACAATCGTAAATGGAGCGTCAAATAATGCCATGAGTGAAACTGCACTAATGATAGTTAAAATAACCGTAATAAGGGGCAATATAACGCCTGAGACACGCCGAAACATAAGTGCCAAAACAATAATAACCATTATCAGCATTTTTTGAATAAAACTTTTAGTGTCTTTTTGCATGGCTTGTTTGATAGCCCCTGAAAACAACGCCGACCCTGCAAGATGAATTTTAAAGTTATCATCTTCATATTTTTTAGTGATTTGCTGCACTGCTTCAATAATCTTGGTATTTTCAGCATCCGTTAAATAGATTTTTGGCGTGCTGTTAATTGTTTCTTCGGCAAACTCATCTTCTTCGTTGACAACAATTTTTTCACCATTTTCATCAAAACTGGAATAAGTCTGGGTGTCAATAATAATATTGGTAAAAGTTTTATTGCCATTAAATAATAAATCTTTTAATAAAGGGTTGGAAATTGCCAGTTGTTTTTTAGCACTGAGCGTGGCTTTATCAATTTTATAGTCTTCAAATAAATCTTCAACAATTAAACTATCGGCCGTGCCGTGGGTATTTCTGGTATTTATCAAAGAATTAACTTCTTCAATATAGGGCAAATTATCTTCTAATTCTCGGTGCAGTGTTGCCAGTTTTTTAAGAAAATCAGGGTTGAAAATATCTTGGGTTTTAACAGCGATTAAGATTTTTTCATCTCTACCAAATTGGTCGCGAAACTCATCATATTTAATGCGTAATTCATCAGTTTTATGCAAAAACCCTTCTGTTGAGGTGTCCATTTTAAGATTAGGCAGATTGGAGCCTAGTGCCGCCACAATCAGCAATACCACAACAATGGTTTTTTTACTATTATCAGAAATAAAATCTGCTAAATTTTCAAATTTTTTCTCTACATTAAGTCGCCAGTTCATTCTCATCTCTCCTTTAAAAATTAATCAATCAGCAAAGTGGACAAATACCCTTCACGATTTTCAATGTTGGATAAATAGACATCATCCAAGCCATCAACCACAGAATTTTTTACCACATCCAAGGCTAAAACTGCATCACTCCATGCAGCAATTTCAGGTAATTCTGTCAAGGGAATTGCGTTGTCGGTAAATTCATTAATCCATGCAAGACGCATAAAAATAGGGGCAAAAGCCGCATCAATCATATTAAATTCATCGCCATTAAAGAATTTCCCTTGAGCCTTTGCCGCACCGACTTTTGCGAATCTTTCCATTAATTCAGTTTTCGCTGAGTTAAATTTTTCTTCATCGCCAGTAATAATAGTAAACATATTGCCGAGTATATCAGACGAATAAATAATCCAAGAGCGATTATTGGCCGCTTTAACAATGTCAGTAGGGTGGAAATTTTCAGTGCTGATTTGATTGATAAATTCAGTGATTACCAGCGATTCAAAAATGGGGGTATCATCTACTTTTAATAGAGGCACTTGACCCGTTGGTGATATTTCCTTAAACCAATCGGGTGGATTCATTGGGTTAATATAAGTCATTTTAAAATCGATATTTTGTGCATTGAGTGAGATGATTGCCCGCTGTGCAAATGGACAAAGTTTGAAACTGATTAATTCTAATTGCATAAATTACTCCCTATGGTATGGATGATTGGTTAATAATGAGTGGGCGCGATAAATCTGCTCCACGGTTAATAATCGTGCCATCGAATGTGGCAAGGTGAGGTTGGATAAACCCCATAATTGGGTGGCTTGTTTTTTAACGCTATCGCTCAAACCGTCAGCACCGCCGATTAGCAATGAGACAGTGTCGCCATTTTGTTGCCAATTTTCCATTGCCTTGGCAATTTCCTTGGTGGTGTTTTGTTTGCCGTGTTCGTCAAAGGCGATAATAATGTTTGAGCCGGTGCTATTTTTCAATAACAGTTCGCCTTCTGTTTCTTTGACTTGTTTGATGTTGGTATTTTTGCGTTTTTGCCCTTCAGGAGTGATTAAATTAAAATTCATCTCCCTAGGTAGTTGCTTTTGATAATAATCAATCCCTGTCTGTATCCAACCAGGCATTTTCTTACCAATGGCAATCAAATTTATACGCATTTATGCGTTATTATCCTTGATTGGGTCTCTGTCTTTTTCTTCATCTGTACCAGACCATAATTTTTCTAGCTTATAAAATTCTCTGGTTTTTTCGGTCATCACATGGACAATTACCTCCGCCAAATCAATTAACATCCAATGCCCCGTTTCAGCACCTTCGATGCCGACGACTTTCATACCTAGGCGTTTAGCTTCAATTTTCACATTATTGGCAATGCCTCGCACATGTTGAGTAGAACGACCTGTGGCAATCACAATTGCCTCAATATCTGCACTTTGATCCAAGATTTTCAAAGTAACGACCTCCTCACCTTTGAGTTCGTCAATAATGCCAGTAACGGCGTTCAGTTGTTCTTTTAAATTCATAATTTACTTAAATAATTAATAATATTCTCAGGCAACAAGCCATCAAGATTCTCACCAGCGACTATTTTAGCGTGAATTTGCGTAGAAGAAACATCAACCAACGGCGTTTGTGCAAAAATAACATCAATGCAAGAGGTTGAACCTCTTGCATAAGTAGGTCTGGGTAACACTACCAATTGTGCATAGTTGCTGAATTGTGAGTAGTCTTTCCAAGTTTCGAGTGTATTAAAACTGTCTTCTCCGATAATCAGGAAAATCTTTTCATCTGGGTATTCTGCTTTGATTTGTTTGAGTGTGTCAATGGTGTAGGAAGCACTTTGCCTATCCATTTCACGCGTGTCAATTTTTAATTCATTAAATTCAAGCAGTGCCAAATTGAGCATTTTAAGACGCTGTTGATTAGAAAAATGCAATTTGTTTTTATGCACTGGTGTTTTACATGGCATTAGAAAAAGTTGACTTAAACCCAATTCTTGCTTAATCGCACGAGCCATTTTTAAATGCCCATAATGCACAGGATCAAATGAGCCACCGAAAAAACCAATCATAACATTGCTTGAATCTCAGATTTGGTCAATGCTTCAGTTGGATAAGGATATTGACCAACCGACATTCCTTCTACAAAACGCACAAAGTCCGCCTCATTATCAATCAACAAATAAGCATTCCCTTGTTTTTGCTCCCCCATTGTGGTTTCAATTTTGCAACCGTAATCGTGCCCACAATGTAGCATCGCTGTATCATCAATTTGCTTGAGTTTTTGCATAGAATGGAACAACTCGCTTATATTGCCACCAGGCAATGAACAATGTCCTGCCCCATAAACAAACAAAGTATCGCCAACAATAATATGCCCATCTAATAAATAGCAAATTCCGCCAGCACTATGACCTGGTGTATTGATAATTTTGGCCGCTGTATTACCGATAAAAATAGTGTCATTATTTTCAACAGTTTCAGGCACACTGTCAATTTGCAAATAAGGCACTTCATTAACACCTATAGTAACTTTCGCCCCTGTTTTTTCCACAATTTCATCCACTGCATTGGTATGGTCAAAATGCCAATGCGTTAGCCAAATATCAGTAAGTTTATAACCTTTGTTATTAATGCGTTGGATAAATAACGATGCATCCCACGCAGGATCAACAATGGCACAAGTTTTACTATCATGGTCAAAAATAAAATGAATTGAATCTTCTAATGCACCGATATGATAAAGAATTTCTAAAGTGAACGATTTTTCTATGTATTTTTTTTTCAACATAACGCTATTTTAACTTGACTAATTTGGCATAGAGACTATAATTTACCTCTTTTTGCTTAGCATCTAGTTTTTCATTGGGGCTATAGCTCAGCTGGGAGAGCACGACACTGGCAGTGTCGGGGTCAGCGGTTCGATCCCGCTTAGCTCCACCAAGTAAAGAAAATGTTATGTCGCCTTCGTCTATCGGTTAGGACTCCAGGTTTTCATCCTGGTAAGAGGAGTTCGATTCTCCTAGGCGATACCAAATATCAAAACGGTTCAATTTTTAATTGAGCCGTTTTTTTTTTGGTCTTAAAAAAGTGTAAAATACCAGTTGTCCCGTTCGTCTAGCTGGCCCAGGACTTTAGGATTTCATCCTAACGACAGGAGTTCAAATCTCCTACGGGACACCAAATTACCCATTTTACGCTGCGTCTTTTTCTTTTTTGACTGCGTTAAATTTTTAGAGACCTTTGCATAAATATGAATAATCATCAAAACGCCATCTTTCATCAAATTACAAACTTTTTAAAAACACCCTTAGCCCTGCTAGGAGTGGATTTAAAAAATTTCCAATTTAATAAAATCTGTCATTTTGCTAATCATCCCTATTTATGCAAAGGTCTCTTTTAAAATATTCAGTTAAAAAAAATATGAATCAACTTAATATCATTATTCCAGACCGTCTAATCGGACAACGCATTGACAGTGCATTAGCAATTATGTTGCCGGATTATTCTCGTTCCAAAATCACAGCTTGGGTGAAAGCGGGCAGTGCTTTTATTAATGGAAAATCATTTAAACCTAAAGATAAAGTGTTGGGCGGTGAGATTGTGGTGCTTGAGATTAAAAAAGAAAAAACCAATGATTGGGTGGGTGAGGACATTCCGATTGATGTGATTTATGAGGATGAGGATATTATTATTGTTAATAAGCCAGTTGGATTGGTAACACATCCAGGAGCAGGTAATTGGACGGGGACATTGGCAAATGCGTTATTGTATTTTGACTCATCGTTGGTAAAACTTGATAGGGCGGGTATTGTTCATCGCTTGGATAAAAATACTTCGGGTTTAATGGTGGTAGCACGCAGTGAATTAGCACAGAAAAACTTGGTAGAGCAGTTGCAAGAGCATCAAATTGATAGGGAATATTCGGCAATTGTATATGGACATATGATTTCGGGCGGCACAGTGGAAGCGCCGATTGGACGCGACCCAAAAGACCGCATTAAACAGGCGGTGGCTGAGGAAGGCGAGGGTAAAGAGGCAACTACGCATTATCGGGTGATTGAACGATTTGCACACCATACACATATTAAGGCGATTTTGGAAACAGGACGCACTCATCAAATCCGTGTGCATATGTCGCATATTGGACATCCTTTACTGGCTGATCCTATGTATGGAGGCAAAACTCGTTTTCCAAAAAAGGCAGATGAAGTATTAAAAGATGCATTAAAAGGCTTTAAACGCCAAGCGCTACATTCCAAAAAGCTAACGCTAATACACCCAATTACCAGAGAAAAAATGTCATGGAAAGCACCATTACCACAAGATATGCGAGATATTCTTGATGTTTTAGAAAAATATGATCCTGTGTAAGAGATTGAACCTCTTACATACTTAATGATGCGGTTTGATTTTCCAAATAATGTGAGGTTATTAACGACGCCAAGGTATTTAATAGGCGGGGCGAGTGTTGATGGATATGAAAATTTTAATCTTGCGACGCATACGGGTGATAGCCTTGATGCTGTTATGCATAATCGAAAATTGTTGGTGCAACGCTTTAATTTACCCAGTATGCCAAAATGGTTAAGTCAAACGCATTCCAATATTTGTCTTGATGCAAATTCTCACGATTGTGAGGGGGATGCGATTGTTACGCGTAAAAAAGGTGTGGTTTGTGCGGTGATGACGGCGGATTGTTTGCCTATTTTTGCGTCTAATCAGTCGGGTACGCAAGTGGGCGTTGCACATGCGGGTTGGCAGGGGATTTTAAACGGGGTGATTGAAGCATTTATTCAGTCATTTGATAATAGGGATTTGCGGATACATTTTGGTGCGGCGATTTCTGTAAAAAACCTTGAAGTGGGAGGAGAGGTGTTTGAACGATTTACGGCTAAAGATAGAAAACTCGGTGCAGCATTCACGCAAAAAGGGACAAAATATCATTTAGATATTTACCAAGCGGCACGCATTATTTTAAATGATTTGGGCGTTAAAGCTATCACAGGAGGCGGACAATGCACGGTTGAACAAGAGGAAGATTATTTTTCTTATCGCCGAGATGGTGCAAATTCAGGCAGAATGGCACACCTTATTTGGATAGCGACTTAACAATTTTTCTTTTAAAAATCGGTGAAAATATATACAATAGTGGAAAGCCGACCAGCCAAGCAATTCCAAAACTAGACAACCATTTACCAACCGTTTGCTCAATCCAGCCGATGTTTAGATAGGTAACAACAAACGACATAATGCCAATCATAAATATTGACATAATGAGAGACCTTTGCATAAATATGAATAATCATCAAAACGCCATCTTTCATCAAATTACAAACTTTTTAAAAACACCCTTAGCCCTGCTAGGAGTGGATTTAAAAAATTTTCAATTTAATAAAATCTGTCATTTTGCTAATCATCCCTATTTATGCAAAGGTCTCAATGAGACTGACTCTTAAATGTATTTTCTTTTCCATATTATTCTCCTTTTTCTTTGATTTTTCCAGAGATGGTAAAATCCATTTCTTTGGTTTTTGGGTTTAAATGATAATAATGTAGGGCTTTTTGCTTGCGTTGTTTTTGTTGTACCACGCAACCAATGGTTTCAAATTCACCATCAAGTTCAATTTCATCGTGTTGTATATTGAGTGGCACTAAAAATTTATTTGCCCCTCGTTCAATGTATTGACGGAAATACAGTTCGCCGTTATAACGCACCACAGCATAGGCACGCAGATGAAGTTTCATTCCAGGGTCGATAATTAAAATACAGTTTTCACTGAACTCAGGTTCCATATAATTACCTAAATTTTGCAAAGCAAAAGGTTCTGAATTGGTGCTACAATTGCTTTCTAGCATTTCTCGTGGCGTGATTATGTCTGACATGATGGGCAATAAAACGAAGACCGTTGATTTTGTGTAAAACGCATTATTTTACCGTTACATTGCGTGCAGTTTTCATTTTCACGCCCATACACGGACAAAGTTTGTGAGAAATAACCGGGTTGACCATCGACAGAGGAGAAATCTTGTAGCGTTGTTCCACCTGCTTTGATGGCTTGAGTGAGAATGTGTTTGATACGCTGCGTTAGTATTGCATAGCGTTTTTTGCTGATACTACCTGCTTTGCGTTTAGGGTCAATGCCAGCGTAAAACAAACTTTCACAGGCGTAAATATTGCCCACGCCAACCACTATTTTGCTGTCCATAATAAAGGCTTTGATGTTTTGTTGTTTTTTGCGTGACTTATTATATAGGTAGGTGTCATCAAATAAATTTTCCAATGGCTCAACACCCAAACTGTCTAATAAAGAATGGGTATTGTCTGCGGAAAATAGCACTGCACCAAACCGACGAGGGTCATTTAGACGCATAGATTTTCCATTGGTAAAGGACAATTCAAAATGGTCGTGTTTTTTGAGTGGCGTATTGTTATTCACCACTTTAATTGAGCCACTCATTCCCAAATGAATAATCAGCGTGCCAACTTTAAATTTAATCAGTAAATATTTACCTCGTCTTGCAATTGAATTAACCATTTGATTGGCAAGTGTTGTTGGCAGATGTTTGGGAATTTCCCAGCGTAAATTGGCACGATATAAAACTGCTTGTTCAATGATTTGATTGACAATTAGCGGTTCAAGCCCGCGTTTGGTGGTTTCAACTTCAGGTAATTCAGGCATTCGATTTATTTTATGAGACCTTTGCATAAATAGGGATGATTAGCAAAATGACAGATTTTATTAAATTGGAAATTTTTTAAATCCACTCCTATCAGGGCTAAGGGTGTTTTTAAAAAGTTTGTAATTTGATGGAAGATGGCGTTTTGATGATTATTCATACTTTATGCAAAGGTCTCTTTATGTATAATTTTGACAATATTTTAAGGTGTATTGACAATGGGAAATGAGATAGTTTTTAATGGTTTATTGGTACTAACTTCACTTATGGTTATCGTCTTTTTGTCACGCCCTGTATTGAGAAACAATCAAAAATGGCAAGCGATGTTAACACCACTTTCGTCTATTGTTGGCAGTGGATTTTTGATTATGGCACCGTTGTTGGCAAGTATTGTCGGCAAACTTTCGCCACTTGCTGTGCTAGGTATTGTTTTACTGGCGTATGGTATTGGGCATGTGATTCGCTTTAACATTTGCCATGTTGAGCCACGAATTGCTGACGGTACACTGTTAAAAAGAACTAAAGAAATTGAATATATTGGCAACATTGTTTTGGTATTGGCTTATATGGTTGCTGTCGCGTTTTATTTATCTTTACTGTCGTCTTTTTCTTTGAATTATTTGGGTATTTCCAGCCTCATTTATGAGCGCTGGATGACGACCAGTATTATTATTTTTATCGCTGTAGTGGGCTATATCAAAGGCTTGAGTGGATTAGAAAAGTTAGAATCGTTATCAATGACAGTGCAATTAGCAATTATTGTGGCGTTGCTGATTGGCTTAGGCGTATTTGGAATGAATTTTTTGGCAGGAGGCGAGACGCTTGAATTTGTGCATCAGCAAAGACCAATTTCTACGCAAATACAAATGTTGGCAGGTGCTTTGTTAGTGGTACAGGGCTTTGAAACTTCACGATTTATTGGCGAAAAATATTCTGCTAAAATTCGTGTTGATAGTATGCGTAATGCGCAAATAATCTCGGGTATATTATATGTGGTGTCGGTTATTTTATTTATGCCAATTGTGCAAAATATAGATTTAATGCAGGTGGAGTTAGCAGATATTATTGATGCCACAGGTTCAGCCGCACTTATATTGCCATTGATGTTAATGGTTGCTGCGGTAATGAGCCAATTCAGTGCTGCCATTGCCGATACAGGTGGTGCAGGCGGTCTTCTTAATGAAAATAGCAATAAGCGTTTATCAACCAAAGTTGCTTATGTTGGTGTTTCGATGTGTGCCATTTTGCTGGTTTGGAGTGTGGATTTGATGGGGATAATCGCTTTGGCTTCTAAAGCGTTTGCGACTTATTATTTATCACAAACCCTATTAGCACTATATTATTGTCGCCAAGATTGCCCAGCTAAATCTCGTATGACAATTGTGCAAAGGGTGCTTTATATCGTTATTTCAATTATCCTACTTTATGTGATTTTCTTTGCGATACCTGCAGAATAAAATTAGTAGCAATATAAGTAAATAACCTATTATAATTGTCAACTTTATAATTAAGGAGAAAAGTATGTTTAATCGTATTAATTTAATTCAGTGTAAGGTTGCACTTGGTTTTGTTACCACTGCAATTGTGGTTTATTTTGTGGGTATGGATGCTATCGTTAATCAGCATTATGCACTTAGCGTTTGGTTGCATGTATTGGCAGGTATTGTTTGGATCGGTCTGCTTTATTACTTTAATTTTGTGCAAGTGCCTGCAATGGGAGAGGCGTTGGCTGATGATGATGGACCAGGTCCAGCAGCGATTGGTAAATATATTGCACCAAGAGCGTTATTGTGGTTTCGTATGGCGGCAGCTACGACTTGGGTTTTAGGCTTGGTATTGTTAGCGTTACAATCTCGTGGTATGAGTGGTATTATTAGTGCATTTTCACTTGCAGACGGTTATCAAGTGATTGGCATTGGTGCGTGGATGGGCACAATTATGGCGTTTAATGTGTGGTTTATTATCTGGCCAAATCAGCAAAAAATCTTAGGTATGAAAGAAGCAACAGCGGAAGAAATTGCAACGGCTAAAAAGAATGCAGCTTTAGCTTCATCAATTAATGTCATTCTTTCAATTCCAATGTTATTAACGATGATTGCATGGCATTAAAATAATCAATATTGGTTAAAAAGAACCGAGAGTAAGTCTCGGTTTTTTTTCGTCTGCTGAAAAGGGTATAATCTACCGCTTATGTTAAAAAGAACACCAAAACTCAAAGTCAGCGGCAAAGATGCACAAAGTTTTCTACAAGGGCAATTGTCAAATGATATTGATAAAATTGCCGATGGGGAATGGCAACTGAATGCTTATTGCCAACATCAGGGTCGTATTATTGCATTGATATGGGTGCAAAAGCAGGGAGATGATTTTTATTTGGATTTTGCCCCAGACTTGCAAACAGTGGTGCACAATCGCTTGAAAATGTTTGCACTGAATGCCGAAGTGATTTTTAGTGGGGTTAACCATCAGGAAAATCCTGCTGAGGGGGTACAGATAACACTGGTAACCAGTGAGAAATTCATCCCACAAGACCTTAATTTAGATATTGATGAAGTCGGCGTGAGTTTTACTAAAGGCTGTTACCCTGGGCAAGAAGTGGTGGCACGCGTGCATTATCTGGGAAAACCAAAGAAAAGATTGTATCAATTTGAATGCGATTTTGAAGTCTTACCACTCGATAAAATAACATTAGAAGACGACACGAAAACGGTAGGAACGGTGTTAAATCAAGTAAAATATTGTTTTTTTGCAGTTTTGAAGATTGCTGAAAGAGGGCAAACTCTTTTTATTAACAATAAGCCAATCAAGTTACTTGAATTGACTGATTTTTCACACTAAAAACTTATGAAACTAACTAAAATTTTGGTATTCTTGCCATTGCTATTCCCTGTTTTTGCCTTTGCCAACAGCGGTACAGAGCAAACACTTGATTTAACAGGTCATTGGGTAGGTTATGTGTCATTAGCCTTATTTGCTGTTGCTTATATTTTGGTGATGGTGGAAGAATTTACTTGTTTTAGAAAATCCAAACCAGTCATTTTTGTGGCAGGGATTATTTGGGCGATGATTGCCTGGGTATATACTTCTCAGGGGCTACCACACGGCACAGAAATAGCATTACGACATAATTTGTTAGAATATGCAGAGTTATTTTTGTTTTTATTGGTGGCAATGACTTATATTGAAGCGATGAGAGAGCGACAAGTTTTTGAGGCACTCAAAGTTTGGCTGATTAGTCAAGGCTTATCATTTAGACAATTGTTTTGGCTTACAGGCTTTTTGGCGTTCTTTATTTCACCCATTGCAGACAATTTAACCACTGCATTAATTACAGGGGCAGTGGTAATGGCAATCGGTGGCAGTAATGTGCGTTTTGTGTCTATTGCCTTTGTTAATATTGTCGTGGCAGCGAATGCAGGCGGTGCGTTCAGTCCATTTGGTGATATTACCACGCTAATGGTTTGGCAAAAAGGCATTGTTGAATTTTCAGAATTCTTTACTTTATTCATCCCCTCATTGATTAACTTTATCGTGCCAGCAGCAATTATGCACTTTTTCATTGAAAATGAATCTCCTTCCGCAACAAAGGGTGTCGTAACAATTAACAAGGGAGGGATATGGATTGTTGCGTTATTTATTTTGACAATTGCAACCGCTGTTGGTTTTCATAACTTCTTACACTTGCCCCCTGCGATGGGTATGATGCTGGGGTTGAGTTATTTGATGATAGTGTCGTTCTTTATCCACCAAAAGGCAGATGATGATTTTGATATTTTCAAAAAAGTAGCAAGGGCTGAATGGGATACCTTGTTGTTCTTTTTCGGAGTGATTTTAAGTGTTGGCGGTTTGGGCTTTATGGGCTATTTGGCGATTACTTCAGAAGTAATGTATGCCACACTCGGTGCCACTAATGCTAATATTTTGATTGGTGTTTTATCAGCAGTAGTTGATAATATCCCAGTGATGTTTGCCGTACTGACAATGAACCCTGAGATGAGCCAAGGTCAATGGTTACTGGTTACCTTGACTGCAGGTGTGGGCGGTAGTTTGCTTGCAGTTGGTTCAGCAGCAGGTGTGGCTTTGATGGGGCAATCAAAAGGGCTTTACACTTTTGTCTCACATCTGAAATGGACGCCCGTGATTGCATTAGGATACGGCGCCAGTATTTATGCACATATTTTGATTAATGGTGTCTAGTCATTTATTTGTTGATATTGGAAACAGTTGCATTGGTTGGAAGATTGGCAATGATTACTACTGTGTTGAGATTAAAAATTTTCAGCCCAATGCCATACCGCAACATCAAACCAGCAGCATTGCCTGTGTGGCAAATCAGCAACTGATTGCGCATTTTTCTAATCCCATTATTATTCAACCTAAGGCTTATACAGGTCTAGTTTTTGATTATAATTTAGCACAATTAGGTGTTGACCGTTTTTTAGGATTGGTAGCAGGTATTGAAAAATATCCTGAGCAAGATTTTATGCTAATAGATATAGGGACCTTTGTGACTATTGATATTGTGCAGCATGGCAAGCATATTGACGGCGGTATTGCACCAGGGCTTTGTCAATTGCAAGCGGGTAAAAAATTTGCTGGCAATGACAGTCAAAAATCGTGGCAATTAGGCACAGAAAATATGTTGAGTGATTACATTGAAAGCCGTTGTAAAGCGTTTTCAGGTAAGATTTTAATAACAGGCGGGGGGCAAAAATTGGTTAACATTAAACTAGCCGAATATTGCCAAAATTTAGTCATAACAGGATTGGAAATAATTAATGGAAAATAGAGTTTTATCAGGAATGAGACCTACAGGTGCATTGCATTTAGGGCATTATCATGGTGTATTGAAAAATTGGCTGACATTACAAAATGAGTATGATTCTTACTTTTTTGTCGCCGATTGGCACGCATTTACCACGCATTATTCTGACAAAATAGACCTTGCAGGTAATGTCTCAGAAATGGTGGTTGATTGGCTGGCAGCGGGTATCAATCCAAATACCTCAACGATTTTTGTGCAATCAAAAGTGCCAGAGCATGCAGAGTTGCATTTATTGCTATCAATGACCACGCCACTGTCTTGGTTAGAGCGAGTGCCGTCTTATAAAGACCAGCAAGAAAAACTTAAAACTAAAGACTTGGGCACTTATGGTTTCTTGGGTTATCCATTATTACAAAGTGCTGATATTCTGATTTACAAAGCAGGTTTGGTGCCAGTGGGCGAAGACCAAGTTGCCCATATCGAACTCACACGAGAAGTCGCCAGGCGTTTTAATTATGTGTATGGACGAGAGGCGGATTTTGAAGAAAAAGCCGAGCTAGCTGTTACTAAAATGGGCAAAAAACAAGCAAAATCTTATCGTTCATTGCGTAAAAGCTACCAAGAAACAGGGGATTTAGAAGCTTTGTATAAAGCACAAGCCTTACTCAGGGAGCAGCAAAATATTACTTTGGGCGATAGAGAAAGATTGTTAGGTTATGTTGAAGGTGTTGGTAGAATTATCTTGCCTGAGCCAGAATCAATCCTTACAAAAGCCTCAAAAATGCCAGGCTTAGATGGGCAAAAAATGAGTAAATCTTATGGCAACACTATCTCTTTACGCGATACTTCAGAAGAAATTGAAACCAAAGTGAAGCGTATGCCGACCGACCCAGCCCGAGTAAAATTAACCGATGCTGGTGATCCAAAAAAATGCCCAGTTTGGCAATTGCATAAAATTTATTCTGACGCACAAACTTGCGACTGGGTACAAGACGGTTGCACCTATGCGAAAATGGGCTGTATCGAATGTAAGCAACCTATCATTGATGCGATAAAAGAAGAATTAAGCCCAATGCAAGAACGCATTGCTAAATATCAATCTGACCCTGAGCTCATCAAACAAATCATCCACGAAGGCTCTGAAAAAGCCCGTGGTGTTGCTCAAGAAACCATGGCAGAAGTCAGAGAAGCCATGGGTATTGTTTACTAAAGACGGAACATTTTTATGATATAATGACCCTTAGTTGATTAACAACACGATAAAACATAAGGAGACCTTTGCATAAATAGGGATGATTAGCAAAACGCCATCTTTCATCAAATTACAAACTTTTTAAAAACACCCTTAGCCCTGCTAGGAGTGGATTTAAAAAATTTCCAATTTAATAAAATCTGTCATTTTGCTAATCATCCCTATTTATGCAAAGGTCTCATTATGAAAACATCAGTGTTGGTGTGAATGCAGATATTTACGATATTGAGATGATTAAAAAATCACAGAAGTCTATGATTATTGCAATTTATAAACAATCCGAACCTTTTGTTGTGTATCTTAGGAAGCAAAATAACAATCCCAATCTTTATATTGAGTTTGAGAAATTTATTAATATTCTCAATGGATAGACTACAAAAATTAATTGCCACAGCAGGTTATGGTTCTCGTCGTTGGGCAGAGCGTTTGATTGAACAAGGGCGTATTGAAGTTAATAATAAAACAGCGAATATCGGCGATAAGGCTGAGATTACGGATACGGTCAAAATTGATGGTCGAAAAATTGACCTTGGGCGTTATAAGGAAGAAGAGACTAAAGTACTTATTCTGAATAAACAAGCAGGCATTATTTGCTCAAACAAAGACGAAGAAGGGCGTAAAAGTGTGTACGAATTATTACCCAAAGAATCGCGCTGGGTAATGGTAGGGCGTTTGGATCTCAACACATCGGGTTTATTATTGTTCACCAATAACGGTGATTTAGCCAATAAATTAATGCACCCAAGTTCTGAAATTGACCGTGAATATGCGGTGCGTGTGCTGGGACAAGTAGAAAACGAAGATTTGAAGCAACTGACCGAAGGTATAGAGTTGGAAGATGGTTTTGCCAAATTCTCTCGGGTGACAGTCGGCGGTGGAATGGGTGCAAATCGTTGGTATAAAGTAGTGCTGAAAGAAGGTCGAAAACGAGAAGTGCGCCGCCTGTGGGAGGCACTAGGTTTTAAAGTTTCTCGCCTCATTCGCATTCGTTTTGGTGAAATTCGCTTACCTGACAAACTCAAAGCCAATCAGCATGAATACCTAAAACCAGGGCAAGTGAAATTGCTCTTAGATGCAGTTAATTTGAAAGGCTAAATACCTTTTACATCAAGTATAATAATGTTTTTTTTAGCACTGTTTAAGAGCCAATGTCTGATTACAAATCCACTCTAAATTTACCGTTTACCCAGTTTGCCATGAAAGCCAATCTCGCCAATCGAGAGGGTGGATTTTTGCAAAAATGGCAAGATGACGATTTATACACTCAAATTCGTAAGCACAACAAAGGTAAGCCAAAGTTTATTTTGCATGATGGTCCGCCGTATGCAAATGGGGATATTCATATTGGTCATGCGGTCAATAAGGTGCTGAAAGATATTATTGTTAAATCCAAGTCTTTGTCTGGCTTTGATGCACCGCTCGTGCCAGGTTGGGATTGCCATGGTTTGCCGATTGAACTCAATGTTGAAAAGAAAAAAGGCAAAGTTGGGCATAAAATTGATGCCAATGCCTTTAGAGCTGAGTGCAGAAAATATGCCGATACGCAAGTTGCCAAACAAAAAACTGATTTTCAACGCTTGGGTATTTTTGCCGATTGGGATAATCCTTATTTGACCAAAGACTTTGCTTATGAGGCAAATATTGTGCGTGCCTTAGGCAAGATGGTTGAGAATAAACATGTGTCTAAAGGATACAAACCTGTGCATTGGTGCACCGAGTGCGGCTCGGCGTTAGCAGAGGCAGAAGTGGAATATAAGGACAAACAATCCGATGCGATTGATGTTAAATTTACCTTGCTTGATAACACGCTATTTGGTGTTGACAAACCCGTATCCATCGTTATTTGGACCACCACACCATGGACATTGCCTGCAAATGAAGCCGTTGCTTTGCATCCTGAATTAGACTATGTATTGGTTGATACGGGCGATGAATATTTATTGTTGGCACAAGCCTTGGCTGAAAATGCACTTTCTCGTTATGATATGCAAAGTGCTACTGTTGGCGAGCAGACTTTTTTGGGCAGCGAACTTGAGGGTTTAAAAGCACAGCACCCATTTTATGACAAGCAAGTGCCGATTATTTTGGGCGACCATGTTACTACTGAGGCAGGCACAGGGGCAGTACACACCGCACCTGCACATGGTCAGGAAGACTATGCGGTGGGTTTGAAATATGATTTACCCGTTGAGTGTCCTGTGGATGGTCGTGGGGTATTTTTTGAAGATACCGAATTGCTTGGCGGACAGTTTATTTTTAAAGCCAATGCCAGCGTGATTGAAATTTTAGCAAAGACAAATACTTTAATTAAGCACGAGCCATTGATGCATTCTTACCCACATTGCTGGCGACACAAAACACCTGTTATTTTTAGAGCAACGCCGCAGTGGTTTGTGTCTATGCAGCAAAGTGGCTTGCGTGATACCGTCAATGCAGAAATCCCAAAAGTAGAATGGATACCCGATTGGGGCAAAAAACGCATTGAACTGATGGTGGGTAATCGCCCAGATTGGTGTATTTCTCGCCAACGATTTTGGGGCGTGCCAATCACGCTGTTTGTACATAAACAAACGGGTGAATTGCACCCTAATACGCAGGAATTATTTGCCACTGTGGCGGATAAGATTGAGCAAAATGGTATTGAGGCGTGGTTTGAATCCAGCATTGAATATTTCCTCGGTGATGAGGCGAAAGATTATGATAAAACCACCGATACGCTAGATGTGTGGTTTGATTCAGGCGTTTCTCATTTTGCTGTTTTAAAGCAAAGAGACGAGTTATCAGCCGTGGCAGATTTGTATTTGGAAGGCTCTGACCAACATCGTGGCTGGTTCCAATCTTCACTAATTTCATCAGTAGCGATGAACGGCAAAGCACCTTATAAGCAAGTATTAACACACGGTTTTACCGTTGATAAAGACGGTAAAAAAATGTCTAAATCACTCGGCAATGTAATGAGTCCGCAAAAGGTGGTAAATAATTTAGGTGCAGATATTTTGCGTTTGTGGATTGCTAGCACTGATTACACGAGCGAGATGACGGTTTCTGATGAGATTTTAAAAGGTGCGAGTGATGGCTATCGAAAAATTCGCAACACTATGCGTTTTATGTTGGCAAATATGCACGATTTCTCTCCTGCCGATAACTTGGTTAAGCATGATGATATGTTGCCATTAGACCAATGGATTGTAGGGTATGCAGCAATGTTACAGAGGCAGATAGTCCACGAACAAGGTTATTACGGTACATATCAATTTCATACCGCTGTTAAAGCAATTATTGGTTTTTGCACCAATACTTTAGGTAGTTTTTATTTGGATATTATTAAAGACCGGCAATATACTTGTAAAAAAAATTCTTTAGCGCGTCGTAGCGCACAAACTGCTCTTTATCATTTAACTCATACTATGGTACGCTGGATAGCACCAATTTTGTCGTTTACTGCAGAAGAAATTTGGCAGAGTATGCCAAATAAACCTAAGAAAAGTATTTTTTTAGAGGAATATTATGATATCACGGAATTTTCTGAATATTTAACTCAGGATAGGAGTAATTCTAATTCTGAGAATATTGAATATTGTACTTTTGGAGAAACTACTTCTTTTAATTTGATTGCTCAAATTCATGAAATCAGATCACTTATCAGCCCACTTATTCGCAAACTGTTAGAAAAATTACGCCGTAATAAAGAAATTGGTTCGTCTTTAGATGTTGAGGTTGATATTTATTGTGCCGATAATATTGATAATGCAATATTATCAGAATTAGGCGATGAATTGCGTTTTGTGTTTATTACTTCTTATGCCAGAATTCATCCAATCAGCGAAAAAACCGATGATTGCATTGAGGCAGGTGCTGGTGTGTTTATTAAGGTATCAAAATCCGAACACCAGAAATGCGTGCGTTGTTGGCATCATCGTGAAGACATTGGTAATAATGACGAACACCCTGAACTTTGTAGTCGTTGCGTGGAAAATGTTGTTGGCGATGGTGAAGAAAGAAAATTTGCATAATTAATAATGAAAACACTTAATCTCGACTTAGGCGAAAAATCTTACCCCATTTATATTGGGCAGAATTTACTTAGCCAAAAAGAATTACTCACCAATCATATTGCTGGCAAGCAAGTGATGATTGTGACCAACATCACCGTTGCCCCCCTTTATCTTGCCAAGGTCAAAGCCTTACTTTCTGCCTTTACAGTGGCTGAGGTTATTTTGCCTGATGGCGAACAATATAAAACTCTAGACACGGTTAACACAATATTTACCGCATTATTAGAAGCCCGTTTTGACCGCACCTGCACACTCGTTGCCCTTGGCGGTGGCGTGGTGGGCGATATGACAGGTTATGCAGCAGCAAGTTATCAGCGAGGCGTTAATTTTATCCAAATCCCAACCACGCTACTCTCACAGGTGGATTCCAGCGTAGGCGGCAAGACTGGCGTTAATCACCCACTCGGTAAAAATATGATTGGCGCATTTTATCAGCCAAAATGTGTGGTGATTGATGTGGATACGCTGGACACGCTAGACGATAGGCAGTATTCAGCAGGCATGGCTGAGGTCATTAAATATGGCTTATTGGGCAATGTGGGTTTCCTCACTTATTTACAAGATAATATTGAAGCGTTGATGGCTCGTGATAAAACATTAATTATCGAAACCGTCTATCAATCCTGTGCCGATAAAGCCGATATTGTTGCTCAAGATGAATTGGAATCAGGTAAACGCGCCTTGCTTAATTTTGGGCATACCTTTGGACATGCGATTGAAAACACTTTGGGTTATGGTGTGTATTTACATGGAGAAGCCGTTGCAGTAGGGATGTTGATGGCAACTAAGTTATCTAAATTAGAAGGTTTTATCAATAATGAAGAGGTAAAACAAGTTGAATATTTATTACAAAAAGCCAATCTACCTGTGGCTATCAACAGTAAAATAGACTACCAAGATTTTACAAATGCAATGAGTGTTGATAAAAAAGCCATTAACAACGAAGTGCGTTTAGTGCTAATGCGTCAATTAGGACAAGCGTTTATCAGTGATGATTATCAACCAAACAATTTAGAGCAAATAATTAAGGAATTTTTATGAGTACAAAAAATAACACAGACAACAAAGACATTGAAAACAAGGCAGTGCATGAAGACGATGTAATGATCACTACTAAAATGTCCGATTTAGAAAAAATGTTAGAAAATGTAGAATCACATGCAGACAAACGCACTGACACCAAATTTGAACGCTTTTTTATGCCTGCACTCGTTGTTTTTGGAGCATTGGCATTTGGCGGGTTTATGATTATTTATTCCATTACTCAAGATATGACCAAATTAGCAGGTTCGATGGATCCTAAAATGGGTAAAAATATGTCCTCTATGGTAGTTAGCATTGATAACTTATCAAGAAATGTTGCACAAATGAATCGCTCAGTTGGCAATATGGATAAAAATATGGATTCTATGAGCAAAAACATGTCTGTAATTGCAGGCAAATTAAACCGCTTAGACAATATTTCCAATGATATGTCACAAATCAATACCAAGATGAGCACACTGAAACCAATGCTTCTAAATATGCAAGAAATGAACAACAATATGATTGGTATGCAAAAATCTATGTTGTGGATGCAAAAAGACATTTCTCAATTACGCTCTTCTTTTTCCAAACCAATGCGTGTGTTTGATAGCGTGCCATTCTTGTAATAAAATGATTGATAGTGCCCAAGTCAAACAAATTGCTTATTTAGCCAAACTTGGCATTGAAGGCGATGAGTTAGATAAAACCACGCAAGAGTTAAATAATATCTTGATACTTGCCGAGCAACTCTCTGAAATCAACACTGATGGTGTTGCCCCAATGGCACATCCGCTACATATGACCCAACGCCTGCGAGAAGATGTGGTTACTGAAACAGACAACTCAACAGTCTTCCAATCAATCGCCCCTAAAACTGACAACAGACACTACCTAGTCCCAACCGTTATTGAATAACTATGCACACAAAAACTATTGCCCAACTAGCCCAAGGGCTAAAAAATAAAGATTTTTCCTCTGTCGAACTAACCCAGCACTATCTGAACAGAATTAACGCCTCAGACCTCAACGCCTTCATCACCATAACCGATGAATCAGCAATGACTCAAGCAAAAATTGCCGACGGCAAAATTGCTAAAGGCGAAACGAGCATATTAACAGGCATTCCCTACGCGCACAAAGACATTTTTTGCACCAATGGCGTGAAAACTTCAGCAGGTTCTAAAATGCTAGATAATTTCATTGCCCCCTACGATTCCACCGTCAGCCACCAGCTTAATCAAGCCGATATGGTAATGCTAGGTAAAACCAATATGGATGAATTTGCTATGGGTTCCAGCACAGAAAACTCCTACTATGGTGCCACCCTAAACCCATGGAATACCCACAAAGTTCCAGGTGGTTCATCAGGCGGTTCAGCAACAGCAGTCGCAGGCCGCCTAACCCCTTTTGCCACAGGCACCGATACTGGCGGATCCATTCGTCAGCCCGCTAGTTTATGCGGTATCACTGGGATCAAACCAACCTACGGGCGAGTTTCAAGATACGGTATGATTGCCTACGCATCTAGCCTAGACCAAGCAGGACCAATGACACAAACTGCCGAAGACGCCGCCCTAACACTCAATGTAATGGCAGGTTTTGACGACAAAGACTCCACCAGCGCCCAACGCGATGTCGAAGACTACACCGCCAACCTAAATGACCCAATAAAAGGCATTACCATCGGCATACCAAAAGAATTCTTCTCAGACGGACTAAACGACGGCGTAGCCTCTCAAATAATGGCAGCCGTCAAAGAATTTGAAGCCATGGGTGCAACAGTAAAAGAAATCTCCCTGCCCAACTCAGCCTACGCCATCCCCACCTATTACATCGTTGCCCCCTGCGAATGCTCCTCTAATCTATCCAGAATGGACGGCGTGCGTTTCGGACACCGTTGTGATAACCCAAAAGATTTAGAAGACCTCTATGTTCGTTCCCGTACAGAAGGATTTGGTGGTGAAGTCAAACGCCGCATTATGGTCGGTGCTTACGCGTTATCAGCAGGTTACTATGATGCCTATTATCTCAAAGCACAAAAAATCAGACACTTAATTAGCGATGACTTTAAAAAATCTTTTACAGAAGTTGATGTGATTATGGGTCCAGTTTCACCAACTACCGCATGGGATTTAGGTGCAATTAAAGATCCAGTGGCAATGTATTTAGCCGACATCTATACTCTAAGTGCCAATCTTGCAGGCTTACCAGCAATGAGCATCCCCGCCGGACTCTCTCAAAAAATGCCAGTCGGCTTGCAACTTATTGGTAATTATTGGTCAGAATCTAAATTACTTAATGTTGCTCATCAGTTTCAGCAACAAACTGACCATCACACAAAAACACCATAATTATTAAGTCAAATTCGGCAAATAACTGTTAAAATTAATTAAAATTTTCTTATAAATATATGTATGAGCAACACCTTTACAATTGGCAGACATGGTTCTTTTCAACTTCGTTATGGTTGGATAACAAAAGGTATTCAAGCGGTACAAGAAAAAGACAGTAAAAAATTAGCCGAGGTTTTCACCTCTGACGATGCAACAGTTAATTTGGGTGTTGGTAAAAATATGGTTGCTGCTATCCGTTATTGGCTGGAAGCAACCAAAGTGATAGATAATGATGTTATCACTGATTTTGGTAAATTTTTAAACGAAAAAGATACTTATTTAGAGGATGATGCTTCTTTATGGTTGTTGCATTTAACACTGGCTCAAAACAAAAAAAAAGCAACTTCAATTTATTGGTTGTTTAATCACTTTCATCAAAATGAGTTCAGCGCAGAAGAGGCGGGAAATGCTTTTTTATCTTATGCAAGAGAGAATAACTGGAAAGGGTCAAAAGAGACTTTAAAAATGGATATTCAAGTGATTTTAAGGATGTATGCACCACACAAATCAAAAAAAACCCAAATAGAAGATATGCTGGAGTCTCCCTTATCTTTACTGGGTTTGATCAAACATTTTGATGGAAAGTATCATTTTTCCTTTAGTCCAAAAAACACGCCAATTGAAGTTATTGCTCACAATATCAATGATAAATTTAAAGACAGTAAAACCGTTTCTATTCAAGATTTAATGTATGGGGATAATGCGTTCGCACCCGCTTTAAAAATAAGAGAAGATGAGTTAATTGCTATTTTAGAAAGAATAACACAAGAATACAATGACTACTACTTAAGAGAAGACGCCGGTATTTTTCAACTACATAAAAATACCTCAACTGAGACCTACGAATATTTAGAAAAATATTATGCCGCTTAATCAATTAATCTCTGTCAAAACAACACTCACTAAATCTATTAATTTAGAGAGAGATAAATCGGCTCAAGCGTTGCTAGAAAGTTATATTTTAACTTCAACTGCAATGCAAAATATTCAGAACATAATTAATACACAAAAAAATACCAATACCAATAAAGCTTGGTCATTGATTGGTTCTTACGGCTCAGGAAAATCATCATTTGCCCTTTATTTAAGTCATTTACTCGGCAATCCAAAAACAACACTTAGTAAATTAGCGTGTAAAAAATTATGCACAGAAAACGCTGGTTTTGCAACCAATATCAATAAGCACTTAAAGGGTTCTAACGGCTATTGTGAGGTGCTAATTACAGGCAGCCCAGATTCACTTATTAGCGTATTTTTAAAGACATTAAGAACAAGTGTTGCTGATTATTATTCAGTGTTAAATATAGTGGACAATACAAGTATAGCAATGATTGATAAACTATTATCTAATGATAAGGCTTCATTGTCAAAAGTAAGTAATCTAGTAGTTAATATTCAAAATAATATTCAAAATAATGGCGGTAAAGGCTTGTTAATCGTTATTGATGAGTTGGGTAAGTTTTTAGAATATTCAGCTCGCCATGAAAGCGATGATATTTTTCTATTACAGATACTTGCTGAGGCGACTTACGATAACAATATTTTATTGTTTGTTTTATTGCATCAATCTTTTGAGCAATACGGTAAAAATTTAAACACCAAACTTAAAAATGAATGGGCAAAAATACAAGGCAGGTATGAGGTCTTATCGTTTGTAGAAACTGTTACCCAATCGTTACATATTATGGGGCGAGTGTTTCAAAATAAGTTAAACGAAACACAACTAAAACCCATACAAATTACAATAAAAAATGCAGTTAAAACCCTGCAAAAAAATAATTTATTACCCATTTCACTTGACACAGAAACTGCACAAAATTTATTTGAAAATTGCTACCCATTACATCCAGTAACAGCATTATTACTACCTACTCTATGCCAAAAAGTCGCTCAAAATGAGAGAACTTTATTCAATTATTTAGGTGGATCAGAACCCTTTTCATTGACTAAAAAATTAGACGAACTAACGGCAGGGGAATTTATCTTGCCAGCTGATATTTTTGATTACTTTTTAACAGGTCAAATATTAACCAATGATTTGCAGGTGCAAAGAACAGTAGTTGAGGCTAATAGTGCGATAGAACGATTTTCAACAAGCAATACCAAAGAGATAAATTTACTCAAAACCATTGGCTTATTAAATATCATCAGCAAAATTCCCGCATCAACGACATTGTTAAAGTTGTGTGATGGTCTTTTTGAAGAAAATATCCTAAACCTTGAAAAACAATCAATTGTTTATTATCGAAAATTTAACAATGAATATCGCGTATGGCAGGGCAGTGATTTTGACATAAATGCCGAATTAGCCCATCAAGAAGCGCAACTATGTGTATTAAATGTTGCGGATAAATTAAATGAAACCTCAGTTTTTTTGCCATTTGTCGCAAAAAAATACTCAATCGAAAAACACAGTTTGTTTTATTTTGAACCATTTTTTATTAATATATCAAAATACAAGCAACAAGATAAACAGGCGGTAAACCCAAGAATTATTTTTTGTTTAAGCGACACACCAAAAGATGAAAAAATCTTTAAAACCAAGGTGGTGCAACATTTTTCCCAGCAAGATATTTGTGTTTTATTAAGCAATAGTGAACAAATTAAACAAGTTGTTAGAAATCAAACAGCTTTAGAATATATAAAAGTACATAATCCAGTTGTTCAACAAGACCCGGTAGTACAAAGAGAAATTAGAATATATTCGGCCAATGTTGAAAGGGAGACAACCAATGAACTGAATAAAATTGTAGAAAATCCCATCAATTGCCACTGGTATCAACACAATCAAGTTCAGAAAGGTATAAACAATAAAAGAGACATTCAAAAATTACTTTCTCGCACATTGGAGGATATTTATTATCAAACGCCAGTTGTTAAAAATGAACTTATTAATAGAAACAATCCATCAGCACAAGCGAATGCAGGTCGTAAGAAGTTACTAATAGCATTATTAAATAATTCTGATAAACAAGACCTAGGTATTGAAAAATATCCCGCAGAAAAAAGTATGTATAAAGCCATTTTGGAAAACAGTGGTATGCATAGAAAAATAGGAAGTGGCTGGAAAATTACACCACCTAAAAAAGATGCCAATTATTTAGAAGTGTGGAAAAGAATAGAAAAATTTTTTAACGATGCCAAAGAACAGGCGCAAAATTTTTCCACTTTAGATGAAGTTTTAACTTTGCCACCTTTTGGCGTTAAAAAGCCAGTATTGCCTATTTTTTATATTGCCGTTTATTTATTTTATAAAGATGAAATCGCTGTTTACGAAGACCGTTTTTATGTGCCGTATTTTACAACCGAACATTTGGAGCGTTTTTTAAAACGCCCAGATACCTTTACTTTCCAACAATTCAAAATAGAAGGTATTACCCAATCATTTTTACAGGAATACGAAAAGAGTTTACTAGACGGTAAGAGCGCACCAAGTGCACCAAAATTATTCCAAGCAATGGCAATGTTTATAAAAGATATTCCACCTTACACCAAACAAACTAAAGATATTTCTGATGTTGCACAAAAAGTAAGGGATGCCTTTAAAAATAACAAAAGCCCTCAAGACTTATTATTTAGAAAGTTACCAGAAGTATGCGGTTTTGATAAAAGCAATGCCGAGGGTTTTGGTGGTGTAATAAAGCAATCATTACAAGAAATTAAAAATGCTTATGAAAAAATGATTGAAAGTCAGATAGAGGTATTGGCTGAAAAATTAAGCGTCAATAAAGAAGAAAAAGCACAAGTTAAAACCAAATTAGTGGAATATGGAAATTCTTTAAAGCATTATGTTATTAACAAAAAAATTACCACATTTATTTTTAATATCGCACAAGAATATGGCGGTGTTGATGATTATTTTGCGAGATTATTTACCTTTGTAATGAATAAAACCCCTAAAGAATGGAGTGATACAGACAGTGCAGCATCAATGAAATTATTATCTGAAAATAGCAATTTAGTTGTCAATTTATACGCAGTTCATATTCAAAATAAACGCCTTAGCTTTGAAGATGAACAAATTAAAAACGAAATTCAAGTGTTATTAAAAGAGGCATCAAATAAAGAAGAAATTATGGGGGAGTTGATAAGAGGCATAGACAAACGAGTTATTGGTAATTTATTAGAACAGGCACAAAATGAGTAAAAAAATAAGACATGTGTTGGGTATTTCTGGTGGCAAGGATAGTGCAGCTTTGGCGATATACCTTAAACAACAAAATAAAATTCCTGAGATAGAATATTTTTTTACAGATACAGGGGTAGAATTACCCGAAATTTATACTTTTTTGGATAAATTAGAAATCTATCTAGGTCAAGAAATAAAAAAATTAGGAAATGAGAATAAGAAAGACTTTTTTCATCATCTTAAGATGAAAGATGGAATGTTGCCATCGCCACAACAGCGTTGGTGCACTAAAGACATGAAGTTAGCCCCTTTTGAGGAATTTATTGGCGATGACGAATGTATTTCTTATATTGGTATTCGTGCCGATGAAAATCGTGAAGGTTATATTAGTAATAAAAAAAATATCAAACCAGTTTACCCTTTTATTGAAGATGGTTTAGTTAGGGAAGATATTTTTAGTTTATTGAGAGAAACGGTAGGTATTCCAGAGTATTACGAATGGCGTAGCCGTTCAGGATGCTTCTTTTGCTTTTTTCAACGCCGAGAAGAGTGGATAGGGCTATCTGAAAGACACCCTAAAGAATTTGCAATAGCAGTTGAAATGGAAAAACAAGAAGGCGGACAAGGTTATACATGGATACAAGGTATGACCCTTGAAAAGCTGGTTGAACAGAAAGATGAAATTTTAGCAAACAGCAAGAAAAGAAAAGAGCAAATTGCAAAGAAAAAAGACAATCGCTCTTGGCAAGATATTTTAATAGAAGATGGGCAAGATGATGAGGATCAGGCTTGTTTGATTTGTAGTTTATAGGGGTGATAATGAAAAAAATTAACTGGCAACCATCGTCAAATAGTATTCTTGATTTAAAGGATTGGACAGATAATAACCGTTTAGAAATAAGACCAGATTTTCAAAGAAAATTTGTATGGGGTCGTGCGGCAGAAATAATGCTAATGGATACTATTTTAAAAAACATACCAATGCCGAAAATATTTGTATCCAATATTGTAAAAAATGGAAATCCGTATCGATCGGTAATAGATGGACAACAAAGAATTACAGCTATTCTAGCATTTATTAGAGGTGAGTTTTCTTTAAAGAAGCCTTACGACGGAAAACTTTTAGGTAAAAATTTTAGTGAATTGCCAGAAAATATAAAAAATGATTTTCTAAGGTATAAATTAGATTTTAATGAGATAAATGATGCCTCAGATGAACAACTTAGAGAGATATATTCACGTGTCAATAAATATTCCACTGTTCTTAATAAACAAGAATTGAGGCGTTCAGATTTTCCTGGTGATTTTTTAACATTAGCTGAAAAGTTAGCAGTCAATTCTTTTTTTGATGATACAAAAATTTTTACTATTACTAACAGAAGAAGATTTGGTGATGCTGAATATGTCTCTGAATTACTAGTTGGACTAATAGGGGGCATTCAAGATAAAAAAAATACATTAGATAATTTCTACAAAGATTATGCTAATTGGGACACTATTGAAAAGGAAAAAATAGAGAAGGAATTTGTTGAAATACTTAAAGACATACATCTGATTTTTAATGAAAAAAACCATACTGGAACAAGCGGTCCAATAACAATTCTTTATCGTAAAGAACTAAAATTTAAAGGATTTATTAGTGAGACAAGGTTCAAGCAAAAAGCAGATTTTTATGCTTTATTTTTCGCAATAAGCAAACTAAGAAGATTAGGGCATGATATTGCAAATAAAGATTTGGGAA
This sequence comes from Candidatus Thiodubiliella endoseptemdiera, assembly GCF_964212635.1. NCBI lineage: Bacteria > Pseudomonadati > Pseudomonadota > Gammaproteobacteria > Pseudothioglobaceae (SeqCode) > Candidatus Thiodubiliella > Candidatus Thiodubiliella endoseptemdiera. The sequence continues at coordinate 1,752,044 of NZ_OZ156463.1, forward strand.
ACTTACGAACAGATTTAATGTTTATGCATGAATATACTAATCCTCATTCAGATATAAGCCTGTTTAGAGATTATGCTACAAAATGTTTGTCCGATGCAAATTCCAAAGCAAGCAGAGAGTGGAGAATTGGATTTTTAGTTAATATACTATCTGGAACATATGTTGATAATACCTCTGTTGAAAGTAACGAGCAATTCAGTAGTATAGCTTTTGATTGGGTTGAGATAATACAAGTCAATGATGTGGGCTTGAGTTCAACGGGTACATACGGATGTCCATCGTATTTTTATTGTGGAAAATGTCAAATAGAGGACAATTTAAGTTACGAAGATGAGTGCGGAGAATGGCATGTAAATAAATCAAAATTATATTGGGATAATGAACAAATAAATCACCAATTAACCAATGCACAGTTTATTTGCGGTAATTGTCTTAAAAAAAATGAGCAATAATTTTAATCCACCAAACGAAGTAACGGGAGAGAGTCAGTCAACTTATAGTGTTTTAGAAGAAGTGGGAAAGGGCGGCAATGCTAGAGTGTATAAATGCGTTAACGAGGCTACTAGCAGTGAATACGCAATCAAATTTCAAATTAAATTATATGGAAATAGAGCCAGTAGATTTGATAAAGAAATTAAATTGAATAAAGCAATTGATAGGCATGTACATTTAATTGAATATATAGATAGTGGCAGATACAGAAAAAATCCGTTTATTGTTATGGAGCTTGCTGAAAAAACCCTAACAAAGCGATTTGAAGATAAGGAGGATTTTACCAAAGAAGAGTATTTTGCTCAATTTAGAGGATTATCCAAAGCGTTAGCATGTTTGCATAAGCAAGCTATTCATAGAGATATTAAACCAGATAATATTTTAATTTCTAACGGATCGTGGTTATTGAGTGATTATGGCTTATGTAAATTTAATGAGGACATAGAGCAAGATTCAATTACTAGAGATAGAGAGAAATTAGGTCCTGCTTTTTGGATGTCTCCAGAAGCAAATAATCTTAATTGTAGCATCGATGATAATATTAGTAAATCATCAGATGTGTTTCAATTAGCGTCAATATTTTGGTTGATTGTTAATAACACACATCCAACAGGAGTATTAAGAAAGGAAGATTGGTCTGGTCCTGAAAAATTATTTGAGCCGATATTTAATGCGTTACACAATGATAAAAATATACGCCCTAAAGATGGCATTGAGTTTGCCAAACAGATTGAAAAAGCGATTATAGGATAATTATAAAAGGAAAAAAAATACTATGGATATAGAAAATTTATTTACTGTTGAACCAAAAAATATACAGTCGTTATTTACAGACAAACCTGGTAAAAGCTTCTACATACCTGCATATCAAAGACCATATTCATGGGAAAAGAAAGATGTTAATCGCTTATGGGAAAGTATTGAATACAAAAGCACTAATCATTGTCTGTTTTAGCGTGCTTAAAAAATCAAGGATAGCAATAAGTATCCTCGATTTTTTAAGCGTACTAAAACAAACAATTATCAGCACTTTTTAGTATCATTACTTTTTAAAAATGGTATTAATCGAATGTGGGAGGATATTGTTTATGGGTTGGAGCGATTAGAGGTATAAAAGCAGGCGGCAACAAAAAAAGCAAAGATTGTTACCGTGGTAGATAAAAAATTAGGTGGTTTTGGCAATATTGCTAAGGCTTTTAATAATTGGGATGATGTTTGGGAGAATAAATAATGGCACAAAAAATAGTGGCAACTCATTTAGTTGTAAAAGCAATGAGAGATAATGGTTATAAAAATGCAGCTTATGCACTAGCAGAATTAATAGACAATTCAATACAAGCGGGTGCGAGTGAAATAAAGTTAGTCTGCATAGAAGACAGTAATAATGGCAGAAGAAATTTATCTGAAATTGCAGTGATTGATAATGGCAACGGGATGGACAAAGATACACTAGAATTATCATTAGGATTTGGTAATGGAACGCATTTAACCGCAGAAAATCAAGAGGGTATAGGTAAGTTTGGCATGGGTTTACCTAATTCTTCAATTTCTCAATGTAAAAAAGTAGAAGTCTATACTTGGCAAAATAACGGTGATGTTTTGTATAGTTATCTTGATTTAGATGAGATTACTAATAATGGATTAGAAGAAGTGCCAGAACCTGCTCAAAAAAATGTCCCCAATGAATTTAAAGAATATATAAACGGAGAAAGCGGGACATTGGTTTTATGGTCAAAAATTGACAGGTGTATGTGGAAAACTGCAAAATCTATTTTTAAACACTCAGAGTTTATAATTGGCCGTATGTATCGATATTTTATCCAAGATAATGCAGTCTCAATTGAAATGATTGCTAAAACTGAAAATGGACAACTGTCCTTATCCAATACTGGAAATAACAATTTTAAGGCTAATGACCCTATTTATTTAATGAATAAGACTTCATGTCCAAAGCCCTTTGAAAATAATGCTATGTTCAAAAAATGGGAAGGTGAGGGCTATGAAATTAAATTTAAAGTCAATCATAACAATAGTCAACATGAAGTAAGTATTAAATTTACTTATGCAAAAGAAGACAGTAGAGATGTGAAAAAATACGGTAATGCTGGAAGTGCTCCACATGGAAAGCATGCACAACAAAATGTAGGGGTTTCTATTGTGCGAGCTAATAGAGAACTAGATTTAGATACTAAGTGGACAATACAGCATGATGTGACGGAAAGATGGTGGGGTGTTGAGGTAAATTTCCCTCCATCTCTTGATGATGTATTTGGAGTAGCGAACAACAAACAGTCTGCAAGAAATTTTACAGCTGACTTAGCCAATATGAATGAAGGTATATATGAAGGTCAGACCTTACTAGAATATAAGGATGAGTTAAGAGCAGATAAGGATCCCACTGAGGTTTTAATAGAAATTGCAGAAAAAGTAGATTCAATTATAGGGCAAATGAGAAAAGCAATAAAATTGCAAACTAAAAATACAAGACCAGACCGAAATATTGTTACCGCTGAAGAAATAGCAACAAATGCCACCGACAAACTAAAGAGTGAGGGAAATATAGGAAAAAGTGACAAAGGAGAAAGTTTAAGCAATCAAGACAAAATGTCTCAAATAGCTGATGGATTAGATGAAGCAGGTATAGAAAATGCAAAAGAAATAGCGGCATCAATAGTAGATGATGACTTGAAGTATATTATTAAAGATGGTGATATTGATGGCGATGCTTTTTTTAGCGTCCTCCCTAAAGGTGGGAAAATTATGATTATTTTAAATATCAACCATCCGGTTTACCCAAAATTAATTGAGTTATTAGAAAAAGACGACAAACAAGGAGGTAATGCTTTTGATGCATTAAAACTTCTTATGATGGCATGGGCACGATATGAAGACCAGCAGCCAGATGGCGAACAAAAAGATCGCACCCAAGAGGCTCGGGCTGATTGGGGTAGAATGGCAAAAAGATTTCTAAATAATCAAGAATAATTGATGGCTAATAAACTACTTGATATGTAAGCATTATAAAATGAGTTGTTTGAGTGAAGGGCGCCCCTAATAACCTAAAATATTCATCAAAAAGCGACTTTTTATTTTATAATAATTAGAATCAGTGTGTGATTAAATAATATTTTTTACTTTAAAAATAATAACTTATGACTATAAAAATACCTAACAATTCATTTCGCCTAAATGACACTTTGACCCCCAATTATTTTATCTTGTTTAAATTGGAATACACAAATTATTTATTTTTGTAACTGTTTTATAGTATCATTAGAAAATGAGTAAAAAAGATAAACCGCTTAATCAATTTTTAGCACAACCCATTAAAAAAATTTAACATTTAACGAATTAGAAACTTTGTTACTTTCTTTGGGCTATGCAAAACTAGAAGGTGTTGGATCAAGGGTGAAGTTTTATCATAAATCGCATAGAAGTGTCATTAATTTGCACAAACCACACCCAAACAATGTTTTAAAAGAGTATTTAATTAGGCAAATACAAGAAAAATTAAAGGAGATATTATGAGCAATACAATTGAACATAAAGGCTATATCGGTAGCGTTGAATATTCCAATGAAGACAAGTGTTTTTTTGGCAAGTTAGAGATGATTGATGATTTAGTTACATTTGAGGCGGATACGGTTAAGGGTTTGGAGAAAAATTTTCAAGACAGTGTTGATGATTATCTGAGTACTTGTAAAAAATTGGGGATAGAAGCGCAAAAAACTTATAAAGGAATTTTTAATATACGCATTAGCCCCAAATTGCATAAAATGGCTTATCAAAGAGCGTTAAAAAATAATATTTCTTTAAATGCATTGGTGGGAAAATCTTTGGAAGAATATATTGGTCATTAATTAGGAATTAAATATGGAATGGGAAACAGTAATCGGGCTAGAAATTCATGCCCAATTAAATACAAAATCTAAAATATTTTCAGCGGCTTCAACTCAGTTTGGTGCGCAGCCGAATTCACAGGCGTGCGCGGTTGATTTGGGTTTACCAGGTGTGTTGCCAGTATTAAATAAAGAGGTAGTTAATAAAGCCATTAAATTTGGTTTAGCAATTGATGCACACATTAATCAACGCAATGTTTTTGATAGAAAGAACTACTTTTATCCTGATTTACCAAAAGGCTACCAAACCTCACAACTTGATTGGCCGATTGTGGGTGAGGGGCAGATTGATATTACCATTGGCAATACGGTTAAAACTGTGGGCATAACCCGTGCACACCTTGAAGAAGATGCCGGTAAATCCGTCCATGATATGTTTGATGATTACACCGCTGTTGACCTTAATCGTGCAGGCACGCCGTTGCTGGAAATTGTTTCTGAACCCGATATGCGCAGTGCCAAGGAAGCGGTGGCGTATGCGAAGAAAATTCACGCTTTGGTGCAATATATCGATATTTGTGATGGCAATATGCAAGAAGGCTCATTCCGTTGTGATGCCAATGTTTCTATTCGTCCGCTGGGGCAGGAAAAATTGGGGACGCGTGCTGAACTTAAAAATATCAATTCTTTTAAATTTTTAGAAAAGGCCATTAATCTTGAAGTGGAAAGGCAGCAAGATATTTTAGAAGAAGGTGGTGAAGTGGCACAAGAAACGCGACTGTATGATTCAGTCAAACACGAAACTCGTTCAATGCGTTCGAAAGAAGAAGCCAACGATTATCGTTATTTCCCTGACCCAGATTTATTGCCGATTGAAATTTCAGATGCATTATTGCTTGAGATTAAAGCACAATTACCTGAATTGCCACTGGAAAAGAAAGCCCGTTTTATTAAAGCGTTTGCTTTAAGTGAATATGATGCCGAAATATTGACCGCACAAAAGCCCTTGGCTGATTATTTTGAGACTATGCTAAAAGGCAATGAATCGAATGCCAAACTTTGTGCGAATTGGGTAATGGGCGAGTTGAGTGCCTTGTTAAATAAAGACCAAATTGAAATCCAAAATTCTCCCGTTTCCGCACCGGATTTATCGTTACTCGTTAGTCGTATTGGTGACGATACTATTTCTGGTAAAATTGCCAAAGATGTATTTAAGGCGATGTGGAGTGGCGAAGGCAGTGCCGATGAAATTATTGCAGCCAAAGGTTTAAAACAAATGAGTGATACGGGCGAGATTGAATCAATTGTAGATGAAATTATTGCCAATAACACCCCGCAAGTCGCACAGTTTAAATCGGGCAACGAGAAGATTTTAGGCTTCTTTGTGGGTCAAATAATGAAAGCCACGGGGGGGAAAGCCAACCCGAAAATTATCAATCAATTACTACGAAAAAAATTACAATAAAATCTTTGTATAAATAGGGATGATTAGCAGAATGACAGATTTTATTAAATTAGAATTTTTTAAATTTACTTTTAGCAGAGCTAAAAGTGTTTTAAACAATTTTCAATTTGATGAAAGAGAGCATTTTGATGATTATTCGTATTGATGCAAAGGTCTCACAACCAAGGAGAAAAATATGCAAAACCACCATCCATTAATCAATGAATTTCCAGACAAAAAAGACGCCATTCACACTCTTAAAATGAGCAACGCACATTTTAGACGCTTAGCATTCGAATACGAAGGCGTTGATAAAGCAATCGTGCGTATCGAGCAAGAAATCACCCCAACTTCTGATGAGTATTTAAACACTTTGAAGAAAGAACGCTTGTCTTTAAAAGACACACTTTTGGGTATGTTAAACAACATCTAACACTTGTTAGATTTTGCAACATTGGGTGAGGAATTTTTCAAACCCATTGAAACACAACCCCTAAAAGATACTTTTTTAATCCATAAAAATCAATCGCTTTACAGTAAGATTGGTTTGGATTTAGAGGGTAACGCCTTGCTAAAAGTCGCATCAGGCGAACAAAAATTTCAAGACACCCAGCCCATTGCCAGTATTTATGCAGGACATCAATTCGGTTACTTTACCCCGCAATTAGGCGATGGCCGCAGTTGTTTAATTGGGCAAACAAACGGATACGAATTTTCATTAAAAGGTGCAGGGCAAACCCCATACTCACGAGGGGCAGACGGGCGGGCAGTGTTGCGTTCCTCTATTCGCGAATACCTGTGTTCAATTGCAATGCGAGGGTTAAATATTGCAACTACTGAGGCATTAACTTTAGTAGGCAGTGAGACCGAAGTTTATCGAGAAAACATTGAAACAGGGGCAATTGTCATGCGCACTGCACCCAGCCATATTCGTTTTGGTCATTTTGAATTGTTCGCCTCCCGTGGGCAAAAAGACGCCGTCAAAAAACTGGCCGATTTTGTCATTGAACGGCATTATCCTGAATGCCAAGGCGATGATAAATATGTGGATTTTCTCGCTATCGTCGTGAAACGCACCGCCAAAATGATTGCCGGCTGGCAAGCACAAGGTTTTGCCCATGGAGTGATGAATACCGACAATATGTCAATCCTCGGTTTAACCATTGATTACGGTCCATTTGGATTTTTAGAAACCTACGACCCACATTTTATCTGCAACCACTCCGATCACGAAGGGCGCTATGCTTTTGACCAGCAACCAGGGATAGGACTGTGGAATTTATCGCGTTTGGCAGACGCACTCAGTAGTTTAATCACTGGCAAACAAGCCAAAACCGCACTGGCAGATTACCAACCTCACCTAGTGCATTATTATTCAACCTTGATGCGTCAAAAATTCGGCTTACTAACAAAAGATGAACAAGACAATCAACTGATTGGCAATTTCCTAAGTCTATTACACCAACATAAAAAAGACTACACTAATAGCATTCGCAATCTATCTAATTTAGCTAGATTAGCAGATGACAAACACTATAAAACATGGTTAAAAACCTACCAATCTCGTATTCAACAAGACAAAAACCCAAAGCGTTCCGAGTTAATGAACCGAGTAAATCCTAAATTTATCCTGCGTAATTACTTGGCAGAAGTTGCCATTCGTAAAGCCCAAAATGAAAAAGATTATAGTGAGATTGACACATTATTTAATTTACTCGCCAATCCTTTTGACGAACACTCAGATTTTAAAACTTATACAAATATAGCGCCAGATTGGGCGCAAGAGCTTGAGATTAGTTGCTCTTCCTAAACCAAATATTTTATTTAAAGCTTCTTAACCATGTGAGACCTTTGCATAAATATGAATAATCATCAAAACGCCATCTTTCATCAAATTACAAACTTTTTAAAAACACCCTTAGCCCTGCTAGGAGTGGATTTAAAAAATTTCCAATTTAATAAAATCTGTCATTTTGCTAATCATCCCTATTTATGCAAAGGTCTCCATGTGTAATTTATTTTTTTTTAAAAATTCCCAATCTTTTGCTTATATTTAGAATATAATGGACACTTTACAATTACAATTCATTCAAAATTATAATATCAGGAGAGAATAATGAAAAACACAACAATCAAAACAGTTAAAACAGCCGCACAACTAAAGGCAATGCAAATTAAAGCAATGAAAGTTGCTGAAACTTTAAGTAAAGAAGTTATTATTGCCGATAAAGGTGAGCAACATATTCAAGCTAAGTCAGGCATTGCTTATGAATTAAGCGTTAAAGACGGTAAAGAAAATTTTGATGTGATTGCCAAAAAAGTCGGTGATGACTTAGAAGTAACTTTAGAAGACAGTGTTGTTATATTCGATGATTATTTTACAATTTGTTCTACAGATTTATCTTGCCTAGTTTCTCTCCCTGCTGAAAATGGTTTATATCATGTTGTTGACACTTTCGTTACCTTAGAAGATGGCACACAGTTAGTATATTTCTACGGCGATGAAACTTTCATCTCTAGCAATTCTAGCGTAACATCTGAAAGTTTCTCAGAAGCCGCTAGCTCATTAAGTTCTACTAGCATGGCAACACTTGGCTTGCTTGCTGGTGCAGTTGCACTTGGTGGCGGCGGTGCTGCTGGTGATATCGGCACAACCATTACTGGCTTTTTCTCAGCAGGTAAATATGTATCAGGTGGCGATGATGCCGTTACAGTAATGAAAGCAGACGGCTCTGGCGATGAATTAGGCACTGGCTCGCTTAAGGATGACGGTAGTTATACAATCACCTTCACAGGCGAAAATGCTAATTACACAGGTCCTGTATATGTCAAACTCGCTGACACTGTTATGCATAAAGATGAAGCAACAGATATTAATAAAGAAGTAGGCACTCCTTTATTTGCCGTTGCCGTGATTGGTTCAGGCACAACGACGATTAATATCAATGTCCAAACCACGATTGCCTATAAAGTTGCTGGTGGCAACCCTGATACCGCTGTTGACAAAACAGTCATTGATAATGCCAACAAACTAACTCAAGAAGCCCTTGGATTAGACAGCAACATTCTCACCACAAAAATTGACACGATTAACAGTCAAGGTGATGAGTCAGGTTCAAAAAAAGCAGGTTATATGGCTGGCGCACTTTCTGGATATGCAGGTGGTTTTGTAGCTGCTATTGCTGAAATCTCTGCTGACATTAAAGACAAAGGCGCACTAGATTCCACTACTGCTGGTAAGCTAGTTACTGGTTTAACTGTTGTTAACACTAAAATGGCTGCTGAAGTAGTCACTATTACTACTGATGTTGCCACTAAAGCAGCTGCAGTAACAGCTGCACAAGACGCAGTAACAGCCGCACAAACTGCAGTTGACGCTGATGACGGCACTGATGCCGATGCTTTAGCAACACTAAATACAACCCTTGCCGCTGCTAAAGCAACCCTTGCTACTGCTGAAGAAGCATACAAAATAGCCGTTGCTAAATTAGAAGAATATAAAGAGTATGCAGTCGCTTCTCAAGACAGTATAGGCGACTTTGCTGATAATTTAAAGGCAAATGTAGTTGCTATAAAAAGTATTGATATTTCTGATGATAATGGAAAAACAGACGCTGACTTCATTACTAATGAAGCAGACCAAACTATCACTGCTACCTTAGATGCCGATCTAACTACTGGTCAAAAACTTTGGTATTCCGTAGATGATGGTGCAACTTGGAAAGATACAGAGCATACAACAGCCAAAGGCACAACCGTTAGTTTTGACGCCACTTTAAATGAAGGTAGCAGCAGAATTCAACTTGCTATTACAGGTGCAGATGCAACCGCTACTAGCGTTAAAACTGACAAAATTGGTGCTGTTGCTCAACATTTTTACACCTTAGATACCAGAGACTCAACCGTAGAAAGCGTGGTTATCAGTGCTACCAACAGTGCAGATGTAGCCAAAACAGACACACTTATGGCAGGTGACAAAGTAATTGTTAGCATTATCATGAGCGAAGTAGTTATAGTTACTGCCAATGAGGATACAGACAAACCAACCTATGAAATCATGGTAGGTGCCAATGCAAGAGTAGCAACCTATGTATCAGGTTCAGGCACAGATACATTAAAATTTGCTTACATAATTGTTAATAATGAGACAGACGATGCAGGTGGCATTACCGCTGACACCAACAAACTGACACTCAAAAACACAGGCACCATCACCGACATTGCTGGCAACGCCGCAAATCTTGATAGTCCAGCTGCCACTACCAATACGATTACTGTCGACACCCAAGCCCCAGATGCACCCTCTAATTTAGCCCTAGCAACCTCAGATGATACAGGTTCTAGCGACGATGATAATATCACCAACAAAACCATTGTAACCATTACCGGTAAAGCAGAAGCAGGTGCGACTGTAGAATTGTTCAATGGTAGCACTTCATTAGGCACAACGACTGCAAATAGCAGTGGTGTATTTAACAAAGAGGTTACTTTGACAGCAGGCTCAACAGGTATCACTGCTAAAGCAACCGATGCTGCAGGCAATGTAAGTGCACCAACCTCTACTGCCTTGTCAGTTACTGTTGATACTACAGATCCAGCATTTAGTAGCAATACAGCAAGTTCTAATGCCGCTACTAAAGCTGCTAATACTACTGTTGTTTATGATGCTAGTGCGACTGACAATGGTGGTGCAGCTGATGCAAACATCACTTACTCAATCACAGGTGGCGCTAACGCAGCTTTGTTTGAGTTCAAAGATGCTGCTGCAGCCGCCGCAGGTCAGTTAACCTATAAATCAACGCAAACAGCAGAAGCCGACCACGAGGTTATCATTACCGCAACTGACACAGCAGGTAATACAGCAACACAAACAGTTACAATCCACGCTAAAAATTTATCTACCAGTGTTAACTGGAAAGGTGCAATGGATTTAGATAATACTATTAATAATGCTGAAAAAGCAGAAGATCAGTTGACAGGCGTTGTTGCCAGTGCAACTCCAACCCCAACGATTGAAGAAATTAGATTTTACGAGGTAACAAATAGTGTAGCCTCATCAACTGCTGCCTTTACCATTGATAAAACAAATATTACCCAACCTACAACAGTAAGTGGCGTTGCTAAATCTTGGTCTATTACAGCTGCCAACATGCCAAATTTAGTAGATGGCAAAACTTATGTCGCTAAAATTGACTTAAAAGACGGCAGCACAGAAGTTACTCAAACCAGCAAAGCAGTAACTTACGACTTCACTGCCCCAATAGTTAGCAGCGTAGTATTTACCAGCGATGCAGGCACAGATAAAACTTACAAAGCGGGCGATACTATTGAAATAACGGTTACTATGAGTGAGGATACAATTGTAGCTGGCGATCCAAGAATTGCATTGCTATCTGGCAAATATGCAACTTATGCATCAGGCTCAGGTTCCAACAAATTGATATTTACATATACCGTTGCAACTGGTGATACTGATGCTAATGGATTAGCAATTGTTGCAAATGCGCTCAATTTAAATGGTGGTACGCTTACAGATACTGCAGGCAACACAGCAGTAATAACACACGCTGCTGTAGCCGATAATGCCGACCATATGATTGACACTACGCCACCAGTATTTAGCAGTGGTAACACAGGTACGGGTGTTGCTGGTCAAGATATTGCCGTTTATGATGCCGAAGTTAATGGTGGTGATTCTAGTGTTACTTATGCAATCAGTGGCACAGATATGGCTAAATTTAATTTTGATACAGATACAGGTGTTGTAACTTACAAAGAAAAACCAACCGTTGAATCTACCACAGCAGACCAAATCACCATCACTGCTACAGATGTCGCAGGTAATAAGACAGAGCAAACTGTATCAATATCTGTGGTAGAGAAGCCAGTCGCTAGTTCGACAATTAATGAAGCGCAAAACATTGATGTGCGCTCCCCAATTGTCTTAACTTTTAGTGAAATAGTTACTGCTAATTCAAATTTTAACATTGTACTAACGGATACTAACGATTCTGATGGCGATAGCACAAATGGTGTTGATGGACATGGTTGGAAAAGTGATACGACCCAAAATAATCAAACTATTGCAGTTGATTCAAATATGGTTACAATCACAAATGTTGGTGATAAGTCAATTGTTACAATTAATCCTGAGTTTGATTTTGACTTTGCCACACATTATACAATCAGCATTGGTGTAGGTGCTTTTACTGGCACTGCTAGCAATCAAGAGTCTGCAGCCATCAGCATGTCATTTGACACAGTAACGCCGAAAGATTATAATCCGGACATCGATAATAATCGGAGTACACAATCAAAGATACAAGTTGCAGGCACAGATATGTTGGCTGACAGTAATTGGTGGGTTAGTGCGCATCAAGGTGCTATATATCAAAACCCTCTAGAGATTGCAGCAGGACCCGACAAAGATATTGCAGTCGCTGTTTCTATGGCACCAAATACCTATACACAGTATGCTGGACATGTTGCTCTTATGGGTGATACTGATATTAATGATGTTATCTATCTAGATCACTATAATGGAGACATTGCAACTCCTTCTACTGTTGCTGATTATACTGACGATTTATATGATCAATATAACTGGTCCGAGATAAATGATAATACTTTTAGTGGTAAAAGAATAGAGGGCACTGCTGGGGTTATAGAAAATAATCTCGGAACAGGGGTTGCTTATGAAGAAGCTAATTATAAAGAAGTGTATTCGGACGCACTCCTTAAAAGTGAAGGACATGGAGCGGTGTTGCACGGGTAATGTAATCTAGTAAGTCATAAAAAATACCGACTTTTTAGTCGGTATTTTTTTGCCCATTCTAAAATCCACTAATTTTATAAAAAATCACTGCAAAGCCATTGAGTGGAAAAATTACCTTGACAAGGTCGAACCTTGTCAGTTAATTTTTAGCAATTATTACATCTTTTTTTTGGTTACCTCCCCATTTTTTTAGGTATCATTAAACATTACATCACATCACAACCAACAGGACAACCCCATGCCAGGACAAACAAAATACTTCATCAGCAACACCAACGGCTTCTTCGTCAACTGGTATTCCGATATCACCGGACTTGAATCTCACGGACAAGCATTAAAAGTATCTGGCAATAGTGGAGACGATGCCGTCTATGTAGGACAAGGCACCAAAGTCGATGCAACAGGGCTTACTTCAACAGGTGGCAATGATTCAATTTATTTAACCGGCACTTTTAACAACTACGAACAAACACTAGATGGCAATACCTACACCTTCAAAAGAACGGTTACTATTAACGATACTGAATACCAAGAAGAAGTCTCCTTCACAGCCTCTAATGGCGACAAGGTTTATTTTGCAAATGGTTTTTTTAAGATTGATATAGCAGGCAATGATGGGCTATCAAATGCAGGCGTTTTTCAGAAAATTAAATCCACTGATATTGACTCCAGTTCAAGCACACCCACCGACCCTTTAACCAGTCAACCCGCCATTGACAAAGGTGGTGCTACTAAAGTATTTATTTCTGATAACAACGGTGAGCACATTACCCCTGGTGTCAAAGGCTCAGTATTTAAGATATCTGGCAATAGTGGCAATGACACAGTCTATGTTGCCCAAGGCACCAAAGTTGATGCAACAGGACTCACCTCAACAGGTGGTAACGATGTTGTTTATTTAACCGGCACTTTTAACAACTACGAACAAACACTAGATGGCATTACCTACACCTTCAAAAGAACGGTTACTATTGGCGATACCGATTACCAAGAAGAAGTCTCCTTCACAGCCTCTAATGGCGATAGGGTTTATTTTGCAGATGGTTTTGTTAAGATTGATATAACAGGCGATGATGGGCTATCAGAAGCAGGTGCTTTTAAGAGAATTATATCCACTGATATTGACGGTAGTGAGTCAACTCCAGGTTTGGGGATTGGTTTAAGTATTACTGATGATTTAGCAGAAACAAGCATCATTAACAAGGCAAAGGTAGGCACAGATATTACCTATACTTTTACTTTTAAAGATGATGTTACTGGTTTTGATAAAACTGATATTGAAGTGACAGGTGGAACAAAAGGTGCTTTCAGTGGCAGTGGTAGTGTTTATTCGTTAGTAGTCAGAGTGACAGATAACTCAACAACTGACTTATTTGTTGGTGTGGCAAAAGATGCGGCAATTGGAGGAAGTATTGGCACAGAATACGCTAGTAATAGTCATAAAGTTGATACCGTTGTACCCAGCAAACCCATAAGTTTAGATTTAGCCACAGAGGACGATTCAGGCACAAGTAATAGTGACAACCTAACTAATAAAACCTCAAACCTCACCATCACAGGCAGTGCAGAAGTCGGTGCTACTATAAGATTATACAATGGTACCAACACAACAGCCATAGGCTCTGAAACAGTAAAGGCTAATGGCACATTCTCTATTGATATCAGTTTAACCCAAAGCACAACCCCACACAGCATTACCGCAAGAGCAACAGATGTTGCGGGTAATGAAAGTTTGGTTTCTGATGCTTTGGCGATTACTGTGGATACTACTACTGCTACTCTCACCGCACAAGCAATGAGCGTTATCTTGGGTGAAGACTCTAACCTAGTAATTGACTTTAGTGAAAACATCAAAGCCGGCACAGGCAATATTGTCATTCATAAAGCCAGCGACAATACCATTGTAGAAACCATTGCTATTGACAATAGTAAAATTAGCATTGCTAACGATAAACTTACTATTAATCCTACTGCTGATTTAACTGAAGGCACTTATTACATCAAAATGGCATCTGGCGTAATCACCGATATGGCAGGCAATGTCTTTGCAGGTATCACTAATTTAGGTGCTGACACCACTTGGGCATTTGCAACCAAAGCACTTTTTACCACAATCGCTTGGATAGGTGCCGATGATAACTACATTAATAATAACGAGAAAGATGCAACCACACTCTCAGGCACAGTAGCGGGAGCAGGTACCTTATCTATTACTAAGATTGAGTTTTTTGAAGGTAGTAATACAGTAGGCACAGCAATAACTTCAGGATTACCAGCTGTTGCAGCTGACGGCACCTGGACACTCGCACATTCTGCTATGCCATCTGAATTAGCCGATGGAAAAACCTACACGGCTGCAGTAACGCTTAGTGATGGCACCAATTCAACAACTATCACTAGCACAGCAGTAACTTATGACACCATTAACCCAACCCCAATCACGACCAATCCATGGACTTTAAGCGATATTCCAGCAGGACAATCTGCTTTTAAGGTAGGGGATGTTATCAGCCTAACACTGACAATGAGTGAGACCTTGAAACTTAATAGCACTACAGGCTCTAAAGTGGTCATTGCAGGCAAAGACTTTGTTTTGGATAAAACCGCCTCTACAACTGCAGGTGATAAGAAACTGGTGTTTAAATATAGTGCTCAAGCTGGGGATAACATTGCCGCTACAGACTTTGATATTGACAATCCAGCAAGCGATATTACGCTAAATAATATAACAGATGTCGCAGGTAATGCACCAGTATTTACCGCTGATAGAGTAGTGTTGGCTAAGTTTGAGTATATTGAAAAAACGGGTTTGGGTAATAATCCTTTTGAGGGCATTAATGTGGGGGATTTTGCTACGCCAATCCTAGCCGATATTGATGGCGATGGTGATCTAGATTTGGTAGTAGGTGAGAATTATGGCGCTCTTAAATACTATCAAAATACAGGCACTACTTCTAACCCTGCTTATGAAGTAAAAACTGGAGATAGCAATCCTTTTAATGGCATTGATGTGGGAAATTATTCCGCACCAACCCTAGCTGATATTGACGGCGATGGCGACCTAGATTTGGTGATGGGTGAGGAGAATAGCACCCTTAAATACTATCAAAATACAGGTACTACTTCTAACCCTGCTTATGAAGTAAAAACTGGAGATGACAATCCTTTTAATGGCATTAATGTGGGAAATTATTCCGCACCAACCCTAGCTGATATTGATGGTGATGGTGATCTAGATCTGGTAGTGGGTGAGGCTAATGGCACCCTTAAATACTATCAAAATACAGGCACTACTTCTAACCCTGCTTATGAAGTAAAAACTGGAGATGACAATCCTTTTAATGGCATTGATGTGGGGGATTTTTCCAAACCAACCCTAGCCGATATTGACGGTGATGGCGACCTAGATTTGGTGGTGGGTGAGTATTATGGCACCCTTAAATACTATCAAAACACAGGCACTACTTCTAACCCTACTTATGAAGCAAAAACTGGAGATAGCAATCCTTTTGATGGCATTGATGTGGGGCTTAATTCCGTACCAGTCCTAGCCGATATTGACGGCGATGGCGACCTAGATTTGGTGGTGGGTAAGGATGATGGCACCCTTAAATACTACTACAATCAACAACCTTCTTCTGTAGATGGACAAGCGCCAACTCTAACAACACAAGCCAGCGTTATCTTAGAGGAAACCTCAGATTTAGTGCTTGACTTTAGTGAAAATATTAAAGCAGGTACGGGCAGTATTCTCATCAAGAATAGTAGCGATGTAACAGTAGCAACCATTAATATCGCTAGTGATACAAATAAATTTAGTATTACTAACGACAAACTGACCATCAATATCGCAAATTTAGGTTTAACTAACAACAAACTTACCGCAGGCAATTATTATCTAGAAATGAACCTAGGGATGATAACTGACATGGCAGGCAATAGTGCATTAGGTATTACTAAGGACACTAACCAATGGGCATTTGAAACCAAAGCACTTTCTATCACAATCGCTTGGATAGGTGCCGATGATAACTACATTAATAACACAGAGAAAGGAACAGACTTACTCTCAGGTGTTGTTACCAGTGCAACTATAACCCCAACGATTGAAGAAATTAGATTTTACGAGGTAACAAATGGTGTAACTTCATCAACTGCTGCCTTTACCATTGCTAAATCAAATATTACCCAGCCTGCAACAGTAAGCGGTGTTGCTAAATCTTGGTCTATTACAGCTGCCAATATGCCAGATTTAGCAGATGGCAAAACTTATATCGCTAAAATTGACTTAAAAGACGGCAGCACAGAGGTTACTAAAACCAGCAAAGCAGTAACTTACGACTTCACTGCCCCAACAGTTAGTAGCGTAGTATTTACTAGTAACCCAGGTGCCGATAAGACTTACAAAGCAGGTGATACTGTTGAAATAACGGTTACCATGAGTGAGAATACAACCGTAACTGACAGCCCAAGAATTGCACTATTATCTGGCAAATATGCAACTTATGCATCGGGTTCAGGTTCAGATAAATTGATATTTACATATACCGTTGCAACTGGTGATACTGATGCTAATGGATTAGCAATTGTTGCAAATGCGCTCAATTTAAATGGTGGTACGCTTACAGATACTGCAGGCAACACAGCAGTAATAACACACGCTGCTGTAGCCGATAATGCTGAGCATATGGTTGACACTACGCTACCAACACTCATTATTAGCAATAATATAACAGGAGACGCTGGCATTAATGCCAATATCACCTATACCTTTAGCTTTAGTGAAGCAGTTATAAACTTTGACGAAACTGATATTAGCGTAAGCAACGGCAAGAAAGGCTTGTTCACCAAAGTGAGTGACACACGCTACACCCTAATCGTTACTCAAACAGGCTCAGCAAATGACATAACCGTTAGCGTTGCTACTGGTGCAGCAAAAGACAGTGCAGGGAATCTCAGCACTAGCGCACAATCCGTACAAACAACAGATTTAGAAAGACCCACCATTGCCATTAGCATGAACAACACCAATTTTTTGAGAAATGGCGACACCGCAACCGTTACCTTTGATTTTAGTGAAGCACTGGCAACAAGCAGTTTTAACCTTAATGACATCACCACAGCCAATGGCAACCTCACTAATTTAAGCATTGATAGCACCAATCTTAGTCGTTATACCGCCACCTACACAGCAACAAAAAACATAGATTCTATCCATATCAGTTTTTTCATTACCACAGGCTGGACAGATATCGCCGGCAATACGCCCGCAGCACCTATCCAAGTATCTGTAACCTCTGAGCATCAATCTTCGCCTATCTTAGCTGTCAAACAAGGTGAAGACCAATACCTTAATGCAACAGAATCCACCATTAACATAGAAATTGCCTTACAACCAGATGCCAAAAAAGATGACAAAATTCAGCTTAAAACCAGCTCAAAAACACTGGGCAATCCTTATATTATTACACAAGCTGATATTGACAATGGCAAGTGCCTGATTGAGGTTAATAAAGCAATCTTAGGCGGTGATGGCACAGAAGTCGGCATCATCGCATTTATGCAAGACCAATCAGGCAATGTCAGTAAAGACAGTAATGTGCTATTAATCACCATAGATGAAACACCGCCATTACCCATTGCCAATAGTTGGTGGCATATTAACACCCCGCCAACGGGACAAAATGCCTTTATATTAGGTGATCTCATTGAACTCAGTCTTACCACAGACGAATCTTTAAAATTTGGCAATACCACTGGTTCTCAACTCATAATGGACGACAAAGTATTTACCCTTGACACATTCAAATCCAGTGCCACTAGCAACAAACAACTTGTCTTTACCCATCAAGTCCAAGCCAATGAAACCATGGCACGGCAACAAGCCGTTATTAGTGCCGATAAAATCACCCTCAACGGAGTTACCGACCTAGCAGGAAACACACTTGATCTATCCACTTTAGCAGAAACAAGCCTCTACTCATCTGCCATTTTTTATCAACCTAGCACCCATCCTTTTGACAGCATCAACACCACTAACAACGCCACCCCAACCTTCGCTGATATTG
Organism: Candidatus Thiodubiliella endoseptemdiera; assembly: GCF_964212635.1. Taxonomy (NCBI): domain Bacteria; kingdom Pseudomonadati; phylum Pseudomonadota; class Gammaproteobacteria; family Pseudothioglobaceae (SeqCode); genus Candidatus Thiodubiliella; species Candidatus Thiodubiliella endoseptemdiera. The sequence goes on from NZ_OZ156463.1 coordinate 1,770,662, forward strand.
ACCAAGACGGCGACCTAGACCTCATTATCGGCAATGCCACAGGCACATTGTCGTATTACCAAAATAAAAACAACAGCGGCACCAACAGTTTTACCAAAATAACCCTAAATAACCCCTTCCAAAACATTCAACATACCAACGCCACCCCAACCTTTGCTGATATTGACCAAGACGGCGACCTAGACCTTATTGTTGGTGCCGGCGATGGCAAACTCTATTTCTACAAAAACACCCAACAAAGTTTCAACCTCGTTGCCTCAAACTTCAACCCATTCAGCCACATCAGCATCGGCGCAAACGCCACCCCAACCTTCGCCGACATCAACCAAGACGGCTACCTAGACCTCATCATCGGCAACACTACAGGCAAACTAACCTATTACCAAAACACCAAAAATACCTTTACCAAAGTCAGTGCCATCAACAACCCTTTCCAAAACATTACTCACGCTAACGCCAGCCCAACTTTTGTTGACATCGACCAAGACGGCGACTTAGACCTTGTAATAGGCGATTCAAATGGCAAACTGCACTATTACCAAAACACCATCGGTGTGTTCACTGTGCAAACTGGTAGCAATAACCCAATTGCCGATATTGCCGTTAGTAATAACGCCAAACCAACCTTTGCCGACATAGACAGCAACGGCACCTTAGATTTAATCATAGGCGATCAAAACGGCTTACAATACTACCAACGCCAGCACTCAGAAGTGATTGATACCATAGCGCCTAGGGTAACCCTTCTGATTAAAAACACCACACTACTCAAGGGTGAAAGCACCCAAGTGATATTTAATTTTAGTGAAGCTGTGAAAGGTTTTAGCCTGAGTAATCTCAGTGCTGACAACGCTACATTCAGTGCTGACAACGCTACATTAGGACAGTTAAAACTCAATCCTAATCGCCACAGCACCCAGCCATTTTCTTATATTGCCACCTTGACCCCAACTGACGACATCAACAAAGACAACAACCGCATTACTGTAAATACCAACTGGCACGACCTAAACGGCAACACACCCGCCGCCAGTCTAACCTTAGGCAATTATCAAGTCTTCACCGATACCAACCGCATCAAACCACAAAACTGGGAGAGTAATAAACCTCCTATCGGACAAGAAGCGTTTGCCCAAGGCGATACTATTACCATTACCTTAACGCTAACGGGTAATATCAAGGTTGACAACGAGCAAGCTTATTTGATTATTAGCGGTAAGCGTTTTGAGGTTGATAAAGCAGCTTTTGACGGTGCAACGGATAAAACTGTTTTGACCTTTACTTATACCGTGAAAGCGGGAGACACTTTAGGTTTGTCTGACTTTGTTGTTGATAAAGAGCAGGTCTTTTTAACAGGTGTTACGGATGCTTCGGATAATGCTATTGATATAGCGACAATGCCAGATCAGGTGCAGTTAGGATTAGGAGGGCAGGGCTTGTTTAAATTATCTGCGTCACTTACACTTAATAATGATACACCTACAACTGATGGCAAAGCAATACAACAATTTTATGCAGATATTAATGCTGATGGTTATATGGATGTTATTTCAACACATGGGTATGCCTCCACTTCGACAGCCCTCGCTTTTTATTTTTTCCAAGGTTCTGCCGACGGCTTGCAGTTTAAAGAAGGGGTGGGCACACCTCTTCATCAATGGGATTCCGCTAGCACTGATCAGAAGAGTGGCGGTTCACTAAATTCAGCCTCTTTTGCTGATGTTGATGGCGATGGCGATTTAGATATGTTTGTGGCTCAGCTAAAGGCACATTATGATTATATTGAGGAAAAATATGTATTTAGCCATCATACCAATGTATTAAAATACTTTGAAAATCAAAATGGCAGTTATACTCTCCAGAACGCACACTCACTATCCAAAATCAACATCACAGGAGTTGCCACCCCCACCTTCGCTGACATTGATGCAGATGGCGATCCAGATGCCATTATAGGCGACACCGAAGGAGGCCTACATTACTTCACCAATCACCAAGGTGTATTCACCCAACAAACAGGCGAAAACAACCCCTTCACCATGGATGTCGGCACTATCAGTGCCCCCGCCTTCGCTGATGTCGATGCAGACGGTGATTTAGACCTGCTAATCGGCAGCAGTTCTGGCTGGCATTATTATAAAAACATCAACAACATATGGAAATGGCAAACACCAGAAAACAACCCATTCAATAACTTTAAAGAAGGCACCCCCAATTTTGTAGATGTTGATTTTGACGGCAAAATGGATTTAGTCGTTACCACAGAATATAAAACCTATTATTATCACAACATCCAACACCCCATCATCGATACCACACCCCCCGAAGCCCCCCTCATTAAAATCCACGACACCTCCCTCGCCACAGGCGACACCACCCTAGTCGAATTCCATTTTAAAGAAAAAGTCCTAGACTTTACAATAGATGACATCACCGCTGAAAATGCCAGTCTCAGTGGATTTAGGCAAAACACAGGTTTAGGTCCCTTCGTCTGGACAGCAATCCTCACCCCCGATACAGGCATTACAGACAGCATAAACACCCTCACCATTGGCACCGATTGGCACGATGCCGCCGGCAATAAGCCCAGCCAACCCAGCACCTCAGTCAACTACAAAGTCATCGACCAAAACCCACCTACTATCAACACTGACACCAGTGCTAACACCAACAACTGGGTCTTCAACACCCCACCCACAGGACAAGAATACTTCTCCATCGGCGACACAATGACCCTCACCCTAACCGTCAGCGAAGCCGTCCAAGTAGCCGACACCAGTGCCTACATCACCGTCGCCAACAAACGCTTCAACATCAACAAAACCGCTTTTGACAGTAGTACCGATAAAACCAAACTCAGTTTCGACTACACCGTCGTTAAAGGCGACCACCTAATCATCGGCGATTTCATCGTCAACAACACCCATTTAACAGGCGTAACCAATGCCGCAGGCGTAGCAATCAACAACCTCACCACAGAATTAGCTCTATTAAAGAACAGCGATGCCTTCGAACGCAAAACCGGCGCCGACAACCCCTTCAGCTTCATCGGAGGCCATCTTTCTACCACCCTCACCTCCATCAATTTAATCGACCTAGACAACGACACCATTCCTGAACTCGCCTACAACGCCAACCGCCCCGACACCTACTCTTCTGGCGTTCTCTACTACAAAAACACCGCCACCCCCGGCGACCCAATCGCTTTCACCCCCGTCCCCCAAGACAACAACCCCTTCAAAAACACCAGCAACAACCTCACCCACACCTTCGCCGACATGGACCAAGATGGCGATTTGGACCTCCTAACAAATAACCACTATTACAAAAATAATAATGGCACATTCGTAAAAATAGAAGGCAACCAAAACCCTTTCGCAAATACTATTTTAGGCAACAACACAATGCACGCCTTAGTAGATTTAGACAATGATGGCGATATCGACCTAGTAACCTCCAATTTTGACGACGGCATCCTCTCCTATTATGAAAATAATAACGGCACTTACACAATAAAAACCGACCATACACTAACAGGACTAGATTTAGGCAAAAATGTCCAACTAAACTTTAAAGATTTAGATGGCGATGGCGATTTAGACCTAACATCTGGCAGTGACTATAACGAGAATAATGGCGACGCCATCAGTTATTATAAAAATATCGGCACAATTAACACCCCAGTTTTTGCCCGCCAACAAGGCGATGATAATTTTTTTAACCATACACTTGATAAAGACACTGACCCAAAATACCCTATTATTAGGTCAGGATCCCCTGCATTAGGCGATATTAATGGCGATGGAATATTAGATTTTGTTAGTTCAAAAGGTAATTGGAGTGACGCCTCCCTCTACTACGCCCAAGGCACCACCCACATCATCAAAGTTAAAACCACCCACCACCAAGACATGGACGCCATCACCACCTACACCGCCAGCGACAAACTCACCGAACACTTCAACTGGAACGGCCTCACCCCCACCAACCAATACAGTCCCCTCAAAGACGCCACCATCACCAATTTTGACCTTTTCAACGACACCCTTAATATTTCCTACGCCCTTAAACACCTAGATGAAAATGCCAAACTCGGTGCCATCACCCTCAGCAAAAGCGGACAAGACAGCACCCTCAGCATCGGCAGTTTTGACATTACCTTAACAGCGGTAGATATCAATACCACTAACCTCAGTCATCTAGTTGACACCGGCACCATCCTTATCTAACATTATTTTCTTGACAAGGCCGGACCTTGTCAGTTGAACTTAACAATAAAACCAGAAATTAATCAACTTATTTGCTATAGACTTAAAGACATTGACAATAGAATGATTGCCGGTTACTGGGAAGGTGATTTAATTACAGGTTCTCAAAATAAGTCTTGCGTAGGTACCTTGGTTGAGAGAACAAGTGGCTATTTAGTATTAAGCAAAATGAACAGTAAATCAGCACTTAATGTTAACTGAGACCTTTGCATAAATATGAATAATCATCAAAACGCCATCTTTCATCAAATTACAAACTTTTTAAAAACACCCTTAGCCCTGCTAGGAGTGGATTTAAAAAATTTCCAATTTAATAAAATCTGTCATTTTGCTAATCATCCCTATTTATGCAAAGGTCTCTAACTGATAATCTTATTCTTACATAAAGCAAGCTAATAAAAAACCCGCCTTATTAAAGCGGGTTTTTTATGGAAAAATATCAACCAAAATAGAAACAATTAGGGTTAGAATAAAGCCCCTTGATTAGATACCAAATTGGTAATATTTTCAGGGTTTACTAAGTCCAAAAATTTAAAAACTTGAACTTGAAGGAATAAGTTATGTATAATACAATTTAATTTTTATAAAACAGGACAACCCCATGCCAGGACAAACAAAATACTTCATCAGCAACACCAACGGCTTCTTCGTCAACTGGTATTCCGATATCACCGGAGTTGAATCTCACGGACAAGCATTAAAAGTATCTGGCAATAGTGGAGACGATGCCGTCTATGTAGGACAAGGCACCAAAGTCGATGCAACAGGGCTTACTTCAACAGGTGGCAATGATTCAATTTATTTAACCGGCACTTTTAACAACTACGAACAAACACTAGATGGCAATACCTACACCTTCAAAAGAACGGTTACTATTAACGATACTGAATACCAAGAAGAAGTCTCCTTCACAGCCTCTAATGGCGACAAGGTTTATTTTGCAAATGGTTTTTTTAAGATTGATATAGCAGGCAATGATGGGCTATCAAATGCAGGCGTTTTTCAGAAAATTAAATCCACTGATATTGACTCCAGTTCAAGCACACCCACCGACCCTTTAACCAGTCAACCCGCCATTGACAAAGGTGGTGCTACTAAAGTATTTATTTCTGATAACAACGGTGAGCACATTACCCCTGGTGTCAAAGGCTCAGTATTTAAGATATCTGGCAATAGTGGCAATGACACGGTTTATGTTGCCAAAGGCACAAAAGTCGATGCAACAGGACTCACCTCAACAGGTGGTAACGATGTTGTTTATTTAACCGGCACTTTTAACAACTACGAACAAACACTAGATGGCATTACCTACACCTTCAAAAGAACTGTTAATATTAACGATACTGAATACCAAGAAGAAGTCTCCTTCACAGCCTCTAATGGCGATAGGGTTTATTTTGCAGATGGTTTTGTTAAGATTGATATAACAGGCGATGATGGGCTATTTGAAGCAGGTGCTTTTAAGAGAATTATATCCACTGATATTGACGGTAGTGAGTCAACTCCAGGTTTGGGGATTGGTTTAAGTATTACTGATGATTTAGCAGAAACAAGCATCATTAACAAGGCAAAGGTAGGCACAGATATTACCTATACTTTTACTTTTAAAGATGATGTTACTGGTTTTGATAAAACTGATATTGAAGTGACAGGTGGAACAAAAGGTGCTTTCAGTGGCAGTGGTAGTGTTTATTCGTTAGTAGTCAGAGTGACAGATAACTCAACAACTGACTTATTTGTTCGTGTGGTAAAAGATGCGGCAATTGGAGGAAGTATTGGCACAGAATACGCTAGTAATAGTCATAAAGTTGATACCGTTGTACCCAGCAAACCCATAAGTTTAGATTTAGCCACAGAGGACGATTCAGGCACAAGTAATAGTGACAACCTAACTAATAAAACCTCAAACCTCACCATCACAGGCAGTGCAGAAGTCGGTGCTACTATAAGATTATACAATGGTACCAACACAACAGCCATAGGCTCTGAAACAGTAAAGGCTAATGGCACATTCTCTATTGATATCAGTTTAACCCAAAGCACAACTCCACACAGCATTACCGCAAGAGCAACAGATGCTGCGGGTAATGAAAGTTTGGTTTCTGATGCTTTGGCGATTACTGTGGATACTACTACTGCTACTCTCACCGCACAAGCAATGAGCGTTATCTTGGGTGAAGACTCTAACCTAGTAATTGACTTTAGTGAAAACATCAAAGCCGGCACAGGCAATATTGTCATTCATAAAGCCAGCGACAATACCATTGTAGAAACCATTGCTATTGACAATAGTAAAATTAGCATTGCTAACGATAAACTTACTATTAATCCTACTGCTGATTTAACTGAAGGCACTTATTACATCAAAATGGCATCTGGCGTAATCACCGATATGGCAGGCAATGCCTTTGCAGGTATCACTAATTTAGGTGCTGACACCACTTGGGCATTTGCAACCAAAGCACTTTTTACCACAATCGCTTGGATAGGTGCCGATGATAACTACATTAATAATAACGAGAAAGATGCAACCACACTCTCAGGCACAGTAGCGGGAGCAGGTACCTTATCTATTACTAAGATTGAGTTTTTTGAAGGTAGTAATACAGTAGGCACAGCAATAACTTCAGGATTACCAGCTGTTGCAGCTGACGGCACCTGGACACTCGCACATTCTGCTATGCCATCTGAATTAGCCGATGGAAAAACCTACACGGCTGTAGTAACGCTTAGTGATGGCACCAATTCAACAACTATCACTAGCACAGCAGTAACTTATGACACCATTAACCCAACCCCAATCACGACCAATCCATGGACTTTAAGCAATATTCCAGCAGGGCAATCTGCTTTTAAGACAGGCGATGTTATCAGCCTAACACTGACAATGAGCGAGACCTTGAAACTTAATAACACCACAGACTCTAAAGTGGTCATTGCAGGCAAAGACTTTGTTTTGGATAAAACTGCCTCTACAACTGCAGGTGATAAGAAACTGGTGTTTAAATATAGCGTTCAAGCCGGAGATAGCATTGCCGCTACAGACTTTGATATTGACAATCCAACAAGCGATATTACGCTAAATAATATAACAGATGTCGCAGGTAATGCACCAGTATTTACCGCTGATAGAGTAGTGTTGACTAAGGCTAAGCTTGAGTATATTGAAAAAATAGGTTTGGGCAATAATCCTTTTGAGGGTATTGATGTGGGGGATCATTCCACACCAACCTTGGCTGATATTGACGGTGATGGCGACCTGGATTTGGTGGTGGGTGAGGTTGGTGGCACCCTTAAATACTATCAAAATACAGGCACTACTTCTAACCCTGCTTATGAAGCAAAAACTGGAGATGACAATCCTTTTAATGGCATTGATGTGGGAGGTTATTCCACGCCAAACTTGGCTGATATTGATGGCGATGGTGATCTAGATTTGGTGGTGGGTAAGGATGGTGTCACCCTTAAATACTATCAAAATACAAGCTCTACTTCTAGCCCTGCTTATGAAGTAAAAACTGGAGATAGCAATCCTTTTAATGGCATTAATGTGGTAAATTATTCCTCACCAATCCTAGTCGATATTGACGGCGATGGCGACCTAGATTTGGTGGTGGGTGAGACTAATGGCACCCTTAAATACTATCAAAATACAGGCACTACTTCTAACCCTGCTTATGGAGTAAAAACTGGAGATAGTAATCCTTTTAATGGCATTGATGTGGGGAATTTTTCCAAACCAACCCTAGCCGATATTGACGGCGATGGCGACCTAGATTTGGTGGTGGGTGAGCAGAATGGCACCCTTAAATACTATCAAAATACAGGCACTACTTCTAACCCTGCTTATGAAGTAAAAACTGGAGATAGTAATCCTTTTAATGGCATTGATGTGGGGAATTTTTCCAAACCAACCCTAGCCGATATTGACGGCGATGGCGACCTAGATTTGGTGGTGGGTGAGAATAATGGCACCCTTAAATATTATTACAATCAACAATCTTTTTTTGTAGATGGACAAGCGCCAACTCTAACAACACAAGCTTCGGCCGAATTGGGTGAAACCTCAGACCTGATGCTTGATTTTAATGAAGACATTCAAGCAGGTAGTACAGGTAGTATTGTTATTAAAGGTAGCGATGATGGAGTAATAGCAACCATTAATATTACTGAGACAACTAAATTCAGCATTGCTGGCGATAAACTCACCATTGATGTATCAGCATTAGGTTTAACTGATAATAAATTAACCCAAGGCAGTTACTATATCACCATGGATGCAGGCACAGTAACTGACATAGCGGGCAACGGTGCCGCTGCCATTACTAAAGATACTAACCAATGGGCATTTGAAATCATCGTCCTTACTACCGACATTGTTTGGGCAGGTGCCGATGATAATTACATTAATAATAACGAGAAAGATGCAACCACACTCTCAGGCAAAGCAACTGGAATAGGTACTTTAACGATTACCAAAATTGAGTTTTTTGAAGGTAGTAATACAGTAGGCACAGCAATAACTTCAGGATTGCCAGCTGTTGCAGCTGACGGCACTTGGGCACTCGCACATTCTGCTATGCCATCTGAATTAGCCGATGGAAAAACCTACACGGCTGTAGTAACGCTTAGTGATGGCACCAATTCAGCAATTAGCACTAGCACAGCAGTAACTTATGACATCATTAACCCAACCCCAATCACGACCAATCCATGGACTTTAAGCGATATTCCAGCAGGACAATCTGCTTTTAAGACAGGCGATGTTATCAGCCTAACACTGACAATGAGTGAGACCTTGAAACTTAATAACACCACAGGCTCTAAAGTGGTCATTGCAGGCAAAGACTTTGTTTTGGATAAAACTGCCTCTACAACTGCAGGTGATAAGAAACTGGTGTTTAAATATAGTGTTCAAGCTGGAGATAACATTGCCGCTACAGACTTTGATATTGACAACCCAACAAGCGATATTACGCTAAATAATATAACAGATGTCGCAGGTAATGCACCAGTATTTACCGCTGATAGAGTAGTGTTGTCTAAGATTGAGTATATTGAAAAAATAGGTTCGGGCAATAATCCTTTTGAGGGTGTTAAGGGGTTTGTTTCTGTGCCAACCTTGGCTGATATTGATGGCGATGGCGACCTAGATTTGGTAGTGGGTAAGAGTGACGGCACCCTTAAATACTATCAAAACACAGGCACTACTTCTAACCCTGCTTATGAAGCAAAAACTGGAGATAGCAATCCTTTTAATGGCATTAATATGGGAAATGCTGCCTCACCAACCCTAGCCGATATTGACGGCGATGGCGACCTAGATTTGGTGGTGGGTGAGCAGAATGGCACCCTTAAATACTATCAAAATACAGGCACTACTTCTAACCCTGCTTATGAAGTAAAAACTGGAGATAGCAATCCTTTTAATGGCATTGATGTGGGAATTACTTCCTCACCAACCCTAGCCGATATTGACGGCGATGGCGACCTAGATTTGGTGGTGGGTGAGAATAATGGCACCCTTAAATACTATCAAAATACAGGCACTATTTCTAACCCTGCTTATAAAGCAAAAACTGGAGATGACAATCCTTTTAATGACATTGATGTGGGATATTCTTCCAAACCAACCCTAGCCGATATTGATGGCGATGGCGACCTAGATTTGGTGGTGGGTGAGGATGATGGCACCCTTAAATACTATCAAAATACAGGCACTACTTCTAACCCTGCTTATGAAGCAAAAACTGGAGATGACAATCCTTTTAATGGCATTGATGTGGGATATTCTTCCTCACCAACCCTAGCCGATATTGACGGCGATGGTGATTTAGATTTGGTAGTGGGTGAGGCTGATGGCACCCTTAAATATTACTACAATCAACAACCTTCTTCTGTAGATGGACAAGCCCCAACTCCAACGGCTACTAACTCATGGACTCTAAGCAATATTCCAGCAGGACAATCTGCTTTTAAGACAGGCGATGTTATCAGCCTAACACTGACAATGAGTGAGACCTTGAAACTTAATAAGACCACAGGATCTAAAGTGGTCATTGCAGGCAAAGACTTTGTTTTGGATGAAACTGCCTCTACAACTGCAGGTGATAAGAAACTGGTGTTTAAATATAGTGTTCAAGCTGGAGATAGCATTGCCGCTACAGACTTTGATATTGACAACCCAACAAGCGATATTACGCTAAATAATATAACAGATGTCGCAGGTAATGCACCAGTATTTACCGCTGATAGAGTGGTGTTGGCTAAGACTAAGCTTGAGTATATTGAAAAAACAGGTTCGGGCAATAATCCTTTTGAGGGTATTGATGTGGGGTATGTTTCTGTGCCAACCCTGGTTGATATTGACGGCGATGGCGACCTAGATTTGGTGGTGGGTGAGAGTAATGGCACCCTTAAATACTATCAAAACACAGGCACTACTTCTAACCCTGCTTATGAAGCAAAAACTGGAGATAGCAATCCTTTTAATGGCATTGATGTGGGAAATGCTGCCTCACCAACCCTAGCCGATATTGACGGCGATGGTGACCTAGATTTGGTGATGGGTGAGGATAATGGCACCCTTAAATACTATCAAAATACAGGCACTACTTCTAACCCTGCTTATGAAGTAAAAACTGGAGGTAGCAATCCTTTTAATAGCATTGATGTGGGGGATTTTTCCGCACCAACCCTGGCCGATATTGACGGCGATGGCGACCTAGATTTGGTGGCGGGTGAGGTTTATGGCACCCTTAAATACTATCAAAATACAGGCACTACTTCTAACCCTACTTATGAAGCAAAAACTGGAGATAGCAATCCTTTTAATGGCATTGATGTGGGGAATCTTTCCGCACCAACCCTAGCCGATATTGACGGCGATGGCGACCTAGATTTGGTGGTGGGTGAGAGTGCTGGCACCCTTAAATACTATCAAAATACAGGCACTACTTCTAACCCTGCTTATGAAGCAAAAACTGGAGATGACAATCCTTTTAATGGCATTGATGTGGGGGATTCTTCCAAACCAACCCTAGTCGATATTGACGGCGATGGTGATTTAGATTTGGTAGTGGGTGAGGCTAATGGCACCCTTAAATACTACTACAATCAACAACCTTCTTCTGTAGATGGACAAGTTCCAACCTTTACAGAAAAAACCAGCGATACCAATGTCTTAGGCGAGCCTTCAAATCTAGTAATTGAGTTTTCTGAAAACATCAAAACAAATGGTGGCATTGTTGAAATCTGGAATAGCGCAGAAAAAGTTGCAACTATTAGCATTACTAATGCTAATATTAGCGACACAACACTCACTCTTAACCCAAGTAGTTTAACTTCAGGTGTTTATTACATCAAAATGGCATCAGGCGTTATAACTGACACCTCGGGTAATGACTTTGCAGGTATTGATAATACCTCAGGTAAAACTTGGGCATTTGCATATAATTTTTATATCGGCACCGATAACGCCGATACTATAACGGGTAGTGCAGGTGACGATACTATAAATGGTGGTGCAGGCAACGATACTATAAATGGCGGTGCAGGCAGTGATATTTTTGTTTATGCAAATACAGATAATGGCGAAGACACCATAACTGGCTTCATATTTGGTGCTGGTGGTGATAAATTAGATTTAAAAGATTTTATTACCGCTAGTGGTAACCAAGCGACACTTTTTGCTAATATTGATAAATATATTACAGTGTCAGATACTGGCACTGCAGGTAGTGCCAAACTAACGATTGATGCTGATGGCACGGTTACAGATGATGTTGCTGATTTGGTTATCAATCTACAAGGGGTTTCTGGTATTGGTGGCTCCTCTACTCCTGACACAGTTGCATTAGGGCACTTTATAACTGATAATCTTATTCTTGTATAAAGAGACCTTTGCATAAAGTAAGACACCCATAAAAACAAAAACTCGCCTTATTAAAGCGGGTTTTTTTATGGAAAAATATCAACCAAAAATTTAAAAATTTAAAAACTTGAACTTAGAGAGACCTTTGCATAAATATGAATAATCATCAAAACGCCATCTTTCATCAAATTACAAACTTTTTAAAAACACCCTTAGCCCTGCTAGGAGTGGATTTAAAAAATTTCCAATTTAATAAAATCTGTCATTTTGCTAATCATCCCTATTTATGCAAAGGTCTCTAACTGATAATCTTATTCTTACATAAAGCAAGCTAATAAAAAACCCGCCTTATTAAAGCGGGTTTTTTATGGAAAAATATCAACCAAAATAGAAACAATTAGGGTTAGAATAAAGCCCCTTGATTAGATACCAAATTGGTAATATTTTCAGGGTTTACTAAGTCCAAAAATTTAAAAACTTGAACTTGAAGGAATAAGTTATGTATAATACAATTTAATTTTTATAAAACAGGACAACCCCATGCCAGGACAAACAAAATACTTCATCAGCAACACCAACGGCTTCTTCGTCAACTGGTATTCCGATATCACCGGAGTTGAATCTCACGGACAAGCATTAAAAGTATCTGGCAATAGTGGAGACGATGCCGTCTATGTAGGACAAGGCACCAAAGTCGATGCAACAGGGCTTACTTCAACAGGTGGCAATGATTCAATTTATTTAACCGGCACTTTTAACAACTACGAACAAACACTAGATGGCAATACCTACACCTTCAAAAGAACGGTTACTATTAACGATACTGAATACCAAGAAGAAGTCTCCTTCACAGCCTCTAATGGCGACAAGGTTTATTTTGCAAATGGTTTTTTTAAGATTGATATAGCAGGCAATGATGGGCTATCAAATGCAGGCGTTTTTCAGAAAATTAAATCCACTGATATTGACTCCAGTTCAAGCACACCCACCGACCCTTTAACCAGTCAACCCGCCATTGACAAAGGTGGTGCTACTAAAGTATTTATTTCTGATAACAACGGTGAGCACATTACCCCTGGTGTCAAAGGCTCAGTATTTAAGATATCTGGCAATAGTGGCAATGACACAGTCTATGTTGCCCAAGGCACCAAAGTTGATGCAACAGGACTCACCTCAACAGGTGGTAACGATGTTGTTTATTTAACCGGCACCTTTAATGAATACACCAAACAAACAGTAGCTGGCAGCACCTACACTTTTGAAAGAACTGTTAATATTGGCGGTACCGATTATCAAGAAGAAGTCTCCTTCACAGCCTCTAATGGCGATAGGGTTTATTTTGCAAATGGTTTTGTTAAGATTGATATAACAGGCGATGATGGGCTATCAGAAGCAGGTGTTTTTAAGAGAATTATATCCACTGATATTGACGGTAGTGAGTCAACTCCAGGTTTAGAGATTGGTTTAAGTATTACTGATGATTTAGCAGAAACAAGCATCATTAACAAGGCAAAGGTAGGCACAGATATTACCTATACTTTTACTTTTAAAGATGATGTTACTGGTTTTGATAAAACTGATATTGAAGTGACAGGTGGAACAAAAGGTGCTTTCAGTGGCAGTGGTAGTGTTTATTCGTTAGTAGTCAGAGTGACAGATAACTCAACAACTGACTTATTTGTTGGTGTGGCAAAAGATGCGGCAATTGGAGGAAGTATTGGCACAGAATACGCTAGTAATAGTCATAAAGTTGATACCGTTGTACCCAGCAAACCCATAAGTTTAGATTTAGCCACAGAGGACGATTCAGGCACAAGTAATAGTGACAACCTAACTAATAAAACCTCAAACCTCACCATCACAGGCAGTGCAGAAGTTGGTGCTACTATAAGATTATACAATGGTACCAACACAACAGCCATAGGCTCTGAAACAGTAAAGGCTAATGGCACATTCTCTATTGATATCAGTTTAACCCAAAGCACAACCCCACACAGCATTACCGCAAGAGCAACAGATGCTGCGGGTAATGAAAGTGCAGTTTCTGATGCTTTGGCGATTACTGTGGATACTACTACTGCTACTCTCACCGCACAAGCAATGAGCGTTATCTTGGGTGAAGACTCTAACCTAGTAATTGACTTTAGTGAAAACATCAAAGCCGGCACAGGCAATATTGTCATTCATAAAGCCAGCGACAATACCATTGTAGAAACCATTGCTATTGACAATAGTAAAATTAGCATTGCTAACGATAAACTTACTATTAATCCTACTGCTGATTTAACTGAAGGCACTTATTACATCAAAATGGCATCTGGCGTAATCACCGATATGGCAGGCAATGTCTTTGCAGGTATCACTAATTTAGGTGCTGACACCACTTGGGCATTTGCAACCAAAGCACTTTTTACCACAATCGCTTGGATAGGTGCCGATGATAACTACATTAATTATAGTGAAAAAGACGCAACCGCACTCTCAGGCACAGTAGCGGGAGCAGGTACCTTATCTATTACTAAGATTGAGTTTTTTGAAGGTAGTAATACAGTAGGCACAGCAATAACTTCAGGATTACCAGCTGTTGCAGCTGACGGCACTTGGGCACTCGCACATTCTGCTATGCCATCTGAATTAGCCGATGGAAAAACCTACACGGCTGCAGTAACGCTTAGTGATGGCACCAATTCAACAACTATCACTAGCACAGCAGTAACTTATGACACCATTAACCCAACCCCAATCACGACCAATCCATGGACTTTAAGCGATACTCCAGCGGGACAATCTGCTTTTAAGACAGGCGATGTTATCAGCCTAACACTGACAATGAGCGAGACCTTGAAACTTAATAACACCACAGACTCTAAAGTGGTCATTGCAGGCAAAGACTTTGTTTTGGATAAAACTGCCTCTACAACTGCAGGTGATAAGAAACTGGTGTTTAAATATAGTGTTCAAGTTGGGGATAACATTGCCGCTACAGACTTTGATATTGACAATCCAGCAAGCGATATTACGCTAAATAATATAACAGATGTCGCAGGTAATGCACCAGTATTTACCGCTGATAGAGTAGTGTTGTCTAAGATTGAGTATATTGAAAAAACGGGTTTGGGTAATAATCCTTTTGAGGGTATTGATGTTAAGGGGTTTGTTTCTGCGCCAACCTTGGCTGATATTGACGGCGATGGCGACCTAGATTTGGTAGTGGGTAAGAGTGACGGCATCCTTAAATACTATCAAAATACAGGCACTACTTCTAACCCTGCTTATGAAGAAAAAACTGGAGATGACAATCCTTTTAATAGCATTAATGTGGGGAATTATTCCGGACCAACCCTAGCCGATATTGACGGCGATGGCGACCTAGATTTGGTGGTGGGTGAGAGTGATGGCACCCTTAAATACTATCAAAATACAGGTACTACTTCTAACCCTGCTTATGAAGTAAAAACTGGAGATGATAATCCTTTTAATAGCATTGATGTGGGGGATTTTTCCAAACCAACCCTAGCCGATATTGACGGCGATGGCGACCTAGATTTGGTGGTGGGTGAGAAGAATGGCACCCTTAAATACTATCAAAATACAGGCACTAACCCTGCTTATGAAGCAAAAACTGGAGGTATCAATCCTTTTAATAGCATTGATGTGGGGGATTTTGCTACGCCAACCCTAGCCGATATTGACGGCGATGGCGACCTAGATTTGGTGGTGGGTGAGGAGAATGGCACCCTTAAATACTATCAAAATACAGGCTCTACTTCTAACCCTGCTTATGAAGCAAAAACTGGAGGTAGCAATCCTTTTAATAGCATTGATGTGGGGGATTTTTCCAAACCAACCCTAGCCGATATTGACGGCGATGGCGACCTAGATTTGGTGGTGGGTGAGAATGATGGCACCCTTAAATATTACTACAATCAACAATCTGCTTCTGTAGATGGACAAGCCCCAACTCCAACGGCTACTAACTCATGGACTCTAAGCAATATTCCAGCAGGACAATCTGCTTTTAAGGTAGGGGATGTTATCAGCCTAACTTTGACAATGAGTGAGACCTTGAAACTTAATAACACCACAGGCTCTAAAGTGGTCATTGCAGGCAAAGACTTTGTTTTGGATAAAACCGCCTCTACAACTGCAGGTGATAAGAAACTGGTGTTTAAATATAGCGTTCAAGCCGGAGATAGCATTGCCGCTACAGACTTTGATATTGACAATCCAACAAGCGATATTACGCTAAATAATATAACAAATGTCGCAGGTAATGCACCAGTATTTACCGCTGATAGAGTGGTGTTGACCAAGACTAAGCTTGAGTATATTGAAAAAACAGGTTCGGGCAATAATCCTTTTGAGGGTATTGATGTGGGGAATGTTTCTGCGCCAACCCTGGTTGATATTGATGGTGATGGTGATCTAGATTTGGTGGTGGGTGAGGTTGCTGGCACCCTTAAATACTATCAAAATACAGGCACTACTTCTAACCCTGCTTATGAAGCAAAAACTGGAGATAGCAATCCTTTTAATGGCATTGATGTGGGAAATGCTGCCTCACCAACCCTAGCCGATATTGACGGCGATGGTGACCTAGATTTGGTGATGGGTGAGGATAATGGCACCCTTAAATACTATCAAAATACAGGCACTACTTCTAACCCTGCTTATGAAGCAAAAACTGGAGATGACAATCCTTTTAATGGCATTGATGTGGGGCGTTCTTCCAAACCAACCCTAGCCGATATTGACGGCGATGGTGACCTAGATTTGGTGGTGGGTGAGAGTAATGGCACCCTTAAATACTATCAAAACACAGGCACTACTTCTAACCCTGCTTATGAAGCAAAAACTGGAGGTAGCAATCCTTTTAATAGCATTGATGTGGGAAATTATTCCAAACCAACCCTAGCCGATATTGACGGCGATGGCGACCTAGATTTGGTGGTGGGTGAGCAGAATGGCACCCTTAAATACTATCAAAACACAGGCACTACTTCTAACCCTGCTTATGAAGCAAAAACTGGAGGTGATAATCCTTTTGATGGCATTGATGTGGGGGGTTATTCCGCACCAACCCTGGCCGATATTGATGGCGATGGCGACCTAGATTTGGTGATAGGTGAGACTGACGGCACCCTTAAATATTATTACAATCAACAACCTTCTTCTGTAGATGGACAAGCGCCAACTCTAACAACACAAGCTTCGGCCGAATTGGGTGAAACCTCAGACCTGACGCTTGATTTTAATGAAGACATTCAAGCAGGTAGTACAGGTAGTATTGTTATTAAAGGTAGTGATGATGGAGTAATAGCAACCATTAATATTACTGAGACAACTAAATTCAGCATTGCTGGCGATAAACTCACCATTGATGTGTCAGCATTAGGTTTAACTGATAATAAATTAACCCAAGGCAGTTACTATATCACCATGGATGCAGGCACAGTAACTGACATAGCGGGTAACGATGCTGCTGCCATTACTAAAGATACTAACCAATGGGTATTTGCAACCAAAGCACTTTTTACCACAATCGCTTGGATAGGTGCCGATGATAACTACATTAATGATGGTGAAAAAGACGCAACCGCACTCTCAGGCACAGTAGCGGGAGCAGGTACCTTATCTATTACTAAGATTGAGTTTTTTGAAGGTAGTAATACAGTAGGCACAGCAATAACTTCAGGATTACCAGCTGTTGCAGCTGACGGCACTTGGGCACTCGCACATTCTGCTATGCCATCTGAATTAGCCGATGGAAAAACCTACACGGCTGTAGTAACGCTTAGTGATGGCACCAATTCAGCAATTAGCACTAGCACAGCAGTAACTTATGACACCATTAACCCAACTCCAATCACGACCAATCCATGGACTTTAAGCGATATTCCAGCAGGACAATCTGCTTTTAAGACAGGCGATGTTATCAGCCTAACACTGACAATGAGCGAGACCTTGAAACTTAATAACACCACAGGCTCTAAAGTGGTCATTGCAGGCAAAGACTTTGTTTTGGATAAAACCGCCTCTACAACTGCAGGTGATAAGAAACTGGTGTTTAAATATAGCGTTCAAGCTGGAGATAGCATTGCCGCTACAGACTTTTATATTGACAATCCAACAAGCGATATTACGCTAAATAATATAACAGATGTCGCAGGTAATGCACCAGTATTTACCGCTGATAGAGTGGTGTTGACCACGACTAAGCTTGAGTATATTGAAAAAACAGGTTCGGGCAATAATCCTTTTGAGGGTATTGATGTGGGGAATGTTTCTGTGCCAATCTTGGCTGATATTGACGGCGATGGCGACCTAGATTTGGTGGTGAGTGAGAGGAATGGCACCCTTAAATACTATCAAAATACAGGCACTACTTCTAGCCCTGCTTATGAAGCAAAAACTGGAGATGACAATCCTTTTAATGGCATTGATGTGGTAAATTATTCCTCACCAATCCTAGTCGATATTGACGGCGATGGCGACCTAGATTTGGTGGTGGGTGAGCAGAATGGCACCCTTAAATACTATCAAAATACAGGCACTACTTCTAACCCTACTTATGAAGCAAAAACTGGAGATAGCAATCCTTTTAATGGCATTGATGTGGGGGATTATTCCGCACCAACCCTAGCCGATATTGACGGCGATGGCGACCTAGATTTGGTGGTGGGTGAGCAGAATGGCACCCTTAAATACTATCAAAATACAGGCACTACTTCTAACCCTACTTATGAAGCAAAAACTGGAGATAGCAATCCTTTTAATGGCATTGATGTGGGGAATCTTTCCGCACCAACCCTAGCCGATATTGACGGCGATGGCGACCTAGATTTGGTGGTGGGTGAGAGTGCTGGCACCCTTAAATACTATCAAAACACAGGCACTACTTCTAACCCTGCTTATGAAGCAAAAACTGGAGATGACAATCCTTTTAATGGCATTAATGTGGGATATTCTTCCTCACCAACCCTAGCCGATATTGACGGCGATGGCGACCTAGATTTGGTGGTGGGTGAGTTTGATGGCACCCTTAAATACTACTACAATCAACAACCTTCTTCTGTAGATGGACAAGTTCCAACCTTTACAGAAAAAACCAGCGATACCAATGTCTTAGGCGAGCCTTCAAATCTAGTAATTGAGTTTTCTGAAAACATCAAAACAAATGGTGGCATTGTTGAAATCTGGAATAGTGCAGAAAAAGTTGCAACTATTAGCATTACTAATGCTAATATTAGCGACACAACACTCACTCTTAACCCGAGTAACTTAACTTCGGGCGTTTATTACATCAAAATGGCATCAGGCGTTATAACTGACACCTCGGGTAATGACTTTGCAGGTATTGATAATACCTCAGGTAAAACTTGGGCATTTGCATATAATTTTTATATCGGCACCGATAACGCCGATACTATAACGGGTAGTGCAGGTGACGATACTATAAATGGTGGTGCAGGCAACGACACTATAAATGGCGGTGCAGGCAGTGATATTTTTGTTTATGCAAATACAGATAATGGCGAAGACACCATAACTGGCTTCATATTTGGTGCTGGTGGCGATAAATTAGATTTAAAAGATTTTATTACCGCTAGTGGTAACCAAGCGACACTTTTTGCTAATATTGATAAATATATTACAGTGTCAGATACTGGCACTGCAGGTAGTGCCAAACTAACGATTGATGCTGATGGCACGGTTACAGATGATGTTGCTGATTTGGTTATCAATCTACAAGGGGTTTCTGGTATTGGTGGCTCCTCTACTCCCGACACAGTTGCATTAGGGCACTTTATAACTGATAATCTTATTCTTGTATAAAGAGACCTTTGCATAAATATGAATAATCATCAAAACGCCATCTTTCATCAAATTACAAACTTTTTAAAAACACCCTTAGCCCTGCTAGGAGTGGATTTAAAAAATTTCCAATTTAATAAAATCTGTCATTTTGCTAATCATCCCTATTTATGCAAAGGTCTCATAAAGTAAGACACCCATAAAAACAAAAACCCGCCTTATTTAGGCGGGTTTTTTTATGGAAAAATATCAATCTTTTTTTTGCTAATCTGTTAAGTGTTGTATGCGACTAAATATTTAGAGACCTTTGCATAAATATGAATAATCATCAAAACGCCATCTTTCATCAAATTACAAACTTTTTAAAAACACCCTTAGCCCTGCTAGGAGTGGATTTAAAAAATTTCCAATTTAATAAAACCTGTCATTTTGCTAATCATCCCTATTTATGCAAAGGTCTCATTTAATTAAACTGATGTTTATAGAGTGATGCATACTCGCCATCAGCATCTAGTAGTGCCTGATGTGAACCTTGCTCAATAATCTTACCTTGTCGTAGCACGATAATTTTATCTGCTTTTCTCACAGTGCTTAAACGATGGGCAATGATAATCGTGGTGCGGTTTTTTTGCATTTCATCGATGGCAGATTGCACTTGTTTTTCAGTGGCAGAATCTAGGGCTGAAGTAGCCTCATCCAAAATCAAAATTGGGCTGTCTTTGGCAATCGCTCTGGCAATCGCTAATCGTTGTCGTTGTCCGCCAGAGAGTGAGACGCCATCTTCGCCAATTTGTGAGTCAAATTTTTCACTCAATTTCTGAATAAAATCATAAGCGTTAGAGACTTTGGCGGCGTTCTCAATTTTATCATTGCTCATATTTTTAATTTGACCGAGTGCGATATTGCCTTTGACGCTGTCATTAAATAGACGAACATTTTGATCGACGAACGCGATTTGTGAACGCAATGAGTCTAATTCAAATTCACTAATATCCGTGCCATCAATGCTGATTGAGCCTGAATTGATAGAGTAAAATTTTGCTAATAATTGAATAATTGTCGTTTTACCACTACCTGTAGAGCCGACAATCGCAACGGTTTCCCCTGCTTTAATGTCTAAATTAATGTTGTTTAATACTTGCCATTTGTCGTTGTAGCCAAAGCAAACATTTTTAAATGAAATATCACCTTTGACAGCCTTTAATTGTTTCTTTCCTTGGTTAACTTCTTCTTTTTCAGCTATTAAGCCAAATACACTTTCCCCTGCTGCCATTGCCCCTTGTAGGGGTTTGTTGATGTTTATCAGGCTTTTGGCGGGTTTTACTAGCATGCCCATTGCAGTAAAATAAGACAAAAACTCACCTGCACTCATTTTTAAATAAGTGGCAGAAAAATACACCACACTGCCGAGTGATAAGCCAATCAAAATATTGACGACTGCCATATTAATTGCACTGGTCATATCCACTTTAAAGCGTTGCTGACGGATGTTTTTAATCAATTTACCAAATTTTTTATTTTCTTGTTGCTGTGCTTGATAAATTTTCACTAAGGAATTGCCAGAAATATTTTCATCTAATAAGTGTGTCATATTGCCAATTGATTGCTGCACTTGCTTGCTGGAATTACGCATACGGCTTGATGATAATTTGACAATGAGATATACCAACGGCAAGAATACAATCAAACTCAGACTCAACTCCCAACTTTTGTAAAATAAATAGCCAATTAAAATAAGTACAAATATCGAAGATTTAACAAAACTTAGCCAAATTGTTGAAGCTGCAGATGCAATTTGCTCGACATCGTAAGTCAATTTTGACAGCACTTTTCCCGTCGCATTTTTATCAAAATAAGTCTTAGGTAGTTTTAATAACTTGGTAAACATATCTTCACGCAAGTTCATAATTACTCTATTAGACACCCAGGAACTAGCTGCCGTAGAAGTCAATGCCAATAACGAGCTAACTACAATCACAATTAACAATATCCCCGCATACAGTAACGCAGTATCGCCACTACGCTCACCGACAAACAAATCATCAACAATACGCCCTGTAATCTCAGGAATTGCACTTTCCAATGCAGTTGCAAGTATCATCAGCAAGGAAGTAAACACCAATTTACCAATGTGATTTTTTAGATAAGCGAATAGCTTAGTGATAAAGTCTTTGTAGTCCATAACGGCGATTTTACCGATGAATTAGTTTAAAAAAATACAAAATTATGGCCTTTTACAATAGGTTTTGAGAAACATAGTAACAATCTAACTATTTAGCCTAAAACAAGAAAAATGAACTACCGTGATAGCATAGATAGAGAAACTAGATTCACTTATGCTGATTTTTAATGAATAATACTAAGCGAAATACATCCATTTGATGAAGTTTGTAAAGAATATAATATTGAGAGACCTTTGCATAAATATGAATAATCATCAAAACGCCATCTTTCATCAAATTACAAACTTTTTAAAAACACCCTTAGCCCTGCTAGGATTGGATTTAAAAAATTTCCAATTTAATAAAATCTGTCATTTTGCCAATCACCCCTATTTATGCAAAGGTCTCATTGAGCATAGATTGACTAATTTTGCCAGTCCATAGTATAATTTTGCAAAAATATCAGAATAAGATTGATTTATTTTTGGAAAATGCTTTATGAGACCTTTGCATAAATATGAATAATCATCAAAACGCCATCTTTCATCAAATTACAAACTTTTTAAAAACACCCTTAGCCCTGCTAGGAGTGGATTTAAAAAATTTCCAATTTAATAAAATCTGTCATTTTGCTAATCATCCCTATTTATGCAAAGGTCTCATCAAAACTTACCAAAACTAAAACCAATGGACATCCATAGACGCTTTTTATTCAAAGAACTAGATATTCGCGGGCAACACCTGTTACTTTCTAATGAATGGCAGGCAATGATTCAAAACCGTGGTTATTCTGAGAAAGTCAGACGATTATTCGGTGAAATCAGTGCCTTGGCCATTATGTTGTCCAGTGGAATGAAGCACAAAGGTAAATTTACCCTACAATCACAAGGTGATGGCTTAGTTAATTTACTGTTAGTCGAAGTTACTCACGATTTAAAAATCCGTGGTATGGTGCGTGTAAATGGTGATATTTCTGCTGACAACACACTTAATGCTATACTTGGCAAAGGGCAAATCGTTGCCACCTTATACAATGCCCAAACTGATGCCAGTTTCCAATCATTAATCCCCAGAAATGACGCAGGATTGCTACAAACTTTTGAAGATTATTTTTCTCAATCAGAGCAACTTGAGTCCAAACTTTGGGTAAGCTCCGACAAGGATAATTTGTGCGCAATACTCATACAAAAAATGCCAGAGTCGGAAAGCAATGATAGCGAAGATTGGCATCGAATCAAAACCTTGGCAAACACAGTTACTGACAAAGAACTCTGTGAGTTAACAGCAGATTTACTGTTATATCGCCTATTTCACGAAGAAACGGTTGAATTATTTGATAAAACTCCCGTCCACTATGAATGCCAAAAAGATAAACAACGCTTTGAAACCGTTGTTCTTAATTTAGGGGAGGAAGAAGCCAGAAAACTCTTAGAGGAGCGTGGCGAAATTGCCATTCACAATGAAATCTGTAATGAGCATTTGTTTTTCAATGAAAAGGATGTTGATAGAATATTTTCTACCTAGGTTATCCATCATAAGCTTGTATGGTACGCCCTACACGATTCGAACGTGTGACCTACGGCTTAGAAGGCCGTTGCTCTATCCAGCTGAGCTAAGGGCGCAAATTTTTTTGTTTTAAGAGGGTGACTATTTAGGTTTCTGAAAACAACAAATAAAAATGGTCGGAGTAGAGGGATTTGAACCCCCGACCACCTGGTCCCAAACCAGGTACGCTACCAAACTGCGCTATACTCCGAAAAAAAGATTATTATACTGTGTTAAGGGGTGCAAATGTTTATTGTTCTTTAACTTTGTCAAAATGAGACCTTTGCATAAATATGAATAATCATCAAAACGCCATCTTTCATCAAATTACAAACTTTTTAAAAACACCCTTAGCCCTGCTAGGAGTGGATTTAAAAAATTTCCAATTTAATAAAATCTGTCATTTTGCTAATCATCCCTATTTATGTAAAGGTCTCAAAATAAGTATTGTGTGCTTTAAGTTCTGCTTCATTTGCCATCACTATTTTGATTTGTGTACGGTCAGAATCCACTCTTTTGATTTTAATGCTGTCATTTTCTGCATGTTGACTTTCGCTAAATAAGGTAAATTGTCCACCCGTCATTGCAATATAAACTTGTGCCAAGATTTTTGCATCAAGCAATGCACCGTGAACCGTTCGTTCGGAGGCATCAATCTCAAAACGCCGACAAAGTGCATCAAGATTGTGCATACCGCCAGGGCGCTGCTCTTTGGATACTTCTAATGAGTCTATAATTTTGCAATTGTCTTCAATGCGTTGTTCGGCACCCATTAGTGCCAATTCATGATTTAAAAAACCAAGGTCAAATGGTGCATTATGAATCACCAAAGTCGCACCCTCAATATATTCTAAAAACTCTTCGGCAATTTCTTCAAATTTTGGTTTTTCTTTTAAAAAAGTATCTTTAATGCCATGAATTCGCTCAGAATCCCCCACTAAACGCTCTGGCTGTATATATTGATGGTATTCATTGTCTTTGGTGATTTGTCTGTCAATAATTTCAGTGCAACCAATCTCAATAATGCGATGCCCTTCAGAAGGTTCAATTCCTGTGGTTTCTGTATCTAAAACAATCAGTCTTTCCATTGTCATTTCTCGTGTAAAATTGCTTCATTTTATCGTATTTGAAGTTGGAAGGTTAAAGCATGGCAAGAGTAACTGTAGAAGAATGTTTGGATTTTGTAGAAAATCGTTTTGAATTGGTATTGGTAGCAGCAAAACGCGCACACCAATTAAACTCTGGCGGTCATCGCTCAACTTTGGATGTTGGCAAGGACAAAGGCACAGTTGTTGCCCTAAGAGAAATTGAAGCAGGTTTAATTAATGCATCCATCTTAACTGAAGTCAACGCTTTGGAGGTAGAATTATCAGTACAAGAGAAAAAAGCAGACAGTGCAATTGCAGCAGAAGTTGAGGCTGAATTATCCTCCACTGCCGTTGATGAGAAGTCTGATGAAATGAGTGAAGTAATTAACGCTTAATTTTAATTTAAGAATGAGTTTTGATATAGCTTTTCTCTAAAGTTATTTTCAAAAATTATCCCCATAGAATCTTTTTTATATAACACTTACTTCATCATAAAAAAGATAGCCCGCACTAAGGCAAACTAAATATTTCATCATTAATATCGGTTTCGATACTCTTGTAAGTGGTTAGAATTATCTTAACAGGGGCAACTATTTACCTACTTCTGTTAAATACTTTGAATTGATGGCGGTAATTTAGTTTTGGAATAAAACTGGCAAAGTATTGTTGTTGAATTGGAGTTGTGTCCATTGCATCTATTTGTAAATTTTAATATCAGCTTAACAAAATAGGGTAGAATTGTTGGCTGTTTTTGTTTGCAATGGGGCAAGCTATTTTGACAATGATTGTCAGTAAATTTTAATAATTAAACAGGAGAAAAACTATGTCTGCAAATGATGTAATGAATATGATTAAAGAAAACGAGGTCAAATTTATTGATTTTCGTTTTACTGATACCATTGGTAAAGAGCAACATGTGAGTGTGCCAGCACATACAATTGATGCTGAGAAATTAGAAGAGGGGCAAATGTTTGACGGTTCTTCAATTGCAGGCTGGAAGCCGATTAACGAATCTGATATGATTATGAAACCAGATACTTCAACTGCAGTTCTGGATCCATTCACGCAAGAATCAACCCTTAATATTACTTGTGATATTATTGAATCAAATGATTTGAAAGGCTATGAAAAAGACCCTCGTTCTATTGCTAAAAGAGCAGAAGATTATTTAAATGAAACGGGTATCGGAGATACCGCTTATTTTGGTAACGAGCCAGAATTTTTCGTTTTTGATAGTGTCAAGTGGGACACAGGTTTTGGACTAGGCAAAGCGTTTTATGAAATTAATTCTGAGGAAGCAGATTGGGAATCAGGTTCTGATTTTGAAGGCGGAAATAAAGGACATCGCCCTAGAATTAAAGGCGGTTACTTTCCAGTTCCTCCCGTGGATTCATTACACGATTTGCGTGCAGAAATGTGTTTGGCTATTGAAGAGATGGGCGTTACTACCGAGGTTCATCATCACGAAGTAGGCACTGCTGGACAGTGTGAAATTGGTGCTTTGTTTAATACGCTAGTAAAAAAAGCAGACGAAACTCAAATTCTTAAATATTGTATTCACAATGTTGCGCATATGTATGGCAAAACAGCGACCTTTATGCCTAAACCAATTGCGGTTGATAATGGTAACGGTATGCATGTTCACCAATCAATTGCCAAAGACGGTAAAAACTTATTTGATGGCGATGAGTATGGTCAATTAAGCCAAATGGCACTTTATTATATTGGCGGTATTATTAAGCATGCTAGAGCATTAAATGCCTTTACGAACTCTTCAACTAACTCTTACAAGCGTCTAGTCCCAGGCTTTGAAGCACCTGAAATGTTGGCTTATTCAGCTAAAAACCGTTCTGCTGCTATTCGCATTCCTTTTGTTTCCAACCCAAAAGGTCGTCGTATTGAAGTGCGTTTCCCTGATCCTACTGCCAATCCTTATTTGGCATTTTCAGCAATGTTAATGGCAGGTCTTGACGGTATTAAAAATAAGATTGACCCAGGCAAACCGGGTGATGAAGATTTATATGAATTGTCCGACGCTGAAAAAGCACAAATTCCTAAAGTTTGTGGCTCATTAGACCAAGCATTAGAGTCGTTGGATGCCGATCGTGAGTTTTTGAAGCAAGGTGGTGTCTTTACTGATGCTGTGATTGACTCATTTATTAAACTTAAAATGGAAGAAGTAACCGCATTGCGTGCTTCCCCTCATCCGGTTGAGTTTGATATGTATTATAGTTGCTAATTGATAGCGACCTATGTACTACAAAGGTCTCTAATTAAGTAATTTTTAAAAAGCCATACAGTTGTATGGCTTTTTTTTGCGTAAAATACCGACTTTATGATAGCATTAAGAAACGATTGGACACTGGCAGAAGTTGAGGCGTTATTCGCCTTGCCTTTTAACGACTTATTATTTAAAGCACATACGATACATAGAGCGCATTTTGACCCTAATTCGGTGCAGGTTAGTTCATTATTGAATATTAAAACGGGTGCCTGTCCTGAAGATTGCTCTTATTGTTCGCAAAGTTCTAAATACGACACGGGTTTAGAGCGAGAGAAGTTGATGGAAATTGACACAGTGCTTGCAGAGGCAAAAACTGCACAAGACAATGGTGCAACGCGTTTTTGTATGGGGGCTGCGTGGCGTAATCCTACCGATAAGAGCCTTGATAAAGTCATTCCGATGATTCAAGGGGTCAAGGCAATGGGTATGGAAACTTGCGTTACTTTGGGTATGTTGACACAGGAACAGGCGTTTACACTCAAAGAAGCAGGGTTGGATTATTACAATCATAACATCGACACTTCAAAAGAAAATTATTCAAATGTGATTACCACGCGCAATTTTCAAGACCGATTAGACACTTTAGAATCTGTGCAAAATGCAGATATTCATGTCTGCAGTGGCGGTATTTTAGGCTTAGGCGAAGCACAAACTGACCGTGCATCAATGTTGCGTTCGTTAGCCAACCTTGAAAAACACCCCGATTCTGTGCCACTCAATCTTTTGGTGCCTATTCCAGGCACACCGTTTGAAAAAATAGCACCACCAACAGAAAGCGAATTTGTTCGCACCATTGCTGTGGCACGCATTATGATGCCAAAATCAGTAGTGAGATTGTCAGCAGGACGCACTGAAATGGGTGAAGCAATGCAGGCGTTGTGTTTCTTTGCAGGTGCAAACTCTATCTTTTATGGTGATCAACTGCTGACAACGGATAATCCAGACACTGGCACTGATCAAATCTTGTTTAAAAAGTTGGGTATCAATCAACAGACAGCAAATACGCACTAATCAGTTTTGCCGCATTAGGTTTAGACAATTGTTTGGCGTTGTTTGCCATTGTTTGAATGCTCTTTTTATTTAGTTTAAGTAAAGTTTTTTCAAGCATCGCAAGAGTTAAATCCTTTTGCTCAATCAGAATCCCTGCTTGATTGTCAGCTAAAATCTTCGCATTATAAAACTGATGATTATCAATCGCATAGGGCAAGGGAATGAGAATACTCGGCTTACCTGCCAACATCAATTCCGATACCGTCATTGCCCCTGCACGACACAAAACCACATCTGCCCATGCGTAGGCAACTGCCATATCCTCAATAAATGCCACTACTTTTACATTTTTATTCTTGTATTGTAACTTGACGCTATCCAAATGTTGTTTGCCCGTTTGATGCCAGATGTTGATGTCAATATTGAGTTGGCTAACAATATCATTGATGGGTTTTGACCCTAAACTGCCACCCACAATCAAGACATTCAACTTTTCCCCTTTTTTATTGTTATTTTTAGGTTTGAATGCCACAGGATTGCCCGAAGTAATAACCTCGTCATCGGAAAATGCCCCATCAAAAGCCTGAAAAACTTGCGTTGCAATTTTTGACAAGCTTTTATTGGTCGTCCCAGGGACAGAATTTTGCTCATGAATGACCAACGGAATACGCAATATCCACGCCACCACACCACCAATACCTGACGCAAACCCCCCCATACCTAATACCACGCTAGGCTTAACACGCATAAACACAACAAATGTTTGCAACAATGCCAATGAAAGCAAAAAAGGCGCTTTAATAAGACTCAATAGGTTTTTCCCCCGCAAACCCACAGCACTCACGGTATGTAGTTTAATACCATGTTTCGGCACCAACCTATTTTCCATGCCTTTTTTAGACCCCAGCCACTCAATCTTAACAGGATTCACGCTCAATTCTTTAACAATAGCTAACGCAGGAAATATATGCCCCCCTGTGCCACCCGACATAATGAGTATTTTTTTATTATCAGACATAATACTTCCGTTTTGAGGATTCTGCTCTACTTTCCATATCAATTCTCAATAAAATCGCCATCGAAATCAATGTAAATATCATGCTAGACCCTCCATAACTGACCATCGGTAAAGTAAAACCCTTGGGCGGAATTAAACCAAGATTCATCGCAATATTCACGCTAAACTGCATGCTTAACCAAGTGCAAATACCAAAACCAACATATGAACTGTATCTGCGATTGTCTTTAAGTGCTGCTTTGGCAATGTTAAAACCTTTGAGTATGATATAAGTGAAGATAAACAACACAAATCCCATGCCAATAATCCCTGTTTCTTCACCAATAATCGAAAAAATCATATCCGTATGTGGCTCAGGCAATTTAGTGTATTTTTGAATACTATTGCCCAATCCCGCCCCTGTCCAATCACCTCTAGCAATACCAATCAACGCCTGTTTGGTTTGCCATACCTTATCAGAATTATTAAACCAAAAGTCATCTTCCCAAAAAGATATAAAGCGGTCCACTCGATTTTTATTAAATGCAATCAATATCGCAATCGGCACAATGGCAATAAAACCTGCGTAAATCAACTGTTTTATATAAACCCCTGCTGCTAATAACATAACCAATATAGTTGCTACAATGATAATAGTCGCACCATAATCAGGCTCGGCAACCAATAATAAACTGGGAACAGAAATAATGGTTAACGCCTTAGAAATTCCAAGTAACGGACTTCTTAAATCTTTCTCTTGCTCAACTAAAAATCCTGCAGTGAATAAAATCATCACAATTTTTAAGATTTCAGAAGGCTGTAACCTGAATGCCACCAAATCAATCCAACGCGTAGAGCCATTAATAGTTTTTCCTAAGGGTGTAAGCACGATAACCAATAATGCAAGGGTAAGTAAAACCAACAAATAACGATTTTCTTTATAAAAATATAAAGGCACTTTCATCACAATAGCACCCACACCTATACCGAGCACAATATAAATCAATTGATTGATAGCTTTATCATAAGAGCCAAAATGACCAATAGAAGCAGAGGAAGACAGTATAAAACCAAAGGTGAGTAGGCTTAAAATAGTAAAAAGCAGATGTTTATCAGGTAATTGCCCCGTGGCATTAAACAGTTTTGAAAGCATAAAATTATAAGTAAGCAATTGGAACGCTATTTATACCTTAAATTACAAAGTGATTAGTTAAGATTTTAATAATCCTTATGGGATAATGTGCGTTTTCAAAAAACAACAATAAATTTATGATTTCTACTGCTAATATCACTATGCAATTTGGTGAAAAACCTTTATTTGAAAATATTTCCATTAAATTCGGTGATGGTAATCGCTATGGTCTAATCGGAGCAAATGGTTGTGGCAAATCAACCTTTATGAAGATTTTGACTGGCGAATTAATCCCAAGCCAAGGCACTGTTGGTATTAGTGATGGTGAGCGGTTAGGTGTTTTGCGTCAAGACCAGTTTGCTTACGAAGAATATCGTGTGGTTGATGCGGTGATTATGGGGCATGAAAAACTGTGGGAAATTAAAAAAGAAAGAGACCGTATTTATGCTTTGCCTGAAATGAGCGAAGAAGATGGCACCAAAGTAGCAGAATTAGAGATGGAATTTGCTGAAATGGATGGTTATATGGCGGAATCTTCAGCCAGTGAGTTGTTATTGGGTTTGGATATTCCTGAGGATCAGCATTATGGCTTGATGAGTGAGATTGCACCAGGGTGGAAGTTGCGGGTGCTGTTGGCACAGGCGTTGTTTTCTGACCCTGAGATTTTACTGCTGGATGAGCCGACTAATAACTTAGATATTAACTCAATTCGTTGGCTAGAAGGGGTGTTGAAGGCACGCAAGGCGACTATGGTGATTATTTCTCACGATAGGCATTTTTTAAACGGGGTGTGTACGCATATGTCGGATTTGGATTATGGTGCATTGAAGACTTTTCCAGGTAATTATGACCAGTTTATGATTGCTGCTACGGCAATTCAGGAAAAAATGTCAGCGGATAACGCTAAAAAAGAAGCGAAAATGAAGGAGCTTAAACATTTTGTATCGCGTTTTTCGGCGAATGCATCTAAATCTAAACAAGCGACTTCACGCCTTAAACAACTGGATAAGATTGTGCTGGATGATATGCGACCTTCATCACGCATCAGTCCTTATATTAATTTTAGGCAAGACAAGGCGTTGCATCGTAATATTATTGAGGTAACCGGATTGTGCAAAAATTTTGATGATTTGTCCGTGTTAAAAGACATTCATTTTCTATTTGAAGTAGGTCAACGCATCGCTGTCATTGGGCAAAATGGTGTTGGAAAAACCACACTATTACGCACCTTGGTTGGTGAAATTAAGGCAGATAAAGGCAAAATAAAGTGGAGCGAAAATGTCAATATTGGCTATTATGCACAAGACCACAGCGACGATTTTGCCGAAGATATGACAGTGCTAGACTGGATGACACAGTTTAAAAAGCCAAAACAAGATATGCAAGATATGCGCTCAGTGTTGGGCAAAATGTTATTTGGCAAACACGATATAGAAAAAAGTATTAAATCCCTTTCTGGTGGCGAAAAAGGCAGAATGTTATTCGGTAAATTGATGCTTCAAAATCCAAATGTATTGGTGATGGATGAGCCGACTAACCACCTTGATATGGAATCCATTGAAGCCCTTAACCTCGCCCTAGAAAATTACGAAGGCACTTTGATTTTTGTCAGCCACGATAGGGAGTTTGTTTCTTCGTTGTCAACCAAGATTGTAGAGTTAACGGAGCAGGGTGCGAATTATTATGCGGGTAATTATGAAGATTATTTGAAATCACAGAAGTAGAAATGGTAGAAATGGTCACCGTCCATTATTAGAAGGTAAAGAATTTGCTAACTTGGTATAATTTATATCTATTAGAGACCTTTGCATAAATATGAATAATCATCAAAACGCCATCTTTCATCAAATTACAAACTTTTTAAAAACACCCTTAGCCCTGCTAGGAGTGGATTTAAAAAATTTCCAATTTAATAAAATCTGTCATTTTGCTAATCATCCCTATTTATGCAAAGGTCTCAAGAGGACGGAAGAGTGAAATATATACAGCGACACCTTTCTTGCCTAAAAAATTCGTCAAATAACGGGCTATACCTCTTATTTTTTGAGTGGAAAATGTATTGTTTTCTATATTTCTTACGACGCACTGGGTCAGTGTAGTGGTCTTTTATAAGGGGGGATGCGTGATAGATATTATCAAACAAACGGTTGTTCGTTTTATTAACAGAGAGGGGTTTGATTCTGCAGCAATATTGTCGTTTTCTACTTTGTTTGCGATTGTGCCAGGGTTGGCGGTGGGCTTAAGTGTGTTTTCTCTTTCACCTTATTTTGCGGAGTTGCAGCAACATTTGGAGCAATTTTTATTCTCTCAACTTTTGCCAAAGAACTATGATATAGCAACAAATTATGTTCAGCAGTTTATTGCTCATGCACAGGCATTAAAAGGGTTTACTTTTGTATTTTTATTGTTGACCGTGGTTTTGTTGTTACTTGAAATTGACAAACGCATTAATCTAATTTGGCACGATAAATGCCGTCGTCATTGGGTGCAGAGTTTGGTGTCGTATGTGTTGGTGTTGTTTGTTGGGCCGATTTTGGTCGGTGCTTCATTGTTTGTGAGTTCGTATGTAGTGGCGTTGGAATTTTTTACCCAATTGCCAACCGCATCTTATACGCCATTTTTGGCGACATTGGGCTTATCTAGCCTAGGTTTTTCAATTTTGTATTATGCCACGCCATTAAAAAAAGTGCGATTTGCCAATGCACTTAAAGCGGGCATAGTTGCTACCATTGGGCTGGAAATAATCAAGTATCTTTTATTTATTTATATTCAATATTTTCCTGTTTACGAGTTGATTTATGGCACACTGTCTATCCTGATGTTAATAATGTTGTGGATTTATTTGGCATGGGTCATTGTGTTGTTGGGTGGGTGTTTTTGTTATTGTCTTGAAAATAAATAGCGTAAAATCAATGCCTTTACAATATTAGAGCGTTTATGTTTACAGGCATTATCCAAGCTGTCGGCCAAATCAAAAACAAAATCATACATGACAAAGGTGCAGTATTTGCTTTTGTATCAAGTGATTTAGATTTTTCTAGTGTGGCAATCGGTGATAGTATTGCGGTCAATGGCGTGTGTTTAACAGCGATTGAGATTGAGAGCGATAGTTTTATTGCTGATGTGTCACAGGAAACATTAAATTGTGCCAATTTGGGTAGTTTGTCCATAGGTGATAGGATTAATTTAGAAAAAGCACTTAGGCTTAATCAAGGTATTGATGGGCATTTGGTCAGTGGACATGTAGACGGGCAGGGCGAAGTGGTTGACAAAGCGAGTGAGGGCGAATCTGTGCGTTTTAAAATTAGTGTGCCACCGTCTTTGGTAAAATACATTGCTAAAAAAGGGTCAATTACTTTAAATGGCGTGAGTTTAACGGTCAATAGCATTGAAAAAAATGTGTTTGATGTTAATGTCGTCCCACACACTTTGATTGCCACGACGATGGGGCAGTTAAACACAGGTGATATAGTGAATTTAGAAGTGGATATTATCGCTCGCCATCTTGAACAATTAATAAATAACAAATAATAAGAATGAAAACTAAATCCAGTATTGAAGCGATATTAGAAGATTATAAACAAGGCAAAATGATTATTTTGTTAGATGATGAGGATCGTGAAAATGAGGGTGATTTAATCATCCCTGCGGCGACTTGCACTAAAGAAGACATTAATTTTATGGCAACGCATGGTAGAGGCTTAATTTGTTTAACGCTGACACAAGAGCGCTGTAAACAGTTGAATTTACCATTAATGGTTGCACAAAATAACGATGCGAATGGCACTAACTTTACAGTTTCTATCGAAGCTGTTGAAGGTGTAACTACGGGTATTTCAGCAGCAGACAGGGCAAAAACAGTTTTAGATGCAGTCGCACCAAACGCCAAGCCTGCTGATATTGTGCAACCGGGGCATATTTTTCCATTGATGGCGCAGCCAGGTGGCGTGTTGATTCGCCCAGGACATACCGAAGCAGGTTGTGATTTAGCCCGTCTTGCAGGCTTAGAGCCAGCATCGGTAATTGTTGAAATTCTTAATGAAGATGGATCAATGGCGCGTCGCGATGATTTAGAGATTTTTGCTGAAAAACACCAAATTAAATGGGGTACGATTGAAGACTTGATTTCTTACCGTGTAGAAAATGAAAAAACTATTGAGCGTATAAATGAGCGACCATTCAACACCAAATATGGTGACTTTACTTTGGTATCGTTCTTAGACACTATCCATCAACAGATGCACACAGCCTTAGTTAAAGGCAATATCGACAAAGACAGCCCTGTGTGCGTGCGTGTGCATATGGAAAATATATTTACCGATATCTTACAAGAAAACAGCAGTTCCCTAGGGGTTGATGACGCTCTAGAGCACATCAGTCAAAAAGAAAGTGGTGTATTTTTACTCATTCGCACACACGAAGGTAGTAATGATGTTAAAACTTACGGTGTTGGTGCGCAGATTTTGTCTGATTTGGGCGTGGGTAAAATGCGTATTTTAGGCAGTCCAAGAAAGCTGAATGCCTTGAAGGGATTCGGTTTAGAAGTAGTTGAATATATTACAAATAAAAAGTAGGAATTATGAATTTTAAATTTGATAAAGATGCAAATAAAGGTTTTTTAGAAAATAAAAGAATTGCCATTATTGTAGGTTATTTCTACCAAGAGATTGGTGATAAATTATTGGCTGCGGCACAGGAAACTCTTGTTAAATATGGTATTAAGGTAGAAAATGTTGATGTTTTTTATGTTCCTGGCGCATTTGAAATTCCACTTATGGCTAAAAAATTGGCTAAAAAAAATAAAGAAATCGATGGTATTGTTACTTTAGGTGCAGTTATCAACGGTGAAACCCCACATTTTGACTTTGTTTGCAATGAATGCGCCCGTGGCATCGCTGATGTATCGTATCAATATGAAGTGCCAACTACCTTTGGCGTGTTAACCACCAGCAATATGGAGCAAACCATCGGCAGAGCAGGTGGCTACAAAGGCAACAAAGGCGAAGAAGCCACCATGGCAATGATTGAAATGCTATATTTGATGGATAAGACTAACTAATGTCACCTACCACTCCAAAACATCGTTCCAGAGAGCGTATCGTGCAAGCCTTATACCAATATATGCTATCAGGTGGAGAGGTGTTGAAAATCGAACAACAGTTTTTAAATCAAAAGAAAGGCAAAATTTCTAAAGCCTTTTTCTCAGATTTGTTCATCAATATCT
Source organism: Candidatus Thiodubiliella endoseptemdiera (assembly GCF_964212635.1). Classification (NCBI taxonomy): domain Bacteria; kingdom Pseudomonadati; phylum Pseudomonadota; class Gammaproteobacteria; family Pseudothioglobaceae (SeqCode); genus Candidatus Thiodubiliella; species Candidatus Thiodubiliella endoseptemdiera. The sequence goes on from NZ_OZ156463.1 coordinate 1,806,040, forward strand.
TAAAAAACCGCAATGAGTTAGACGAACTCATTACCCCAACCATCAGTCGCAACACCGATGAACTCGGCGCTGTAGAACACGCTATTCTCTATCTCGGCACATACGAACTCAAAAATAGCTTTGAAGTACCTTATAAAGTCGTCATCAACGAAGCCCTAGAAATTGCCAAAACCTATGGTGCAGAAGGCGCATACAAACTCATCAACGCTTCATTAGACAAACTTGCACACGCCCTGAGAGAAGTCGAAATTAAGGAGAGAAAATGAAATACATTGTTTTAGCAATAACAATCACACTTTTCACAAGTAGTTATTTTGTACTCACTACTATGTATGAAGGCGGACAAAGTAAGGGTGCTGAAAGAATTGTTTTAAAAGAAATTCAGATAACACAAACTTTAAGAGTGTCGTAGCTACCCCCAGTTTCACACCCCTCATTACCTTGACAAGGTTCGACCTTGTCAAGGGTGATGGTGTCTTCTCTACGAATGTCAGATTTGTATTCAAGATTAGCGAAGTGGATGAGGTTGCCGCCTTTGTAATCACTAGTATGATTAAGATTAGCGCTAAGGGCGATGGCTTCGTCAGTGCTGCTTGGGCATCGGTGGCTTTTATTTTGATGCGGTTGATGTCGTATCTTGCGTAGGGGGGGTCGAATTGGCCTTGTAGTTGAGTTTTAGGTTTGGCGTGTTTTCCGCGGGGTTTATCTTGGTAGATGAATAGCGAGATGTGGTTTTGCTCGGTAAAAATGTCGCATTTTCTGGTTTTGATGCCTGTGCGTAGGCGGACTATCTAATTGAGACCTTTGCATAAATATGAATAATCATCAAAATGCCATCTTTCATCAAATTACAAACTTTTTAAAAACACCCTTAGCCCTGCTAGGAGTGGATTTAAAAAATTTCCAATTTAATAAAATCTGTCATTTTGCTAATCATCCCTATTTATGCAAAGGTCTCTAATTGAATGGTTTTGTAGCTGATTTTGGTTTTTTTGAGTTTGGTGTATAAATTCTTTGTGCTTTATTCTAGGTTGGGTGAAAGCAAGCGTTCGGCTTGTTCGGTGGAGATGCCTTTGCGTTTGGCGTAGTCTTCTAGTTGTTCTTGATTGACTTTGGCGACGCCGAAGTAGCGGGCGTTGGGATGGGCGAAATACCAGCCACTGACGGCGGCGGTGGGGAGCATGGCGTAGGAGCTGGTGAGGGTCATACCGATGTTTTTTTCGACATCGAGTAGTTGCCATATTTTTTCTTTTTCACTGTGTTCTGGGCAGGCGGGGTAGCCGGGGGCAGGGCGGATGCCACGGTATTTTTCTTCGATGAATTCGTCATTGTTAATGTCTTCGTTGCTATAGCCCCAGATTTGGGTGCGGAATTTGTAATGCATTAATTCGGCAAAGGCTTCTGCCAGGCGGTCAGCGACGGCTTTGATCATAATGGCGTTGTAGTCGTCGTGGTCGGCTTCGTAGGCTTGAACCAGTGGGTCAATGTTGATGCCTGCGGTAACGGCGAATGCACCGATATAATCTTGAATGCCGCTGTCTTTTGGGGCGATGAAGTCGCTTAAGCAGAAGTTTGGGGTATTGCCTTTTTTGTCGAGTTGTTGACGAAGATGGTTGAGATGCATGACGGTTTCGCCGTTTTCATCGTATAATTCAATGTCTTCGTTGATGCTGTTGACTGGGAATAAACCGACAACGGCGTTGGCTTGCAACAGTTTGCCGTCAATTACTTTTTTAAACATTTCTTTGGCATCTTTGAATAGGGCGGAGGCGGATTCTCCTACTACTTTATCGGTGAGAATGTCGGGGAATTTGCCTGCCAATTCCCAGGTGCGGAAGAAGGGCACCCAATCGATAAAGGTGAAGATTTCTGCTAGATCGTAGTTTTTAAAAACTTGGACGCCGATTTGTTTGGGTTGGGTGATTGAGTCAAAAGTTAATTTGGGTTTGTTGGCTCGGGCTTTGGCCATGTTAACCAGTTTGCTTTTGCCTTTATTAGCACGACGGTCGCGGACTTTTTCGTAGTCGGCTCTGGTGTCGGCTAAGAGGGCGGGTTTTAATTCTTTAGAGAGTAGGCTACTGGCAACGCCGACTGATTTGGAGGCATCTTGTACATAAAACACGCCTTTGTTGTATTCGGGTTCAATTTTTACCGCTGTGTGTGCTTTGGAGGTGGTAGCACCGCCAATCATTAGGGGGATTTCAAAGCCTTGGCGGGTCATTTCTTTGGCGACAAAGACCATTTCATCGAGGGAGGGGGTGATGAGTCCTGAGAGTCCGATAATATCGACCTTTTCTTTTCTGGCGGTTTCGAGTATGGTTTCGGTTGGCACCATAACGCCTAAATCAATGATTTCGTAGTTGTTACACGAAAGCACAACGCCAACAATATTTTTGCCAATGTCATGTACATCGCCTTTCACCGTTGCCATTAAGATTTTGCCTTGTGAGCTGGCAGCACAGTCGTCTTTTTCTTCTGCAAGGAAAGGGTCTAAATAGGCGACTGATTTTTTCATTACTCGGGCAGATTTGACCACTTGTGGCAAGAACATTTTGCCGGCACCGAATAAATCGCCGACGATATTCATCCCTGCCATTAGCGGGCCTTCGATGACGAGAATAGGGCGGCCCAATTTATCAAAAGCTGCTTGCGTGTCTTCGTCAATGAATTTGGTGATGCCTTTTACCAGTGAGTGTTCTAGGCGTTTTTCTACTGCCCAAGTGCGCCATTCTAGGTCTTTGCTGTTGTCTTTTTTGACCAAATTTCCTGAAAATTCTTCTGCTATATCAACCAAGCGTTCGCCTGCTTCTGGGTCGCTGTTAAGCACCACATCTTCAACGGCTTTTTTAAGTTTGGGGTCAATATCGTCAAGCACCACTAATTGTCCAGCGTTGACGATGCCCATGGTCATACCTGCTTGTACTGCGTGGTAGAGGAAAACTGAGTGAATGGCTTCCCGCACGGGGTTGTTGCCTCTAAATGAGAATGAAACATTGGAAACACCGCCTGATATTTTGGCGTAAGGCAGATTTTGGGTGATTATTCGGGTGGCTTGAATAAAATCAACCGCATAATTGTCGTGTTCTTCAATACCTGTGGCAACGGCAAAGATATTAGGGTCAAAAATAATGTCTTCTGGTGGGAAATCAATTTCATAAACCAGAATATTGTAAGCATTGGTGCAAATCTCGATTTTGCGTGCTTGAGTATCTGCTTGACCAACTTCGTCAAATGCCATAACGATAATGGCTGCACCATAGCGTTTGCATAATTTGGCATATTTAACAAAGTTGTCTTTGCCTTCTTTGAGTGAGATGGAATTAACAATCGCCTTGCCTTGTGTGCATTTTAGCCCAGCCTCAATAATTTCCCACTTGCTAGAATCCACCATAATTGGCACTTTGGAAATATCGGGCTCAGAGGCAATTAAATTCATAAAGCGAATCATTGCCGCCTTGCCGTCAAGCATACCTTCGTCCATATTAATATCAACCACTTGTGCACCTTCTTCTACTTGCGTGCGACAGACATCCAGTGCTTCTTCGTATTCTTCATTTAAAATCAGTCGTTTGAATTTGGCAGAACCGGTGATATTGGCGCGTTCACCCACATTCACGAATAAGGATTTTTCACCAATATTAAAGGCCTCTAAACCTGAAAGCCGACATTCTAGGGGAATGACAGGGATTTCTCTTGGTGTTAAATCCTTAACCGCATCGGCAATGGCTTGAATATGTTCGGGGGTAGAACCACAGCAGCCACCGAGGATATTAACCAAGCCCGATTGTGCCCATTCTCCGACTTGTTGGCTCATAGTGGGTGCGTCTAAGTCGTATTCGCCAAATTCATTGGGCAAGCCTGCGTTTGGGTGGGCAGAAACAAAAGTATCAGCAACTCGTGACAGTTCAGCCACATATTGACGCAGTAAATCAGGGCCTAATGCACAATTAAGACCAATAGAAATGGGGTTTGCATGGCGTAGTGAATTGTAGAACGCTTCGGTTACTTGACCTGATAGGGTGCGTCCTGAGGCATCGGTAATGGTGCCTGAAATCATAATTGGCAATGTAATATTGTCGTCTTCAAATACTTGTTGCACGGCAAAAATAGCGGCTTTGGCGTTGAGCGTGTCAAAAATGGTTTCAATCAGGATAATATCCGACCCGCCTGCAATTAAGCCACGGGTGGATTCGGAATATACGCCGACCAATTCATCGAATGAAACATTTCTAAAACTGGGGTCATTGACATCAGGTGATAGTGAGCAGGTGCGTGATGTTGGGCCAATTACTCCTGCGACAAAACGCGGTTTGTCATCGGTTGAAAATTCATCACAGGCTTGTTTGGCGAGTTTGGCGCTTTCTACATTAATTTCATAGGCTAATGCTTCCATCTCATAATCCGACATCGAAGTGCGTGTGGCATTAAAAGTATTAGTTTCCAAAATATCTGCACCCGCCGCAAGGTATTCACGGTGAATATTTTGAATAATTTGCGGTTGGGTTAAAGAAAGTAGGTCGTTATTGCCTTGCACAAGGATGTGCCAATCTTGAAAGCGGTCGCCACGATAGGATTCCTCGCTCAGTTTGTGCTTTTGAATCATGGTTCCCATAGCACCATCCAACACAAGAATGCGTTGTTGTAAAAGGGATTTTAGTTGTTGTGTTGTGTTCATAAACGCTATTATACCCAAAGCCAACTCAGTCGTTAAATGCGTATAAAACATAAACAAGTTAGTTAGTGTATATTAGTCTGTTATAATATAAATCTAATTCAAAAAAATGTAAATATTTATTATTCTTTGGATTAGAGAGACCTTTGCATAAATAGGGATGATTAGCAAAATGACAGATTTTATTAAATTGGAAATTTTTTAAATCCACTCCTAGCAGGGCTAAGGGTGTTTTTAAAAAGTTTGTAATTTGATGAAAGATGGCGTTTTGATGATTATTCATATTTATGCAAAGGTCTCTAGGATATAAAACTTATTTTAATTTTATAAAAGGAGAAGACAAAATGAAGAAAATTTTAGCTGTCGTAATGTTTGTATTTACAATGAGTGTAAATGCATTTTGGAACGGTAATAATATGCCATGGAATAACGGTTTTAATAATAACAATGGTTATAATAACTACAATCAAGGTCGTGGTTATCAGCAAGATAATGGTTTTTTTGCTTATAATCCGTATGATTATTGGGATCCTCGTTGGTATGCTGAGGAAATGGGTAATATGTTTGATGAATTTGATAATAACAATAGTTGGGGTGGTAATAACTACAACAACCGTGGTTATGGTTACAATCCATACAACAATAATAACATACAGACTCTGCCTAAACTTAACCAAGTTAAGTAATTAGATTTGATTTGTATTATAAAGAAACCAGTGCTTGTTGCTGGTTTTTTTTGTTTTTAGGGTTTTAGAGAGACCTTTGCATAAATATGAATAATCATCAAAGCGCCATCTTTCATCAAATTACAAACTTTTTAAAAACACCCTTAGCCCTGCTAGGAGTGGATTTAAAAAATTTCCAATTTAATAAAATCTGTCATTTTGCTAATCATCCCTATTTATGCAAAGGTCTCTAGAATTATTAATTTTTTTAATTATCAACAGGTAAAATGTTGTCTTTTCAAATAAGAACATATCTAATAAAAAAATGAGTAAAAATTGTATTTTCTGTGAATTAAGAGATGAGCGGGTGATAGGTGAATGTGATTACACTAAAACTTTTATTGATAGTTATCCAGCCTCACCAGGGCATACGCTTATTGTACCTAAACGACATTTTGCTACTTATTTTGAAGCCACAGAAGAGGAATTGTTAGCCATCGGTAAGGCGGTGCAGGATGCTAAGAAAATCTTAGATGAGGAATTTTCACCTAATGGCTATAATATTGGCGTTAACAATGGTCAAGCTGCGGGGCAAAGTGTGATGCATTTGCATGTGCATCTTATTCCACGCTATGTAGGTGATGTGGATGACCCAAAGGGCGGGGTGCGTTGGGTGTTGAAAAACAAAGCCAATTATTGGGATGATAAAGCCACAACTGCTAGAACGATTAAATAATACTATTTCCAAACTCAAAAAAAAGCCCGCAATAGCGGGCTTTTTAATGGAGTTAATTCAGTCCTAAAAAGGAATATCATCATCAAAACCACCATTATCAACTGGTGTAATAGGGTCAGCAGCAGGAGTTTGTGCCTGTGGTGCTGGTGCAGATTGAGGTGCTTGTTGGGCAGGGGCTGATTGTTGCTGTGGGGCGGGTGCGCCTCCTTCACGGCGGTCGAGCATTTGTAAAGTGCCATTAAAACCAGAGACAACGACCTCGGTGGTATAACGATCTTGCCCACTTTGGTCTTGCCATTTGCGAGTTTGTAACTTACCTTCTACATAAACTTTAGAACCTTTGTCTAAATATTGACCAGCGATTTCAGCCAGTTTGCCAAATAAACTCACACGATGCCACTCAGTGCGTTCTTGTTTTTGCCCTGTGTTTTTATCTGTCCAAGATTCACTGGTTGCAACGCTTAAATTGGTCATCGCATTGCCTGTTGAACCGTATTTAACCTCTGGTTTTGCACCGAGATTTCCCACTAAAATTACTTTGTTAATACCTGCCATATCATTTCTCCTTTAAAGTTTTTGTGATTTTATACTGAGCACCACGCCCAGCCAAATTATTGTCATTAATAAGGTAAATAAGAATACACTATTTAAATCTTTTATGTGATAAATAGCACCACCAACGACACCACCAACGAATGCACCTAAGAACTGAGAGGTGGAATACATTCCCATTGCCAATCCGCGTTTGTCATCTGTTGCAATTCTTGATATCATCGATGGTAGCATTGCTTCCATGGCATTAAAAGCGATGAAAAATAGAGTCATTAAAACCAAAAATGCGGTGTAACTTAATGATATTTTATAAAATAATAATTGACTCAGTAACATAATTAAAATAGCGGAAATCATCATGAATTTGTGCTTTTTAAACTTTTCGGCAACGATGATAATTGGCAACATACCCACAAAAGAAAGCAGCATCACTGGTAAATAAACTCGCCAATTATCACTTAAATCACTCAGAACAATTTTATTTTCAACCAGTAGCAAGGGCATAACGATAAAAATACAAGTCAAAATCAAGTGTAAAGTGAAAACACTAAAATCCAATTTGAGTAATTTTGCCGTCAATACTTGCTTTAAGTTTGCCATAGATAGCACATATTGCGTGCATGGTTTGGCATGTGGTAGAGTGGCAACGATTACCATTGCAACAATAGAAAGCCCTGCGATTACCCAAAATAACCCTGAAAGCCCTAAATTAACAGTAATCATTGGACCAATTAATAGAGAAAGCATAAATGCCAACCCAATCTGCATACCCACAAAAGCGTTTGCCTTAGAACGCTGCTCTTTGGAAACGAAATCCGCCAAAAATGCCATTAGCACGGCAGAAATCGCACCGCTTCCCTGTAGAGCCCTGCCAATCACCACATGAATAATATCGGTGGAATTCGCTGCTACAACGCTACCGATAAAGAAAAATACCAGCCCAGCCACCAACAAAGGTTTACGCCCATATTGATCAGATAAATAGCCGAAAGGAATTTGTAATACCGCTTGTGTTAAACCGTAAATACCAATCGCTAAGCCGATTAAATAGGGTGTGGTGTTTTCATATTGCGTGGCATATACAGAAAAAACAGGAAATATCATAAACAACCCAAACATCCGAGTTGCCATAATGGACGATATTTTAAGTGCAAATAAATGCTCGTTTTTATTCATACCTTGTTGCGAATATTAGTTGTCTAAATTGTAATGTGGCTTATAAGTTGGGTAACTTTTTACCAGTACACGACGCGCATCTTTTGCTAAAGTGTGCATGCCGATATGTTCATAGTTATGTGCCATTAAATGCAATGCTGCGGGGACTGATGGTGTATTTGGGTATTTCTCAATAATGAATTTAGAGCGATTGATAGCAGCAATATTAGCATTTCTTTTAGTGTAATAAATCGCTATAAATAACTCATGTCTTGCCAAAATGTTACGCAAAATAATCAAACGCGTTTTTGCCTCTTCAGTGTATTCTGTTTTAGGGAATTTGTCGATTAAAGCCAAGTAGTAGTTAAACGCATCACGCACCGACCCTACATCTCTCTGAGCATTGTCAGTTAAATAATTATCTAAAATTGAACGAGATTTCCCTTCTGAAATAACACCGCGTAAATAATAAGCATACGGCGTTGAAAAATGATTAGGATACAATTTGATATAATTATTCAGATTTGAAATTGCTTCATTGTAATCCTCGTTTTTATATAGTCTATAAGCGATTTCTAACTTAGCTTGTAGTGCATATTTGGAGCTGGGATAGGCGGCTTGTAGTTGTTCAAATAAGGCAATAGATTCCCCCGTTGAATCCGATTCTTTGGCTTCTTTAAAAAAAGTTTTAGGTGACCAGCCCTTGGTGATAGACTCTCTTTGCTCTTTATCACTCCAAAAACAACCGCTAAATGACAGAGTTAATAGTAAAAGTAGGGTAAATTTGATTGTATTTTGTAAAGGTCTCATAAGTATGGGGCATTATTTATAAAATATGTGGCAATATTATACTGGTGTGCTTGTATCATAATAAGCAATATTTTAGTTAATACTATTTGTTAAATGAATTTACCCGAAAACAGAATTCTAATCAGCGACCTATGCGAAGTGCTAAATACTTATATGTCAAAAGCAGAGGTTGAGGGCGTTTATAAGGCTTATATGGTAGCTGCCACAGCCCATGATGGGCAATATCGCCGTTCAGGCGAGGCGTATGTTTTTCACCCGATTAATGTGGCAATGATTTTGGCAGAACTTAAACTTGATTATTATTGTATTGTTGCCGCATTATTGCACGATTGTATTGAAGATACCACATTAATGCAAAAAGATATCGTTAAAGACTTTGGCGAAGAGGTGGCACATATTGTGCAGGGTGTCTCCAAACTTACGGATTTAAAATTTCATTCAAACATTGAAAAACAAGCACAAAACTTTAGAAAATTGTTCTTAGCAATGAGCAGTGATATGCGAGTGATGATGATTAAACTTGCCGACAGGCTGCATAATATGCGCACCTTGGGCTCAGTCAATCGTGAAAAACAATACCGTATCGCTAAAGAAACCGCAGAAATTCATGCACCGATTGCCCGTCGTTTAGGCATCAACTCAATTAAAACTGAGTTAGAGGAACTCTGCTTTAAATATATGTATCCATATCGCTACCAAGTTTTAACTCATCAAATTGACAAACGCTACGGCAGCCTCAAAGAAATCATTTGTCAAATCCAAGAGGAAATCAAATACCGATTAGAACAAGAGGGATTGAGTAATATTAGGACCAGTGGACGCAAAAAAGCCGGTTATAGTATCTATAAAAAGATGGTGAGTAAGCATCTAAAATTCTCAGAAGTGCTTGATATGTATGCGTTTAGAGTAGTTGTAGAAGATGTGTCTGAGTGCTATCAAGCGCTCGGCATTATTCACAATCTCTATAAGCCCTTACCTGGCAAATTTAAAGATTATATTGCCTTGCCTAAAGTCAATGGCTATCAATCTTTACACACCATTTTATTTGGACCGAGTAAAGTTTTTATTGAGGTGCAAATTCGCTCAAAAGATATGGACTTTATCTCTGAATATGGTATTGCAGCACATTGGCACTATAAAAATAAGGGAAGTAAACCTCAAAAACTGGCTAACAACTGGCTTGGCTCGTTATTAGATATTCAAGAAAATTCAGGCACTTCCGTCGAATTTTTAGAAGAAACTAAGATGGATTTGTTCCCATCTACAGTTTTCGTATTCACCCCCAAAGGTGAAATTATCCAATTACCATACAAAGCTACGGTATTAGATTTTGCCTATGCTATCCACACCAAAGTTGGCAATCACACGCTCAAAGCAAAGATAGATCAAGTGAATACTCTACTTTCCAAGGTGTTAAAAACAGGACAAACCGTTGAAATTATCACCGATGAAAATGCCAAACCACATCCATCATGGCTAAAAATGGTGGTTACTCCTAAGGCAAAAACTTCCATTAAGTCTAACCTTAAAGAAAAATCTGTTTCTGAATTGATACAACTCGGCGAGTATTTATTAACTAACGCCCTAGAGTATCAGGGCGATGGCGAACCTGTGACTGAAGAAAAATGGCAGGAATGCTTAACCGACCTAAAATACGATACAAAAGCCGACTTGTATATCAAAATTGCCTTATCTGAAGTACTTATCTCTTTTGTGCTCAACAAGCTACATGCTAAAGAATGTGATATTGATGCCAATCGCATCAGTATCAAAGGCACAAAAAACAATCAGATTAATTTTGCTCATTGTTGTTATCCGATACCAGGCGATAGGATGTTTGGTGTGTTAACCAACAGTAAAGGGTTAGTATTACACCGTGATGGTTGCGGTAATTTGCTTCGTGCTAAGCAAAAAGGTGAGCAATGGCTGGCAGTGGATTGGCAAACAAACGAGGATGAGGAATTTAAAGTAGCAATCTGTGTGAAAATGGAAAATCGCCGAGGTATGTTAGCATCAATTGCCAATGCCATTGCCAAAATCAATGTCAATATTGAAAATATCAAAGTGGAAGAGTATGACCATGCTATGAAGGGGCTAAACATCGTCATCAGCGTGCCTAATATCGCCATACTTGATGAAGTGATGTACAGTGTTAAGAGTTTAGAATTTGTGCATTCAGTGGAACGGGACAGTAGCAATAAAAAAACACCAAACCAAGTCTTTTAGTGGTTTATAATTTAGTTTTTTTATAGTGAGACCTTTGCATAAATATGAATAATCATCAAAACGCCATCTTTCATCAAATTACAAACTTTTTAAAAACACCCTTAGCCCTGCTAGGAGTGGATTTAAAAAATTTCCAATTTAATAAAATCTGTCATTTTGCTAATCATCCCTATTTATGCAAAGGTCTCATAGTGAGATAATTATGCTTTGGACTGACTCTTTAGATATTGCCATTGCCCTTGATGAGGCACACCCAGACTTTGACCCGACTTATATTAATTTTGTGGATTTGCATAAGATGGTGATAGACCTTAAAGAATTTGACGATATCCCTGATAAATCAGGTGAAAAAATCCTAGAAGCTATCCAAATGAATTGGCTTGAAGAAAGAGAATGAAATCAAAACTGTGGCTAGCGTTGTTTTTAATACTCAGTGTCGGTATGGCACATGGGGTATTAGAAGTTACCGTAGTCAAAAAAGACGAAAATACCTTTCCCATTGCTATCAGCAAATTCAAACTGATTGGTAAAGGGGCGCAAGATAAAGATATCTCAAAAATTATTCACACCAATTTAACCCGTTCAGGGCGTTTCAATGCAATTATTCCCAGCACTGTTGTAGATAAATTTAATACAGAATTTTGGAAGAAAAAAAACAGAGAGGCTGTAGTTATTGGTAGTATTGAGCAGGAAAGTAGCAAAATTTACCGACTTTCTTTTACTTTATTTGATGTTTATAACAACGCCAAATTACTTTCTCGCTCAACTCGTATCCACACCCGTGATTTTAGAAAAGTTGCACACCAAATTAGTGACAATATTTACGAGGCACTCTTGGGCGAAAATGGCTCATTTAACACGCTATTGACTTATATTACTGTCAAAGAAGACAGTAAAGGCAAAAAAATCTACCGACTTAATATAGCTGATGCTGATGCGATGAATGCTAAAAGTCGCATCAAGCACAGCAGTCCGATGCTTTCCCCAGTCTGGTCGCCAGACCGTAACTATAAAGACAAAAAAATTGCCTATGTTTCCTTTGAAAACGGGCGTTCAGAGGTGTTTATTTGGCACCCATTCGCTAATAAAAAAGTGCAAAGATTGCCACATTTTGACGGCATCGCCTCTTCACCCAGTTGGCATCCAAATGGTAAAAGTTTGCTGATGACAATGTCTTTCAAGGGCAACAAAGACATTTATGCTTACAACTTAGAAAGCAACCGCTTCACCCGCTGGACTAAGCACCAAGGCATTGACACAGAAGCCAGTTATTCCCCTGACGGCAAGCGCATTGTCTTCACTTCCGACCGTTCTGGACAACCACAGATTTATATTAGAGATTTAGCAACCAATCAAGTTAACCGTGTTACTTTCTCAGGGCGTTACAATGCCAAAGCCACATTTTCCCCCGACGGCAAGCAATTAGCCTTAGTACATCGTGTGGATAGTGACTATCGCATTGCACTATTAAACCTTAAAACTAGTGAATTAACAGTGATAAGCAATGGACAATTAGACGAATCACCCCATTTTTCACCAAATGGCGATATGATTATTTTTTCTAGTAATCGTAAAACAAAAGGGGTATTATCTGTCATATCCGTGGAGGGTAATCGTTCATACGAATTATCTTCGTATAACGCAGAAGTTAGAGAGCCAAATTGGTCTACTCACTTAAAATAAATAGGAGAAAAAGATGAAATTATTAATTATTTTGTCATTAATGGCAGTATTAAGTGGCTGCTCGATAATGGACAAGTTTTCCAGCGGAAAATCAACTAAAAAGGTAGTGATTGAAGACAAAGGGCAAAATGAAATACCTGCGATTATTGGTGAACAATCAAGTTTTGAATGGCAAGAATCACAAGAAAAATCAGTAGCATCAATGCCAAAACAGGAAAAAGAAAGAATATTATCAGCGTTAGAAGCCAGTGATGTCAGTTTTACTTTGTATTTTGATTTTAATGCAGATGAAATTAGTAAGGATGCTACCCAAGAAATCATCAAACATGTGCAATTTATGCAAGACAACCCACAAATAAGATTGCATCTAGAAGGGCATGCAGACGCTCGTGGTACGCGTGAATACAACTTAGCTTTAGCTGAAAATCGTGCTTTACGCGTTAAAGAAGTGATGAGTCTTTACCATATTGCCGATAGAATTAAGGTAATTAGTTATGGCGAAGAAAAGCCAATTAGTAAAATAGATAATGAAATCGGCTGGCAAAAAAACCGCCGTGTTGAGTTTGTTTACAAATAATTCTTAAAAAAAAACCTGTAGTGTCCCCCTTAGAAATCCCTGAGGTAGCGTTAGACAGTCTATGTCATTTGAACGCACAACGATATCCATTTTTATTAGAAAGCGTCAATCACAATAAAAATAATCGTTATTCCATCCTTTTCTCTCATCCCATTGAGCAAATCGTACTCAATAATTTAGTTGATTTTGATTTTCTCTCTGAATTAGAACGCAAGACGGAATCCTCTACCATGAAAAGCGACTTACCCTTCACAGGAGGTTGGTTTGTCTATCTATCCTACGAACTCATCGGACAAATTGAGCCGATACTTAAAGACAACTTACTGAATGGTAGTCAACCCATTGCTATTGCCGTCAAAATCCCAACTGCTATTGTGATTGACCACCAACAGCAGAAAACCTATCTGCTAGATCAATTTGACGACCAACAACGCATAAACCAAGTGCTATCAGACATTGCACAACTGCAAGATATCCCACTAAGCCCTATTCAAGGCGAATTGACATCAGAACAAGCGTCTAAATTTATTAATGGTGTTAAATGCAGTCGGGATTACATCATTGCAGGTGATGTATTTCAGGTTAATTTATCTCGACAATGGCAATACCAGTTAAACGACGCACTCAAACCCACCCAAATATACCAAGCGTTAAAAAAATCCAACCCCGCCCCTTTTGCTGCTTTGGCACAATTTGACGGTTTCAGCATCATTTCATCATCGCCAGAACGCTTATTCAGTGTTGATGGCAAGCAAGTAGAAACCCGCCCAATCGCAGGCACACACCCCCGTGGACAAGGCGAAGAAGACGAACGCCTCAAAGCCCAACTCATCAATCACCCCAAAGAACAAGCCGAACACATTATGCTACTCGACTTAGGACGCAATGATTTAGGTAGAGTATGTGAATACGGCACAGTCCATGTTAACGAAGTAATGGCATTAGAAACCTACCCATTCGTCCATCACATCGTTTCCAACATACAAGGTAAACTCAAACAGGGTATCACCATTAAAGATCTAATCCGTGCCTTATTTCCTGGAGGTACTATCACTGGTTGCCCCAAAATTCGCTGTATGCAAATTATTGCCGAACTTGAACAACAACCCCGCCAAGCCTACACAGGCTCACTCGGCTACATCAGTAGTAATGGCAAAATGGACTTCAATATCCTCATCCGCACTCTAACCCAACAAAATCAAACTCTCACTTTTCGGGCAGGCGGTGGCATCGTCTTTGATTCCATTGCCACACGCGAACTGGCAGAAACCGAACACAAAGCCCAAGGTATCTTAAAGATATTTACCGAATAACCTAGTGCGTCGTAGGGAATATAGGAAATAGTACATTTTCTATCTAAAAAAATAGACGGTTATTTGACGAGTTTTTTTTTGGCGAGAAAGGTGCTATTTTATTTACCCTTGAGGAGTATAGGTTAATGCAGGGTTAATATTAGGAGAGACCTTTGCATAAATATGAATAATCATCAAAACGCCATCTTTCATCAAATTACAAACTTTTTAAAAACACCCTTAGCCCTGCTAGGAGTGGATTTAAAAAATTTCCAATTTAATAAAATCTGTCATTTTGCTAATCATCCCTATTTATGCAAAGGTCTCTAGGAATAAATTTACCAATTGTGCAAGGTCTTAATAAACAGGTATTTTTTTAGGTATTATCAATACCTTTATAACAACTAAAATAAAGACCATGTATCCAATTGCAAAATCCGATAGAATCCCTCTTATTAACGAAGCCAAATATCTTTCAATGTATCAAGATTCAATTGAGAATTCTGATGTGTTTTGGGCAACGCAGGCCAGACAGTTTTTAGATTGGGATAAGGAATGGGAAACCACTTCTAAAGTGGATTACAACACCGGCTTAATTGAGTGGTTTAAGGGTGGTGAGTTGAATGTGGCGTATAACTGTATTGACCGTCATTTGTCACAACGAGCCAATCAAACAGCGATTATTTGGGAGGGGGATAATCCGGCAATCAGTCAAAAAGTAACTTACCAAGAACTGCACGACGAGGTGGCAAAATTAGCAAATGGTTTGAAAAAACTCGGTGTGAGAAAAGGCGATAGGGTGTGTATTTATATGCCGATGATTTTAGAGGCGAGTTATGCGATGTTGGCGTGTGCACGGATTGGGGCAATTCATTCAGTAGTATTTGGGGGTTTTTCACCTGAGGCGTTAAAAGATAGAATTCTTGATTCGAAATGTCAAATTGTGATTACTGCTGATGAAGGTTTGCGTGGCGGTCGGGCGACGCCGCTTAAAGCCAATGTTGATCAAGCGATTGTCGCCTGTGATTGTGTTGATAGCGTGATTGTGGTGCAAAATACCAAGGGCGAGGTGGTGTGGGGTGAGCGAGATGTTTGGTATCACGATTTAGTGGCAGAGATGGATGATATTTGCCCATGTGAGTCATTTGATGCGGAAACACCTTTGTTTATTCTTTATACTTCGGGTTCAACTGGTAAGCCAAAAGGGGTGTTGCATACTACGGGTGGTTATTTGTTGTATGCTGCTATCACGCATAAATATGTGTTTGATTATCAGCAGGGCGATATTTATTGGTGCACTGCCGATGTCGGTTGGGTAACAGGGCATTCGTATATTGTCTATGGGCCCCTTGCCAATGGCGCAACGACACTGATGTTTGAGGGCGTTCCGACTTACCCCGATGCCGCTCGTTTTTGGCAGGTGATTGACAAACACCAAGTAAATACTTTTTATACAGCGCCGACCGCAATCCGTGCATTAATGGGTGCAGGCGATGATTTTGTAGAAAAAACCGACCGTTCAAGCCTGCGTATTCTCGGCACCGTTGGCGAGCCCATCAATCCGGAAGCCTGGGAATGGTATTATCACAAAATCGGCAATGGCAATTGCCCCATCGTTGACACTTGGTGGCAAACCGAAACGGGCGGACATGTGATTAGCCCTTTGCCTTATGCCACTGCTTTAAAACCCGGTTCAGCAAGCAAGCCATTTTTTGGTATTGAGCCACAAGTTGTTAATGAAAAAGGCGAAGTATTAACAGGAGCAGCCGAAGGTATCCTAGTTTTAGCCCGTTCTTGGCCAGGGCAAATGCGTACACTTTATAACAATCACGAACGATTTATGGAAGCGTATTTCACCACCTTCCCTGGAAAATATTTTGCTGGCGATGGTGTTAAACGCGATGCAGACGGCTATTATTGGATTACTGGCAGAGTAGATGATGTCCTCAATATTTCAGGTCATCGTTTAGGGACGGCAGAGATTGAATCTGCCTTAGTCCTGCATAAAAGTGTTTCTGAAGCCGCAGTTGTCGGCTACCCTCACGACATCAAAGGGCAGGGGATTTATGCTTATGTCTCTATTATGAAAGGAACAGATCCAAGCGACAAAATCAAAGCAGAATTGGTTAAATTAGTCCGTAACGAAATTGGGCCAATCGCGAATGTTGATAAAATTCAATTTGCACCTGTGCTACCAAAAACCCGTAGTGGGAAGATTATGCGTCGTATTTTGCGTAAGATTGCCGAAGATGATTACGGTAACTTAGGTGATACTTCAACATTGGCAGAGCCCGAAGCAGTGGATGATTTGATTAAAAATAGAGTTCGATAAATGTCTTATTTTAAAAGAATGAAAGGTAGTTCAATATCTCCACCAAGAATGCCATTAAATCAGATTGCATGGTCTTGGTTGGGTGCATTTTTAGGTATTTATTCTGTATCAATTCTTAGCCAATTGATACATATAGAATTATTAAGTAAATTGTTTTTAGTTGGTTCTTTTGGCGCATCTGCTGCTTTGATTTATGGTGCACCCCATGCAGAATTTTCCCAGCCAAGAAATTTAGTTGGTGGGCACATTGTTTCTGCTCTAGTTGGTGTAACTCTTTATAAATATTTACCTTTAGATACCACGCTATTAGCTGCATTGGCTGTTTCAATCAGTATCGTATTAATGCATTTAACTCGTACAATGCATCCACCTGGAGGTGCAACAGCACTTATTACTGTTATCAGCGGTGTAGAAATCCATCATATGGGGTATTTATTTGTTTTGACACCGATAAGTATTGGTGTTTTTCTAATGCTGATTATTGCATTGCTTATCAATAATCTTTCAAATAATCCTAAGCGACATTATCCAAAGTATTGGTTTTAGTAAGGTTATTTCTAAGCTAAGTTACCCAAAACTCGTAGCGATAAAATTATGCGTCATATTTTGAGAAAAATTACTGAAACTGATTATGATAATCTCAGTGATACCCTCAACCTTGGCTGAACTGGAAGTGGTAGAAAGTTTGATTGAGAATAGAGTTTAGTAAACGACATTTTAATTTAGCTAATGCGTCAATGGTTGCAAGTGATTGAATAATAATTTAATTCCACAAATCTTGATGTCTAACAAATGTAATAATTTTTTCATTATCCTCAATAATTTTTTGCAATAAGTTGTCTTTTTTCTGCATTATTGGTTTTATGCCTAAATCGTCTAGCAGGTACCAAATTGAGTTAGGCAAAATTTCTTTTCTTTCATTATTTTCAATTTTGTACACATTGTCTTGATCGATTAAAACCCCACCACTTTTTAAGGCTTCATAAGCTGATCTGGTACAATGTGTTTCAGAGGGATTTTTTGGATCCCAATCCCATATTTTTCTTTCCGTATGATTATTAACAGTTTCTATAAAACTTTCTACAAAATTCTTTTTTATAACCAAACTAAATATAACATCAGGTGTGCTTTTTTCTTCATTGTAAGTATCTTTAAATGAAAATTTAGTGTTTGGACCTTTGGGTGTAAATTTTTGTCCATATTTATGCGGATATTGGCTTAATATTACTTCATTATCTAAATTAGAAATCATTACATGTCCAATATGTCCCCAAACGACTCCAAGACCTTTCCAGCCCCATATGCTAATATTTATATTCATAGGTTTAAATTATTGAGAGTTAATTGACTAAAAGTATAGCATAAACTGCATGAGACCTTTGCATAAATATGAATAATCATCAAAACGCCATCTTTCATCAAATTACAAACTTTTTAAAAACACCCTTAGCCCTGCTAGGAGTGGATTTAAAAAATTTCCAATTTAATAAAATCTGTCATTTTGCTAATCATCCCTATTTATGCAAAGGTCTCTAATGGTGAAGAAATATTTAAAATTGACCCTTAAAATAAGAGGCGCATATATGTATCCAAGAATAAAAAATGTAGTGCCAACAGATGATTATAAATTGATTTTAACTTTTACAAATGATGAAGTTAAAGTCTTTGATGTAACGCCATACCTTAATAAAGGTTTTTTTAAACAACTTAAAGATAAAAGTTATTTTAAAAGTGTTAAAGCTTTTATGGATAGTATTCAGTGGAAAAATGGTCAAGATTTTTGTCCTGATGTGTTGTATTTAGATAGCAAAAATAAAGAGAGTACTACAAACTCCTTTGGGTAAAAAAAGTAAAAAAGGGTAGTACCTCCCCTTCCCCTCTTTCCGTTCTTATTCCCATTCCCATTTTCCCTGAATTCAAGGCACCCCTTATTTTTTTTCTGTAAAATTACAGATATTCTAATTTAGTCAAGGTACTCATTGTGAAATTTAATCATGATAAATTGATTGTTGATAATTTAAAAGACTCAATCGAAGAACTTCAAGATGCTGTAAAAAATTTAAAAAATAACGATATGCATGAATTTTCAATAATTGGAAAATGCATATGGGTTTTTTATGAGCAAAGTCAACAAAAGAATAGAAGAAATAGTAATAATCTAAAATGTATATATGATTATTTTGATACAACATTTAAAAATGACATTGTTCTTATTTTGCAAAAAGATAGGAAAGAATATCTGTTAACTAGAAAAGATGTAGCGACTGTTTTTAGAGCATACAATGTACATTGTACAACTAACAAAAATGGTGGTGAATATGGAATACTTAAGAGCTACATTAAGGAAGATGATAATATTGAATGTTTGTGGTATGAAGGAATTGGTCATGCCGCTTCACCTAAGCAAGTTTTATATCATAACAAAAGTAATGACACGTATCATCCAATAGGAGATGCAAGTATCGGTATGGAGGGTGCAAAAACTATATTGAAAAACCCATCCATAGTAGAAAGAGTCTTACTGGGTATTTTCTTTGATTTTATGCAAGTTTATGATTCTAAGCTAAGAAATACCTCAAAAATGATTGTTATGTTTCAAGGTGGGTTAAATCCTTATTTTGTTAAACCAAAGACTCTTAATAAGTTAATGGCTCAATATTTAGTCTACCCAAATATATGTAAGGACTCTTTTATTTTTCCATATAAAACAAGAGAAACTTTAAGAAAAGATGGGTATAGAATAACCGAAGAACAAATAAATAATTTTGGTGAAATATATAAAGAAAAAGACAAGCTAAAAGAATTGGTACTTAAATGGAACAAGGATCAAGTAATTTTCTATTCGGAAAGCTATAATTCTCAAAAGAATTAGAAAATCATTTCAGTTAATCGTTCAATTTAAACAGCACAGTTAGAAAATAGCAAGTATTTTTTATTTTACAGGGCGGATTTTAAAAATATAATAAGGGTTTAGTAAACCCATATGACTAAATATTTTTTTTATTCCAATATGGTTAGAATAGAGAGAAGGATACGCTATTTAAGCCAAATTGCCACTTGTTTGGCGTAGTAGGTAAGTATTGCATCTGCACCAGCACGCTTAAAAGACAATAATGTTTCAAGTGCAACTTTTTCTTCATCTATCCAACCATTTTGACTGGCGGCTTTGAGCATGGCATATTCGCCACTGACATGGTAGGCGAAGGTTGGCATACCGAATGTTTGTTTGATGCGATAGACGATATCTAGGTATGGCAAACCGGGTTTTATCATTATCATATCAGCACCTTCTTCAATGTCTAATTCGACTTCACGGATGGCTTCATCAGAGTTGGCAGGGTCCATTTGGTAGGTTTCTTTGCTGGATTTCCCTAAATTTTGGGCAGAACCGACAGCGTCACGGAATGGACCGTAATAATTGGAGGCGTATTTGGCTGAGTAGGCAAGAATATTGGTGTGAATGAAGCCGTTTTTTTCTAATGCTTCACGGATTGCACCGATACGACCGTCCATCATATCACTTGGGGCGACGATGTCGGCACCTGCTTCAGCATGGGAAAGGGCTTGTTTGACTAAAACTTTGGTGGTTTCATCGTTGAGAACATAGCCGTTGTCGTCAATTAAACCGTCTTGTCCGTGGGTGGTGAATGGGTCGAGAGCAACATCGGTGATGACAACTAATTCTGGATGTGTTTGTTTTAAAGCACGAACGGCATTTTGTACCAAACCGTCTTTATTGAAGGATTCTTTGGCGTCAAGTGATTTTTTATCTTCTGGAACGATGGGAAAAAGTGCAATAACACGAATGCCTAGTGCAATAATTTCACCGGCTTCAATTAGGAGTTGATCGATACTTAAACGCTGAATATCAGGCATAGAATCAATGTTTTGGCGTTGATTTTTACCTTCTACAATAAAAATTGGCAGGATTAAATCGTCTGTTGTTAGTATGTTTTCACGCATTAATTCACGGGTATGTGCGTGTTTTCTCATACGACGCGGTCTATGGGTTAAAATTGTCATAGTAACTTTTTATATTAATAATTAACGGATTATACTACCAATGAGCATAGCAAGCAAAACCTTAGGGCAAATGTCCAATGTGGACGAAGCGTTTATTAAACCATTACCCAATTCAGAAAAAATTTATGTCAAGGGTTCTCGCCTTGATATTCAAGTGCCAATGCGTAAAATTACACTGACTGATACGATTGGCGAGTTAGCGGAAAAGAACGACCCTGTGTATGTTTATGATACATCGGGCGTTTATACCGACCCCAGTGTTAATATTGATTTGCGAAAAGGACTTGACAATATTAGGTCGAATTGGATTGAAGAACGCAGTGATACAGAGGTTTTAGAAGGGTTAAGCTCAAACTTTTCTAACGAACGCCGTGATAATGAAGAACTCAACGAATTGCGTTTTGAGCATTTAAGTACGCCGCGTCGAGCAAAATCGAGCAAAAATGTGTCGCAAATGCATTATGCGCGTCAAGGCATTATCACGCCTGAGATGGAATATATCGCCATTCGTGAAAATTGCAGATGGCAAGATTATAAGGACAAAATTGGGCAACAAAAAGGCGAATCGTTTGGTGCTAACATTCCCGATATTATTACCGCTGAATTTGTCCGTGACGAAGTGGCACGAGGGCGCGCTGTTATTCCTGCGAATATTAACCACCCTGAGACTGAGCCGATGATTATTGGTCGTAACTTTATGGTAAAAATTAACGGTAATATCGGCAATTCAGCACTTGGATCCAGTATTGAAGAGGAAGTGAATAAAATGGTGTGGGGTATTCGCTGGGGTGCTGACACGATTATGGATTTATCCACAGGTAAAAATATCCACGAAACCCGTGAGTGGATTATTCGTAATTCACCGGTGCCGATTGGCACTGTGCCGATTTATCAAGCTTTGGAAAAAGTGAATGGCGTTGCCGAAGATTTGACTTGGGAAGTGTTCCGTGATACCTTAATCGAGCAGGCTGAGCAGGGCGTTGATTACTTTACTATTCATGCGGGGGTGCGTTTGCATCATGTACCATTAACGATTGACAGAATTACGGGCATTGTTTCTCGGGGCGGTTCGATTATGGCGAAATGGTGTCTGGCACATCATAAAGAGAGTTTTATTTATACGCATTTTGAGGAAATTTGTGAAATTATGAAAGCCTATGATGTTACTTTTTCATTGGGCGATGGCTTGCGCCCAGGTTGTATTGCTGATGCGAATGATGCAGCACAATTTGGCGAATTAGAGACCTTAGGCGAGTTAACCAAGGTGGCATGGAAGCACGATGTACAAACTTTCATTGAAGGTCCAGGGCATGTGCCAATGCAAATGATTAAAGAAAATATGGAAAAGCAACTTGACGAATGTGGCGAAGCCCCATTTTATACCTTAGGCCCATTAACAACCGACATCGCCCCAGGTTATGACCACATTACCTCTGCGATTGGAGCGGCACAAATTGGCTGGTATGGCTGTGCGATGCTTTGTTATGTCACCCCAAAAGAGCATTTAGGCTTGCCCAATCAAGATGATGTTAAACAGGGTATTATTGCCTACAAAATCGCTGCCCACGCCGCTGACTTAGCTAAAGGGCATCCTGGTGCACAAATTCGTGATAACGCTTTGTCCAAAGCCCGTTTTGAATTCCGCTGGGAAGACCAGTTTAACCTTGGTTTAGACCCTGATACTGCCCGTAAATATCACGATGAAACTTTACCAAAACAAGCAGCAAAAACTTCACATTTTTGCTCAATGTGTGGACCTAAGTTCTGTTCTATGAAAATTACCCAAGAAATTAAAACGATGGACGAAGCAGAGATTAAGAAAATCAATGCAATCAAAGTAGAGATGAATTATAAATCTGAAGAATTCTTAGCTAACGATAGTGAAATATATCTTGTCAATGATAAAAATTAGTACATTGAGACCTTTGCATAAATATGAATAATCATCAAAACGCCATCTTTCATCAAATTACAAACTTTTTAAAAACACCCTTAGCCCTGCTAGGAGTGGATTTAAAAAATTTCCAATTTAATAAAATCTGTCATTTTGCTAATCATCCCTATTTATGCAAAGGTCTCACATTTTTAATTTTATGTTTATCCAGTTTGGTTTTTGCTGGGGTGCACCCGTCTAAACCTTGGCTGGAAATTAACTATCCGCAAGATCAAGAAAAACGCTGGTGGGATGATGCGTGGTGGCAAGAAGGGCAGTTGCCTGTACCACAAAATCATCAAGTATCTATGCAGGAAATAACTTATATGGATGGTGAAGTCAAAGTTGAAGCGTTTTTATTCAAGCCAACGCAGCCTGGAAAATACCTGCCGATTTTATTCCAGCACGGTCGTCGAGGGTTGGATGATTGGACTTTGCCGAGAGTAAAACGCTTGGCAGCTCGTGGCTTTATCGTTTTGGCACCGAATATGTTTGGTACTTATCTCAAACCGCCATTCCCAAACAAACACACCCCTGCTTACGATCACCATGTGGCAAAAGGCATTGATGTATTGCTAGAACGAGATGATATTATTGGCAACAAAGTCTGCACAGTATCACATACTCGTGGTGGTTATATGACACTAAAAGCCTTGGTTACACACAAACAACAAGCGGAAAAAGTAGCGTGTTATGTCTCATATTATCCACACTGGCAAGACCCTGATGCTTCCGAAGTGGAGCAGGTTTATCAATATGCGTCAGAGATTAACGATTTGAAAGTGCCAACCTTAATCTTTATTGGCGAACACGAACAATACCAAAGATTGCGTCCAATTTTATTAGGCATCAAAGTATTAAAAACTAACCGCATTGATGCCGAATTAATTGTCTATCCAGGGGTGGGTCGTGGCTTTGATTTTCGCCCAGAGCATGTCAGAACTTTTGCTGATGATTTAGCCGCCAAAGACGCCAATCAACGCACAGCGGCATTTGTGAGAAAGCATTTACAGTGAGACCTTTGCATAAATATGAATAATCATCAAAACGCCATCTTTCATCAAATTACAAACTTTTTAAAAACACCCTTAGCCCTGCTAGGAGTGGATTTAAAAAATTTCCAATTTAATAAAATCTGTCATTTTGCTAATCATCCCTATTTATGCAAAGGTCTCACAGTAATAATTTAATTTGTTTAATTAAATTACCAACCGCCCCTTGCTGAGATTTAAAATACCGATTGGCATTCTCACCCAAAGTTTTGGCTTTTTCTTCATTGTTTAATAATTCGACAATTTCTATTAACAATTCATCTGCATTTTGCACTTGAATACAGGCATTTTGTGCTAATAAGTCGGTAGATATTTCACTAAAATTAAACACATTTGAAGCGAATAAAATCGGTTTAGAAAGTGCAGCAGGTTCTAGCATATTGTGTCCACCAGTTGCCACCAAACTACCGCCCATAAAGACAATATCGGCTATTGCAAAATACGCCATCATCTCACCCATAGAATCCCCTAATAGCACCTGACAATCTGCACAAAACTGATTGTTGGAGCGTTGGTAGATTTTTAAGCCACTTTTTTTGACGAAGTCATATACTTCGCCAAAGCGTTCAGGATGTCGTGGCACAATCAGCATCAATGCATCAATAGGATTGGATAAATAGGCGTTAATAATTTGTGCTTCTTCGCCTTTGTGGGTACTGGCGAATACCACGATTTTGCGATGACCGGCAATGGTTTTTAATTTCTCAGATAGAGCTAAATCTATGCTTGTATTTTGGTCGAATTTGATATTACCAGCGATGGTTATCCTGCTATTATTGACCCCTAATTGTGCAAAACGATCAGCAGAGTTTTTATTTTGTGCTGCGATTAGGGTAAATTTATTTAAGGTTTTTTTAACAAGTTTGGGTGCAAATTTTTGGTATTTTGACAATGAACGAGACGACAATCTGGCATTGACCAATAAAGTTGGCACATTATTTTTATTTAGGCTGTAAACAAGATTTGGCCAAATTTCTGTTTCTAATAAAAGGCAAATTCTAGGATTGATTTTCCGCAGGTAACGAGTAATAATAAACGGTAAATCAAAAGGAAAATAACAGTGCAACACCTTACTTTGATAATACTCAATGATTGCCTTAGAGCCAGTTGGTGTGGTGCTAGTTACCAATATTTTGTCATTAGGATATTGTGCAATCAGTGCATCAATTAAGACAATTGCCGCCCTAAATTCACCGACTGAAACGCAATGTACCCAAATTACATCCGCTTGAATGGCATTAACAAACCCCAATCGCTCGCCAATTCTTTGGCGGTAGCCAATCGATTTAAAGCCTTTGAATAGCAGACGCAACAGCATCACCGGCAGGAGTAAATATCCGATTAAGTTGTAAGAGATTAGGTTCATTGATAAGAGGTATAATGTCGGGTTATTGTCTATTTTAGTGATTTTAAATGAAATTTGTTGACTCTGCTTCAATTCGTATTGAAGCTGGAAAAGGTGGTGCAGGATGTTTGGGCTTTCGTCGGGAAAAATATATCCCCGATGGTGGACCTGATGGTGGCGATGGTGGCGATGGTGGGCATATATATTTTCAAGGGCAGGAAGGGTTAAACACGCTCAGTGAGTTCCGTTTTAATCGTTTATTTAGAGCAAAAAACGGGCAACCGGGTTCAGGGCAAAATAAACGGGGCAAGTCTGCCGATCATTTAGTGGTAGAAATTCCATTAGGCACTAAAATCTATGATTTAGAAACCGATGAAATGATTGGCGAAATGATTAATCACGAACAAAAAATACTGGTTGCCAAAGGCGGGTTTCACGGTTTGGGTAACACCCGTTTTAAATCCAGTATCAATCGTGCCCCCCGTAAAACTACACCAGGCTCACCAGGTGAAGTTCGTGAAATTGGTTTAGAAATGAGCGTGATGGCAGACATTGGGCTACTGGGTATGCCAAATGCGGGAAAATCCAGTTTAATTAGGCAAATATCCAGTGCCCGACCAAAAGTGGCAGATTATCCATTTACCACGCTACACCCGTCTTTAGGCGTGGTGTCGTATTATGATGAGCATATTGTAATGGCAGACATTCCTGGCTTGATTGAAGATGCCAGCGAGGGCGTAGGGCTAGGTTTTGAATTTTTAAAACACTTAGCACGCACCAAAGCGTTATTACACATATTAGATGTGATGCCAGCCGATGGTTCCGACCCTATTGATAATTTTTTAATTATTGAAAACGAACTGGCAAAATACGACCAAGACTTGGCAAATAAGCCACGATTATTAACCATTAATAAAATGGATTTATTGCCAGCAGACGAACGCGACGAAATCACCGCTAAAATCGTCAAGGCAATTAAATATAAAGGCGAAGTATTTTATATTTCTGCGTTGAATGGCTTAGGTTGCAAGGATTTGATTGCAGGACTGTTTAAACTGACAAAAGCAAATGAAGAAGCATAGATGGATTGTTAAAATCGGCTCAGCCCTGCTTACGAATGATGGCAAAGGTTTAGACAAACCCGCCATTGCTGACTGGGTAGCACAAATTGCCGAACTTAAAAAACAAAATATAGAGGTAATTTTGGTATCCAGTGGTGCCATTGCCGAAGGTATGAAACGCCTAGGCTGGGAAACCCGCCCAACAGATATTCACCAATTACAAGCCGCTGCCGCCGTTGGGCAAATGGGTTTAGTGCAAACTTACGAATCTTTATTTTCCAAGCACAACATCCACACCGCACAAGTGCTACTAACACACGATAGCCTTGCCAATACCGAGCAAAGCAGTAACATCAGTGCCACCCTAAACGCCTTATTAGAAATGGGTACCGTGCCAATTGTCAACGAAAATGACACTATTGCGACCGAAGAAATTAAATTTGGTGACAACGATACTTTAGCCGCATTAGTAGCAAATTTGGTTGGTGCAAATCAGTTGGTTATTTTGACCGACCAAGGCGGTGTATATGATGCCGACCCCCGCCAAAATGCCGATGCCAAGTTAATCGATAAAATCCATGTGGATGATGAAAAACTGAAACAAGTTGCTGGCAGAACAGGCGGATCACTTGGCTCTGGCGGTATGTACACCAAAGTTTTAGCTGCCAGAACTGCTGCTAAAACTAGCACTAATACTATCATTGCTTCAGGTAAAACTGACGATGTACTTACCCGTTTACATGTAGGTGAAGTTATTGGCACACTAATTAAATGTTAATCTCTATTTTCAGATAAAAATGCATTATTCCCTATACTTTCTCTATACTTTAATTGGTTGCTAACAGTCATATGGTAATTAGTAATAAAAAAATTGACCAAGCAGGCAAAAGGTTAGCTGGCAAAGACAGTCAGATTTCATCAGAAGAGGCGGACTCAATACTCCAACAATTCAGAATAATTCATCAACGCCCAATGAATTTATGTCGTCAGATGATAGAGGAAATATTAAAACAGCAGGGTATTAACGCACTTCTTGCAGAAAGAGTAAAAAGAAATCCATCAATTGTTAAAAAACTTCAAATACAAACAAACATGAAATTATCTCAAATGCAAGATATTGTTGGTTTGAGGGTTATTTTGGGTAATATGAATGAAGTTAACTTAATAAAAGATGAAATCAAGAAAGAATATAAAAACTCTAAATTTAAATTTGTAAAAGAGGACAATTATATTGAATCGCCCCGTCATAGTGGATACAGAAGCATTCATATGATTTACAAGTATGATGAACAAATTAAGTCACAGAAGCAGTGTAAAGTAGAGATACAAATAAGAACCGAAATTCAACATAGTTGGGCAACAGCAGTTGAAGTGTTAGGTACATATTTAAATCAATCATTAAAACAAAGCTATGGCGACAATAAATATTTAGAGGTATTCAAGGATATTAGTATATTGTTTGCTGCTTCGGAGGAAGAAAAGGTAGATGCAATTCTTGAAAGTGTAAAAGATATAAAGCCAAAGATTGAAAAGTTAAAGTTATTAGATACATTTCAAAATATCCATATTGCTTTTGAGGGTGTAGATAAAAATTCAGCAGAACAATATCTATTACTAAAAATGAATTTTTCCAATCAAACAACAGAGATATGCAATAGATATAGTAAAGATCAATTTAAGCAGGCTAATGAAGAGTACTCAGCAATGGAATTAGCAATTCAGGATAAAAAGGTTGAGGTTGTTTTATTATCAATACAGGATATTAGAGAGTTAAAAATATTGTATCCAAATTATTTTATGGATACAGTAGATTTCATTAAAAATTTAGAAAATGTGTTTAAGTTCGTAGCAACAACACAAGGGCTACAAGATATAATTGAACAATTAGGTGATAAAGAAAGTGAAACAGCATTAAATAAAAGGCTTCTTAGTGACTTTGAAAATATACTTAAACTGTTTAAAATAATGTCATTGCTAAAGCAAGAATATAAAGAATTAGAAAGAATCCAAGAGAAGATTATTCTAGAAACTGCTACATTTGATGAAATGGAAGTATTTTTGGATTTAATTGTAAAAAGTGGCAACGAAGTTGAAATGATGGGCTATATGAAAATCTTGGGTATTCACTCAATGGATGAAGTTAGAGACAAAGTCAAAAAACGCCAAAGAGATTCAGGTATTCTCACTGGCTTAGCCATTGCTGGCGGTGTTATATTGTGGGCTGCATTGTTTAGTAGGTAAATTTATATAAGACACCTGACTTTGCTTTAATTAAAAAAATAGAGAAATATTCAAGCCAAAAAAAGATAGAAAACACTGCAATTAAAAGACTTAACACCCACTCACCCCATCTTTGAATCAGGTAAAAAATTAAATCAGCATTTTTTCATTAAAATAGTATATACTGAACCGTATATATTTTTAGGAGTTTATTATGTTAGCAAAAGTATTCCAATCAGGCAATTCCCAAGCCGTTCGCTTACCAAAAGCCTTGCGTTTTGATGTGAATGAAGTAGATATTACCAAAGAAGGTGATAATTTAATTATGAAACCTATTAAGAAAAAACAGTCCAGTGTTGCCGATGCTTTAATGGCTTTAATGGACATGCCCGATGATTTTATGATAGAGGGAAGGGGCGATACACCACCAATAGAAAGAGAAAGTTTGGATGATTGATTACATTTTAGATACTAATATCTGTATTTACCTGATTAAGAAAAAACCAATTGTAATATTAAGCCGTTTTTCCCATATTCCCTCTAATCGTATGGCAATTTCCTCTATTACTTATGGCGAATTATTATACGGTGCAAATAAAAGTCAATATCGCCACAAATCATTAACCGTTGTCAGTAATTTTGTCGCACTCACTCAAGTTGTTCAAGTTGATAAAGAAGCCGCCAAACATTACGGGGAAATTAAAGCAGATTTATCTAAAAAAGGTCAAATTATTGGCGATAATGATTTATGGATTGCCGCTCACACACGCAGTTTAGGGGCGACAGTAGTCAGTAACAACCTCAGAGAATTTGACCGTGTAGAAGGGCTAAAAACTGAAAATTGGATTAAATAATGCTAGCATACATCGGACTAGGCTCAAACCTAAACAACCCAAAACAACAAATTAAAGATGCCTTGATTGCACTCAACACAACAGCTGATGTCAAAGTAGTGGCATTATCAAGTTTGTATCAATCACCACCGATTGACGGCACCAAACAACCCGATTATATTAATGCAGTATGTGAAGTGCATACCCATCTTACGGCGTTGGAATTGCTTTATGTTTGTCAAAATATTGAAACCAAACAACATCGGGTGCGTGAGAAAAAATGGGGGGCAAGGACGATTGACCTTGATATTATTACTTATGGCGTGCAAGTGATTGCCTCTAAACAATTGATGGTGCCCCATGCAGAAATGATGAACCGTGCATTTGTATTGGTGCCACTCGCAGAAATTGAACCCGATTTTAAAGTGCCAGTATTAGGCCCTATTCAGGCATTAATTGACAAACTAGACACCTCAACGCTAATTAAATTATGAACATCCAACAATTAAAAACCCACAAACAATCCGGCACAAAAATCACTTGTTTAACAGCCTATGACAACGCATTTGCCAAAATATTTAACGAATGTGGCATTGATATTATTCTAATAGGCGACTCACTCGGCAATGTTATTCAAGGTGATGAAAATACCTTGTCTGTTACGACAGAGGAAATGGTTTACCATACGCAATCGGTAGCAAAAGGCGTGAGTAAAGCGTTATTAATTGCCGATATGCCCTATCAAAGTTACACAAATGCCGAGCAAACCCTACAAAATGCACAACAATTAATCAACGGGGGCGCACAAATGGTCAAACTTGAAGGTGGGCGAGAACACGAAGCGTGTTTTAAAATATTAGTTGAAAATAACATCCCCATTTGCGGACACCTCGGCTTGCAACCACAATCAGTCATAGCAATGGGAGGCTATAAAGTGCAAGGCAAAGACAAAGACAGTGCTCAAAACATTCTAGACGATGCCAAAGCACTCGAAAGTTGGGGCGTGCAAGCCCTTGTCATTGAATGCATACCCGCATCACTCGCCCGCAAAATAACCCAACAACTCAACATCCCCACCATCGGCATCGGAGCAGGTGTGGACTGTGATGGGCAAGTATTGGTCAGTTATGATATGCTCGGAATCACCCAAAACCCACCCAAATTTGTCAAAAACTTTCTCACCAACGGCAGCATAAAATCCGCTACCAACGACTTCATTCAAGCAGTCAAAAATCAAACCTTCCCCACCGATAAACACAGTTATTAAAGAGACCTTTGCATAAATATGAATAATCATCAAAACGCCATCTTTCATCAAATTACAAACTTTTTAAAAACACCCTTAGCCCTGCTAGGAGTGGATTTAAAAAATTTCCAATTTAATAAAATCTGTCATTTTGCTAATCATCCCTATTTATGCAAAGGTCTCTAAAAAAACCGTAATAATTAAAAACCATACACCAAGTGTATAATAATTAAAAACTATACAAAAAACTATACACAAAGTATATAATAATTAAAAACTATACAAAAAACTATACAAAAAAATACACACTATGGATTTTAATTACAAAAATATTTCTTACACTCAAAAGTTGCGTGATTTACAGAATTATTACCAAACTTCAGTGGCTTTTGCGCAAGCACTAGGCATTACCCGAATGACGCTAGTTGCATGGAATGACAACCCCCAAAAGATTAAAATTAAAAATCAAGATAAGATTGATTTGCTATGGTGTCAATATATATTTTTGCCCAATGTAAGCAGTATCAGCGAGGTCGTCAAAGGCATTAAATTGGGTGATTTTTTGTTTGAACCCGCTATTATGGATAAGACACTTAGACAAATGGCAGCCGGCTCTCTCGAGATTGAAACAGGCACACAAGAAATGGACTTCAATGCCAT
Source organism: Candidatus Thiodubiliella endoseptemdiera (assembly GCF_964212635.1). Classification (NCBI taxonomy): domain Bacteria; kingdom Pseudomonadati; phylum Pseudomonadota; class Gammaproteobacteria; family Pseudothioglobaceae (SeqCode); genus Candidatus Thiodubiliella; species Candidatus Thiodubiliella endoseptemdiera. The sequence goes on from NZ_OZ156463.1 coordinate 1,837,113, forward strand.
TGTGCTTGATAATACCGTGCCTAATAATTTCCAAGCGACATCAGTAGCAGCGGTGCAAAACATTCACCACATCACCCAAGAAATCGCCCAAAATTTTCAAACGGAGATTACCCTACAACAAATTAAAAATTGGCATAAAGTGCTAATGCGTGGTTTGATAAATAATGCCGGCGAATTTTCCACCAAGCAAAGAGTTCTACCAAATGTCAATACCCAACTCACCCATCCAAATGATATTACAGAAGAATTAGAATTTTGGGTAAAAAAATATAACAACATCCAACACCTAAGCGATATTGCCCAATCACACTATCATTTTGAAATCATCCATCCATTTAGCGACGGCAACGGTCGCATCGGGCGATTGATTATGCTAGCACAATGTTTGCAAATCGGCATTAAGCCACCAACCATTAACAACCATAACAAGGCGTTGTATTATATTTTGCTAGAATATGCAAAAATCAACCCAACCCCATTGGCGTATTTTTTGCAAGCGTGTTCTGAGTGAAATCTGTAAAATAATTCAAAAAACAAACAAATTATGCAATTATCAGAACTTATAAAATCAACAAGAAAATACGATTTAACAATTTTCTCAGCAGTCAGGAAAAACTCAGGCAAAGAAATTTATGAAGTAGATGGATTTAACGAAAGAAAATTAGATGAGCACAACCGTCTAATTCAAAAGTATGACTTGCATGAGATTGTGAATGAATTTGAGATTTGGGCAAAAGAGCAGAAATTGAGTTTTTGGGAGTAACAAAAATGAGTAAAGTAATAAAAAAAATGACAAAGCCGGAGTTAATAGAATTATTTGAAAAAACAATCAATAATGCAAATAAAATTAATTCAGTTCATGACGATATTTGCGAAAGTAGAAAAACTATAGAAGATATAAAGTCAGATATTTTAAACAAATATGATGAAACTGGGAAAATTGGATTTTTAGAAGAGATAGAAAATAGTAGAATTGAAATAGTAAAAAAATATGATGAAATTATTAATATGCATTATAAAGTGCTAAAAGATGATGAAGAGAATGAAAGTATAAAAACACAATTAGATAAATTGGTTTCTAAATTTACAAATAGAAATGAAGAATTTAAAGAAATAGAAAGTATTTTTTTTGGCTCTAAATATGTAAATGATGATGGTGATGATGTTGAAAAAATTGGATATATAAAGAAAATTAAAGCTGAAATTAAAGAATCTCAAGGAATATTAAAGGAACTTGAGGAAAAAATAAACAAGGAATTAATATCAGGTACAACTAGCATCAGTCTATCTAATAATTTTAAAGAAAAATCAAAAGAATATAAAAAAAGTCGTCGCATTTGGGAGAAAAGTTTTCTTATAATATTAATAAGCACGGTGATTTATTCCATTCTCAGTATAGATATAAAAGTCACCAATATTAACGAAGCATTAATTGGGTTTATCCCCCATGTTCCTATTTTTTCACTCTTTCTATGGTTAGTTATATTTGTAGGTAATCGTCGTGCTGAAAGTAAAAAATTAGAAGAATCCTACACACACAAAGCAGTAATAGCTCAATCGTTTGTTGGCTACAAAGACTCTATTACAAGCTTAGATGATAAAGATAATGAGTTATTAATAATACATATGAATAATTTATTGGCAGCTATCAGTAAAGATTCTGGTGCTTTTTTGGATTCAAAAGGGGAGTCTCATCCAGCAATAGAAGCAGGTAAAAAATTACTTTCAGCAAAAAATAATAATGACTAAAAACCCAACAATCTACCAAGCAAAAAACGGCGCAATTGAATTAAAAACAGATTCAAATGCAGAAACTATTTGGGCAACTCAAAAACAAATATCTCAGATTTTTGAAGTAACACCGCAAAATATTACTATTCATTTAAAACAAATATTTTCTGATGGCGAATTAATAGAAAAATCAACTTGTAAAGAATCCTTACAAGTTCAAAAAGAAGGTAATAGACAGGTTAAAAGACAGGTTAAAGAATATAATTTAGATGCCATTATTGCTGTTGGCTATAGAATTAATTCTATTTTGGGTACTAGATTTAGGATTTGGGCAACTAAAACCTTAAAGCAACATATTACTCAAGGCTATACCATCAATAAAAACCGTATTGAGCAAAATTATCAAGCATTTATGAGTGCGGTGGAGGATGTTAAATCGCTTGCTAAAAATAAAGTTGATAGTGATGATGTTTTGGAATTGATTCAATCATTTGCCAATACTTGGTTTAGTTTGGAGGCGTTTGATGAAGATAAACTGCCTCAAGAAGGGTTAAACAAAAGTCAAATTGAAATAAAGGCAGAGAGTTTGTATTTAGTCGTTGGTCGATTTAAAAATGATTTGATGATAAAAAAACAAGCCACTCAGTTGTTTGCCTAAGAGAGACCTTTGCATAAATATGAATAATCATCAAAACGCCATCTTTCATCAAATTACAAACTTTTTAAAAACACCCTTAGCCCTGCTAGGAGTGGATTTAAAAAATTTCCAATTTAATAAAATCTGTCATTTTGCTAATCATCCCTATTTATGCAAAGGTCCCTAAGAAAAGAAAAAAGACAGTTTGACAGGAGTTTTTGCCAATGTTTTTCAGTCCGTTTTTGGTAAAGATGCCTACCCAAGTGTTGAAGAAAAAGCTGCACATTTGCTTTATTTTATTGTTAAAAATCATCCATTTAATGATGGTAATAAACGCACAGGGGCTTTTAGTTTTATTTGGTTTTTACAACAAAGTGGCTTTGATTATCAGTCAAAAATTACCCCACAAACTTTGACGACACTCACTTTGTTAATTGCCACTTCAAACCCCAGTGAAAAAGATAAATTAATTGGCTTAGTTTTGTTATTATTGAGCAAAGAAAATGACTAAAAACCTAACCATCAAAAATTCCACCGCTGAATTTTTAATTTTCACTACCCAAGCAGGTAAAGATAATATCAATGTGCGAATTGAGGGTGAAACTGTTTGGCTAACGCAAAAATTGATAGCACAATTATTTGAGTGTTCGGTAGATAATGTTTCATTGCATTTAAAAAATATTTTTCAAACAGGTGAATTGGATAAAAATTCAGTTGCCGAGGATTTCTCGGTAACTATAAAACCCCAACAATTTCAGACAACAATCTAAACTTTCTTATTTCAAACCCGTTAAACTAAACAAAAAAAATCGGAGTAAAAAAATGAGTAAAAAACGAACCAAATACACCTCAGCATTTAAAACAAAATTAGTGCTTGAGTTATTACAAAATGAAAGCACCTTGGTGCAGATTGCTAGCAAGCATAACATCCTTCCACAAAACCTACAAAACTGGAAGAAAACCTTCCTTGCTAATGCTGAAATTGCCATGGAGCCATCCAAGGCGGTTAAAGAATACAAAGAAGAGCTTGTTAAATCACAAAAACAAAATGAGCGCTTAACAGCTCTGGTAGGCAAGGTAACCGTAGAGAAGGAATGGTTAGCAAAAAAGCTAAAAAGCTTGGGCTTATCTAATCTTAAACAATTAGTTGACTTCAAGCCGTCTTCAACATCTGCAACACAACCTTTATCAATTAATCAACAATGCCAACTGTTGAGCATTAACAGGAGTGGCTTATATTACACACCGCGTACCAATGTGCGTAAAGATAAAATTAAATCTCATATCACCAAGGTGTTTGAACAAATACCTATTTACGGTGAGAAAAAAGTGCATCAACAACTACTTGAAGACGGTTACAAGGTAAGTTTAAACACAGTGGCTCGTTATCGCCAAGCGTTGGGGTTAAAAGCGGTGTTAGCGGTTAAACAGGTTAATACAGCCATACCAATCAAAGCACATAAAAAATACAGTTATAAGCTTCGAGGTCTTGGTATTAACCACGCTAATCAAGTTTGGAGTACAGACATCACCTACATTAAGATTGCGGGAGGTATGGTGTATATGGCTGCTATTATTGATTGGCATTCCAAGGCTGTTTTATCACACAGAATATCCAACACAATGGATTCACAGTTAGTGATGAGCGTACTCAACGATGCTTTAGAAAAATACCCGCACCCAGAGATATTTAATACCGATCAAGGCAGTCAATACACCAGTGAGGTGCACACCAAGCGACTCAAAAAACTGGGTATTACTATCTCAATGGACGGCAAAGGCAGAGCCACAGATAATATCTGCATTGAACGCTTCTGGAGAAGTGCTAAATGTGAAAGGATTTATTTAAACGAATACCAAACTATCAGTGAGTTAACCACGGATGTAGATGATTATATTGAGTTTTATAATCACCAAAGATTCCATGAAACATTGAAATATAAAAAACCAATGGATGTGTATCAAGAAAGTATAAAATTGAATCAGAAAAAGAAGAGGGCTTCTTAGGGTTTGCTATATAAGAAAATTTAGAAAGTTGTTTGAGGTTTTGGGGTAATGTAAACTGCAACTGATGGCAAAAACTACAACACTAAACACTATAATTTAAAAGCAGTAATTGCCCTAAAATATCGCCCTATTCAAGACAAACTTTTTGAGTCTGATTTTGATAAAGAAATGAAAAAATTACTGGAAAAACAAAAATAATGGCACAAATTAGCATTATTCAAAAATCAGATATTACAGAAGAATTAGAATTATAGGTAAACAACCCAACTAGGATTGTAATCTTTGTTCTATTGCTTGATTAATAAATTTGTTTGCACTCAATCCTTGGGTATGTGCTGTGGACAATAAACTGGCATGTGTTTCTGGCGACATTCTAATTGTCATTTGACCGCTCATAGGTTTTTTTGGCGTAATGCCTTTTTCTTTGCAAGTTTGCAGGTAAAAATCAATCATAGCGTGAAACTCTGTTTTTAATTCGGTTACACTTTGTGCGTCAAATACGATGGCTGTAGGTGATTCTATATTGATTACTTTACCCACCAAACAATCATCCCCCTCATTAAATTTAACGACTGCCTTATAGCCTTTGTATTTCATAATAAATCCTCTGTGTTTGTTGTTCATAGATTTATGATACCAAAAAATGACATCATACTTAACAAGTAGAAATTGTCAACATTTATGAGTGCAGTGGAAGCGGTTAACAAGTTGCACTGGGTTAATGCAGTGGTCTCCAATGGCATATTTTTTCTAATCGCATTTAGAGTAAAATAACTTAAAATTAAAATATTAAAACAATATGTTAGAAGTTCAATATAAAAATAATAAAAGAGAAATTTTTGCACCATTAAAAGACAGATGGCTTGAAACGAAATCTGAGGAAATTGTAAGGCAAGACTTTATTTGTAAACTTATTAATGAGTATGATTATTCATTAAAGCAAATGGCTCAAGAGATTAAACTAACCACTTCACAGCGTGGCACAGGCAGGGCAAGTGCTGATTTAGTCATTTGGAAAACTAAAGAAGATAAAGAGCAAAATAAAACAGCATTTTTAGTAGTAGAATTAAAAGCTGGGAATTTAAAACTAAAAGTAGAAGATTGTTATCAAGGTTATAACTATGCAACTTGGAGTAGAGCCAAATTATTTGCAATTAGCAATGGTAGCGAGTTGCAAGTTTATAAAACTATTGAAAATGAATTGCCTTTACACTTGCAACCTGTTAATGACATTCCCAATGCTAAAACTATTTTAGATGATGAAAAACTAAAAAAAGCATTGGCAAAAACCAAAGAATTTACAGGCGATGAATTCGCAAAACTATTGCATAAATGTCATAATATTATTAGAAATAATGATAAATTATCTCCAGAGGCTGCTTTTGACGAAATTAGTAAAATTTTGTTTATTAAAATTATGTATGAACGCAAACCAGAGCAAAGAGCTAAGTTTGATAAAGTTCAATTCGAAAAATCAAAAACCACATTTATTGATAAATGGAAGTTGGAGGTAAATAATCAAATTAAATGGCAAAACAATAAAAAGGAAGAGTATGTAAAAAATGGTAATTTTGATGAAGCAAATAAAGGAGAGGTGGAAATATTAAAACTACAAAATAAAACACCGCCATCTTATATGCAACACCTTTTCGAAGAGGTAAAAAAAGATTTTGCTGAAGATGGTATTTTTGATGAGAATGAAAAAATAAAAATCAGAGAAGGTAGTTTTGAGGCAATTGTTACAGAATTACAAATCTACAACCTTACTTCAACCAGTGCTGATGTTAAAGGTATTGCGTTTGAAAAGTTTTTAGGGCGAACTTTTAGAGGGGAATTGGGACAGTTTTTTACACCTAGAACGATTGTTGATTTTATTGTAGACTTATTAGAGCCATCAGAAAATGAACTGGTTTGTGACCCTTGTGCAGGTAGCGGTGGTTTTTTAATTAAAGTATTTGAAACAATCAAAAAACAGATTGACGATGAGTATATCGAGTTAAAAAAACAAAAACAAAAAAAGATTTTTGGCGAAAATTTAGAAAATATTGATGATGAAAATTTAAAAAAACAATATGATGAATTTGTAATAACAGCCAATAAAGAACAAGAAAAAAGAATACAAAAATTATCACACAAATCCATTTTTGGCACAGATGCTAATCCACGAATGGCAAGGGTATCTAAAATGAATATGATTATGCACGGTGACGGGCATAATGGTATTCATCATAATGATGGCTTGTTAAACATTAACGGCATTTTTAGAAATCGTTTTGATATGATTGTTACTAATCCACCGTTTGGCACAACACTGAATAAAACCACACCAACGGTTGAAGAGGATGATAGATATACCAATGAAACTACTATTGAAAAATACCGAAAAGAATATGGTGAAGAGTTATACAATGAGGAAATAAAGCAAGTAACCCATAACATTGGCAAATCTATCAGGGGACTTTTTGAAGTGGGAAAAACCTCAGGAGCAACCGAGGTATTGTTTGTAGAGCGTTGTTTAGATTTATTAAAAGCAGGTGGGCGAATGGGTATTGTTTTGCCTGAGGGGGTTTTAAATTCATCCAACTTGCAAAAAGCACGAGATTATTTTGAGTCAAGGGCAAAAATATTATTAATTGTATCTCTACCACAAGATGTATTTATCTCATCAGGAGCAACGGTTAAAACTTCTCTAGTATTTTTTAAAAAATTCACTGATAAAGAACAACAAAAATACGCAACAATCAAACAACAAACAACAGATAAAATTGATGTTAAATACGCAGAGAAAATAAAGAAAATTGAAAAGCAATTAAAACTCAAGGTCAAAGACGCAAAAATCAAAGATGAAAAGAAACTTTTAAAGAAACAACTTAAAGACGTTGAAAATAAAAAACAGCAAGAAATAAAAGCCATTATTAAAAATGAGTTTAATTATGAAATCCCTATTGCAGACATCAAACAAGCGGGGATAACCACCACAGGTAAACAAGGTGATAGTCAATTACCAGAGTTGGCAGAGGTTTTTACCCAGTATAGAAAACAAAATACACTTTGGTAATATTGTGAGTGCTTTATTACAATTTGTTCAATATAAAGAATTAGATAATTGGAGCGTTATAAGTGAATTATCAGTAAATTATAGTATTAATTTTGATTTAGTAAAACTAAGTTATGTTTTAAAAGATTTAACAGGTGAAAGAAAAATAACGATAGATGATAGTATTATATATGAAGAACCTACAATATCATCAAAAACCAATGTAATATCAGTTAGAAAAAAAGCATTAGGGCGTGAATTTAAAGTTAAAAAAAGAATACAAATCAAAAAAAATGATTTAGTGTTTGCAAAATTACATACTCAAAATGGATTATTCGCATTTTCAAATAATGCTTTTGTTTCAACATCAACATTTATCCCCTGTTCTTTTGATGATAAAAAAATAACTAAAGAATATTTGTTTATAGTTTTAAAAAGGTTTTTAAGATATTTATCATCTAATGACTCAGTTGGTAGGGAAACTTACAAAACACAAGATATTTTAAATTTAAAAATCCCATTACCTCCTTTAGAGATTCAACAACAACTGGTTAAAAACTATCAAGAAAAACTCAATCTTGCCAAAAATCAGGAACAACAAGCCAGGCAAAAAGAGCAAGAAATAGAGGGTTATCTGTATCAAGAATTAGGTATTGAGCTACCTGCGAAGAAGGTGCAAAATAAAGATATTTTGCGATTTGTGGAGTTTAAAAATTTACAAGAATGGGGTTTTGATTTTGCAACAAAAACAAAAGTAAATATTAAGAGTTTATATTCAGTATTTAAAGTCTCTGATATTTGCAGTATAGGAAGTGGCGGAACCCCTTCAAGGGATAACTTAGATTATTATAAAGGCAATATTCCGTGGGTAAAGACAACCGAAGTTAGAAATGGATACATATCAAATACATCAGAAAAAATTACACATGAGGCAATGACAAATAAAAATCTTAAACTTTATCCTAAAAATAGCTTGATTATGGCAATGTATGGGCAGGGTCTAACAAGAGGGAGGATATCAAAACTTAATATAGATACCACAACTAACCAAGCTTGTGCTGTTTTACATAAATTTATGGAAAATATAAATATTGACTATGTTTGGTTTTATTTGCAAAATGAATACCATAATTTGAGAGCATTAGCTAGTGGTAACAATCAGCCAAATTTAAATTCTCAAAAGATTAAAACTTATCCAATAGTAATTCCACCTTTGGAAATCCAAAATAAAATAGCAAACCATATCCAAGCAATTAAAAATGAAATTCAAGACTTAAAACAGCAAGCAGAATACAACAAAACGCTAGCCTTAAAAGAACTTGAAGCGGAGATTTTTAATGCGTCTTAAAAAGTTATCAGTTAAAGGATTTAAAAACCTTAAAAATTTTAAAATTAATTTCGAAAGCCAAGACGGTATTACTGTTTTAATTGGTAATAATGCCAGCGGCAAAAGCAATGTATTAGAGGCAATTAGTGCTATCTTTAAATTTCTATACGACTTTGAGAAACCATCTCTAAATCTTGTAAATTTTTATTTTGATATTACTTATAGTATTAACGATTGTGAAGTTAATTGTTTTAGAAATAAACAATATGATATTGGTTTTAAAGTTAAAGAGAGGGGTAAAAAAAACTTTAAACATAAAGATATGACAGGTTTTTATGAAGTTATTAATAATTATTCTACTACCAAGGTTTACAAATATTTACCTTCCCAAGTAATTGCTCTTTACAGTGGCGAAGAGTTAAGAATGTGGAATTATTATTATCGTCAGTTCTATTTGACTTACAACAAAAATATAATTTCAGGAAATGAGATTGCTACCAATAATCAAAAAATGCTATATGTCAATAAATATTATTGGGATATTGCGTTGTTAGTAATGATTATTTCAGATATTGATGTAAGTGATATTATTGATAGTAATATTAAACGCTTTAATATTGGATTGCACTCCAAAAATATTGAAAAATTTCATAAAACACCAAATTTAGTTACTCAATTTGTTCATGATATTGCATATATTAAAAACAATAAGGAAAGTACACACCAATATTGCCACTCAAAAACAGAAACAATTGAGAATTTTAAAACATTAGTTGCTGACACCCATAGGCAATTATTTAATTTATTGTGTGTGGCATATTTACCAAAAGATGATAAAGATAAGCTTATTGCCAACTTAGAATTACATTTTGAAAACGGCACAACAACTAAAGATTTTAGCGAAGGACGAAAAAAACAAATATTATTAAAATTAGCGTTAGAAGTGTTGCCAGATGAAAATTCATTATTATTGTTTGATGAGCCTGATGCACATATCCACATTGCTAATAAAAAATTGATTCCTGAAATATTAGAAAACTACAATAACAGGGAAATTATTTTAACCACGCATTCGCCAACCCTTGCCCACAGTTTTGATAATAAACATTTGGCTTATATTGAAAATGGCAAAATTAACGAAAATTATAACACCCAAGAAAAGCTATTAAATGAGTTAACTGGTGATTTAATGGGTGTATCAGAGCAGCAACTATTTTTACAATCCAATAAAGATATTTTAATTGTTGAGGGGAAAACTGATGAGGCTTATATATCACAGGCATTAAAAATATTAAAACAAGATAATTCAAAGTATGAAAGCTTAGATTTTAATTTTTTATGGTTGGGTGGAACGGATGTAGATACTTTGAATAAAATAATTTCAGAGTTTAAACCCAAAACAGAACAGACAATAATTGCTTTTTTTGATAACGATGATTCTGGATATAAATGCATTAAAAAAACATTAGACATAAATGTTGACAAAAAAGATTTTGATGGAGGTATTAAAAATAATATTCATATAGAATTGTATCCTAAAAAAAATGGCTTTACTTGTAGTGATTTTGAAGTTGAGGATTATTTTCCAATAGATATATTGATAGAATTTGTTACCAAAAAATCTAAAACATTTCAAGAGGTTAAATCAAAATTTAATAAAGTTAAATTTGCTGATGAATGTAAAAATGATGATTTTGAAAAGTCAAATTTCGATGGCTTCAAACCCCTTTTTGACAAAATTTTAGAAACCAAAAAAAAATCTAAAGATGCAAAATTTTAACACCATCATTGCATTGCAAGCTACGCTGAACGAGTGGCGCAAAAAAGGACAAAAAATTGCCTTTGTACCAACGATGGGTGGACTGCATCAAGGGCACTTGTCATTGATTGATGTTGCTAAAAAGTATGCGGATAGGGTGGTGGTGAGTATTTTTGTGAATCCAGCGCAGTTTGCAGAGGGTGAGGATTTTGGTACTTATCCACGCACGATGGAGGAGGATTTAGCGTTGCTTGAAGCGCAGGGGGTAGATTGTGTATTTACTCCAAGTGCTGAGGCGATTTATCCTGATGGGATGACATTGGATGTTGATGTGGGTGCGATAGGGCAGATTTTGTGTGGGCAAACACGACCGCATTTTTTTAATGGGGTGGTGCAGGTGGTGCGGCGGTTGTTTGAGATTGTTCGGCCTGATGTGGCGGTGTTTGGGCGGAAGGATTATCAGCAGTTGCACATTGTTAAACACTTTACTTCGGGAGTTGAGATTGTTTCTGGGGAGATTGTGCGTGAGACGGATGGTTTGGCAATGAGCACCCGTAATCAATATTTAAGCAAGGGTGAGCGAAAAATTGCACCACAATTACACAAGATTTTGGGGCAAATTGAGCGGCGTGAATTGGATGTGAAATCTGCTGCCGAACAACTGCAACGCTATTTTAAGTTGGATTATTTAGAATTGTTAGATGCAAATACCCTTAAGAAAATCACTGATAATACGAGTAAAATTGCGATATTATGTGCGGTATTTTTAGGTCCAACGCGTTTAATTGACAATATAATTTTTAGGAGAGAAAATGTTTAACATTACTAACGAAGCAGAAACTTATGTAGCAGATTTATTTGAACAGCAAGGTGAAGAAGATTTGGCATTAAAAGTTGATATCGAAAAAGCCGGCACCCCTGCCGCTGCTGTTACTTTTAATTTTTGTTATTCTAAAGATTTAGGTAAAGCGTATTCCAAATTTGAATATAAAGGTTTTAATGCCTTCATTGATAAAGCTAATTTTGACTATTTAAAAGAGTCTGAAGTGCTATTAAAAGAAGAGGGTTCAGCCAAAAAACTTGCCATCACTGCACCGAATGCCAAAGGTGAAGTGCCAAAAGACGACGCACCACTTGAAGAAAAAATCAAATATACCATTGCTGCCGAAGTCAATCCGCAACTGGCTTCACACGGTGGCTTCGTTGACTTGGTGGAAATTACCGATGAGATGGATGTCATTCTAAATTTTGGTGGCGGTTGCCAAGGCTGTTCATCAGTCAAAGTTACCCTTAAGAACGGCGTAGAAGCACAACTCAAAGGTATCTATCCCGAAATTAGAAGCATCCTCGATGTGACAGACCATTCACAAAAACAAAATGCCTACATGTAAGAGAGACCTTTGCATAAATATGAATAATCATCAAAACGCCATCTTTCATCAAATTACAAACTTTTTAAAAACACCCTTAGCCCTGCTAGGAGTGGATTTAAAAAATTTCCAATTTAATAAAATCTGTCATTTTGCTAATCATCCCTATTTATGCAAAGGTCTCTAGAGGCTCTACCTCTTACAAATAGTATGTTGAGTGAGTTTGAATTAATCAATAAATATTTTGACTGGGGTGCAGGTATTGGAGATGACTGTGCGTTGATTGATGTTGGTATTCATCAGCAATTTGTTACTACGGTTGATACTTTGATTGAAGGGGTGCATTTCCCCGTTGACACTTCTCCAGTTGATATTGCTTATAAGGCTTTGGCGGTTAATTTGAGTGATTTGGCGGCAATGGGTGCAACGCCAAATTATTTTACTTTGGCACTTACTTTGCCAAATATTGACGAGCAATGGCTTGAGGATTTTTCTTCTTCACTCAAAGCACTTGCTACAGAATATAATATTAAATTAATCGGTGGCGATACCACTAAAGGTATGCTTAGCATCACTATTAATGCTACTGGCACTATTCAAGGCGTAGCCTTGATGCGTTCAGGTGCAAAGGTGGGTGATGGTATCTTTGTATCTAATACTTTGGGTGATGCGGCGTTAGCGTGGCAACAAATTCAAAACCAAAAAATCCCATCAAGAAACTTGCTAACGCAATTTAATCATCCAGAGCCACAAGTAAAATTAGGACAAGTTTTATTAGGTGTTGCTAGTAGTTGTATTGATATTTCTGATGGTTTAGAGCAAGATTTATCACATATTTTATCGCATTCAAAAGTTGGTGCTAGTATTGATTTGGATGCTTTGCCGTTGTCTAATGAAGTCGCACAATATATTGCCAATACGGGTGATTGGTGTGTGGCGTTGGCAGGGGGGGATGATTATGAACTTTGTTTTACTGTGCCAGAGTCGCAATTAGACACCATTCAGTCTATTGAAAAAAAATTGGGTGTTGTTTTGACAAAAATTGGTGTGATTGTTGAATCAGGTTTAGAAATAAAAGGACTGGATAAAACTTGTCAGTCTTATCAACATTTCTAAACCTCTTTTCTTTCCGCAATCGTTTTACAATCAATGCACTCATCTGCGGTAGGACGAGCCTCTAAACGCATCAAAGAAATCTCAGCACCGCAAGTTTTGCAATAACCATAATCACCCAATTCAATTAAATGTAGGGTTTTTTCAATCTTGCCGATGAGTTTTCTTTCACGGTCACGGGTTCTTAACTCAAGTGCAAATTCTTCTTCAAGCGTTGCTCTGTCATTAATATCGGCAACTTTTGATGAGTCTTCTTGAATATGGGTGATGGTGGTTTCAGCATCGTTAATCAACTGATCTTTCCAGGCGTTTAGTTTGGCTTTAAAGTGTTGGGTTTGACCGTCACTCATAAAATCTTCGCCCTTCTTTGACTTATAATCAGGAATATCTTGAAAAATAGGTTCTGGCATAATGTTTTAACTTTAAAATGATAATTTTATTAATCGGACTATTATAAATATATTATGACATTAAAAGCACTTATTTTTGATGTAGATGGAACACTGGCAAACACTGAGCGTGATGGGCATCTTGTTGCTTTTAACCTTGCTTTTAAGGAATTAGGCTTGGATTGGTATTGGTCAAATGAACTTTATCATAAATTATTAGATGTAACAGGCGGGCAATTGCGTATTAAACATTACATCAAAAACTACAAACCCGAGTTTGAGTGTGATAATGTTGATCTGTTTGCTAAAGAGACCCATGCTTTAAAAACTAAAATTTATGTGCGTTTGGTGGATGCTGGAGATATTCCTTTGAGAACGGGTGTGGTGCGTTTGTTTAAGGAAGCGCGTGATGCTGGGTTGAGATTGGCAATTGCCACCACCACCACGCCTGCGAATGTGGATGCGTTGATTGCCAACACTTTGGGGCGTGAGGCATTGGATTGGTTTGAGGTGATTGGTGCAGGGGATGTGGTATCAAATCTAAAACCAGCGGGGGATATTTATCATTGGGTATTGGATAAAATGGGTTTAAAGGCGGCGGAGTGTGTTGTTTTTGAGGATTCGCATAATGGTATTATTTCGGCAACAGAGGCGTATTTAAAAACGCTTGTTACTGTCAATGAATATACCAAATCACACAGTTTTGAGGGTGCATTGGTAGTGTTAGATAATTTGGGTGAGCCAAATCAGCCATTTACTGTGATTAAAGGGGATGCTATTGATGCAACTTATGTGAGTGTTGATTATTTGAAGGAGTTACATGCAAAATATTGTTAGTCGCATCAAACGAGAGGTTGTTAGTGAGGTTGTTAGTAAAACTCAGTTAGAATTTGCCAGTCAAATTAGCACGAATTTAGGCAATAAAATTTATTTGAAACGCGAGGACTTAACCCCTGTTCATTCTTTTAAATTACGCGGCGCTTATCATAAAATTCGCACTTTGAGCCCTGAGCAATTAGCCCAAGGGGTGATTACTTGTTCAGCGGGAAATCATGCGCAAGGGGTGGCTTTTTCTGCAAAAAAACTAGGTATTTCTGCCGTCATTGTGATGCCTAAAATCACCCCAAAAATTAAAGTGGATGCGGTTAAATCTTGGGGTGCAGAGGTGATTTTATTTGGCAATAATTACGATGAAGCCTTTGATTTTTCACAAAATATTGCTAAGCAAAAGGGCTATACTTTTATTCACGCATTTGATGATGTGGATGTCATTGCTGGACAGGGGACAATTGCTTATGAATTATTAGAGCAATTAGAAGAGATTGATTATATTTTTATACCCGTAGGTGGCGGTGGCTTGATTACAGGTATTGCCAGTGTGATTAAAACACTACGACCAGAGATTAAAATTATTGGCGTTGAGCCTGTTGGTTCTGCGGCATTAACTCGCTCAATTACCAGTGATACCCATGCCGTTTTAGAGGAAGTGGACACTTTTGCCGAAGGGGTTGCGGTTAAAAAAGTAGGTACTGAAAATTTACGCATTGCTAAAACTTTGGTTGATGATACCGTTTTGGTGAGTAATGATGAAATGTGTGCAGCGATTAAAGATATTTATAATCAAAATCGTCATATTGTTGAACCTTCGGGGGCGTTGGCGTTGGCAGGGATAAAACGCTATGTTGTCGATAAACACTTGCATGGTAACAATATTATTAGTATCGTCAGCGGTGCAAATATGAATTTTGACCGTTTACGCTATGTTGCCGAACGCGCTGATTTAGGCGAGCATAATGAAGTTATTATTGCTGTTACCATCCCCGAAAAAGCAGGCAGTTTTTTAAATTTTTGCCAATTATTGGAACAACACGCTATCACGGAATTTAATTATCGTTATACACCGTCCGACCAAGCGCGTATTTTCGTGGGTGTAGCACTCAGCAAAGGACTTGACGAAAAACAAGCCTTGATTAGCAAATTGACGCAATCATTTGATGTGCTAGATATGAGTGATAATTCTATTGCTAAAAGCCACATTCGCTATATGGTCGGCGGTAGGGCGGAGGTAGAAAATGAAGCACTGTATCGTTTTGAATTTCCCGAACGCCCTGGTGCTTTGCTCAATTTCTTACAGAAAGTAGGTAACAAATGGAACATCTCTTTATTCCACTATCGAAACCATGGTGCGGACTTTGGGCGTGTTTTGATTGGCTTGCAAGTGGATAATGTTGAAGAGATTGAGCGTAGTTTTGATGAACTCGGTTATTTTTATCAAAATGAAACCAACAATAAAGCCTATCAATATTTCCTTTAATCCATTTACCCCACAAGACATTGACGCTGTTTTGGCAATAGAGCAATTAGCATATCAGTCCCCTTGGCACAGGGTACAGTTTGCTCAGAGTCTTGATAATCCCAACACTTTAGCACATTTAATATGTGTAGATAGTCAGTTGGTGGGTTATAGCATTGCTTTGCGTACGCCAGATTTTACCGATTTACTCAATATATGTATCCACCCTCAGTATCAGCATCAGGGTTTGGGTATGCAATTGTTTCAGCATTTTTTGTCCACGACGGACACACAGGCAATTTTTATTGAGGTGCGACTGTCAAATGATAACGCCTTATCGTTTTACCAAAAATTGGGCTTTGAGACGATTAACTTGCGTAAAAAATATTATGCAGATGGCGAAGATGCTAAAATAATGCGTTTTTTAAATTGAGAAATATAATGACTTATCAGTACATTCATCTACCTGTAAATGGCGAAAAAATTACCTTTAAAAATGGCGTGATTCAAGTGCCAGACCAGCCAATTATTACCTATATTGAAGGGGATGGTATCGGTGCTGATGTATCGCCAGTGATGAAAAAAGTGATTGATGCGATTGTCGAAAAAACTTACAAAGGCAAAAAAGCCATTCAATGGATGGATATTTATGCCGGTGAAAAAGCCAATGCTATTTATGGCGAATACCTACCACAAGAAACACTGGATGCAATTAAAGCGTTTGCTGTTTCCATCAAAGGCCCGCTCACTACGCCAGTTAGCGGAGGTATGCGTTCATTGAATGTGGCAATTCGTCAGCAATTAGATTTGTTTATTTGCCAACGACCAGTGCAATATTTTACAGGCACGCCAACACCTGTTAAAGCCCCTGAAAAAGTGGATATGGTTATTTTCAGGGAAAATTCTGAAGATATTTATGCAGGTATTGAGTATCAACAAGGCACTGTGGAAGTTAAAAAAGTCATTGATTTTTTACAAAATGAAATGGGTGTTACTAAAATTCGCTTTCCCGATACTTCGGGTATCGGTATCAAGCCTGTTTCTCAGGAAGGCACTGTGCGTTTAGTGCGAGCAGCGATACAATATGCAATTGACAATGACAAAGATTCCGTTACTTTGGTGCATAAAGGCAATATTATGAAATTTACCGAAGGCGGTTTTAGAGATTGGGGCTACCAACTTGCACAAGACGAATTTGGTGCAAGCGTAATTGGCGATGGACCTTGGTGTGAATTTAAAAATCCAAATACTGGCACAATGATTACCGTTAAAGATGTGATTGCTGATGCCTTTTTACAACAAATTTTATTACGCCCCGAAGAATATTCAGTGATTGCCACCCTTAATTTAAATGGCGATTATGTTTCCGATGCCTTAGCCGCACAAGTCGGTGGCATCGGCATTGCCCCTGGTGCAAATTTGTCAGATAACATCGCTGTATTTGAAGCCACACACGGCACAGCACCAAAATATGCAGGGCAAAATAAAGTCAATCCAGGCTCGATTATCTTATCCGCAGAAATGATGCTGAGACATATAGGTTGGACTGAGGCGGCAGATGCGGTGCTGACAGCGATGTCAAGTGTGATTCAAAATAAGACGGTTACTTATGATTTAGAAAGATTGATGAAAGGCGCCACCTTATTATCTTGTTCTGAATTTGGCGATGCGATGATTGACTCACTGTCCTAAACAAATAGAGACCTTTGCATAAATAGGGATGATTAGCAAAATGACAGATTTTATTAAATTGGAAATTTTTTAAATCCACTCCTAGCAGGGCTAAGGGTGTTTTTAAAAAGTTTGTAATTTGATGAAAGATGGCGTTTTGATGATTATTCATATTTATGCAAAGGTCTCACTTTAATGGTTTTTGGTTAATCTTTTTGGTTATAATCAAAGTTCAAATATTGACATTTTGTTGGTATTTTTGTTAAAAACGGAGAGAATATAATGAAAACATTAGTAAAAGTAGTTGTAATCGCAACAACAATCGCAACAACGGCAGTGTCAGCTAGTTTTTTTGGTAATAATGGCAACAATAGCAGATACAGTGGTGGCAATAATTGGGGGCCCTTTGATTCTGGATCAAACTTCGGCCCTATGAATTCTGGTACTAACTGGGGTCCATTTAGTGGTGGTAACAATTGGGGGCCATTCAACGGTGGTTCTAATGCGGGTCCATTCAATGGTGGCTCAAACTGGGGTCCATTCAAAGGTGCTAACAACTGGATGAATGACACAGACTTCGGTATGAAGTTTGACACTAAAAACAAAAATGATGCTAGTGGCTCAGGTGTCGCTGATGGCAAAGCTTCAGGTGCTTACGATGCTTACGCTAAAGGTCAAGCGGATGGTTTTGCCAAAGGCCAAGCCGATGGTTTCGCCAAGGCACAAGCAGATGCATACGCTAAAGGCTATGCAGATTCAGTTGCAAGAGGCTCTTCTAAGTAATTATTATTAAAGAACAGTTAAAAAAAAGGACGCTTTAGCGTCCTTTTTTATTACATAAATTTAGTAAAAATAATTGATTATAAAGCTCAGTTATCGTTATAATATTCCACTTATTCCTCGATAGCTCAGTTGGTAGAGCAATGGACTGTTAATCCATTTGTCGCTGGTTCGAGCCCAGCTCGAGGAGCCAAATTCATAAACTATTATTAAAAAATGTTTTTAATTTTAGTTTATATCTTTGCTTTTTTC
This sequence comes from Candidatus Thiodubiliella endoseptemdiera, assembly GCF_964212635.1. Taxonomy (NCBI): domain Bacteria; kingdom Pseudomonadati; phylum Pseudomonadota; class Gammaproteobacteria; family Pseudothioglobaceae (SeqCode); genus Candidatus Thiodubiliella; species Candidatus Thiodubiliella endoseptemdiera. Next base: position 1,855,479 of record NZ_OZ156463.1, read on the forward strand.
ATACAAATTTTTAATTAATTTAAGAATTTTATGATGAAAATAAGCAAAAAATCAATACTAAAAAAGACTTGTAATTCTGTTGCAGGTCTTTTTTTGTCTGCTAAAAAAAGGAAAGTTACGCTTTAAGGTGGTGCTATGACAAAAAGAGCATCGATTCCGACCACAATAAGACCTGTAATGGCTCAACAAACTTGGACACATTTTAATTTTAAGCCACTTTTTCCAATTCAGCCACCTTCTGAGCGGGTGTTAAATACCCAATCGCTGAATGAATCCTTTTGCAATTGTAAAAGTAGATATAACTTTCTACATTTTGCACGACTTCATAATGATTTGCAAAACTTTGATAGTTTAATCGTTCAGTCTTGAGGCTTCTAAAAAAGCGCTCCATGACTGCATTGTCCCAACAGTTAGCTCTACGGCTCATACTTTGAGAGACCTTTGCGTAATTCATAATTTATTATCTTGATTTTCATTTTTATCATTTTTCAAAAATATTGTCTAAAATTTCTTATAATTTTCCAATAAAAATCTAAAAACACCCTGTTTTCTTGGCTTTTTCTTCTATTTTAACTTTTTGCCACTCATTGGACACAATAATACCTAAGCGTTTTTAACCGTTGCATTTCTTTAAAAATATTCATCCCAGTTTTAAGATTATGGCTCATGGCAATAAGCTGTGCTTTGGCTTTATTGCGTTCTAACCCAAGGTATCTTGCCTTGCCTAATCCGTGGTGAAGTTTTAACAGTCCAAAGGTTCGTTCAACAATATAGCGAATGGATGAGCGTTGTTTGTTGTCTTGTTTTTGTTGTTTGGTTAAAGGCTTGTTTCTGTAGGCTCTGTGCAGTATTTTGTTATTGTGTTTACCGAGTCTTTCATCGTTCTTTTTGTTGGCATAAGCACTATCAGCAAAAACTTGACCATGAGCCTTGTTGAGTAACTTATCCATTTCTTGACTGTCATGGACATTGCCAGGGGTGTAGGTCATTTTTTTAACAAAGCCATATTCATCAGTATTGGCGTGCATTTTAAAGCCATAGGTGGTTTTGCGTTTGCCATCGGCTGCGGTCTTCACATTATAGCCAGCTTCTGAGTCTTGGGTATTGTTGCTATCTTTACCCTTGCGCTTACGCGATTGTTTGGCTTCTATGACGGTGGCATCAATGATGTTAATTGAACCTAGCGTTACAATAATTGAGTTTTGCTCTAAGTGATTGTTGATTCGTTCTAGTAATGGCTCTAATAGAGACCTTTGCATAAATAGGGATGATTAGCAAAATGACAGATTTTATTAAATTGGAAATTTTTTAAATCCACTCCTAGCAGGGCTAAGGGTGTTTTTAAAAAGTTTGTAATTTGATGAAAGATGGCGTTTTGATGATTATTCATATTTATGCAAAGGTCTCTAATAGTTGCTCCGTATTAAGCAGTTGTCTAAAACGCCATATGCTTGAATGGTCTGCTACATTCTCAGATAGGGATAAATCAATAAAGCGTCTGAACATTAAGTCTCTGGCAATTTGTTTCTCTAGGGCTTCATCGCTGAGGTCATACCAAGCTTGAAGGATGAGAATCTTGAACATCATCAATGGCGGGTAACTGGGCGCACCTCGCTTGGATGAATACAAATTTGAAAGTGTTTGCTCTATCTCATTCCAGTTAATGATGTTGTGAACATCATCAAGTTCTGATAGGGATTTATGCTCAACGACAAGAGAATCTGCGAATGAGTTTTGTTGAGTGTTTTTCCAGGACATTTTAGTATTTTTATGGTTGATTTAGAGGGTGTTTATTTTACCAGTTTGATGTGTTTTTAGTTGATTTATGCAAAGGCCTCTTAGAGGAATAAGTAAATATGTATAATTAATAATCAGTTATAACAACACAAAGGACAACCCCATGCCAGGACAAACAAAATACTTCATCAGCAACACCAACGGCTTCTTCGTCAACTGGTATTCCGATATCACCGGAGTTGAATCTCACGGACAAGCATTAAAAGCATCTGGCAATAGTGGAGACGATGCCGTCTATGTAGGACAAGGCACCAAAGTCGATGCAACAGGGCTTACTTCAACAGGTGGCAATGATTCAATTTATTTAACCGGCACTTTTAACAACTACGAACAAACACTAGATGGCAACACCTACACCTTCAAAAGAACTGTTAATATTAACGGTACTGAATACCAAGAAGAAGTCTCCTTCATAGCCTCTAATGGCGATAGGGTTTATTTTGCAGATGGTTTTGTTAAGATTGATATAACCGGCAATGACGGGCTATTAAATTTAAATACAGGCGCTTTTAAGAGAATTGAATCCACTGATATTGACAACAGTGAGTCAACTCCAGGTTTGGGGATTGGTTTAAGTATTACTGATGACAAGTCCGACACCGCTAAAGTTGGTGAAGTTATTACCTATACCTTTACTTTTGATGAAGCAGTTACAGATTTTGATATAAATGATATTACAGTTACAGGCGGTACAAAAGGTACTTTTACCTCTGTTAATGGTAGTGAAAGTGTCTATACTTTAGCACTAACCCCTCCTGCAAACAGTAAAGGCATAATAAGCCTTACAGTAGCCGTTGATGCTGCTACTTCTAAAGTTAACACAGCACTAAAATCAGTTGCTGCCAGCAATAATCAAAGTTTTGATACTCAAGCCCCAACTTTGATTATCAGCGATGACAAGGCTGATGCTTTAACCCTTAAAACTGGCGATACAATCACCTATACCTTTACCTTTAGTGAAGCAGTAACAGGTTTTGATAAAAGTGTTATCAACATCAGCAATGGTGCTATTAAGACAGGTACTGATTTAATTGCCAGCACAACACCTGCTGATGCAGGTAAAGTCTATACCTTGACCGTTGTACCTAGCAGTGACCTAGATGTAGGTTCTAACTTAACCGTGTCAGTGTCTGCTAATCCTGCAATTACAGACAGTGCGGGCAATGCTTACAGCACAACAGCAGCAAATAACGAGCAAGCAATTGACACCAAAGCCCCAGTAGCAGAACTCAGTGGCAATATGGCACCTAATGAAAACTTAACGATGACCTTTTTAGAGGCAGTTACAATAAACACAGCAGGCAGTATTGTCATTTATGATAAAGCCAACTCTGACACTCTTATTACGATTGATATAGCTAACCAAGTTAGTCTTGATAGCACCAAAAAAATTATCACTATTAATCCAGGTAGTGATTTAATAGTCAATAAGAATTACTATGTCAAAATTGATGCAGGCACCTTTAAAGATACTGCAGGTAATAATTATGAGGGTATTGACAGCAATAGCGGTTGGGGCTTTCTGGTTTCTTCATTCACCACCACAGCACAATGGGTAGATGCAAGCGGTAACTCTGTTAGCGACAATGGCATCAATGCCAGTGAATCTAGCACACTTGCCATTCAAGGCACATTAACAAATTCTAGCGGTGCAACAGGCGTTGTTATCAGTGCTATTACATTTAAAGCAGCCAGTGGAACAGCCAATGACAAAGTTGTAGATACCAGCAACCTACCCACTTTTGCATCTGCCAATGGTACCGAATGGACATTAGCCAATAGTAAAATACCGGCTTTAGTCAGTGGCGAGACCTACACAATTGAAATAAATTTATCTTCAACAGGCGGCGGCACAAGCACAGGTGGCAATACCACCCCTGTTTTAATTGACACTGCTGCCCCAATCATAACAAGCTGGGCAGTCAATTCACCAACAGATGGACAATCAGGCTTTAAAGTGGATGATGTTATTGAGTTAACCATGACAACCAATGAAGCACTCTCGTTAAGCAATGCTACCAGTAGCAAAGTGACCATTGGTAATAAGGAATTTACACTAGATACCAGAAAAGGTGCCGCCAAAGCAGGGGCATCAGTAGATGAGTTAAAACAATTATTCTTTACCTATACTGTCAAAGTCGATGATAGCGTTAGTAAAGCAGATTTTGAGATTACCAATGCAAGTGCAATTGCCTTAACAGGAGTAACCGATGCAGTAGGTAATATGGTTGCCACCACAGGTACTTATCCTGTTGAATTAGACCGTAATGTTGATGGTGTTGTGCCAACTATTGGAGACATTACACTAAACTGGGGAGATATTTTAAACGCTATTGAAGACAACAGCAATGGCACTGTAACAGTTGCCACAACTGGTGTAGAAAACAATCAAGAAGTCTCACTAGTTATTAACCAAAAAACTTATACAGGCACTGTTACCAGCAATAGTGCAACCATTACTGTTGCAGCCACAGATTTACAAGCATTAACCCATGGACAAACTTACAGCTATAAAGTCAATATAAAAGATACTGCTGGTAACCCAGCGATAGAGAAAATAGGTGATTTTAAAGTTGATACGGTTGCACCAACTGTAACCATTACTGACAATGAAGACGCTACAGCCGAAGCACTTTCTACCACAATCGCTTGGATAGGTGCCGATGATAACTACATTAATGATAGTGAAAAAGACGCAACCGCACTCTCAGGCACAGTAGCGGGAGCAGGTACCTTATCTATTACTAAGATTGAGTTTTTTGAAGGTAGTAATACAGTAGGCACAGCAATAACTTCAGGATTACCAGCTGTTGCAGCTGACGGCACCTGGACACTCGCACATTCTGCTATGCCATCTGAATTAGCCGATGGAAAAACCTACACGGCTGTAGTAACGCTTAGTGATGGCACCAATTCAGCAATTAGCACTAGCACAGCAGTAACTTATGACACCATTAACCCAATCCCAATCACGACCAATCCATGGACTTTAAGCGATATTCCAGCAGGACAATCTGCTTTTAAGACAGGCGATGTTATCAGCCTAACTTTGACAATGAGTGAGACCTTGAAACTTAACAACACCACAGGCTCTAAAGTGGTCATTGCAGGCAAAGACTTTGTTTTGGATAAAACCGCCTCTACAACTGCAGGTGATAAGAAACTGGTGTTTAAATATAGCGTTCAAGCTGGAGATAACATTGCCGCTACAGACTTTGATATTGACAACCCAACAAGAGATATCACGCTAAATAATATAACAGATGTCGCAGGTAATGCACCAGTATTTACCGCTGATAGAGTGGTGTTGACCAAGACTAAGCTTGAGTATATTGAAAAAACAGGTTCGGGCAATAATCCTTTTGAGGGTATTGATGTGGGGTATGTTTCTGTGCCAATCTTGGTTGATATTGACGGCGATGGCGACCTAGATTTGGTGGTGGGTGAGGGTGCTGGCACCCTTAAATACTATCAAAATACAGGCACTACTTCTAACCCTACTTATGAAGCAAAAACTGGAGATGACAATCCTTTTAATGGCATTGATGCGGGATATTCTGCCAAACCAACCCTAGCCGATATTGACGGCGATGGCGACCTAGATTTGGTGGTGGGTGAGAGTGATGGCACCCTTAAATACTATCAAAATACAAGCTCTACTTCTAACCCTGCTTATGAAGCAAAAACTGGAGATGACAATCCTTTTAATGGCATTAATGTAGAATATTCTGCCAAACCAGCCCTAGCCGATATTGACGGTGATGGCGACCTAGATTTGGTGGTGGGTGAGAAGAATGGCACCCTTAAATACTATCAAAATACAGGCACTACTTCTAACCCTGCTTATGAAGCAAAAACTGGAGATGACAATCCTTTTAATGGCATTGATGTGGGATATTCTTCCAGACCAACCCTAGCCGATATTGACGGCGATGGCGACCTAGATTTGGTGGTGGGTGAGAGTGCTGGCACCCTTAAATACTATCAAAATACAGGTACTACTTCTAACCCTGCTTATGAAGCAAAAACTGGAGATGACAATCCTTTTAATGGCATTGATGTGGGGGATTCTTCCAGGCCAACCCTAGCCGATATTGACGGCGATGGTGATTTAGATTTGGTAGCGGGTGAGGCTGATGGCACCCTTAAATATTACTACAATCAACAACCTTCTTCTGTAGATGGACAAGCCCCAACTCCAACGGCTACTAACTCATGGACTCTAAGCAATATTCCAGCAGGACAATCTGCTTTTAAGGCAGGGGATGTTATCAGCCTAACACTGACAATGAGTGAGACCTTGAAACTTAATAACACCACAGGCTCTAAAGTGGTCATTGCAGGCAAAGACTTTGTTTTGGATAAAACTGCCTCTACAACTGCAGGTGATAAGAAACTGGTGTTTAAATATAGCGTTCAAGCTGGAGATAGCATTGCCGCTACAGACTTTGATATTGACAACCCAACAAGAGATATTACGCTAAATAATATAACAGATGTCGCAGGTAATGCACCAGTATTTACCGCTGATAGAGTAGTGTTGACTAAGCTTGAGTATATTGAAAAAACAGGTTTGGGCAATAATCCTTTTGAGGGTATTGATGTGGGGTATGTTTCTGTGCCAATCTTGGCTGATATTGACGGCGATGGCGACCTAGATTTGGTGGTGGGTGAGAGGAATGGCACCCTTAAATACTATCAAAATACAGGCACTACTTCTAGCCCTGCTTATGAAGCAAAAACTGGAGGCAATAATCCTTTTAATGGCATTGATGTGGGAGGTTATTCCGCGCCAAACTTGGCTGATATTGATGGCGATGGTGATCTAGATTTGGTGATGGGTGAAGGTAATGGCACCCTTAAATACTATCAAAATACAGGCACTACTTCTAACCCTGCTTATGAAGCAAAAACTGGAGATAGCAATCCTTTTAATAGCATTGATGTGGGGGATTTTTCCAGACCAACCCTAGTCGATATTGACGGCGATGGCGACCTGGATTTGGTGGTGGGTGAGAGGAATGGCACCCTTAAATACTATCAAAATACAGGCACTACTTCTAACCCTACTTATGAAGTAAAAACTGGAGATAGTAATCCTTTTAATGGCATTGATGTGGGGAATCTTTCCGCACCAACCCTAGCCGATATTGACGGCGATGGCGACCTAGATTTGGTGGTGGGTGAGAGTGCTGGCACCCTTAAATACTATCAAAATACAGGTACTACTTCTAACCCTGTTTATGAAGCAAAAACTGGAGATGACAATCCTTTTAATGGCATTGATGTGGGGGATTCTTCCTCACCAGCCTTGGCTGATATTGATGGCGATGGCGACCTAGATTTGGTGGTGGGTAAGTATGATGGCACCCTTAAATACTACTACAATCAACAACCTGTAGATGGACAAGCTCAACAACCTTTGTCTGTAGATGAACAAGTTCCAACCTTTACAGAAAAAACCAGCGATACCAATGTCTTAGGCGAGCCTTCAAATCTAGTAATTGAGTTTTCTGAAAACATCAAAACAAATGGCGGCATTGTTGAAATCTGGAATAGCGCAGAAAAAGTTGCAACTATTAGCATTACTAATGCTAATATTAGCGACACAACACTCACTCTTAACCCAAGTAGTTTAACTTCAGGTGTTTATTACATCAAAATGGCATCAGGCGTTATAACTGACACCTCGGGTAATGACTTTGCAGGTATTGATAATACCTCAGGTAAAACTTGGGCATTTGCATATAATTTTTATATCGGCACCGATAACGCCGATACTATAACGGGTAGTGCAGGTGACGATACTATAAATGGTGGTGCAGGCAACGACACTATAAATGGCGGTGCAGGCAGTGATATTTTTGTTTATGCAAGTACAGATAATGGCGAAGACACCATAACTGGCTTCATATTTGGTGCTGGTGGTGATAAATTAGATTTAAAAGATTTTATTACTGCTAGTGGTAACCAAGCGACACTTTTTGCTAATATTGATAAATATATTACAGTGTCAGATACTGGCACTGCAGGTAGTGCCAAACTAACGATTGATGCTGATGGCACGGTTACAGATGATGTTGCTGATTTGGTTATCAATCTACAAGGGGTTTCTGGTATTGGTGGCTCCTCTACTCCCGACACAGTTGCATTAGGGCACTTTATAACTGATAATCTTATTCTTGTATAAGGTAAACTAATAAAAAACTTAAACTTAAAGGAATAAGTAAATATGTATAATTAATAATCAGTTATAACAACACAAAGGACAACCCCATGCCAGGACAAACAAAATACTTCATCAGCAACACCAACGGCTTCTTCGTCAACTGGTATTCCGATATCACCGGACTTGAATCTCACGGACAAGCATTAAAAGCATCTGGCAATAGTGGAGACGATGCCGTCTATGTAGGACAAGGCACCAAAGTCGATGCAACAGGGCTTACTTCAACAGGTGGCAATGATTTAATTTATTTAACCGGCACTTTTAACAACTACGAACAAACACTAGATGGCAATACCTACACCTTCAAAAGAACTGTTAATATTAACGGTACTGAATACCAAGAAGAAGTCTCCTTCACAGCCTCTAATGGCGATAGGGTTTATTTTGCAGATGGTTTTGTTAAGATTGATATATCAGGCACTGACGGGCTATTAGGTTCAAACGGTTTTAAGAAGATTACATCCAGTGATATTGACAACAGCGAGTCAACTCCAGGTTTGGGGATTGGTTTAAGTATTACTGATGACAAGTCCGACGCCGCTAAAGTTGGTGAAGACATCACCTACACCTTTACTTTTGATGAAGCAGTTACAGATTTTGATATAAATGATATTACAGTTACAGGCGGTACAAAAGGTACTTTTACCTCTGTTAATGGTAGTGAAAGTGTCTATACTTTAGAACTAACCCCTCCTGCAAACAGCAAAGGCATAATAAGCCTTACAGTAGCCGTTGATGCTGCTACTTCTAAAATTAACACAGCACTAAAATCAGCTGCTGCCAGCAATAATCAAAGTTTTGATACTCAAGCCCCAACTTTGATTATCAGCGATGACAAGGCTGATACTTTAACCCTTAAAACTGGCGATACAATCACCTATACCTTTACCTTTAGTGAAGCAGTAACAGGTTTTGATAAAAGTGTTATCAACATCAGCAATGGTGCTATTAAGACAGGTACTGATTTAATTGCCAGCACAACACCTGCTGATGCAGGTAAAGTCTATACCTTGACCGTTGTACCTGGCAGTGACCTAGATGTAGGTTCTAACTTAACAGTGTCAGTGTCTGCTAATCCTGCAATTACAGACAGTGCGGGCAATGCTTACAGCACAACAGCAGCAAATAACGAGCAAGCAATTGACACCAAAGCCCCAGTAGCAACACTCAGTGGCAATATGGCACCTAATGAAAACTTAACGATGACCTTTTTAGAGGCAGTTACAATAAACACAGCAGGCAGTATTGTCATTTATGATAAAGCCAACCCTGGCACTCTTATTACGATTGATATAGCTAACCAAGTTAGTCTTGATAGCACTAACAAAATTATCACTATTAATCCAGGTAGTGATTTAATAGCCAATAAGAATTACTATGTCAAAATTGATGCAGGCACTTTTAAAGATACTGCAGGTAATAATTATGAGGGTATTGACAGCAATAGTGGTTGGGGCTTTCTGGTCTATTCATTCACCACCACAGCACAATGGGTAGATGCAAGTGGTAATTCTGTTAGCGACAATGGTATCAATGCCAGTGAATTTAGCACACTTGCCATTCAAGGCACATTAACAAATTCTAGCGGTGCAACAGGCGTTGTTATCAGTGCTATTACATTTAAAGCAACCAGTGGAACAACAGCCAATGACAAAGTTGTAGAGACCAGTAACCTACCCACTTTTGCCTCTGCCAATGGTACCGAATGGACATTAGCCAATAGTAAAATACCGACTTTAGTCAGTGGCGAGACCTACACAATTGAAATAAATTTATCTTCAACAGGCGGCGGCACAAGCACAGGTGGCAATACCACCCCTGTTTTAATTGACACTGCTGCCCCAATCATAACAAGCTGGGCAGTCAACTCACCAACAGATGGGCAATCAGGCTTTAAAGTGGATGATGTTATTGAGTTAACCATGACAACCAATGAAGCACTCTCGTTAAGCAATGCTACCAGTAGCAAAGTGACCATTGGTAATAAGGAATTTACACTAGATACCGGCAAAGGTGCCGCCAAAGCAGGGGCATCAGTAGATGAGTTAAAACAATTATTCTTTACTTACACTGTCAAAGTCGATGATAGTATCAATAAAGCAGATTTTGAGATTACCAGTGCAAGTGCAATTGCCTTAACAGGAGTAACCGATGCAGTAGGTAATATAGTTACCACCACAGGCACTTATCCTATTGAATTAGACCGTAATGTTGATGGTGTTGTACCAACTATTGGAGACATTACACTAAACTGGGGAGATATTTTAAACGCTATTGAAGACAACAGAAATGGCACTGTAACAGTTGCCACAACTGGTGTAGAAAACAATCAAGAAGTCTCACTAGTTATTAACCAAAAAACTTATACAGGCACTGTTACCAGCAATAGTGCAACCATTACTGTTACAGCCACAGATTTACAAGCATTAACCCATGGACAAACTTACAGCTATAAAGTCAATATAAAAGATACTGCTAGTAACCCAGCGATAGAGAAAATAGGTGATTTTAAAGTTGATACGGTTGCACCAACCTTGACCATTACCGATAATGAAGACGCTACAACCAAAGCAGGTGAAGAAATCATCTTTACCTTTACCTTTAACGAGGTAGTAACAGAGTTTACCAAAGAGGACATTGTTATTACCAATGGCACTATTAAAGGTGCTGCTGATTTAGTATTGGTTACCACAGGTGTTAATGCCAATAAAGCCTATACCTTAGTTGTTGTGCCTAATACAGATACTCAAGGCAATCTAGAAGTTAGCGTTGCTGCTGATAAATTTGTAGATATTGCTGGTAATAGAAATATGGTTGCAGCAAATGATATTCAGGTTATTGATACCCTTGCGCCAAATGCACTCACTGCAACAGCACTTATTTCAGCTGAATCTAATGATGTGGTAGTGGACAACACTGCCCCAATCCTAACAACACAAGCTTCGGCCGAATTGGGTGAAACCTCAGACCTGATACTTGATTTTAATGAAGACATTCAAGCAGGTAGTACAGGTAGTATTGTTATTAAAGGTAGTGATGATAGAGTAATAGCAACCATTAATATTACTGAGACAACTAAATTCAGCATTGCTGGCGATAAACTCACCATTGATGTGTCAGCATTAGGTTTAACTGATAATAAATTAACCCAAGGCAGTTACTATATCACCATGGATGCAGGCACAGTAACTGACATAGCGGGTAACGATGCTGCTGCCATTACTAAAGATACTAACCAATGGGTATTTGCAACCAAAGCACTTTTTACCACAATCGCTTGGATAGGTGCCGATGATAACTACATTAATGATAGTGAAAAAGACGCAACCACACTCTCAGGCAAAGCAACTGGAATAGGTACTTTAACGATTACCAAAATTGAGTTTTTTGAAGGTAGTAATACAGTAGGCACAGCAATAACTTCAGGATTACCAGTTGTTGCAGCTGACGGCACTTGGGCACTCGCACATTCTGCTATGCCATCTGAATTAGCCGATGGAAAAACCTACACGGCTGTAGTAACGCTTAGTGATGGCACCAATTCAGCAATTAGCACTAGCACAGCAGTAACTTATGACACCATTAACCCAACCCCAATCACGACCAATCCATGGACTTTAAGCGATATTCCAGCAGGACAATCTGCTTTTAAGGTAGGCGATGTTATCAGCCTAACACTGACAATGAGCGAGACCTTGAAACTTAATAACACCACAGGCTCTAAAGTGGTCATTGCAGGCAAAGACTTTGTTTTGGATAAAACCGCCTCTACAACTGCAGGTGATAAGAAACTGGTGTTTAAATATAGTGTTCAAGCTGGAGATAGCATTGCCACTACAGACTTTGATATTGACAATCCAACAAGCGATATTACGCTAAATAATATAACAGATGTCGCAGGTAATGCACCAGTATTTACCGCTGATAGAGTAGTGTTGGCTAAGACTAAGCTTGAGTATATTGAAAAAACAGGTTTGGGCAATAATCCTTTTGAGGGTATTGATGTGGGGTATTATTCCACACCAACCTTGGCTGATATTGATGGCGATGGTGATCTAGATTTGGTGGTGGGTAAGGATGATGGCACCCTTAAATACTATCAAAATACAGGCTCTACTTCTAGCCCTGCTTATGAAGCAAAAACTGGAGGTGATAATCCTTTTAATGGCATTGATGTGGGAGGTTCTTCCACGCCAACCTTGGCTGATATTGACGGTGATGGCGACCTAGATTTGGTGATGGGTGAGGCTTATGGCACCCTTAAATACTATCAAAATACAGGCACTACTTCTAACCCTGCTTATGAAGTAAAAACTGGAGATAGCAATCCTTTTAATGGCATTGATGTGGGGAATCTTTCCGCACCAACCCTAGCCGATATTGACGGCGATGGCGACCTAGATTTGGTGGTGGGTGAGAGTGCTGGCACCCTTAAATACTATCAAAATACAGGTACTACTTCTAACCCTGCTTATGAAGTAAAAACTGGAGATGACAATCCTTTTAATGGCATCGATGTGGGAAGTGCTTCCTCACCAACCCTAGCCGATATTGATGGCGATGGCGACCTAGATTTGGTGGTGGGTGAGTATTATGGCACCCTTAAATACTATCAAAATACAGGCACTACTTCTAACCCTGCTTATGAAGTAAAAACTGGAGATAGTAATCCTTTTAATGGCATTGATGTGGAGTTTTATTCCGTACCAACCCTAGCCGATATTGACGGCGATGGCGACCTAGATTTGGTGACAGGTGAGCAGGATGGCACCCTTAAATATTATTACAATCAACAATCTTTTTTTGTAGATGGACAAGCGCCAACTCTAACAACACAAGCCAGCGTTATCTTAGAGGAAACCTCAGATTTAGTGCTTGACTTTAGTGAAAATATTAAAGCAGGTACGGGCAGTATTCTCATCAAGAATAGTAGCGATGTAACAGTAGCAACCATTAATATCGCTAGTGATACAAATAAATTTAGCATTGCTGGCGATAAACTCACCATTGATGTGTCAGCATTAGGTTTAACTGATAATAAATTAACCCAAGGCAGTTACTATATCACCATGGATGCAGGCACAGTAACTGACATAGCAGGTAACGATGCTGCTGCCATTACTAAAGATACTAACCAATGGGTATTTGCAACCAAAGCACTTTTTACCACAATCGCTTGGATAGGTGCCGATGATAACTACATTAATGATAGTGAAAAAGACGCAACCGCACTCTCAGGCAAAGTAACTGGAACAGGTACTTTAACGATTACCAAAATTGAGTTTTTTGAAGGTAGTAATACAGTAGGCACAGCAATAACTTCAGGATTACCAGCTGTTGCAGCTGACGGCACTTGGGCACTCGCACATTCTGCTATGCCATCTGAATTAGCCGATGGAAAAACCTACACGGCTGTAGTAACGCTTAGTGATGGCACCAATTCAGCAATTAGCACTAGCACAGCAGTAACTTATGACACCATTAACCCAACCCCAATCACGACCAATCCATGGACTTTAAGCGATATTCCAGCGGGACAATCTGCTTTTAAGACAGGCGATGTTATCAGCCTAACACTGACAATGAGTGAGACCTTGAAACTTAATAACACCACAGGCTCTAAAGTGGTCATTGCAGGCAAAGACTTTGTTTTGGATAAAACTGCCTCTACAACTGCAGGTGATAAGAAACTGGTGTTTAAATATAGTGTTCAAGCTGGGGATAACATTGCCGCTACAGACTTTGATATTGACAATCCAACAAGCGATATTACGCTAAATAATATAACAGATGTCGCAGGTAATGCACCAGTATTTACCGCTGATAGAGTAGTGTTGACTAAGCTTGAGTATATTGAAAAAACAGGTTCGGGCAATAATCCTTTTGAGGGTATTGATGTGGGGAATGCTTCTGCGCCAACCCTGGCTGATATTGACGGCGATGGCGACCTGGATTTAGTGATGGGTGAAGGTAATGCCACCCTTAAATACTATCAAAACACAGGCACTACTTCTAACCCTGCTTATGAAGCAAAAACTGGAGATGACAATCCTTTTTATGGCATTAATGCGGGATATTCTTCCTCACCAACCCTAGTCGATATTGACGGCGATGGCGACCTAGATTTGGTGGTGGGTGAAGGTAATGGCACCCTTAAATACTATCAAAACACAGGCACTACTTCTAACCCTGCTTATGAAGCAAAAACTGGAGATGACAATCCTTTTAATGGCATTGATGTGGGGTATGTTTCTGCGCCAAACTTGGCTGATATTGACGGCGATGGCGACCTAGATTTGGTGGTGGGTGAGTATTATGGCACCCTTAAATACTATCAAAATACAGGCACTACTTCTAACCCTGCTTATGAAGTAAAAACTGGAGGTAGCAATCCTTTTAATAGCATTGATGTGGGGGATTCTTCCAAACCAACCCTAGCCGATATTGATGGCGATGGCGACCTAGATTTGGTGGTGGGTGAGAGGAATGGCACCCTTAAATACTATCAAAATACAGGCACTACTTCTAGCCCTGCTTATGAAGCAAAAACTGGAGGCAATAATCCTTTTAATGGCATTGATGTGGAAGGTTATTCCTCACCAACCCTAGCCGATATTGACGGCGATGGCGACCTAGATTTGGTGGTGGGTGAAGGTAATGGCACCCTTAAATACTACTACAATCAACAACCTTCTTCTGTAGATACTCAAGCCCCAACCCCAATCACGACCAATCCATGGACTTTAAGCGATATTCCAGCAGGACAATCTGCTTTTAAGGCAGGCGATGTTATCAGCCTAACACTGACAATGAGTGAGACCTTGAAACTTAATAACACCACAGGCTCTAAAGTGGTCATTGCAGGCAAAGACTTTGTTTTGGATAAAACTGCCTCTACAACTGCAGGTGATAAGAAACTGGTGTTTAAATATAGCGTTCAAGCTGGAGATAGCATTGCCGCTACAGACTTTGATATTGACAACCCAACAAGCGATATTACGCTAAATAATATAACAGATGTCACAGGTAATGCACCAGTATTTACCGCTGATAGAGTAGTGTTGACTAAGCTTGAGTATATTGAAAAAACAGGTTTGGGCAATAATCCTTTTGAGGGTATTGATGTGGGGGATATTTCTGCACCAACCCTAGCCGATATTGACGGCGATGGCGACCTAGATTTGGTAGTGGGTGAGAAGAATGGCACCCTTAAATACTATCAAAATACAGGCACTACTTCTAACCCTGCTTATGAAGCAAAAACTGGAGATAGCAATCCTTTTGATGGCATTGATGTGGGGGATTTTTCCTCACCAAGCTTGGCTGATATTGATGGCGATGGTGATCTAGATTTGGTAGTGGGTGAGGCTTATGGCACCCTTAAATACTATCAAAATACAGGCACTACTTCTAACCCTGCTTATGAAGCAAAAACTGGAGATAATAATCCTTTTAATGGCATTAATGTGGGATATTCTTCCTCACCAACCTTGGCTGATATTGACGGCGATGGCGACCTAGATTTGGTAGTGGGTGAGATTTATGGCACCCTTAAATACTATCAAAATACAGGCACTACTTCCAACCCTGCTTATGAAGCAAAAACTGGAGATGACAATCCTTTTAATGGCATTGATGTGGGATATTCTGCCAAACCAGCCCTAGCCGATATTGACGGCGATGGCGACCTAGATTTGGTGGTGGGTGAGACTGATGGCACCCTTAAATACTATCAAAATACAGGCACTACTTCTAACCCTGCTTATGAAGCAAAAACTGGAGATGACAATCCTTTTAATGGCATCGATGTGGGAAATGCTGCCTCACCAACCCTAGCCGATATTGACGGCGATGGCGACCTAGATTTGGTAGCGGGTAAGAATGATGGCACCCTTAAATATTACTACAATCAACAACCTGCTTCTGTAGATGGACAAGCCCCAACTCCAACGGCTACTAACTCATGGACTCTAAGCAATATTCCAGCAGGACAATCTGCTTTTAAGGCAGGGGATGTTATCAGCCTAACTTTGACAATGAGTGAGACCTTGAAACTTAATAACACCACAGGCTCTAAAGTGGTCATTGCAGGCAAAGACTTTGTTTTGGATAAAACCGCCTCTACAACTGCAGGTGATAAGAAACTGGTGTTTAAATATAGCGTTCAAGCTGGAGATAACATTGCTGCTACAGACTTTGATATTGACAACCCAACAAGCGATATTACGCTAAATAATATAACAGATGTCGCAGGTAATGCACCAGTATTTACCGCTGATAGAGTAGTGTTGACTAAGCTTGAGTATATTGAAAAAACAGGTTTGGGCAATAATCCTTTTGAGGGTATTGATGTAGGGTATTATTCCACACCAACCTTGGCTGATATTGATGGCGATGGTGATCTAGATTTGGTGGTGGGTAAGGATGATGGCACCCTTAAATACTATCAAAATACAGGCTCTACTTCTAGCCCTGCTTATGAAGCAAAAACTGGAGGCAATAATCCTTTTAATGGCATTGATGTGGGGATTTATTCCGCACCAACCCTAGCCGATATTGACAGCGATGGTGATCTAGATTTGGTAGTGGGTGAGAATGATGGCACCCTTAAATACTATCAAAACACAGGCACTACTTCTAACCCTGCTTATGAAGCAAAAACTGGAGATGACAATCCTTTTAATGGCATTAATGCGGGATATTCTTCCTCACCAATCCTAGTCGATATTGACGGCGATGGCGACCTAGATTTGGTGGTGGGTGAGAGGAATGGCACCCTTAAATACTATCAAAATACAGGCACTACTTCTAGCCCTGCTTATGAAGCAAAAACTGGAAATGACAATCCTTTTAATGGCATTGATGTGGGATATTCTTCCTCACCAACCCTAGCCGATATTGACGGCGATGGCGACCTAGATTTGGTGGTGGGTGAGGCTTATGGCACCCTTAAATACTATCAAAATACAGGCACTACTTCTAACCCTGCTTATGAAGTAAAAACTGGAGATAGCAATCCTTTTGATGGCATTGATGTGGGGGATTATTCCGCACCAGTCCTAGCTGATATTGATGGTGATGGCGACCTAGACTTGGTGGTGGGTGGGCAGAGTGGTAAACTTAAATATTACTACAATCAACAACCTTCTTCTGTAGATACTCAAGCCCCAACCCCAATCACGACCAATCCATGGACTCTAAGCGATATTCCAGCAGGACAATCTGCTTTTAAGACAGGCGATGTTATCAGCCTAACACTGACAATGAGCGAGACCTTGAAACTTAATAACACCACAGGCTCTAAAGTGGTCATTGCAGGCAAAGACTTTGTTTTGGATAAAACTGCCTCTACAACTGCAGGTGATAAGAAACTGGTGTTTAAATATAGCGTTCAAGCTGGAGATAGCATTGCCGCTACAGACTTTGATATTGACAATCCAACAAGCGATATTACGCTAAATAATATAACAGATGTCGCAGGTAATGCACCAGTATTTACCGCTGATAGAGTGGTGTTGACCAAGACTAAGCTTGAGTATATTGAAAAAACAGGTTTGGGCAATAATCCTTTTAATGGCATTGATGTGGGAAGTTATTCCACGCCAATCTTGGTCGATATTGACGGCGATGGCGACCTGGATTTGGTGATGGGTGAGGCTTATGGCACCCTTAAATACTATCAAAATACAGGCACTACTTCTAACCCTGCTTATGAAGTAAAAACTGGAGGTAGCAATCCTTTTAATAGCATTGATGTGGGGGATTTTTCCGCACCAACCCTGGCCGATATTGACGGCGATGGCGACCTAGATTTGGTGATGGGTGAGGCTTATGGCACCCTTAAATACTATCAAAATACAGGCACTACTTCTAACCCTGCTTATGAAGTAAAAACTGGAGGTAACAATCCTTTTAATAGCATTGATGTGGGGGATTTTTCCACACCAACCCTGGCCGATATTGACGGCGATGGTGATCTAGATTTGGTGGTGGGTGAGAGTGATGTCACCCTTAAATACTATCAAAACACAGGCACTACTTCTAACCCTGCTTATGAAGCAAAAACTGGAGGTGACAATCCTTTTTATGGCATTAATGCGGGATATTCTTCCTCACCAATCCTAGTCGATATTGACGGCGATGGCGACCTAGATTTGGTGGTGGGTGAAGGTAATGGCACCCTTAAATACTATCAAAACACAGGCACTACTTCTAACCCTGCTTATGAAGCAAAAACTGGAGATGACAATCCTTTTAATGGCATTGATGTGGGAAATGTTGCCTCACCAACCCTAGCCGATATTGACGGCGATGGCAACCTGGATTTGGTGATAGGTGAGATTGACGGCACCCTTAAATATTACTACAATCAACCACCTTTTTCTGTAGATGGACAAGTTCCAACTCTAACAACACAAGCCAGTGTTACCTTAGGTGAAACCTCAGATCTAGTGCTTGACTTTAGTGAAAATATTAAAGCAGGTACGGGCAGTATTCTCATCAAGAATAGTAGCGATGTAACAGTAGCAACGATTAATATCGCTAGTGATACAAATAAATTTAGCATTACCAATGATAAACTTACTATTGATGTATCAGCATTAGGTTTAACCAATAATAAACTTACCGCAGGCAGTTACTATTTAGAAATGAACTCTGGTGCTATAACGGATATGTCAGGCAACGATGCACTGGGTATTGCTAAAAACAGCAACCAATGGGCATTTAAAACCATCGTCCTTACTACCGACATTGTTTGGGCAGGTGCCGATGATAATTACATTAATAATAACGAGAAAGATGCAACCACACTCTCAGGCACAGTAGCGGGAGCAGGTACCTTATCTATTACTAAGATTGAATTTTTTGAAGGCAGTAATTCAGTAGCCACAGTTTCAAGTTTGCCAACCATTGCGAATGATAAAACTTGGACACTGGCACATGCCAATATGCCATCTGAATTAGCCGATGGAAAAACCTACACGGCTGTAGTAACGCTTAGTGATGGCACTAATTCAACAATTAGCACTAGCACAGCGGTAACTTATGACACCATTAACCCAATCCCAATCACGACCAATCCATGGACTCTAAGCAATATTCCAGCAGGGCAATCTGCTTTTAAGGCAGGCGATATTATCAGCCTAACACTGACAATGAGTGAGACTTTGAAACTTAATAACACCACAGGCTCTAAAGTGGTCATTGCAGGCAAAGACTTTGTTTTGGATAAAACTGCCTCTACAACTGCAGGTGATAAGAAACTGGTGTTTAAATATAGTGTTCAAGCTGGAGATAGCATTGCCGCTACAGACTTTGATATTGACAATCCAACAAGCGATATTACGCTAAATAATATAACAGATGTCGCAGGTAATGCACTAGTATTTACCGCTGATAGAGTAGTGTTGGCTAAGACTAAGCTTGAGTATATTGAAAAAACAGGTTTGGGCAATAATCCTTTTGAGGGTATTGATGTGGGGATTGTTTCTGTGCCAATCTTGGTTGATATTGACGGCGATGGCGACCTGGATTTGGTGGTGGGTGAGTTTTATGGCACCCTTAAATACTATCAAAATACAGGCACTACTTCTAACCCTGCTTATGAAGTAAAAACTGGAAATAGCAATCCTTTTAATGGCATTGATGTGGGAAATGCTGCCTCACCAACCCTAGCCGATATTGACGGCGATGGCGACCTAGATTTGGTGGTGGGTGAGAATAATGGCACCCTTAAATACTATCAAAACACAGGCACTACTTCTAACCCTGTTTATGAAGCAAAAACTGGAGATAGTAATCCTTTTAATGGCATTGATGTGGGATATTCTTCCTCACCAATCCTAGTCGATATTGACGGCGATGGTGACCTAGATTTGGTAGTGGGTGGGAATGATGGCACCCTTAAATACTATCAAAATACAGGCACTACTTCTAACCCTGCTTATGAAGCAAAAACTGGAGATGACAATCCTTTTAATGGCATTGATGCGGGATATTCTTCCTCACCAATCCTAGTCGATATTGACGGTGATGGCGACCTGGATTTGGTGGTGGGTGAGTTTTATGGCACCATTAAATACTATCAAAATACAGGTACTACTTCTAACCCTGCTTATGAAGCAAAAACTGGAGATGACAATCCTTTTAATGGCATTGATGTGGGGGATTCTTCCAAACCAACTCTAGCCGATATTGATGGCGATGGTGATCTAGATTTGGTAGTGGGTGAGGTTTATGGCACCCTTAAATATTACTACAATCAACAACCTTCTTCTGTAGATGGACAAGCCCAAACTTCAACGGCTACTAACTCATGGACTTTAAGCAATATTCCAGCAGGACAATCTGCTTTTAAGGTAGGGGATGTTATCAGCCTAACACTGACAATGAGCGAGACCTTGAAACTTAATAACACCACAGGCTCTAAAGTGGTCATTGCAGGCAAAGACTTTGTTTTGGATAAAACTGCCTCTACAACTGCAGGTGATAAGAAACTGGTGTTTAAATATAGCGTTCAAGCTGGAGATAGCATTGTCGCCACAGACTTTGATATTGACAATCCAACAAGCGATATTACGCTAAATAATATAACAGATGTCGCAGGTAATGCACCAGTATTTACCGCTGATAGAGTAGTGTTGGCTAAGACTAAGCTTGAGTATATTGAAAAAACAGGTTTGGGCAATAATCCTTTTGAGGGTATTGATGTGGGGTATGTTTCTGTGCCAATCTTGGCTGATATTGACGGCGATGGCGACCTAGATTTGGTGGTGGGTAAGTATGATGGCACCCTTAAATACTATCAAAATACAGGCACTACTTCTAACCCTGCTTATGAAGCAAAAACTGGAGATGACAATCCTTTTAATGGCATTGATGTGGGATATTCTTCCTCACCAACCCTAGCCGATATTGACAGCGATGGCGACCTAGATTTGGTGATGGGTGAGGATTATGGCACCCTTAAATACTATCAAAATACAGGCACTACTTCTAACCCTGCTTATGAAGCAAAAACTGGAGATGACAATCCTTTTAATGGCATTGATGTGGGGCTTTACTCCAAACCAACCCTAGCCGATATTGACGGCGATGGCGACCTGGATTTGGTGGTGGGTGAGAATTATGGCACCCTTAAATACTATCAAAATACAGGCACTACTTCTAACCCTGCTTATGAAGTAAAAACTGGAGATAGTAATCCTTTTAATGGCATTGATGTGGGATATTCTTCCAAACCAACCCTAGCCGATATTGACGGCGATGGCGACCTGGATTTGGTGGTGGGTGAGTTTTATGGCACCCTTAAATACTATCAAAATACAGGTACTACTTCTAACCCTGCTTATGAAGCAAAAACTGGAGATGACAATCCTTTTAATGGCATTGATGTGGGGGATTCTTCCAGACCAACCCTAGCCGATATTGACGGCGATGGTGATTTAGATTTGGTAGTGGGTGAGGCTGATGGCACCCTTAAATACTACTACAATCAACAGCCTTCTTCTGTAGATGGACAAGTTCCAACCTTTACAGAAAAAACCAGCGATACCAATGTCTTAGGCGAGCCTTCAAATCTAGTAATTGAGTTTTCTGAAAACATCAAAACAAATGGTGGCATTGTTGAAATCTGGAATAGCGCAGAAAAAGTTGCAACTATTAGCATTACTAATGCTAATATTAGCGACACAACACTCACTCTTAACCCAAGTAGTTTAACTTCAGGTGTTTATTACATCAAAATGGCATCAGGCGTTATAACTGACACCTCGGGTAATGACTTTGCAGGTATTGATAATACCTCAGGTAAAACTTGGGCATTTGCATATAATTTTTATATCGGCACCGATAACGCCGATACTATAACGGGTAGTGCAGGTGACGATACTATAAATGGTGGTGCAGGCAACGACACTATAAATGGCGGTGCAGGCAGTGATATTTTTGTTTATGCAAGTACAGATAATGGCGAAGACACCATAACTGGCTTCATATTTGGTGCTGGTGGTGATAAATTAGATTTAAAAGATTTTATTACTGCTAGTGGTAACCAAGCGACACTTTTTGCTAATATTGATAAATATATTACAGTGTCAGATACTGGCACTGCAGGTAGTGCCAAACTAACGATTGATGCTGATGGCACGGTTACAGATGATGTTGCTGATTTGGTTATCAATCTACAAGGGGTTTCTGGTATTGGTGGCTCCTCTACTCCCGACACAGTTGCATTAGGGCACTTTATAACTGATAATCTTATTCTTGTATAAGGTAAACTAATAAAAAACTTAAACTTAAAGGAATAAGTAAATATGTATAATTAATAATCAGTTATAACAACACAAAGGACAACCCCATGCCAGGACAAACAAAATACTTCATCAGCAACACCAACGGCTTCTTCGTCAACTGGTATTCCGATATCACCGGACTTGAATCTCACGGACAAGCATTAAAAGCATCTGGCAATAGTGGAGACGATGCCGTCTATGTAGGACAAGGCACCAAAGTCGATGCAACAGGGCTTACTTCAACAGGTGGCAATGATTTAATTTATTTAACCGGCACTTTTAACAACTACGAACAAACACTAGATGGCAATACCTACACCTTCAAAAGAACTGTTAATATTAACGGTACTGAATACCAAGAAGAAGTCTCCTTCACAGCCTCTAATGGCGATAGGGTTTATTTTGCAGATGGTTTTGTTAAGATTGATATATCAGGCACTGACGGGCTATTAGGTTCAAACGGTTTTAAGAAGATTACATCCAGTGATATTGACAACAGCGAGTCAACTCCAGGTTTGGGGATTGGTTTAAGTATTACTGATGACAAGTCCGACGCCGCTAAAGTTGGTGAAGACATCACCTACACCTTTACTTTTGATGAAGCAGTTACAGATTTTGATATAAATGATATTACAGTTACAGGCGGTACAAAAGGTACTTTTACCTCTGTTAATGGTAGTGAAAGTGTCTATACTTTAGAACTAACCCCTCCTGCAAACAGCAAAGGCATAATAAGCCTTACAGTAGCCGTTGATGCTGCTACTTCTAAAATTAACACAGCACTAAAATCAGCTGCTGCCAGCAATAATCAAAGTTTTGATACTCAAGCCCCAACTTTGATTATCAGCGATGACAAGGCTGATACTTTAACCCTTAAAACTGGCGATACAATCACCTATACCTTTACCTTTAGTGAAGCAGTAACAGGTTTTGATAAAAGTGTTATCAACATCAGCAATGGTGCTATTAAGACAGGTACTGATTTAATTGCCAGCACAACACCTGCTGATGCAGGTAAAGTCTATACCTTGACCGTTGTACCTGGCAGTGACCTAGATGTAGGTTCTAACTTAACAGTGTCAGTGTCTGCTAATCCTGCAATTACAGACAGTGCGGGCAATGCTTACAGCACAACAGCAGCAAATAACGAGCAAGCAATTGACACCAAAGCCCCAGTAGCAACACTCAGTGGCAATATGGCACCTAATGAAAACTTAACGATGACCTTTTTAGAGGCAGTTACAATAAACACAGCAGGCAGTATTGTCATTTATGATAAAGCCAACCCTGGCACTCTTATTACGATTGATATAGCTAACCAAGTTAGTCTTGATAGCACTAACAAAATTATCACTATTAATCCAGGTAGTGATTTAATAGCCAATAAGAATTACTATGTCAAAATTGATGCAGGCACTTTTAAAGATACTGCAGGTAATAATTATGAGGGTATTGACAGCAATAGTGGTTGGGGCTTTCTGGTCTATTCATTCACCACCACAGCACAATGGGTAGATGCAAGTGGTAATTCTGTTAGCGACAATGGTATCAATGCCAGTGAATTTAGCACACTTGCCATTCAAGGCACATTAACAAATTCTAGCGGTGCAACAGGCGTTGTTATCAGTGCTATTACATTTAAAGCAACCAGTGGAACAACAGCCAATGACAAAGTTGTAGAGACCAGTAACCTACCCACTTTTGCCTCTGCCAATGGTACCGAATGGACATTAGCCAATAGTAAAATACCGACTTTAGTCAGTGGCGAGACCTACACAATTGAAATAAATTTATCTTCAACAGGCGGCGGCACAAGCACAGGTGGCAATACCACCCCTGTTTTAATTGACACTGCTGCCCCAATCATAACAAGCTGGGCAGTCAACTCACCAACAGATGGGCAATCAGGCTTTAAAGTGGATGATGTTATTGAGTTAACCATGACAACCAATGAAGCACTCTCGTTAAGCAATGCTACCAGTAGCAAAGTGACCATTGGTAATAAGGAATTTACACTAGATACCGGCAAAGGTGCCGCCAAAGCAGGGGCATCAGTAGATGAGTTAAAACAATTATTCTTTACTTACACTGTCAAAGTCGATGATAGTATCAATAAAGCAGATTTTGAGATTACCAGTGCAAGTGCAATTGCCTTAACAGGAGTAACCGATGCAGTAGGTAATATAGTTACCACCACAGGCACTTATCCTATTGAATTAGACCGTAATGTTGATGGTGTTGTACCAACTATTGGAGACATTACACTAAACTGGGGAGATATTTTAAACGCTATTGAAGACAACAGAAATGGCACTGTAACAGTTGCCACAACTGGTGTAGAAAACAATCAAGAAGTCTCACTAGTTATTAACCAAAAAACTTATACAGGCACTGTTACCAGCAATAGTGCAACCATTACTGTTACAGCCACAGATTTACAAGCATTAACCCATGGACAAACTTACAGCTATAAAGTCAATATAAAAGATACTGCTAGTAACCCAGCGATAGAGAAAATAGGTGATTTTAAAGTTGATACGGTTGCACCAACCTTGACCATTACCGATAATGAAGACGCTACAACCAAAGCAGGTGAAGAAATCATCTTTACCTTTACCTTTAACGAGGTAGTAACAGAGTTTACCAAAGAGGACATTGTTATTACCAATGGCACTATTAAAGGTGCTGCTGATTTAGTATTGGTTACCACAGGTGTTAATGCCAATAAAGCCTATACCTTAGTTGTTGTGCCTAATACAGATACTCAAGGCAATCTAGAAGTTAGCGTTGCTGCTGATAAATTTGTAGATATTGCTGGTAATAGAAATATGGTTGCAGCAAATGATATTCAGGTTATTGATACCCTTGCGCCAAATGCACTCACTGCAACAGCACTTATTTCAGCTGAATCTAATGATGTGGTAGTGGACAACACTGCCCCAATCCTAACAACACAAGCTTCGGCCGAATTGGGTGAAACCTCAGACCTGATACTTGATTTTAATGAAGACATTCAAGCAGGTAGTACAGGTAGTATTGTTATTAAAGGTAGTGATGATAGAGTAATAGCAACCATTAATATTACTGAGACAACTAAATTCAGCATTGCTGGCGATAAACTCACCATTGATGTGTCAGCATTAGGTTTAACTGATAATAAATTAACCCAAGGCAGTTACTATATCACCATGGATGCAGGCACAGTAACTGACATAGCGGGTAACGATGCTGCTGCCATTACTAAAGATACTAACCAATGGGTATTTGCAACCAAAGCACTTTTTACCACAATCGCTTGGATAGGTGCCGATGATAACTACATTAATGATAGTGAAAAAGACGCAACCACACTCTCAGGCAAAGCAACTGGAATAGGTACTTTAACGATTACCAAAATTGAGTTTTTTGAAGGTAGTAATACAGTAGGCACAGCAATAACTTCAGGATTACCAGTTGTTGCAGCTGACGGCACTTGGGCACTCGCACATTCTGCTATGCCATCTGAATTAGCCGATGGAAAAACCTACACGGCTGTAGTAACGCTTAGTGATGGCACCAATTCAGCAATTAGCACTAGCACAGCAGTAACTTATGACACCATTAACCCAACCCCAATCACGACCAATCCATGGACTTTAAGCGATATTCCAGCAGGACAATCTGCTTTTAAGGTAGGCGATGTTATCAGCCTAACACTGACAATGAGCGAGACCTTGAAACTTAATAACACCACAGGCTCTAAAGTGGTCATTGCAGGCAAAGACTTTGTTTTGGATAAAACCGCCTCTACAACTGCAGGTGATAAGAAACTGGTGTTTAAATATAGTGTTCAAGCTGGAGATAGCATTGCCACTACAGACTTTGATATTGACAATCCAACAAGCGATATTACGCTAAATAATATAACAGATGTCGCAGGTAATGCACCAGTATTTACCGCTGATAGAGTAGTGTTGGCTAAGACTAAGCTTGAGTATATTGAAAAAACAGGTTTGGGCAATAATCCTTTTGAGGGTATTGATGTGGGGTATTATTCCACACCAACCTTGGCTGATATTGATGGCGATGGTGATCTAGATTTGGTGGTGGGTAAGGATGATGGCACCCTTAAATACTATCAAAATACAGGCTCTACTTCTAGCCCTGCTTATGAAGCAAAAACTGGAGGTGATAATCCTTTTAATGGCATTGATGTGGGGTATTATTCCACACCAACCTTGGCTGATATTGACGGCGATGGCGACCTAGATTTGGTGGTGGGTGAGAATGATGGCCCCCTTAAATACTATCAAAATACAGGCACTACTTCTAACCCTGCTTATGAAGCAAAAACTGGAGATGACAATCCTTTCAATGGCATTGATGTGGGAATTGCTTCCTCACCAACCCTAGCCGATATTGACGGCGATGGTGACCTAGATTTGGTAGTGGGTGGGAATGATGGCACCCTTAAATACTATCAAAATACAGGCACTACTTCTAACCCTGCTTATGAAGCAAAAACTGGAGATAGTAATCCTTTTAATGGCATTGATGTGGGATATTCTGCCAAACCAACCCTAGCCGATATTGACGGCGATGGCGACCTAGATTTGGTGATGGGTGAGTCTTATGGCACCCTTAAATACTATCAAAATACAGGTACTACTTCTAATCCTGCTTATGAAGTAAAAACTGGAGATAGTAATCCTTTTAATGGTATTAATGTGGGGATTTATTCCGCACCAACCCTGGCCGATATTGACGGCGATGGCGACCTAGATTTGGTGGTGGGTGAGCAGAATGGCACCCTTAAATATTATTACAATCAACAACCTTCTTCTGTAGATGGACAAGCCCCAACTCCAACGGCTACTAACTCATGGACTCTAAGCAATATTCCAGCAGGACAATCTGCTTTTAAGGCAGGCGATGTTATCAGCCTAACACTGACAATGAGCGAGACCTTGAAACTTAATAACACCACAGGCTCTAAAGTGGTCATTGCAGGCAAAGACTTTGTTTTGGATAAAACCGCCTCTACAACTGCAGGTGATAAGAAACTGGTGTTTAAATATAGTGTTCAAGCTGGAGATAGCATTGCCGCTACAGACTTTGATATTGACAATCCAACAAGCGATATTACGCTAAATAATATAACAGATGTCGCAGGTAATGCACCAGTATTTACCACTGATAGAGTAGTGTTGGCTAAGACTAAGCTTGAGTATATTGAAAAAACAGGTTTGGGCAATAATCCTTTTGAGGGTATTGATGTGGGGTATTATTCCACACCAACCTTGGCTGATATTGATGGCGATGGTGATCTAGATTTGGTGGTGGGTAAGGATGATGGCACCCTTAAATACTATCAAAATACAGGCTCTACTTCTAGCCCTGCTTATGAAGCAAAAACTGGAGGTGATAATCCTTTTAATGGCATTGATGTGGGGTATTATTCCACACCAACCTTGGCTGATATTGACGGCGATGGCGACCTAGATTTGGTGGTGGGTGAGAATGATGGCCCCCTTAAATACTATCAAAATACAGGCACTACTTCTAACCCTGCTTATGAAGCAAAAACTGGAGATGACAATCCTTTCAATGGCATTGATGTGGGAATTGCTTCCTCACCAACCCTAGCCGATATTGACGGCGATGGTGACCTAGATTTGGTAGTGGGTGGGAATGATGGCACCCTTAAATACTATCAAAATACAGGCACTACTTCTAACCCTGCTTATGAAGCAAAAACTGGAGATAGTAATCCTTTTAATGGCATTGATGTGGGATATTCTGCCAAACCAACCCTAGCCGATATTGACGGCGATGGCGACCTAGATTTGGTGATGGGTGAGTCTTATGGCACCCTTAAATACTATCAAAATACAGGTACTACTTCTAATCCTGCTTATGAAGTAAAAACTGGAGATAGTAATCCTTTTAATGGTATTAATGTGGGGATTTATTCCGCACCAACCCTGGCCGATATTGACGGCGATGGCGACCTAGATTTGGTGGTGGGTGAGCAGAATGGCACCCTTAAATATTATTACAATCAACAACCTTCTTCTGTAGATGGACAAGCCCCAACTCCAACGGCTACTAACTCATGGACTCTAAGCAATATTCCAGCAGGACAATCTGCTTTTAAGGCAGGCGATGTTATCAGCCTAACACTGACAATGAGCGAGACCTTGAAACTTAATAACACCACAGGCTCTAAAGTGGTCATTGCAGGCAAAGACTTTGTTTTGGATAAAACCGCCTCTACAACTGCAGGTGATAAGAAACTGGTGTTTAAATATAGTGTTCAAGCTGGAGATAGCATTGCCGCTACAGACTTTGATATTGACAATCCAACAAGCGATATTACGCTAAATAATATAACAGATGTCGCAGGTAATGCACCAGTATTTACCGCTGATAGAGTAGTGTTGGCTAAGGTTGAGTATATTGAAAAAACAGGTTCGGGCAATAATCCTTTTGAGGGTATTGATGTGGGGAATGCTTCTGCGCCAACCCTGGCTGATATTGACGGCGATGGCGACCTAGATTTGGTGGTGGGTGAGAGAAATGGCACCCTTAAATACTATCAAAATACAGGCACTACTTCTAGCCCTGCTTATGAAGCAAAAACTGGAGATAGTAATCCTTTTAATGGCATTGATGTGGGATATTCTTCCTCACCAATCCTAGTCGATATTGACGGCGATGGTGACCTAGATTTGGTAGTGGGTGAGAGTGGCGGTACCCTTAAATACTATCAAAATACAGGCACTACTTCTAACCCTACTTATGAAGCAAAAACTGGAGGTAGCAATCCTTTTAATGGCATTGATGTGGGGTATTATTCCAAACCAACCCTAGCCGATATTGACGGCGATGGCGACCTAGATTTGGTGGTGGGTGAGTATTATGGCACCCTTAAATACTATCAAAATACAGGCACTACTTCTAACCCTGCTTATGAAGTAAAAACTGGAGATAGTAATCCTTTTAATGGCATTGATGTGTGGCGTTATTCCACACCAACCTTGGCTGATATTGACGGCGATGGCGACCTAGATTTGGTGGTGGGTGAGAGAAATGGCACCCTTAAATACTATCAAAATACAGGCACTACTTCTAACCCTGCTTATGAAGCAAAAACTGGAGATGACAATCCTTTTAATGGCATTGATGTGGGATATAATGGCATTGATGTGGGATATTCTTCCAAACCAACCCTAGCCGATATTGATGGCGATGGTGATCTAGATTTGGTAGTGGGTGAGGTTTATGGCACCCTTAAATACTACTACAATCAACAACCTTCTGTAGATGGACAAGCCCCAACTCCAACGGCTACTAACTCATGGACTCTAAGCAATATTCCAGCAGGACAATCTGCTTTTAAGACAGACGATGTTATCAGCCTAACTTTGACAATGAGCGAGACCTTGAAACTTAATAACACCACAGGCTCTAAAGTGGTCATTGCAGGCAAAGACTTTGTTTTGGATAAAACTGCCTCTACAACTGCAGGTGATAAGAAACTGGTGTTTAAATATAGTGTTCAAGCTGGAGATAGCATTGCCGCTACAGACTTTGATATTGACAATCCAACAAGCGATATTACGCTAAATAATATAACAGATGTTGCAGGTAATGCACCAGTATTTACCGCTGATAGAGTAGTGTTGGCTAAGGTTGAGTATATTGAAAAAACAGGTTCGGGCAATAATCCTTTTAAGGGTATTGATGTGGGGTATGTTTCTGTGCCAATCTTGGCTGATATTGACGGCGATGGCGACCTAGATTTGGTGGTGGGTGAGGATAATGGCACCCTTAAATACTATCAAAATACAGGCACTACTTCTAACCCTGCTTATGAAGTAAAAACTGGAGATAGCAATCCTTTTAATGGCATTGATGTGGGATATTCTTCCAAACCAACCCTAGCCGATATTGACGGCGATGGCGACCTAGATTTGGTGGTGGGTGAGAAGTATGGCACCCTTAAATACTATCAAAATACAGGCACTACTTCTAACCCTGCTTATGAAGCAAAAACTGGAGATAGTAATCCTTTTAATGGCATTGATGTGGGGTATTTTTCCAAACCAACCCTAGCCGATATTGACGGCGATGGCGACCTAGATTTGGTGGTGGGTGAGAAGTATGGCACCCTTAAATACTATCAAAATACAGGCACCACTTCTAACCCTGCTTATGAAGCAAAAACTGGAGATAGTAATCCTTTTAATGGCATTGATGTGGGGTATTTTTCCAAACCAACCCTAGCCGATATTGACGGCGATGGCGACCTAGATTTGGTGGTGGGTGAGAAGTATGGCACCCTTAAATACTATCAAAATACAGGCACCACTTCTAACCCTGCTTATGAAGTAAAAACTGGAGATGACAATCCTTTTAATGGCATTGATGTGGGAGATTCTTCTGGACCAACCCTAGCCGATATTGACGACGATGGCGACCTAGATTTGGTGGTGGGTAAGTATGATGGCACCCTTAAATACTACTACAATCAACAACCTTCTTCTGTAGATGGACAAGTTCCAACTCTAACAACACAAGCCAGTGTTACCTTAGGTGAAACCTCAGATCTAGTGCTTGACTTTAGTGAAAATATTAAAGCAGGCACGGGCAGTATTCTCATCAAGAATAGTAGCGATGTAACAGTAGCAACGATTAATATCGCTAGTGATACAAATAAATTTAGCATTACCAATGATAAACTTACTATTGATGTATCAGCATTAGGTTTAACCAATAATAAACTTACCGTAGGCAGTTACTATTTAGAAATGAACTCTGGTGCTATAACGGATATGGTAGGCAACGATGCACTGGGTATTGCTAAAAACAGCAACCAATGGGCATTTGAAATCATCGTCCTTACTACCGACATTGTTTGGGCAGGTGCCGATGATAATTACATTAATGATAGTGAAAAAGACGCAACCGCACTCTCAGGCAAAGCAACTGGAATAGGTACTTTAACGATTACCAAAATTGAGTTTTTTGAAGGTAGTAATACAGTAGGCACAGCAATAACTTCAGGATTACCAGCTGTTGCAGCTGACGGCACCTGGACACTCGCACATTCTGCTATGCCATCTGAATTAGCCGATGGAAAAACCTACACGGCTGTAGTAACGCTTAGTGATGGCACCAATTCAGCAATTAGCACTAGCACAGCAGTAACTTATGACACCATTAACCCAACCCCAATCACGACCAATCCATGGACTTTAAGCGATACTCCAGCGGGACAATCTGCTTTTAAGACAGGCGATGTTATCAGCCTAACACTGACAATGAGCGAGACCTTGAAACTTAATAACACCACAGGCTCTAAAGTGGTCATTGCAGGCAAAGACTTTGTTTTGGATAAAACCGCCTCTACAACTGCAGGTGATAAGAAACTGGTGTTTAAATATAGCGTTCAAGCTGGAGATAGCATTGCCGCTACAGACTTTGATATTGACAACCCAACAAGCGATATTACGCTAAATAATATAACAGATGTCGCAGGTAATGCACCAGTATTTACCGCTGATAGAGTAGTGCTGGCTAAGACTAAGCTTGAGTATATTAAAAAAACAGGTTCGGGCAATAATCCTTTTGAGGGTATTGATGTGGGGCTTTACTCCACACCAACCTTGGCTGATATTGACGGCGATGGCGACCTAGATTTGGTAGTGGGTGAGAGTAATGGCACCCTTAAATACTATCAAAATACAGGCACTACTTCTAACCCTGCTTATGAAGCAAAAACTGGAGATGACAATCCTTTTAATGGCATTGATGCGGGATATTCTGCCAAACCAACCCTAGCCGATATTGACGGCGATGGCGTCCTAGATTTGGTGGTGGGTGGGAATGATGGCACCCTTAAATACTATCAAAATACAGGCACTACTTCTAACCCTGCTGATGAAGCAAAAACTGGAGATGACAATCCTTTTAATGGCATTGATGTGGGGAATCTTTCCGCACCAACCCTAGCCGATATTGATGGCGATGGCGACCTAGATTTGGTGGTGGGTGAGGCTTATGGCACCCTTAAATACTATCAAAATACAGGCACTACTTCTAACCCTGCTTATGAAGCAAAAACTGGAGATAGTAATCCTTTTAATGGCATTGATGTGGGGCTTTATTCCGCACCAACCTTGGCTGATATTGACGGCGATGGCGACCTAGATTTGGTGGTGGGTGAGGAGTATGGCACCCTTAAATACTATCAAAATACAGGTACTACTTCTAACCCTGCTTATGAAGCAAAAACTGGAGATGACAATCCTTTTAATGGCATCGATGTGGGAAATGCTGCCTCACCAACCCTAGCCGATATTGACGGCGATGGCGACCTAGATTTGGTAGCGGGTAAGAATGATGGCACCCTTAAATATTACTACAATCAACAACCTTCTTCTGTAGATACTCAAGCCCCAACCCCAATCACGACCAATCCATGGACTCTAAGCAATATTCCAGCAGGACAATCTGCTTTTAAGACAGGCGATGTTATCAGCCTAACACTGACAATGAGTGAGACCTTGAAACTTAATAACACCACAGGCTCTAAAGTGGTCATTGCAGGCAAAGACTTTGTTTTGGATAAAACTGCCTCTACAACTGCAGGTGATAAGAAACTGGTGTTTAAATATAGCGTTCAAGCTGGAGATAGCATTGCCGCTACAGACTTTGATATTGACAATCCAACAAGCGATATTACGCTAAATAATATAACAGATGTCGCAGGTAATGCACCAGTATTTACCGCTGATAGAGTAGTGTTGGCTAAGACTAAGCTTGAGTATATTGAAAAAACAGGTTCGGGCAATAATCCTTTTAATGGCATTGATGTGGGGCTTTACTCCACACCAACCTTGGCTGATATTGACGGCGATGGCGACCTGGATTTGGTGGTGGGTGAGAATAATGGCACCCTTAAATACTATCAAAATACAGGCACTACTTCTAACCCTGCTTATGAAGCAAAAACTGGAGATGACAATCCTTTTAATGGCATTGATGTGGGACATCACTCCAAACCAACCCTAGCCGATATTGACGGCGATGGCGACCTAGATTTGGTGGTGGGTGAGTTTAATGGCACCCTTAAATACTATCAAAATACAGGCACTACTTCTAACCCTGCTTATGAAGCAAAAACTGGAGGTAGCAATCCTTTTAATGGCATTGATGTGGGGTATTTTTCCACACCCTTGGCTGATATTGACGGCGATGGTGACCTAGATTTAGTGGTGAGTGAGGGGAATCGCACCCTTAAATACTATCAAAATACAGGCACTACTTCTAACCCTGCTTATGAAGCAAAAACTGGAGATGACAATCCTTTTAATGGCATTGATGTGGGGTATTATTCCACACCAACCTTGGCTGATATTGATGGCGATGGTGATCTAGATTTGGTAGTGAGTGAGGTTTATGGCACCCTTAAATACTATCAAAATACAGGCACTACTTCTAACCCTGCTTATGAAGCAAAAACTGGAGACAGCAATCCTTTTAATGGCATTGATGTGGGATATTCTTCCAGACCAACCCTAGCCGATATTGATGGCGATGGCGACCTAGATTTGGTGGCGGGTAAGAATGATGGCACCCTTAAATACTACTACAATCAACAACCTTCTTCTGTAGATGGACAAGCTCAACAACCTCTGTCTGTAGATGAACAAGTTCCAACCTTTACAGAAAAAACCAGCGATACCAATGTCTTAGGCGAGCCTTCAAATCTAGTAATTGAGTTTTCTGAAAACATCAAAACAAATGGTGGCATTGTTGAAATCTGGAATAGCGCAGAAAAAGTTGCAACTATTAGCATTACTAATGCTAATATTAGCGACACAACACTCACTCTTAACCCAAATAGTTTAACTTCAGGTGTTTATTACATCAAAATGGCATCAGGCGTTATAACTGACACCTCGGGTAATGACTTTGCAGGTATTGATAATACCTCAGGTAAAACTTGGGCATTTGCATATAATTTTTATATCGGCACCGATAACGCCGATACTATAACGGGCAGTGCAGGTGACGATACTATAAATGGCGGTGCAGGCAGTGATATTTTTGTTTATGCAAATACAGATAATGGCGAAGACACCATAACTGGCTTCATATTTGGTGCTGGTGGCGATAAATTAGATTTAAAAGATTTTATTACTGCTAGTGGTAACCAAGCGACACTTTTTGCTAATATTGATAAATATATTACAGTGTCAGATACTGGCACTGCAGGTAGTGCCAAACTAACGATTGATGCTGATGGCACGGTTACAGATGATGTTGCTGATTTGGTTATCAATCTACAAGGGGTTTCTGGTATTGGTGGCTCCTCTACTCCCGACACAGTTGCATTAGGGCACTTTATAACTGATAATCTTATTCTTGTATAAGGTAAACTAATAAAAAACTTAAACTTAAAGGAATAAGTAAATATGTATAATTAATAATCAGTTATAACAACACAAAGGACAACCCCATGCCAGGACAAACAAAATACTTCATCAGCAACACCAACGGCTTCTTCGTCAACTGGTATTCCGATATCACCGGACTTGAATCTCACGGACAAGCATTAAAAGCATCTGGCAATAGTGGAGACGATGCCGTCTATGTAGGACAAGGCACCAAAGTCGATGCAACAGGGCTTACTTCAACAGGTGGCAATGATTCAATTTATTTAACCGGCACTTTTAACAACTACGAACAAACACTAGATGGCAATACCTACACCTTCAAAAGAACTGTTAATATTAACGGTACTGAATACCAAGAAGAAGTCTCCTTCACAGCCTCTAATGGCGACAGGGTTTATTTTGCAAATGGTTTTGTTAAGATTGATATATCAGGCACTGACGGGCTACTAGGTTCAAACGGTTTTAAGAAGATTACATCCAGTGATATTGACAACAGCGAGTCAACTCCAGGTTTGGGGATTGGTTTAAGTATTACTGATGACAAGTCCGACACCGCTAAAGTTGGTGAAGTTATTACCTATACCTTTACTTTTGATGAAGCAGTTACAGATTTTGATATAAATGATATTACAGTTACAGGCGGCACAAAAGGTACTTTTGCCCCTGTTGATGGTAGTGAAAGTGTCTACACTTTAGCACTAACCCCTCCTGCAAACAGCAAAGGCATAATAAGCCTTACAGTTGCCGTTGATGCTGCTACTTCTAAAGTTAACACAGCACTAAAATCAGCTGCTGCCAGCAATAACCAAAGTTTTGATACTCAAGCCCCAACTTTGATTATCAGCGATGACAAGGCTGATACTTTAACCCTTAAAACTGGCGATACAATCACCTACACCTTTACCTTCAGTAAAGCAGTAACAGGTTTTGATAAAAGTGTTATCAACATCAGCAATGGTGCTATTAAGACAGGTACTGACTTAATTGCCAGCACAACACCTGCTGATGCAGGTAAAGTCTATACCTTGACCGTTGTACCTAGCAGTGACCTAGATGTAGGCTCTAAGTTAACCGTGTCAGTGTCTGCTAATCCTGCAATTACAGACAGTGCGGGCAATGCTTACAGCGCAGCAGCGGCAAATAACGAGCAAGCAATTGACACCAAAGCCCCGGTAGCAACACTCAGTGGCAATATGGCACCTAATGCAAACTTAACGATGACCTTTTTAGAGGCAGTTACAATAAACACAGCAGGCAGTATTGTCATTTATGATAAAGCCAACCCTAGCACTCTTATTACGATTGATATAGCCAACCAAGTTAGTCTTGATAGCACTAACAAAATTATCACTATTAATCCAGGTAGTGATTTAATAGTCAATAAGAATTACTATGTCAAAATTGATGCAGGCACTTTTAAAGATACTGCAGGTAATAATTATGAGGGTATTGACAGCAATAGCGGTTGGGGCTTTCTGGTTTCTTCATTCACCACCACAGCACAATGGGTAGATGCAAGTGGCAACTCTGTTAGCGACAATGGCATCAATGCCAGTGAATTTAGCACACTTGCCATTCAAGGCACATTAACAAATTCTGGCGGTGCAGCAGGCGTTGTTATCAGTGCTATTACATTTAAAGCAGCCAGTGGAACAGCAGCCAATGACAGAGTTGTAGAGACCAGTAATCTACCCACTTTTGCCTCTGCCAATGGTGCCGAATGGACATTAGCCAATAGTAAAATACCGACTTTAGTCAGTGGTGAGACCTATACGATTGAGATAAATTTATCTTCAACAGGTGGTGGTACAAGTACAGGTGGTAACGCTACCCCTGTTCTAATTGACACCATAGCCCCAACCATAACAGACTGGGCAGTCAATTCACCAACAGATGGGCAATCAGGCTTTAAAGTAGGTGATGTTATTGAGCTAACCATGACAACTAATGAAGCACTCTCGTTAAGCAATGCTACCAGTAGCAAAGTGACCATTGGTAATAAGGAATTTACACTAAATACCGGCAAAGGTGCCGCCAAAGCAGGGGCATCAGCAGATGAGTTAAAACAATTATTCTTTACTTACACTGTCAAAGTCGATGATAGTATCAATAAAGCAGATTTTGAGATTACCAATGCAAGTGCAATTGCCTTGACAGGGGTAACCGATGTAGCAGGTAATATAGTTGCCACCACAGGCACTTATCCTATTGAATTAGACCGTAATGTTGATGATGTAGTGCCAACTATTGGGGACATTACACTAAACTGGGGAGATATTTTAAACGCTATTGAAGACAACAGAAATGGCACTGTAACAGTTGCCACAACTGGTGTAGAAAACAATCAAGAAGTCTCACTAGTTATTAACCAAAAAACTTATACAGGTACTGTTACCAGCAATAGTGCAACCATTACTGTTACAGCCACAGATTTACAAGCATTAACCCATGGACAAACTTACAGCTATAAAGTCAATATAAAAGATACTGCTAGTAACCCAGCGATAGAGAAAATAGGTGATTTTAAAGTTGATACGGTTGCACCAACCTTGACCATTACCGATAATGAAGACGCTACAACCAAAGCAGGTGAAGAAATCATCTTTACCTTTACCTTTAACGAGGTAGTAACAGAGTTTACCAAAGATGACATTGTTATTACTAATGGCGCTATTAAAAATGGTGCTGATTTAGTATTGGTTACCACAGGTGTTAATGCCAATAAAGCCTATACCTTAATTGTTGTGCCCAATACAGATACTCAAGGCAATCTAGAAGTTAGCGTTGCTGCTGATAAATTTGTAGATATTGCTGGTAATAGAAATATGGTTGCAGCAAATGATGTTCAGGTTATTGATACCCTTGCGCCAAATGCACTCACTGCAACAGCACTTATTTCAGCTGAATCTAATGATGTGGTAGTGGACAACACTGCCCCAATCCTAACAACACAAGCTTCGGCCGAATTGGGTGAAACCTCAGACCTGATACTTGATTTTAATGAAGACATTCAAGCAGGTAGTACAGGTAGTATTGTTATTAAAGGTAGTGATGATGGAGTAATAGCAACCATTAATATTACTGAGACAACTAAATTCAGAATTGCTGGCGATAAACTCACCATTGATGTGTCAGCATTAGGTTTAACTGATAATAAATTAACCCAAGGCAGTTACTATATCACCATGGATGCAGGCACAGTAACTGACATAGCGGGTAACGATGCTGCTGCCATTACTAAAGATACTAACCAATGGGTATTTGCAACCAAAGCACTTTTTACCACAATCGCTTGGATAGGTGCCGATGATAACTACATTAATGATGGTGAAAAAGACGCAACCGCACTCTCAGGCACAGTAGCGGGAGCAGGTACCTTATCTATTACTAAGATTGAGTTTTTTGAAGGTAGTAATACAGTAGGCACAGCAATAACTTCAGGATTACCAGCTGTTGCAGCTGACGGCACTTGGGCACTCGCACATTCTGCTATGCCATCTGAATTAGCCGATGGAAAAACCTACACGGCTGTAGTAACGCTTAGTGATGGCACCAATTCAGCAATTAGCACTAGCACAGCAGTAACTTATGACACCATTAACCCAACTCCAATCACGACCAATCCATGGACTTTAAGCGATATTCCAGCAGGACAATCTGCTTTTAAGACAGGCGATGTTATCAGCCTAACACTGACAATGAGTGAGACCTTGAAACTTAATAACACCACGGGCTCTAAAGTGGTCATTGCAGGCAAAGACTTTGTTTTGGATAAAACTGCCTCTACAACTGCAGGTGATAAGAAACTGGTGTTTAAATATAGCGTTCAAGCTGGAGATAGCATTGCCGCTACAGACTTTGATATTGACAACCCAACAAGCGATATTACGCTAAATAATATAACAGATGTCGCAGGTAATGCACCAGTATTTACCGCTGATAGAGTGGTGTTGACCAAGACTAAGCTTGAGTATATTGAAAAAATAGGTTCGGGCAATAATCCTTTTGAGGGTATTGATGTGGGAAGTTATTCCACGCCAATCTTGGCTGATATTGACGGCGATGGCGACTTAGATTTGGTGGTGGGTGAGCAGAATGGCACCCTTAAATACTATCAAAATACAGGCACTACTTCTAACCCTGCTTATGAAGCAAAAACTGGAGATGACAATCCTTTTAATGGCATTGATGCGGGATATTCTTCCTCACCAATCCTAGTCGATATTGACGGCGATGGCGACCTAGATTTGGTGGTGGGTGAGAGGAATGGCACCCTTAAATACTATCAAAATACAGGCACTACTTCTAGCCCTGCTTATGAAGCAAAAACTGGAGGCAATAATCCTTTTAATGGCATTGATGTGGGGTATTATTCCACACCAACCTTGGCTGATATTGACGGCGATGGCGACCTGGATTTAGTGATGGGTGAAGGTAATGGCACCCTTAAATACTATCAAAACACAGGCACTACTTCTAACCCTGCTTATGAAGCAAAAACTGGAGATGACAATCCTTTTAATGGCATTGATGTGGGGTATTATTCCACACCAACCTTGGCTGATATTGATGGCGATGGTGATCTAGATTTGGCAGTGGGTGAGGTTTATGGCACCCTTAAATACTATCAAAATACAGGTACTACTTCTAACCCTGCTTATGAAGCAAAAACTGGAGATAGTAATCCTTTTAATGGCATTAGTGTGGGGGAATTTTTCGCACCAACCCTAGCCGATATTGACGGCGATGGCGACCTGGATTTGGTGGTGGGTAAGAATGATGGCACCCTTAAATATTACTACAATCAACAACCTTCTTCTGTAGATGGACAAGCGCCAACTCTAACAACACAAGCCAGCGTTATCTTAGAGGAAACCTCAGATTTAGTGCTTGACTTTAGTGAAAATATTAAAACAGGCACGGGCAGTATTCTCATCAAGAATAGTAGCGATGTAACAGTAGCAACGATTAATATCGCTAGTGATACAAATAAATTTAGCATTACCAATGATAAACTTACTATTGATGTATCAGCATTAGGTTTAACCAATAATAAACTTACCGCAGGCAGTTACTATTTAGAAATGAACTCTGGTGCTATAACGGATATGTCAGGCAACGATGCACTGGGTATTGCTAAAAACAGCAACCAATGGGCATTTAAAACCATCGTCCTTACTACCGACATTGTTTGGGCAGGTGCCGATGATAATTACATTAATAATAACGAGAAAGATGCAACCACACTCTCAGGCACAGTAGCGGGAGCAGGTACCTTATCTATTACTAAGATTGAATTTTTTGAAGGCAGTAATTCAGTAGCCACAGTTTCAAGTTTGCCAACCATTGCGAATGATAAAACTTGGACACTGGCACATGCCAATATGCCATCTGAATTAGCCGATGGAAAAACCTACACGGCTGTAGTAACGCTTAGTGATGGCACCAATTCAACAATTAGCACTAGCACAGCAGTAACTTATGACACCATTAACCCAACCCCAATCACGACCAATCCATGGACTTTAAGCGATATTCCAGCAGGACAATCTGCTTTTAAGGCAGGGGATGTTATCAGCCTAA
Organism: Candidatus Thiodubiliella endoseptemdiera; assembly: GCF_964212635.1. Lineage (NCBI taxonomy): Bacteria > Pseudomonadati > Pseudomonadota > Gammaproteobacteria > Pseudothioglobaceae (SeqCode) > Candidatus Thiodubiliella > Candidatus Thiodubiliella endoseptemdiera. Next base: position 1,895,828 of record NZ_OZ156463.1, read on the forward strand.
CTTTGACAATGAGTGAGACCTTGAAACTTAATAACACCACAGGCTCTAAAGTGGTCATTGCAGGCAAAGACTTTGTTTTGGATAAAACTGCCTCTACAACTGCAGGTGATAAGAAACTGGTGTTTAAATATAGTGTTCAAGCTGGGGATAACATTGCCGCTACAGACTTTGATATTGACAATCCAACAAGCGATATTACGCTAAATAATATAACAGATGTCGCAGGTAATGCACCAGTATTTACCGCTGATAGAGTAGTGTTGACTAAGCTTGAGTATATTGAAAAAACAGGTTCGGGCAATAATCCTTTTGAGGGTATTGATGTGGGGAATGCTTCTGCGCCAACCCTGGCTGATATTGACGGCGATGGCGACCTGGATTTAGTGATGGGTGAAGGTAATGCCACCCTTAAATACTATCAAAACACAGGCACTACTTCTAACCCTGCTTATGAAGCAAAAACTGGAGATGACAATCCTTTTAATGGCATTAATGCGGGATATTCTTCCTCACCAGCCCTAGCCGATATTGACGGCGATGGCGACCTAGATTTGGTGGTGGGTGAAGGTAATGGCACCCTTAAATACTATCAAAACACAGGCACTACTTCTAACCCTGCTTATGAAGCAAAAACTGGAGATGACAATCCTTTTAATGGCATTGATGTGGGGTATGTTTCTGCGCCAAACTTGGCTGATATTGACGGCGATGGCGACCTAGATTTGGTGGTGGGTGAGGATGATGGCACCCTTAAATACTATCAAAATACAGGCACTACTTCTAACCCTGCTTATGAAGCAAAAACTGGAGGTAGCAATCCTTTTAATAGCATTGATGTGGGGGATTCTTCCAAACCAACCCTAGCCGATATTGATGGCGATGGCGACCTAGATTTGGTGGTGGGTGAGAGGAATGGCACCCTTAAATACTATCAAAATACAGGCACTACTTCTAGCCCTGCTTATGAAGTAAAAACTGGAGGCAATAATCCTTTTAATGGCATTGATGTGGGAGGTTATTCCTCACCAACCCTAGCCGATATTGACGGCGATGGCGACCTAGATTTGGTGGTGGGTAAGGATGATGGCACCCTTAAATACTACTACAATCAACAACCTTCTTCTGTGGATACTCAAGCCCCAACCCCAACCCCAATCACGACCAATCCATGGACTCTAAGCGATATTCCAGCAGGACAATCTGCTTTTAAGGCAGGGGATGTTATCAGCCTAACACTGACAATGAGTGAGACCTTGAAACTTAATAACACCACAGGCTCTAAAGTGGTCATTGCAGGCAAAGACTTTGTTTTGGATAAAACTGCCTCTACAACTGCAGGTGATAAGAAACTGGTGTTTAAATATAGCGTTCAAGCTGGGGATAACATTGCCGCTACAGACTTTGATATTGACAATCCAACAAGCGATATTACGCTAAATAATATAACAAATGTCGCAGGTAATGCACCAGTATTTACCGCTGATAGAGTAGTGTTGACTAAGCTTGAGTATATTGAAAAAATAGGTTTGGGCAATAATCCTTTTGAGGGTATTGATGTGGGGTATTATTCCACACCAACCTTGGCTGATATTGATGGCGATGGTGATCTAGATTTGGTGGCGGGTAAGGATGATGGCACCCTTAAATACTATCAAAATACAGGCTCTACTTCTAGCCCTGCTTATGAAGCAAAAACTGGAGGCAATAATCCTTTTAATGGCATTGATGTGGGGATTTATTCCGCACCAACCCTAGCCGATATTGACAGCGATGGTGATCTAGATTTGGTAGTGGGTGAGAATGATGGCACCCTTAAATACTATCAAAACACAGGCACTACTTCTAATCCTGCTTATGAAGCAAAAACTGGAGATGACAATCCTTTTAATGGCATTAATGCGGGATATTCTTCCTCACCAATCCTAGTCGATATTGACGGCGATGGCGACCTAGATTTGGTGGTGGGTGAGAGGAATGGCACCCTTAAATACTATCAAAATACAGGCACTACTTCTAGCCCTGCTTATGAAGTAAAAACTGGAGATGACAATCCTTTTAATGGCATTGATGTGGGATATTCTTCCTCACCAACCCTAGCCGATATTGACGGCGATGGCGACCTGGATTTGGTGATGGGTGAGGCTTATGGCACCCTTAAATACTATCAAAATACAGGCACTACTTCTAACCCTGCTTATGAAGCAAAAACTGGAGACAGCAATCCTTTTGATGGCATTGATGTGGGGGATTATTCCGCACCAGTCCTAGCTGATATTGATGGTGATGGCGACCTAGACTTGGTGGTGGGTGGGCAGAGTGGTAAACTTAAATATTACTACAATCAACAACCTTCTTCTGTAGATACTCAAGCCCCAACCCCAGTCACGACCAATCCATGGACTCTAAGCGATATTCCAGCAGGACAATCTGCTTTTAAGACAGGCGATGTTATCAGCCTAACCCTGACAATGAGCGAGACCTTGAAACTTAATAACACCACAGGCTCTAAAGTGGTCATTGCAAGCAAAGACTTTGTTTTGGATAAAACTGCCTCTACAACTGCAGGTGATAAGAAACTGGTGTTTAAATATAGTGTTCAAGCTGGAGATAGCATTGCCGCTACAGACTTTGATATTGACAATCCAACAAGCGATATTACGCTAAATAATATAACAGATGTCGCAGGTAATGCACCAGTATTTACCGCTGATAGAGTAGTGTTGGCTAAGACTAAGCTTGAGTATATTGAAAAAACAGGTTTGGGCAATAATCCTTTTAATGGCATTGATGTGGGAAGTTATTCCACGCCAATCTTGGCTGATATTGATGGCGATGGCGACCTGGATTTGGTGGTGGGTGAGTTTTATGGCACCCTTAAATACTATCAAAATACAGGCACTATTTTTAACCCTGCTTATGAAGTAAAAACTGGAGGTAGCAATCCTTTTAATAGCATTGATGTGGGGTATTTTTCCGCACCAACCCTGGCCGATATTGACGGCGATGGCGACCTAGATTTGGTGGTGGGTGAGAATGATGGCACCCTTAAATACTATCAAAATACAGGCACTACTTCTAACCCTGCTTATGAAGTAAAAACTGGAGGTAGCAATCCTTTTAATAGCATTGATGTGGGGGATTTTTCCACACCAACCCTGGCCGATATTGACGGCGATGGCGACCTAGATTTGGTGGTGGGTGAGAGTGATGTCACCCTTAAATACTATCAAAACACAGGCACTACTTCTAATCCTGCTTATGAAGCAAAAACTGGAGATGACAATCCTTTTAATGGCATTAATGCGGGATATTCTTCCTCACCAATCCTAGTCGATATTGACGGCGATGGCGACCTAGATTTGGTGGTGGGTGAGTATTATGGCGCCCTTAAATACTATCAAAATACAGGCACTACTTCTAACCCTGCTTATGAAGCAAAAACTGGAGATGACAATCCTTTTAATGGCATTGATGTGGGGCGTTCTTCCTCACCAACCCTAGCCGATATTGACGGCGATGGTGATTTAGATTTGGTAGTGGGTGAGGTTGATGGCACCCTTAAATATTACTACAATCAACAACCTTTTTCTGTAGATGGACAAGTTCCAACTCTAACAACACAAGCCAGTGTTACCTTAGGTGAAACCTCAGATCTAGTGCTTGACTTTAGTGAAAATATTAAAGCAGGCACGGGCAGTATTCTCATCAAGAATAGTAGCGATGTAACAGTAGCAACGATTAATATCGCTAGTGATACAAATAAATTTAGCATTACCAATGATAAACTTACTATTGATGTATCAGCATTAGGTTTAACCAATAATAAACTTACCGTAGGCAGTTACTATTTAGAAATGAACCCTGGTGCTATAACGGATATGGTAGGCAACGATGCACTGGGTATTGCTAAAAACAGCAACCAATGGGCATTTGAAATCATCGTCCTTACTACCGACATTGTTTGGGCAGGTGCCGATGATAATTACATTAATAATAACGAGAAAGATGCAACCACACTCTCAGGCACAGTAGTGGGAGCAGGTACCTTATCTATTACTAAGATTGAATTTTTTGAAGGCAGTAATTCAGTGGCTACAGTTTCAAGTTTGCCAACCATTGCGGATGATAAAACTTGGACACTGGCACATGCCAATATGCCAACTGCACTAGTTGATGGAAAAACCTACACGGCTGTAGTAACGCTTAGTGATGGCACCAATTCAGCAATTAGCACTAGCACAGCAGTAACTTATGACACCATTAACCCAACTCCAACGGCTACTAACTCATGGACTCTAAGCAATATTCCAGCAGGACAATCTGCTTTTAAGACAGGCGATGTTATCAGCCTAACACTGACAATGAGCGAGACCTTGAAACTTAATAACACCACAGGCTCTAAAGTGGTCATTGCAGGCAAAGACTTTGTTTTGGATAAAACTGCCTCTACAACTGTAGGTGATAAGAAACTGGTGTTTAAATATAGTGTTCAAGCTGGAGATAGCATTGCCGCTACAGACTTTGATATTGACAATCCAACAAGCGATATTACGCTAAATAATATAACAGATGTCGCAGGTAATGCACCAGTATTTACCGCTGATAGAGTAGTGTTGACTAAGCTTGAGTATATTGAAAAAACAGGTTCGGGCAATAATCCTTTTAATGGCATTGATGTGGGAAGTTATTCCACGCCAAACTTGGCTGATATTGACGGCGATGGCGACCTGGATTTGGTAGTGGGTGAGAATGATGGCACCCTTAAATACTATCAAAACACAGGCACTACTTCTAACCCTGCTTATGAAGCAAAAACTGGAGATGACAATCCTTTTAATGGCATTGATGCGGGATATTCTTCCTCACCAATCCTAGTCGATATTGACGGCGATGGCGACCTAGATTTGGTGATGGGTGAGTCTTATGGCACCCTTAAATACTATCAAAATACAGGTACTACTTCTAATCCTGCTTATGAAGTAAAAACTGGAGATAGTAATCCTTTTAATGGCATTGATGTGGGGAATCTTTCCGCACCAACCCTAGCCGATATTGACGGCGATGACGACCTAGATTTGGTGGTGGGTGAGAGTGATGGTACCCTTAAATACTATCAAAATACAGGCACTACTTCTAACCCTGCTTATGAAGCAAAAACTGGAGATGACAATCCTTTTAATGGCATTGATGCGGGATATTCTTCCTCACCAATCCTAGCCGATATTGACGGCGATGGCGACCTAGATTTGGTGGTGGGTGAGTATTATGGCACCCTTAAATACTATCAAAATACAGGCACTACTTCTAACCCTGCTTATGAAGTAAAAACTGGAGATAGTAATCCTTTTAATGGCATTGATGTGGAGTTTTATTCCGTACCAACCCTAGCCGATATTGACGGCGATGGCGACCTAGATTTGGTGACAGGTGAGCAGGATGGCACCCTTAAATATTATTACAATCAACAATCTTTTTTTGTAGATGGACAAGCGCCAACTCTAACAACACAAGCCAGCGTTATCTTAGAGGAAACCTCAGATTTAGTGCTTGACTTTAGTGAAAATATTAAAGCAGGTACGGGCAGTATTCTCATCAAGAATAGTAGCGATGTAACAGTAGCAACTATTAATATCGCTAGTGATACAAATAAATTTAGCATTACCAATGATAAACTTACTATTGATGTATCAGCATTAGGTTTAACCAATAATAAACTTACCGTAGGCAGTTACTATTTAGAAATGAACTCTGGTGCTATAACGGATATGGTAGGCAACGATGCACTGGGTATTGCTAAAAACAGCAACCAATGGGCATTTAAAACCATCGTCCTTACTACCGACATTGTTTGGGCAGGTGCCGATGATAATTACATTAATAATAACGAGAAAGATGCAACCACACTCTCAGGCACAGTAGCGGGAGCAGGTACCTTATCTATTACTAAGATTGAATTTTTTGAAGGCAGTAATTCAGTAGCCACAGTTTCAAGTTTGCCAACCATTGCGGATGATAAAACTTGGACACTGGCACATGCCAATATGCCATCTGAATTAGCCGATGGAAAAACCTACACGGCTGTAGTAACGCTTAGTGATGGCACCAATTCAACAATTAGCACTAGCACAGCAGTAACTTATGACACCATTAACCCAACCCCAATCACGACCAATCCATGGACTCTAAGCAATATTCCAGCAGGGCAATCTGCTTTTAAGACAGGCGATGTTATCAGCCTAACACTGACAATGAGTGAGACCTTGAAACTTAATAACACCACAGGCTCTAAAGTGGTCATTGCAGGCAAAGACTTTGTTTTGGATAAAACTGCCTCTACAACTGCAGGTGATAAGAAACTGGTGTTTAAATATAGTGTTCAAGCTGGAGATAGCATTGCCGCTACAGACTTTGATATTGACAATCCAACAAGCGATATTACGCTAAATAATATAACAGATGTCGCAGGTAATGCACTAGTATTTACCGCTGATAGAGTAGTGTTGGCTAAGACTAAGCTTGAGTATATTGAAAAAACAGGTTCGGGCAATAATCCTTTTGAGGGTATTGATGTGGGGATTGTTTCTGCGCCAACCCTGGCTGATATTGACGGCGATGGCGACCTGGATTTGGTGGTGGGTGAGTTTTATGGCACCCTTAAATACTATCAAAATACAGGCACTACTTCTAACCCTGCTTATGAAGTAAAAACTGGAGATAGCAATCCTTTTAATGGCATTGATGTGGGAAATTCTGCCTCACCAACCCTAGCCGATATTGACGGCGATGGCGACCTAGATTTGGTGGTGGGTGAGAATAATGGCACCCTTAAATACTATCAAAATACAGGCACTACTTCTAACCCTGCTTATGAAGCAAAAACTGGAGATGACAATCCTTTTAATGGCATTGATGCGGGATATTCTTCCTCACCAATCCTAGTCGATATTGACGGCGATGGTGACCTAGATTTGGTAGTGGGTGGGAATGATGGCACCCTTAAATACTATCAAAATACAGGCACTACTTCTAACCCTGCTTATGAAGCAAAAACTGGAGATGACAATCCTTTTAATGGCATTGATGCGGGATATTCTTCCTCACCAATCCTAGTCGATATTGACGGTGATGGCGACCTGGATTTGGTGGCGGGTGAGTTTTATGGCACCCTTAAATACTATCAAAATACAGGCACTACTTCTAACCCTGCTTATGAAGCAAAAACTGGAGATGACAATCCTTTTAATGGCATTGATGTGGGGGATTCTTCCAAACCAACCCTAGCCGATATTGATGGCGATGGTGATCTAGATTTGGTAGTGGGTGAGGTTTATGGCACCCTTAAATATTACTACAATCAACAACCTTCTTCTGTAGATACTCAAGCCCCAACCCCAATCACGACCAATCCATGGACTCTAAGCGATATTCCAGCAGGACAATCTGCTTTTAAGGCAGGGGATGTTATCAGCCTAACTTTGACAATGAGTGAGACCTTGAAACTTAATAACACCACAGACTCTAAAGTGGTCATTGCAGGCAAAGACTTTGTTTTGGATAAAACTGCCTCTACAACTGCAGGTGATAAGAAATTGGTGTTTAAATATAGCGTTCAAGCCGGAGATAGCATTGCCGCTACAGACTTTGATATTGACAATCCAACAAGCGATATTACGCTAAATAATATAACAGATGTCGCAGGTAATGCACCAGTATTTACCGCTGATAGAGTAGTGTTGACTAAGCTTGAGTATATTGAAAAAACAGGTTCGGGCAATAATCCTTTTAATGGCATTGATGTGGGAAGTTATTCCACGCCAAACTTGGCTGATATTGACGGCGATGGCGACCTGGATTTGGTGGTGGGTGAGAATGATGGCACCCTTAAATACTATCAAAATACAGGCACTACTTCTAACCCTGCTTATGAAGTAAAAACTGGAGATAGCAATCCTTTTAATGGCATTGATGTGGGATATTCTTCCAAACCAACCCTAGCCGATATTGACGGCGATGGCGACCTGGATTTGGTGGTAGGTGAGTTTTATGGCACCCTTAAATACTATCAAAATACAGGCACTACTTCTAACCCTGCTTATGAAGCAAAAACTGGAGGTAGCAATCCTTTTAATGGCATTGATGTGGGGTATTTTTCCACACCCTTGGCTGATATTGACGGCGATGGTGACCTAGATTTAGTGGTGGGTGAGGGGAATCGCACCCTTAAATACTATCAAAATACAGGCACTACTTCTAACCCTGCTTATGAAGCAAAAACTGGAGATGACAATCCTTTTAATGGCATTGATGTGGGGTATTATTCCACACCAACCTTGGCTGATATTGATGGCGATGGTGATCTAGATTTGGTAGTGAGTGAGGTTTATGGCACCCTTAAATACTATCAAAATACAGGCACTACTTCTAACCCTGCTTATGAAGCAAAAACTGGAGACAGCAATCCTTTTAATGGCATTGATGTGGGATATTCTTCCAGACCAACCCTAGCCGATATTGATGGCGATGGCGACCTAGATTTGGTGGCGGGTAAGAATGATGGCACCCTTAAATACTACTACAATCAACAACCTTCTTCTGTAGATGGACAAGCTCAACAACCTCTGTCTGTAGATGAACAAGTTCCAACCTTTACAGAAAAAACCAGCGATACCAATGTCTTAGGCGAGCCTTCAAATCTAGTAATTGAGTTTTCTGAAAACATCAAAACAAATGGCGGCATTGTTGAAATCTGGAATAGTGCAGAAAAAGTTGCAACTATTAGCATTACTAATGCTAATATTAGCGACACAACACTCACTCTTAACCCAAGTAGTTTAACTTCGGGCGTTTATTACATCAAAATGGCATCAGGCGTTATAACTGACACCTCGGGTAATGACTTTGCAGGTATTGATAATACCTCAGGTAAAACTTGGGCATTTGCATATAATTTTTATATCGGCACCGATAACGCCGATACTATAACGGGTAGTGCAGGTGACGATACTATAAATGGTGGTGCAGGCAACGACACTATAAATGGCGGTGCAGGCAACGACACTATAAATGGCGGTGCAGGCAGTGATATTTTTGTTTATGCAAATACAGATAATGGCGAAGACACCATAACTGGCTTCATATTTGGTGCTGGTGGTGATAAATTAGATTTAAAAGATTTTATTACCGCTAGTGGTAACCAAGCGACACTTTTTGCTAATATTAATAAATATATTACAGTGTCAGATACTGGCACTGCAGGTAGTGCCAAACTAACGATTGATGCTGATGGCACGGTTACAGATGATGTTGCTGATTTGGTTATCAATCTACAAGGGGTTTCTGGTATTGGTGGCTCCTCTACTCCCGACACAGTTGCATTAGGGCACTTTATAACTGATAATCTTATTCTTGTATAAAGTAAGACACCTATAAAAACAAAAACCCGCCTTATTAAAGCGGGTTTTTTTATGGAAAAATATCAACCAAAAATTTAAAAATTTAAAAACTTGAACTTAGAGAGACCTTTGCATAAATATGAATAATCATCAAAACGCCATCTTTCATCAAATTACAAACTTTTTAAAAACACCCTTAGCCCTGCTAGGAGTGGATTTAAAAAATTTCCAATTTAATAAAATCTGTCATTTTGCTAATCATCCCTATTTATGCAAAGGTCTCTCTGAGTATTTTGCAACAATCTGCGGTTTAATGGTTTGGCACACACCACAATTTTCACCGCCAAATAATACCAATAACGCATTTTGTTCTTGCTTGAGTCTGTCTAATTGTGCTTGATTTTCAATCTGAATCATAACTGTTCTTTAAGTTGATTGAAGAAAGTTTCAAAATCGAGTAACTCTAATTTTGCGTCTCTTTGCTTCTCACCCCACATTGGCTCAGGGAAATAACTGTCCAACTCAAATCGTGCCATCACATGCCAATGCACCTGTGGCAACATATTGCCAAAAGATGCAATATTGATTTTGTCTGCATTAAAATAATTCAGCATTAATTTTTCAGCAATATCAATCACCCGAAAAAATTCCGTTTTTTCCTCAAGCGTGCATTCACTAAATTCTTTCACCTTGTGCTTAGCAAAAACTTTTACCCACGGGATTTCACTGGGTTCAATTTCTACGGTAATTAAATTATTTTCATAAATCATGAGACCTTTGTATAAATAGGGGTGATTAGCAAAATCCAATTTTTGTTCAATGGGTGAAAAGTGGATTTTTGATGATTATTCATATTTATACAAAGGTCTCACTGAATTATTGCAAGAAACTCTTGCAACTAGAAAAACAAGAAAGGCTGAAAATTCACAACGAGCATTGAAGTATTTTTGCGAACAAATAAAAAAAGCGAATATACAAACATCTTCTCCGAGCCAAAAGACAGTAAACAGTTTATTATTAGTTGCGTTCTTTGCAACTAGTGATAATCTGTTGGATGTCGTGCCAACGGCTTTGGCTTTAAAATATCAAAGTTGATGCAAAGCATCGTCTTTACCTTGCGGGTAGCATACTTTTTATAGAGTCACATAAAAATTCATTCGATGGGGTACATTTTTTTTAAAAATATTTTCAGTGACTCATAGACAACTTAAAACAAAGCCTATATTTTCGATTTAAGGGCTCATTATGTGTGTTGGCTTATCGTGCTATTGGTTATTCAAAAATTCTAAATTAAAAGCACTCTGATTGTGTTTAATGCGTAACGCTTGCTTCAATACTTCCTTGAAGTATTGCGTGCCTTTCTCAATAAAAACCCTATCATTTTCAAAATAATCTGTCATTATGTCACTTTCATTTTTTGAATTTAGAACTTCAGGTAAGTGCCCATAATCTTTACCAGTAATTATAACGCCTATTTTACTATCATGCCTACATGTGCCATGTAAGCTTGGGCTGTAATTACATTTATAATTTTTGCCATCTACTTTGATTGAATGTTTTAAAAATTTAATTTCCATTTTCTTACACTCCTTTCTGATTATTTAGCAAATCAATTGCGGCTAATATTATAAAACCCCAACAATTTCAGACAACAATCTAAACTTTCTTATTTCAAACCCGTTAAACTAAACAAAAAAAATCGGAGTAAAAAAATGAGTAAAAAACGAACCAAATACACCTCAGCATTTAAAACAAAATTAGTGCTTGAGTTATTACAAAATGAAAGCACCTTGGTGCAGATTGCTAGCAAGCATAACATCCTTCCACAAAACCTACAAAACTGGAAGAAAACCTTCCTTGCTAATGCTGAAATTGCCATGGAGCCATCCAAGGCGGTTAAAGAATACAAAGAAGAGCTTGTTAAATCACAAAAACAAAATGAGCGCTTAACAGCTCTGGTAGGCAAGGTAACCGTAGAGAAGGAATGGTTAGCAAAAAAGCTAAAAAGCTTGGGCTTATCTAATCTTAAACAATTAGTTGACTTCAAGCCGTCTTCAACATCTGCAACACAACCTTTATCAATTAATCAACAATGCCAACTGTTGAGCATTAACAGGAGTGGCTTATATTACACACCGCGTACCAATGTGCGTAAAGATAAAATTAAATCTCATATCACCAAGGTGTTTGAACAAATACCTATTTACGGTGAGAAAAAAGTGCATCAACAACTACTTGAAGACGGTTACAAGGTAAGTTTAAACACAGTGGCTCGTTATCGCCAAGCGTTGGGGTTAAAAGCGGTGTTAGCGGTTAAACAGGTTAATACAGCCATACCAATCAAAGCACATAAAAAATACAGTTATAAGCTTCGAGGTCTTGGTATTAACCACGCTAATCAAGTTTGGAGTACAGACATCACCTACATTAAGATTGCGGGAGGTATGGTGTATATGGCTGCTATTATTGATTGGCATTCCAAGGCTGTTTTATCACACAGAATATCCAACACAATGGATTCACAGTTAGTGATGAGTGTACTCAACGATGCTTTAGAAAAATACCCGCACCCAGAGATATTTAATACCGATCAAGGCAGTCAATACACCAGTGAGGTGCACACCAAGCGACTCAAAAAACTGGGTATTACTATCTCAATGGACGGCAAAGGCAGAGCCACAGATAATATCTGCATTGAACGCTTCTGGAGAAGTGCTAAATGTGAAAGGATTTATTTAAACGAATACCAAACTATCAGTGAGTTAACCACGGATGTAGATGATTATATTGAGTTTTATAATCACCAAAGATTCCATGAAACATTGAAATATAAAAAACCAATGGATGTGTATCAAGAAAGTATAAAATTGAATCAGAAAAAGAAGAGGGCTTCTTAGGGTTTGCTATATAAGAAAATTTAGAAAGTTGTTTGAGGTTTTGGGGTAATGTATATGTCGTAAATATCATAATCTAAATCAATAAAAATTCTAATCAAAGAAATCATTTCTTTGCCAGTATTAATGTTTTTTCATATCAATCATTTTTTTTATATATTTTTTGAGTTTTGTCTTCCATTTTTTAATTTCTCCGTAAAGTTTATAAACTAACCAAGGCTTTCAACCTATAAAAACTATTATACGCTACTATATAATAAAATCAAGCATTATTTTAATAAAAAGTTTGCTTATTATTATATAGTAGCGTATAATATTTATTAACTTAATCAACAAAGAAAAGTGTATGAATAATAAATTTAAAATAAAGGATTTTGGGGATAGCAGGGTTTGCGATTCAATTAAATCTTTACAAGAGACATTAAAAGCAGACTACGATAATAAATCTGTTTCTATTCATGTGACTAAGTCAAATGAAATGATAAGAGTTTACTATGTTGATGTTAAAAATGGAGAGGTTTACAACTCCTATAAAGACAACATGTTATTTAATTTTAATAATATTTTAAACTTGGAAAAATAATAATGGAGAGAGAGAATGGGTAAAGAAACAGGAGACAAACCAAAATCAACCAATTCAATGAGTCAACATTCAAAAGAATTGAGACGCCGAACATCGAAGGAATGGACAAAGCAAAATATAATAAGTAAAGCAATAAAAATTAACAAAAACAACCCTAAAGATATGGATTTGTATGCTCGCTTTGAATCTATTGATGCATCTTCAAACAAAGAAAGGTTGAGAATTTTAGTTGATTATTATTTTGCAAATAATGAAAATAATGCTTGACAAATAGGCGATTACCGCCTACTGTGCGAGATAAGATGAATATTCATAAGCCAAAAAGCCAATTAAGTTTTGCTGAGAAATACTTGGCAAATGTTCTGCTTTATTCGACAAACAACAAACAGGATTCACCATGAAGTTGCTGCCTCTAAAGTGGCTGCATTTAAGGCTGGCAAACAACTTAAAGAAACAATCGCATTGGGCGGCACTTTGCTACTCTTATCATTGTAATAAATGTGTGGGTAGAGCCACTTATGGATTACTTGTTACTGGTATCATATTAGCAAAAATGCTAACAGTGTAATAATATAAAATGGATTTTGACGAATTAATTCTAAAAGGTGCATTCAACCCATAAGTGCAACATTTCTATTTAAAAAATGGGAATTATATACCTAAATCCGCAAAGTTAAGGCGATGGTTATAGATAGAACAAATAAAGAGACTTTACAGGGTAAAATACACAACAATATTCAAGCAAAAAGCACAGTTATTACTGATGACTTTAGAGGGTATTTAGGTATATAATTCCCTAAAAAATAGTCTTTGCCAGTTAACTCGGCAAAGACCTTAAATGGGGTATTCCAGCCCAAGTACCTTCTAGATCTATTATTCATTAAATCTATTACCCATGAGTTGCTACCACTAAATTTTTTAAAATGCGTCTCATCGAATGAACTTTTATGTGACTTGCCTAGACGACTTAAAAATTCAAATCACCGTAAGATTGATTGTATTTTTCTTAAATCGTCAATATTTATCTCAACATATTCTAATGTAGTTTTAATATCAGAATGACCCAATAACCGCTGCAAAGATTTTAGATTGCAACCACTATTTGCTATTTGAGTGGTCATGGTGTGCCTAAATCTGTGAGATGATACCAACACACCAATCTTGTTAGACCACTTAACAAACAATCTTGACACATGTTCTTCAGTCATCTGGTCGCCTTTATATTTTTTTATAAATTCTGTAATATTAAACACTTGACCCTGAATACTTGCTCTTGAGTGCTTCTTTAAAATAATAAAGTGATCAACTAGATTTTGGTTGATTGGTATTATGTTGGCACTACCATTTTTTGAAAACTTGGCGTTCAAATATAATTTTTTATCGTCAATATCAATATCGCACCACTTAATGCCAATCAGTTGCCTGCGTCTAATGCCAGTAAATTTAAAAACATCAATCATTGCTAAATAAAACCAAGCGTGCTGAGAATAGTATTTATCATTAAAACCAACTTTTCAATAGTGATATTACTAATAATTTTATTTTTTGATACTGTGTTTTTTAGCATTGGAAAAGACTTAAACACATTACTCTCAAGATGTCCAAGACTGACTGCAACATTAAATAAAGATTTTAAATGTCTATGGTAATTATTGCAATTGCCAGCACTTGATCGTTCTAAAATTTTATTACGCCATTGGATGCACTCATTGCGAGTAATAAATATATTGTCCACTCCAGCGTCAACAATAAACATTTTGACAATTGAATGATATTTGGCAACTGTTCTTGGCGATAATGTTGGTTTTTCTTCTTGATATAAATCAAATAATTTCGTTAATTTCATTTTTGAATTCCTTTTTATTGGTAAAAGGAATAGCATAAACAAAAGAACTGGCTATTTAAAAAAAACCTGTTTCGGTAGTGTTTTAGAGTCTAAATCAAAAATATAGCAAGTGTATTGAGGAAATTTTTTTAATATTTTAGCAAGATTTTGTGCGGATGGACCAGAGCGACCGCCCCTGTAATCGTAAACCGCATCAATTGAAACTCCTGTTTCTTTATTCATTTCAGAAGGCTTCAAATCTTCGTTCAATAGAATATTGTTAAATTTTTTTTTAAAATTGCTTGCAAAAATATCCATTTGTTCGTATAATCTCCCATAGGTTACATAAATAAAGCTAAAGAGCAATGGACTGTTAATCCATTTGTCGCTGGTTCGAGCCCAGCTCGAGGAGCCAAATTCATAAACTATTATTAAAAAATGTTTTTAATTTTAGTTTATATCTTTGCTTTTTTCATACAAATTTTTAATTAATTTAAGAATTTTATGATGAAAATAAGCAAAAAATCAATACTAAAAAAGACTTGTAATTCTGTTGCAGGTCTTTTTTTGTCTGCTAAAAAAAGGAAAGTTACGCTTTAAGGTGGTGCTATGACAAAAAGAGCATCGATTCCGACCACAATAAGACCTGTAATGGCTCAACAAACTTGGACACATTTTAATTTTAAGCCACTTTTTCCAATTCAGCCACCTTCTGAGCGGGTGTTAAATACCCAATCGCTGAATGAATCCTTTTGCAATTGTAAAAGTAGATATAACTTTCTACATTTTGCACGACTTCATAATGATTTGCAAAACTTTGATAGTTTAATCGTTCAGTCTTGAGGCTTCTAAAAAAGCGCTCCATGACTGCATTGTCCCAACAGTTAGCTCTACGGCTCATACTTTGAGAGACCTTTGCGTAATTCATAATTTATTATCTTGATTTTCATTTTTATCATTTTTCAAAAATATTGTCTAAAATTATAAAACCCCAACAATTTCAGACAACAATCTAAACTTTCTTATTTCAAACCCGTTAAACTAAACAAAAAAAATCGGAGTAAAAAAATGAGTAAAAAACGAACCAAATACACCTCAGCATTTAAAACAAAATTAGTGCTTGAGTTATTACAAAATGAAAGCACCTTGGTGCAGATTGCTAGCAAGCATAACATCCTTCCACAAAACCTACAAAACTGGAAGAAAACCTTCCTTGCTAATGCTGAAATTGCCATGGAGCCATCCAAGGCGGTTAAAGAATACAAAGAAGAGCTTGTTAAATCACAAAAACAAAATGAGCGCTTAACAGCTCTGGTAGGCAAGGTAACCGTAGAGAAGGAATGGTTAGCAAAAAAGCTAAAAAGCTTGGGCTTATCTAATCTTAAACAATTAGTTGACTTCAAGCCGTCTTCAACATCTGCAACACAACCTTTATCAATTAATCAACAATGCCAACTGTTGAGCATTAACAGGAGTGGCTTATATTACACACCGCGTACCAATGTGCGTAAAGATAAAATTAAATCTCATATCACCAAGGTGTTTGAACAAATACCTATTTACGGTGAGAAAAAAGTGCATCAACAACTACTTGAAGACGGTTACAAGGTAAGTTTAAACACAGTGGCTCGTTATCGCCAAGCGTTGGGGTTAAAAGCGGTGTTAGCGGTTAAACAGGTTAATACAGCCATACCAATCAAAGCACATAAAAAATACAGTTATAAGCTTCGAGGTCTTGGTATTAACCACGCTAATCAAGTTTGGAGTACAGACATCACCTACATTAAGATTGCGGGAGGTATGGTGTATATGGCTGCTATTATTGATTGGCATTCCAAGGCTGTTTTATCACACAGAATATCCAACACAATGGATTCACAGTTAGTGATGAGCGTACTCAACGATGCTTTAGAAAAATACCCGCACCCAGAGATATTTAATACCGATCAAGGCAGTCAATACACCAGTGAGGTGCACACCAAGCGACTCAAAAAACTGGGTATTACTATCTCAATGGACGGCAAAGGCAGAGCCACAGATAATATCTGCATTGAACGCTTCTGGAGAAGTGCTAAATGTGAAAGGATTTATTTAAACGAATACCAAACTATCAGTGAGTTAACCACGGATGTAGATGATTATATTGAGTTTTATAATCACCAAAGATTCCATGAAACATTGAAATATAAAAAACCAATGGATGTGTATCAAGAAAGTATAAAATTGAATCAGAAAAAGAAGAGGGCTTCTTAGGGTTTGCTATATAAGAAAATTTAGAAAGTTGTTTGAGGTTTTGGGGTAATGTAAATTTCTTATAATTTTCCAATAAAAATCTAAAAACACCCTGTTTTCTTGGCTTTTTCTTCTATTTTAACTTTTTGCCACTCATTGGACACAATAATCCCTAAGCGTTTTTAACCGTTGCATTTCTTTAAAAATATTCATCCCAGTTTTAAGATTATGGCTCATGGCAATAAGCTGTGCTTTGGCTTTATTGCGTTCTAACCCAAGGTATCTTGCCTTGCCTAATCCGTGGTGAAGTTTTAACAGTCCAAAGGTTCGTTCAACAATATAGCGAATGGATGAGCGTTGTTTGTTGTCTTGTTTTTGTTGTTTGGTTAAAGGCTTGTTTCTGTAGGCTCTGTGCAGTATTTTGTTATTGTGTTTACCGAGTCTTTCATCGTTCTTTTTATTGGCATAAGCACTATCAGCAAAAACTTGACCATGAGCCTTGTTGAGTAACTTATCCATTTCTTGACTGTCATGGACATTGCCAGGGGTGTAGGTCATTCTTTTAACAAAGCCATCTTCATCAGTATTGGCGTGCATTTTAAAGCCATAGGTGGTTTTGCGTTTGCCATCGGCTGCGGTCTTCACATTATAGCCAGCTTCTGAGTCTTGGGTATTGTTGCTATCTTTGCCCTTGCGCTTACGCGATTGTTTGGCTTCTATGACGGTGGCATCAATGATGTTAATTGAACCTAGCGTTACAATAATTGAGTTTTGCTCTAAGTGATTGTTGATTTGTTCTAGTAATGGCTCTAATAGAGACCTTTGCATAAATAGGGATGATTAGCAAAATGACAGATTTTATTAAATTGGAAATTTTTTAAATCCACTCCTAGCAGGGCTAAGGGTGTTTTTAAAAAGTTTGTAATTTGATGAAAGATGGCGTTTTGATGATTATTCATATTTATGCAAAGGTCTCTAATAGTTGCTCCGTATTAAGCAGTTGTCTAAAACGCCATATGCTTGAATGGTCTGCTACATTCTCAGATAGGGATAAATCAATAAAGCGTCTGAACATTAAGTCTCTGGCAATTTGTTTCTCTAGGGCTTCATCGCTGAGGTCATACCAAGCTTGAAGAGTGAGAATCTTGAACATCATCAATGGCGGGTAACTGGGCGCACCTCGCTTGGATGAATACAAATTTGAAAGTGTTTGCTCTATCTCATTCCAGTTAATGATGTTGTGAACATCATCAAGTTCTGATAGGGATTTATGCTCAACGACAAGAGAATCTGCGAATGAGTTTTGTTGAGTGTTTTTCCAGGACATTTTAGTATTTTTATGGTTGATTTAGAGGGTGTTTATTTTACCAGTTTGATGTGTTTTTAGTTGATTTATGCAAAGGTCTCTCTAAAAAAGACCTGTAATTACATTGTAGATCTTTTTTATCTGCTGAAATTAACACAAAGCAATTTTTTTGATAAATTTAGAATAGAGTCGCTTAAAGAGACCTTTGCATAAATATGAATAATCATCAAAACGCCATCTTTCATCAAATTACAAACTTTTTAAAAACACCCTTAGCCCTGCTAGGAGTGGATTTAAAAAATTTCCAATTTAATAAAATCTGTCATTTTGCTAATTATCCCTATTTATGCAAAGGTCTCTTAAAATATTAATTATAATACGAGACCTTTGCATAAATATGAATAATCATCAAAACGCCATCTTTCATCAAATTACAAACTTTTTAAAAACACCCTTAGCCCTGCTAGGAGTGGATTTAAAAAATTTCCAATTTAATAAAATCTGTCATTTTGCTAATCATCCCTATTTATGCAAAGGTCTCAATACCTACAAAAAATTATAAATTGATGGCGTTTGAAAAAATAAATGAAAAAACCTATATGGAAACCCTTGGTAATGCTTTTTGGTTAGCGAGGCAATCAAAGTTACATTGTGAGCATTATAGCATCTGTGGTTTTTTTAGTCGTGTTTCAGAGGGTGTTTTACTGGGTCAATATAAGTTAATTCGTAATAGTAATGATATGCCTTTGGCATTTGCCGTATGGGCAAAAGTTAATAACGAAACTTTGGATAAATTATTACACAGCGATCATAAAATAACTGCTAACGAATGGAACAATGGGGATAATATATTTTTTCTGGAGTTTATTTGTCCGTTCAAGCATATTTTTCAATTTAATAGAGAGGTTAGGGAGGTAGTGCCAAATAAAGCTAAAATGTACGCTTTAAGGGTTAAGGTTGTTAAGGATGAAAATAATATGTATATAGCACATAGACGAACAATGGCACTTGTTAATAATCTTTATAAGTCATAATTTTTTAAACAAACCGAAGTTTTTGCATTATTTGCATCAGTTAGGCGTATATTGCCCCAATAAATTCAAACAACAATCTAAACTCCTTTATTTCAAATAAACTGAGACCTTTGCATAAATAGGGATGATTAGCAAAATGACAGATTTTATTAAATTGGAAATTTTTTAAATCCACTCCTAGCAGGGCTAAGGGTGTTTTTAAAAAGTTTGTAATTTGATGAAAGATGGCGTTTTGATGATTATTCATATTTATGCAAAGGTCTCAAACTAAAAAATGAGTATTAATACGCCACAGAATTTAAACACTGTTGTATGTTACCGTTAAGAACTAGGCTTAAAGGCAGTATTGACGATTAAACGAACTTAATGTTCCAATACCCTAGTATATAATAGAGATAATATTTCTTTAAACTCAGTTCTGTCAGAGTTAAAGCGGGGGTTTAGATTTAAGCCAATAGAGTTTATTGTTCACTCAGTACACCTTAGAGAATGCAGAGAATAGTGTGTTTTAATCAAAAATGAGAGTGGTCAATTATTTAACGAGTTTTTTAATGAAAAAAAGTGCATATTTTATGTGTTCTATAAGTTGTAACCAATTAATGTAGCGGTCTCTTATAGTCCGAATTTTATAATTATAAATTAAGTTTTTTTTATGGGTTTTGTAGCAAATATAGTTAATGATGCTGTTGATTTTGTAGAAGAGGTTGCTGATAGTGCCGGCTACTTTATTACAGGGAATTACGAGGGAGATAATGGCGATAACACCATTACTGCTGTAGGTGTTGCCGTTTGGGGTAGTGGCATCAAGACTTACGGGGGGAACGATACAGTTCATGCTGCTAGTTTAAAACTTGATGTTTATGACACTTGGGGGAATTTAAGTGTTCATGGGGCCGCTGGTTTTATGAATATTAGCAAAACTGACTGGGGTAATATTTCTGTCTATGGGGCTGCTGGTGCAACAAATATACAACATACTGGGCGTTCGGGTAATATTACTTATGGCGGTGTAGCTGCATCTAATTATCTATATCTTAGTGGTAATTCAGGCAATATTACTTTCGTAGGTGCAGGTATAAAAAATCAGGTTATCAATAGTGCAAATCGCGGCAATATTTCTTTTGAGGGTATTGGTGCATCTAATATTGTAAAGCGTATAGGCGGGAGTTTTGGTAATATTAATTTCAAGGGTGGCGGTGGATCAAATAAAGTTATCAATAGTGCGAATGATGGCAATATTAATTTTGTTGGTACGGGGATTAGTAATCAAGTAAGTCGTTTAGGTGGATACCGCGGTAATATTTCTTTTGTGGGTATTGGTGTAGGTAATCATATTGTTAATACTGCTCAATACGGTAATATTGATTTTGTTGGCGGTGGCGGTGCTAATATCATCGATCATGCTAGCAGTGGCTATGTTTTCTTTACAGGCATTGGAATAGCAAATGTTATTACTCAAACAGGTGACCGAGGTGACCTTAGGTTTATTGGTGGCGGTGCTGCTAATATTATTAGGAATACGGCTCGGATTGGCAATATTAATGTTGTCGCTGCTGGCATTGGCAATTACATTGAGCGTTCTGGACAAGAGGGCGATGGTGATTTAACTTTATTGGGTGGTGGTAATGTTGTTGTTTGGTCAACGCATGGTCGGCTTAATGCAAGGCTTGGTGGTGTGCGTATTAATACATTAAGTAGGACTGGGCGTGGTAATACAAATTTAATATTAGTGTCGTTAGGTAACATTGTCAATGTTAAGGTCTCTAAAGGTGATTTGAACTTAATAGGTGCTGGTGTAGCAAATGTTGTAACTTACGAAGGGCGAGGTAATTTAAATGCTTATTTAATCGGTGGTGCAAATGTTATTACTCGGCTTGGTTCTGGGCATTCAAGTCTATATCTTTTAGCAGGTGCTAATATTTTCACTGATTTCTCTGTAGGCGATGTTAGTGGCACTTTATTTGGAGGGCTGAATGTTGTTACCAAAAAAGGCAGGGGTAATATTGATATAGTGATGTGGGGTGGCGGTAATGTTTTAACGCATATAGGTCGTGGAAATATTAAAGTAAATATGCTGGGCGGTGGCAATATCATTACTAAAGTAGGTAATGGCGATGTTTGGGCATTAATGTTTGGCGGGTTAAATGTTTTTACCCATGTTGGTAAGGGTAATAATTATCTGTTAATGCTAGGTGTGGGTAATGTTGCCACTAAAACAGGCGATGGCGATGTTATTGTTGGTATGTTTGGTGTTGGCAATGTATTGACACATGTTGGTAACGGCATGACGGCGGCACTAATGGTCTCTGTAGGCGGTAATATTTTCACCAAGGTTGGAGATGGTCCAACATTCGCACTAATGCTCTCATTAACGGGTAATATTTTTACCCATATTGGAGATGGACCTAGTGCTGCTTTAATGTTAGGTGGGCAAGCCAATATCTTTACCAAAGTTGGTGATGGTATAACAGTAGCCGTAATGGTCGCAGGTCAAGCCAATGTCTTTACTCATGTTGGTGATGGCTTTAGTGCCGCCTTAATGCTAGGTGGACAAGCCAATATCTTTACTAAAATTGGTGACGGCACAACGCTTGCTGTTATGGTTGGTGGCTTCAATGTTTTCACCCATATTGGCAATGGTTTTTCAGCTGCATTTGCGATTGGGCAAGCCAATATTGTTACTAAAGTTGGGTCAGGTGATTTAATAACAGCTGCTATCGGGCAAGCAAACATTGTTACACATATAAATTTAGAGGGTAATGGCAATACCATGAGCTTGGTTGTTGGTAGGGCAAATATTGTAACCAGAGTATCTTCATTGGCTGATTTTTCAGTTACTGTATCGCCGTTAGATTCTGTAGTTTCAGACCCTGTTTTAGATAGACACCGTTTATTTCCAAGGGGCGATGTATTTTCAGCGCCGCAAAAATTCCTAACTTCAGGCATTGATGCACTTAAAACAACGGGTGTTGCACTATTGGGTAAAAATAATGAAGGCAGTATGGTTACCTTTGCAGTGGGTCAAGCCAACATTATCACCCATATTGGTAATGGTGCAATGTTAGCTGTGGGCATTGGTCAAGCCAATATTATTAGTAAAGTTGGGTTGGGGCAAACTATACAGGCAGGTATTGGTAAAGCCAATATACTCACTTCAGTTGGCGATAATGACAGTTTGCAAATTGCCATTGGTAAGGCTAATATTGTTACTAAGGTGGGTTCTGGTTATAGTTCAATGATTGCTATTGGCAAGGTTAATATTACTACTAAAGTAGGGGATGGCTTTCATTTAGGTGCATCTATTGGTAAATTCAATGTTAATACCAATGTTGGCGATGGCGTTGCAATTAATGTTATGGTCGGCAAATACAATCTTAATACCCGTGTAGGGCATGGTGTTAATGTCGCTGCAATGAAAGGTGATTACAATGCCAATGTGCGTTATGGTGACGGAATGGATGTTCTTGTGGCAGCAGGTAAAGGCAATATTAGCGTCAAAATTGGCGATGGCGATTATTATGGTGCTATGATTGAAATGGGTACCAAAGAAAGCCCTGTTGAGAAGATGAAATCTTTAATGCAAGGTATGCTTTCAAATTTAAAAGAAACAGCTAAAAGTCTTTTAGTTAGCCAAACTATAGCAACTATGGTTAATGGCGAAGATGCAGATACAACTAAAACACGCGGCAGTAGCCATTCTACTCCTAAGAAAGACCAGGACCAAGACTATGGCGACACTTCAAATATGCAATCTGTTAATAAAAATGTTGACCAAACACAATATCAGCCAACAGATGCGAATCAAGATTCAGATATAGACACACAATCACAAAAAGACAAGCAAACCGTTAACTCTTTAAAATCGGATACACAAGTCAACGAAGAAGATGCCAATAAAGATGCACAGGAAGTTACTCGGGTTTTGGGTGATAATAACCAGTCTAATTTAATGCAAAACACAGGACAGGGAGATTCCCAGGCACTGGACGAATTAAATAAAATAGGACAAAGTAAGAATCATAATAGTTATACTCAATTTGGTAATGTTGATAAAGTAAAGGAAAAAGCCAATAAAGACATTAAAGACAGTCAATCAGGCATTGAAAAAAGTAAATCCACCTCACAAGAAAACTTAGACAAGTCCAATGAAAAATTAAAAGACAATCAATTGCATCAACAAGAATATCATCAAAAAGTAAAACAAGATTTAGAAGGGAGTAATCAAAATTCCAACACTTTAAATGCCAAGCAAAATCATACAGGTGGACCAGTCCCGATAAAAACCAATGCTTGGCAAGTTGATGCCACCGATTCAGACAATGGCGTGTTTACCATTGGTGATGAAATTAAAGTAAGGGTAACTTTAAATAAAACAGTTACTTTGGCAAATGTTGGTAGCAATAAAGTCGTTATTGCGGGTAAAGATTTCTTATTAACAGGTGTAAATGGTGCCACTACGAATGTATTGAATTTTACTTATATCGTCAAAGCCAATGATAAACTTAACACCACTTTTGATATTGACAGTAAAGAAGATATTGTTTTAACTGGTATTAAAGATACAGATGGTAACAGTATTGACCTTAGTGGCATTACAGGTAGTATAGTGCTTGGCGACACTGTTAGTAAAAATCTTACTTTAAATAATAAAAATTTAGCAACCGTCAGCACTAATGTTAGTCGTTGGCATAACGGCAATACTGCCGCTAATATTCGAAAAATGACTGATGGCAATACCAGTACAAGCGGCGCATTAGATTATGCCACACACCCAATGGATGCTAATGGGAAGCATATCTTGTTTGATTTTAAAAATATAGAATATACTGACGGCACTTTTAAACTTTATAATCGAACGGGTGCTGCTCCAGGTAGAGTTAATGGCTCAATCGTTGAATTCTTTAAAAACGGAGAAATGGTTTCAACGCATACCATCAAAAATGCGGGCAATATTGTTGAGATTTCTCCGCCAGTTGACACCTTCTTTGACCAAGTTAAACTTACCTTTAGTGGCAACCTGCAAAACTTCCGCGAAATTGAAATTTTCGGTAAAAATCAAAACTTATTAATAGATTCTGGTGCACCCAAACCATTAGCAACCAACGCCTGGCATATTGATGCCAGCGATGCAACTAATGGTGTATTTACTATTGGCGATGAAATTAAAGTAACACTTACTTTGGATGAAGCAGTAACTTTGGCAAATGTTGGTAGCAATAAAATCGTTATTTCTGGCAGGGATTTTCTTTTGACAGGTGTGAATGATAGTTTTACTAAAACACTGGCGTTTGTTTACACTGTAAAGGCCAACGACAGAATCAGTGCTGCTAATTTTAATATTTATAATAAAGATATTGTTCTAAGCAATATTAAAGATGCAGATGGCAATGCTGTTGACCTTGATAGCGTTACTGATATTGTTAAACTTTCTAGGGAAGCACTTAGCACTGATTTTATTGTTGGTGGTGGTAATAAAATAACCCAAACTAACGGCACTTATCAAAAAACTTCTGGTGCTGACTGGGATGCGGATGTTTTTTCCTCCAAGGGCTTTGTTGGCGATGGTTATGTTATTGCTAAGATTGGTGCTCTTAATAAAAATATGATGCTTGGACTCTCAAGTGACAATACCAACAGTTCTAGTATTGATTATGCTTTGTATGCAAATGGCAGTACTGGCAATAAGTTTGTAATTTATGAGCATGGCAAGCACAGTTACGACACAGGCGTTACTTATGCAAATGGCGATTATATGAAGGTTGTCAGGGAAGGAGCCGAAATACAGTATTACCATATTAAAGCAGCTGATGGGCCGCTTGCCACAGGCACTTTGATACATACTTCGGCTAAAACTTTAAATGCAGATACTAAATTATTCTTAGACAGTTCATTTCTAAGTGTAGGTGCCAAATTATCAGATATGCAAATTTTTAATGGTAAGAATTCCCCGTTATCAATAGATGTGCATGCGCCAAAACCAGTTGTTAACGCTTGGCGTGTTGATGCGAGTGATGCAACTAATGGCGTATTTACCATTGGCAATAAAATCAAAGTAACACTCACTCTGGATGAGGCGGTTACGCTAGCAGGTGTCGGAAGAAATAAAGTGGTTATTGCAGGTAAAGATTTCTTGTTAACAGGCAACAATGGCACTACTACCAAGACATTGGACTTTACTTACACCGTCAAAGTTAATGATAGAATTAACGCTGTAGATTTTGATATTGATAATAAACATGATATTATTCTGGCTAATATTAAAGATACAGACGGTAATTATGTTGATTTGAGTAGCATTACTGGTTCTACTAAATTGAATGCCACAAAACTTAATACCGACTTGAGCGTTAGTAGTGATAATAAAATGTCCAAAACTAACGACACCTATGAAAAAACCGCTAACGCCGCTTGGGATACTGATGTTTTCTCCTCCGAAGGGTTTATGGGTGATGGTTATGTTATTGCTAAAATTGGCACTCTTAATAAAAGAATAATGCTTGGACTCTCAAGCGACAATACCAACAGTTCTTATAATAGTATTGATTATGCTTTGTATGCAGACGGCGGTATTGGTAATAAATTTGTAATTTATGAAGATGGCGTTCGTCAGAAAGGGACAGGGACTGCTTATGCAGTTGGCGACTATATGAAGGTTGTTAGAGAAGGCACCACAGTAAAATATTACCACATCAAGGCAGTTGATGGTCCACTTGCCGCAGGGAATTTACTCTACACTTCAACTCAAGCCTCAAGCATCAATACCAAACTGTTCTTAGACAGTTCATTCTACGAAAAAGGTGCCCAATTGTCAGATATGCAAATCTTTAGTGGTGTGCCTTTGGCACTTTCAGTAGATGTAGGTGCACCAAAACCAGTTGCCAATGCTTGGCATGTCAACACTGCTGATGCCACTCAGGGTGTATTTACCATTGGCAATGAAATTAAAGTAACACTGACCTTGGATGAAGCAGTAACTTTGGCGAATGTCGGTAGCAATAAAATCGTTATCGCCGGTAAAGATTTTTTATTAAAAGGTGCAAATGGCGCTCTTACCAAGACACTAGAATTTTCTCATATCGTTCAGGCTAATGAGAAAACCAACACAGCTTTTTATATTAACGATAAGCGCGATATTATCTTAACCGACATCAAAGACTCAAGCGGCAATAACATCAATTTTGATGATATCGTTGAGGGTGTAGATTTAAGCCCTGAGATTCAAAATATTGCCTTAAATAGCAAAGGACTAGCGACCATCACCACCAATATTGACGCTTGGCATCAAGGAGATGCTGCCGCTAATATTAAACGAATGACTGATGGCAATACCAGTTCACAGGGTGCGCTAGATTATGCCACACATCCAAAGAATGCTGATGGTAAATATATGTTATTTGATTTTGGTGGTATTAATTACACCAATGGCAGTTTTAAACTTTACAATCGAAAAGCTGTTGCGCACAGAATTAACGGCTCAACTGTTGAATTTCTCAAAGAGGGCAAGGTAGTTTCAAGGCGCACTATTAGCTCTGCTGGTAATGTTGTTGAAATTATCCCAGCAGCTGGCACAGCTTTTGATCAGGTTAAACTGACCTTTAGTGGTAGTGCACAAAACTTCCGTGAAATTAAGATTTTTGGTAAAAATTCAAATTTATCAATAGACTCTGGTGCACCAGAACCACTAGCATATAACGCTTGGCATGTTGACGCCAGTACTGCTACTAATGGTGTGTTTGCCATTGGTGATAAAATTAAAGTAACACTTACCTTGGATGAGGCGGTTACTTTGGCGGGTGTTGGCAGTAATAAAATTGTTATTGCAGGCACAGATTTCTTGTTAACAGGTGCAAATGGCGTTGTTACTGACAGATTGAACTTTACTTATACTGTTCAAGCCAATGATAAGATTGACGCCACAAGTTTTGATATTGATAACAAGGGCGATATTGTTCTAACTGATATTAAAGATAAAGAAGGCAATAGTATTGACTTAAGTAGCATTACTGGTCCTACTAGATTGAATGCCACAAAACTTAATACCGACTTGAGCGTTAGTAGTGATAATAAAATGTCCAAAACTAACGACACCTATGAAAAAACCGCTAACGCCGCTTGGGATACTGATGTTTTCTCCTCCGAAGGGTTTATGGGTGATGGTTATGTTATTGCTAAAATTGGCACTCTTAATAAAAGAATAATGCTTGGACTCTCAAGCGACAATACCAACAGTTCTTATAATAGTATTGATTATGCTTTGTATGCAGACGGCGGTATTGGTAATAAATTTGTAATTTATGAAGATGGCGTTCGTCAGAAAGGGACAGGGACTGCTTATGCAGTTGGCGACTATATGAAGGTTGTTAGAGAAGGCACCACAGTAAAATATTACCACATCAAGGCAGTTGATGGTCCACTTGCCGCAGGGAATTTACTCTACACTTCAACTCAAGCCTCAAGCATCAATACCAAACTGTTCTTAGACAGTTCATTCTACGAAAAAGGTGCCCAATTGTCAGATATGCAAATCTTTAGTGGTGCGCCTTTGGCACTTTCAGTAGATGTAGGTGCACCAAAACTATTGTTAACTAACCCTTGGAAGGTTGATGCCAATAATGCAAAAAATGGTGTGTTTACTGTTGGCGATGAAATTAAAGTAACACTCGCTTTGGATGAAGCAGTTACTTTGGCAAATATTGGCAGCAATAAAATCATTATTGCGGGTAAAGATTTCCTCTTAACAGGTGCAAATGGTAGCTCTACTAGCACATTGGAGTTTACTCATACTATTAAAAGAGGTGATGGGTCAACCAGTATCGCAGATTTCAATATTCATAACAAGAATGATATTATTTTGACCAATATTAAAGATATAGACGGCAATATTATTGATATGAGTAGTATTACCAGTAGTGTCAATCTTGGTCATATCGCTAGCCAAAGTTTTCATGTGGCTAAAAATCAGCATTTATTAATAGATTGCAACGCCCCAACTCCACTAAAGTCCAACGCATGGCGTGTTAATGTGAATGATGCAATGAATGGTGTGTTCACAATTGATGATGAAATTAAGATAACACTTACCTTGGATGAAGCAGTTACCTTGGCAAACATTGGCAGCAATAAAATTATTGTTGCAGGTAAAGATTTTCTGTTAATAGGTGCAAATGGTGATATTACTAAAACATTGGAGTTTAGTCATACTGTCAAAGTGGGTGATGGCAGGATTGGTGCTAAAAACTTTGACATTAACAACAGAAATGACATTATTTTAGACGGTGTTAAAGACACAGACGGTAATGTGATTGACCTTAGTCATATTACCAACCCTGTTAAACTTTCTAGTACATTAATTAACACCGATTTTAATATTGGGGGTGGCAATAAAATAACCCAAGTTGGCAACACCTATGAAAAGACTTCCAGCAATGGATGGAATGCGGATGTTTCTTCTTCTAAAGGTTTTGTTGGCGATGGTTATGTTATTGCTAAAATTGGTGCTATTGGCAAGAGAAAAAGAATGATGTTTGGACTCTCAGACAACAACACCAATAACTCTTATAACAGTATTGATTATGCTTTATATGCAAATGGCGGTATTGGCAATAGATTTGCTATTTATGAAAGTGGTAGGAAAAAGTATGAGAGCAATGTTGCTTATGCACTTGGTGATTATATGAAGATTGTCAAAGAGGGCGCTACAATAAAGTATTACCACATCAAGGCATCCGATGGCGTGCTTGCTACAGGTACTTTGATTTACACCTCAGATAAAAAAGTCTTAAATGCAAATACTGAATTATTTTTAGACAGTTCACTCCATGATGTAGGCACTAAGTTATCAAATGTGCAAATATTTAGTGGCAACAATCCAACATTCTCAATGAATGCAAAAACATCGACACTGTCAACTGATGACGCCTCAGGTCAGAGCAAGGACATATTAAATCAGACAACTTCTGGGTATGGAAGAAACTCTAGTGTTGACTCTAATTCTAATCATGATTCTACTGAAACCAGCACGCCAGACTCAAAAACACATGACAAAGAAACTCAAGATGGTGCCAATGGTGCTTCAACCAAAGCCAGAAAAGAGCAAGGAAAAGACCCATCAAGATGGTTTACAGATAAAAAACTGAATCAAAATTTTTCCAAAGGCTTATCATTTTCTCAAACACCGCAAGTTTTTATTCTGACAGATGATTCATATGAAAGTTTAAACTTAGGACTGTGGCTTAAAAAAGAGAACGACATTGTCATTTATTACAATACAAAAAATAATAAAATTGAATACTTATACGGCGAAGACAATGATATTGAAACAACCTATGTAGAGTATAAAATCATTGCTAACGGCAAGACTGTTGATACCCTGGTTGAGGATACCATCAATGACATTTATGTTGCAATAGATAAGAAGGTAAAAATAGGTAAAAAAGATGAAGTAGATGAAGGTGGTGTAGAAGATGAGATTGATACCGCAAGTATCGTCGCACAATTAAAACAAACCATCGCGACAATGAGAGCAAATGCTGGACTGCATAAGAATTGGCTAACCAGAAGAAGCTTTGAAAAATATAATTTGGATTTTGAAAATATATTTTGGCAAAGAGAAATGCAAGCACAAACCCCCGATTCCACTCTCAATTCAAACCCAAACCCAAATTCTGATACTTCCACCCCTAAAAAATCCAGATATCACAGTAATATCATTGTTCAAAATAGCAATGACAAAACCGTAGTTGAAGCCGCCAATGCCTTATTCAACAAACACCCCAACAACAGCATTATTGTCCAATTTGATAAAGACGGCAAACTGGTTACCCTAAAAGGTGATACCTACACCCCCACAGGCGACACTCGTGTTAATTTTGTTGATCATGGTGGTAACTTAAGCCAAGAAGGTGCCCAAGCCCTAGCCAATAAAGCGAACAAAATCCAGCAAGCTTATGGCAATGACAAAACCGACATCAATCGTATTGCTTTAGTGGGTTGTGATACCGATGGCGTTCGCCGAACACTTACCAAAGATTTTGCTAAAGCTGTTTATGAAAACGATATACTGAGAAAAACTGAAATAACAGGCAGAACAACGCAGATAGAAGTCAACCCTGATGGCACCAAGACTATGCAAACAGGCGGCACCAAGACGGTTTATAGTTGGGGTGTAGATGAAAATACAGGCGTAGAAGGTATTAAATTAAGAGTTGAAGATGCTAAAAGAACAGCAGTAAAGCTTAAAAACCCTTTGCTCAAAGATTCAATGAGTTATTACCTTGAAGAGATGCACAAAACAATAAGCAGTAGTGCTGGTACTCATTCAATACTTATTTCATTCTTAGGGGAAACTTTAGGTGCTATTAACTCTATAAAGGCAGAAAAGAATCCAAAGGAGAGGCATAAAAAATGGGTTGCTTTGAGAAAAAGACTTGATAAAAAATTAAAACCTGAAAGCATTGGCAAGTATTTAGAGCAAAATACCATTGATGAATTAAAGTATTTTACATCTGAAGGGGTTGAGTTAAGCCAATATATGGTTAAAGCAAGCAAAGAGTTTCCTGTTACTGTTCGAGATATCGATCATGTGCCCGATAAACTTCATTTTGTTTGGCTTGGCAATGAGTTGCCACCAAAGGATTTAGATAATATCAAGAATGCCAAAAAACAGAATCCAGATCTTGAAGTTACACTTCATTATGACCCAGACTTTCTTTTGGGAGGTGAATCCAAGAAAGCAATTAAACAACATGTAAAAGATAACTTGTTGTTAAGCGATATTTATTCACTTAAAGTTAGTAAATTAGAGCGAAAATTATCTGATTTTTACGACAAATATGGTTTTAGTGATGAGACCTGTAAAAAATTCATGGTTTCAGAGTTGGGTTTAGATCCTGGTAAGATAGATACTAGGTATGCAGCTATTAAAGGATTTTGGGGAGATTTTTCAAAAAATAATCCAGAAATTAAACTGTCTTCTATACGAGATACTTTTGATTCAACGCCAGAACTAGGAGGAATGAAAAAGGCTTATGAGTATGAGTTGAGACAAAAAAGTGGTAATTTTGCAGGCGCTTCTGATATCGCTAGAATTTCAATATTACATACTCAAGGTGGCGTGTATTCTGATACTGGGTTAGTCGCAGATAATCCAAGTGAGAAAAATATTTTAACTAAATATATTAGGGATTTTCGTAAAGATCAAATGTCTGCAAGTAAAGGTGTCGCAGTTCTTATGCCTATATATCCGTTCCCAATTAATAATAATTTTTTGACTACTAGGCCTTATTCTCCTTTTACTGGATATTTAGTACAAAACCTAAGTCTTAAATATAAAGAGTTAGAAAGCAATCCAGTTGAAAGGCTTAGAGTTAGCACTAAAACTAGCATTAATCTAGATCAGTTTTCTTTGTGCGTAAAGGGAGTAAATGATTTTATAGTAGAGCATGGGGCAAAGACCAATCTCATGAAAGGTTATAGCCTAAATCCTAAAGGTTCATGGAATTCAGGGGAAGACTTTGAGGATCTACAAGGTAATGAATTTATTACTTATATTATAGATACCGACAAACTAACAGCAGAGCAAATTAATGCGTTTGTTGACAGTATGAAAGCTAATTTAAATGGTGGAAATAGCGACGCTCATAAGATAGTTGTCTTGGATTCCAAGATGATTATCAACCCTAAAGGTAGACAAGTTTTTAAACATGGCAAGCCGTTTTTTTCCGCATTAGTTTTACCTAGAGTAGGCGAGGCAAGTCGCCGTAGTCTAAACTCTGAATCCGTACGCCCAATAGATGTTGTTGAAATATTGGAAAATAGTAGGGATATTACTGTTTACGGCGAACAAAGTGGTGAATTTAAGGCATTATTAGTACCCCATAGTTCTAAAGTTACAATTTCTGACCCATCATCCTTTAGCGAAGATACTGAGGAAATTGCATCGCAAAGATATTCTGATGTCTTTATTGTTGATTCTCATTTAGTTAGCAGTGAACTGGAAAAAATAAGACAGTATAGTGATGGCAGCATTGTTCTTAAATATGATGAGTCTAATAAAAGTTATTTTTTACTGTCTGGAAATTTGGATGATTTAGATATAAACAACTTAAGGGTAAACTTTGCCGGTGATGCGGACAGTTTCAATGCTAATAATATTAAAGAAAAAAATAATGCGCTTACAAAGGTTATAAGTGGTGCTGATATTAAATTTGCTAGAGTTTTTGTATTGGGAGGAATGACTGGAAGAAATAACAATTTTTATAGTATAGCGTACTTAATTAAAAAACAAGACATTGGGTTGGATAGCGATGTTCCTATATCAGTACATTCAAGAAATAAAACATTACGCAGCAATGGTGTTTATGTTGATCGGCGTAGAAATGCAGCTAGTAGTACTTTTGGAACTTTTGATACACAAGCCCCTACTAGAAAACCTATAGAATCTCAATACAAGAACAGCATTACTCTTCAATTAGGTGATGATAAAACTGTTAATGATGCAGTTAAATATTTATCTGAAAAACATAAAGATGATGCAGGTATTAATAGTTATGTTGCTAAATTAGATGCAGACGGCAACATCATGGTTTATGGTTTAGACGGCAAGGAGGCCAATGTTGAAATAGAGGGTAAATATCGTATTAATGTGGTAGGTTATGGCGCTAAGATGGAAGAAATGGGTGCTGATACGATTACACAACGCATTAAAGATTTACAAACGCAACTTAAGGTTAATGATAGTGTTCCTGTTAGGGTGGCGCTGGTTGGTTGTGACACTAATAAAGTCTCTGGGGCAAGTCGTGATATAGACTCACTCACTAAGTCAGTTGCAGATCGTTTATATAATGATGGCAAATGGCATGCAGAGGTTACCGGTAGAAACAATAAAATAGAAGTCAATACTGATGGCACTAAAACCATGGAAATAGGGGGCATTAAGACAATTTATTATTGGGATCCTGGCACAGGTAATATTGCGTCAAGAGATGTAGCCGCTAGACATACTAGTGCTAAATTAGAAAACCCATTGGGTCTAAATTCAGATATAAGTAAATTATCAACACAAATCCAACTTATTTTGGATAAAAAGCGTAAAAAAAGCAAACACGTGCCTTTGCTGGAAGAGCTTAACCAAGAATTAGGCAGTTTAAAACATTCAAATGATATTGCTTTAATAGGTAAAAAGACCCAACAGTTAGTTTTTAAATTAGAAAAACATATGGCCAAAAACCCCAAGAGTGAAGTCTATGATGACCTTTTATTTTTGAAAGAGAATATGGCAGCTTTAGGAAATTTAATGGAATTAAGTATAGACGATTTAGGGAAGAAAATTGGTAGTGGGGATAATAAAGATGTTTATAGCCTAGGTGGTAATGATGACTATGTTGTTGCTATAATAAGAGAAAAAAGTGTGGTTGGCGATAGCCAAAAAATGGTTAAAAATGAAGTATATAATATAAGAAAACTTTCAGAATATGGTTTTACTGTTCCAGAGATTTATGGACAAGGCAGCATACAAAAAGATGGTTATACCAATCATTTTTATATTATGGATAATATCAAAGATAGTATGGTAATAAAACCTGGAGAAATCCCTTCACCTGGAATCACATCTCGTTTTAGTGATAAAACAAAAACCGACCTTCTAAAAATAAAGCAAATACTTATAGATAATCCAAAATTATCAATTAGAGACCCTGATTTTTTAGTAAGAAAAGATGGAAGCATTGTACTAGCTGACTGTATGTTGGTAAAAGAAACAGATATTTTATTTGATATAAATAGAGAAACCAATTTAGCGACATTAGACTTTATGGTAAATAAGGTTGTTTCAAAAATACAGCACTTCGCCGACCCCGCCCCTCACCAAGACAAAAAAATTAGCGACTGGAGCGACCTAAGCGACGACCAACGCCAAAAACTAAAAACCGAATCCGAAAAAACCAAACCCGTTCTAGCCAACCACGACCACCAAATCATCCTCCAAACCGAAGACCATAAAAATGTCGGACAAAGTGCGCTAGACCTAGCCTCAAAACACCCCGGTCAAACTACCATTGTGCAAATAGATAAAGAGGGTAATCTTCGAGTGGTTTACGGAACAAAACTCCAAGACATCAAAGGCACCGTCAAAGTCTCTGCTATTGGCTATGGCAGAGAAGAGGGCGGTGTTCACACACTCGGTGGCAGAAACCCTAACGAACTCAGTAAAAACATTATTAAACTTAAACAAGGTTTAGATTCAAGCAAAACAACGATAGGGCGCATTAGTGCAGTAGGTTGTAACTTAAAAACAAACAATCCAACAGACGACCAAAGTAGTGGTTACGGTGAAGAACTTCTTAAGCATCTTAAACAATCAGACATTGGAGACGATGTAAGTGTTAGCGTCAGAAGTAAATATGTTGGTATCAACCCAGATGGCACAAAAGTTACCTCAGACACAGGAACAAGTAACTGGAAACATAAAGATGGCGAGGCAAAAACAACCTATGAAATGGGTAAAAATGGTGTTGTAACTAGTAGGTCATATGATAATGACGGTATTTTGGTTAGATATAACGGTCAGCATTTAGGTAAAGAAGGGTCTGATGACAATAGAAACCCATCTAAATACAAAACCAACATAATACTAGAATTACCAGGTGATGACACAGTCAAAAACGCCGCACAAGCCCTCGCCAATAAACACCCAGAAAACAGCTACATCGCCAAGATGGACGCTGATGGCAACATCAAAGTTTACAACCTAAAAGGCAACGAAGTCAATCTCGATGTAGGTGATAAATACCGTATCAATGTCGTAGGACACGGCTCTGAAATGAAGACATTAGGTGCACAAACTTTAACCCAACACATTCAAAACCTGCAAACACAACTTAAAATCGATATAAAAGACGAGGGTCGCATTAATTTGGTAGGCTGTGAAACAGACATAGCATCAAATGGCGATGTTAATTCCTTAACAAAATCAGTTGCAGAAAGACTATATGACAATGGCAAAGGCACAACCAAGGTAGAAGTAACCGGCAGAACAACACAGATAGAAGTCAACCCCGATGGTAGGAAAACTATGCAAACGGGTGGCACAAAAACGGTTTATAGCTGGGATGCGGATACAGGAAGTATTAAACAAAGAACTGAGACGGTTAAAAGTTATGAGGACACATTGACAAACCCATTAACCTTATCTCAAGATTTGACAAGATATACAACAAGACTTGAGATGCTTGAGAGTACATTAAAGGGCTTTCCCGATAAACAGAATAAATTTTTAGAAGGGTATTCTAATGCTAAATTAGAAGATGTAGGAATTAATCCAAAGCATGATAATTTGGCTGACTTACTCAAGATTTTTCAAAAAAGATTCGAGGGAAGCGAATTCACTATGAGAGATTTAGGTGTTTTCAAAAAATTAATAAGAAACAGAAAGACGGAATATACTAATAATCGAGGGGCTATACTATATAACAAACTGCAAAAAACTGAAAATGTAATTGGTTCAGAAAACTTTTCACACATTAATGTATTGAACTCTATTCAAAAATCGTCAGGAGTTTGTTGCTCTCTTACTCAGTTATTCGTTGCTTCTTATATGGATGGCAAAAAAGATATTTTCTTTCAAAGGTTTAGAGATGAGATAGGTAGATATAATTCTGAGGAGACTGATATAATCAAAAAAGGAATATTGGACATTACCTATTCCACCTATTCCAAAGGATTTAACTCAGAAAGCTCTTCAATTTCTCTAAAAGAAGGTGTTAAAGCATTGGAAAATTATGAGGGTAATAAAGTTTTACTGCTTAATACAAAAACCCATTCAACGGCAATGCTTAAACAAGATGGAAAATATGTATTTTTTGATCCCAATGCTGGAATGGTGGAATTTTCAAACGCACATAGTATGTACAAGGCTATTAAACATCATTTCAATGGTAAAGAATATGGTGCATGGGTATCAGGAAGTTCCCTAGTGGCTCAAGAATTTAATGTTGATATCTTTAAAGATACCTCTATAACACTATCAGATGGCCGTATTTTAACTATCAAGGATTTCTACAATGAAGAACTTTTATTATCCAATGGTGAAAAATTTGGTTATCATCATCTAGCCGAAACCACCCCTTACCAAGATAAAAACCTCCAAGACTGGTACTCCTTAAGCGACGACCAACGCCAAAAGTTAACAACCGAATCCGAAAAAACCAAACCCGTTCTAGCCAACCACGACCACCAAATCATCCTCCAAACCGAAGACCATAAAAATGTCGGACAAAGTGCGCTAGACCTAGCCTCAAAACACCCCGGTCAAACTACCATTGTGCAAATAGATAAAGAGGGTAATCTTCGAGTGGTTTACGGAACAAAACTCCAAGACATTAAAGGCACCGTCAAAGTCTCTGCTATTGGCTATGGCAGAGAAGAGGGCGGTGTTCACACACTCGGTGGCAGAAACGCCAATGAACTCAGCAAAAACATTATTAAACTTACACAAGGTCTAGATTTAAACAAAACAACGATAGGGCGCATTAGTGCAGTAGGTTGTAACTTAAAAACAAACAATCCAACAGACGACCAAGGTAGTGGTTACGGTGAAGAACTTCTTAAGCATCTTAAACAATCAGACATTGGAGACGATGTAAGTGTTAGCGTCAGAAGTAAATATGTTGGTATCAACCCAGATGGTGCAAAAGTTACCTCAGACACAGGAACAAGTAACTGGAAACATAAAGATGGCGAGGCAAAAACAACCTATGAAATGGGTAAAAATGGTGTTGTAACTAGTAGGTCATATGATAATGACGGTATTTTGGTTAGATATAACGGTCAGCATTTAGGTAAAGAAGGGTCTGATGACAATAGAAACCCATCTAAATACAAAACCAACATAATACTAGAATTACCAGGTGATGACACAGTCAAAAACGCCGCACAAGCCCTCGCCAATAAACACCCAGAAAACAGCTACATCGCCAAGATGGACGCTGATGGCAACATCAAAGTTTACAACCTAAAAGGCAACGAAGTCAATCTCGATGTAGGTGATAAATACCGTATCAATGTCGTAGGACACGGCTCTGAAATGAAGACATTAGGTGCACAAACTTTAACCCAACACATTCAAAACCTGCAAACACAACTTAAAATCGATATAAAAGACGAGGGTCGCATTAATTTGGTAGGCTGTGAAACAGACATAGCATCAAATGGCGATGTTAATTCCTTAACAAAATCAGTTGCAGAAAGACTATATGACAATGGCAAAGGCACAACCAAGGTAGAAGTAACCGGCAGAACAACACAGATAGAAGTCAACCCCGATGGTAGGAAAACTATGCAAACAGGTGGCACCAAGACGGTTTATAGTTGGGATAAAGATACACAGGGAGTCAGTCAAAGAACGGAAACGGTTAAGAACCATAAGGATGTTTTGACCAATCCGCTGGATGAATTTGACAGAAAAATAGATAATGAAATTGAGAAATTAACAAGACTACTTGATGATGAATCAATAGATGAGGATGGTAAAAAAATCTTACAAGACACCGTTAATGCTTTTTTAAATGCTCAAGAAGATCCACGCGAATTTGCTCACCTTACTTTGGAAAAGCATGCGTTAGAGTTGCAAGCGTATTTAGATCATCACCCAGATTCAAGAATTAAAAATGAGTTAGGCGAGTGGCGTGATTTTTCACATACTCAAGCAGATGATTTGCGCGTTAAGATGGAGCGAACAAACGATTTATTGGATAAGTTTGGTGAAATTTATGATAGGATAATGAATGCTGAAGATTTGGAAGTATATCAAAAAATTCAGATGCTGGAAGGTGCCTATGTGGAAAGAGAATTGTCAAGACTCATAGAAAATGATGGATCTGAAGTTTCGAAACTTGTTGATTTCCACAAACTGTTACTCAGTTCTCGTTACGCCGACCACCCAAAAATAGTTGCATTAAGAGAATCGTCTTTAGAAAAAATAAAAACCAGTGTAGAGAATGCAATGACTACCATGATTGCTGAACAACATGGGCTTGATGTTGATGAATTAGTGCAAGTTAAGAAGCATGTTGATTATTTACAAAAGCATTTAACCTCTTTTGAAGATAGAAAGGCAACACAAGATCAATGGAAGGCACTACCATCCCCCGATAGTTTACTTAAATGGCAGCCTGTGAGTGTGAGCAACAAATATAGCATTACGCCTAAGGACGAGATTCATCGTGTTGTTGTTATTCTAGAAGATGATCGCACTATAATTGATTCTTCAGTGGCTGTAGCAGGCAAGTATTACAATAACTCCACCCTGATTCAAATGGACGAACAAGGCAATTACAAGGTTTTGCACGGTCCCAGATTAAAGGATATCACAGGTGAGGTTAAAATTTTGTTTGATGGGCATGGTAATAAAGTAGCAGAAACAACAGGAGGCAGAAGTGCTACTGATATTGTTGACCACATTGTGCGTTTAAAACAAGACTTACCTAGCGATACAAAAGTCAAGCAAATTGACATAAAAGGGTGTAATTCAGGATTTTATATGGGAAAACATATTTTAACAGGGGCTAAGGCTAAAAATATTGATGTTACAGTTAGTACGAGATTAGGTGATGTCATAACGGAAAATAATGGAAGGAAAACAGTAGATGGCGCTTACCACCTTGATGATAAAAAAATCATTTGGGAATATAATGAACAAGGCGAAATAACCCAAAAAACAGAGCTTTATCCAGATACTAAGTATCATCTCGTTGTTACTGTTGGCAAGGAAGGTGCACTCAATTACAACAAAAACGATTTATTGAAATTTAAAAATAATTTAAGAGTTCGTGTTATTGCCAGCACGCCTGAAGAAACTTTAGAAACGCTAAAAAAGCTTAAACAACAATTACACAATGACGGCATTGTGCCAATGGCACAAATAGATATAAGAATGGGTAAGGGTTCAGCAGATTGGAGCAATGAACCTGATATGTATGCTTTTACAGAAAATTTACTAAAATATAGAGCAGAGCTTGATGCTAATATTTTGGTACACAATGATTCTGGACCTAATAAAGGATCGATGGCTTTTGCCGATAACAATACACTTAATCAAAGGGTGAAGATATTTAGGACAAATCCAGCTGCTATTTTTTTATTTAAAGACAGTTACACAAAAAATGTCGTTGGTTTTAAATATTTAGATAGAGAAAGTGTAATGTTACTGAATTCATCAATAGTAAGACCTGATGTCGCTACTACATTGAAGCTTACTCTTGGCACAAATGATTATTCAAAAGATGACCTTTTGACAGGCTTAAAAAATGCACGAGACCTTAATCCAGGGCGATCTTATAGAGTAGTAATCTTTACAGATGGAGATATAATTCAGCCTTCTTTGGATAAACATAAAGAACTAGTTGCGTATCTTTCTGATCAACTTAAGATGAGGGTGGTTGCATATCATTTACCTACTGGTCGTGTAGATTATAAGCATTGGCTCTCAAAATCTCCTTTAGATCCCAAAGTGATAGAGCACCACGCCTTTAAACACCTAGCCGACCCCGCCCCTCACCAAGACAAACCCCTCCAAGACTGGAGCGACCTAAGCGACGACCAACGCCAAAAACTAAAAACCGAATCTGAAAAAACCAAACCCACCCTAGCCAACCACGACCACCAAGTCCTCATTCAGGGCGAAGACGATGCAAATGTCAAGCAAAGCACACTAGACCTAGCCTCAAAACACCCCGGTCAAACTACCATCGTGCAAATAAGCAAAGACGGCTCTCGTCGAGTAGTTTACGGCCCTAAACTCAAAGACATTGCAGGCAAAGTCAAAATAGTAGCCGTTGGTTATGGCAGAGAAGACAATGGCGTGCATACACTGGGTGGCAGAAGTCCTGATGAGTTAAGTGATAACATCGTCAAACTCAACCAAGATTTAGACCAAAGTAAAGTAACTATAGGCGTTGTCAGTATGTTGGGCTGTAATCTAGGTGCAGACAACCCAACTGATAATAGTAACAGTACCTATGGTTCAGATACGCTTATAAAACTCAGAGAAAAAGGTGTTTCTGTTGATGAAGTAAGAGTCAGAAACACCTATGTGGGTATTAATCCAGATGGCACAAAAGTTACCTCAAGTACAGGTGATGGGGAATGGATACATAAAGACAGTAAAGCCAAACTCATTTACAGTTTCAATGCAACTGGTGAAGTGATTAGTAAAGTTTATGACAATGAGGGAACTTTAATTAAATACAATGGTCAGGACATAGGGGAGAGTGATACAAATGATAATAAAGACCAACAAGATGCAGACGATAAACAGCAACAGCAAGATGAGAAGAAAAAACAATTAGCAGCGGAGGCGGAAAGAACCAAACAAAAATTAAATGATATTGATAAACTACAAACTGATTTTGCTAATTCAGTTGACCAAAGTAAACTTAAAAGACCGCTTAATAATCAAGACGATAAAGATGATAAAAAGAAAAAGAAGAAGAAAAAGACCCCACCTTCTTTTAATGTTCAAATTGATATTGGTAATGGCGATCATGCGACTTTCTTTGGTGGCTCCAACAACCTAGATATTAAAGTTGGCAACGGTGCACACCACACACTGATGTACGGCGATAACAATGTTTTGATTAGCATAGGTAGTGCTGGTAATACTGATCGTTTTGTTAAAATTGGTGATTATCGTGCACTAGAAGGTGTGCAAGTCTTAATAGGCAATAAAAATATTGTGGTTAATCACGGTGTTAGGAATGATTTAATCATTGCAACTGACCCTTCTTTCCCAATGATTCCATTTGTCAACCCCTTTGATGGCTCAGCCAATGTTTTGGGGTCTTTGAAAAAAATGTCTGCCTTAAGTAATTCTGAACAAAATGCATTGTGGAGTTGGAAAAAAACTGCAAAGTTTGCAATTGATATGAGCTCTTTAGACAGCAATAGTGATACTGTATATAAAGATATTTTAACCCGTGGCAGTCAAAATAAAGTTTCTGACAGAGGGTTAAAATATGATGTAGAAATGACCCTCAACAAAAAATCCAATGAGTTTATGCAAATGAGTCAACAAAAACAACAGCAAAAACAAAGTTTTAAAGATGAAATAGATAATTTCAGTTTAAATTTGACTATTGGCGGACAAGGTTCGGATATATTGATTGGCAATGGCAACTTTAGTTTTATGTTTGGCGATACCGTTTCTTCCGTCTTAGACACCACTGTTGCTTCATTATTTGGCATTATGCAACAAGAATTCACTAAAGATGGGCAGCCAGGTACTACTTTTACTTACACACCAGCCAATCAAAAAACGCAATTTATCAACAGTATGCTGAATGAAGTAGCATCTCATGCAGACGATGTTACCTTTGGCGATATATTGGGTTATGAATACGCCGATAATGGTGCATGGGCTAAAACTAATGCAAGAGGATACAATCTATCAATCTCAGAAATACTAAAAGGACTACTTGGGACAGTATCTGACACTTTCGAAAATTCCATCCAAGCTTTATCTGAACCAGAACGCATAGTTAATGCATTAAAAGCGAGCTGGGGTACTGTTGCAGATATGGCAGAAAATACCTATGAAGCATTAGGTATGAAGGAAGCAATAGAAGGCTCCAAAAAAGCAGCGAAAAAAGCAGAAGAAGAGAAAAAAGCAGAAGAAGAGAAAAAAGCAAAAGACGACTCAGTAAAACCAGACGATAAAGACAAAGATGATAGCAAAGACAAAGATGATGACAAAGACAAGGCCAAAACT
Organism: Candidatus Thiodubiliella endoseptemdiera; assembly: GCF_964212635.1. Taxonomy (NCBI): domain Bacteria; kingdom Pseudomonadati; phylum Pseudomonadota; class Gammaproteobacteria; family Pseudothioglobaceae (SeqCode); genus Candidatus Thiodubiliella; species Candidatus Thiodubiliella endoseptemdiera. The sequence continues at coordinate 1,937,853 of NZ_OZ156463.1, forward strand.
GGGACTGAAAAGAAAAAAGCCTTTGGGTTTGGTGGAATCAAATTACCGTCATTATTTGATTTAACTGCAAAGAACTTGATAGAAACCCTACAAGACTTGCCCGCATTGGCAAAAACGCTAGCCAGTAGTATTTCTTCTATTTCTTCAGAAGCCTCTAACATAAAAGAGGAAACGGTTAAATTTTTCTCAGATAGCGGGCATATGACTAATGATGGTGATCTATTTTTCAATATAGGCGCTCAAAACTTTGCATGGGGCGGCGATGGTAAAGATTTATTTGCATTAATGGGCACCAACAACAATGTTTGGGGTGGCAGAGGGGATGATGTTGCTTATGTTATTGGTGAAGGTAATACCATTAGTGGAAATGAGGGAAATGATAGCGCAGTTTATGTGGGGCAAAATCATATGTTTATTGGCGGTGAAGGCAATGATGTTGCTGTTGCTTCTGGTCGATACAATACTTTATTTGGTGGCACAGGAGAAGACCAACTTTGGGCATTTGGAGAAAGAGCTTATATCACAGGTAATAAAGGCGACGATTATCTAGTATCTACTGGTAATTATGGTAAAGTTTACGGCAATGAAGGCGATGATGTTGGGATCTTAATTGGTGCCTACAATAGGATGGATTTAGGTGAAGGAGATGACCATGGAAAAGTATTCGGCAATAGGAACAGAGTTTATTTAGCCAGTGGCAACGATGAGTTGGAAGTTGCTAGCCACCAATCTTTTGTTTTTGCTGAATCTGGTAATGATTATATATATATGCATAAAAACTCAACTGAAAACCAAATTGATGCAGGAGAGGGGGATGATTTACTGTATCTAGGAGGTGAAGACAATGTCGTAATTGGCGGTAGTGGTGCCGATGTATTTGTAGTTGGAAATGACAATATATCTAGCATCCTTTCTGTTGATGGTAGCGATTACATTACATTTGATTTAAACAGTTATCAGGATACTATGTATTATCGTGATAACAACGACCTTTTAATCAAACACCAATCACTGGTAAAGCCAGAGAAGCCAGCTGATGACGATTCAAATATTGAAATTGCTAAGCAATATAGATCTCAAGATGGAGAAGTTTTGATTGAGGATTATTTCTCTGATACTAATACCGATGCTAGTGGTGTAAAAATTTGTATTGATATTGACACCAAAAACAATCGTTATCATTATTTGGAAAAAGAGCAAGTGAGTAAATTGGTTGAATACATGTCAACTTTTGATTCGTTTGCTGACACTACAGGAGATCCCAACTATCAAAAAGAAGTTAATCAATTGTGGTCTAAGGCTCAAGTTGGGTATAATGTACCCTCAAGCATAAACAGCTTAACTTAAAAATTAAAAAGTTTAAAATTAAATTAAATTAAAAATTAAAAATTAAAAATTAAAAATTAAAAAGTTTAAAATTAAAAAGTATAAAACCCCAACAATTTCAGACAACAATCTAAACTTTCTTATTTCAAACCCGTTAAACTAAACAAAAAAAATCGGAGTAAAAAAATGAGTAAAAAACGAACCAAATACACTACAATACCCCAGCAAATTCAAACAATAATCTAAACCCCTTTATTTCGAACAAGTTAAACTAAACAAAAAAATAGAATAAAAAATGAATAAAATACACAGTAGAATTTAAACACTGTTGTATGCTATCGCTAAAAACTAGGTTTAAAGGCAGTATTGGCGATAATGTTAGTACATAAGGAATATAACTTGGTGATTTTCTTAAACCCAGTTCTAGCAGAGTTAAGGTGGAGTTTGGATTCAAACTAATAGAGTTTATTGTTCACTCATGTAACTGATGCTATTTATAAAAAGTAATGACATAAAAGCACTAATTATTGTCCGTTTTAGCGTGCTTAAAAAAAACAATTATCAGCACTTTATTAGTGTCAGCACTTTTTATAAATGGTATTGGAGAATGCAGAAAATAATGTGTTTTAATCAAAAATGAGAGTGGTCAATTATTTAACGAGTTTTTTAATGAAAAAAAGTGCATATTTTATGTGTTCTATAAGTTGTAACCAATTAATGTAGCGGTCTCTTATAGTCCGAATTTTATAATTATAAATTAAGTTTTTTTTATGGGTTTTGTAGCAAATATAGTTAATGATGCTGTTGATTTTGTAGAAGAGGTTGCTGATAGTGCCGGCTACTTTATTACAGGGAATTACGAGGGAGATAATGGCGATAACACCATTACTGCTGTAGGTGTTGCCGTTTGGGGTAGTGGCATCAAGACTTACGGGGGGAACGATACAGTCCATGCTGCTAGTTTAAAACTTGATGTTTATGACACTTGGGGGAATTTAAGTGTTCATGGGGCCGCTGGTTTTATGAATATTAGCAAAACTGACTGGGGTAATATTTCTGTCTATGGGGCTGCTGGTGCAACAAATATACAACATACTGGGCGTTCGGGTAATATTACTTATGGCGGTGTAGCTGCATCTAATTATCTATATCTTAGTGGTAATTCAGGCAATATTACTTTCGTAGGTGCAGGTATAAAAAATCAGGTTATCAATAGTGCAAATCGCGGCAATATTTCTTTTGAGGGTATTGGTGCATCTAATATTGTAAAGCGTATAGGCGGGAGTTTTGGTAATATTAATTTCAAGGGTGGCGGTGGATCAAATAAAGTTATCAATAGTGCGAATGATGGCAATATTAATTTTGTTGGTACGGGGATTAGTAATCAAGTAAGTCGTTTAGGTGGATACCGCGGTAATATTTCTTTTGTGGGTATTGGTGTAGGTAATCATATTGTTAATACTGCTCAATACGGTAATATTGATTTTGTTGGCGGTGGCGGTGCTAATATCATCGATCATGCTAGCAGTGGCTATGTTTTCTTTACAGGCATTGGAATAGCAAATGTTATTACTCAAACAGGTGACCGAGGTGACCTTAGGTTTATTGGTGGCGGTGCTGCTAATATTATTAGGAATACGGCTCGGATTGGCAATATTAATGTTGTCGCTGCTGGCATTGGCAATTACATTGAGCGTTCTGGACAAGAGGGCGATGGTGATTTAACTTTATTGGGTGGTGGTAATGTTGTTGTTTGGTCAACGCATGGTCGGCTTAATGCAAGGCTTGGTGGTGTGCGTATTAATACATTAAGTAGGACTGGGCGTGGTAATACAAATTTAATATTAGTGTCGTTAGGTAACATTGTCAATGTTAAGGTCTCTAAAGGTGATTTGAACTTAATAGGTGCTGGTGTAGCAAATGTTGTAACTTACGAAGGGCGAGGTAATTTAAATGCTTATTTAATCGGTGGTGCAAATGTTATTACTCGGCTTGGTTCTGGGCATTCAAGTCTATATCTTTTAGCAGGTGCTAATATTTTCACTGATTTCTCTGTAGGCGATGTTAGTGGCACTTTATTTGGAGGGCTGAATGTTGTTACCAAAAAAGGCAGGGGTAATATTGATATAGTGATGTGGGGTGGCGGTAATGTTTTAACGCATATAGGTCGTGGAAATATTAAAGTAAATATGCTGGGCGGTGGCAATATCATTACTAAAGTAGGTAATGGCGATGTTTGGGCATTAATGTTTGGCGGGTTAAATGTTTTTACCCATGTTGGTAAGGGTAATAATTATCTGTTAATGCTAGGTGTGGGTAATGTTGCCACTAAAACAGGCGATGGCGATGTTATTGTTGGTATGTTTGGTGTTGGCAATGTATTGACACATGTTGGTAACGGCATGACGGCGGCACTAATGGTCTCTGTAGGCGGTAATATTTTCACCAAGGTTGGAGATGGTCCAACATTCGCACTAATGCTCTCATTAACGGGTAATATTTTTACCCATATTGGAGATGGACCTAGTGCTGCTTTAATGTTAGGTGGGCAAGCCAATATCTTTACCAAAGTTGGTGATGGTATAACAGTAGCCGTAATGGTCGCAGGTCAAGCCAATGTCTTTACTCATGTTGGTGATGGCTTTAGTGCCGCCTTAATGCTAGGTGGACAAGCCAATATCTTTACTAAAATTGGTGACGGCACAACGCTTGCTGTTATGGTTGGTGGCTTCAATGTTTTCACCCATATTGGCAATGGTTTTTCAGCTGCATTTGCGATTGGGCAAGCCAATATTGTTACTAAAGTTGGGTCAGGTGATTTAATAACAGCTGCTATCGGGCAAGCAAACATTGTTACACATATAAATTTAGAGGGTAATGGCAATACCATGAGCTTGGTTGTTGGTAGGGCAAATATTGTAACCAGAGTATCTTCATTGGCTGATTTTTCAGTTACTGTATCGCCGTTAGATTCTGTAGTTTCAGACCCTGTTTTAGATAGACACCGTTTATTTCCAAGGGGCGATGTATTTTCAGCGCCGCAAAAATTCCTAACTTCAGGCATTGATGCACTTAAAACAACGGGTGTTGCACTATTGGGTAAAAATAATGAAGGCAGTATGGTTACCTTTGCAGTGGGTCAAGCCAACATTATCACCCATATTGGTAATGGTGCAATGTTAGCTGTGGGCATTGGTCAAGCCAATATTATTAGTAAAGTTGGGTTGGGGCAAACTATACAGGCAGGTATTGGTAAAGCCAATATACTCACTTCAGTTGGCGATAATGACAGTTTGCAAATTGCCATTGGTAAGGCTAATATTGTTACTAAGGTGGGTTCTGGTTATAGTTCAATGATTGCTATTGGCAAGGTTAATATTACTACTAAAGTAGGGGATGGCTTTCATTTAGGTGCATCTATTGGTAAATTCAATGTTAATACCAATGTTGGCGATGGCGTTGCAATTAATGTTATGGTCGGCAAATACAATCTTAATACCCGTGTAGGGCATGGTGTTAATGTCGCTGCAATGAAAGGTGATTACAATGCCAATGTGCGTTATGGTGACGGAATGGATGTTCTTGTGGCAGCAGGTAAAGGCAATATTAGCGTCAAAATTGGCGATGGCGATTATTATGGTGCTATGATTGAAATGGGTACCAAAGAAAGCCCTGTTGAGAAGATGAAATCTTTAATGCAAGGTATGCTTTCAAATTTAAAAGAAACAGCTAAAAGTCTTTTAGTTAGCCAAACTATAGCAACTATGGTTAATGGCGAAGATGCAGATACAACTAAAACACGCGGCAGTAGCCATTCTACTCCTAAGAAAGACCAGGACCAAGACTATGGCGACACTTCAAATATGCAATCTGTTAATAAAAATGTTGACCAAACACAATATCAGCCAACAGATGCGAATCAAGATTCAGATATAGACACACAATCACAAAAAGACAAGCAAACCGTTAACTCTTTAAAATCGGATACACAAGTCAACGAAGAAGATGCCAATAAAGATGCACAGGAAGTTACTCGGGTTTTGGGTGATAATAACCAGTCTAATTTAATGCAAAACACAGGACAGGGAGATTCCCAGGCACTGGACGAATTAAATAAAATAGGACAAAGTAAGAATCATAATAGTTATACTCAATTTGGTAATGTTGATAAAGTAAAGGAAAAAGCCAATAAAGACATTAAAGACAGTCAATCAGGCATTGAAAAAAGTAAATCCACCTCACAAGAAAACTTAGACAAGTCCAATGAAAAATTAAAAGACAATCAATTGCATCAACAAGAATATCATCAAAAAGTAAAACAAGATTTAGAAGGGAGTAATCAAAATTCCAACACTTTAAATGCCAAGCAAAATCATACAGGTGGACCAGTCCCGATAAAAACCAATGCTTGGCAAGTTGATGCCACCGATTCAGACAATGGCGTGTTTACCATTGGTGATGAAATTAAAGTAAGGGTAACTTTAAATAAAACAGTTACTTTGGCAAATGTTGGTAGCAATAAAGTCGTTATTGCGGGTAAAGATTTCTTATTAACAGGTGTAAATGGTGCCACTACGAATGTATTGAATTTTACTTATATCGTCAAAGCCAATGATAAACTTAACACCACTTTTGATATTGACAGTAAAGAAGATATTGTTTTAACTGGTATTAAAGATACAGATGGTAACAGTATTGACCTTAGTGGCATTACAGGTAGTATAGTGCTTGGCGACACTGTTAGTAAAAATCTTACTTTAAATAATAAAAATTTAGCAACCGTCAGCACTAATGTTAGTCGTTGGCATAACGGCAATACTGCCGCTAATATTCGAAAAATGACTGATGGCAATACCAGTACAAGCGGCGCATTAGATTATGCCACACACCCAATGGATGCTAATGGGAAGCATATCTTGTTTGATTTTAAAAATATAGAATATACTGACGGCACTTTTAAACTTTATAATCGAACGGGTGCTGCTCCAGGTAGAGTTAATGGCTCAATCGTTGAATTCTTTAAAAACGGAGAAATGGTTTCAACGCATACCATCAAAAATGCGGGCAATATTGTTGAGATTTCTCCGCCAGTTGACACCTTCTTTGACCAAGTTAAACTTACCTTTAGTGGCAACCTGCAAAACTTCCGCGAAATTGAAATTTTCGGTAAAAATCAAAACTTATTAATAGATTCTGGTGCACCCAAACCATTAGCAACCAACGCCTGGCATATTGATGCCAGCGATGCAACTAATGGTGTATTTACTATTGGCGATGAAATTAAAGTAACACTTACTTTGGATGAAGCAGTAACTTTGGCAAATGTTGGTAGCAATAAAATCGTTATTTCTGGCAGGGATTTTCTTTTGACAGGTGTGAATGATAGTTTTACTAAAACACTGGCGTTTGTTTACACTGTAAAGGCCAACGACAGAATCAGTGCTGCTAATTTTAATATTTATAATAAAGATATTGTTCTAAGCAATATTAAAGATGCAGATGGCAATGCTGTTGACCTTGATAGCGTTACTGATATTGTTAAACTTTCTAGGGAAGCACTTAGCACTGATTTTATTGTTGGTGGTGGTAATAAAATAACCCAAACTAACGGCACTTATCAAAAAACTTCTGGTGCTGACTGGGATGCGGATGTTTTTTCCTCCAAGGGCTTTGTTGGCGATGGTTATGTTATTGCTAAGATTGGTGCTCTTAATAAAAATATGATGCTTGGACTCTCAAGTGACAATACCAACAGTTCTAGTATTGATTATGCTTTGTATGCAAATGGCAGTACTGGCAATAAGTTTGTAATTTATGAGCATGGCAAGCACAGTTACGACACAGGCGTTACTTATGCAAATGGCGATTATATGAAGGTTGTCAGGGAAGGAGCCGAAATACAGTATTACCATATTAAAGCAGCTGATGGGCCGCTTGCCACAGGCACTTTGATACATACTTCGGCTAAAACTTTAAATGCAGATACTAAATTATTCTTAGACAGTTCATTTCTAAGTGTAGGTGCCAAATTATCAGATATGCAAATTTTTAATGGTAAGAATTCCCCGTTATCAATAGATGTGCATGCGCCAAAACCAGTTGTTAACGCTTGGCGTGTTGATGCGAGTGATGCAACTAATGGCGTATTTACCATTGGCAATAAAATCAAAGTAACACTCACTCTGGATGAGGCGGTTACGCTAGCAGGTGTCGGAAGAAATAAAGTGGTTATTGCAGGTAAAGATTTCTTGTTAACAGGCAACAATGGCACTACTACCAAGACATTGGACTTTACTTACACCGTCAAAGTTAATGATAGAATTAACGCTGTAGATTTTGATATTGATAATAAACATGATATTATTCTGGCTAATATTAAAGATACAGACGGTAATTATGTTGATTTGAGTAGCATTACTGGTTCTACTAAATTGAATGCCACAAAACTTAATACCGACTTGAGCGTTAGTAGTGATAATAAAATGTCCAAAACTAACGACACCTATGAAAAAACCGCTAACGCCGCTTGGGATGCTGATGTTTTCTCCTCCGAAGGGTTTATGGGTGATGGTTATGTTATTGCTAAAATTGGCACTCTTAATAAAAGAATAATGCTTGGACTCTCAAGCGACAATACCAACAGTTCTTATAATAGTATTGATTATGCTTTGTATGCAGACGGCGGTATTGGTAATAGATTTGTAATTTATGAAGATGGCGTTCGTCAGAAAGGGACAGGGGCTGTTTATGCAGTTGGCGACTATATGAAGGTTGTTAGAGAAGGCACCACAGTAAAATATTACCACATCAAGGCAGTTGATGGTCCACTTGCCGCAGGGAATTTACTCTACACTTCAACTCAAGCCTCAAGCATCAATACCAAACTGTTCTTAGACAGTTCGTTCTACGAAAAAGGTGCCCAATTGTCAGATATGCAAATCTTTAGTGGTGCGCCTTTGGCACTTTCAGTAGATGTAGGTGCACCAAAACCAGTTGCCAATGCTTGGCATGTCAACACTGCTGATGCCACTCAGGGTGTATTTACCATTGGCAATGAAATTAAAGTAACACTGACCTTGGATGAAGCAGTAACTTTGGCGAATGTCGGTAGCAATAAAATCGTTATCGCCGGTAAAGATTTTTTATTAAAAGGTGCAAATGGCGCTCTTACCAAGACACTAGAATTTTCTCATATCGTTCAGGCTAATGAGAAAATCAACACAGCTTTTTATATTAACGATAAGCGCGATATTATCTTAACCGACATCAAAGACTCAAGCGGTAATAACATCAATTTTGATGATATCGTTGAGGGTGTAGATTTAAGCCCTGAGATTCAAAATATTGCCTTAAATAGCAAAGGACTAGCGACCATCACCACTAATATTGACGCTTGGCATCAAGGAGATGCTGCCGCTAACATTAAACGAATGACTGACGGCAATACCAGTTCACATGGTGCGCTAGATTATGCCACACACCCAAATAATGCTGATGGCAAATATATGTTATTTGATTTTGGTGGTATTAATTACACCAATGGCAGTTTTAAACTTTACAATCGAAAAGCTGTTACCCACAGAATTAACGGCTCAACTGTTGAATTTCTCAAAGAGGGCAAGGTAGTTTCAAGGCGCACTATTAGATCTGCTGGTAATGTTGTTGAAATTATCCCAACAGCTGGCACAGCTTTTGATCAGGTTAAACTGACCTTTAGTGGTAGCGCACAAAACTTCCGTGAAATTAAGATTTTTGGTAAAAATTCAAATTTATCAATAGACTCTGGTGCACCAGAACCACTAGCATATAACGCTTGGCATGTTGACGCCAGTACTGCTACTAATGGCGTATTTACCATTGGCAATAAAATCAAAGTAACACTCACTCTGGATGAGGCGGTTACGCTAGCAGGTGTCGGAAGAAATAAAGTGGTTATTGCAGGTAAAGATTTCTTGTTAACAGGCAACAATGGCACTACTACCAAGACATTGGACTTTACTTACACCGTCAAAGTTAATGATAGAATTAACGCTGTAGATTTTGATATTGATAATAAACATGATATTATTCTGGCTAATATTAAAGATACAGACGGTAATTATGTTGATTTGAGTAGCATTACTGGTTCTACTAAATTGAATGCCACAAAACTTAATACCGACTTGAGCGTTAGTAGTGATAATAAAATGTCCAAAACTAACGACACCTATGAAAAAACCGCTAACGCCGCTTGGGATGCTGATGTTTTCTCCTCCGAAGGGTTTATGGGTGATGGTTATGTTATTGCTAAAATTGGCACTCTTAATAAAAGAATGATGCTTGGACTCTCAAGCGACAATACCAACAGTTCTTATAATAGTATTGATTATGCTTTGTATGCAGACGCTGGCGCTGGTAATAGATTTGTAATTTATGAAGATGGCGTTGGCAAGAAAGGGACAGGGGCTGTTTATGCAGTTGGCGACTATATGAAGGTTGTTAGAGAAGGCACCACAGTAAAATATTACCACATCAAGGCAGTTGATGGTCCACTTGCCGCAGGGAATTTACTCTACACTTCAACTCAAGCCTCAAGCATCAATACCAAACTGTTCTTAGACAGTTCATTCTACGAAAAAGGTGCCCAATTGTCAGATATGCAAATCTTTAGTGGTGCGCCTTTGGCACTTTCGGTAGATGTAGGTGCACCAAAACTATTGTTAACTAACCCTTGGAAGGTTGATGCCAATAATGCAAAAAATGGTGTGTTTACTGTTGGCGATGAAATTAAAGTAACACTCGCTTTGGATGAAGCAGTTACTTTGGCAAATATTGGCAGTAATAAAATCATTATTGCGGGTAAAGATTTCTTCTTAACAGGTGCAAATGGTAGCTCTACTAGCACATTGGAGTTTACTCATACTATTAAAAGAGGTGATGGGTCAACCAGTATCGCAGATTTCAATATTCATAACAAGAATGATATTATTTTGACCAATATTAAAGATATAGACGGCAATATTATTGATATGAGTAGTATTACCAGTAGTGTCAATCTTGGTCATATCGCTAGCCAAAGTTTTCATGTGGCTAAAAATCAGCATTTATTAATAGATTGTAACGCCCCAACTCCACTAAAGTCCAACGCATGGCGTGTTAATGTGAATGATGCAATGAATGGTGTGTTCACAATTGATGATGAAATTAAGATAACACTTACCTTGGATGAAGCAGTTACCTTGGCAAACATTGGCAGCAATAAAATTATTGTTGCAGGTAAAGATTTTCTGTTAATAGGTGCAAATGGTGATATTACTAAAACATTGGAGTTTAGTCATACTGTCAAAGTGGGTGATGGCAGGATTGGTGCTAAAAACTTTGACATTAACAACAGAAATGACATTATTTTAGACGGTGTTAAAGACACAGACGGTAATGTGATTGACCTTAGTCATATTACCAACCCTGTTAAACTTTCTAGTACATTAATTAACACCGATTTTAATATTGGGGGTGGCAATAAAATAACCCAAGTTGGCAACACCTATGAAAAGACTTCCAGCAATGGATGGAATGCGGATGTTTCTTCTTCTAAAGGTTTTGTTGGCGATGGTTATGTTATTGCTAAAATTGGTGCTATTGGCAATAGAAAAAGAATGATGTTTGGACTCTCAGACAACAACACCAATAACTCTTATAACAGTATTGATTATGCTTTATATGCAGATGGCGGTATTGGCAATAGATTTGCTATTTATGAAAGTGGTAGGAAAAAGTATGAGAGCAATGTTGCTTATGCACTTGGTGATTATATGAAGATTGTCAAAGAGGGCGCTACAATAAAGTATTACCACATCAAGGCATCCGATGGCGTGCTTGCTACAGGTACTTTGATTTACACCTCAGATAAAAAAGTCTTAAATGCAAATACTGAATTATTTTTAGACAGTTCACTCCATGATGTAGGCACTAAGTTATCAAATGTGCAAATATTTAGTGGCAACAATCCAACATTCTCAATGAATGCAAAAACATCGACACTGTCAACTGATGACGCCTCAGGTCAGAGCAAGGACATATTAAATCAGACAACTTCTGGGTATGGAAGAAACTCTAGTGTTGACTCTAATTCTAATCATGATTCTACTGAAACCAGCACGCCAGACTCAAAAACACATGACAAAGAAACTCAAGATGGTGCCAATGGTGCTTCAACCAAAGCCAGAAAAGAGCAAGGAAAAGACCCATCAAGATGGTTTACAGATAAAAAACTGAATCAAAATTTTTCCAAAGGCTTATCATTTTCTCAAACACCGCAAGTTTTTATTCTGACAGATGATTCATATGAAAGTTTAAACTTAGGACTGTGGCTTAAAAAAGAGAACGACATTGTCATTTATTACAATACAAAAAATAATAAAATTGAATACTTATACGGCGAAGACAATGATATTGAAACAACCTATGTAGAGTATAAAATCATTGCTAACGGCAAGACTGTTGATACCCTGGTTGAGGATACCATCAATGACATTTATGTTGCAATAGATAAGAAGGTAAAAATAGGTAAAAAAGATGAAGTAGATGAAGGTGGTGTAGAAGATGAGATTGATACCGCAAGTATCGTCGCACAATTAAAACAAACCATCGCGACAATGAGAGCAAATGCTGGACTGCATAAGAATTGGCTAACCAGAAGAAGCTTTGAAAAATATAATTTGGATTTTGAAAATATATTTTGGCAAAGAGAAATGCAAGCACAAACCCCCGATTCCACTCTCAATTCAAACCCAAACCCAAATTCTGATACTTCCACCCCTAAAAAATCCAGATATCACAGTAATATCATTGTTCAAAATAGCAATGACAAAACCGTAGTTGAAGCCGCCAATGCCTTATTCAACAAACACCCCAACAACAGCATTATTGTCCAATTTGATAAAGACGGCAAACTGGTTACCCTAAAAGGTGATACCTACACCCCCACAGGCGACACTCGTGTTAATTTTGTTGATCATGGTGGTAACTTAAGCCAAGAAGGTGCCCAAGCCCTAGCCAATAAAGCGAACAAAATCCAGCAAGCCTATGGCAATGACAAAACCGACATCAATCGTATTGCTTTAGTGGGTTGTGATACCGATGGCGTTCGCCGAACACTTACCAAAGATTTTGCTAAAGCTGTTTATGAAAACGATATACTGAGAAAAACTGAAATAACAGGCAGAACAACGCAGATAGAAGTCAACCCTGATGGCACCAAGACTATGCAAACAGGCGGCACCAAGACGGTTTATAGTTGGGATGCAGACACAGGAGAAACCAAGCAAAGAACTGAAGCGGTTAAGAGTCATAGAGAAGTCTTGACGAATTCGTTAAGTGGGTATGATGCACAGGTCCAAAAAGTTAGACAATTACTTCAGGATACAGTAGAAGGTAGTGACCAACATACTGTCTTAAAGACCGTAGAGAGTAACCTCTTACTTGTTAAGGACACAAGACTTGAGGCTGCTCGGCTTTTATACTTTGCTTGTGACGCTTTACAACGACACTTGGAAAAACATCCCGATACAAATATTAAAGAACAAATGCTTGAATTAGACGGATTTCTCAAGCAAAAAATAGAAATTTCCAAAAAATTTATTGCCAGTGTGAAAGAAAGGTGGGATAAGAAAGATAAATGGGACGTAGGTAAGCAATCGTTTATAAGTTTTGTAAAAGAAAAAATCAAAGAAGGGTTCTTGTCAACCTCTGATCAGATTAATCTTTTGAATGAAATGACTAATGACATTGATCGTGTTCTAAAAGATAACGGCGAAGCAGAAGGAATCAAGGCATTTAAGCAACTTGACGACTCTTTAAAAGAGGTTGTAGAGGCAACTAATGACGCTCAAGAAAAGCTTAAAAGATGGGCGTTTAATAAAAACGAAGTGGAGAATACTAAAAACGAATCTATTTCAGCGAGGAAAAAATACATCCTTATTCTACAGTTAGACAGTAGTGCTACTACAGGAAGACTAGCGGGAAAGTATCCAACGAACAGCACAGTTATTCGAATAGATGAAAATGGGAATTATATGCATGTGTATGGGGCTGATTTAAGGGATATTCCTGAAGGCAATCTAAACATTAAAGTGGTGGGACATGGTAATGATACAAGTATATCAGGGAGAAATCCTGAAGCTATCGCTCAATATATTGAGCGAATAAGTAAAATTCTGCCTAAAGGGGCGGATATTGAAAAAGTAAGTTTGCATTCGTGCAATAACGGGAAAATATTCGCAGGAAGGTTGTTAACTTCTCTTGTGTCAAAATTAAATAAACACATAGTTGTTGACTCTAGATTAGGGATTCACCTCACTACATCAAATGGAAAATCATATGTCTTCTTTAATGACAAACCAGGTGAATTTCATACTAACCGTGCAAAAGTATCACTCACTTTTAATAAAAAAGGTGATATTGTAGAATTAAACCCTTACCCAGATCTGGATTATCATATTGTATTGGATGCAACCAAGGATTTGTCAGTAATACAAATACACGAGACTAAAAAATGGGCAACGCTTACAGGCAAGTTAAAGGTTAAAGTTGAGGCAGGCACACCAGAAGAAACAAAACAAAAGTTAATGCAATTACAGGAAAAATTGCCAAAAGGTGCTTCGATCGAAAAAGTGGATATTATATTAGATAACGAAGTTTTTGCATGGAGTTCTAATCTTAACGATATTGAATACATGAAATTTGCACGAGACATTAGCAAAAGCACGAACACAACCGTTTCTATGTATCACAACTCTAAAGACAGGGTATTTAGAGCGGCATATCGTTCCAAATACGATAACTCTACAGAATTATCAACATCAGGAAAATATATATATTTTTATGACAAAATGGATCGCACCCCTATAGAAATACTGTTTCAAGGCTTAGAAGGGCAAAAAATTATGGTTTTGTACAATCAATTTAACCATAATTTGAAAGCGAATCTTGATATTACATTTAAGTTCAATCTTTCAAATGGCACCCATCCAAAACCCGAGGATATTGAATTAATGTTGGCAGCAGCCAAAAATACCTTTGGGGAAAAAAGCGTGCAGAAAATATCTCTAAAAATATTTGGACATGAAGCCAACAAAACACTAAAGGAAAAAGAAAACATTGATAAATATCAAGCAATTATTAGACAAGTTGCAGCTGAAAATCCTGATGCCGCTATTTATCTATATGCAAATCCTAGTGTCTCTGTGTATCAATCTACAGGTGATAGTGGCGACCATCTGTTGCTTAGTAAGGGTCCATACGGTAAAGAAGTAAGGCATCACTTCGCCGACCCAGCCCCTCACCAAAACAAACCTCTCCAAGACTGGAGCGAACTAAGCGATGAGCAACGCCAAAAACTAAAAACCGAGTCCGAAAAAACCAAACCTAGTTTAGTTAATAACGACCACCACATCATCGTCCAAGGCGAAGATGATGTAAACGCCAGACAAGGTGCAATAAACTTAGCTTCAAAACACCCAGGACAAACTACCATTGTCCAAATGGACAAACAAGGCAATCTAAAAGTTGCCTACGGAACCAAACTCAAAGACATTACAGGCAAAGTTAAAATCTCAGTCATCGGCTACGGTAGAGAAGAGAGTGGCAATCACACACTCAGTGGCAGAAACCCCGAGGAACTTAGTGCAAACATCGCTAAACTCAAAAAAGAATTAAAAGCAGATA
Organism: Candidatus Thiodubiliella endoseptemdiera; assembly: GCF_964212635.1. Classification (NCBI taxonomy): domain Bacteria; kingdom Pseudomonadati; phylum Pseudomonadota; class Gammaproteobacteria; family Pseudothioglobaceae (SeqCode); genus Candidatus Thiodubiliella; species Candidatus Thiodubiliella endoseptemdiera. The sequence continues at coordinate 1,952,883 of NZ_OZ156463.1, forward strand.
AAGTAAGCGTGCAACGCGTTAGTTTAGTGAGTTGTAACCTTGATTCAGGTAACCCAACTGATGACCAAGATGGGAGCTATGGTGAAGAGACACTTAAGAAGCTCCAGCAAGCAGGTCTTACAGATACCGATGTTGTTGTTAGAAGACAATATGTCGATATCAACCCAGATGGCACAAAAGTTACCTCAGACACAGGTGTGAGCAATTGGAAGCACAAAGAGAGCAAAACCAAGCGAGTCTATAGTCTTGATGTTGCTGGTAATGTCGTGGTTGAATACTATGACAACCAAGACACGCTTACTGACAGCTCATCAAGATACAAAACCAATATAGTACTCCAACTGTCAAATGACGAAACCGTCAAAAACGCAACGCAAGCCCTCGCCAATAAACACCCAGAAAACAGCTACATCGCCAAGATGGACGCTGATGGCAACATCAAAGTTTACAACCTAAAAGGCAACGAAGTCAATCTCGATGTAGGTGATAAATACCGTATCAATGTCGTAGGACACGGCTCTGAAATGAAGACATTAGGTGCACAAACTTTAACCCAACACATTCAAAACCTGCAAACACAACTTAAAATCGATATAAAAGACGAGGGTCGCATTAATTTGGTAGGCTGTGAAACAGACATAGCATCAAATGGCGATGTTAATTCCTTAACAAAATCAGTTGCAGAAAGACTATATGACAATGGCAAAGGCACAACCAAGGTAGAAGTAACCGGCAGAACAACACAGATAGAAGTCAACCCTGACGGCAGAAAGACTATGCAAACAGGTGGCACCAAGACGGTTTATAGTTGGAACCTTGAAAATGGTATAGTTAAAACCACTGAGCATGCCAAAAGCACTACAGATGTACTGACAAATCCTTTGGATAATTTTGGCGAGCAAATAGAGAAAATAAGAAAATTGCTTGAACAAAAGCAAACAAACAGTAAACATAAAGCAATATTATCCGAACTGCTCGATGTTTTTGTAAGAACACGAGAGAGTGGGTTTAGCAACGATGACAATTTTTCTAAAATGTATCAAATTGAATTAGACTTGGAGGCACATTTAAATGACCTAGTAAAAGTATCAAAAATTGATAGACCGTTAAGAGAGCTACTTACATTTACACATAGTCAAATAGAGGGTGATGTTTCAGATGTGGAAAGAGAATTTTCAAGACTCACAGAAAATGATGGATCTGAAGTTTCGAAACTTGTTGATTTCCACAAACTGTTACTCAGTCCTCGTTACGCCGACCACCCAAAAATAGTTGCATTAAGAGAATCGTCTTTAGAAAAAATAAAAACCAGTGTAGAGAATGCAATGACTACCATGATTGCTGAACAACATGGGCTTGATGTTGATGAATTAGTGCAAGTTAAGAAGCATGTTGATTATTTACAAAAGCATTTAACCTCTTTTGAAGATAGAAAGGCAACACAAGATCAATGGAAGGCACTACCATCCCCCGATAGTTTACTTAAATGGCAGTCTGTGAGTGTGAGCAACAAATATAGCATTACGCCTAAGGACGAGATTCATCGTGTTGTTGTTACTCTAGAAGATGATGGCACTATGATTGATTCTTCAGCGGCTATAGCAGGCAAGTATTACAATAACTCCACCCTGATTCAAATGGACGAACAAGGCAATTACAAGGTTTTGCACGGTCCCAGATTAAAGGATATCACAGGTGAGGTTAAAATTTTGTTTGATGGGCATGGTGATGAAGTAGCAGAAACAACAGGAGGCAGAAGTGCTACTGATATTGTTGACCACATTGTGCGTTTAAAACAAGACTTACCTAGCGATACAAAAGTCAAGCAAATTGACATAAAAGGGTGTAATTCAGGATTTTATATGGGAAAACATATTTTAACAGGAGCTAAGGCTAAAAATATTGATGTTACAGTTAGTACGAGATTAGGTGGAGTCATAACGGAAGATAATGGAAGGCAAACAGTAGACGGCGCTTACCACCTTGATGATAAAAAAATCATTTGGGAATATAATGAACAAGGCGAAATAACCCAAAAAACAGAGCTTTATCCAGATACTAAGTATCATCTCGTTGTTACTGTTGGCAAGGAAGGCGCATTCAATTACAACAAAAACGATTTATTGAAATTTAAAAATAATTTAAGAGTTCGTGTTATTGCCAGCACGCCTGAAGAAACTTTAGAAACGCTAAAAAAGCTTAAACAACAATTACACAATGACGGCATTGTGCCAATGGCACAAATAGATATAAGAATGGGTAAGGGTTCAGCAGATTGGACTAATGAACCTGATATGTATGCTTTTACAGAAAATTTACTAAAATATAGAGCAGAGCTTGATGCCAATATTTTGGTGCATAATGATTCTGGACCTAATAAAGGATCGATGGCTTTTGCCGATAACAATACATTTAATCAAAGGGTGAAGATATTTAGGACAAATCCAGCTGTTAATTTTGTATTTTATGACAGTTACACAAAAGATGTCGTTGGTTTTAACTATTTAAATAGAGAAAGTGTAATTTTACTGAATTCATCAATAGTAAGACCTAGTGTCGCTACTATATTGAAGCTTACTCTTGGCACAAATGATTATTCAAAAGATGACCTTTTGACAAGCTTAAAAAATGCACGAGACCTTAATCCAGGGCGACCTCATGGAGTAATAATCGTTACAGATGGAAATATAATTCAGCCTTCTTTGGATAAACATAAAGAACTAGTTGCGTATCTTTCTGATCAACTTAAGATGAGGGTGGTTGCATATCATTCATCTACTGGTCAAAGTGTAGCTGATAAGCCTTGGCTCTCAAAATCTCCTTTAGATCCCAAAGTGATAGAGCACCACGCCTTTGAACACCTAGCCGACCCCGCCCCTCACCAAGACAAACCCCTCCAAGACTGGAGCGACCTAAGCGACGACCAACGCCAAAAACTAAAAACCGAATCTGAAAAAACCAAACCCACTCTAGCCAACCACGACCACCAAATCATTCTCCAAACCGAAGACCATAAAAATGTCGGACAAAGTGCGCTAGACCTAGCCTCAAAACACCCCGGTCAAACTACCATTGTGCAAATAGATAAAGAGGGTAATCTTCGAGTGGTTTACGGAACAAAACTCCAAGACATCAAAGGCACCGTCAAAGTCTCTGCTATTGGCTATGGCAGAGAAGAGGGCGGTGTTCACACACTCGGTGGCAGAAACGCCAATGAACTCAGTAAAAACATTATTAAACTTAAACAAGGTTTAGATTCAAGCAAAACAACGATAGGGCGCATTAGTGCAGTAGGTTGTAACTTAAAAACAAACAATCCAACAGACGACCAAAGTAGTGGTTACGGTGAAGAACTTCTTAAGCATCTTAAACAATCAGACATTGGAGACGATGTAAGTGTTAGCGTCAGAAGTAAATATGTTGGTATCAACCCAGATGGTACAAAAGTTACCTCAGACACAGGAACAAGTAACTGGAAACACAAAGATGGCGAGGCAAAAACAACCTATGAAATGGGTAAAAATGGTGTTGTAACTAGTAGGTCATATGATAATAACGGTATTTTGGTTAGATATAACGGTCAGCATTTAGGCAAAGAAGGGTCTGATGACAATAGAAACCCATCTAAATACAAAACCAACATAATACTAGAATTACCAGGTGATGACACAGTTAAAAACGCCGCACAAGCCCTCGCCAATAAACACCCAGAAAACAGCTACATCGCCAAGATGGACGCTGATGGCAACATCAAAGTTTACAACCTAAAAGGCAACGAAGTCAATCTCGATGTAGGTGATAAATACCGTATCAATGTCGTAGGACACGGCTCTGAAATGAAGACATTAGGCGCACAAGCCCTAATCCAACACATTCAAAACCTGCAAACACAACTTAAAATCGATATAAAAGACGAGGGTCGCATTAATTTGGTAGGCTGTGAAACAGACATAGCATCAAATGGCGATGTTAATTCCTTAACAAAATCAGTTGCAGAAAGATTGTATGACAATGGCAAAGGCACAACCAAGGTAGAAGTAACCGGCAGAACAACACAGATAGAAGTCAACCCCGATGGTAGGAAAACTATGCAAACGGGCGGCACCAAGACAGTTTATAGTTGGAACCTTGAAAATGGTATAGTTAAAACCACTGAGCATGCCAAAAGCACTACAGATGTACTGACAAATCCTTTGGATAATTTTGGCGAGCAAATAGAGAAAATAAGAAAATTGCTTGAACAAAAGCAAACAAACAGTAAACATAAAGCAATATTATCCGAACTGCTCGATGTTTTTGTAAGAACACGAGAGAGTGGGTTTAGCAACGATGACAATTTTTCTAAAATGTATCAAATTGAACTAGACTTGGAGGCACATTTAAATGACCTAGTAAAAGTATCAAAAATTGATAGACCGTTAAGAGAGCTACTTACATTTACACATAGTCAAATAGAGGGTGATGTTTCAGATGTGGAAAGAGAATTTTCAAGACTCACAGAAAATGATGGATCTGAAGTTTCGAAACTTGTTGATTTCCACGAACTGTTACTCAGTCCTCGTTACGCCGACCACCCAAAAATAGTTGCATTAAGAGAATCGTCTTTAGAAAAAATAAAAACCAGTGTAGAGAATGCAATGACTACCATGATTGCTGAACAACATGGGCTTGATGTTGATGAATTAGTGCAAGTTAAGAAGCATGTTGATTATTTACAAAAGCATTTAACCTCTTTTGAAGATAGAAAGGCAACACAAGATCAATGGAAGGCACTACCATCCCCCGATAGTTTACTTAAATGGCAGCCTGTGAGTGTGAGCAACAAATATAGCATTACGCCTAAGGACGAGATTCATCGTGTTGTTGTTATTCTAGAAGATGATGGCACTATGATTGATTCTTCAGCGGCTATAGCAGGCAAGTATTACAATAACTCCACCCTGATTCAAATGGACGAACAAGGCAATTACAAGGTTTTGCACGGTCCCAGATTAAAGGATATCACAGGTGAGGTTAAAATTTTGTTTGATGGGCATGGTAATGAAGTAGCAGAAACAACAGGAGGCAGAAGTGCTACTGATATTGTTGACCACATTGTGCGTTTAAAACAAGACTTACCTAGCGATACAAAAGTCAAGCAAATTGACATAAAAGGGTGTAATCCAGGATTTTATATGGGAAAACATATTTTAATAGGGGCTAAGGATAAAAATATTGATGTTACAGTTAGTACGAAATTAGGTACAGTTACAACGGAAGATAATGGAAGGCAAATAGTAGACGGCACTTACCACCTCGATGATAAAAAAATCATTTGGAAATATAATGAACAAGGCGAAATAACCCAAAAAACAGAGCTTTATCCAGATACTAAGTATCATCTCGTTGTTACTGTTGGCAAGGAAGGTGCACTCAATTACAATAAAAACGATTTATTGAAATTTAAAAATAATTTAAGAGTTCGTGTTATTGCCAGCACGCCTGAAGAAACTTTAGAAACGCTAAAAAAGCTTAAACAACAATTACACAATGACGGCATTGTGCCAATGGCACAAATAGATATAAGAATGGGTAAGGGTTCAGCAGATTGGACTAATGAACCTGATATGTATGCTTTTACAGAAAATTTACTAAAATATAGAGCAGAGCTTGATGCCAATATTTTGGTACACAATGATTCTGGACCTAATAAAGGATCGGTGGCTTTTGCCGATAACAATACACTTAATCAAAGGGTGAGGATATTTAGGACAAATCCAGCTGTTAATTTTGTATTTAATGACAGTTACATGAAAAATGTCGTTGGTTTTAGCTATTTTAATAATAATAATAGAGGACGTGTAATTTTACTGAATTCATCAATAGTAAGACCTGGTGTCGCTACTACATTGAAGCTTACTCTTGGCACAAATGATTATTCAAAAGATGACCTTTTGACAGGCTTAAAAAATGCACGAGACCTTAATCCAGGGCGATCTTATGGAGTAGCAATCGTTACAGATGGAAATATAATTCAGCCTTCTTTGGATAAACATAAAGAACTAGTTGCGTATCTTTCTGATCAACTTAAGGTGAAGGTGGTTGCATATCATTCACCTACTGGTCAAAGTGTAGCTTATAAGCATTGGCTCTCAAAATCTCCTTTAGATCCCAAAGTGATAGAGCACCACACCTTTAAACACCTAGCCGACCCCGCCCCTCACCAAGACAAACCCCTCCAAGACTGGAGCGACCTAAGCGACGACCAACGCCAAAAACTAAAAACCGAATCTGAAAAAACCAAACCCACCCTAGCCAACCACGACCACCAAGTCCTCATTCAGGGCGAAGACGATGCAAATGTCAAGCAAAGCACACTAGACCTAGCCTCAAAACACCCCGGTCAAACTACCATCGTGCAAATAAGCAAAGACGGCTCTCGTCGAGTAGTTTACGGCCCTAAACTCAAAGACATTGCAGGCAAAGTCAAAATAGTAGCCGTTGGTTATGGCAGAGAAGACAATGGCGTGCATACACTGGGTGGCAGAAGTCCTGATGAGTTAAGTGATAACATCGTCAAACTCAACCAAGATTTAGACCAAAGTAAAGTAACTATAGGCGTTGTCAGTATGTTGGGCTGTAATCTAGGTGCAGACAACCCAACTGATAATAGTAACAGTACCTATGGTTCAGATACGCTTATAAAACTCAGAGAAAAAGGTGTTTCTGTTGATGAAGTAAGAGTCAGAAACACCTATGTGGGTATTAATCCAGATGGCACAAAAGTTACCTCAAGTACAGGTGATGGGGAATGGATACATAAAGACAGTAAAGCCAAACTCATTTACAGTTTCAATGCAACTGGTGAAGTGATTAGTAAAGTTTATGACAATGAGGGAACTTTAATTAAATACAATGGTCAGGACATAGGGGAGAGTGATACAAATGATAATAAAGACCAACAAGATGCAGACGATAAACAGCAACAGCAAGATGAGAAGAAAAAACAATTAGCAGCGGAGGCGGAAAGAACCAAACAAAAATTAAATGATATTGATAAACTACAAACTGATTTTGCTAATTCAGTTGACCAAAGTAAACTTAAAAGACCGCTTAATAATCAAGACGATAAAGATGATAAAAAGAAAAAGAAGAAGAAAAAGACCCCACCTTCTTTTAATGTTCAAATTGATATTGGTAATGGCGATCATGCGACTTTCTTTGGTGGCTCCAACAACCTAGATATTAAAGTTGGCAACGGTGCACACCACACACTGATGTACGGCGATAACAATGTTTTGATTAGCATAGGTAGTGCTGGTAATACTGATCGTTTTGTTAAAATTGGTGATTATCGTGCACTAGAAGGTGTGCAAGTCTTAATAGGCAATAAAAATATTGTGGTTAATCACGGTGTTAGGAATGATTTAATCATTGCAACTGACCCTTCTTTCCCAATGATTCCATTTGTCAACCCCTTTGATGGCTCAGCCAATGTTTTGGGGTCTTTGAAAAAAATGTCTGCCTTAAGTAATTCTGAACAAAATGCATTGTGGAGTTGGAAAAAAACTGCAAAGTTTGCAATTGATATGAGCTCTTTAGACAGCAATAGTGATACTGTATATAAAGATATTTTAACCCGTGGCAGTCAAAATAAAGTTTCTGACAGAGGGTTAAAATATGATGTAGAAATGACCCTCAACAAAAAATCCAATGAGTTTATGCAAATGAGTCAACAAAAACAACAGCAAAAACAAAGTTTTAAAGATGAAATAGATAATTTCAGTTTAAATTTGACTATTGGCGGACAAGGTTCGGATATATTGATTGGCAATGGCAACTTTAGTTTTATGTTTGGCGATACCGTTTCTTCCGTCTTAGACACCACTGTTGCTTCATTATTTGGCATTATGCAACAAGAATTCACTAAAGATGGGCAGCCAGGTACTACTTTTACTTACACACCAGCCAATCAAAAAACGCAATTTATCAACAGTATGCTGAATGAAGTAGCATCTCATGCAGACGATGTTACCTTTGGCGATATATTGGGTTATGAATACGCCGATAATGGTGCATGGGCTAAAACTAATGCAAGAGGATACAATCTATCAATCTCAGAAATACTAAAAGGACTACTTGGGACAGTATCTGACACTTTCGAAAATTCCATCCAAGCTTTATCTGAACCAGAACGCATAGTTAATGCATTAAAAGCGAGCTGGGGTACTGTTGCAGATATGGCAGAAAATACCTATGAAGCATTAGGTATGAAGGAAGCAATAGAAGGCTCCAAAAAAGCAGCGAAAAAAGCAGAAGAAGAGAAAAAAGCAGAAGAAGAGAAAAAAGCAAAAGACGACTCAGTAAAACCAGACGATAAAGACAAAGATGATAGCAAAGACAAAGATGATGACAAAGACAAGGCCAAAACTGGGACTGAAAAGAAAAAAGCCTTTGGGTTTGGTGGAATCAAATTACCGTCATTATTTGATTTAACTGCAAAGAACTTGATAGAAACCCTACAAGACTTGCCCGCATTGGCAAAAACGCTAGCCAGTAGTATTTCTTCTATTTCTTCAGAAGCCTCTAACATAAAAGAGGAAACGGTTAAATTTTTCTCAGATAGCGGGCATATGACTAATGATGGTGATCTATTTTTCAATATAGGCGCTCAAAACTTTGCATGGGGCGGCGATGGTAAAGATTTATTTGCATTAATGGGCACCAACAACAATGTTTGGGGTGGCAGAGGGGATGATGTTGCTTATGTTATTGGTGAAGGTAATACCATTAGTGGAAATGAGGGAAATGATAGCGCAGTTTATGTGGGGCAAAATCATATGTTTATTGGCGGTGAAGGCAATGATGTTGCTGTTGCTTCTGGTCGATACAATACTTTATTTGGTGGCACAGGAGAAGACCAACTTTGGGCATTTGGAGAAAGAGCTTATATCACAGGTAATAAAGGCGACGATTATCTAGTATCTACTGGTAATTATGGTAAAGTTTACGGCAATGAAGGCGATGATGTTGGGATCTTAATTGGTGCCTACAATAGGATGGATTTAGGTGAAGGAGATGACCATGGAAAAGTATTCGGCAATAGGAACAGAGTTTATTTAGCCAGTGGCAACGATGAGTTGGAAGTTGCTAGCCACCAATCTTTTGTTTTTGCTGAATCTGGTAATGATTATATATATATGCATAAAAACTCAACTGAAAACCAAATTGATGCAGGAGAGGGGGATGATTTACTGTATCTAGGAGGTGAAGACAATGTCGTAATTGGCGGTAGTGGTGCCGATGTATTTGTAGTTGGAAATGACAATATATCTAGCATCCTTTCTGTTGATGGTAGCGATTACATTACATTTGATTTAAACAGTTATCAGGATACTATGTATTATCGTGATAACAACGACCTTTTAATCAAACACCAATCACTGGTAAAGCCAGAGAAGCCAGCTGATGACGATTCAAATATTGAAATTGCTAAGCAATATAGATCTCAAGATGGAGAAGTTTTAATTGAGGATTATTTTTCTGATACTGATACCGATGCTAGTGGTGTAAAAATTTGTATTGATATTGACACCAAAAACAATCGTTATCATTATTTGGAAAAAGAGCAAGTGAGTAAATTGGTTGAATACATGTCAACTTTTGATTCGTTTGCTGACACTACAGGAGATCCCAACTATCAAAAAGAAGTTAATCAATTGTGGTCTAAGGCTCAAGTTGGGTATAATGTACCCTCAAGCATAAACAGCTTAACTTAAAAAATAAAAAAAAGTTTAAAAATCATAACATTAAAGGGAGACCTTTGCATAAATATGAATAATCATCAAAACGCCATCTTTCATCAAATTACAAACTTTTTAAAAAACACCCTTAGCCCTGCTAGGAGTGGATTTAAAAAATTTCCAATTTAATAAAATCTGTCATTTTGCTAATCATCCCTATTTATGCAAAGGTCTCAAAGGAAAAAAATGAATAGTAAAAATATATATGCGGATACAGTTAGCGCTATTAATGTCAATAACGGCATCGTTAAAATGCATTTGGTTGCCCAATCGCCTAATCAGGGAGTTACCGATAATAATGACGAAGCAAAGTTTGATGAACTAGGGGAAATCACTATGCCATTAAATGGTTTTCTATATATGTTGAGCGTTATTGAAGGGTTAATGCAAGATGAAAAAATGAAAGACATGATTGAACGCTTTCAAAAAGCAGGCATTATTCCAAGCGAACAAGATATTAAAAAAGCGCAAACAAAGTAATTTTTAACGATTTTTAGCGTTGCAACAAGTTTATCAATCAGTCTATACGCTATTCTTACTACTAAGAGAAGAGGTTTTAGGTAAGGATATTATCGCTCAAAATAGTGAGAATAGTGAAACAACACTTGATGAAGATAAACTACATTTATTTGCTAAACAAAACAAGTTAAAGCTTCAATTTAGTAAAGAAAAATTCTCTGCTAAAAAGTTACAAAAAAAAGCACCTTTTATTTTTTTCACTAAAGATAATTTACCTGCCGTAGTTGCTAGCATTTCTCAAGAGGGCGTATTAATTCAGCGCCCAGGAGAGGCGCCAGCTCAATTTACATTGGCTGATATTCAAAAAGTTTGGGGCGGCAAAGTCATTTTTGTTAAGGATACTAATAAATTCGGATTAGAATGGTTTTTACCTGAATTTTTACGCTATCGTAATATCTTGTTAGAAATTATTAGTTTTTCTTGTATTTTAAAAATTATTGCATTGGTACTGCCGTTAATTTTTCAAGTGGTGGTTGATAAAGTAGTGGTTAATAATGCCTTATCAACAATGGTTATTTTATTAGTTGCATTACTAAGTGCTAATATATTTGAAGTCGCCTTAACTGGCATACGCGAATATTTGTTATTGCATACTGCTAATCGTATTGATATTGGGCTAGGAATGCGCTTATTCAAGCATTTAATTCATCTGCCTATTGCTTTTTTTGAAAATAAATCTGTTGGGCTTTTGGTTAGTAGAGCGCAAGAGATTGATAGTGTGCGTGAATTTTTTACTGGCAAGGCTTTACTAGGTGCGATTGATTTTTTGTTTTTATTCGTCACTTTTTTTGTTATGTATTATATTTCGCCAAAAATAGCACTGGTAACCGTTGCGACTGTACCATTTTATTTTATTGGTGCATGGCTACTGACACCAAAATTAATAAAGCATATTGAGTTATCATTTAGCAAAAGTGCAAAAAATACTGCCTTTTTAACCGAATCCATTTCTAATAGTGAAACCATTAAAAGTATGGCGCTAGAAAGAGTTATGCTAAAGCGCTGGAATAAGCAAACTGATAGCATGGTAGAAGTTAATTACGCCTTACAAAAATTAAATACTTCCGCCTCTCAAGTGGTTAGTATTTTTTCAAAAGTTGTAGGGGTATTGGTTTTATGGCTTGCCGCAACTGAGGTGTTTGCACTTAGTATGACTATTGGACAGTTGATTGCTTTTAATATGTTGTTATCTATGTTTCAACAACCACTCAACCAACTTATTTCGTTATGGCAAGAATTTTTACAAACAAAAATAGCAATTGAGAGATTAAGTAGCATTCTAAATACACCTGCAGAAAGAAAACAACATCAAAACCCTCATAAACTACAAGGAAAAATTGAGCTCAGGGATGTATCCTTTAAATACACATCAACTGGCAATTTAGTGCTTGAAGACATTAACCTAATTATTGCACCTGGAGAAAGCGTAGCATTAGTTGGTGGGTCTGGATCTGGAAAAAGCACGATTGCTAAGTTGATACAGGGCTTATACACTCCTGACTCTGGGGAAATTTATATTGACGATATTAATCTTAATAAGATAGATGTGCACTCGTTAAGAGAGCAAATCGGTGTTGTTTTACAAGACAATTATCTTTTTCAAGAGAGTGTGCGTGAAAATATTGCCCATAAAGACCCGACTTTGCCATTAGAGCAAGTTATCGAAGCAGCAAAAACCTCAGGTGCCGATGACTTTATTCGTAAAATGCAACTGGGTTATAACACTGAAATTCAGGAAGGTGGGAAATCTCTATCAGGAGGACAGCGACAAAGAATTGCATTTGCCAGGGCAATTGTTGACAAACCAAAATTACTCATTTTGGATGAAGCGACTTCTGCTTTAGATGAAGAGTCTCAGGCGTTAATTCGTCAAAATATGGCTAAAATATCACTTGGTAAAACGGTTATTATTATCGCTCATCGTTTATCCACTATCAAATCTTGTGACCGGGTAGTGGTTATTAATAAGGGTAAAATAACCAATATTTTATCTGGAGCAGACAAAGCTAAATACTTAAGCCTTATACCCGGATGAATTATCATTTATTTAAGAAAAAGTTTCTTTCAATTTTCAGTAGTAAAAAGACTGAAAATAAAGCCTTTGAGTTCTCCCCTACTTATTTACGAATTCAAAAACAAGCGCCGACAAATTTCTCTCGCATTATTGGCTGGAGTGTGGTTTTATTTGTGATTATTGTGCTTTTATGGTCTTATTTTAGTTATATTGCTATTTATGCAAATACTACGGGAAAGTTAATTGTTTCTGGAAAGTCGCAGCAAATTCAATCATTAAACACAGGGAAGATTGAAAAAATTTATGCCCAAGAAGGGCAGGTGGTAAAAAAAGGAGATGTATTGGTGCAACTTATTGACATAGAGGCAAGAACCTCCATTGTTAATCTGAAGGCAAAATTATCTTTTTACCAAAAAAATGAGAAAAAATTTAAATATATTTTTCCTATTATTGAACAAATAGAGCAAGGTGTAGCAATTCAAAACATCACTCAAGCCAATGCTGATACGCAGGCAACCCTAGAGTTAGAGGAGTTTTTTAAACAAATAGAGCAATTTAACTCCAAAATTAGTAACTTAGCTAAGGCGAGTAAAAATTTAAAGAGTGAAATTAAGTTAGAGAAATTAATTATAAAAAATACCCAAAAGCGCGCCAATATGTTTCAAGGGTTATTTGAAAGTAAAGACATTTCTAATTTAGAATTATTGCGAGCTCAAAAAGAATTGTTACAATCTCAAAAAGAATTGGCAAGTAAACAATCTAAACTACACGAATTAAGTAACAATCTAGATTTAGAGAAAAGCAATAAAAAGTTTGCCATCAGTCAAAATAAAAATAAAATTTATAAAGAATACCAAGAAAACCAATTAAAGGCTATTGAAACATTGGAATCGTTAAAAAAATATCGTGACCAACTACAATCAATGCGTATTTATGCACCAATAGATGGTTTTGTTCAGGCTATTGCCATTAACACAGTCGGCGGTGTGGTAACGCCTGCACAAGTGTTGATGTCAATTGTTCCTATGGGTAAACTTGCCTTACAGGCAGAAGTAAAAGTATTAAATAAAGATGTTGGTTTTGTGCATATTGGGCAGGCAGCAAATGTGCAACTAGATGCCTTTAACTATATCAAGTATGGTGCAATTGATGGTGTTGTTGAAAGCATTTATCAAGATTCTATTGAAGATAAAGAATTAGGCTATGTCTTCTTAGCCATCATCAGTCTTAAGGATAACACCATACAGTATAAGAAAAAAACAATTCCTTTGCATGCAGGCTTGTCTGTTGTTGCTAGGATAAAAACAGGGCAACGCCGTGTTATTGAATATTTACTATCACCTGTATTGGAGCATGTCAATGAAGGACTTAGAGAGCGTTAACGCCACTGTTGACAGCCGCGCTTTATGTTGTATCATTCAATTGTTAAAGCATTTTGAAAAAAACACCACATTAGAAAGTATTAAACACTTACTGGTTAACAGTCAAGAGGGGGTTTTAAGTGACTTTGAGTTAGTGTATGCGATTCAATGGGCAGGCATTAATGCAGAATGTGTGCAGGTTGAGTTCAATCAATCAAATAAACTACATCTACCTGCGCTTGTCAAATGCCAAAATAACTGGCTACTACTTGAAGAATTTGATGGCAATAATTTCAATCTATTTGATGGCACAGATAGATGGCAAATAGACAAACAAGATTGCCGTCAAATTTGGCAAGATACTTGTATTGTTGTTGCTAATAATTTGGAAGAATATGATGCCAATACTGTGCAAAATGTGCCTATTAAAAATGGCTCTATTTTTCAATGGTTCCTACCCTCAATTAAAAAACATAAAAAACAATTTTTAGCGGTGATTTTCATTTCTATTATGATTCAGTTAGTTATGTTACTTACCCCCTTATTGTTTCAATATCTTTTAGACAGTGCCTTGCCTAGTTTTAATCTTGCCAACTTGCAAACTGTTATGATAGCAATGCTGTTCTTCGCCTTAATTGACCCGATTTTTTTAATGATGCGTTCGTTTGCCTTTTCCAATCTTACTTCTAAAATTGATGCAGAGTTAACCAGCCGAATTTATGAGCATTTAATGCAACTACAATTATCTTTCTTCCAAGACAACCAAATTGGAAAAATAACCGCCTTTATGAGAGAAATGACAAATATTCGTCAATTTATGACAGGCAATTCACTCACTTTAGTTATTGATTTAATTTTTGTAATTGTGTTCTTTTCAGTAATGTTCCAGTATTCTGTATTTATGACTGTTATTGTATTGATATTTTTATTAATCTATTTTTTCTTTTGGTTGTTAATGGGGCCTATAGTGCGCAAAAAAAGTGAGAAATCCTTTGATGCAAATGCAGATAATATTGCCTTATTGACAGAAACTTTATACGGCATTCATTCTATAAAATCAATGGCAACGGAAGGCAGGTTCACCCGTCAATGGCAAAAACGACTAGGAAAATATCAACGCGCCTACGCACAAGCAGAAGTAACCAACATTTTTTCTATGCAAGGTATTTCGCTTATTAACAAAATAATGGTGATTGTAATTTTATGGATAGGTATTACTGAGGTACTGGAAGGCACTTTAACAATCGGTGCTTTTATTGCATTTCGAATGTATTCGAATTATGTTGCCGAGCCTGTGATTCGATTGGCACAAATATGGCAAGATTTTCAATATACTTTGGTATCTATTAAAAGAATTAGCTTAATTCTCAAAGAGCCTTTAGAAGAATTGCCAAAAGATATGTTTTTTAACAATATTTCAGGTGGTATTATTTTTAAAGATGTTTGTTTTACTTATCATCAAAATTTACCTTTAGTGTTATCAGACATTAATCTAGAACTAAAACCTGGTTGTATGGTTGGTATAACAGGACCTTCTGGATCTGGAAAAAGCACATTGAGCAAACTATTGCAAGCATTTTATCAGCCAACTAGAGGGGAAATAATGATAGATGGCTTGGATATTAGGACGCTTTCACCGACTGAATTGAGAATGAATATGGGTGTAGTTTTGCAAAATAGTGAATTATTTCAGGACACACTTATTAATAATATTAAAATTACCAACCCCGATATTACTATGGAACAATTGCAAAAGATTGCTGAAATATGTGGTGCAGATTTTATTGAAGAATTACCAGAAGGGTATGAAACAATGCTCAGTGAAAAAGGGGGTAATTTATCAGGTGGGCAACGACAAAGAATTGCCTTTATGCGTGCACTGGTCAATAATCCAAAGATTTTAATCTTAGACGAGGCAACCTCTGCCCTAGATTATGATTCAGAACGCATTATTTTAAATCATTTGCCAGAAATAAGAAAAAACAGAACCGTTATTTCAGTTGCCCATCGTCTTAATACCATCAAAGAGGCTGATGTGATAATTTTTATTGACAACGGAAAAATTACTGAGCAAGGCACACATCAAGAGTTAATAGATAAAAAAGGAGGGTATGCAAGACTTTATCATCTACAGCAACAAACATAATGCCGATAAAGAAAATCTTGCGCCTCAATTGGATTATAGGTATTGCATTATTTGGCGATGATTGGTTTGAAAAATTGAAAACAACTTATACGCCAAAAATCTCCTACCCATACTTTGTTTTATTTAGAGACCTTTGCATAAATATGAATAATCATCAAAACGCCATCTTTCATCAAATTACAAACTTTTTAAAAACACCCTTAGCCCTGCTAGGAGTAGATTTAAAAAATTTCCAATTTAATAAAATCTGTCATTTTGCTAATCATCCCTATTTATGCAAAGGTCTCATTTAAAAGGTGCAATTATAGCGTATTATTTGGGATGTTGTTTTCTGCTTTCAGGATGTTTACTTTGTCTGTTTTTTTGTCTTGATCCCAGCTCGAGGAGCCATATTAAGAAAACCTGCTTTATTGCAGAATGGTTATAAATCAACCCCTTTTTGTGCTTTGATGTTTGCCCTAAAAGCGTGCTTAATATCCTTCACTTCACTCACTGTGTCGGCAATCTCAATTAAACTATCTGAAGCGGCTCTGCCAGTGATAACGACATGCTGGTTGTTGGGGCGGTTATTTAGGGTATTTAAGATATTGGTTTCGTCGAGGTATTGGTAGCTAATCATATAGGTGAGTTCGTCGAGAACGACAAGGTTGATGGATTCATCTTTTAGGTATTGTTCAGCAACTGCCCAAGTTTCTTTGGCTTTTTGAGTGTCGCATTCTTTATCTTGAGTGTCCCAAGTGAAGCCAGTTTTCATAAAGGTGGTTTGTATATTTTTTTGTTGTGCTAGAAAAGCATCTTCGCCTGTGTCTTGTACGCCTTTTAGGAATTTGACGATGGCAACTTGCATATCGTAGCCGAGTGCGCGACAGACCATACCGAGTGCGGATGAGGATTTGCCTTTGCCATTGCCTGTGAGTAGAACGATGATGCCTTTGTTAATGCTGGCTTCTTCTATACGAGCGTTGATGTGCGCTTTTTTGCGCTGCATGCGTTGTTTGTATTTATCGGGCACTATTTCAGATACTACTACGGAAATTTAACACAGGGACAATGCGTTGCACCAAGGTAAAAACCATTATTATTGCTGCTATTGTATATAAAGTTGTCGGGATTTCAATCACCGACCATTTTGCTAAATACGCAGGGAAATTAGCCCAACCTGTCTTGTTGAATGTTGTAGTAAAAAAGTAATAACTACTGGTAACAGCAAGCCATTGTACCGTCACAGTGGCGATAATCACAGATGCATTTTTAACAATATTATTATCCAAAGTCAATGAGCTGATATATTTACTCGACCAAAAAATACCGTAAAAAGTTAATGGCATTAGGCTATAAGCGGGGGTAATGCAATTCGCACTAATTCCCTGATGCACAATCGCATAATTATCAATCACAACTGCACTAAAAATAATCACAAATGCTACCCAAAACTTACGAAAATATACGCCAGTAATGAATAGGGCGGGAATAGTAAAGTCAGGCAAATGCACAAATGCCGATACCCAATTACTATGACCACGCGTGGCAATCATTAATAACACCATAATAAATACGGCGAATAGTGTTGTGGTTTTGTTGATTTGATTTGTCATTGTTTATCTCTTTGAGACCTTTGCATAAATATGAATAATCATCAAAACGCCATCTTTCATCAAATTACAAACTTTTTAAAAACACCCTTAGCCCTGCTAGGAGTGGATTTAAAAAATTTCCAATTTAATAAAATCTGTCATTTTGCTAATCATCCCTATTTATGCAAAGGTCTCTCTTTTTAAATGTTGTTTTATTATTATGCAAAGGTCTCATTATATCTAAATTATTACTGAAAATCAGTAAAAACAAACCCATCTCGCTCAACTGTTTCTCCTTGTTTAAGGGCAACAGGTTTTGAAAAATCAGGTGAGTCATAGACCAAAGTGTGAAACTCGCCGTTTTCCCCGCAAAAGTCAATATGTGATGGTAAATCGGCAAGCAAATCGGGTTGATAATCTCTGCCTGCAAATTTTATGTCTAATTGTTTTGGATCAAGACAGGCAATTTTTGCTTTGATACCAATTTTGACGATGATTTGGGCGAGTGTTTTGGTGTCTATACCCCAGCAGGGGAAAATTGGCTCAATCCCTGTGCCGTCCATTTGTGCAATGCGATAATCGCGAATATCTTGCAAATATAAATCTCCAAAAGCAATTGCATCAATTTTATCCCGTTGCAACCGCACCACAAAATCCCCCATAATCCGTTCGTATTGCTTATTTGAACACGGATAAGGAATCTCAATAATATGCAAAGGCAATCCAATACTATCCGCTTGTGCCTGTAATAAACACAGACGCACCCCATGCATTGCCACTCGTTCAAATTTTTTATTCACCGTCGTAAAAAGACCTAAAAGTTCTATGCTTGGGTCTTTTTTGAGTAGGTGTAAGGCATAAGCACTGTCCTTACCACTACTCCACGAGAGCAGGGTGCATTTAGAATTTATAATTTAAACCAACTTCAATTGTTCTGCCGAGTTGATTGTAATCGCCACGAGTTTTATCTGTTTCAGTATTAAAACTTGCAATCGAGTATTTTTTATCGGTAGCATTATTAACATTTAATGATATTTGCATCTTGTCATTAATGCCGTATTTAGTTGATAAATTAAGTAATGTGTAGCCGCTTCTATCCCCATCGTATACCGTAGTAACTGACGACCTTCTAATTACTTGTATTCTTGAATTAAATTTACCGTATTGCTTACTAAGTGTTAAGTTTGTGATATCACTTGGTCGTCTAACTTTTGTAAGACTATTGTTTTTTTTGCTTTTAGAATGAATATGATTAAAGTTTATATTGTAACTATCAATATTAGCATTGACTGATAATTCAACACCTTTTGCGAGATAATCGCCGGTGTTAAAATACCTTGGGCTAGTGCCAGTATATCCACCATCCCAAGTAATGGCATCTTTTACCTTGTTTCTAAATATTTTTATAGATGAAAGACCCCAATAGTGCGTTTTTTCCACACCCAATTCTATACTTTTTGATTTTTCTGGTTGTAAATCTGGATTTGCACCCCAGCCATATAATCTACCGATAGAGGGTGCACTAAATGCTGTGCCGTAACCGCCTGTTAATTTAATACCGTTATTAAGATATTTAGCAAGCCCTAAGTTGTAAATAGTTTCATTGCCAAATTTACTATGTTTGATATATCGAGCACCTGTATTAATGTCAATACTATTGATATTTTTTTGCCAGTTTACAAATAGATTTTTGCTTGATAATTTTTGATTATCTGTGGTATTTTTATCATCAATTTTTGACAAGCCAACATTGAGTAGGGCAGCATCAATTTTTATATCATTAAGTAAAGTTATAGAGGTGCTTTTGAACTTATCACCAATGGTTGTGGCATTCAATCCAGTATTACGACTGACTGTAGTTTGGGCAAGAGATAATTTAGTTTTCCAAATATCACTAATTTTTTTATTAGCATTAATTGCTACTCTACTAAATTTTCTATCTCCTAAATTTTCGTTATCTTTACCATCAAAATTGTCATATTCGGCTTTGTTTCTATTTTTTAAGTAACTAATATCAAATTTTTCATTACCCACTTTAATTTGTGTGAAAACATTACTTAAGCCATCTTTTTCACCATTTGTATCAGTTCTAGCATCTATGCCATCTGTTGTATATTTGTTATGGTTAAACCTTATAAAACCATCTTTATCACCATTACTTGCTGATAGTGTGTAAGTTTTGGAATTATGTGTGCCAAATTTGGTGTTAACTGTTGCATGTTTTCCATTTGCGCCTTTTTTGGTGGTGATAGAAACAACACCTGCAATTGCAGATGAGCCATATAAAACAGACCCTGAACCTTTGACAATTTCTATTTTTTCAATATCACTAAGTGCAATGCCTGTTAATCCATAAGATATTGCTTTATTGCTGTCACTTAAGTCATTTATGCTAACACCATCAACTAAAAATAGAGTGTGGTGTGATTCACCGCCACGCATAAAGACAGCAGGTGTATTGCCCGTTGCATTAAACAAGCCAATACTTGGCACAGTGGCTAAAAAATCTAAAAAAGTATTAGCACCTGTCGCTTCAATATCATTCGCATCAAAAGTCAATGTTGAGGCAATTGAACCAATCACTGGGCTATCGGTGCGATATTCAGTATTGAGATAAATGGGAATAGGTCCGAGTGCTGCATTGGCATTTAGACTGACAACGAGTGTTGCTATAGGCAAGATTTTTTTCATGATTTCATCCTTGTGAGACCTTTGCATAAATATGAATAATCATCAAAACGCCATCTTTCATCAAATTACAAACTTTTTAAAAACACCCTTAGCCCTGCTAGGAGTGGATTTAAAAAATTTCCAATTTAATAAAATCTGTCATTTTGCTAATCATCCCTATTTATGCAAAGGTCTCCTTGTGAAGTTAAACAATAATAATTATGTATCGGACTGATGTTTATCGCTATGATGCACAAATATCGTTGCGAGGACAGCGTCGGATTTGCACCAACTTCCATAATCAAGTAGGAAATTATAGAGTTTATAAATAGTATTATTTATCATAATATTAATAAAGTTTATGATAAAAGTTTGTATAATTAGTGAAATGAAAATCACATTAATGCGACATGGGGAAGTGGAAGGCGGTGCAAAATATCGCGGAGTGACAGATGATAGACTGACGGCAAAGGGGCTGATACAGATGCAACAGGCTGTTGAAGGGGTTGAGATTGGGGTGGTGTGGTCATCGCCTTTATTGCGTTGCTGTGAATTTGCTGAGCCGTTAGGTGATGTTGAGATTATTGCAAAATTGGCAGAGATTGATTTTGGTGATTGGGATGGATTGACCTATGAAGAGATTGTTAAGAGTAATGCGGAGAAAATGGCATTATTTCATCAACAGAAATATACACCACCTAATGGGGAGTCATTAAGGGAATTTAAGCAACGAGTTGAGGAGGTTTGGCTGGCATTGGTGGAGCGAAATGAAGATATTTTGGTGGTAACGCATGCGGGAGTGATACGAATGATTTTGAAAATTGTATTGGGGTTAAAATTTCAAAAAGTTTTTAATTTTATGATTGGATATGGATGTTTAGTCGTGTTGAAAATAGATACAAATAGTGGGTTTGTGCAATTAGAGCAGGTGAAGAATTTATGATTTATTTTATTTTAGGCGGTGCAAGGTCAGGCAAGAGTAAATTGGCTGAAAAAACTGCATTGGACAGTGGTTTGGAAATGGTGTATTTGGCAACCGCAACAGCAGGCGATGAGGAAATGCATGCACGGATTGAACGACACAAACGAGATAGGGATGAAGCATTTACCGTAATAGAAGAGCCGATTGAAATTGCCTCCGTGATTGAAAATATGGCAGGGGAAGTGTGTATTTTGGTGGATTGTTTAACTTTGTGGTTGTTGAATATTTTGGAAGATTCACAAAGAGAAACGAAGATTGACGAATTATTGCATGTGTTGGCAACGACTCAGCACACAGTGATTTTAGTGAGTAATGAAGTTGGAAGTGGGGTTGTGCCATTGAGTCCATTGGGTCGAAAATTTGTTGATGAAAGTGGATTTTTACATCAGAAAATTGCCAAGGTAGCAGACCGTGTTCAGCTTGTAATGGCTGGACTTAGCGTTAATTTAAAAGAGACCTTTGCATAAATAGGGATGATTAGCAAAATGACAGATTTTATTAAATTGGAAATTTTTTAAATCCACTCCTAGCAGGGCTAAGGGTGTTTTTAAAAAGTTTGTAATTTGATGAAAGATGGCGTTTTGATGATTATTCATATTTATGCAAAGGTCTCTAAAAGGAAAATGATATGTGGTATTTAGAAGCAGTAAAAAAGATTGATAAAGCGATAGAGCAACAAGCAATTGATAGACAAAATGATTTGACTAAACCGAAAGGTTCATTAGGTTTGTTAGAAGGATTGGCGACAAGATTGGCAGGGCGACAAGGAGTAATAAAGCCTAATGTTGATAAGATTCAAATTAGTGTTTTTGCAGGAGATAGCGGTATTGCTGATGAGCAGGTATCCTTATTTCCACAAGTGGTAACGATGCAAATGGTGCAGAATTTTGTGAGTAAAGGGGCGGCGATTACGGTGCTGGCAGAGCAATATCAGGCAGATTTTGAAGTCATTGATGTAGGGGTTGCAAATCCTTTAATTGAGACGATAGGTGTGGTAAATCAGCGTGTGGCAGATGGAACGAAGAATTTTGCAATAACACAGGCGATGAATAAAGATGAATTGCAAAGTGCGTTGAATGCAGGGCAAGAGTGCGTGATGCGTGCGGAAAATAAAGGGGTTACTTTATTTATCGGTGGCGAGATGGGGATTGCGAACACCACTTGTGCGACGGCGATTTTGTGTGAATTGTTAGGTAAAACAGCGTCAGAATTAACAGGTGCGGGCACAGGATTGGATGACGCAGGTATTGAGCGTAAGGTGGCAGTGATTGGCAAAGCATTGGATAAATATCAGGTGGGCAATAATCCACTAAAAGCATTGCAAACTTATGGCGGATTTGAAATTGTGGCATTGGCAGGGGCTTATATTGCTTGTGCTCAGCGTGGAATTAGCATTTTGGTCGATGGATTTATTTCTACTACGGCGGCGTTGGCAGCCGTTAGAATTAATCCACAAGTGAAAGAATGGATGGAGTTTTCTCATCAGTCGGCTGAAAAAGGACATTGGTTGGTATTGAAGGAATTGGGTGTTAAGCCGATTTTGGATATGGGTATGCGATTGGGTGAAGGCAGTGGTGCTAGCGTGGCAATTGGAATTATGAAATCGGCATGTTGTTTACATAATAATATGGCTACTTTTTCTGAGGCGATGGTGTTGGAAGGCAAATGAGAGCGTTTTTTATTGCAGTGCAATTTATGACTAGAATCCCTGTGCCAATGCTTGGGGATATTGGTAAAAAAGAAATTGGTTTTTCGGTATTATTTTTCCCTTTAGTCGGATTATTGATTGGATTAATTTTGGTGGCAGTTGGGCATTTTCCATCACTTTCTGTGAGTGCAACAGCAGTTGTTTTGTTAATTGTAGCAACACTGATTAACGGGGCATTGCATTTAGATGGGCTGGGTGATAGTGCAGATGCGTGGCTTTCTGGGGCAAAAAAAACACGGGCATTAGAGATTATGCAGGACTCGCATATTGGCAGTGCAGGCGTGGTGTCTATTGTGTTAATTTTGTTAGCAAAGTATGTATTTTTGTTAGAAATTAATATCTTGGAATTGTTGATAATGCCCGTGGTGTCAAGGACAATGCCGATTTTTTTGATGTTGAAATTTAACTATGTGCGTGAGAATGGAATTGCACGAGATATGGTAGATTTTGTGCCGAGAAAAATGGCAATGGCGATAGTGATGATGGTGCTGAGTATTGTCGTGTGGGTGAATTGGATGGGTGTTTTGATGATGTTAGTCGGCTTGTTTTTTTTGGTGCGAACAATGCAGGCGAGATTAGGGGGTTGGACGGGCGATGTATTAGGTGCGGTGATTGAAATTAGTGAAGTATTATTTTTATTGGGGTGTATTTTGTGATTGAAATTAGTCATTTAAATTTGATACAGGCATTGAAAAAGTACGGTAATGTATCGGATGCAGCAGACAGTTTATTTATTACCCAGTCGGCATTATCGCACCAAATTAGACGACTGGAAACACTATTGGAAACGCTGATTTTTGTGCGTCATTCTGACCCACTGAAACTCACACCACATGGGCAACAATTATTGGATTTATCAAATGAGGTGTTGCCACGGATTCAGAATGCAGAACAACAGTTATTGCAAGCGGAAGGCGGGCGATTGAATATTGCGATTGAATGTCACAGTTGTTTTGATTGGCTGATTCCGACTTTAGATGTCTTTCGAATAAAACAACCAACAGTGGATTTTGATTTGTCATTGGCGTTCAGTTTTCAGCCAATGGAAGCGTTGAAAAATTATGATGTGGATATGGTGGTGACTTCCGACCCTATTAATGATAAGAGTTTTGAGTATTTTCCATTGTTTAGCTATCAAATGTTGATGGTAATGTCATTTGAAAATTTATTGGCAAAGAAAGCCTATTTACAGCCCAAAGATATTAAAAATCAGACGCTCTTAACCTATCCAGTGAGCCACGATAGATTAGATGTGTTCAATTATTTTCTAAAACCTGCCAAGGTAACACCAGCGACGCGTAAGGTAGAACTGCCGTTGATGATGATGCAATTGGTGTTGAATAATCAAGGTATTGTAACGATGCCAGAATGGGCGTTAACTGACACTCAAAAAGAGCAAATTGCGCTCAAACCATTAGGCAAAGACGGCGTGTGGCGGGTGTTGTATCTCGCAGTACGCAAGGTAGACTTTGAGTTGGAATATATCCAAGATTTTATGGATATCGCCAAAAAAGTTTCTTTTGATAATTTGGATAATATCAAAGACTCGTCAGGTTATTGAATTCTGATAAAATTGTGCTTTAAATTAATCAACAAGGAGTTTGTTAAAATGAGTCAAGTTTACAACTTTAGTGCAGGACCTGCGATGCTGCCAGTACAGGTGATGAAGCAGATGAAAGAAGAGTTATTAGAATATGGCAATGCTAAGGCATCGGTGATGGAGATTTCGCATCGTGGTGCGGATTTTATGGCGATGGCAGAGAAGTCTGAACGAGATTTGCGTGACTTAATGAATATCCCTGATAATTACAAAGTTTTGTTTATGCAGGGTGGTGCGTCGGCACAGTTTTCTATGGTGCCGATTAATTTATTGCGTGGTAAAACTACAGCGAATTATGCACATACGGGACATTGGTCAAAAAAGGCGATTGCCGAGGCACAGCGTTATTGTGATGTCAATATTTGTGTGGACAGTTCTCATAATAAATATACCGATATTGCGGATTTCAAGGATTGGCATATTAATGAGAAGGGTGCTTTTTTGCATTACACACCGAATGAAACTATTGCAGGTTTGGAATTTGACTATATCCCAGAAACTGAGCAACCACTGGTGGCAGATATGTCTTCAACGATTTTGTCGCGTGAAATTGATGTGTCAAAATATGGGGTGATTTATGCGGGGGCGCAGAAGAATATTGGGATTGCTGGTTTGACGATTGTGATTGTGAGAGAGGATTTGGTGGGTAATGTGGCGGCTCATCAGCCGATTTTATTTGATTATGCGACACAGATAAATAACGATTCAATGTATAACACCCCATCAACTTACCCTTGGTATGTAGCAGGTCGTGTGTTTGAATGGCTGAAAGAACAGGGCGGTTTGAGTGTGATGGCAAAGATTAACGAGCATAAGGCGAAGACGCTTTATGCGGCAATTGATGGCTCTGATTTTTACTCAAATCCTGTAGTAGAAAGATACCGTTCTTGGATGAATGTGCCGTTTTTATTGGCGAATGAAGACTTAAATGGTTTGTTCTTAGAGCAGGCAGCAGAACGCGATTTAATTACCTTAAAAGGGCATCGTTCGGTGGGCGGTATGCGTGCCAGTATTTATAATGCAATGCCACAGGAAGGGATTGATACCTTGGTGGGTTTTATGCAAGATTTTGAGAAAGAAAACGGATAAAAAATTATGTTTACAATACAAACGCTGAATAATATTTCCCCTGTTGGTTTGGATAAATTACCAAGAGATAGCTACGAAATTGCATCTGAAATGGGCAATCCTGATGCAATTTTGGTGCGTAGTGCAAAGATGCACGAAATGGAAATTGGCAACAATCTGAAAGCCGTTGGCCGTGCAGGGGCAGGGGTGAATAATATTCCACTAGATAAAATGAGTGATAAAGGCGTGGTGGTTTTTAATGCACCAGGTGCGAACGCAAATGCAGTGAAAGAGTTGGTGATTTCGTCAATGTTACTTGCCAGTCGCAACATCTGTCAGGCGTGGGATTATGTTAATCGCTTGCCATTGGACAATCTCAAAACTGCAGTGGAAGATGGCAAAAAAAATTATGCAGGTTCAGAATTACCAGGTAAGACGCTTGGTATTGTCGGCTTGGGTGCGATTGGCGTGCAGATTGCCAATGCGGCTGATACATTGGGTATGAAAGTGGTGGGTTTTGATCCGAATATTACCATTAAAAGTGCTTGGAAACTCTCAGCCGATGTTGAACAGGCGTTGAATATTGATGAGTTATTTGCACAGAGTGATTTTGTTTCTTTTCATGTGCCATTAGTGGAAGGCACCAAAAATTTACTCAACGCAGAACGCATTGCCTTGCTACCCGCGGGAGCAACGATTTTGAATTTTGCACGAGATGGGATTATTGATGAAGATGCATTGATTACTGCATTAGAAGCGGGCAAAGTTAAATATTATGTGACGGATTTTCCGATTGATGATAAAAAAGACCACGAACGCGTGATTGCCTTGCCACACTTGGGTGCATCAACGATAGAAGCGGAAGATAATTGTGCGATTATGGTGGCAAATCAAGTGAAAGATTATCTTGAAAATGGCAATATCACTAATTCAGTCAATTTTCCAGAGGCAAAAATGCCACGATTAGGCAGTGCGCGTTTGTCCATTGCCCATCAAAATATCCCTAATATGGTCGGGCAAATATCCACCATTCTTGCCGATGCAGGGATAAATATTATCGATATGCTGAACAAATCACGAAACGAAATTGCTTATACTTTAATTGATTTAGAGAGTGAAATTTCTGATACAGTGGTCGGTAGTTTGCAACAAGTTGAAGGTGCATTGAGCGTTAGAGTTTTATAAAAGGTAAAAAATGGCTAAAACATTAGAGGAATTAAGAATTGAAATTGACGCATTGGATAAAGAAATCCAGTCATTAATTGGTAATCGTGCAGAGCTTGCATCAGCTGTTGCCGAGGTCAAAAAAACATCAGATGATAAAAGCAGTTTTTACCGCCCCGAGCGTGAAGCACAAGTATTACGCAAAGTCATTGAACGCAATGATAACCCCATCAAAGATAAAGATATGGCACACATATTCCGTGAGATTATGTCAGCTTGCTTGGCACTTGAACAGGGTATTAATATTGCTTATTTAGGACCTGAAGGCACTTTCACTCAAGAAGCTACGCTTAAACATTTCGGACATGCAGTTTCAACTCTAGACTGTGCCAGTATTGATGAAATTTTCCATCAAGTGGAAAAAGGCAATGCAAATTATGGCGTTGTACCGATTGAAAATTCATCAAACGGTGTGATTGGTGCAACGATTGATATGCTTTATTCTCAAGGTTTAAAAATTTGCGGTGAAGTGGAGGTTTCAATCCAGCATCAACTAATGATGGCAGACCAATCTAAAGAAATAAAAGTGATTTATGCACACCAACAAGCATTAGACCAATGCCATCGTTGGCTTGAAAATCATTATCCAAATATCGAATTAAAAGCAGTTGCCTCTAATGCCTTAGCCGCACGCATCGTCAAAGATGAGCCAAATGCGGCGGCGATTGCATCAAAAGTTGCGTTAGATTTATATACTTTAGAGCGAGTTGCTAAAAATATTGAAGATAAGGCAGGCAATGTTACCCGCTTCATCGTGCTCAGCAAAGAAGAAGTGCCATCTTCAAACAAAGACAAAACTTCCCTATTAGTCGTTACCAAACACGAAGCAGGTGCATTATTTGACTTGCTCTCACCCTTCAAAGAACAAGACATCAATGTCCTGCAAATTGCCCGCCATCCTATGCCTGGCATTAAATGGGAATATATGTTTCTAATCGACATCGAAGGCCATCAGCAACAAGAACACATACAAAAAGCCTTGGCAAAAGTGTCAGATGAAGTACTTAATCTGATTATTTTAGGTTCTTATCCTGTTGCGGTTTTGTAGCGGCTACAAGTTAAGGAATCGCCAAAATTTATCCACTTTTACAAGAGCAAAAAAATATGAGTATCTGCCCCGCCATCAAATCCCTGCAACCTTACCAAGGCGGTAAACCCATCAGCGAATTACAACGAGAATTAGGTTTGGACAAGGTGGTGAAATTAGCCAGTAATGAAAATCCATTGCCCACCAGTCAAAAGGTGCGAGTGGCAATTGAGCAGGCAGCAAGTGAGATAGGGCGTTATCCTGACGGTAATGGATTTGAGTTGAAACAGGCGATTAGTCGGCATTTATCAGTGTCAGCGGATGGGATTACTTTGGGCAATGGTTCAAATGATTTGTTGGAATTGGTCGCCAGAGCCTATGTGTGTGATGCCTGTGATGAAGTGATTTTTTCACAGTATGCGTTTGTGGTTTATCCATTGGTAACACAGGCGTTAGGTGCAAAGGCGGTGGTAACACCTGCCAAAGATTTTGGGCACGATTTAGAGGCGATGTTGTCAGCAATTACCAATAACAGCAAGTTGATATTTATTGCTAATCCGAACAATCCGACAGGTACATTATTGAGCGATGACGCGGTTTATGCGTTTTTATCAAAAGTACCAAACACAGTAACAGTAGTATTAGACCAAGCCTATATTGAATATTTAGATGCCGATGATAATGCGATTGGATGGCTACAAGAATTTGATAATTTGATAATTACACGCACTTTTTCTAAAGCGTATGGATTGGCAGGTTTGCGGGTTGGTTATTCGATTTGCTCGGCTAAAATTGCCGATTATCTCAATCGCATTCGTCAACCATTTAATGTCAATCACATTGCCCAAAGTGCGGCAATTGCAGTATTAGCAGACAAAGAATTTATCGCCCAATCAGTAAGTAAAAATAAACAAGGATTGATGCAACTTGCCAAAGGTTTTGACGCACTCGGCTTATCTTACATTCCCTCTTCTGCGAATTTCATTGCCATCAAAGTAAGTGATGCAATGGCAATTTATCAGCAGTTATTAGCACAAGGTTTTATTGTCCGCCCCGTTGAAATGCCAAATTATGTGCGTATTTCTGTAGGTACGAAAAATGAGAATACCGCATTCCTTGATACATTAAAATCACTAATATGAATAAAATTTGCATTATCGGCGTTGGATTGATTGGTGGCTCATTCGCACTCGGCTTAAAAAAAGCCAAAAAAGTGCAAACGATTGTCGGCTACGGCAGAAATGAAAACAATCTGAAACAAGCACAAGATTTAGGCGTGATTGACACCTATAGCACAGACATTACCAAAGCATTATCAGCCGTAGATTTAGTATTGATTGCAACGCCTGTGAATAGCTTTCAAAGCATTTTTGAAATGATCAAACCGCATATTAACAGCGATGTAATTATCTCAGATGTCGGCAGCACCAAAAGCAGTGTGATTGCGACCGCCAAAGAAGTATTCGGCACAATACCTGAGAATTTTATTCCCGCACACCCGATTGCAGGCAAAGAGCAAAGTGGGGTGATAGCAGCTGATGGCAGTTTGTTTGAGGGCAAGCGTGTTATTCTCACACCAACAGAGAATGCAAATACCCAAGCAGTGGTTAGCGTCAGTGAATTATGGGAAGCAATAGGAGCAAAGGTGGAAATTATGAGCGATAAAAAACACGATGATTTATTAGCGATGACATCGCATTTACCGCATATGTTGGCGTTTTCATTAATGGATTATTTGATGGAAAGCGATTCAAATGCACTCAGTTATGCAGCAGGCGGATTTAAAGATTTTTCGCGTATCGCATCATCAGATGCATCAATGTGGCGTGATATTTGTATCAATAATCCTGATGAAATTACCAAGCATATTAAAGGTTTTCAACAAAGTTTAGATAAACTTTCGCGCCTAATTAAAGAAGGTCAAGCACAAGAAATAGAAGCATTATTCGCACATGCAAAAGCAGCAAGGGACGATTGGTTAAATGTCTAAATTTATCATCCAACCTGCCAACACACTCAGCGGCAGTATCAAAGTCCCAGGCGATAAATCAATCTCACATCGCTGCATTATGCTCGGTTCATTGGCGAATGGAACAACAGAAGTCAGCGGCTTTTTACAAGGCGAAGACGCACTCGCAACACTCAAAGCATTTCAAGCAATGGGTGTTGACATTCAGCGAAAGGGAGATAAAGTTACAATCTACGGCGTCGGCTTACACGGCTTAAAAAAACCAAACACACCACTTAACTTAGGCAACTCAGGCACCTCAATGCGTTTAATGTCAGGGATTTTAGCAGCACAAGATTTTGATTCTGAACTGCTAGGCGATGTCTCATTATCCAAACGCCCAATGAACAGAGTGATTGACCCATTAACAACAATGGGTGCAGTGATTGAGAGCAATGATGGCAAACCACCTCTAAAGATTAAAGGCGGGCAATCACTCAAAGCCATTCATTATAATTTGCCAGTTGCCTCAGCACAAGTTAAGTCCTGCGTATTGTTAGCAGGTCTATATGCACAAGGCAATACCTGCATAACCGAACCAGAAACCACACGCGACCACACCGAACGAATGCTCAAAGGACTTGATTATCAAGTGAACATTACCAACAATACAATATGTCTGACAGGTGGCAATGAACTCACTGCCACACAATTTCAAGTGCCAAGTGATATTTCATCAGCAGCGTTTTTTATGGTAGCAGGCTGTATCGCACCGCAATCAAACATCACCTTAAAAGGAGTCAATATCAACCCAACCCGCACAGGCGTGATTGACATCTTAAAATTAATGGGTGCAAAATTAACCGTATCAAATAAGCGTGAGATTGGAGGCGAATTGCTGGCTGATATTTGCGTGCAATCATCAGAATTAAAAGGCATCAATATCCCATCAGAACTCACCCCCCTAGCGATTGACGAATTCCCCGCCATTTTTATTGCCGCAGCCTGCGCACAAGGTGAAACCGTTCTAACAAACGCTAAAGAATTACGCGTAAAAGAATCCGACCGCATTCAAGTAATGGCTGATGGGCTAAATATCCTAGGCATTAAAAACCAAGTCCTAGAAGATGGAATTAAAATTCAAGGAGGCATTTTCCAAAAACCAACAAACACAATTCAATCCCATCACGACCACCGTATTTCTATGTCATTTGCAATAGCATCATTGCGATGTAAATATGCGATTGAAATTGACGGCGTGGACAATGTAGCAACTTCTTTCCCTAATTTTGTATCACTTTCCAACTCTATTGGAATGAACATCAAAGAATTTTAAACCGCACCCCTTGACAAGGTCGAACCTTGTCAATGCAAATATAAAAAAAGCACCCAATCAGTGCTTTTTTTCATTCCCTAAAAACCAATCTTAATAACCACCTTTCCGCTTAGTCTCAGGCAATCCAGCAATCTTCCCCGCTTGCTTCGCAGGACCCTTAGGGAATAAAGTATATAACTCTTTAGTCGTTAATTTACCTTCCCAGTCATCTTTCAAACCCTTAACCATATTGCGTTCATTAGGCTGATTCGCATTATTATTCACATACTCTTCACGCAAAAAAGCAATTAACTTAAAACTGTCTTCTGTCAAATTAACCCCTTCTTCTTCTGCAAATTCGCGTGCAATATCTTCATTCCAATCATTTAAGTCAACCAAGTAACCATGTCCATCTCTTTCTAAATCAGCTAATGCCATTTTGTTTTCTCCGTGATATAAGTAAAGGGAAATATTATATAATAACTCCTTTTACTTTTGACCATTATTTTATGACTATCGAAAACGCCTCCTCATTTCTAGCGTGGAATGTCTCCTCTTATCTCGCAACATTTCTCATTATTGCCTTTATCATCGTCGCTTCAGACCATTTTTTTATGGGCGGAGCAGCACTTAACAAACCAACGACAAAGAAATTCCTACTAACCAAATGGCTATATTTCGCCTGCTTCCTAAGACTAAATAAATCAGAAAAATACCACCACCGCTCCAAAGCCGTGCAACTCTGTGCAGAATTCTACCCCGTATTATTACTGGTATTTTTACTCAGAGGCTTCATTGCCGAACCATTTAGAATCCCATCTAATTCAATGATGCCAACTTTTTTAACCTACGATTTTTTATTAGTAGAAAAACTCTCCTACGGCATCCATTTACCCGTTTTTAATACAGAACTAATAGACATCAACGACCCAGAGCGAGGCGATGTAATCGTATTCAGATACCCAAATTACGAACACCAAAAAGCCTACAAAGGAGCAGATTTTATCAAACGCGTGATTGGCATCCCAGGCGACAAAATTGAATATATCAATGACAAACTTACCGTCAACGGCACAGCAATTAAATACAAAAATATTGGCACCTACAAAGGCATAGAAAAAGGCACAGGTATGACAGGATACAAACACAAGCGTGAAATGCTAGCCCCCAACCCACACAATATTTTGTTATCACCTAACACAAATTCCAGAAATGTTAAATTAATCGTCCCCCAAGGGCATTATTTTGTAATGGGAGACAACCGTGCACACAGCAGCGACAGCCGTTTCTGGGGCTTTGTCCCAGAACAATACATCATCGGCAGAGCCTTTTATATCTGGGCACATGCCGATATTGGTGGCATATTTTCCGCCAACCCCCTGCAAGCGTTAAAAACCTTTACCTTAAATAGAAATGGAATCATTGATTAAAACCCAAACAAAAGCAAAGCAACAAAAGTCAAACATTGTCATTCTTAATATCTGACTTTCTTAGCACCACTTGACACAACCTATTTTTTATGGATAATACCCAACTTATGAAATTTACATATAATACAGCACATCACAGCACCGTCGCGCGTGTTTATTTAAACAGTAAAAGTCTTTTAAATCCCAAGTCAAAACCCCAAGCCACTCTTAGTGGTTTTTGGACATTCATTAATTTTTTACACAGACTACTGAGCAAATTCAGCAATACCCACAAAAAAACACCACACGCCTACAGTTTTTTACCTAACATCCACAACTTTTTACCCAATACAACCAAACCTTCGCCACCGCCAGCCCCAAAATCATCATCAACAAAGCCGACGAAGGACAATACTGCCACCTCATCGCCTACTTCATCCTCCCCAACGGCACCAAATCCCAACCCTCTCAAGTGTTGAGTTTTATCGCCAGCACCATTTAACCCATTTACTTTTACTCAGGAGTTATTATTATGAATACCATCAGCACACTTTCTCGTTTTGTTATCAGCGCTTTTTTGCTTTTGCTTACCACTCAAGCCTTTGCCATATCTAACCCCGACTATGTTAATAAAAAGGTTTATGTAATCAATCCTTTTTCCATGGAACTAAGGGCTACAACTGAAGCAGGATTACCAACTGCCACTATTTTTATAAGAAAAGGTAATGAGAATATAGGAGGTTGCCTTGCAGCAGGCACAATAAGCCAAGACCCAGTAACACATGAATTTATAAAAACACCTAATGATTGTGAATTCGATAGAGACACACTTATTGCAGGAAAAATGGTAAGTGTTAGTGTCGGCAGCACTATTTACAACGACTATACCCTCTGCGTTGGCGGCGACTGCAGCAGCCTCGCCATCAATTCTCCTGCCACCTTCAATGCACCCGAAGGCACTAGCACAACCCATACTTTAGAAGCCAGCGATGATCCAATATCAGAAGTTATCGACAAACACTTCACTAGCACAAGCTATACTTTAGAACCCATCGATGATACTACTGCCTTTAGCATTCTTGAAAACCCCAGCAATCTATTCTCCCTCAACGGCACCACCTTAACTTTTAACGCCAGCACCCTAGATTTTGAATCCACCACCCGACCCAAAACCTACAC
The DNA here is from genome assembly GCF_964212635.1 of Candidatus Thiodubiliella endoseptemdiera. Lineage (NCBI taxonomy): Bacteria > Pseudomonadati > Pseudomonadota > Gammaproteobacteria > Pseudothioglobaceae (SeqCode) > Candidatus Thiodubiliella > Candidatus Thiodubiliella endoseptemdiera. Next base: position 1,986,409 of record NZ_OZ156463.1, read on the forward strand.
CGTCAAAGTCAAAGCCTCCACAGGCACCGGCGACGACAAAAACGCCACCCAAGACATCACCGTTACCCTTACCGATGTCAACGACGAAACCCCCACGGATATTAGCCTAAGTAGGAGCGACATTAACGAAGGTGCAGGTAGTGCGAACTCAGCAATAGGCATACTAACAACCACCGATGCAGATGCCAACAATACATTTTCTTACACCAGTAATAACGCTGATTTTACAATTACATCCACTGGCTCATTAGTTAATAAATTTGCCCAAGACTATGAAACCGCCCAAACCCAAACCCTTACAATCACCGTTGATGACGGTGCAGGGAATACCTTTGACAAAGAATTCACCATCACCATTAACGACATAGACGACACCGCCCCAACTAATATCGCCCTAAGCAACAACAACATTGTTATCGGTGCAGCGGCGAACACCACCATCGGCACGCTTTCTGCTGATGATGTTGACACCACCACCGCTCTAACTTACAGCGTTGACGACACCACCAACTTTATTATTGCTGGTAACAAGTTACAAATCAAACAAGTAGCCACCGCCGCTGCCACACACAACATTAAAATCACCGCCAGCGATGGCACTAATACCTCCACTGAACAAGACTTTACTATTAATGTTATCAGCAACCCCAACCCTGCCGACATTACCAACCCCAACAACATCAGTCGTGCAGAAGGCACCAGCAAAACCGCCTTCACCATCACTGCCACCGACATCGGCAACACAGCCTTAACCTACGGCATCAGCGGCACAGACGCTGGTCAATTTGATATTAACGGTGCCGTCGTTACCTTTAAAACTGCCCCTGATTTTAACGCCCCAACTGACAATGGCAACAACAATGTTTATGACCTTATATTAGAAGTCAACGACACCCTTTCCACCACCACCCAACCCATCACCATCACCATCCTCAATGAAAACACCCTTGCTATTGCCAACCAAACCCTTAGCATTGATGAAAACGCAGCCGTTGATACCGTGGTTGGCACCGTTGCCACCACCGGCACCCCAACTGCTTTTAGCATTACCAGTGGCAACGATGCTGGATTATTTAAGATTAACGCAACAGGACAAATCCAAGTTGCCACAACAGGCTTAGACTATGAAAACAAGACAAGTTACACCCTAAGCATCAAAGCCAGCAAAACCGATGCCGACCCAAAAACCGCCGACATTACCATTACTATTAATAATGTCAACGAAAACACCATTGCCCTAAACAACCAGCAAATGAATGTTTTAAAAGGCTCAGCCATCGACACTCCCGTCGGCACCGTCGCCCTAAGCAGCGGCAGCAGCACCGTCAACATTTGGTCAATTACTGGTGGTGCAAACAAAGACAATTACAAAATTGACAGTAATAGCGGCGAGATTAAAGTCAAAACCACCCTAGCCGATACCATTACCACACACACCATTACCGTGCAAGCCAGCGGCACCGATGCCGATGATAAAACTGCCACCATTACCATCAATGTCATCGCCAACCCCAACCCAGCCGATATTACCAACCCCGATAACATCAGTCGCGATGAAGGCACCAGCAAAACCGCCTTCACCATCACTGCCACCGACATCGGCAACACAGCCTTAACCTACGGCATCAGCGGCACAGACGCTGGTCAATTTGATATTAACGGTGCCGTCGTTACCTTTAAAACTGCCCCTGATTTTGACGCCCCTACTGACAATGGCAACAACAATGTTTACGACCTTATATTAGAAGTCAACGACACCCTTTCCACCACCACTCAAGCTATTACCATCACCATCAACAACCTCAACGAGCAAACCCTCACCGTTAACAACCAAACCCTCAGCGTTGATGAAAACGCAGCCGTTGATGCCGTCGTTGGCACCATTACCACCACAGGCTCAACCACTGCTTTTAGCATTACCGCTGGCAACACCGATGGCTTCTTCAAAATCAACCCAACTACAGGACAAATCCAAGTTGCCGCTACAGGTTTAGATTATGAAACCACCAAAACCTACACCCTAGTTGTTGAAATCACAGGCACTGATGCCGATGCCAAAACTGCCAATATCACCATCACCCTCAACAACCTCGCCGATACCCTCGCCGAACAAACCCCAACCGTCAACGCTGGCAACAACATCACCACCAGCATTGACAAAACCGTTACCCTCAGTGCCACAGGTAATGACCCTGATGGCGACAACGCTGCGCTAACTTACGCTTGGACACAAACCGCTGGCGACAGTGTTACTTTAACCAACGCCAACACCAAAACTGCTACCTTTGCCACCACCAGTGCCATGGAAGGCAAGGACTTCACCTTTAGCGTTACTGCCAGCGATGGCACCTACACCAGTGCCGCTGACAGTGTTACCGTCAAAGTCAACAACAATGCCGAAGTCATTGCCACTGCCGTGCGTAAAGAATCCAAAGTCGCTGCTAAAGTTTTGCTTGCTAGAGTCAGTAAAACGGTGATGGGCAGATTGTCACATCTGCGTCGTCAAAAGAACCAAAAAAGTGGTTTTACTGCTAGCGGCTTTGTCAACGGCATTAAAGTCAGTTTTACCGATAACAACCTCGGCACGGCGTTTAATCAAGTGCTAAATGCCAATGGAATGTCCAGCATCATTCCCACCCCTAATCACAAGATTAACCGCTGGGACACTTGGACAAGCGCCAAAATCATCATCGGTGAAAGCAACGGCACAGGCACTAACAAAACTGAGTTTAACCTCAAATCCATCAATGTCGGTATGGACAGACGCATTGACAAAACCAAAACGATTGGTTTCGCTTTAGGCTTAGGCAAAGAAGACCGCACCGCCACCGGCACCGATTTCACAGGTGATGTGGACACCACGCAATACACACTCTCCAGTTACGGTGCCATTGACATCAACAAACAAAGTGCCATCGAAGCCGTCCTCGGCATTGCCAAAGGCACCCACAAAGTCAACAGCACCACTGCCACTGGTGCTGGCACCACCGACCAAAACAGCAACGGCTACTTCGCCTCCGTTGCCTATCGTGCTGATTTAAAGGCTAAAGCGCTGAATCTCTCTCCTTTCGTGCGCTACGACATCAGCCGCATCAAAATGAAAGCCACCGACGCCTTAACCAACAGCGAAACCGCCACCGACGAAGCCCTTGCCATCGGTGTTGACATCAATCACACCAGCGATTACGAAGACGGCAACCTCACCCGCTTCGCCAACCTCGAATACAAATCCGACATTCGCAGAGAAGGCACCACCTACATCAGCCAAAACGCCGAGCAAGAAGTAAGCCTAAAACTAGGCATCACCTACCAAAAAGGCGACACCAACACCACCATCAACTACCAACGCACCCAATCCACCAACAACAAAGCCCACAGCAACGGCATCGAAGGCACCCTCCGTTGGAAGTTCTAATTGACAAGGTTCGACCTTGTCAAAAGATGTTTTAGTTTTTTTGTTGTGCAGGTTAGTTGGTTGCTGACCTTAAAAAGGATAATCTTAGGATTGTCCTTTTTTAATGTGTTTTAAAAGTGCGTTGAGCTCTTCTTCGGTTTGGTAGTGGATGATGATTTTACCTTTGTTGCCATTGGTTTTAATCTCGGTTTTTGAGTTGAGTTCCTTTGTCAAAGTGTTTGATAGTGCTTCAATGCGAGGGTCAACTTGATTAAATTTGACTGGCTTTGGATTGAGGATGCGTTTGACTAGTTCCTCGGTTTGACGCACGGAAAGTTGTTTTTTTGCGACTTGGTTGGCGACTTCAAATTGTTGTTCTGTTGCTAATGGTAATAAAGCACGACCGTGACCCATTTCTATTTTGCCACTACTGAGTAAGGCTTTAACCTTATCATTGAGTTGTAACAAGCGGATTAAGTTACTAACACTGGAGCGAGACCGACCAACGACATGTGAGATTTCTTCGTGCGTCATTTTAAAATCTTCGATTAATTGTCGCAGGGCTTTGGCTTCTTCAAGCGGAGTAAGGGCTTCGCGTTGGATATTCTCAATCAGACCGATAGCAAGTGCCACCTGATCATCAATTTCACGAACGATAACAGGGACTTCTTTCAGCCCTGCAATTTTGGCAGCGCGCCAGCGTCTTTCACCAGCAATGACTTCGTATTTATCGTAGGTAATTTTGCGAACAACGAGAGGTTGGATGACACCTTGTGCAGAAATTGAGTTGGCAAGTTCGTTCAGTGCATCAGGATCAAAATCATCTCTTGGCTGGAATTTTCCGCGTTGCAGTTCGTTTACATTCAGTGTTTTTAGGTTATTGTTAGGCTGACCATTATCGCCTGTTTGCCCTAATAATATATCTAATCCGCGTCCTAATTTTGAAGAGTTTGTCATTTTATTTATTAATTTATTGTTGTTTTTCTCACCACTTCGCTTGCGAGCGATATGTATGAAATTGCCCCTTTGGATGACCTTGCATAATTAATTGCTGATTGACCGAAGCTTGGTGCTTCTGCTAATTTTACATTTCTAGGGATGATAGTTTTGAATACTTTGTTAGAAAAATATTGTTGTAATTGAACTGAGACTTCATTTGATAAGTTGTTGCGTGCGTCATACATTGTTCTAATCAATCCAGTGATTTCTAAATCGGGGTTGGTGGTTGCTTTAATTTTTTCAATGGTTTGTATCAAAGCACTTAGCCCTTCCAAGGCATAATATTCACATTGCACTGGGATGACGATGCCTTTTGACGCGGTGAATGCGTTAATTGTGAGCATATTTAGCGAGGGCGGGCAGTCAATAATTATATAATCATATTGGTTGTCAATTTTGGCAAGAGCATTTTTGAGTTGATATTCTAAATGCTCGTCTTTAAGTAGGGAAACTTCGGCAGCGATGAGATTAATATTAGCAGGAATAACATCAATCTCAACGGCATCTGAATGGGTAATTGCTTTTTCAATACTGCATTCGCCTAATAGTAATTCACAGGTAGAATTTTTTAGATTGTTTTTGTCAATGCCACAACCCATCGTTGTATTGCCTTGTGGGTCAATGTCAATTAAAAGCACACGCTTTTTAACGGTTTTGAGTGCGGCACTCAGATTTACCGCAGTAGTGGTCTTGCCGACACCGCCTTTTTGATTTGCAACTGAAAGAATGACAGCCATTTTATTTTTGTAATACAGTGAGTGCTTTGAGTAGATTGTGTGCTTGAAGCACAAAGTAATCTTTTTCAAGTTTGGCGAGTGCTTTTTTATTTTCTTCTGATTTTTTGCTTTTTTGTGCGTTTAAAATTTCCTTATCAGATAATTTAGAAGGGTCTTCCACCTCTAAATGTCCTTTTAAATCACTTTCTTGGGTTTCTATAATGCTGTCTTTTTCCTCGCCTAATTTGATGTTTTTGAGTTTAATGTCAGGTTCGATACCTTTGGCTTGAATAGAGCGGTCATTTGGGGTGTAGTATCTTGCTGTGGTGATTTTTAAACCATAACCACCTTCTAATTCAAGGATGGTTTGCACTGAGCCTTTGCCAAAAGAGGTATTACCCATAATGATTGCGCGTTTATGATCTTGCAATGCACCCGCCACAATTTCTGATGCTGAAGCAGAGCCTTTATTAATCAAAACCACCATTGGTGAGCCATTTAAGATGTCGCCTGAATCGGAAACAAATTTAGTATTAGAACCACGAATTCTGCCTTTGGTATAGACGATAGTACCAGCATCATCAAGGAATAAGTTAGAAACATTGACAGCACCATCTAACACGCCACCTGGATTGTTTCTTAAATCAAGAATGAGAGAATTTAAATAGCCATCATTTTCTTCCTTTAGGCGTTCAATGGTTTTTTCTAATAAATCGGTAGTTGGTTTTTGAAAACTGGAAACGCGTACATAGCCAATACCGTCTTCGAGTAAATAGCCTTTAACCGATATAATAGTGATAATCTCACGGGTAATATTTACTGCAAATGGTTTTGTGTTTTTACGCAAAATAGTGATTTCTATATCTGTTCCTGCCTTGCCACGCATCAGACTAACACCCTCTTCTAATGTCATTTCACGCACAATTTTATCGTTGATTTTGATGATTTTATCACCTGCTTGAATTCCTGCCCTATAAGCAGGGGTATCGTCAATTGGGGAAATGACTTGAATAGCATCATCTTTTTTAGTGATTACAATGCCCAATCCACCAAACTTACCAGATGCACTTTCTAATAGATTTTTTTGCTCTTTTGGTTCTAAGTAAGTAGAGTGCGGGTCAAGTCCGCTGACCATGCCTTTAATGGCATTGGTAAAGAGTTTTTTATTATCTGCTTCTTCTACATACAATCCTTTAATCTTGCTATAAGCAGTTGTAAATGCCTCAAGGTCGGTAAAAAAACTTTGTAAACTTTGTTTTTCTGCGGCACTCAATTTCTTTGTAGTAGAATCTGCTAATGTGGGCACGCTTAGCACAAGAGCAATAGAGATAAATAGGTGTTTTAATAAAATCATAATATAGTTATTTCCTTATATAAGTTTAAAAAGTAGATATAATAGCATTTTTTAAAGAACCTGATTTTACTTGTTTTTATTATTTAGATAGTGGAGAAAAAATGAAAAAATTACACACATTGCTGTTAATGCTTAGTTTGTTGATGTCATCAGTTGCACTTGCATATGAAGAAGCACCAAGAGAAGGGCCTGCTAAGGTCATCCAATCAGCTATTATTAAACTCAATCAACTTACGGGTATGGCGACTTATTCACCGCAAATGATGAGGTTTTTAGTTGAGCGAGAAATTACCCCATTATTTGATTTTGAGTATATTGTGAATGAAGTTTCAGCAGGTAGCGTAAATCTGAATAAAGAAGAATTCAAGTATTTTTCTAGTTTGCTTAAAAAAAATATTATTAACACCTTATTAGAAAGGCTAGCTCAAGGTCAATCAAAATCATTTAATTTTATTTCCGCAAGACCGGCAATGGGCGGTGATATCATTATTGTTAGGCTTAATGCCAAGGGGTTTTTCCGCTTCGGCTTTAACCTAGATTTGTCATTTCATCAAAATCAAGCAAACAAGTGGCAGGTTTTTGATGTTGCACTTAATTATGACAGTTTGATTAATTACTATCAAAGAATGGTGCGTAGTAAAGTCAGAAGATACGGTGTGTATGGTATGTTAGGCAGGATTTAATTTATAAAAATAACAAATAAAATGGAATTATTAGAAAGAGAAGGGGATATTGAAAAGGCAACTAATGCCTTAAAAGCGATGGCACACCCATTGCGTTTAAAGATTTTATGTGCACTAAAAGGCGATGAATTGCCAGTGCTTGAAATTGTTGAGCAAGTTGGTTCCTCTCAGTCAAATATCTCACAACATATTGAAATTCTTAGAACTAAAAATATTATTGAGTCTCGTCGTGAAGGCAACCGAATTTTATGCAAGGTAAAAGATGCAAAAATTCTAAAATTGGTTGCTAATATGCAGGCTGTTTTTTGCTCTGGTAACTAAAACTATTTAACAACTTTTGCATCCTTTTATGCGCTCGTATCTCAATTGGATAGAGTATTGGCCTCCGAAGCCAAAGGTTGGGTGTTCAAATCACCTCGAGCGCACCATATATACAAAATATGATTTATCCTAATATCAATCCAATCGCATTAGACCTAGGCTTTGTCCAAATTTATTGGTATGGCATAATGTATCTTTTGGCGTTTTTAAGCGCTTATCTTTTGGCAAATTATCGTGCCAAACAATTGAATAGTTGGAATAAACAGCAAATAGAGGATTTGATTTTCTATGGGGCTATCGGCGTGGTTGCTGGCGGTCGCTTGGGATATATTTTGTTTTATAATCTCGGTGCTTTTATTGCCGACCCACTATCTATCTTTGCTTTGCAAAATGGCGGTATGTCCTTTCATGGTGGCTTCCTCGGTGTGGCTTTGGCGATGTGGCTATTTAATCGCAAATACAATAAAAATTTTTTTACCACAGTTGATTTTGTCGTGCCACTTGTACCATTAGGCTTGGGCTTTGGACGAATAGGGAATTTTATAAATGGCGAACTTTGGGGTAAAATTACTACCAGTCCATTTGGAATGTTTATTCAAGAACAGGGTGTTGCCCGTTATCCATCGCAATTATACGAAGCATTTTTAGAAGGTTTGGTGTTATTTGTGGTGCTGTGGGCATTCAGTAGTAAATATCGTACACCAATGACAACTTCTGCATTATTTTTAATCCTTTACGGGTTATTTAGATTTATCATTGAATTTGTCAGAGTGCCCGATATACAATTGGGTTATTTAGCATTTGAATGGCTGACAATGGGGCAGTTGCTCAGTTTACCGATGATTGTATTGGGTGCTTTTTTACTTCTAAAAGCGAAACGGTTATGAAAGCATATATTGATATTGGAAAACGAATTTTAGACGAAGGCGTCTGGCTGTCTAACGCCCGCACAGGGCAAAAAACTTTGACGATTATTGGTGCGTCATTTGAACACGATTTATCCGATGGCACTGTGCCCCTGGTTACCACTAAAAAACTCTTTTGGAAATCTGCTATTGCTGAAATGTTGGGTTATATTCGTGGCTATCGCAGTGCAGAACAATTCAGAGAACTCGGTTGCAATACTTGGAATGCTAATGCTAATGAAAACCAAGCATGGCTTGATAATCCACACCGTCTTGGTGAAGACGATATGGGGCTTTGCTACGGCGTCATTGGCCGTGCTTTCCCTGGTATCGAAGATGATGAGCCATTAGATCAATATAAAAAGATTGTCACTGATTTATCGCAAGGCATTGACGATAGACGCGAAATTATGACTTTTAACCACCCTAATCTCACTCATCGTGCTTGTTTGCCTGCTTGTATGCACACACACCATTTTAATTTATTGGGTGATGATTTATATCTTGAAAGTTATCAACGCAGTAGTGACTATGCATTAGGACAACCTTTTAACCATTTACAAGTGGCATTTTTATTGCTAATCACCGCACAAATCACTGGTAAAAAAGCCAAGAAAATGCGTCACCATCTATCTAATGTGCATTTATATGAAGATCAAGTAGAAATTTTCAAAAACGAGCAGTTAAATCGTGAACCCATGGCATTGCCATCACTGAAAATCAACCCAGAAGTTAAAACTCTTAAAGATTTAGAAACTTGGGTAACAATGGATGATTTTGAACTGATAAACTACGAGTATCATGAACCTATTAAATACCCATTTACAGTATGAATCTACCTAATTGTCCAAAATGTAATTCTGAATATGTTTATGAAGACGGCAATTTATTAGTCTGTCCAGAATGTGCATATGAATTTTCAGCTGCTGATTTGGTAGAAGAAGAGGTGGTTATTAAAGACTCAAATGGCAATGTATTAGCCGACGGTGATACCATTACTGTAATTAAAGATTTGAAAGTGAAAGGCACTTCGACTTCCATTAAAGTAGGCGTAAAAGTGAAAAACATCCGTCTTTGCGATGGCGATCACAATATTGATTGTAAAATTCCAGGCTTTGGTGCGATGAAACTGAAATCTGAGTTTGTTAAAAAGATTTAAACCGCGTCAACTGATTCAATTCCCTTTTGCGGAAGAAATAATCCACAACCTAACAAGCGATGTTCGCCAATACCTTGCTCTTGCAGGGTGACGGACTCAACTTTACGCATATCAGCCACCATTAGTGACCGAGTGTGAATCGTGCCATCGGGCGTGGTAATGCTTCTTTGTAGTCCTGCCATCATCTTTTTAGGTTGAATGCCGAGCGCTTGAAGTTGGGTAAAAGCCACCTGTAAAAATTCTTCTTCACTCGCACTTTTGTCACAAGCTACATGCTTGGCAAATACAATTTGCATATTACTCATCAGTTTTGAGTCTAATGCTTTAATGATATCGACGCTATAATCGCCTAAATCCAGTGTCTTACCCGCTAATTCTCGTACAATTTCTAATTTTTCTTGCGGTACACGGATATTGAGTTTTGAGCGTTTGGAAGGGTAGTAAAGCCCCGATTCATCTTGCTCCCAGCCATTGCCGTCAGCTACGCTGATGTCAAAAATACCCGCATTTACTTCCGCCAACCAGGGTAAATGTTTTAGCAGCCCTTGCGACAAAAGATAGGCGTGGTCCATCGGCAAAACTTTGGCACGAATGCTAAACACAGCGTCTTGAATCGTTTCAGGAAGCGTAAAATGTTCTTCTTTAATATCTTCTTGCCAAAACATAGGAATTTTGAGTTTTATAATGGCGACTATTATAAACGAATACCAGCGATGGAAAAATTACAGAAAAAAATTAATTATCAATTTCAAAATATTGACTTGTTAAAACAAGCCTTGACGCACCGTAGTGTCGGAAAAAATAACAATGAACGCTTAGAGTTTTTGGGTGATAGCATTTTGGGTGTGGTAGTGGCACGAGAGCTGTATCAGCGTTTTCCACATATTGGTGAAGGAAAACTATCTCGTTTTAAATCCTATGTGGTTAGGGGGCAGACTTTGGGTTTAATTGCAGCTGATATTAAATTGTCAGACTTGCTAATTTTAGGTCCAGGCGAATTGAAAAGTGGTGGACACAATCGCAAATCCATTCAAGCTGATGCAGTGGAAGCTATTTTGGGTGCTGTCTTTTTAGAATCTGGATTTGAAGCAGTGAATACCTTGATTTTGACTTTGTTTAAAAAATATTTGGATGAAATTAATCCGAATGATACGCTCAAAGATTTCAAAACAAAATTACAAGAGCATTTGCAAAAGTTCAAACAAACTTTACCGCAATATACACTGATTAAAACCATGGGCAAGGACCATAATGCACTTTTTATAGTGCGTTGTTTGTTGCAAGACCAGAAAATGCAAGTTGAGCAAGAAGCCAAAAGCATTAAAAGGGCAGAGCAAATGTGTGCTGAAACTTTATTAAAAAAATTGGAAAAATTATGACACATAAAGCAGGATTCATTGCCATTATCGGTCGTCCTAATGTCGGCAAATCGACTTTGACGAATGAACTTATTGGTCAAAAACTCTCTATTACTTCGCACCGACCGCAAACTACTCGCCATCGTATTCATGCGATTGATACTACAGAGGATTATCAAATGATTTTTGTTGATACACCGGGGATGCATATTGGTAATAGAAAAGCAATTAATGCCTATATGAATAGGGCGGCGAGTTCAAGTGTTAAAGATGTGGATATTATTTTGTGGTTGGTTGAAGTCGGTAAATGGACCAAGGAAGACGCTCGCGTTTTAGAGCATGTAGAGCAAGCCGAAGTGCCTGTAATTTTGTGTGTAAATAAAATTGACAAACTAAAATCCAATCATGAAGTTCTGCCTTTTTTAGAAAAAATTGGTGAGAAATATCAGCCAAGTGATTTATTCCCACTCTCAGCATTTAAAAAAAATGACACCACTGCTTTGCGTGCGTTGATTTTGAAATATCTACCAGTGCAAGACAATATTTTTGACGCAGATTTCATCACCGATAGAAGTGAAAAATTTGTTGTTGCTGAATTTATTCGTGAAAAACTAATGCGTCATTTGGAAGATGAATTGCCTTATGATTTAACCGTGGAAATTGAACAATATGAATTAGATGGCAGAATGCAACGAATTTCCGCTAGAATTTTGGTAGAAAAAGACTCACAAAAAACTATCGTCATCGGTAATAAAGGCGATATGCTCAAACTTATTGGTACCGAGGCGCGTCAAAGCATTGAAGGCTTCTTAGACCGCAAAGTATTTTTAAAACTTTGGGTAAAAGTTTCCACAGGCTGGTCTGACAGTAAGCGGGCATTGGCTTCTTTGGGGTATGACTAAGGTTGAGTTAACGCCTGCGTTTTTGATTCATCGTAGGGCGTTTAAAGAGTCATCTTTGTTGTTGGATTTCTTTACCCAGGAGTATGGCAGAATTCGTCTTGTTGGGCGAGGGTCGCGTAAATCAAAAATGCCTGTACAGATGTTTCAGCAGATGAATATTTCATTTTATGGCAGAGGCGAGTTAAAGACATTAACAGACTGGGAGGTGGATGATGAGCCTAGGAATTTATTTGGAGAGACACTGATACTGGGGATGTATGTCAATGAACTTATTGTTCGATTGTTGCAGGAGCAAGATTCGCATTCTCAATTATTTGAGATTTATCGGTGTTTTATTCGTCAACTTATTGGGTTAGAAAAGCAATCACAGCATTGGTTGTTGCGAATATTTGAGCATAATTTATTGATTGAATTGGGTTATGGATTTGACTTTGAAAATGATGTGAATGGAGACAAGATTAAGGAGGATAGTTATTATGATTATCAGCCTCAGGTTGGTTTTTTATTGAGTAGCACAGGTAAAATATCGGGTAAATTGATTGGCTTGTTGTCGGCAGAAGAAGTAACAGAATTGCCAAATGCGGTGCAATTAAGAATAAGTAGGAATTTAAATAGAGTGAGACTACAATCTTTGTTGGGCGATAAACCTTTGCAAAGTCGGTCTTTATTTTTTCACAAAGTAAAAAAGATATGAGTATTTATTTAGGCATTAATATTGACCACATTGCCACCATTCGGCAAGCCAGAGGCACGGATTATCCTTCGCCGATTGAAGGTGCTTTGTTGTGTGAAAAGGCGGGAGCAGATAGTATTACTCTGCATTTGCGTGAAGACAGGCGGCATATCCAAGACAGAGATGTGGAAATCTTGCGTGAAAAACTCACGACTAAAATGAATTTAGAAATGGCAACCACCGATGAAATGGTTGCTATCGCTGACAAAATAAGACCACAAGATTGTTGCTTAGTGCCTGAAAAACGCGAGGAATTGACTACTGAAGGTGGGTTGGATGTCGCTAGTCAAATTTCTAGAATGACAGATGTTTGTGTACAATTAAAAGCCTCAAATATTGTTGTATCATTATTTATTGATGCACAAAAAACCCAGATTGATGCCGCTAAAGAATGTAGTGCGCCAGTGATAGAATTACACACAGGGCATTACGCAGACACCACAGGTGCAGAGCAAGTTGCAGAGTTTGAACGCATCAAAGCTATGGCCACTTATGCCCATTCACTCGGTTTACAAGTTAATGCAGGGCATGGTTTAACTCTAGAAAATACCATGGCAATCGCAAAATTGCCCGAGATTGTTGAACTAAATATCGGGCATTCTATCATTGCTAGAGCGGTATTCGTTGGTTTGGTGCAAGCAACACAAGAAATGAAAGATTTATTACTAAAGGCGAGATTATGATTTACGGCATTGGCACAGACATTATCAATATTGAGCGCATGGCGCATATCTTAAACAGAAATAAAGAGGGATTGATAAAGCGCATCTTATCCGAACACGAAGCCATGCTATTTGCCAATAAAGGCGACAGTGCCGCTTATTGTGCCAAACGATTTGCCGCCAAAGAAGCCTTTGCTAAAGCCTTGGGTACTGGTATTGGCAAGATTGTGAGTTTTAAAGATTTGACCGTGCGTAACAATGAAGAGGGTAAACCATATTTCATTCCTTCGGAAAAATTACGACAGTATCTTTTGGAAAAGGGCATCAAACATGCGCACTTAAGTTTGTCTGATGAAAAAGTGAATGCTGTGGCATTTGTGGTGTTGGAATTAGGTGAAAAAGACGAAGACGGGAAAAAAGAATATGGAGCAACTTTTTAGTTGATATATTGCCCAAATCCTGCTTTATGTGCCTCTCGTTTTGTGCCAGCACAGCCAAATTTTTCAGCCGTTTTATAACTTGATACTGCCAAAGGATGTTGTTCTAGCACGGACACTGGCGTTCTGTCCATTTTAAAACGCTTTAAACCTTTGTTCATCCTGTGATAACCTGCTGTATTTAGCCCTGAACAGTTTTCATTGTAGTATTTTACTGCACCGATAATTACCAACATTTCATTTGGCGACATTGCGTGGGTATTTAAACTTAATGAAAGTATAAAAATTGACAGTATTTTTTCCATTATTTATTGACTTCCTGATTTAATAAGGAGTATTTTTTGCAAGTGTGTGTACTTCTTAAATCACAACCTTTGCCAAAATATTTTAAAGCTTGAATTTTATTTTGTCTAACCCCTTCGCCTTTGCGATACATAGCCCCAAGATTAGAACAGCCACTGCCACCATCTAAACCATAGGCTTTTTTATTTGTGATTTTTTTAATATTACTTTTGATAATGACATAGATAATTTACACTCACATCGTCTTCAAGTTTATAGGTTTTTGTGAATGGGTTGTAAGTCATACCAATCATATTTTTTAGCGTTAAACCTGAATGCCTTGCCCACGCTTCCATTTCACTTGGGCGGATAAATTTGTCCCAATCATGAGTGCCTTTGGGTAATAAATTGAGCACATATTCTGCGCCAATAATGGCAAATAAATAGGATTTTGCATTGCGGTTAAGGGTTGAGAAAAATAGTTGCCCATCGGTTTTAACGAGTTCGCTACATGCTTTGATGATGGAACTTGGGTCGGGCACATGCTCTAACATTTCTAAACAGGTAACAATATCAAAGGCTTGGGCATTGTCTTTGGCAAACGCTTCCACGGGGATTTTTTGATAATCAACTTCTAAGCCCGATTCAAGCAGGTGAAGCTTTGCTACTTCTAGTCCTGCTTCTGCCATGTCAATACCAGTAATAATTGCACCTTCTAGGGCGAGAGATTCTGCCAAAATACCACCACCGCAGCCAACATCAAGGATTTTTTTGCCTTGTAACGAGCCACCACATTTTTCTTTAATGTAGTTTAGGCGTAGTGGGTTGATGTCGTGTAGGGGTTTGAATTCAGAATTTTTATCCCACCAACGAGACGCCAAAGTGGCAAACTTATTAACTTCATCAATATCTACATTAATATCCGTATTACTCATAGAGACCTTTGCATAAATAGGGATGATTAGCAAAATGACAGATTTTATTAAATTGGAAATTTTTTAAATCCACTCCTAGCAGGGCTAAGGGTGTTTTTAAAAAGTTTGTAATTTGATGAAAGATGGCGTTTTGATGATTATTCATATTTATGCAAAGGTCTCTCATAACGCTTGTACCGTTTGTAAAACTTCTTGCACATGGTCTTTGACTCTGACTTTGTCCCAAGATTTTAGGATATTACCATCAGCATCAATGATAAAGGTAGAACGCACAATACCCATATATTCCTTGCCCATAAATTTCTTCAGTTGCCACACGCCAAATGCTTCACATAAATCACCATCGACATCAGCAATGAGTTCAAAAGGGAACGCTTGCTTGGTTTTGAATTTTTCATGTTTAGCCATATCATCTTTTGAAACGCCATAAACGACTGTATTTGCGTCTAAAAACGCCTGATGGTTGTCTCTGAAATTTTGCCCTTCGGTGGTGCAACCTGGGGTCGCATCTTTTGGGTAAAAATATAAAATAATGTTTCGCCCCTGAGTGTCGGGAATACTGACTTCTAAATTGCTCGTGGCTTGGCAGGTAGTTGGTTGAACTTTATTCATAACGGTATAATGGCTCGTTTAAAAACTTCTATTTTATCACTTCAATGAAGAACATCCGTAATTTTTCCATTATTGCCCATATTGATCATGGTAAATCAACTATTGCTGACCGCTTTATTCAGTTTTGTGGTGGTTTGAGCGACAGAGAAATGTCAGCGCAAGTGTTGGACTCAATGGACATTGAGAAAGAACGGGGCATTACCATTAAATCACAAAGTGTTACGCTAGATTACCATGCTAAAAATGGTGAAACTTACCAATTAAATTTTATTGATACACCGGGACATGTGGATTTTTCTTATGAAGTCTCTCGTTCGCTTTCTGCTTGCGAAGGGGCGTTGTTAATTGTTGACGCTTCGCAAGGTGTTGAAGCGCAAACGGTAGCAAATTGTTACACCGCACTTGAGCAGGGTTTGGAGGTAGTGCCGGTTTTGAATAAAATTGATTTACCCGCAGCAGACCCTGATCGTGTTGTTGATGAAATTGAAGATGTGATTGGCGTTGAAGCCACGGAAGCCGTGCATGTGAGTGCTAAATCGGGTATCGGTATTGAAGATACTTTAGAACAAATTGTAGAAAAAATTCCTGCTCCAAAAGGTGACCTTGATGCCCCAATTAAGGCTTTGATTATTGATTCTTGGTTTGATAATTATTTGGGTGTAGTGTCGCTTATTCGTGTGATTGACGGTGAGATTAAAGCCAAAGATAAGATTAAAATTTTCTCAAACAAGCAAGAACACTTAGTTGATGAAGTCGGTGTATTTACCCCAAAACGCCTTAAAACTTACAGTTTAAAGGCGGGTGAAGTTGGCTTTATGATTGCCAATATTAAAAACATTGATGGTGCGCCAGTCGGAGATACTATCACCAGTATTAAAAATTCAGCAACTGAACCATTGGAGGGTTTCAAGCCTGTGCAACCCCGCGTATTTGCTGGTATTTTTCCTATTTCAGGCGAGGATTATGAAAAATTTCGTGATGCTTTGGCAAAATTGCGTTTGAATGATGCAGCACTGCAATATGAACCTGAAAATTCTGATGCCTTAGGTTTTGGCTTTAGGATTGGTTTTTTGGGTTTGTTACATATGGAAATCGTGCAAGAGCGTTTAGAACGAGAGTACGATTTAGATTTAATCACCACAGCGCCAACGGTAGTTTATGAAATTCTTGATAAAAAAGGCAATACAATGTTGGTTGATAGTCCATCAAAGATGCCTGAAAATCAATTTATTGAAGAGTTTAGAGAGCCGATTATTACTGCCAATATTTTAGTTACTGATGAATTTGTTGGTAATGTTATTACCCTGTGCGTAGAAAAACGCGGTGTGCAAAAAAGCCTAACTTATCTAGGTAAGCAAGTGCAAATGGTGTATGAATTGCCACTCAATGAAGTGGTGCTTGATTTTTTTGATAGACTTAAATCGGTTTCCCGTGGCTTTGCCTCAATGGACTATCAATTTGAGCGTTATCAAACATCTGATTTAATCCGTTTAGATATTATGATTAACCAAGAGGCTGTTGATGCCTTGGCATTGATTATTCACCGTAATGATTCCGTGAAGAAAGGCAGGGAAATCGCTGAAAAAATGAGAGATTTAATCCCAAGACAGATGTTTGATGTGGCAATTCAAGCGTGTATTGGCGTTAAAATCATCTCCCGAGCCAATGTCAAAGCGCTAAGAAAAAATGTAACTGCTAAATGTTATGGTGGGGATGTTTCTCGTAAACGCAAACTTTTGGATAAGCAAAAGAAAGGTAAAAAACGCATGCGTAGTGTGGGTAGGGTGGATATTCCACAGGAAGCGTTCTTA